>NZ_JAFLRF010000067.1:24938-25192 GCF_017315705.1 Trinickia mobilis | reverse complement strand
ATCTTCGTAGTCTTGCGAATCTGATCGGTGATCGAATGCAGGATCTTGCCAGTTGGGAGTCAGCCATCACGGGCCGTCCCCTGCGCGAGATGCGAGCGCAAATGTCGCGCATTCCGGAGTGGCTCGAGTACTTTGCCGGCATCGCTCCGGGCCTGGAGGGCGAAACAAACCGGCTGCGTGGCGGGTTTTTCTCTTCGACGAGCTGGCAGCCGTACGGGGTATGCGCATTACTGACGCCGTGGAATCATCCCGTG
>NZ_JAFLRF010000067.1:0-24866 GCF_017315705.1 Trinickia mobilis | reverse complement strand
CGCCGGGCGTCGTCAACGTCGTGACTGGCGAAGGCGCCACAGGTGCGGCGCTATGCGCGAGTCCCGAGGTGCGGCGGATCGACCTGACAGGCGGCACCGCCACAGGTCGCCGCGTCGCGGCGGCGGCCGCAGAAAGGCTCATTCCGTGTACGCTCGAATTGGGAGGCAAGACACCGGTCATGGTGTTCGAGGATTGCGACATTGATCAGGCAGTCGCAGGCGCGGTGTTCGCGTCCTTTGTCGCATCGGGCCAGACCTGCGTTTCCGCAGGCCGCTTCCTGGTTCAACGCAGCGTGTACGACAAGTTCGTCGCTGCCTTCGCGGAACGGACCGGCGCACTCAAAGTCGGCGATCCGGCTAACCTGAGCACCGACGTCGGCCCCGTCATTTCATCGGCGTCGCTTCAACGCAGTGAACGTTTTGTTGATCAAGCAAAAGCGGCAGGCGCGCGCCTGTTGGTTGGTGGCGGCGCGCCTCGATTAGATGCGCCGTTTACCAGCGGCAATTTTGTCTTGCCCACCGTTTTCGCGGATGTCACGCCTGACATGGAACTGTTCCGGGAAGAGGTGTTCGGTCCGGTGGTCGCTGTGACGCCTTTCGACAGCGAGGAGGACGGATTGGCCCTGGCCAACGATTCCCCGTATGCGCTGGGCGCTTCCATCTGGACCCGGGATGTCGCGCGCACTGCCCGCGTGGGGGCCAAGATCAAGGCCAGGATGATCTGGGTTAATGATCACCACAAAAACGACCCTCGCTCGATATGGGGAGGGTATGACGACAGCGGCTACGGCGTTGAGAACGGTTGGGACGCACTCAAATCCTATTCCATCAAGCGCAATGTCGTCGTTTCGGCCAGTCCGAAGTTCAACGACTGGTTCGCAGGCGGTGGCCGGTACGGCTGATCGAAACGATGGCCGGAAGTCATTCCTATCAGAAGCACTTCTCAAGGGATAATTTCATGAAGATTGGGTTTATTGGCATCGGTGCGATGGGAGCGGGCATAGTCCGCAACCTGATAAAAGCAGGACACGACGTTACGGTCTGGGACCGATTTCGCGAGCCTGTGGACGAACTGGCCACGCTTGGCGCGAGCATAGCGTCAAGCTTGGCGGAGGCCGCTCAGCATGGCGTGGTGCTCTCCATGCTCGCCCATGACGAAGCCATCCAAGGCTTGTTGCTTGACACCGGATGGCTTGATCAGGTCAAAAAACCACTGCTGCACGTCAATCTTTCGACGATCTCAGTGCGTTTCGCCAGAAAGCTTGCGGAATTACATGCCGAAGCAGGAGTGGACTATGTGGGCGCGCCGGTTTTTGGCCGGCCTGACGCGGCGCATGCAGGCACCCTCAACCTCGTGGTAGGGGGAGCGGCTGTGTTTGTGGTAAGACTGCAGCCAGTGTTCGAGGCAATCAGCAAGAAAGTTTGGCATGTGGGTGAGCGGCCGTATCAGGCCAACCTGGTAAAGATAGCCGGCAACATGATGATCGCGTCGGCCATCGAAGCCATGGCGGAGGCCACCGCGCTCGGAACCGCTCACGACATCGACCGCAACACGATGTTGGACGTCTACCTCGAGGCGCTGTTTCCATGTGGCGTGTACCGGGGTTATGGAGAATTTATCCGCCGGCGTCAGTACGAGCCGGTTGGCTTCAAATTGCCACTCGGCTTGAAGGATGTGCGCTTGGCACTCGAAGCCGGCGAATCGGCACGCGTGCCTTTGCCCTTGGCGGGTGTCGTTCGCGACAGTTTGCTGCAGGCAATGGCGAACGGCTATGAGGATAAGGACTGGTCCTCACTGGCTGAAATGTCATATTCCCGTGCCGGCATCGCTTCGGACCGCTAAATTCAATCTTTTATGATCCAGGGCCTGTTATTAGCGTGAACAGGCCCTGGGACCTACGCCGCCAGTTCGCTCAACACTTCGGCCAGCACTCTCGCACCGCTGGCCGAGTCGGCCGAGGACGTGAACTCTGCCTCGCAATGCGTCAAGCCGAGATGCGACGGTACGAAGATCATGCCCGACGGGCACACCGCGTGCAGATAGCGCGCATCGTGTCCGGCCGTCGACAGGATGTCGCGATGCGCGAGTCCGAGGCGTTGCGCGGCAGCGCGAACAAGCCCGCGCATCGGCGCGGGAAACTCGAGCGACATCGCAGTGGAAAGCTCCTTCACCTGCACCGCGCAAACGCCCGCGTTGGCTTCGCAGATCGGCCGAACCTTGTCGCCCAGATCGCGCAGGACTTGCGAATCCGGATGGCGCAGATCAATCGAGAACTCGACGAGACTCGCGACTACCGACGGCGCGCTCGGCTTCACCTCGAAGCGCCCCACGGTGAACTTCACGACGTCCTGCGCGTCGTGAAACGCGTCGGCCAGCGCCTGGACCATCGCAACCGCGGCGAGCAGCGCGTCCTTGCGTTCGGCACGCGTCGACGTGCCCGCGTGCGCAGCCTCGCCTTCCACCCGCACCGCGAACGTCCGCTTGCCTTGGATGCCGTTCACGACGCCGATTGTCAGGCCTTCGTTCTCCAGATGCGGACCTTGCTCGATGTGCGCTTCGACATATGCGGCAACGGGTCCGCCCAATTCTCGCTCGGGCACGTGCCTCAGCGCTTCGCGTACTTCACGAAGCGCGGCTTCGACGGTTACGCCGTTCGCATCGGTCACGGCGAGCACATTCTCAAGTCCGCGCTGACCGGCAAACACCGCCGAACCCATCATGCCCGGCGCGAAGCGCGAGCCCTCTTCGTTCATCCAGGCGACGATATCGATGGGCCCGCGCGGCCGCACACCCGACGCTACGATTGCCTCCACGGCTTCGAGCGCGGCTAGCACGCCGTAGACGCCGTCGAACTTGCCGCCGGTCGGCTGGCTGTCGAGATGCGAGCCCGTGAGCACGGGCTTGGCCGATGCATCCGTTCCTTCGAGCCGCAGGAACAGATTGCCGGCGGCATCGCGCGAAGGCGCGAGCCCGAGCGCCGCACCCCACTGAACGAGCTGAGCTTGCGCCGCCGCATCCTCCTTCGACAACGCCTGCCGGTTCACGCCGCCGTTCTCCGTCGCGCCGATGCGTGCCATCGCCGCGAGCCGGTCGGTGAGGCGCGCTTCATCAACGAACGCGCTCACGCGTACTTGGGTATTGTCGTTCATGACGTCTTCATGATCTGTGCAGGCACGGCACGCGGATCACGCGGCAGCCAGCGGTTGTGCTCGACCGTCGCCAGGAACTCGGCGACGTGCTGATTGAAGAGCGCGGGTTCCTCGAGATTCAGCGTGTGTCCGGTCTTCGGCATCACCACGAGGCCACTCGCCGGCACCGTGCGCTTCAAGTAGATACCAGGTTGCAAACAATGATCGTCCTCGTCGCCGACCACGACGAGCGTGGGCGCCGTCATCGCTTTCAGCCGTGATTCCAGGTCGTATATCGACGGACGACGCGCCTGCACGCCGCGCATCGTCAATGCCGAGCCGCGCGCGGAATGTTCACCGAGCGTTGTCGCGAATTGATGCCACCCGCGCGGGTCCTTCACTTGAAACGCGATGCGCGAAGCCGCGAGCGCGTACGTCTGCGCGAACTGCTTCGCCCCTTGCGCTTCGAACTGCTTTGCGACTTCCAGCGACACGCCGCGGAAATGATCCTCGAATTGTTTCTCCGCGCCATAGCCCGCGCCTGCGACGACGAGCGAACGCGCCCGCGTCGGATAATCAAGCCCGAAGTGCAGCGTAGCGAAGCCGCCCATCGACAGCCCGACGATATGCGCGCGGTCGATGTTCAGTCCGTCGAGCACGTCGCGGATATCGCGCGCGGCGATCTCTTGCGAGTACTGCTCGATATCCTCGGGGACATCGGAGGGCAAGTAGCCGCGCGCGGCAAACGCGATGCATCGATAGCGGCGGCTGAAGTAGCGCATCTGCGGCTCCCAGCTTCGCAAGTCGCCGCCGAATTCATGCACGAACACGATCGGCTCGCCGTCACCCGCTTCCTCGTAGTACAGCTTCACGTCATCTACTGTGTTCACATATGGCATGTTCAGCCTCGCCGCGATGGGTCAAAATAGAACTGTCGGCTTGGTGATCGAACGCGCACGCTCGACCATCGACGGCAAGAGTTCGCAGAAGCGATCCGCCCAGCTTTCCGGAACCGTGAGGCTCACCTTCACGAAGCGATTGCCGAACTGCTTGGTGTGGTACGCGCCTTGGCGAATCATGACGCGCTCGGCCTGAAACGCTTCGACGAGCGCCTCCGGCGTGATGCCCGCGTTGATTGTCTCGACCACGACCAGGTTCGCCTGCGACGGGTAAACCGGCACACTCAAGCCTTCGACGTTCTTCGACGCCTCGACGACGGCTGCCTGATTGCGTCGCTGACGCCGCTGAACATCGGGGAACCATTCGCCCTTCGTGCGCAGCCCGGCGATCGCCGCGCGCTGCGAAAGCACGTTGCTGCCGAGATTGTTCGGCGGCGCGGATGCGAAACGCTCGACCAGGTCCGGATGCGCGATTACCGCGCCCAAGCGCATGCCCGCGATGCCGAGCCACTTCGAGAAGCTATACGTGACGATGGTCCTTTCCGGATAGAAGCGATACGCGGGTGAAAAATGGTCGGCGAAGTGGAAGTAGGTTGCATCGTGAATGAAGTACGCGCCCACCGAGCGCGCGATTTCCGCGAACTCGCGAATCTCTTCCTCGGTATGGCAGGTACCGAGCGGGTTGTTCGGATCGACGAGATAGATGACGCCCGTGTTCTCGTTCACCGCTGCGCGCAGCTGCGCGGGCGTGAGCTTGTATTTCTGCTCGGGCGCGTAGATCGGCAACTCGATCACGCGCGATCCCGCGCGCTCGGCGAATTGCATCGGCCAAGCCCAGCTCGGGTTGGTGGTGACGAAGTCCTTGCCCGGCACGCAGATATTGCGGCACACGTTGTACAGCGCTTCGACCGCGCCGTCGGTGACCATCACCGAAGCATCAGGCAAGCCGATATCGGCGCGAATCAACTGACGCAATTCCTCGAAGCCGAGCGGCGGCGCGTAGGCGTGATACTCGCCGTCGTCCAACGCTTTGATGACGGCTTGCCGCACGGCAGGGTGCGGCTCGAAGTGGTTGGTGTTCTGGCCGAGCCACATCAAGCCTTGGCTGTTGCAGAGACGGTCAAAATACGCGTTGCGTTGTTCGAATCGGTACATGTTGCCTCCCTCAGATGATCGAACGGCGCGACGCGATGCCGCCGTCGATGGTGACGATCGTGCCGGTGATATACGCCGCGCGATCCGACGCGAGCCATACGATCAAGTCGGCCACTTCTTCCGCCTGCGCGGCGCGCTTGCCGGGGTATTTGTCAAAGAGCTCTTCCCAACGGCTTTCGTCGTTGTACCAATCGAGTGCGCGGCGCTTCATCAGCTTGACCATGCGATCGGTCGCCACGGGGCCGGGATTCACGCCGACCACGCGAATCCCATCGTCGAGCGCCCAGCCGCCAACCGCGCGCGTGAAGGCCATCATCGCGGCGTTGCCGGTCGAGCCGATGATGTAGTTCGCGTCCCAGTTTTCGCCCGAATTGCCGATGTCGTTGACGATCACGCCGCCGCCGCGCCGCTTCATCGATGCGTACAGCTCGCGCGTCAGCGTGACGTAAGAAAAAATCTTCATGTCGAGACTATTGCGCCAGTCCTGGTCGGTCATTTTGTCGAGCGGGCCGGGGCTGGAATCCGCTGCATTGTTCACCAGGATGTCGACATTCGCGCAATCGCGCGCGAGGTCGATGGCGTTTTGCGTGACCGACAAGTCCAACGCATGCACGTGCACGCGTGTGCCGTGCTGGGTCGTGAGCTGGTCTTGCGCGCGGTGCAGCGCTTCGGCGGAGCGCGCCGCGAGATGCAGTTCCGCGATGCCCTCGGCCGCGAAGCGCCAAGCGGTCGCCAAACCGATGCCTTTTGACGCGCCGGTGATCAGCGCGGATTTGCCTTTGAAGTTCAGTTCCACGTTTCGGCTCCTTTGTATCCAAAGAGATTAGTGAGAGAATACATAGACTAGCACATGTAAATACAAATGGTGCTTGAAATTCGCTCGAGGCCACGTGCAGATCCGTTGTGCCGGCAAAAAAAACGACATGCACCACCTGCATGCCGTTTTGGTCCGCGAGGAACGGTGTCTCAGCGATTCACGAGTTGCGCCGGGATCAGCAGGATCATTGCGGCGCCGGCGACGAGCACGCCTGCGGACACATACATCGCGATCACGGACGAGTGAGTGAGATCGCGCAACCAGCCAATCAGATACGGGCTCACGAACCCAGCCAGTCCGGCAAACGCGTTGATCGCGGCGATGCCCGCCGCCGCGCCGGTTCCGGCGAGAATCGCGGACGGCAATGCCCAGAAGAGCGGCCCCGGCGTCAGCACACCCGCCGCCGCCAACGACAAGCCCACGAGCGCGAGCGGCACGTTCGTGCCCGACCATGCCGTCACTGCGTAACCGAGCGCGCCGAGCAGCAGTGGCACGATCAGATGCCAGCGGCGTTCACCGGTACGGTCCGAGTTCTTGCCGAACGAGACCATTGCGATCGCCCCGACCACGAACGGAATCGCCGAAAGCACGCCGATATGGAACGCGCCTGTCGCGCCGGAAGCCTTGATAAGCGTGGGCATCCAGAAGGTCAGTCCGTACTGGCCCATGATCACGCAGAAGTAGATGAGTGCCATCAGGAGCATCCGCGGATCGCGGAACACCTGCCCGGCCGTCTCCGAAATGCGCACGTGGCGGGGCCCGGTGGAGTCGAGCGCGTTGGCGATGACCGCTGCTTCGTCATGCGTGAGCCAGCGCGCATCGCTCGGGCGGTTCTGCAGATAGAGGAACGCGACGATCCCGAGAATCAGAGAAGGAACGGCTTCGATCAGGAAGAGCCAGCGCCAGCCCGGATGCCCGTGTGAGCCGCTGAACGACTCCAGAATCCAGCCCGACAGCGGCCCCCCGATGATCCCCGCGAGCGGAATGCCGACCATGAATATCGCGAGCACGTGGGACCGGCGGCGCGCCGGATACCACTGCATCAAATACAGCACGATGCCCGGATAGAAGCCCGCTTCCGCCGAGCCGAGCAGAAAGCGCAGCACGTAGAACTGCATTGGCGTCTGCACGAAGAAGAACGCGGCGGAAATCAACGCCCACGTCACCATGATGCGTGCGATCCACGCTTTCGCGCCGACGCGCTGCATCAGCAGGTTGCTCGGCACCTCGAACAGGAAGTAGCCAATGAAGAACACGCCTGCACCCAGCCCGTAGATCGTCTCGCTGAACCGCAGGTCGCTCAGCATCTGGAGCTTGGCGAAGCCGATGTTCACGCGGTCCAGATAGGCGGCCACGTAGCAGACGATCAAGAACGGGATGATCCGCAACGTCACCTTACGATATGTCTGATCTTCGAACCTCTGTGCTCGCCCTGCGTGGCTCGCGGTATGCAGCGTGTCGCTCATCTCCTTCTCCTTGTTTTCATGGTGTCGATATGCCCACTAGGGAAAACCCGCCAGTATGTATCCAAATGACGCGTTTGTGTATTCGTATACTACGTAAAAAAATACAAAACAAGACGCTTCTTTAGAAATGCGCAGGTGTGCCGCCGTGGCGGGCACAACAGTTGGCTGCGAAGGAGGGGGGAGAATGACGCGCGGCAGCAGAACGCGCCGCGCGAGGAGGCGCCTATTCGGCGGTTTCGGCGGGCTCGGGGAAGAGCGCAATCAAATCCAGCATTTGCTCGCCAAGCAGATTGACATGGGCGGACATGGCTTTGTCGGCAGCCTCGCCGTCGCCGCGCTCGATGGCGTCGATCACTTGCTCGTGCTCCTCGACCGTATCGAGCCGTCGCCGCACCTTCTGCGTCACCATCTTGCGATAAATCGACACGCGATTGCGCAGGCTGCGCGTCTGATCCGCGAGGAATTCGTTCTGGCTCGCCTCGTAGACGAGCTCGTGAAAGCGGCGGTTGATGTCGTAGAAGCTGTCGATTTGGCTGGAATCCAGCGTCCCGCGCAGTTCGTCTTGCGTCGCGCGTAGGCGCGCGATCTGCTGCGGCGTCGCGCGGCGCGCGGCCAGGCGTGCGCATAGGCCTTCGAGTTCCGCCATCACCTGAAACATTTCCAGGAGCTTGCGCCCGGACAGCGCCACGACCGTCGCGGGCTGACGCGAACGCATGGTAATCAGCGCTTCCGAAGCGAGTTGACGCAGCGCTTCCCGGATCGGCGTACGGGAGCATTCAAAGCGCTCGGAAAGCTCGGTCTCTTCCAGCCGAGAACCGGGCGGGAGTTTGCCGGACAGGATTTCAATTTCAAGCGTCTTCTGAATCTCTTCCGCTCGCGTGCTCATGTGTATCTCCGAAGCCCCTTCGATGTATTTATTCAGGGGCTTGATTGTCGCATGAAACAGCACGTAACCGTTTCAGATACGCCCCTGTGAACTCAGCGAACATTCGCCCCTTGCTCAACTCGAAATGGACCGATGCAACGCCCGCGAAGAAGGGGAGGTTGAAGAGCGACGATGCTGCTGCACTGCGTCAATCCGTGTCGCCATTTTCAACTTAACAGTTTGCGAGCGGCATAGGCACGGTAGGCGGAATAACTTTGGGCCGTTCATGTCCCGCGGCTCTCGATTTGCCTATCATCGACTCATGCTTTTCCTGATGGTCAAATATTTTTACGCAAGGAAAAAATTCGCATCGTCTGGGGATGGTCAACACATTCCCACGCAGGCAGGCACGGAATCATTCCCGGAGAGTGAGGAGGCAAAATGTTGATTGGCGTCCCAAAGGAAATCAAAAACCACGAATACCGCGTCGGTTTAACGCCGGCCAGTGTGCGCGAGCTCTGCTCGCGCGGCAATCAGGTAGTGGTGCAAAAAGATGCCGGTAAGGCAATCGGTTTGCACGATGAACAGTACGTCGCTGCAGGCGCATCGATTGTGGACTCTGCGGAAGAGGTGTATGGCCGTGCGGACATGATCGTCAAGGTCAAGGAACCGCAGCCTGCAGAATGCGCAATGCTGCGGGAAGGGCAAATTCTTTATACCTACCTCCATTTGGCGCCGGACCCTGAGCAATGCGCGGCGCTCATGAAGTCGGGGGCGGTCTGCATCGCTTACGAAACGATCACCGGTCCCGGTGGCGGTTTGCCGCTGCTGGCCCCGATGAGTGAAGTGGCCGGTCGCATGTCGATACAGGCGGGTGCGGCTCACCTGGAGAAATCCAAAGGCGGCATGGGCATATTGCTGGGAGGCGTTCCCGGTGTGGCCCCGGCACACGTGGTCATCATCGGCGCGGGCGTGGTCGGCACCAACGCCTTGCAAATGGCCGTCGGCTCAGGGGCGCGCGTGACGGTGCTGGACAAGAACGTCGATCGCCTGCGTCAGTTGGACCTCGTCTACGGCAATCGGATCGTGACGCAATATTCGAGCGCGCAATCGATCGAAGAGGCGGTGCTGAGCGCGGAGCTGGTAATCGGCGGCGTGCTGATTCCGGGGGCTGCCGCACCGAAGCTGGTCACGCGCCGCCTGATCTCGAGAATGAAGCAAGGTGCGGTTGTCGTCGATGTGGCAATCGACCAGGGCGGCTGTTTCGAAACGTCCAGCGCAACGACGCACGCCGAGCCCACTTATGTGCTTGACGGAGTGGTTCACTACTGTGTTGCAAATATGCCCGGCGCAGTGGCGCGCACTTCGACGTTCGCCCTCAACAACGCCACGATCTGCCATGCCGCCGCATTGGCTGAGAAGGGTTGGAAAGAGGCGATCAAAGACAATGCCCATTTGAAAAACGGTCTGAACGTCTGCCTTGGCAAGGTGACATATGAAGCCGTGGCGCGCGAACTTGGCCATGACTATGTCCCCGCGAAGGACATGCTGCACTAAGAGTAAGGCAACCGCCGGCACCCTGGAAATCGGCACGCGCAGTTATTGGTTTTCCTAAACATTCGTTTTGGCTTCACCTAATCTGACAGGAAAGATGATGAGCAACCTGGATAGCATCGTTCACTATATCGGCGGTCGACGCGTCGACAACACTCATAGTCCCCGCTACGCGGATGTATTCAATCCGGCGCTTGGCGTACCGGTTGCACGGGTCGCACTCGGCACGTCCGACGATCTCCAGGCGGCGGTGGCCGCCGCAACGGCGGCGTTTCCAAGTTGGGCAGCGAAGCCGCCGCTGGCGCGTGCGAGGGTACTCTTCAAGTATCTTCAGCTCATGCAGCAACATGCGGACGAGTTTGCCGCCCTGATGACCCGCGAGCACGGAAAGACCTTCGCGGACGCGAAGGCCGAGGTGGCGCGCGGAATCGAGATTGTGGAGTTCGCAACCGGCATTCCGCAACTTCTCAAAGGTGAGCTGACCGAGCAGGTAGCGCGCGGAATCGACGCCTGGTCTGTGCGCCAGCCGCTTGGCGTGGTGGCCGGCATCACGCCTTTTAATTTCCCGACGATGGTGCCGATGTGGATGTTTCCTGTCGCGCTGGCTTGCGGCAACACGTTCGTGCTCAAGCCATCAGAGCGCGATCCGTCGCCCTCGTTGCTGCATGCGGAATTGCTGAAGCAGGCCGGGTTGCCTGACGGGGTATTCAACGTCGTGCAGGGTGACAAGGTCGTCGTGGATGCGCTGCTTGATCATCGCGACGTGCAGGCCATCAGCTTTGTCGGCTCGACGCCGATCGCCGAATACGTCTATACGCGCGGCAGCGCGAGAGGCAAGCGGGTGCAGGCCTTGGGCGGCGCGAAGAACCATATGGTAGTCATGCCGGACGCCGACATGAAAATGGCGACCGACGCGCTGATCGGCGCCGCGTTCGGCGCAGCGGGTGAACGCTGCATGGCCATTTCGGTGGCCGTGGCGGTGGGCGGTGCGGCCGACAAACTGGTCGAGGATCTCGCAGCGCGAGTGCGTTCGCTGAAGATCAAGGACGGCATGGCGGCCGATGCCGAGATGGGGCCTGTGATCACGGCAGCGGCCAAGGAACGAATTGAAAGATTGATCGGCAAGGGCGTGGAAGAAGGGGCGGCGCTGCTGATCGATGGACGCAACTACAAAGTGCCGGAACATCAGCGCGGATTCTTTGTGGGCGGCACGCTGTTTGACCACGTTACGCCGGACATGACGATCTACAAGGAGGAAATCTTTGGCCCGGTGCTCTGTGTGGTTCGCGTGCCGGACGTGTCGGCTGCGGTCGATCTCATCAATGCCCACGAGTACGGCAACGGCGTGGCGGTATTCACCCGTGATGGCGGCGTGGCTCACGAGTTCGTCCGTCAGATACAGGTAGGGATGGTTGGCGTCAACGTGCCGCTGCCGGTTCCGATGGCATTCGGCAGTTTTGGCGGATGGAAGCGCAGCATGTTCGGCGATCACCATATATACGGCCCCGAGGGTGTGCGCTTCTATACGCGTCATAAGGCTGTGATGCAGCGTTGGCCGGACACTGCCAGTTCAGGGGTCGAGTTTGCATTTCCCCAGCATGCCTAAAGAGATGCGCGGCGCCTCCTCGAGCACCGCGCAACCGTTGTAACGAAAAAAAGCGGGTGCCGAGTCGGCTCGCAGCACCCGATAAACCCCGCGAAGGGGAGAACAGGACTGGCGCGCGAGCGCGAGGCAGGAGGCAATCAAACATGAGCATCTTGATTCGAGGCGGTACGGTGGTCAACGCGGATCGCGAATTTCGTGCCGACGTCCTGTGCGACGGGCCAAAAATCGTCGCGGTAGGCACCGGCCTTGAGGCGCCGGCAGGCGCGCAAATCATCGACGCGGGCGGCCAGTATGTCATGCCAGGCGGAATCGATCCCCACACGCACATGCAATTCCCGTTCATGGGCACTGTGACGGCCGACGATTTTTACAGCGGCACCGCGGCCGGTCTGGCGGGCGGCACGACGACCATCATGGATTTCGTGATTCCGGAACCGCGGCAATCCCTCCTGGAAGCCTATCGCACCTGGCGCGGCTGGGCCGAGCACGCGGCGAGCGACTATACCTTCCACGTGGCCGTGACCTGGTGGGACGATTCCGTGCACGCGGAGATGGGCACCCTGGTCCGCGAGTGCGGCGTGAACAGTTTCAAGCACTTCATGGCGTACAAGAACGCCATCATGGCCGACGATGAGGTGCTGGTGAACAGCTTCCGACGAGCGCTCGAACTCGGCGCCGTACCCACGGTGCACGCGGAGAACGGCGAACTCGTTTTTCAATTGCAGCAGGATTTACTGCGCCGCGGGGTCCCCGGCCCCGAAGCGCATCCGCTGTCGCGTCCGCCTGCTGTCGAGGCCGAGGCGGCGCAGCGGGCAATCGCCATTGCCAATGTGCTCAATGCGCCCCTGTACATTGTCCATGTATCGTGCGCCGAGGCGGCCGACTCGATCGCGCGGGCGCGCGCGTCCGGGCAACGCGTGTTTGGCGAGGTGCTGGCCGGACATCTGACGATTGATGACAGCGTCTATAGCCATCCGGATTTCGATTTCGCTGCCGGACACGTGATGAGTCCGCCCTTTCGTTCGAAGGACCACCAAGCGGCGCTGTGGCGCGGTTTGCAAAGCGGCAATTTGCAAACCACCGCGACGGATCATTGCGTTTTCTGCGCGGACCAAAAAGCGAAGGGGCGGCATGATTTCACCAAGATCCCGAACGGCTGCGGCGGGATTGAAGACCGCCTGTCCGTCATCTGGGACGCGGGAATCAATACGGGGCGCCTTACCCCATCCGAGTTCGTTCGGATCACGTCTGCCAATGCGGCGCAGATTTTCAATATGTATCCGCGCAAGGGAGCCGTCGCAGCGGGAGCCGACGCGGACCTCGTCGTATGGGACCCGCAGGGGACGCGCACGATCTCGGCAAAGACACAGCGCAGCAAAGGCGACTTTAACGTCTTCGAGGGCCGCACCGTGCGCGGCATACCTAGCCATACGGTGAGCGGCGGGCGCTTGGTTTGCGAGCGTGGTGAGTTGCGCGCCGTCGAGGGGGCCGGTCACTACGTGGAGCGGCCTGCGTTTGGCGCGATGTTCGAGGCCCTTGGACGCAGTCGAGTCTCCGTCAATTAAAAGGATATTCGAGCCGAGACAGCACGCCTACGAGAATGGCGCATGGGTCGCCTTTCCTAAAACGGAACGAGGATGCATGAATGTTAAGCAGAGCTGATGGATTGGCGCTGGAACACGCCGATGCGGCGGAGTTGCGTGCCGGAATGGAGGCAGCATGCGCTATTCGCGCGGGTACGTGGGGGCACGCGGCCACGTATTCGCGCAAGGTGTTCATTCCGTTGACGAACCTGTGCCGCGATCAATGTGGTTACTGCACCTTTGCTCGTCAGCCGGACGAGCCGGGCGCAGGATTTCTGCTGCCCTCGGAGGTGATGGCGCTCGCGCGGCGCGGCGAGCAGCTCGGGTGCAAAGAGGCGCTTTTCTCATTGGGAGAGAAACCCGAACTGCGATATCCGCAGGCACGGGCGATGCTCGATGCGCTCGGCTACTCGACGACGACGGACTATGTGATTGCGATGTGCGAGCGCGTATTGACGGAAACCTCGCTGGTTCCGCACGTCAACGCCGGCACGCTGTCCCACGCGGAGTTGCAACGATTGAAGGAGGTCTGCGGCAGCGTCGGTTTGATGCTCGAGAACGTCAGCAGACGGCTGTTGCAGCGTGGCATGGCGCATCATGCGTGCCCCGACAAAGTGCCGGTGCAGCGGTTGCGCACGCTCGAGCTTGCGGGTGCCGAGCGCATTCCCACCACCACGGGCATTTTGATCGGCATTGGTGAAACATGGGAGGAGCGGCTTGACAGCCTGTTGGCCATCGCGGAACTGCACAGTCGCCACGGTCACATCCAGGAGGTCATCGTGCAGAACTTTCGCGCGAAGCCGGGTACGCCGATGGCCCAATGGGAAGAACCCGGGCTCGACGACGTCCTGAAGACGCTGGTGCTGGCCCGCCTCGTCCTGCCGCCGGAAATCTCGCTTCAAGCGCCGCCCAACCTTTCCGAATCGTTCGAGCGCTATCTCGACGCCGGCATCAACGACTGGGGTGGGATATCGCCGCTTACAGCCGATCACATCAACCCCGAGCGCGCATGGCCGGCGATCGGAGAGGTCGCGCGCCGCTGCCGTGTACGGGGTTTTGACTTGTCCGAGAGACTTACGGTGTATCCGCGTTACATCTCTCCCTCAGCGGGTTTTCTCGCACCACGGCCGGCCGCCGCGCTGGCGCGTGCGGCCCGGGCCGACGGGCTTGCAAGGCTCCAGTACGTCGGGGCGCAGTCGGGCGTCGGCATTCAAGAGGAGTGTCCGGCATGAACCTGCTGACTGAGCGGGACTGGCTTGAATATCTCGCGGCCCAGAGAACCGTGAACGATCCCTCCGCGGCGCTGGGGCGGGCCGCGCCCGTTGTGCGGGCGGTGCTTGAGCGTCACCTGAACGGCGCGGAATTGTCGCGCGCGGATGGCGAAGTGCTGTTTGCCACCGAGGGCGACGATCTCAAGGCCGTGATTGCCGCGGCCGACCATGTGCGCCGCCAGCGCGTCGGCGACACCGTGAGCTTCGTGGTGACGCGCAACATTAATTTCACCAACGTCTGCAATATGGGGTGCCGCTTTTGCGGTTTCTCCAAGCGCCGCGGGGAAGCGGGCGCGGAATGGCTCGATTTGGACGAAATCGCGCACCGGGCCGAGGTGGCATGGCAGCGCGGCGCCACCGAAGTCTGCATCCAGGGCGGACTGCACCCGGACCTGCCTGGCACGTACTATCGCGACATCGTCGCCGCGATCAAGGCACGCGTACCCGCGCTTCACATTCATGCTTTTTCGCCGTTTGAAATCTGGTATGGCGCAAAAAAGCGTCGCATGAGCGTCGTTGATTTTCTTGGCGAACTCAAGGCTGCAGGTCTCGGTTCGATTCCCGGCACCGCGGCCGAGATTCTCGATACCGAGGTGCGCCGCCAGCTGACGCGCGACAAATTATCGGCGCGAGCTTGGATCGAGATCGTCCGCGCCGCGCATGGCGTTGGGCTGCGTAGTACTTCGACGATCATGTACGGTCATATCGACGGGCCGCGGCATTGGGCGGCGCATATCGATCTGCTGCGCGCGATACAGAAGGATACCGGCGGTTTCACCGAAATCGTGCCGCTTGGATTCGTGCATAGCGAGGCGCCGCTTTATATCGAGCGCGAAATACCGGGCGTGCGTCCCGGTGCGACGCTCGTCGAACATCTCAAGATGCACGCGGTGGCGCGCCTGATGTTGGCTGGATGGATCGAAAACGTTCAAGTGTCGTGGGTGAAGCTCGGCCCGCAGGTGGGTCAAGCGTTGCTCTCGGCCGGGGCCAACGATTTCGGCGGCACCTTGATGGACGAATCGATTTCGCGCTCGGCCGGCGCTTCATTCGGCGAAGAGATTACCGCCGCCGAGATGGTGCAGATCATCCGCGATGCGGGGCGCGAGCCATTGAGGCGCAGCACGCTGTACGCGCCGCTTGAACGCTATGCGGACCACGATCCGGTCGCGCTCGTGCCGCTCAAACCGCGCCCGTATGACCCGATTCAATTCATTCGTCCGCGCCGGACGGCTCATTCGCCTAACCAGGCGGAGACGGCCCATGGATGATCGCCTCCGCGGGTCTCGTGTCGTGTTGCTGGCCGGCGGCGTTGGCGGCGCGCGCATGGCGGCAGGCTTCGATGCCGTGCTCCGGTCCGGCGCGTTGACGATCGTCGCCAATGTGGGCGACGACGAGCGCTTTTACGGTTTGCAAGTCTGCCCCGATCTGGACACCCTGCTTTACACGTTGGCGGGGGCCGTCGATCCCCAGCAGGGCTGGGGTGTTGCCGCCGACACCACCCGGGTGCTCGACACGCTGTCGATGCTAGGCGCGCCGACATGGATGAAACTCGGCGACGCCGATTTCGGGCTGCACATCTACCGCTCGTGGCGCTTGGCCCAAGGCGCACGGCTGACCGATGTGATGCGCGAGGCGGCGCAACGCATGGGCCTCACGGCATGCCTGCTGCCGGCGACCGATACGCCCACTCCGACCGAAATCGAAATCGACGGTGCGGTTTTGCGGTTCCAGCAATGGTTTGTGGCGGAACGTGCGAAGCCGGCGGTGCGCGGGCTGCATTACGCGGGCGCGCAAGAGGGATGCGCGACACCTGAAGTGATGGAGGCGATCGAGCACGCCGACCTCATCGTGATCGCACCGTCGAATCCTCTGCTGTCGATTGAACCGATGCTGGCGCTGCCTGGAGTGCGCCAAGCGCTGCGCGCCGCACAGGCCCCCTGTATCGCGGTGTCGCCGCTGATCAACGGCAAGGCGATCAAGGGGCCGCTGGATCGCATGCTTGCCGATATGGGACTCACAGAGGGAAATGAGGGGATCGCAGAGCGCTACAGCGGCTTGATCGACGGCTTGGTGGTCGACGCCAGCGACGCGGGCGATGTGCCGGCGTTACGCGCGGGCGGCCTGGCGGTGCTGGCGGCTAGGACGCTGATTCACGAACGCGAGCATGCGGCTTTCTTGGCGCGGCAACTGCTCGCGTGGTCTCAAACATTGCGCGGCGCACCGATGCGGTGCGAGGCGCGTCGGATAGGAGCGGCATCATGAAAACGCTGGTCGCGATTCCGATGAAGGATCCACTGCGCGCGAAGACGCGCCTGGCATCTGTCTTCGAAACCCCTGAGCGCAGCCGGCTTGCCATGGCGCTCTTCGAGAGGACGCTGGCGTTTTTCCATCATGCCTGCGCGGACTTCGACGTCGTGGTGGTGACAGCCTCAGAGACGATTGCGCGGTGCGCACGCGAAGGTGGCGCGATCGTATTGCGTGAAGCCGGCGAGCGCGGACTCAACGCAGCGGCTGCGCGCGCCGCGGCTTATGCCGGCGCACGCTCGTACGGGCGTCTCATCATCGTGCCGGCCGACATTCCGATCTGGCTGCGCGAGGAAGTCGAGCATGTGCTGACGCTTTCGTTGCGCGTGAACGTCGCGCTGGCCGAGGCGCACGATGGCGGCACCAATATGCTGATCATGACGCCGCCGCGCCCTTTTGAATTCAGCTACGGCACCGGATCGGCCGATCTTCACGAAGCCGCGGCGCATACGCACGGACTGAGTGTGGCGCGTTGCCGGTTGCCGTTTATCGGTCACGACATCGACACCCCGGATGACTGTCTGGCGCTGGTCCATCATCGGCGTAGAGGACACGAAGCCTGCGCAACGACGACAGGAGTACCGTCATGAGCCATGTAAGCCCGATCGGCGCTTCCCTGCGATTGTTCGCGTTGCCCGGTATTCCGGAGGTCCGCCGCGGCGACGACGTCGGCACGTTGATCGACGACGCAATGGCGCACGCGGGCGAGAGCTGGCATGCCGGCGATATCGTCGTGGTCGCGCAAAAGATCGTCTCGAAAGCCGAGGGGCGCACACGGCGCCTCTCCGACATCGTGCCGGGCACCGAGGCGCGGGTCTACGCGCATGCCAGCGGCAAGGATCCACGCAAGGTTCAAGCGATGCTCGATGAGTCGGTCGAGGTGATGCGCCTTTCAGCATTGCCGCCCGACGGTGTGGTGATCACCCGCCATCGTCACGGTTGGGTTTGCGCGAACGCCGCGATTGACGAGTCCAACGTCGGTGAAGAGGGCACGCTGTTGCTTCTGCCTGACGACCCCGATGCAAGCGCGCGCCGGATTGCCGATACCGTGGCGGCCCGGGCGGGTGTCACGGCGGGCGTGATCGTGAGCGATACCTTCGGGCGGCCTTGGCGCCACGGGCTTGTCAATGTCGCCATCGGCGTGGCCAATGTGCCTGCGCTCGTGAACTGGGTGGGCCGTCCCGATGCCTACGGCCGACCGATGCGGATCTCGCAGCCTGCGTTGGTTGACGAACTGGCTGCAGCGGCCGGGCTGCTGATGGGCAAGGACAGTTTCACCCCGGCTATCGTCGTTCGCGGTCTGGACTGGGAGGTCGATCCCGCTGCACACGCCAGACAGATCGTGCGTTCATCCAAGGAGGATCTATTCCAATGAAGCTGGCAATACTTGGCGGTACTGGACCGCAAGGACAAGGCCTCGCTCTGCGCTTTGCCCAGGCCGGCGTAGCGGTGGCGCTAGGCTCGCGCGACCGCTCGCGCAGTGCGGAGATCGCGGCGGCCTTGAACGCGAAGCTCGATGGCCGGGCAGGGCGGGCGTCGATCGAAGGTTACGAGAACGAGGAAGCCGTGCGTGCGGCCGGCGAGGTGGTCATGCTGGCAGTGCCGTATACGGGCCATGACACCACTTTGCGCTCAATTGCACCGTTGCTCGACGGCAAGATTCTGGTCGATCTCGTCGTGCCGCTCGCGCCGAACGATCCGAAAACCGTTGCCATGCCGCCGGAGGGTTCGGCTACCGAAGCGGCTCAGGCGCTGTTGGGGAACAACGTGAGAGTGGTCGGTGCATTGCACAACGTTTCGGCGCATACGCTTAATCAACTCGATCAACCCATCAATTGCGATGTGCTGGCATGCGGCAACGACGTCGAGGCAGCGCAGACGGTGATGGACCTGGTGGCGCAACTAGGCGTGACGGCCTACTACGCGGGACCGGCCTCCAGCGCGCGCTGCGTCGAAGCGATCACGCCCATGTTGATCCGCTTCAATATCAGCAAGAAAGTGCCGTTCAGTCACGCCGGTATCCGTATTTGGGCGCCAGGCGCACCGGCATAGCCCCCCATCATCCTCACCCCAAAAAAGGACAGTCACTATGCAATTCGGTATTTGTTTTAAGGGCTTTGTGGCCCCTGATCGCGCACGCACGCTGGTGCGGCTTGCCGAAAGCCACGGCTTTGAATATTGCTGGTTCTACGATTCACACGTCCTGTGGCGTGAAGCGTTTGTTGCGATGGCGATGTGCATGGAACACACGCAAAAGATGCGGTTCGCGCCATGCGTGACCAACCCGGACGTGCGTGAATGGTCGCTCGCCGCATCGCTTTACGGCAGCTTGGCGCTACAGTCGAATGGTCGCATCGATATCGGCTTGGGCCGCGGTGACAGTTCACGGCGCGTGATGGGACAAAAGCCGGCTTCGATGGAGCGCGTGGCCGAATTTACGCGCAAGGTCAAAGCGATGGTGCGAGGTGAGGAGGTGACGTACGAAGGGGCCGCGGCGCCGGTGAAGTTTCCGTGGGCCAATGGTTACGAACTGCCGGTATGGATTGCCGCGTATGGCCCTATTGCGCTCAAATGCGCC
This sequence comes from Trinickia mobilis, assembly GCF_017315705.1. Classification (GTDB taxonomy): domain Bacteria; phylum Pseudomonadota; class Gammaproteobacteria; order Burkholderiales; family Burkholderiaceae; genus Trinickia_A; species Trinickia_A mobilis. The sequence goes on along the minus strand of NZ_JAFLRF010000067.1, from coordinate 5,639 downwards.
GGCGAATCTGGCGACGGCGTGATTTTGCAGATTGCCGATCCCAGCTTGTGCAAGTGGTTTGCCGACCAAACGCTGACGGCTGGTAAGGCCGCCGGCCGCGATATGTCCACCTTTGGCGTAGTGGCCGCGGCGCCGGCTTACTTCGGCGAGATGGACGAATGTATCGAGGCGACCAGGTGGTTCCCGGCGATGGTGGGCAATCACGTCGCGGATATCGTCGACAAATACGGCAAGGACTCGGGGCTGGTGCCGAAGAGCCTGACCTCGTACATCGAGAAACGCCGCGGTTATGACTATTCGAAACACGGCCAGACTGATAATCCTTTCCTGGATTTCATTACGCCCGATGTGGTCGAAAGCTTCTGCGTGCTTGGGAAGCCCGAGCAGCATATCGAAAAAATCCGCGCGCTCGAGGCGGCGGGCGTGACGCAATTCAACATTTACCTCGACAACGGTAAAGAGGCCGAAATCATCGAGACGTACGGCGACAAGGTGATTCCGGCGTTCCGTTGAGCGACGGTGCCGTTAAGGACGTCGCGTATCAGGTCTTGATCTCATGCACAAGGAACGTCAATGATGAAACATTTGAGGATCGATGGTCAGCGCCTATGGCGCTCGCTAATGGAACTTGCCGAGATCGGCGCGACGCCCAAGGGTGGGGTCAAGCGTCTCGCGCTAACGGAGCTCGATAAGCAGGGACGCGATCTGGTGGTCGGGTGGGGGCGTGCTGCCGGCCTGGCTGTCACGGTCGACCGCATCGGCAACGTCTTCATGCGCCGTGCCGGCCGCGATCCGGCGCGCGCGCCCGTCATTGCCGGCAGCCATATCGACACCCAGCCGACTGGTGGGAAATTCGACGGCAACTACGGCGTGCTCGCCGCGCTCGAGGTGGTGCGTACGCTGAATGACGCGGGGATTCAGACCCATGCGCCAATCGAAATCGCCATCTGGACGAATGAAGAGGGCTCCCGCTTCGTGCCGGTGATGATGGGATCGGGCGTGTTCTGCGGCGCGTTCACGCTCGAGCATGCCTATGCGGCCCGTGACATCGACGGCAAAAGCGTCCGCGAAGAGCTTGCGCGGATCGGCTACGTTGGCGCTGAGGTGCCCGGGGAGCATCCGGTAGATGCGTATTTCGAGGCGCACATCGAACAAGGGCCGGTGCTCGAGGACTCCGGCAAGGTGATCGGCGTCGTGCCGGCGGTACTGGGCTTGTCATGGTACGACTGCGAAGTCACCGGCATGGAGGCGCATGCGGGCCCCACGCCCATGCCGCTGCGCAAGGATGCCTTGCAGGCGGCCAATCGCATCATGGGACAGGTCGTGGAGATCGCCAATCGCCATCCGCCATATGGACGCGGCACGGTTGGATTCGTACAAGTGTTTCCCAACAGCCGTAACGTCATTCCGGGCAAGGTCAATTTCAGCATCGATCTGCGCAATGTCAGCAATGATCAGTTGAATCGCATGCACGAAGAGCTGATGACATACATCGACACCGTCCGGCGTGAAAGCGGACTGGCGATTCATATCGAGCGGGTTTCCCACTATCCTCCATGTCCGTTTCATAGCGATTGCATCGATGCGGTGCGCCGCGCGACCGACACGCTAGGCTATTCGCACATGGACGTCGTGTCGGGGGCGGGGCATGACGCAATTTATGTCGCGCGCGTCGCGCCGGCGGGCATGATCTTCGTGCCGTGCAAGGACGGTGTGAGCCATAACGAAATAGAAGACGCCAAGCCAGAGCATATCGAGGCAGGTTGCAACGTCTTGCTGCACGCCATGCTCGGACGCGCGGGGGCGGCGACATAAGGAAGAGCCGGTCGTCATGCCCCACGTTGATTGCGGAGCCAATCGGAGCAAATGAATGAATAACTCGGAAATCTTGTTGAAAGTTGCCGAGCCGAGGACAGACTTCTTCGAACAGGCCGACGTCCCGGACTTCGCTAAAGCTGCTCATTTGCTGACGACACGACGTTCCATTCGGCGTTACCTTCCGGAACCCGTCTCGACCAAGACCATTCTTGATCTATTGGCAATCGCAATCACCGCGCCGTCGGCGCACAATCGCCAACCATGGCGATTCGCGGTTCTTAACACTGGAGAAGCGAAGACCAGACTGGCACAGGCTATGGGCGAAAGGCTACGTGCCGACCGTCTGGCCGACTGTGACGATGCGCACGCGGTAGACATCGACGTGCGTCGTTCGTTCGATCGCATCACGCAGGCACCGGCGGCGATCGTCGTGTGCACTACCGTCGTTGATATGGACAGATATCCCGACCGACTGCGCAACGAAGCAGAAAAGATTATGGCGATCCAGGGAACAGCGATGGCCGTGCAAAACCTTCTCGTGGCTGCGCACGCCGCTGGCCTTGGAGCTTGCTGGATGTGTGCTCCGTTGTTTTGTCCCGAAGTGGTTACCCATGCCCTCGAGCTGCCTCAAGACTGGGAGCCGCATTCGCTCATTACCATGGGTTGGCCGGCTAACGGCGGGAAGCCTTTTTCGCGCCGGCCCATCAGTGAGATTATCCGCTTCGCCTGAATCCGTGCTGGAGCGCGAGCCGACGTCAGAAGACATCGCCAGGCACGCGCACCCATCCCTCCATCAGTGCGTGTGAACTGGCGGAACCTCGCGCATGATCCGATCCCGATGCCGATCCGCCTCGATCCTGGACGAATCATGCGCTGCCTTCGCGTGCCGCTAGGCTTAATCGCTGCCCTTCGGCGCCGTGTCNCCGCCTCGATCCTGGACGAATCATGCGCTGCCTTCGCGTGCCGCTAGGCTTAATCGCTGCCCTTCGGCGCCGTGTCCTTGGACATCGTGTCGTGCGACATCGCGTCCTTGGACATCGTGTCCTTGTGCATGGTGTCTTTGGACATCGCGTCATGCGACATCTTATCCTTGTGCATGGCGTCCTTGGACATATCGTCGTGGGACATCGCGCTCTTATCTTGCGCGAGCGCTACCGTGCCGACCGACAAGAACATCGTAGCCAAAGCTGCAACAGCCAATTTCTTCATGACATCACTCCTGTACCAGTTGGGAAAAAAAAGCCGGCTTCGCCGGATACTTCAATGCTTCGTGGAAATACTGCCGCACGAAAGCTCGTGCAGGCGCTTGATGCGCTTCGCCACCAGGTGCGATTAATAAATTGGGTTCGACAATTTCGTTTACGTGTTTGCACGCCCGTTAGACGCAGTTTTTTCTCTCTAGGCGCCGCCGAACCAGTTATACCCCTGGTCCACCCAATAGCCGCCGGGATAGGTATTGGTGACGAAGATCTCAACGATGTGCTTGGGATTCTTGTATCCCAGCTTGGTAGGAATTCGTAGCTTCATTGGAAACCCGTATTTCGCCGGCAGACGCTCGCCATCGTATTCCAACGAAAGGAGCGTCTGCGGATGCAAGGCGGTAGGCATGTCGATGCTTTCGTAGTAGTCGTCGGCACACTTGAAGCCGACATACTTGGCGCTCGTATCCGCTCCCGCTCGCCGCAGAAAATCCCCGAACGGCGTTCCCCCCCAGCGCCCGATCGCGCTCCAGCCCTCGACGCAGATGTGGCGCGTGATCTGCTCCGCGCGCGGAAGCGCGTACAGCTCGGGTAATGTCCAGACGCGTTTTCCTGTCACGAGGCCACTCAGCTTCAGGCGGTAGGTCGAAGCGTCCACGTCGGGCACTTCGTCGATGCCGTAGTACGCGTTGAACGGGAAAGGTCTCGTGAGCTGCGCTTCGGTGTAGGTCGGCGCGAGCTTGGTCGGGTCGAACAGCCAGCCTTGGGCCCGGTCGTTGAGGCGCGAGACGGCCGACAAGAACGTTTCCACCGACTTGTCGTCGCTGAGCGAGCAGCCGGTCAGCATCGCCAGCCCCCCGAGCGTGAGCGCGCGCTGGGCAAACAAGCGCCGTGACGGCTGCGCGAGCGTTTTGCGAGCCTCGAGCAGAACCGATTCGCGGTCTATTCCGTGCAATTTCCCTCGGGTCGTCTTCACTTCGTCTCTCCTAGCGCCCGCGAATCATGGCGAGCAAAGAACGCGGCACGAGCACCACCATCGCGAGATGGACGACGATGAATCCCGCCATCAACGACATCGCGCAAAAATGGACGACCCTCGCCGAATCGTAGCCGCCCATCAACTCGCGCAGCAGAGGGAACTGCACCGACTTCCAAATGGCGAGCCCGGACAGCACCAGAACGATTAGGTCGCAAGTCGCGAACAGGTAGGCCAGTTTCTGGACGGCGTTGTAGTGTTTCAGATCAGCATGCGACAGCTTTCCCGAGAGGGCCGCGACAAAGTCGCGGAAAACGGCGGCGGGCGAGATCGGCCAGAATCTTCGACGCAGACGTCCGGTTGTCAGACCGAGCACGAGATACACTGCGCCGTTGGCAACCAGCAGCCACATGGCGGCGAAATGCCATTGCAGCGCGCCGCCCAGCCAGCCGCCCAACGTGATCGAGGTGGGGATCTCGATGCTTCGGAAAATCGGCGAAGCATCGTAGATCCGCCATCCCGAGAGCATCATCGTGATCGCAGCCAAGGCATTCAGCCAATGGGTGACGCGCACCCAAACCGCGTGGTTCGGGGGCTCGGTCGTCGTCGGCCTGGCCGCCGTCGTGGCTTCGGTGAAAGGATGGGTCATCGCGAATCGCTCCGAAAGAAGTCGCGGTCCGCTCATTGAAACGACGTGAGATCGGTCGCTTGCAGCACTTCACCGGAGTTGGCGTTTTCGACGAATGCGGCAACGCCGTAGTTGTTCGCCGGCAGCGCGGATCCAGGCGTTCCGATTGCCACCGCCTGATGAATGTGCGCGCTGCCGCCGACGAGCGACACCGGCCCGATCCACTGGCGCACCACACGTTCGTGGTGCAAGGTCACGCCTCCGTTTTCGCCGGCCAGTACATGCGAAGTCAGCGAGTTCTCGTAGACGGCGACATAGGCATTCAACGGTTCGTTCGTACGGGACTTGAAGCGTGCGTCGAGGTCGTAGTTCGCAGGCGCATTCGCCGCCGCCGGGGCCAGACTGAGCTCGATGTCAGCCTGTGCCGGCTGCGCGTCGATGGCCTTGACGCGGCTCGCGAAGCTCGCAGGGTCCGACCAGCTGCGCAGTTCCTTTCCCGACACGAATACTTCAGGCGTGTAGACGGTAGGGCTGTTTGCGATGTGGGCCAAGCGCTGCTGGCGCTCCGTGAACGCATGATTCCCGAATCGGTCCTTCCAACCGAGGTCGTCCCAATAGTCCACATGCAGCGCGAGCGGCACGATGCCCTCCGACTGCCCACCCGCCTTCCACTGGCCGAGCCAATGGTCTGCAGGCGGGCAGCTGTCGCAACCTTCGCTGCTGTACAACTCGACTAGCGCGACCCGGTGCGCGGGGCTGTGTGCGGTGCGAATGGCAGTGGCCGCCTGTGCCAATCCACTCACCGCCAGCGCGACAAAAAACGCGCAACACCGCGCCAGCCGTTTACCGGTGGGTCGATATGAAGACAGTTGCATGACAGGCTCCCGATGGTGGAAAGTCGTTACGGTCGTTTGTCGGACTGGCGGTGCCGATATGACACACGCCGTGAAAATTTTTTTTGCTGCGCTCGGGATGAGGCCGGAAACACTGGCCGACGTCTAGGAACCGCGTTCCTTTC
>NZ_JAFLRF010000066.1:20288-22435 GCF_017315705.1 Trinickia mobilis | reverse complement strand
GTTATGCAGAGGAGGGCTCCGACAGGGTCCGGGAAGCAGCGATTATTCCAGGGCCGGCTCCGGCTGATCCGACGCCAGCGCTACGAGCAAGCGGTTGGAGCGAAGGCGACATTGCCAATCTCAAGGCTACGCTTGACGGCTTCAACTACGGCAATTCGAAGTACCTGCTCCTCATTTCGGCATGGAACGAGGCGTGGCACGGGCGTGATGCGGGTGGCCGCTCCGGAAAGCCGTTGGATAGCAACCAGTCCGAGCAACTTCCTTACGGCCTTCCACAAGGCGTCGAGAAGTTTCACCTTGTCGATCCAGATGCTGCCGGGACAGACGTCCAGGCTCTTCTCAGGGATATCCGTGATGCGTTCCTGCACCACGGGCCGGCAAGCGACTTCAGGGCGCTTGCGGCGTGGCCGGATTACCTCGCGATGGGCTTTCGCGACGCGCTGAAGCCTGTCGTGCTGACTGCGGAGTACGAGGAAACCACGCGGCGGATCCGTAAGATCGCACGTGAACACGTCCGCGGATTCGACGCGGCCGGTGGCGTCGCTTGGCGTGACCTGGCCGACCGACTAACGCCGGAGCAGATCGCGGGATTGACTGGACTGTTGTACATGTACAACCGGTTCATCGCCGATATTACCGTGGCGATTATCCGTCTCAAGCAGGCGTTTGGCGGCGTCAAGGACGCCACGGAGAACAAATTCAGAGTCTAGCGGCGTGCGGCGCCGGTGACGTACCGGCGGGCTTAAGCGATCGATGATCGACGCCCTATCGCTAGAGCAAGGTGGCCACGCTGCTGTCGGCATCACCGGCTGCGTTCGCAAGCGGGGATGCGCACGCTGCTCAAAAAGCTTGGAATGCTCGCCATTCCGGAGCCGTTTGCCTTGAACGTCGTTGCGCATGGAGCGTTCGACATCGGAGGCGAGCCGGAGGACTGGCTTACACGTACGTGGGAGTTTTCCGCACAGCGCATTGTAGCCGTCTTCCGACTCCTGATTTGCTAGCCATCAAATGCTATTTCGAATGCGAATGCGCGATTGAGTTTATCGAACGCTACGACGACAAGGCCTTCAATATTTCGTATAAGAGCCTTGCGATCGATGAGTTCAGGCCGCTAATGAGGGAATTCTTCTCGAACCGCCGGGAAGACCAGACCGCGCTCGGCTGAGGGATGTCCTATATCAATGGAGACACTATGAAGAAGTCCTGGTTCATCGTCCTCATGCTGTTTTTGGCAGGGGCCATCAGTTACATGGACCGCGCGGCCCTATCGATCGCGGCACCGTTGATCATGAAGGATCTCCACCTCGACCCCGCCAAACTCGGCATCGTGTTCAGCGCGTTCTTCGTCGGCTACTCGCTCTTTTCCCTCGTGGGCGGCTATGCGTCCGACCGTTTTGGCGCCAAGCGGGTGCTCTTTGCGAGCATGAGCCTGTGGTCGGTTTTCTCTGGGCTCACGGCGGGCGCGTTCAGCATGGCTTCGCTACTCGTCGTGCGTGTGGTTTTCGGCGCCGGTGAAGGGCCGTATTTGACTTGCACGAATAAGATGCTCAACGGGTGGTTCGAGCACGGCAAGCAGACGACCGCAGTCGGCTTCGCAACTGCCGGCCAGCAGTTCGGCGGCGCGATCGCGGGGCCGATCGTCGGCGTGCTAGCGTTGCATTTCGGCTGGCGCGTGTCGTTCATCGTGATCGCGCTGATGGGTCTCGTATGGGTCTCGGTGTGGGCTGCAACGGTGACCGACCGGCCCGGCGAGCGAGACATCGAGAGCCGCAACCCGAAAATTGCGGCGCGTGGCGACGTGCGTCACGCGGGCGCGGCGACGTCCGGGGAGCCAGTCGCGCCGCTTGGCACCTACCTCCGGAACCCGCAGATCCTCGCGACGTCGTTCGCGTTCTTCGGCTATGCGTACATCGTCTACTTCTTCCTGTCGTGGTTCCCGAGCTATCTGACGATGGAGCGACACCTAAGCATCGCGTCGATGAGCGTCGTCAGCGTCATTCCGTGGGTTTTTGGCGTGGTCGGCGTCGCGCTCGGTGGGTGGGTTTCCGATGTGTTGTTTCGTATCACCGGCAACGCGCTACTCAGCAGGAAACTGGTGATCGTGGTGAGTCTGCTGATCTCAGCGGTTTGCATCGCGATCGCTGGGT
>NZ_JAFLRF010000066.1:0-20278 GCF_017315705.1 Trinickia mobilis | reverse complement strand
CGGTGTTCTTCGCGAATATGACGCTAAGTGTCTACTGGGGGATTATTAACGATATCGTCGAGCCGGCGCGGATGGGGAGCGTCGGTGGGTTCGTCCACTTCGTTTCGAATATCGCCGGCATTCTCGCGCCGGCAATCACCGGCTTCCTCGTCCAATGGACGAAGCTGTTCCAAAGCGCGTTCTTGCTGAGCGGCGCCGTCGCGCTGGCGGGGGCGCTCGCGGTCGCCTTCTTCGTCCGCTCCGAGCCGCCCATCGCGGGAGTTACGGATGCGCGCGGCGGCTTGGCTGGACGGTCGGCGTGATCGCGATCGCAGCGATGGGCGCGCTCGGCGCCGTTTGGGTAGCGCTGCTGCATAACCTTGGGACGTTCGTCGTCGTCGCCAATGCGGGCAGGCTGCTGCGCATCGACGAGGTCGACCGATTGAGCGCGCAAAAGGGACATACGTCATCGATTGTTTTTTCGCCACTGATGAAGGAGATTCAAATGAGCAAGGGATACCGGGCAACCGCATACCGTGAGACGAGGGACCCGTCGCGGCTCGCAGTGTATGCGCAGCTGGCAGCTGCACGTATCGCTCGCAAGCGCAGCCGCACCTTGGGGTAATCGTTCGAACCGTGCAAAATCTAGCGGTAGTCGCATGTGGAGCGCCTGCAGCAAGGCTCGGCGGCCCCACGGCTTTCGCGCAATCGGGGGATGCGTAACTTCTTGATCGATAAGAATTTTTAGGATCAAACCGCCAGAAAGCACGAAAAAGTACGAACACGCCTGATCAGCACTTTCAGCGTTTTCGCGATCGGGTACGTCACGAGGCCGCTTGGCGGTGTCGTGCCAGCCAGGCAGCCTCGACGATCTGCGGATATCAAGCTGATGCGAGCCATCAAGTCGCTGCTCGATCCGGCCGGCGTACTCAACAACGGCCGAGTGCTTTCGGAAGTCGAAGACTGATATTCATGTCTTGAGGACGGTATTTTAATTTGCACTCTTAACAAAGACGACCGGCGCCACGACCGCCTGTCCGTCAACCACATAAGTAAACGTCAAGGAGACCACAAATGCGAAAATCGCTAGTCGTACTCTCGATCGGCGTGGCTTTGCACGAAGCAGCGCATGCGCAAAGCAGCGTGACACTGTATGGGCTGATCGACAACGGCGTCGAGTACGTCAGCAATGTCAGGGTGTCGCCAGGGACAGGAAAATCGCTGGTCCAACTCGATGCATCAAGCGGCCTGCGAAGTTCGCGATGGGGTCTTCGGGGCGCCGAGGATCTCGGCGGAGGGTTGAAGGCGATCTTCGTACTGGAAAACGGCTTCGATGCGAATAGCGGCCGGCTTGCGCAGGGCGGGGCGGAGTTTGGGCGTCAGGCGTATGTGGGTATAGCGACGCCGTACGGTTCTTTCACGATGGGCCGCCAATACGACAGTGTCGTGGACTTCGTCGGGCCGCTCGGCGTAGCCGATCAATGGGCAAGCCATCGCGGCGCGCATCCCGGCGACCTCGACAACCTCCACAACTCCGTTCGGACCAACAACGCTCTGAAGTACACGAGCGTGAATTACCGCGGATTGACGTTTGGCGGTGTCTATAGCTTCGGCGCTCAGCCCGGGCAATTCACGCGCAACCAGGTGTATTCGCTCGGGATCGGCTACACACGCGGACCCGTTTCCTTGGGGCTAGCGTACCTCAACGTGCGCAACCCGAATGTGTCCTTCTTCGGCGATAACCCTAACGGCGGCGGCGTCGCGGCTAACAACCTCGCCGTCTCGACGAACCCGGTCTTCTCAGGCTACGCCTCGGCGCACGCTTATCAGGTGATCGCCGCGGGCGGCGCATACACGATCGGCGCCGCAGCGCTTGGCGCGACTTATTCCAATACGAAATTCATCGGACTGGGCGATACTGCAACGTCCGGTCCCGATCCGCTTCGCTACACGGGAAGTGCCGTTTTCAACAATGCGGAATTCAGCGTGAGGTACCAGCTGACGCCTGCTCTATTGCTTGGCGCAGCTTACGACTTCACGAAGGGGAGCAGCGTCTCGAGCTCGCTCCCGGGCGTCGCGAATACCGGGGCCAAATATCATCAGTTCGCCCTGGGAGCCGACTACAGTCTTTCCCACCGCACCGACGTCTACCTCCTCGCCATCTATCAGAAAGCGAGCGGTGTCGACTCGAGCGGTCAGCAAGCTGTTGCCAGCATCACGGGTGTCACGGCGGCCGCCAGAAATCACGCCGTGTTAGTCCGTGCAGGCCTGCGAGTTTATTTCTGATTGAAAACGGCGTCTGCTTGCGACATGGCAGCTTGCACACTGCGGATTCAACCGGTGGATCCAACACACTGAAGACTGCGTAAGCAGAAGGAGTGTTGCATCCACCGGTTGAATTCGCAGGCGACGGCGGCCGAGAATGATCGCCCGGTTTTCTTAAACTTGCCGGAATAGGTTTCAAGCGAAACAACGCGGTCACCCTCGGCGATGAACTCGTGCGCCTTAGCAGAAAACCCGACTCAGTCGCCGGAAAGCGGTTTGAGGAGGTTATCCAGAACAGCCTGCGGCCCCTTCCAGGCGCCGCTGTAGTACGGAAAACGCTCCGCCACCGTCCATTCGACCTGGTCATCCAGAAGTGAGAGGGCGGCGGGGACGTCGTTGGAATTTGGAGCGTCGGGCGATTGGAACGTCTCCTCGCCGGCACATCTACACTGTGCGACCTCTGTTGCAATATCCCTCAGGGACCGTGCAAGTCGCCACAAGAAGCGTCCCGGCGGTGCCGCCGTTTGCCACCCCAGCACCGCGTGAACCGTGCTCAAGCAGCGCCAGCTTCCAAGCCGGGATAGTCTGTGTAACCCAGCTCGCCCCCCCCGTACAGTCCGACATCGCGCATTTCGTTATACGGGCCGCTACGTGCGATTCGGGCCGGCAGATCAGGGTTTGCAAGAAACATCCGTCCAAACGCGACTGCATGAACGTCGCCATCGTCCACGAGTTTGCTTGCGCCTTCCGGCGTGATGCCGCCATTGGCGATGATCGGCCCGTGATAATACGGCTTCACGATCTTAAGGAGTTCAGGAAGGTCCGGAGCCCCGGCCCAGGCATTGATATCGCAAATGTGCGCGTACGCGACGCCGAATTCCTGCAATATTCGCGAAACGTGGCTGTACGTCTCCGAAGGATTCGGATCTCTGACGTTGTTGTATCCGGCCGTCGGGGCAATGCGCACGCCTACCTTGCTCGTTGGCACGACTGTGCTGATGGCGTCAAGGACATCGCCGAGAATTCGGGTTCGGTTTTCCGGAGAACCGCCGTAATCGTCCGTTCGGATGTTGGTGGTAGCCGAGAAGAACTGGTGCAGGAGATAGCCGTTCGCAGCATGCACCTCAACGCCGTCGAATCCAGCGTCGATCGCATTTTTCGCCGCAACACGGTACTCCTCGATCGTTTCCTGAATCTCGACTTCCGTCATGGCTCGAGACGGTGTCGCCGCAATGCGCACGTAGTTCCCGTTTTTCAACAGACCGTATACCTGTAACGCATCGAGATCGTCATTTACGCCCGAAGGAGAAAGAGGTTGTTCTCCCGAAAGCAGTCCGTCTGCACCTACCCTGCCACAGTGCCACAGCTGCAGGATCATGCGTCCGCCAGCCTTGTGAACCGCTTCTGTAACGCCCCTCCACCCGGCAACCTGCTCTTCCGTCCAGATCCCCGGCGCGTACTCGAAAGCGCAGGACCGAGGGCTGATGTTGGTAGCCTCCGTAATGATCAGACCCGCGCTTGCTCGTTGCTTGTAGTACTTCGCGTTCATTGGGACGGGGACTCCCCCCTGTCCGGCCCGACAGCGCGTTAGCGGCGACATGATAATCCGGTTCGGTGATTCCAGATCACCGAACGTTGCGGTTTCAAACAACGATTGCATTTATGCTCTCCTGCTCTAAGTTTAAGAAACCCGACCAATATTGATCGAAATGAAGTTAGTTTTTGCGTTTCAGAGTCGGTTGACTCGCATGCCGATTGCATCTTGGGAATCAAGATCAGCGACTGAGCATTAATTCCCGGGCTCGATATCAAAACTCCTTCAAACTTTCCCGTCGCCGGTCTGTAACGGACCACGCCGTTCAGTCCGGACGAGTAAAAGCCTCCGTCGGGGCAAACGTGATGCCGTGCGGCTTCTGCCTGACCCGCCGCCCATCGGCATCCACCCCGACGTCAAAAACTCGCTTCAGCGTGCCGGTACGCCCGTCATACTCTCTAACCGTCGCCATCGCGTGAGGCGAATTGAAGGGAAACTCGCTGCCGGAAAACAGGTCACCGTTCGGTCCTACCTCGGTGTCGGTTGGGCTCAAACCGGCATCGACGACATTGAACGTCGTGACTAAGGATCCGTCCTCCCTGAACCGTAGAATGGTGTTTTGCCCCTCGCCCGTCTGAGGGTCGATTCCGCTCGCGAGGTAGATGTGCCCAATAGCTGACTCGGCGAGGCCTCGCGGAAATTTCACGTACTTCCCGGGGACGAACTCGGCAGGGTGGCGCCGCCGATCCGGCATGGATTGCTCAGACGACTTTCGCGAGATGACCTAAGCCGAGCGCCTCGACGACACTTGCCTGCACGAGCGCCGTCTGCGCGTTCACGGTATCACAACCGAACGCCGCGCCGACCACGGTGCGCGCAGGGCGGCTGCCCTTGGGCAGCGCCACGAGTTTGGCGATTGCCTCGGCGACGTCGTGGGGATTGGGAGCGTCGGGGGATTGGAACGTTGTCATGAAGTGCTTGAAAATGGCACTTGGAATCTCTCCCACCGTCCCGTAGGCCGCGACCCGATCGGTATCGGCGGGCTGCTGAACGTTCTCGTAAAACGCTGTGGGATAGGCGCCGGGCTGCACCAGGACGACATCGATGCCGAGTTGCGAGACCTCATAGCGGAGGCTGTCGGTAAGTGCCTCAACTGCGAACTTGCTCGCGCCGTAGATGCCGAAGCAGGGGAGCGTCACGCGGCCCACGATCGAGCCAATGTTGACGATCAATCCCTCGCCTTGTCCGCGCATCGCGGTCAATACCGCGCGGGCGGTACGCAGCACGCCCACAACGTTGGTGTCGAGCACGATCTTCGCCTGTTCAGACGTGAAGGCCTCGGTGACCCCGGCCGACCCGATCCCGGCATTGTTGACGAGGACGTCGATACGCTTCGTGCGCTTCAGCACCTCCTGCAGGCCCTGGTCGACCGAGGCATCGTTGCTGACATCGAGCTCGACGACGCCGATGCTCTGTTTGCGGAGCGCCTCCGCGTGAGGCCGGTTCTTCCCTTGCGGATCTCGCATTGAGGCGAACACGGTATGGCCGGCGCGAGCCAAGGTTTCCGCCGTGTCGCGGCCGAAGCCGGTGCTGGCGCCAGTGATCAGAATCGTCTTAGACATAATTGGGTTCCTTCTGGGGATGGGCTGCGGATTAGGAGACGCGGTTTTAAGCGCTGCGGAATGCGAGCGCTATTGCGATCTCCTTGGTGGCCGCGTGTGTAGTAACCTGTTAAGAACGTTAAATGAGGTTAGGTAACTTGTCAATATGAAATTATCGGGTTATGCTGGATGAAACTCCGGAACTGACCGGAAGTTGATTTGGAGACCCTTGATGGCTGAGCAGCGGCCCACAGCCTTTTTCATCGGCGACGATCTTGCGCTCGATTTTCTCAACAGCGTCGCCGCGCCATGGGGGCAAGAGATCGAATGGCTCGCGAACGGAAGCGACCTCGTCGCCTGGCTGGAACAGGCTCACGCCGTGCCCGCAAGCGTGGTGGCGCAATTTCGCGAGGACACCGACTTCCGCACGCTTGATTCCGTGGCATCCCAAGCACGCCAGTTACGCGAGTGGTTCCGCGCGTTCGTCAGCGATCATGCTGGCAAGCCGCTCGATCCAGCGGTTCTGAACGAGCTGGCACCAATCAACCAGCTGCTTGGGCGTGATGAGTCCTATCGGCAGATCGCGCCGGCATCGCCCTCGGACGTGGAAGCGACCGAGGGCGACAGGCACGGCACATTACGCTGGCAACGCAGGCGTCACTGGAGGACGCCCGAAGCGCTGTTGCTGCCGATCACGGAAGCGATGGGGGACCTCGTTTGCCATAAAGACTTCACTTTCGTCCGCAGATGCGGGAACTGCACTTTGTGGTTCTACGACCTGAGCAAGAGCCATGCGCGGCGTTGGTGCAGCATGGCGGTCTGCGGCAATCGAGCGAAAGCCGCAGCACATCGGGCCCGAGTGCGGAAGCGCCTTCGGGCTGCTCAGACTTAGAAACTGCCCACAATGGGCAGACTCGATGGACGGGCAGCACCGCGCGGAACATACAGCTTCCTCGGTGGTGTGCTCACGCCCCAGCGCTTCGTTCCGGTGGAGGAAACGGCCAAGCGGCTGCTCCTCGATTTATGTCCGTAGTTTCTGAGGAGCTTCTCGGTGCTTTATGCCAGTAGGACGTGACGACCGTACCCTGGACTCTCAGAAAAAGGCAGAAGCCCGTTGTGCGGACTTGATGGATGTATTGAATGAAAGATTAGCTGATCGAGCGTTTTGTAGGCGGCAACTCTTTTTCGATGCCCGATATCCGGGGGTGGAGCAGGCTGAGCGCGAATTTCTATCGTAAGCGCCAAAGTTATATACATTTGCCAGAATTATTTTGAAATGTCGCAGTCGGCGCCGTTTCTGGATACCGGAACGGTCCTAACGTTGCGACGACGGCCCCCAAAATCGTTATCCGACGCCGTCATCTACAACTTGATGCGACTGAATGCCGCCCGGGAACTGTGATAGAAACTCGCGCCCAGCTTGATCCACCCCCGTGTACGCGATGGCGCCACCCTGTCGTTTCATCATCATCTGCGCAACGGCGACCACATTCTGGATATGGTGCTCGAGGTCGCCGCGGAAATGGGACTTATCAGCCCCGCGATCATCGTCTGAAGCAGTTGCTCGCGCTTTTCCAGATGAATCTGCGCTGCATTTGCGCAGGATCAAGCGGCTTGAGTGTGCCCTGGCGCTGTTTCTGGTGGTGGCTTGGCGCATCGCTTATGTGGTGCGCATGGGCCGCAGCTGCCCCGATCTGGATGCCGAATTGTTCTTCGATGCCGATGAGGTTCGCGGCGCGTATTTGCTCACTGACGTCAAGCGGCCCGCCAAGTCTAAGCTCAACGACGTGCTGCGCTTGCACGCGCGCCTGGGCGGTTTACTCGGCCGCAAAGGCGACGGCGAGCCCGGCGCGAAAGCCATCTGGCTCGGGCTCAAAGAGGTTCATGTTGCTGCCAAGACTTTGCAGGCGTTACGCGCCGGCGGTAGCACCGGGAATTGTGTATAAGCCGATGCGTTATAGCGCGCGCTTATACCCGGTAGTGACCAATCGTCTTTCCGTTTGCATGCAGGCCACACATATACTCATTTCAAAGGCTGTCACGTTGCTCTGCATGTGGCCGCCCACTATGAAAAAGTTGGAGACATTTACCAGAGGCGGGTGGATTCCACGACGTGCTGGACATCGTGCGAGCCGGCTAGCCGGGCAGCATGGCATACAAGCTTGGCACGGCGGAAGCGTTCGCCGAGAAACTCAAGGACGTAACCAATGCCGACATCTCAAGCCGCAATCGAAGGCGTCAAGCTCTACTTTAGCAAGCCTTACATGCTCACAATCAACGGTGAACTGTTGAGCGCACCAAACACTTTTGACGTGTTTAACCCTGCTGACAATACGGTGCTCGCGCATGCCCCCGAGGCTTCTGCCGAGCAGATGGAAGCGGCTATCCAGGCCGCGAAGAAGGCGTTTCCCTCGTGGGCTGCGCTGAGCTGGGGCAAGCGCTGCGAGTACATCACGCGTTATGCTGACGCGCTCGAAGCGAACAAGGAAGACCTCATTACACTTCTGACGCTGGAGCAGGGGAAGCCGCGCCATACCATGGCAACTAGCGAGGTCGAAGCTTCCATATATTGGGTTCGCGAAGTAGCGAAGCGCAAGATTCCGGTGGAAGTACTCGAGGATACGGAGCAGCACACTGTTGAAGTTCACCACACACCCCTCGGCGTAGTGGGCGCAATCACGCCATGGAACTATCCGGTTCTGTTGGGCCTTTGGAAGGTCGCGCCGTGTCTGATTACCGGCAACACGATGGTGCTGAAGCCGTCACCGTACACGCCGCTGACGTCGCTGCGCTTCGGCGAAATTGCGCAGAGGGTCCTGCCGGCGGGCGTCTTGAACGTCGTTTCGGGTGGAAATGAACTGGGTCAAATCATGACCGAGCACCCGGACATTGCAAAAATCAGCTTTACAGGGTCCACCGCCACGGGCAAGAAGGTCATGGCGAGTGGCTCAAGCAATCTGAAGCGCGTGACACTCGAACTCGGTGGCAACGACGCCGCCATCGTGCTAGCAGACACCGACTACAAGTCGATTGTTCCAACGCTCTTCTGGGCAGCCTTCGGTAACTCGGGCCAGTGGTGTATCGCGGTCAAGCGCCTCTACGTTCATTCCAGTATTCACGCTGACTTCGTTCGTGAATTCGTCGCATATGCGAAAACGAAGAAGGTGGGCGACGGCATGAATGTCGGTACCGACCTTGGTCCCATCCAGAACCGCATGCAGTACAACAAGCTGGTCGAGCTGTTCGACGATGTGAAGAACAACGACTACCGGGTACCCCTGGGCGGCACCATCGACCGCACCCTTGCAGGGAACTTCGTCCCTGTGACCATCGTTGACAATCCGCCGGAATCGAGCCGGATTGTTCAGGAAGAACCCTTTGGGCCTATCCTGCCAATCATCGCGTTCGATGATGTCGACGACGTTGTGCGACGTGCCAACGCAAGTCCATTTGGCCTTGGTGGCTCTGTCTGGGGCGGCGACCGCGATGCGGCGATCGCAGTCGCTAACCGGCTCGAAACTGGGACTGTCTGGGTGAATGAAATCCATATTCACGGCATCGACATCCCGTTCGGCGGTCACAAACAATCCGGCATGGGCGTCGAGAACGGACATGAGGGTCTGTGCGAGTTCACGAACACCAAGACACTCATGCTGAAAAAGTAGTCGTCGATGCCAGGTTCCGCTTCTAACCTAGACGGCTCTTCAAACACCTAACAGAAGAGGGGCGATGGCTGCATGGTCGACCCCTTAACTCACCGTGGCGCAATGCCACGGGGCGACCTGTCGCGCGCGAGTTACGCGGCGACCATCCGGTTGACTGCTTACCTGCCAGCAGCCGTATCAGATAAAGCAATAAAGAGGAGACTGAAATGGATTCGGGAAACCAGTACAAGGACGCTGAAGCCGTGCACGCATATAAAGCGCGCAAGATTGGCCGTCGCGAGTTTCTTTCGCGCATGGCCGCCGCTGGGATATCGGTTGGCTTGGCGAACTCGTTGTCCCTCGTGTTCTCGAACGACGTGTTCGCGAATTCGACGAAAGACGTCCCTGCTCCGACAGGTGGTTTCGACTATATTGTCCTGGGCGCAGGGTCGTCCGGTGCCACGGTCGCCGCGAAACTGGCACAACTCTCGGACGCTACTGTCCTCGTGCTGGAGGCGGGTGGCACCGACCAGTTGCCAGAAATTCAGAACCCCCTCTTTTGGACCAAGACGCTTGGGTTGTCCTTCGTAAAACATTTTCCGACCACGCATCAGGCGCATGCAAACAGGCGGGTTATCGACTGGCCGCGCGCATACGCCTTGGGCGGCAACAGCGACGTCAACGCGATGATTTTCGCCCGTGGGCATCGTCACGACTTTGATTCCTGGGCAGCGGCCGGCTGCACCGGTTGGGATTTCGCTTCCGTGCTGAAAGCGTACAAGGCGCTCGAGGATTGGGAGGGTGGGGCAAGCGAGTTGCGTGGCGCGGGCGGTCCGCTTCGTGTCACTCAGCCCGCGCCCGGATTGCGACATCCGGGGGCAGCAGCTTTCATTCAGTCGGCCGTCGACCTCGGGCATCCGGCGAATCCGGACTTCAACGGCGAACGGATGGAGGGGCCAGCTTGGGTCAATATGACTATCAGCGGCGGCACGCGTCAATCGACAGGACTGGCATTTCTGAAACCTGCAATGGCTCGCAAGAATCTGACCGTGCTGACGGACGCGCCGGCAACGCAGCTCGTCATGGAGGGCACGCGGTGCGTCGGCGTCAAATACTTGCACAATGGCCAACCAACGGTGATTCGTGCGAACAGGGAAGTTGTTGTCTCCGCAGGCAGCATCGAATCTCCCAAGCTTCTGTTGCTGTCAGGAATCGGTCCGGAGCAGGACCTCAAGCGTGTCGGTATCACGCCGAAGGTCGCGTTGCCTGGAGTTGGACAGAACCTGCAGGACCACATTCTCGGGGCTGGCGTGAACTATGAGGCGAAGGAGCCGGTTCCGGTATCGCACTACAACCATTCCGAAGTTTACATGTGGGCACGTACGGACTCGAAGCAGCCTACGCCGAACATCAACACGTTGTACGTCAGCCTCCCGTTCTCCACCCCTGAGCTGAACGTGAAGGCAAAAAACGGGTACTCGATTCTGAGCGGTGTGATGCAACCAACCTCGCGCGGAACGATTGCATTGAAGTCGGGTGACTTCCGCGACCGACCTATCATCAACCCCAACTACCTTTCGACAAAGTCCGATGTCGACGCATTTATGCACGCGACGGAACTTGCACGGGAAATCGGTGCGGGTAATGCGTTTTCGGACATCCGCAAGGGGGAACTGTTGCCAGGTCCCCGTGTGAAATCGCGAGATGACATGCATCAGTTCCTGCGGCAGTCATGCTCGACCTTTTTTCATCCGACCAGCACGTGCAAGATGGGAACCGACGAAACTGCGGTAGTTGACCCGGCGTTACGCGTTCATGGAGTGCAAGGATTGCGCGTCGTCGACGCGTCCATCATGCCCAACATCACGACAGGCAATACGAACGCTCCTGCCATCATGATCGGCTGGCGAGCCGCTGAAATCATCCTCGCCCAGGCATAGCCGAGCGCTCGCGCCGAAAGGGCATAGGTTGAGTCTATGCCAGATGGAGACAATCGGTATTTGTACGGCTTTGTCAAGTTGGCGGAGAAAGGTAGAGTGTTTTCATAAGGTAAGGAATCTTAATCGAGTACTGCGGGTGGGCGATTGGTGGATCGTCCACTGGCGCCAGGCTGCTAAGCGATGGATCAAGGCTGTCCGGTGACTACCGGCATTCATTCGATGTCGAGGTGACGCGAAGTGCTGCCGGATCGGACCGGAGCTGAAAGCGAACGCCTGGGTGAGCCTGGGATCATGAAAGCCGCGCATGCGGCGTTCGCGCTCGGCAATTTCGTATCTATGTGATACGAAATTTATATCGTTACGAACGAATCACTCAACGGGCAGACTCTTCCGCATTCCGCACGCGCATCCTTGGTCGCTAACGAAAGATCCCTTGCCGATTGGCCGAAGCAACGTCCCGCTTGCATCGGTTTCAAAGCGGGGGGTCAACAACGCGCCTAACAAGAGAAGGTCGTCTCCCGTTAGCGCTATACCAAATTCGGACAAGGCGTTGATGCTGATACGCTCCGATAGCTATGGCGCTGCCGTCGGAAGGTGCGCCTGGCGGCACGGACTTACAGAACCGCCTCGGCACTTTTCGATAAGCCCGTTCGTAGGGACAGCGCCGTTCGGCTCCGTGCCACCTATCAACAGGCTGATAGCGCTCGCAGCCGATAACTTACGCGCTCGTGAGCCATTTCCGCTCGTACCCGCAAGACCCAATACATAGCTAGGTGGGATAGAGGGGTACCCTACATCCATAAATCCGTCGATACCGACTTAGGAATGTCAAATGGATGTCCGCCAATTGAAATATTTTGTGACCATCGTGGACTCAGGCAGCCTTTCAAAGGCCGCCGAAAGGCTGTTCGTGGCACAGCCTTCTCTGAGCCAGCAGATACTGAACCTCGAATCTGAACTGAAGGCACAGTTGCTTATCAGAAGTCCGCAGGGCGTGGCGCCGACAGAAGCTGGCAAGGCACTTTACAGGCTGTCTCGCGATGTCCTTCGCCGGATGGACCAAATCCGTCAAGAAGTGCAGGAAGGTGGTGGAAGCGAGTCCGGAACGGTTGTCATGGGATTTCCGGCTACCATCGCGTCTGTCCTTGCGACACCGCTGTTCCAGCGGGTTCGTCGGAAGTACCCTGGCATCCGGTTGCAGATTTTCGAGAGCATGAGCGGCTACATCGCCGAGCTCCTTGCTCAAGGCCGCCTCGACCTCGCCATCCTGTTCCGCGATACTGAGAGCCTCGGTGTATCGGTCCATCCGCTCTTTGACGAAGACCTCTATGTTGTCGGGCATCGTGTACCAAACCTCGGTGCTGATGATGCACTTTGCCCACTCCAATTTCTCGGCAACGTACCAATGGTCGTTCCGGGCCCTGCAAACGGTCTGCGGCTGCTCATCGAGCGCACGTTTTCCAGGGCCGACATTGACCTAAATATCGTCGCGGACATCGATTCCCTACCCACGATGCTCGCTATTGCCGAGTCGGGCGTCGCATGCACGGTGCTTCCTGCATCGGCATTTGCGCGTCGGCACTTCTACAAACGACCGCCAATCAGAAAGATTGTCGACCCTGGTATGAATCGTCCGGTGAGTTTGTGCTGGAACAACTCAGTGCCCACGGTTGCGGCAACGCAAGTCGTTCGGTCGATCATGATTGAACTCATCGCCGAACTTCGAGGTGCTGGCGAATGGGAGGGGATTACGCTTCGCCAGCCTGCGGCTGAGTCGACGTCCGACAATACTAGCTAGAAGCCAATAGAAAAAAAGGTTCCTCACGGATTCGCGGGAAGGCGAGGTCAAAAGGAAAGTGGTGACAGAAGGGATAGACTGGTTGTGCGACCAATCAGCTTCTCCCGACCACCACCGCTTTCATGGCCGATCATAAGTTCGAACTCCCGTTCTGGGAAGGCTTCACCGTCGCGAAAAGCCAGCGCGAGCCCGGCGCGACGCGCATTACCCTGGTTCCCCATGAGAAACAGGCAGCGTACTGCTCGGGCTGCGGCTCAAGTAGCGAGCGCGTGCACGAGCACGGCTGGCGCACGATCCGCGACCTGCCGATCCTGGGCGACGCGGTCTGGCTGCGGGTGCGTCTGCGCCGGGTACGGTGCGTGGCGTGCGGGCCGCGCACCGAGCGGGTGAGCTGGATCGGGCGCCACGCGCGGATCATTAAGAAGATCTAACGAAATGAGTCGATAGGGCTCTTAACTCTGATCTGACTCTGTTAACCTCTTCGTTGTTTCGTTGACGAGGAGGATATGGCTAAACCGATACTTGATGACGAACTGTGGTCACTCATACAACCGCTTTTGCCGCCGCCGAAACCACGCCGAGCGCGACACCCAGGGCGCAAGCCGCTGGACGCGGCTGAACTGCTCTAACGATACTACATTTTGCATCTCCGACGTCGGCTTCAATGGGTGAATCACCTCTTTGTAAACCCTGACATAGATCGACGCTATACCGGGTAGTAAAGAGTCATCTTTCCTCGCAATAGAACGCCGACCATATACTCAGGCGAAAAGCACGTGTGACCGTGCGGAAGAGAAATGCACGCGCGGGAGCGTGAATTCTGGAGACAATCAAGTTGCCTATCTATGCTTATGCGCTTTCCGACGCAGTCGTCGCTTCCATTACGGCTTGGGGCTTCCTGCAATTTCCTGGGTTATTGATTTGGTGCGCATTCAATGGCTGGGCTGGCTTCCTGCATTCCGGCGGCGATTTGAAGGTTTTGCCTTCGACAATCTGCGGTCTAGTATTTGGCGCTTTCATGGCATGGCCTGTTGCATTGATCGTCGTCAGCCAAAGTATTCCTTTGAAGTTACCGTTGGCCGCCGCCGTTGTTGCAGTCTTCACCCCGGTGATGATCTTGGCCTCTAGTATCTCTCTTTTGAAGGTTACCCCGCTACGTTCTACAGCTTTGCGACGCTTACCTGGCGCAAACACCTGGAAAGTTCTCGATGGAGATCATTACCTCAGCCAGCTTTGAGAACGTGATCATTGTTGTTCCGGTTTCGTTGATCGTTGGAACGCTGCTAGGTTTAACTAAGACCCAATTTGCAACTCGGCTAATGGCTTCTCCTATTGCAGAGGCATAACAGGTTGTCGAAAGGCCGTTTTTAGAACGTCGGTGAAAAACCTATGGCGTTATGGATCAGGCGGATCTTGCGTGATTCTCCTCAACTTAGGTGATCATCAATTGCATTGTGGGTTATAGAAACGTATTAATAAGGATACCTATAAAAATGAATGCGACTTCGCAAGAAGGTGTGGTTAAGCACCGGCTGGAGCATAAACATCAGTTGAGCATTGACGGAGAATTGGTTGATAGGGCCACAAAGCTTTCCGGAATGGGTGTTGAAAACGGTCGTGGTGGATCAGAAGGTTTCTGCAACAGCAAGACCTACATGTTTAAGAAGTAACGGCAATGGCTGCCAAGCCAAGACAGGGCGTGTCATTTCAAGGTAATGAAAATCTTCGGTACGGTCTCGCCCCGATTTCATCCACAGTTTTGTCAAATGAAAATCAAATCTATACTCAAGCCGCTTGCGGCTATCCTCGCCTGTTTCGCGCTGTTTGCTGCCATGCCTGCTCGCGCTATTGACATTGATGCTGGTGACTATGAGGCGGCGCCTCCAGGAACCAACGTTGGTCTGCTATATCTCCAGCACGCTTCTCGTAATGCTCTTTACTCTGGCGGCAACAAAATTGCCGGTAACAACGATCTGGACTCCGATGTCGGCATCCTCCGCGGGGTACATTTCACCGAAATTGGCGGTATGACCGCTGATCCGCAGATTCTGATTCCGTTTGGCCGGCTAGCTGCCAAGGGTGACCTGGCGGGGTCACTTGGTAGCACCAATGGTATCGGCGACATCATCCTGGCTGCCACTTTCTGGGTTCAAAACGATCCGGCCAGCAAGGTCTACACCGGTATCACGCCGTACCTTTTTCTCCCGTCCGGTTCCTACGATCACGACAAGGCTCTGAATCTTGGGGAGAATCGTTGGAAGTACGACCTTCAGGTTGCCCACGTTCGTCGTCTCGGCGAAAACTTCTCCTTGGATCTGGTGGGCGACGTCATGGTGTTCGGCAACAACAATGATTTTGGTGCGACGAGCGCCACGCTCAAGCAGAAGCCTTTATTCCAGGCACAAGCGTTTCTGCGTTATCACCTGTCCCCAACTGCTGATCTGCGCCTTCTGGCCTCTTATGTTACAGGCGGTGAAACCAACGTGAACGGCATTAATCAGAACGACCGTCAATCCACCACCAAGTTCGCGGTGGGCAGTTCGTTCTTCGTCGGGCCGAAGACTCAAATCATCGGCATGTTAGGTCGGGACGCACATGTCAGGAATGGTTTCAAGGAAGAATTCCGCGCCAATATACGCATCCTCCATTTGTTTTAAAGCACTCGGCAAAAATTTGTAGGAGTAGGGATGCCAGTCAGCCCGCACTCGCTCCACAGATCAGCACGTGCGGCATTACCGCATACGGCTCCTGCCTTGGGTCGTGATGACCAGACGTTGATTGGGGTAAGGGTGGCAAATGCGAAAAGGAGGCAACTAGTGTTGGACCAAACCGCGGGTTTGACCGGTGCACGGAGACTTACATGAATATCAAAATGCAAAAGCTGATGTCGATCAGTGTCGCAGCGATGTTGTTCGCAACGAAATGGGCGATGGTGTGATCGACCTGAAGAGTATCCGATGCCTGATCGAGAACGCCGGCTACAGCGGCATGATCGAGGTTGAGATCTTCTCGAGGGATCACTGGTGGAAGATAACGCCAGAGAGCAGGTGTTAGAGAGCTGCGCCGAACGTCTGCATGTCTTGGCGAGCGACTGCACATCGCCGTGAGGTGCCGCAGAAGCATTGGGTATCGAGATTTTTCCACGATGACAAGACAATAAGGAGTGCATATGAAAAGATTCGAAAAAAGATTGAAACTGGCGTGCGCCGTTCCCGCGACGTTGCTGGCAATGCCGGTATTTGGTCAGAGCAGCGTGACCTTGTACGGTAATGTCGATACTGGCTTCGGCTATCAGAGCAGCCAGACGTCGCTCGGCTCAACTTCGGGCGGCCACTCGGCCGTCAAGATGATCAACGGTGTGTGGGCAGGCAGCCGCTTCGGCCTGAAGGGCGCCGAAGACCTCGGCGGTCACACGAAGGCGATCTTCCAGCTGGAAGAGGGCTTCAACAGCGCAACGGGCGCCCAGTCGACATCGGGTCTCGCGTTCAACCGCCAGGCGTTCGTCGGCGTGACGAACCCGACTTACGGTTCGCTCACGGCGGGCCGGCAGTACGCCTCGTATTACCAGTTCCTGTCGCCGTATAGCCCTGCCACGTGGCTGACGGGCTTCTACGGCGCGCACCCAGGCGACCTCGACGGCCTCGACACGATCTACCGCGCGAACAGCGCGATCGAGTACATGTCGCCGTCGCTGTATGGCTTCAAGGTCAGCGGCTCGTACTCGTTCGGCGGCGTCGCGGGCAGCGTGAACCGCGGTTCGACGTGGAGCACGGCGGTCCAGTACCAGAACGGTCCGATCGGTCTCGCGATCGGCTTCTCGCGGATCAACAACTCGACGCTCGGCGGCGGCACATTCGGCGCGGATTCGACGACGTCGAACGCGGGCGGGCAGGCCGGTGTGTCGGCCGTGACCAACGGCTACCGCACGGCGCAGGCGCAGCAGCGCTTCGCAGTGGGCGCGGGCTACCAGAT
Organism: Trinickia mobilis; assembly: GCF_017315705.1. GTDB lineage: Bacteria > Pseudomonadota > Gammaproteobacteria > Burkholderiales > Burkholderiaceae > Trinickia_A > Trinickia_A mobilis. The sequence goes on along the minus strand of NZ_JAFLRF010000066.1, from coordinate 3,545 downwards.
CGGCGGAGGCTTCGACATCACCGCGACGTACTCGAACGTCCAGTACATCCCGGGCATCGGCTCGTCGTTCACCGATACGGCAATCTTCAACACGGGCGGCATCGTGCTGCACTGGAAGGCGAAGGCATGGGACTTCGCGGCGGGCTACAGCTACACGCGCGCGACGAAAGCGAACGGCATCACGAGCAGCGCCCAGTATCAGCAGTTCAACCTGTCCGAGTACTACGCGCTGTCCAAGCGCACGGGCCTCTACGCATTGCAGGCCTATCAGCGCGCAAACGGCAAGACGCTGGGCAACAATGGCGGCAGCCAGGTCATCAACGCAACGGCAACGATCGGCGACGGCTTCCAGACGACGCCTTCGTCGTCGCGCAGCATGTTCGCGGCAGGTGTGGGTATCGTGCATCGTTTCTGAAGGCTATCGCCAGCAGTGGTACTGTCACGTTGGCGGGGTTGTCGCGTAGCATAGCGCGATGAAGAAAACGAAATCGCTTTATCACGGCCACCGGTTCCCGGCGGTGATCATCAGCCACGCAGTCCGGTGGTACTTCCGGTTCCAGCTCGGCCTGCGCGAAATTGAAGAACTGCTGTTCAAGCGCGGCGTGATCGTCAGCTACGAGACGATCCGCCGCTAGTGCGACAAATTTGGCGCGGGCTTCGCGCATCGCGTCAAGGCAGCTCGCCGCAAGCCAGGCAGCACGTGGCACCTCGACGAAGTGTTTGCGATAAAGCGAGGCGAGCCAATCGTGCTGTGGCGCGCCGTCGATCAGCACGGGGCCGAGCTCGACATCTTGCTGCAGAAGCGTCGCGACAAGGCTGCCGCGAAGCGTTTCTTCAAACAGGTACTCGCCGCGTGTCGCGACGGGCCGCGCAGGATCGTCGCCGACCAGCTGCGCAGCTATCTATAAGGAGCTCCCATTTCTTGCAAGCTGGGTTAATAGGGCATATGTCGAATCCTGTGTTGCCGGCGCGTGCGCGGAAGCACGAGGGCAGGCGAGCCAGACTGCAAACCTATAAACTGCCTGCTTGGGCGCTGTGGTTTGTGCGCCCGAGCCCGGATAGTAACCGCACAGCGGGACTCCATTCCGGCGACGGCGGATACAGGAACTGTAGCGCCTGATAGCTGCCCGAATTCGCCCGCTGTCGGTCGGACCTGTCGCTATCCCTGCGTGATGCGTGATGCGTGATGCGTGCTGCGACTGGGAAGTCAATTCATGGGTTGACCACGGTCGCTACGACGGCAGATGCGGTAATTCGGCCGACGCCACACATGGCCATACAGCGCTGCGCCTGTTGATCGTGACTGGCGTGTTCGGTGATCTGGCGGTCTAGCCAGCCGATTTGCTCATCCGGCGCCTGCCATTGGGCCCAGCCATGCATTAGCGCCTGGCGGGCCATACCGGCGAGTTCGTTACTGCCGTCCTCAACACGGTCTTGACCGGCACGAAGCGCATGTGTGGGCGGCTGGCTGCCTCGCAGATCGCTTCAGCATCGTGGGCGTCATTTTTGACGCCAGAGCCACCTTTGCGGTAAGGAGCGGCGAATTGCGGGGGAATCAGCCGCACGCCGTGCCCGAGACCGTGGAGCTTGCGAGCCCAATAGCGCGCAGCGCTGCACGCTTCCATCGCCACCAGGCAGGGGGCAAGGTTGGCAAACCAGCTCATGAAGTGCCCACGCGCAATGGCCTTACGTACCACAACATGTTCGCTAGCATCGACCGCGTGGGTCGTCGTGTGATCAACGAGGCGTCACTGACCCGCGCGGTCGACACGCTATTTGTGACGCAATCCGCGATTTCCAAGCGCATCCAGCGGCTTGAGGAACTGCCGGGCGTCGAGCTATTCGACCGCAACACGAAACCCCCGCGACCGACCGCCCTCGCGAACAGGGTCTATGAGCAGGCGGTGCCGCTGTTGCGAGCGTTCGAACATTTGCTCGATCTCGCGCGCGAGGATGCCACGCCGTCCGGGACGTTGCGCCTCGGTTTGCCGCACGTGGTGGCGGACGTCGTGCTGTTCGATGCGGTGATGGTCATGAAAGAGCAATTCCCGGCGCTCGTGGTGAGGTCGCATGCCCAGTGGAGTTTGGAGCTGCAGCGCATGGTGGAAAGCGGCTCGCTGGACGTGGCGGTGTTGATGCTCCCGCCGCGCGCATCTCTGCCGGACGAACTGATCGCCCGTCAGGTCGCTACGTTCGAAGTGAAGGTCATGCAAAGCGCGGTGAGGCCGCTCGTTAAACGTAAGGCAACAATCAGGTCGCTCGCGGGCCACGACTGGATACTTAGTCCCGACGGATGCGGTTACCGAGCGGCCCTCGTGCGTGCAATAGGTGACGCCGGCGGGCGCTTGCGGGTGAGTGCCGATACCTACGCAACCAATACGAAGTTGCGGCTCGTCGCTGCCGGCCTCGGTCTAGGCCTCGTGCCGCTCGACATGCCACATACGAGCGCATGGCGCGATAAGCTAAGCGTGGTGGATGTCAGCGACTTCGCGCTGTCGCTCGATCTATGGCTCGTTTTCCCGCAGTACTTGGGCAATCTGACACGCGCCGCCGAGGCGCTAGCGCAATCCATCTCCGCGTTTTTTAGACCTGTCAGCACCGCGATTTCGGGCGCGACCGTCGTCACAAAATGCGAACGGGCCCAGCAACAAGCAGAAAAACCGGCAAGCAGCTGACCCGCTATTTACTTATAGGCGTCAGAACGCGCGGCTGACGCCGAACAGCTCCGGCGGACCGCCACCATGAAGAATCTCCAATTCTTCAACGCGCCGCATGCCGGGTTCCTCTTCATGCCCGCTGTCGGCGACAGCGGCCGGTGGTATCGGACTTCGGCATGTACAGTCAAACCTTCCTGCTCGCGCTAGCGGCGCGCGGCCTTGCCGGCATCCCCCCTCGCGGCACCTGGTCATACACAGGGTCGATCAGCAGCGCCTCACCGCTTTCGGTGTCGCCGAGAAGATAGGTATAGGTGGAAGATGCGGGGTCGAATAGCTGGCGAAAGAGCATCGCGGACCTCTCAGCTAAAGATGGCACGGCAAACCTCACGGGCCGCCGTGCGAGGGTTTGACCCAGCTGCCGGATGGTACGCAGGTAACGGCTCGATCGTCTTGAAGCCGGGGAACGATTGCTCGGCCGGTTCGATCCTGGCCATGCAGCCCAGTTCAGTGATGCAGACTGGTGTGAAATCCTTGGGGTGTGAGAACAAGATGGTCCATTGGTCTCCAATGCAGGCATGGAAATCAATGATGCCCCGCGTGGTGTGCGCGGTGAAATTGGGCGCGACGTCGTTGATTCGAAGCGACATGTTACCGTCCTGTGAAGCGGTTGGCTAAGCGGGAGGCCTGAATCAGGCCCGTCTGAAGTGTCCACCCCAGGTCCGAAAACGTCAGTGATAAAAATCACCAAGCTTTCAGAGATTGATGAATTTCTTCATGGCGGCCGCGAGCAACCTCCTCGAGTTAAGCCGAAACGTCACAGCGCTGAGCGAGATGGTCCGCATCGTGCGCTGCGACGCTCGGATTCAGTTCGCCCCCGGCCTGATCTTC
>NZ_JAFLRF010000065.1 GCF_017315705.1 Trinickia mobilis | reverse complement strand
GCGGCCGAGGCGGCAACCGCCGCGTCCAGCGCGACGGCGACGGCTGGCGCGGCGTCCGCGCCGGCGGCGGCCGCTTCGACGCCCGAAGCGACCACGCCAGCGACGCTCGGCGGCCCGAACGGCGAGGCTCAGCAAGTGCCGCCGACGCAGTACGTGCCGCCGCCGCAGGGTTTGCCGTCGCTGCACCTGCATTTGCCGTGACCCGCGAGCAACATCGGCGCGAGGCGCGGATAATGTCGCGGTAACAGTTCGAGACAATATTTGCCGTTTCGCACTAGGCAGCCCTCTGAACTCGCGTAAAGCTGTGGGTTCCAAGGCTAGCGCTCTTATTCATCCAAGGTCGACGATGAAAAAATTTTTTCTGATTTCTCTGGTTGCTACGTTTTTTTCGTTCAGCGGCGCGGCGTTTGCGCAATCCGTCGATACCAGTTCGCCTGACGGCATGGTCAAGACCGTCACGCAGCAAGTCCTCGACACCATCAAATCCGATCCGACGATCAAGAGCGGCGACATCAATCGCGTCATCCAGTTGGTGAACGAAAAAATCCTGCCGTACATCGACTTCCGCCGCACGACGGCGCTCGCCACGGGCCGCGAATGGCGCACGGCGACGCCGCAGCAGCAAGACCAATTGGTCGAGCAATTCAAGATGCTGCTGATCCGCACGTATGCGGGTGCGCTCTCGCAAGTGCGTGACCAGCAGATCCAATACAAGCCGTTCCGCGCGGGCCCGGACGACACCGACGTCGTCGTGCGGTCAGTGGTGTTGAACAACGGCCAGCCGTTCGAGCTCGACTATCGCCTGTACAAGACGCCGCAAGGATGGCGCGTCTATGACCTGAACGTGCTCGGGGCGTGGCTGATCCAGACGTATCAGCAGCAGTTCTCCGAAAAAATCAATCAAAGCGGCATCGACGGCCTGATCCAGTTCCTCACGCAGCGCAACCAGCAGCTTGCCGCCGGCAAGCAGGCGTCGTGAACGGCCTCCACCCTCATTTACGTTCGCTGCCATGAACCGATTCAGCACTGGCACCACGCTGACCCATGCGAGCGCGAAGGCCGCGCTCGCGGCGGGACTCCAGCAGATCGGCGGCGGTGCGACCGGCGTCGATTGCGCGCCGCTCACGCAATTCGATTCCTCCGCGCTTGCCGTGCTGCTCGCGTGGCAGCGCGCCGCGCAGGCGCGCGGCGCCGTCCTCGATATCGTCAATCTTCCTGCGGGCCTTGCGAGTCTCGCGCAAGCCTACGGCGTCGACACGCTGCTGTCCGCCCGACACCGACCCTCACTCGACCCTATCTCGGCGTCGCTTTGAAGCGCGTGGGCCGCTGGGCACGCTGCTTTGCGCTCCCGGCGGCGCAAGTCGGCTTTAGCCGAGTTGTCCTATAATCAAACGTTTTTTGGGGCATCCAACCGGCCCCAATTCCGTTCCCGCTTTCACCTGAATCGCACCTGAAAGGCGCGGCCGACCCAGGCCGCGCACACCCATGTCAGCCATCGAAATCCGTAACGTCAAGAAGCGCTACAAGGATCTGCAAGCGCTCAAGGGCGTCAGCCTGTCGATCGAGGAAGGCGAGTTTTTCGGCCTGCTCGGACCGAACGGCGCGGGCAAAACAACGCTCATCAGCATTCTCGCGGGGCTCGCGCGCGCCGACGAAGGCAGCGTCGCGGTGCGCGGGCATGACGTCGTCTCCGACTTCCGTGAGGCGCGTCGCGCGCTCGGCGTCGTGCCGCAGGAACTCGTGTTCGATCCGTTCTTCACGGTGCGCGAGACGCTGCGCATTCAGTCGGGCTACTACGGCCTCTCTCGCAACGACGACTGGATCGACGAAGTGATGGCGAACCTCGATCTCACCGAGAAGGCGGACGCGAACATGCGCGCGCTCTCGGGCGGGATGAAACGCCGCGTGCTGGTCGCGCAGGCGCTCGTGCACCGGCCGCCGGTGATCGTGCTCGACGAGCCGACCGCGGGCGTCGACGTCGAATTGCGCCAGACGCTGTGGAAATTCATCGCGCGCCTGAACCGTGAAGGCCATACGATCGTGCTGACCACGCACTATCTCGAAGAAGCAGAGTCGCTGTGCGACCGCATCGCGATGCTGCGGCGGGGCGAGGTCGTCGCGCTCGAGCGCACGAGCGCGCTTCTGCAGCGCTTCGCGGGCATGCAGCTTTTTGTCCGCTTCGCGACGGGCGTGCTGCCTGCCGAGCTGCGCGGGCTCGAAGTCGACCCGACCGCAGCCGGAGCCCGCCAGCATCTGCTGCGCCTCTCCAGCTACGACGATGTGGAACGCATCCTCGCGCAATGCCGCGCAGCCGGCTGCACGTTCGAGGAAATCGAGGTCCGCAAGGCCGATCTCGAAGACGTCTTCGTGCAGGTGATGAACGGACCGGAAGTGATCGAGGGGCTCGCATGAGCGGTTTTCGTACGCTGTTCTACAAGGAAATCCTGCGTTTCTGGAAGGTCGCCTTCCAGACGGTGCTCGCGCCGGTCATCACCGCGCTGCTCTATCTGACGATCTTCGGCCACGCGCTGCGCGGCCACGTCGAGGTGTATCCCGGCGTCGAGTACACGAGCTTCCTGATTCCCGGTCTCGTGATGATGAGCGTGCTGCAGAACGCGTTCGCGAACAGCTCGTCGTCGCTGATTCAATCGAAGATCACGGGCAACCTCGTGTTCGTGCTGCTGCCGCCGCTCGCGCATTGGGAGATGTACGGCGCCTATGTGCTGGCCGCGGTCGTGCGCGGGCTGTGCGTCGGGCTCGGCGTGTTCGTCGTGACGATCTGGTTTATTCCGATGAGCTTCTCGGCGCCGTTCTACATCGTTGCGTTTGCGGTGCTCGGCTCGGCGATCCTCGGCACGCTCGGGCTCATCGCGGGCATCTGGGCGGAGAAGTTCGACCAACTGGCCGCGTTCCAGAACTTCCTGATCATGCCGCTCACGTTTCTCTCGGGCGTGTTCTATTCGACGCACACGCTGCCGCCCGTGTGGCGCGAAGTGTCGCGGCTCAATCCGTTTTTCTACATGATCGACGGCTTTCGCTATGGGTTCTTCGGGCTGTCGGATATCGACCCGCTCGCGAGCCTTGCGATCGTCGCCGGTTTCTTTATCGTGCTGGCTGTCATCGCGATGCGCATGCTCGCATCCGGCTACAAGCTGCGTTACTGAAATATGCAACAGGCCCCCATGCTCACTACGTTCGCTGCCCCCCAAGGGGGCGGTCAGCGCCATTAACAAGGAGCGTTTCATGTTGCCCACTCCCGAACAGGTCAAGCAATACATCGAGGCGGGGCTCACGTGCCAGCACCTCGAAGTCGAAGGCGACGGCCAGCATTTCTTCGCGACCATCGTGTCCGATGCGTTCGAAGGCAAGCGGCTGATCCAGCGGCATCAACTCGTCTACGCGGCGCTCGGCGAGCGCATGCGTGAAGAAATCCACGCGCTCAGCATGAAGACGCTGACGCCCGCCGAATGGCAAACCGCATAATCTGCATTTGGAAAGCTAGTGCGCATTACACAAGACACCCGCGACGCCGCGAGCGGCGCCGCCACGGCAAACCCGGCCGCTGATCGGGCACACCAAGGACCAAGCATGGACAAATTCGTGATCGAAGGCGGTCAGCGGCTCGCAGGAGAGATCGGCGTGTCCGGAGCGAAGAATGCTGCGTTGCCGATTCTGTGTGCAGGGCTGTTGACGGCGGAGCCCGTCCATCTCGAGAACGTGCCCGATCTGCAGGACGTGCGCACGACGCTCAAGCTGCTCAGCCAGATGGGCGTGCGCGCCGAGGCGGCCGAAGGCCGCGTGCAGCTCGACGCGTCGCGCGTCGACAACCTCGTCGCGCCGTACGAGCTCGTGAAGACGATGCGCGCGTCGATCCTTGTGCTCGGGCCGCTCGTCGCGCGCTTCGGCGAGGCGAAGGTGTCGCTGCCGGGCGGCTGCGCGATCGGCGCGCGTCCGGTCGACCAGCACATCAAGGGGCTGCAGGCGATGGGCGCCGAGATCACCATCGAGCACGGCTTCGTCGAGGCGCGCGCGAAGCGCCTGAAGGGCGCGCGCATCGTGACGGACATGATCACCGTCACCGGCACTGAGAACCTGCTGATGGCCGCGGTGCTGGCCGAAGGCGAGACCGTGATCGAGAACGCGGCGCGCGAGCCGGAAGTCGGCGACCTCGCGCACCTGCTCGTCGCGATGGGCGCGAAGATCGAAGGCATCGGCACCGACCGTCTCGTAATTCAAGGCGTCGACGAGCTGCACGGCGCGAAGCACACGGTGATTCCCGACCGCATCGAGGCAGGCACGTTCCTGTGCGCGGTTGCGGCGGCGGGCGGCGACGTCACGTTGCGCAACGTGCGTCCGGCGACGCTCGAAGCGGTGACGATGAAGCTGCGCGAAGCGGGTGTCGCGATCGAAGAGGGCGACGACTGGATGCGCGTGCGCATGAGCCAGCGTCCGAACGCGGTGAGCTTCCGCACCTCCGAATACCCGGCGTTCCCGACCGACATGCAGGCGCAGTTCATGACGCTCAACGCGATCGCGGACGGCACGTCGCAAGCCGTCGAGACGATCTTCGAGAACCGCTTCATGCACGTGCAAGAGTTGAACCGCCTCGGCGCGAACATCACGATCGACGGCAATACGGCGCTCGTGACCGGTGTCGAGCGCCTGTCCGGTGCGAAGGTGATGGCGACCGACCTGCGCGCATCTGCGAGCCTCGTGATCGCGGGCCTGTGCGCCGACGGTGAAACGCTCGTCGACCGCATCTACCACCTCGATCGCGGCTACGACCGGATGGAAACGAAGCTGACGGGCGTCGGCGCGAAGGTGCGGCGCGTGTCGGGGAGCCAGGCATGAGCCGTATTGCCGCGCAGACCTCGGCATCGTCCACGCTGAATGCGCCGCTCACGCTCGCGCTGTCGAAAGGCCGCATCTTCGAAGAGACGGTGCCGCTCCTGCAGGCCGCGGGCGTGCAGGTCGCGGAAGACCCGGAAACCTCGCGCAAGCTGATCCTGCCGACCACCGACGCGAACCTGCGCGTGATCGTCGTGCGCGCGACCGATGTGCCGACTTACGTCGAATATGGTGCGGCGGACTTCGGCGTCGCGGGCAAAGACGTCTTGCTCGAACACGGCGGCAGCGGCCTTTACCAGCCGATCGACCTGAACATCGCGCGCTGCCGCATGTCGGTCGCCGTGAAGGCGGGCTTCGACTACGCGAGCGCCGTGCGCCAGGGCGCTCGCCTGCGCGTCGCGACCAAATACGTGCAGTCCGCGCGCGAGCACTTCGCCGCCAAGGGCGTGCACGTCGATCTGATCAAACTGTATGGCTCGATGGAGCTCGCGCCGCTCGTCGGCCTCGCCGACGCGATCGTCGACCTGGTCAGCTCCGGCGGTACGCTTCGCGCCAACAATCTTGTCGAGGTCGAGGAGATCATGCAGATCTCGTCGCGCCTCGTCGTGAACCAGGCCGCGCTGAAGTTGAAGCGCACCGCGCTCAAGCCGTTTCTCGATGCGTTCGAACGCGCATCGCGCGCCGGCTTGCCGGCGGTCTGACGCTTTGCCGGGCGCGCCTTACCGAAACGGATATCAGCATGTCTCTCAAGATTCGCAAACTCGACTCCAGTGCCGGTGATTTTTCGAAGGCGCTGCGCGCAGTGCTCGCGTTCGAGGCGAGCGAGGATGAAGCGATCGAGCGCTCGGTCGCGCAGATCCTGGCCGATGTGAAGGCGCGCGGCGACGCGGCCGTGCTCGACTACACGAACCGCTTCGACCGTCTGCAGGCGGACAGTGTCGCGGCGCTCGAGTTGCCGCAGGCCGAGCTGGAAGCGGCGCTCGAGGGGCTGGAGCCGAAGCGCCGCGCGGCGCTCGAAGCCGCGGCGGCGCGCGTGCGTGCGTATCACGAGAAGCAGAAGATCGAGTGCGGCAGCCATAGCTGGCAATACGCGGAAACCGACGGCACCGTGCTCGGCCAGAAGGTGACGCCGCTCGATCGCGCCGGCATCTACGTGCCGGGCGGCAAGGCGGCGTATCCGTCGTCGGTGCTGATGAACTCGATTCCGGCGCGCGTCGCGGGCGTGCGCGAGATCATCATGGTCGTGCCGACGCCGGACGGCGCGAAGAACGAGCTCGTGCTCGCGGCGGCGCTGTTGGGCGGCGTCGATCGCGTGTTCACGATCGGCGGCGCGCAGGCAGTCGGCGCGCTCGCGTACGGTACCGATACGATTCCCCAGGTCGACAAGATCTGCGGCCCGGGCAATGCCTATGTCGCGTCGGCGAAGCGCCGCGTGTTCGGCACTGTCGGCATCGACATGATCGCCGGGCCGTCGGAAATTCTCGTGCTGTGCGACGGCACGACCGATCCGCGCTGGGTCGCCATGGACCTGTTCTCGCAGGCCGAGCACGACGAGCTCGCGCAATCGATCCTGCTGTGCCCGGACGGCGCGTTCATCGCGCGCGTCGAGGACGCGATCAACGAGCTGCTGCCGGCGATGCCGCGCCGCGCCGTGATCCAGCAGTCGCTCGAAGGCCGCGGCGCGCTGATCAAGGTGCGCGACATGGCCGAGGCCTGCGCGATCGCCAACGACATCGCGCCCGAGCACCTCGAAATCTCCGCGCTCGACCCGCAGCAATGGGCGCGCGAAATCCGCCACGCGGGCGCGATCTTCCTCGGCCGCTACACGAGCGAAAGCCTGGGCGACTATTGCGCGGGCCCGAACCACGTGCTGCCGACCTCGCGCACGGCGCGCTTTTCGTCGCCGCTCGGCGTCTACGATTTCTTCAAGCGTTCGAGCCTGATCGAAGTCAGCGCGGAAGGCGCGCAGACGCTCGGCGAAATCGCTGCCGAACTCGCGTACGGCGAAGGCCTGCAGGCGCACGCGAAGAGCGCCGAATACCGGATGAAACAGACCGGCTGAGATGAAAACGACCTTACGCTCTCTACGGCGGCCCGGCGCATACCGACATATGAAACAGCCCCCACGCTTTCTGCGTTCGCTGCCCCCCAAGGGGGTGTCAGTATGCTTGGGGCGGCCCGGCGCATACTGACATGACGACACCACAAGACATCATTCGCCGCGACGTGCTCTCGATGACGGGCTATCCGGTGCCGGACGCGACGGGCTTCGTGAAGCTCGACGCGATGGAGAACCCGTTTCCGCTGCCCGAGGCGCTTGCGGCGCAACTCGGCGAGCATCTGGCCGGCGTCGCGCTGAACCGCTATCCGGCGCCTCGGCCGGCAGCGCTGATCGAAAAGATCAAGCGCGTGATGCAGGTGCCCGCGGGCTGCGACGTGCTGCTCGGCAACGGCTCGGACGAAATCATCAGCATGATGTCGGTCGCCTGCGCGAAACCGGGCGCGAAGGTGCTCGCGCCGGTGCCGGGTTTCGTCATGTACCAGGTGTCGGCGAAGCTCGCGCAGATGGAATTCGTCGGCGTGTCGTTGAAGGACGACTTGACGCTCGACACCGACGCCATGCTCGCGGCGATTGCCGAGCACGAGCCGGCCGTCGTCTACCTCGCCTATCCGAACAACCCGACCGGTACGCTGTTCGACGAAGAAGACATGGAGCGCATCATCGCGGCGGCCAAGAAGAGCCTCGTGGTGATCGACGAGGCCTACCAGCCGTTTGCGCAGCAAAGCTGGATGCCGCGCGCGGGCGCGTACGACAACGTCGTCGTGATGCGCACGGTGTCGAAGCTCGGGCTCGCGGGCATCCGCCTCGGTTATCTTGCCGGCGCGCCGGCGTGGCTCGCCGAATTCGACAAGGTGCGCCCGCCGTACAACGTGAGTGTGCTGACGCAAGCGACAGCCGATTTCCTGCTCGATCATGTCGACGTGCTCGAAGCCCAGGCGGCCGAATTGCGCGCGGAACGCACCAAACTGGCGCACGTGGTCGGCGCGCTGCCGGGCGCGACCGTGTTCCCGAGCGCGGGCAACTTCCTGCTCGTGCGCGTGCCGGATGCCGCGGCGACGTTCGATACGCTGCTAACTGCGCGGGTTTTGATCAAAAACGTGAGTAAAATGCACCCATTGCTCGCCAATTGCGTGCGCCTGACAGTCGGCTCTCCCGACGAAAACGCGCAATTGTTGGCAGCGCTGAAACTCGTGTTGAAATGAACTGAAAGCCTGCCGCGCGAATTTCGCCGATGAACGCGCGGCCGGCATCTGTCCAACCGCATCTCTCTTTTTCTTGCTTACTTCGAGGTCCCCCATGCGCGTTGCGGAAGTCGTTCGCAATACCAGCGAAACGCAGATCCGTGTGAAGATCAATCTGGACGGCACGGGCGAGCAGAAGCTCGCCACCGGCGTGCCGTTCCTCGACCACATGCTCGACCAGATCGCGCGGCATGGGTTGATCGACCTGGATATCGAGGCGCATGGCGACCTGCATATCGACGACCACCACACGGTCGAAGATACCGGCATCACGCTCGGCCAGGCCGTCGCGAAGGCGATCGGCGACAGGAAAGGCATTCGCCGCTACGGCCACGCGTACGTGCCGCTCGACGAGACGCTGTCGCGCGTCGTCATCGATTTCTCGGGCCGTCCGGGCCTCGAATTCCACGTGCCGTTCACGCGTGCGCGCATCGGCCACTTCGACGTCGACCTGTCCGTCGAATTTTTCCGCGGCTTCGTGAACCACGCAGGCGTGACGCTGCACATCGACAACCTGCGCGGCCTCAACGCGCACCATCAGATGGAAACGGTATTCAAGGCGTTCGGCCGCGCGCTGCGCATGGCCGTCGAACTGGACGAGCGCGCGGCGGGGCGGATTCCGTCGACCAAGGGCAGTCTCTGAATCTAAAGCGAGAGAACCGGACCGGTTGCGGCGCTTGCCGCACGCCGGCTTGCGATGGATCTTCTTAAATCGTTTATTTCGCTGCTGGCGCTGATCAATCCGGTCGGCGCCGTGCCGTTTTTTCTGAGCCTGACGTCGCAGCAAACGGACGCCGAGCGGCGCCACACCATCCGGATCGCATCGATATCGGTGTTCTGCGTGGTTGCGGTGACGACGCTGCTCGGGCAGCAGATCATCAGCTTCTTCGGCATTTCGGTCGGCTCGCTCGAGGTGGGCGGCGGGATCATCATGCTGCTGATGGCGATCAACATGCTGAACGCGCAGATCGGCAACACGCGCTCGACACCGGAAGAGCGCGACGAAGCCGAATCGAAGAACAGCATCGCGGTCGTGCCGCTCGCGATTCCGCTTTTGACGGGTCCGGGCTCGATCAGCACCGTGATCGTCTACGCCGCGAGCTCGCACCATTGGTACGACCGTCTCGGGCTGATCGCGATCGGCGCGATTCTTGCGGCAATCTGCTTTTTTGCGCTGCGGCTCGCCGAGCCGATCGCCCGCTGGGTCGGTCAGACCGGCATCAATATCGGCACGCGGTTGATGGGTTTGATGTTGTCGGCGCTGGCGGTGGAATTCATCGTCGACGGATTGAAGGCGTTGCTGCCTAACTTGAGATGAAAACTTCGATTGCGATTGTGGATTACGGGATGGGCAACCTGCGCTCGGTAGCGCAGGCGCTCAAGAAGGCTGCGCCCGAGGCGGACGTGGCGATCGTCGACAAGCCGGAGGCGATCCGCGCCGCCGACCGCGTCGTGCTGCCCGGCCAAGGCGCGATGCCCGACTGCATGCGCTGCCTCGGTGAATCGGGGCTGCAGGAGGCGGTGATCGAGGCGTCGAGGACGAAGCCGCTGATGGGCGTGTGCGTCGGCGAGCAAATGCTGTTCGACTGGAGCGCCGAAGGCGACACGCGCGGCCTGGGCCTCATGCCGGGCAAAGTGGTGCGCTTCGAACTCGACGGCCAGTTGCAGGACGACGGCTCGCGCTTCAAGGTGCCGCAGATGGGCTGGAACCGCGTGCGTCAGGCCATGCCGCACCCGCTCTGGGACGGCGTGCCCAGCGGCAGTTTCTTCTACTTCGTGCACAGCTATTACGTGGTGCCGGATAATCCGGCGCATTCGGCGGGCGAGACAGACTACGGCGTCGCTTTTACGTCGGCGGTGGCGCGCGACAACCTGTTCGCAACCCAATTTCACCCGGAAAAGAGTGCCGAAACGGGGCTGCGCATCTATCGCAATTTCGTCCACTGGAACCCATGAGCTCCTTGGCGCCTCCGCCTGTCCGGATTTCGCCGCCGCGTTTCTGCACGTCAGGCGCTGACGCGCGCGCGGCCGGCCATCATCCTGTAACTTGTAGCGGGCAGGGCACCGAACGACTTGTACTAAACTAGCGAGACGGTGCGGGCAAGGGGCCCGCCGCCGTGGATTTTCCAACTTTTTCCCAGACTAGACGCGATTGCTATGCTGCTGATTCCGGCCATCGACCTCAAAGACGGTCAGTGTGTGCGCCTTAAACAAGGCGATATGGACCAGGCGACGATTTTTTCCGAGGATCCGGCGGCGATGGCCCGACATTGGGTCGGCCGCGGTGCGCGGCGGCTGCACCTCGTCGACCTGAACGGCGCGTTCGCCGGCAAGCCGAAGAACGAGGAGGCGATCCGCGCCATCATCGCCGAGGTCGGCGGCGAGATCCCGGTCCAACTGGGCGGCGGCATTCGCGATCTGGAAACGATCGAGCGCTATCTCGACGACGGCCTGTCGTACATCATCATCGGCACGGCCGCAGTCAAGAACCCCGGCTTCCTGCAGGACGCCTGCACGGCGTTCGGCGGCCATATCATCGTCGGGCTCGACGCGAAGGACGGCAAAGTCGCCACCGACGGCTGGAGCAAGCTGACGGGCCACGAAGTGGTCGATCTCGCGCAGAAGTTCGAGGAGTACGGCTGCGAATCGATCATCTACACCGACATCGGCCGCGACGGGATGCTTCAGGGCATCAACATCGAAGCGACCGTGCGCCTTGCGCGCGCGGTGAAGATTCCGGTGATCGCGAGCGGCGGGCTGTCGAATCTCACCGATATCGACGCGCTCTGCGAAGTCGAGGACGAAGGCATCGAAGGCGTGATCTGCGGCCGCGCGATCTACTCGGGCGACCTCGATTTCACGGCGGCTCAGACCCGTGCGGACGCGCTGCGCGAATCGGACGACGCTTGAGGGCTTGGCCGCCGCGCAAGCGCTTCGCCGGCCCGGCGACCGGCACCGTACGCACCGTGCGCGACAGACAAGCGCCATTCGATTGGCGACACGCCGGTTCGAAGCGCCTTATGCGCGCCCGGCGAGCCGCTCATTCGGCAGAACGTCCGTCCGTGCGGCCACCCTGTTGTCTCTCTGCTGCTTGCCTAAGACAAACAAGCGGCCTTACCAGCGGCAACGCAACATCATGGCTCTAGCTAAACGCATCATTCCCTGCCTCGACGTGACCGCCGGGCGCGTCGTCAAAGGCGTCAACTTCGTCGAACTGCGCGACGCGGGCGATCCGGTCGAGATCGCGCGCCGCTATGACGAGCAAGGCGCCGACGAACTGACGTTTCTCGACATCACCGCGACGTCCGATCAGCGCGACCTGATCCTGCCAATCATCGAAGCGGTGGCCTCGCAGGTGTTCATTCCGCTGACGGTCGGCGGCGGCGTGCGCGCGGTCGACGACGTGCGGCGCCTCTTGAACGCGGGCGCGGACAAGATCAGCATGAATTCGTCGGCGGTCGCGAATCCGCAGCTCGTGCGCGACGCTTCCGGCAAATACGGCTCGCAGTGCATCGTCGTCGCGATCGACGCGAAGCGCACCTCGCCCGACGGCGAACCGGCGCGCTGGGAAGTGTTCACGCATGGCGGGCGCAAGGCGACCGGCCTCGACGCCGTCGAATGGGCGCGCAAGATGGCCGAGCTCGGCGCGGGCGAGATCCTGCTGACCAGCATGGACCGCGACGGCACCAAGAGCGGCTTCGATCTCGCGCTCACGCGCGCCGTCTCCGACGCGGTGCCGGTGCCCGTGATCGCGTCGGGCGGCGTCGGCTCGCTGCAGCACCTCGCCGACGGCATCCGCAAAGGCCACGCGGACGCCGTGCTGGCCGCGAGCATCTTCCATTATGGCGAGCACACGGTCGGCGAGGCCAAGCGCTTTATGGCCGAGCAGGGCATTTCGGTGAGGTTGTGAGATGACCACCGCAGACAAACAGTGGCTGGACAAGGTCCAGTGGGACGCCAACGGCCTCGTGCCGGTGATCGCGCAAGAGGCGGCGACGAACGACGTGCTGATGTTCGCGTGGATGAACCGCGAAGCGCTCGCGAAGACGATCGAGACGCGCCGCGCCGTCTACTTCTCGCGCTCGCGCCAGCGCCTGTGGTTCAAAGGCGAGGAATCGGGCCACGTCCAGCACGTCAAGGAAGTGCGGCTCGATTGCGACGAAGACGTCGTGCTCCTGAAAGTCGAGCAGGTGTCGGGCATCGCGTGCCACACCGGCCGCCACTCGTGCTTCTTCCAGAAATTCGAAGGCACCTCGGATGACGGCGACTGGGTCGCGGTCGATCCGGTGCTGAAAGACCCCGAACACATCTACAAATGACGCAATCCACCGAAGACACGCTGTTGCGCCTGGCAGCAACGATCGACAGCCGCAAGGGCGGCGATCCCGACCAATCCTACGTCGCGCGCCTGTTCCACAAGGGCGACGACGCCGTGCTCAAGAAGATCGGTGAAGAGGCGACCGAAGTCGTGCTCGCCGCGAAGGACTTGCGCCAGGGCGGCGCGCCGACGAGCCTCGTC
Source organism: Trinickia mobilis (assembly GCF_017315705.1). Classification (GTDB taxonomy): domain Bacteria; phylum Pseudomonadota; class Gammaproteobacteria; order Burkholderiales; family Burkholderiaceae; genus Trinickia_A; species Trinickia_A mobilis. The sequence continues at coordinate 9,972 of NZ_JAFLRF010000065.1, read as the reverse complement.
GGCGAAGTGGCCGACCTGTGGTTTCACTGCCTCGTCATGCTGTCCCACTACGGTTTGAGTCCCGCCGACGTGATCGCCGAGCTCGAACGCCGCGAAGGCCTGTCGGGCATCGAGGAAAAAGCGCTCAGAAAGCGCCGCGAGCGCGAGGAAAACGGCGGCTGAAACGGCCGGCCGGCACCGCTTCGCAGCCGCGAGCGCAGGTTTCTTTGACCAAGAGAAGGGGAGACGCAATATGGAAGACTCGCAAGGCGGCTATACGCCTCCGTCTTACCAAAACGCGCTCGAGGCCGACCGCCTGCGCGGTCTGCGCACGCTGACCCACGTGATCTATGCGCTCTACGCCGTGCATTGGCTGACGGGCGGCCTCACGGGGCTGATCGCGGTCATCATCAACTACGTCAAGCGCTCGGACGCAGCCGGCACCCCCTACGAAGCGCACTTCGACTGGCAGATCCGCACGTTCTGGTACGGCCTCGCCGGCTACCTGATCGGCCTCGCGCTGATCATCGTTCTGATCGGCGTGCCGGTGCTGTGGGCGGTCGGAATTTGGATGCTGTACCGTATCATCAAAGGTTGGCTGTACTTGTACGACAACAAGCCGCTGCTGTCGCCGCGCGCGTGGTTCTGAGCCCGCTCGCGCGCCGGTTAGCCCATCAGGAAGACCATGAGTCACGAAAACTGTCTCTTCTGCAAGATCGCCGCAGGCCAGATTCCGAGCACCAAAGTCCATGAGGACGACGAATTCGTCGCCTTCAAGGACATCCGCCCCGCAGCGGAAACGCACATCCTCGTGATCCCCAGAAAACACATCGAGACGCTGTCGAATTGCACCGAAAACGACGCGCCGCTGCTTGGTAGAATGATGGTCTTGGTGTCACAACTTGCCGCCAGACTGGGCGTCGCCTACACGGGCGGCGAGACGGGTTTCCGCACGGTGATCAACACCGGGCCGGGAGGCGGTCAGGAGGTCTACCACCTGCACGCGCATATTCTCGCGGGGCCGCGCCCGTGGCACAGGATGGGGTGATCCCCCCTTCCAGGAACGAGCGAATGGGACCGAGGCGGCTCGCACCGTGGGCCGCCGGGCACCGAAAAGACGAAGCGCGCGCGTTTCGATTGAGGCCGCAAGGCCGGAGTTCTTCGCCGTTTTGATCCGTCGGCGAAGTCAAGGAGAGTACTTATCATGGGTTCGTTGAGCATTTGGCATTGGCTGATCGTTCTGCTGATCGTCGCATTGGTATTCGGCACGAAGAAGCTGCGCAACATCGGCAGCGATCTGGGCGGGGCCGTGAAGGGTTTCAAGCAAGGGATGAAGGAAGCGGAAACGCCGCCGTCGTCGACCGATACGCAGCAGCGCGAACTGCCGAGCAACGGTACCGTCGATGTCGAGGCGAAGGACAAGACCCGCTCCAGCGACTACCGCTGATCCGCGGCGCGCACGGATCGTACTGACGGAGCCGCCCCTACATGCTCGACCTCGGTCTCACCAAGATGGCGCTGATCGGCGTGGTCGCGCTCGTCGTCCTCGGGCCGGAGCGCTTGCCGCGCGTCGCGCGTACCGCGGGCGCGCTGTTCGGCCGCGCGCAGCGCTATATCAACGACGTCAAGGCCGAAGTCACGCGCGAAATCGAACTCGACGAACTGCGGCGCATGAAGAAAGAGTTCGAAACGGCCGCGAGCAACGTCGAAAACACGATTCACGAGAACGTCAAGCGCCACGAAACCGAGCTGAACGAGGCCTGGAATGCGGGCACGTCGGTGTCGCCGAGCATCGCGGGCGGCGCGGGGTTCTCCGAAAGCAGCATCGTGGACGGCGACGCTGGGGCCGGCGCTCCGGGTTCGGCCGGCGGTGCGTCGTGGCGCAGCAGCGTCGCGCATGTCGGAAAGCGCAAGAACTGGCGCATGAAGCAGGCGGCCACGCCGGCGTGGTACAAACGCACCACGTTGCGGCGCACGCATGTGCAGTCTGGCGCGGCGCGCGTCGCGCGGCATACGCCCCTGAGCCTGCGCCGTACGAAACGCTTCTTCTGATGACCGAAACGTCCATCTCCTACCGAGGGCCGTTGTGAGCGACCCCCAACATAGCCAGAACAGCCAGGAAGAAGGCACCGAAGAGACCTTCATTTCCCACCTCGTCGAACTGCGCGACCGTATCATCCGGGCGGGCATTTCCGTGATCGTCGTCTTCATCGGGCTCGTCTATTGGGCGCCGAACATCTTCCGGCTGCTCGCGCGGCCGCTGATGGAGAACCTGCCGAAGGGCGGCAGGATGATCGTCACCGACGTCACCGGCTCGTTCTTCGTGCCGATGAAGGTGACGATGCTCGTCGCGCTCGTGATCGCGCTGCCGTACGTCCTGTATCAGATCTGGGCGTTTGTCGCGCCGGGGCTTTACCAGCATGAGAAGAAGCTGGTCGTGCCGCTTGTCGGCAGCAGTTACACGCTCTTCTTGTGCGGGATGGCGTTTGCGTACTTCGTCGTGTTCCCGACGATCTTCCGCGTGATGGCGCACTATAACGCGCCGCTCGGCGCGGAGATGTCTACCGATATCGACAATTACCTGAGTTTCACGCTGACGATGTTCCTCGCGTTCGGCGTGACTTTCGAGGTGCCGATCGTCGTCGTGCTGTTGGTGCGTATGGGCCTCGTGACGCTCAAGAAGCTCAAGCAGATTCGTCCGTATGTGATCGTCGGCGCGTTTATTGTCGCCGCGGTCGTGACGCCGCCGGATGTGTTCTCGCAGCTGATTCTGGCGTTGCCGCTGATCGTGCTGTACGAGGCGGGGATCATCGCGGCGAGATTGATCGTCGGAAAGCAGGCAGAGACTGCGGCCGACGAGGAGCAGACGGCAAGCTGAAAAGCCAAATGTGAAAAGCAAAAAGGGCAGCCATTTGCGGCTGCCCTTTTTGTGTCGGCCATGCCGCGTTCGCACGGCATGCATTCGACCTAGATTGCCTTACTCATCGCCCTGATCGTCGTCGGTGGTCGCCTGCTTCGGCGGCGGGGGCCGCTTGCCGATCATCACCGTGAGGTCGATCGGCTTGTTCTTGCGGATCAGGCGAATCTTCGCGTCGGTGCCCGGCTTGATTTGCGCGATGACGTTCAGCAGGCGCGTCGTATCGGTGATTTCCTCGCCGTTCACGCTTTGCAGTACGTCGCCCGGCTTGATGCCCGCCTTGTCGGCCGGACCGCCTTGCAGGACGCCCGTGATGATCGTGCCTGTCTTCTGCTCGAGCCCGAACGATTCGGCGATCTCAGGCGTCACGTCCTGCGGCTCGACGCCGATCCAGCCGCGCGTGACCGAACCCGTCGTAATGATGCTTTCCAGCACACTGCGCGCCGTCGAAACGGGGATCGCGAAGCCGATGCCGAGCGAGCCGCCCGAGCGCGAGTAGATCGCCGTATTGATCCCGAGCAAGTTGCCGTTCACGTCGACGAGCGCGCCGCCCGAGTTACCCGGGTTGATCGGCGCATCGGTCTGGATGAAGTTCTCGAACGTGTTGATGCCGAGGTGATTGCGCCCGAGCGCGCTGATGATGCCCATCGTCACCGTCTGGCCGACGCCGAACGGGTTGCCGATCGCGAGCACGACGTCGCCGACGCGCGCCTGGTCCATACGGCCGAGCGTGATCGTGGGCAGGTTCGTCAGATTGACTTTCAGGACCGCAAGGTCGGTCTCGGGGTCGACGCCGATGACTTTCGCGTCGGTGGTGCGTCCGTCGGCGAGGGAGATCTCGATCTTCTGTGCCCCATCGACGACATGCTGGTTCGTTAGAATGTAGCCTTCGGAACTCACGATGACGCCCGAACCCAGGTTGGTTGCGGGTTCTTCCTGCTGCTTGCGGTTGTTCCGGTCGCCAAAGAAGTAGCGAAAGAGCGGGTCTTTCGCGCGGGGATCCGGCGGCAACGCGCCGTCTTTGCTGGAAAACACATTCACCACCGCTGGCATCGCCTTCTGGGCGGCGTCGGCATAGGAAGCCGTTGCGGGACGGGTGCCGATGCTTGGCGCCACTTCCCGCAGAGCGACGATCGGTTCGGCGAGCTGCTTGCCGAATTGCCCTTGCCTTGTCAGCCATTGGGGCTTGAGCGTCGCCACAATGAACATGAGCGCAAGAAGCACGGTCACCGCTTGGGCAAAGAACAGCCAAAAGCGTCTAAGCATCTGATGAATAGAGGTTTATATGGATAGGATCGAACTTGAATTGTACTTGAACAGCGTGTTGGAAGCCGGCCGGTTCAAGGACTATTGCCCGAATGGGTTGCAAGTCGAGGGCCGCCGCCGAATCAACAAAATCGCGACCGGAGTAACCGCTTCACTGGCTTTTCTCGAGGCCGCCTTGGAGTGGGGGGCGGACGCCGTGCTGGTCCATCACGGCTACTTCTGGCGCAACGAAGCGCCGCAAATCACCGGCCGCAAATACAAGCGGCTCAAGCTCCTGCTTGCCAACGATTTGAATCTGTTTGCCTTTCACCTGCCGCTCGACGATCACCCCGAATACGGCAACAACGCGCAGGTCGGCGAGCGGATGGGCTGGATCCCCGATGGGCGTTTCGGCGACCAGAATCTCGGCTGGATGAGCACGCTGCCGATGCCGATCACGCTCGCGCACTTCACCGCGCAAGTCGAGCAGACGCTCGGCCGCGAGCCGGTCGTGCTCGGCGATCCCGATTGGGAACTGCGCCGCGTCGCGTGGTGCACGGGCGCCGCGCAGAGCTACTTCGACGCGGCGATCGAAGCCGGCGCCGACGTTTTCCTGACCGGCGAAATTTCCGAGCCGACGACCCACATGTCGGCCGAAAGCGGCGTCGCCTTCCTCGCGGCAGGCCATCATGCGACCGAGCGCTTCGGCGTGCAGGCGCTCGGCACTCACCTTTCGGAAACCTTCGATATCGAGCACTTGTTTATCGATATCCATAATCCGGTTTAACGAGCCGAAAATCTTTGCCGGCAATTGCATGGCCGGCGAAGGAAATGCTTAAAAAGGAGGGGGGTAATAAAGCGTCGCAATCGTGCGGGGAAACCCTTATGCGTCAAGGACTTCGCACGGTTTTTGGCGATCGGGTCTTGTAAATGCCGACTCCATTCGCGCAAACTAGCGGGGCTTGAAAAGACGTGACGGAAAAATCCAACTCAGAAGTGGGGCGTGTGATGCGAGACAAAGAAGAGCAGCGCGTCGACGGCGGCCGCCGTACCTGGCTGATTGCGACGTCCGTAGCAGGTGGCTTTGGAGGCGTGGCCACTGTCATACCCTTTGTTGGTTCCCTGGCGCCGTCCGACAAAGCCAAAGCGGCCGGCGCTCCGGTCGAAGTCGATATCAGCAATCTGAAGCCCGGCGAAATGATGACGGTGGCGTGGCGCGGCAAGCCGGTGTGGATCGTCAACCGCACCGACGAAATGCTCGTCGACATCACCAAGGCCGACAAGGAAGTCGCCGATCCGCACACCAAGAAACCCTTCTCGATGCCGTTGCCCGAGTACTGCAACAACGAATACCGTTCGCGGCCCGATCACAAGAGCATCCTCGTCGCCGTCGGCGTGTGCACGCACCTCGGCTGCACGCCGGTCGCGCGCTTTCAGGAGGGCGCGCAGCCGAACCTTCCCGACGACTGGCCGGGCGGCTTTCTCTGCCCGTGCCACGGTTCCACCTATGACCTCGCCGGCCGTGTCTTCAAGAACAAGCCGGCGCCGCAGAACCTCGACATCCCGCGCTATATGTTCACGTCGGCGACCACCGTCGTGATCGGCAAGGACGAGCAAGGAGAAGCGTAAATGGCGACCGAAAAAGACGTGGCGACAACGGGCTTTACCGGCTGGATCGACAAGCGTTTTCCGATGACCGAGACGTGGAAGAAACACGTCTCCGAGTACTACGCGCCGAAGAATTTCAACTTCTGGTACTTCTTCGGCTCGCTCGCGCTGCTCGTGCTCGTGAACCAGATCGTCACGGGCATCTTCCTCACGATGAACTACAAGCCGGATTCGACGCTCGCGTTCGCGTCCGTCGAGTACATCATGCGCGAGGTGCCGTGGGGGTGGCTGATCCGCTACATGCACTCGACGGGCGCGTCGATGTTCTTCGTCGTCGTGTACCTGCATATGTTCCGCGGGCTCTTGTACGGTTCATACCGCAAGCCGCGCGAGCTCGTGTGGCTGTTCGGCTGCGCGATCTTCCTGTGCCTGATGGCCGAGGCGTTCTTCGGCTACCTGCTGCCGTGGGGGCAGATGTCGTACTGGGGCGCGCAGGTGATCGTGAACCTGTTCTCGGCGATTCCGTTCATCGGGCCGGACCTGTCGCTGTGGATTCGCGGCGACTACGTCGTGTCCGACGTGACGCTGAACCGTTTCTTCGCCTTCCACGTGATCGCGATTCCGCTCGTGCTGATCCTTCTTGTCTTCGCGCACATCGTCGCGCTGCACGAGGTCGGCTCGAACAATCCGGACGGCATCGAGATCAAGGCGAAGAAGGACGCGAAGGGCATCCCGCTCGACGGCATCCCGTTCCACCCGTACTACTCGGTGCACGACTTCATGGGCGTGTGCGTGTTCCTGATCGTGTTCGCGGCGATCGTGTTCTTCGCGCCGGAGATGGGCGGCTACTTCCTCGAAGCGAACAACTTCATTCCGGCGAACTCGCTGCAGACGCCGCCGGAGATCGCGCCGGTCTGGTACTTCACTGCGTTCTACGCGATGCTGCGTGCGACCACCGACCCGTTCAAGATCGTGCTGATGATCGTGATCGCGTTGCTCGGCCTGCTGGCGCTCGTCCGGGCGCGCGGCAAGTGGCGGGCGGGCTTGCCGGTGCTGGCGGTGATCGTGCTGATCGTGATGTACCTGACGGAATCGAAGTTCTGGGGCGTCGTCGTGATGGGCTCGGCGGTGCTCTCGCTGTTCTTCCTGCCATGGCTCGATCGCAGCCCCGTGAAGTCGATCCGCTACCGGCCGTTCTTCCACAAGGTCTTCTACGCGATCTTCGTACTGGCGTTCTTCGCGCTCGCGTTCCTCGGGACCAAGCCGCCGTCGCCCGCCGCGACCTTGATCGCGCAGATCTGCGCGCTGATCTACTTCGCGTTCTTCCTCGGCATGCCGTTCTGGACGCCGCTCGGCAAGTTCAAAGAGCCGCCCGAGCGTGTCCGGTTCAAGCCCCATTAACCGCGAGCTTGGAGACAACGATATGAAGAAATTGCTTTCGAAGCTCGCGGTGATAGGCGCCGCGGCGCTTTCACTGGGGTTGGCGACGGCCCCGGCCCACGCGGACGAAAATTTTCCGCTCGACCGTGCGCCCGATAACACGGAAAATCTCGCTTCCTTGCAGCACGGCGCGCAAATGTTTGTAAACTATTGCCTGAGTTGCCATAGTGCGAGCCTGGTGCGCTACAGCGCGCTGGAGCAAATAGGCATTTCGCAGAAGGAAATCGAGGCGAACCTGCTGTTTGCGACCGACAAAGTCGGCAACACGATGACCGTGGCGATGCGCCCGGGCGACGCGAAAACGTGGTTCGGCGTGGCGCCGCCGGATTTGTCGGTGGAGGCGCGGGCGCGCAATCGGGACTGGCTGTACACGTATCTGCGCAGCTTCTATCGCGACGACACGCGTCCGACCGGCTGGAACAACATGGTGTTCGAAAACGTCAGCATGCCCAATGTGCTGTGGCAGCTGCAGGGGGAACGCACCGCGCAGTTCGAGGATGTGACCGACCCGGAAACGGGGGAAAAATCCCATCGGTTCGTCTCGTTTCAACAGGGGAAACCCGGAACGATGTCGTCAGTAGATTATGATGCTGCCGTCGGCGACTTGGTTGCCTACCTGTCGTGGATGTCCGAACCTACTCAGCAGACCCGCAAGCAGCTTGGCGTGTGGGTGCTGCTGTTCCTGGGCGTTCTGACCTTTTTCGCCTGGCGGCTGAACGCCGCATATTGGAAAGACATCAAATAAACACGCCGTGACCGGTGTGGGGCCGGCGCAAGGAAAAACCTGCGGTACGGTTTTTCGGCGCGCCGGCCCTTGGCTTCTTGAGGAAACTTTAAACATGATGGTTCTGTATTCCGGCACAACTTGCCCCTTCTCCCAGCGTTGCCGGCTGGTGCTGTTCGAAAAGGGCATGGACTTCGAGATCCGCGACGTCGACCTGTTCAACAAGCCCGAAGACATCGCGGTGATGAACCCGTATGGGCAGGTGCCGATCCTGGTCGAGCGCGACTTGATCCTGTACGAATCGAACATCATCAACGAGTACATTGACGAGCGCTTCCCGCACCCGCAGCTGATGCCGGCCGACCCGGTGCAGCGTGCCCGCGCGCGTCTGTTCCTGCTCAATTTCGAGAAGGAGCTGTTCGTTCACGTCGGCACGCTCGAAAACGAGAAGGGCAAGGCGGCCGAGAAGAATCACGAAAAGGCGCGCCTCGCGATTCGCGACCGTTTGACGCAACTGGCGCCTATCTTCCTGAAGAACAAGTACATGCTGGGCGAAGAGTTCTCGATGCTCGACGTCGCGATCGCTCCGCTCTTGTGGCGCTTGGATCACTACGGCATTGAGCTGTCGAAGAATGCGGCGCCGCTGATGAAGTACGCCGAACGCATTTTCAGCCGCCCGGCCTATATCGAAGCGCTGACGCCTTCGGAAAAGGTCATGCGTCGTTGAGATGGATTCGGAGCGGCTGCGCCGGCTATTGAAGGGCAGCGCGCCGCTTCCGTGTGAGGACAGTTGATGCAAGAGATTTCCACGAAGCCTTATTTGCTGCGCGCGTTGTACGAGTGGTGCACGGATAACGGGTACACGCCGCATATCGCGGTGCGGGTGGACCAGCAGACACGCGTGCCGCGCCAGTTCGTGCACAACGACGAGATCGTGCTGAACATCAGCTTCGAGGCGACGAGCCAGTTGCAGATGGGTAACGAGTGGATCGAATTCAGTGCGCGCTTTTCCGGCAAGTCGCACAAGATCGAGGTGCAGGTGGCGAACGTGCTCGCAATCTATGCGCGCGAGAACGGGCAGGGGATGGCGTTTCCGGTGGAGCCCGCGGCTGCGGGCGGCGAGGCGCCGGGCGCTGGGGCTGGGAAGCCTGCGGCCAGCGAGGAGGCGGCTGGCGCGTCGGTGACGGAGCCGGAGACGGCTACGGCCGATGCCGATACGGATAGCGACGGCGACGAACCGCCCTCGGATGACGACGGACAAAAAGGCGGCGGCAGAGGCCACCTCAAGATCGTGAAATGAAGTAGAATCGCGGTCCTACGCCGGCTTAGCTCATCTGGTAGAGCAGTTGATTTGTAATCATCAGGTGGCGGGTTCGAGTCCTGCAGCCGGCACCAAACATCCATCCGCTGACGTACGGCGATGACCAAAGAACCCCGTGAGATCATTGATTTTGCGGGGTTTTTTGTTTTTCGGCGTCCGTGGTCGTGCACTGATTGCTGGTATCGGTGATGGTATATTGGTTGGTATCGACACTGAAAATGTTGGTATCAACAAAATGTCCCTTACAGATACTGCGGTTCGGAACCTCAAGCCTTCCGACAAGCCGTACAAACTTGCTGACGGCGGCGGCATGTACCTGCACGTCACGCCGAACGGCGGCAAATACTGGCGGCTAGCCTATCGCCTGTACGGCAAACAGAAAATCTTCGCTCTCGGCGTCTATCCCCAGGTCTCGCTGGCCGAGGCGAGGCAGATGCGGGAAGACGCGAAAAAGCTCATCAAGCAGGGGATCGATCCCGTTGTCGAGCGAAAGCAGACAGTCCGGCGCAAGTCCGAGGAGCAGGCGATCACGTTCGAACTCATCGCCCGCGAGTGGCATAAGACGAAGCGATCGAGCTGGACGGAGTCTCATGCGAAAAAGATCATGAATTCGCTTGAGGCTGATATTTTTCCGAAGCTCGGCGACCGTCCTATTAGCTCGATCGTAAGCGCGAATTTAAGCGCACATAGATTGTCGATGGTCGAGAGCGCAGCATGTGTGTCCACAGTTTTTTCTGC
>NZ_JAFLRF010000064.1 GCF_017315705.1 Trinickia mobilis | reverse complement strand
CGAACACATCAGCACGAGCTTGTCGTAGTAGTTCATGAAGCCGTGGTAGCGCGACAGCGCGAACCCCGCTCCAGCGACCATCGCGAGCGCGAACAGCCAGTCGATTGCGTTAAGACGCTTGAGGAAGGGGCGTTCGTCGTACAAGCCGGCGGTGACGGCCAGAGCCGGCCGGGGCTTGGGTTGAGACGCGGAGACTTGTGTCAAATCCATGATGTTACCGAGTGGAATTCTGCGAACCGGAGGATGGCGGGGGCGCTTTTGTCATTTGGGAGCGCTTGCGTCATGGGACGGCTCGACCGTCGAATTCGTGGCCGAATTAGCCGCAGCCTCGTGCGCTGCGACGCCCAGCGTGGCCCCGACTGCCTCGCGCGTGCGCGCGAATTCTTTCTCGAAGTCGAGCGTCTTGCGCGCCGTCGACATCGCCATCACCACGGAAGTGCCCGTGGCGGTGTCCTTGAGCCAGAACCAAAGCCGCCGCTCGCGCACATAGAACATCGAAAAGATGCCGAGCACGAGCAACAGGCTGCCAAGATACACGACTTTTTTGCCGGGCGCGCGCGTCAACTGAAATACCGAAGCTTGCACCTGCTTATATGAGTCGAGCTGCAAGAAGACCGGCGATCCATACAAAAAGCTGTCAGATAGCGCGTTAATCGAGCTTTGGACGAAGCGGGTGGCGTCGGCATCGGGCTTCATTTCGGCCTCGCCTGCCTGTTCGCGCGCGATCTGCCAGAGGTCCCAGGTCGAGCCCTCGAGCATACGCAGCAGCAGCGACGCCGCCTTTTGCTGCTCGGTCTTTGGCACCGAGCGGTCGATAAAGGTTGCGACCGCCTGGAAGCCGCCGAGCGGACGTCCGTCCGCGCCGTTGCCGATGCCTATGTCCGCGCCCGCAAAAAGGGTAAGAACGCGCAGCGCGCTGTCCTGCAAATGGTCGCGCAACGCGGCGTTCTGATCGGTCACCGAGCGCTCGGCGAAGCGCTGCGCGGCCTGCGCGCGCAGCGCCGGATTGGCGAGTGCCGCGCGCAGCTGCATCCATTCCTTGAGCGTGCCGCCGCTGTCGGCAGGGATGCGCAGATAGCGGAACGGGTCGTTCGGCGTCGTGCGCATGCCGGCGAGGAACATGCGCTCGCCGTTCACGTCGACGGGCAGCATGTAGTTGTTGAATTCGCGCGCCTGGCCGTCGGTGCCGCGGATCTTGTACTGCATCGACGGGCCGACATTGTGCAGAGTCAGCGGATTCTGCGTCTTCGCGCCCGAGCCGAGCCGCTGGTCGAACTCTTCCGCAAGCGTCTTGTGCGCGACGCCGCGCACGTCGTTGCTGCCGTTCGCGTCCGTGACGTTCTCGACGTTGATCGCCCGGAAATCGCTGAATTCGACGGTCTGTCCGCTCGTGCCGGGAATTGCCGCCATCGACGCCCCCAGCGGCGCCGACGCGCCAATCGTGCCGCCGAACGGATGGGTCTTCGCGCTGTCCCCCACCATCGGCCAGGCGGTCATCGTCAATTGCGAGCCGCCGTCCTGGAAGCTCGATTGGTAGATCGATACGCCGTCGTACTCGAACGGCTTGTTCACCTCGACGCGCGCCGGAATCTCCTTGCCGGTCTTGTGATCGATCACGACGATATCGCTCGCGAAGAGCTTCGGCATGCCGGTCGAGTAGTAGTCGACGATGAACTTGTTCAACTGGATCGAGAACGGCAGGTCCTGAATCAGCGAACCGTTCGGCTGATTGAGGATCGCGGTCGACACGTGCTGCCCTTCCGGCACCCAGGCGTACCCGCGAAACGTCGGATTCGACGACGACAGGCGATGATTCGGCGTGATCTCGCTGATGACCGCGCTCGTGTCGACCGGCGTCTTGTTGAAAAGCCACATCTCGAGCTTGATCGGCAGGTTGCTGTCCAACAGGCCGCCGATGCAGATAATGACGATCGCGAGGTGCGCAAAGATATAGCCGATCCTCGTCATGGCGCCGCGCTTGGCCGCGATCAGCGTCGCGCCGTCGCTCTCGCGCGTGACGAACTTGTAGCCGAGCTTGCCGGAGAGCGTGCCGAGCGTCGCCGCGGTGTTCGCGCGGGGGGCGTGCACGCCGAACTCGGCCTTGTGATGGAACGCGCGCAGGCTGCCTTCGCGCACCTTGTCCTTCCAGCTCTTCAAGTCCGCGATCATCTTCGGCGCGTTGCGCAGCACGCACAGCGAGATCGACACGATCAGAAAGCCCAGAATCAACATGAACCACCACGAGCTGTACACGGTGTACAGGCTCAATGCACGGAAGATATCGGCCCAGAACGGACCGAACTGATTGACGTAGTTGGGATACGGATCGTCCTGAGTCAGCACCGTGCCGATGATGCTCGCGATCGAAAGAATCACGAGCAGAGCGATCGCAAACCGCATCGAGCTCAGCAATTCGACGGCGCTCTTGACGACCCGTTGGCCCGACTTCAACTCATAACCCGACGTGGTGACGCTCATTCAAACTCCGACTGACCAGCAAAAAAGGGTGAAGAGTCGTCGCCTTGAAGCGGCACCCCCACCCTTTTCTTGTTCTTGCCGGGCGTGCTCACCCGGCTTGATTGTCATTGGGCACGGCTAGTGCAGGCCCGCAATGTAGTCCGCGACTGCCTTGATTTCGGTCTCCGACAGGCGGGACGCGATCGCATGCATCGCTTCGTTGTTGTTGCGCGCCCCCGGACCTTGTTGGAACGCGGCTAGCTGAGCGACGGTGTAGTCCTGCCACTGCCCCGACAGACGCGGATACTGGATCGGCACCCCCTGCCCGGTCGGGCCATGGCAGCTTGCGCATGCCGGCACGCCCTTGTCCACGATGCCGCCGCGGTAAATCTGCTGCCCCAACGCGATCGTGCTCTTGTTGTGCGCGAACCCGGGTTTTGACGTTTGCGCCGCGAAATAGGCCGCGACGTTGATCACGTCCTGATCGGATAACGCACCGGCAAAGCCCGCCATGACGTCACTCTTGCGCACTGCGGCCTTCGCGCCGGGCTGCACTTTGAAATCCTTGAGCTGCTTGACGAGATATTCCTGATGCTGCCCCGCGAGCTTCGGGAAGGCGCCGGTGGCACTGTTGCCGTCCGCGCCATGACATGCGGCACAGACCTGCGTAGCAATTTGCTGACCCCGATTCAAATCCGGCCTGGCGGCTTCCGCCGCCCTCGACTGCCCTGCCAACCCCATCAAACCTGCTGCTACCGTTACTTGAAGCACCATCAGAGACTTGCACAGTCGATTCATTCGCACACCCGGTTTCGTCTTGTGAGAATTGAGTGCTCTCAACGACATCGCTCGCGATGCCGCCCCTTGCGGAGGCGAGGAAATCCACAACTGCGTCCGGCAATTTCCCCATGAGGTTCTGCAAAATACGACGGCGACCGATCTACCGCAAGGCCACGCGTTTGAGACGCACAAGCGCCCCTCTGGTCTTCAGTAAACCATCGTATTGTACAATAACTCGCTAATCGTCAAGGCGCCAGTCGGGCTTGTCCCGCATCCCTTCCCATCCATCCGGCGTCTCCTATTCTGGTTTCCCTCCATGGCCTTCCTGCTCCATCAAGCCCGCTTTTTCACGACCGTCAATCATCTGCGCGATCTGCCCCCGACAGCGCAGCCGGAGATTGCGTTCGCGGGTCGCTCGAATGCGGGCAAGTCGACGGCCATCAACGTCCTTTGCAATCAGAAGCGCCTCGCGTTCGCCAGCAAGACGCCTGGGCGCACGCAACATATCAATTACTTCTCCGTCGGCCCAGTCGCGGAACCGGTTGCCCATCTGGTCGACTTGCCGGGGTACGGCTACGCCGAAGTGCCCGGCGCCGCGAAGGCGCACTGGGAAGCGCTGCTGGCGACCTACCTTCAATCGCGTGCCCAATTGCGCGGCATGATTCTGATGATGGACTCGCGCCGCCCGCTCACCGACCTCGACCGGCGGATGATCGAGTGGTTCGCCCCGACCGGCAAACCGATCCACACGCTGCTCACGAAGTGCGACAAATTGACGCGTCAAGAGAGCATCAATGCTCTGCGCGCGACGCAGAAAGGCCTTAAGGAATATCGTGACGCCGGCTACGAGGGGGAACTGACTGCGCAGATCTTCTCGGCGCTCAAGCGCACCGGTCTCGAAGACGCGCACGAATTGATCGAAAGCTGGCTGCTGCCTGCAGAGAATGGCGACGCCGAGGCGCAATGACCGCCCGAATGTTGTGCGAGCAACTTTCCGTCGGCAGCCCTGGGTGAGATGCATCGTTCGCACATAAAAAAACCCGCCGACTTACGGCGGGTTAACAGCCTAATCGAAAAACGACAGGCACCCGCTCAGGGAGGAGAAGCGGGGAGCTCGGCGCCAAGCGCCTCGCTCGATCGCTATCATATACCATTGTCTCAATAAAAATTTGCCGGGGCCGAAGCAGTACTTTTCGCCACTCAAGACATTCAATATGAGCTTCTATCCGCATCATCGTCCCCGCCGCATGCGCCGAGACGACTTTTCGCGCCGCCTGATGCGCGAAAACCTGCTGACTACGAACGATCTGATTTATCCGGTATTCATCGTCGACGGGACGAACACGCGGCAAGCCGTGCCGTCGATGCCGGGCGTCGAGCGTGTGTCGGTCGACCTGTTGATGGGTGTCGCCGAGCAATGCGTCGAACTCGGCGTGCCGGTGCTGTCGCTCTTTCCGGCAATCGAGCCGTCCCTCAAGACGCCCGATGGCCGGGAAGCAGCGAATCCGGAAGGATTGATCCCACGCGCTGTTCGCGAGCTGAAGAAGCGCTTTCCGGAGCTCGGCGTGCTTACCGACGTCGCGCTCGACCCCTATACGAGCCATGGCCAGGACGGCGTGCTCGACGAAACCGGCTACGTGCTCAACGACGAAACGGTCGAAATTCTCGTCGATCAGGCGCGCGCTCAAGCCGAGGCCGGCGTCGACATCGTCGCGCCGTCGGACATGATGGACGGCCGCATCGGCGCGCTGCGTGAAATGCTCGAAAGCGAGGGCCACATCCACACTCGGATCATGGCGTATGCCGCAAAGTATGCGTCGGCGTTCTACGGCCCGTTCCGCGACGCGGTCGGTTCCGCCACGAACCTCGGCAAGAGCAACAAAATGACGTATCAGATGGACCCGGCCAACTCCGACGAAGCCTTGCGCGAAGTCCGCCTGGATATCGACGAGGGCGCGGACATGGTCATGGTCAAGCCGGGCATGCCGTACCTCGACATCGTGCGGCGCGTAAAAGACGAGTTTCGCTTCCCGACCTACGTCTATCAGGTTAGCGGCGAGTACGCGATGCTCAAGGCAGCCGCGCAGAACGGCTGGCTCGATCACGATAAGGTGATGATGGAGTCGCTACTCGGGTTCAAGCGCGCGGGCGCGGACGGCGTGCTGACGTATTTCGCGCTCGACGCGGCGCGGCTGCTGCGCGCGCAAAAGTAGTTCGAGCGACTTAATAGTTAGTAATTAGGAAGATAAACGGCGGCGCTCCGCAAGGCGTGCCGCCGTTTATCGTTTGGACAGAGTGAGCGGGCGATTGCAAAGGGCCGCCGTTCGAGTTTATCCGCGCTGAAAGCGGCGCCGGGCCTGCTTCAAACGTTCATGAAGCCTTCTCAGGATTGAGGTGCTGCGGCCCGGTCGAGACTGCGCAAAAACACATCCGCCGATTCATAGCCGACGACGCGCATTGTCTCGTTGCCGTTTTGATCGAAGAAGATGATTCCCGGTGGACCAAAGAGCTTGAAGCGCTTGAGCAGCGCCTGGTCGTCCTCGTTGTTCGCTGTCACATCGGAACGCAGGAGGTTCAGTTGCTGTAGGCGCGCATGCACGCGTGGGTCGCTGAACGTAAAGCGCTCCATTTCCTTGCAGCTGACGCACCAGTCCGCGTAGAAATCGAGCATCGCGGGACGCGCCGATGTCTTAAGCACCTGATCCAGCTCTCCGGTTGAGCGCACGGGCGCAAATGCCGGTTCTGCCTGCTGAGCGGCCACCGTCGGACCTGCCGCGGAGTGCGACGCGAGCACGGCAAGCGGCCGGAGCGGATCGTCCGACCCAGCCGCCAAGCCCACCAGGAGCACCGCCCCCCAAATCGCCAATGCCGCGCCAATGCCACGCCCCAAGCGGCGCCACACTGACGGACCACCAGCGTTCGGCGTGAACAGGCCAAGCGCCGCAGCGGCAATCAGGAGCCACAGTGCGCCGAGCAGCATTTGCGCCAAAACGCCAAGCACCGGCCAGACGATCCACAACGCCGCTGCGAGCAAGACAACGCCAAAGAAGACTTTGACCCCGTCCATCCACGCTCCGGCCTTCGGCAGGAACGTGCCCGCGCCCAGGCCGATAACCAGAAGGGGAACGCCAAGACCGATGCCCATCGAAAACAGCGCGGCACCGCCGAGCAGCGCACTGCCGGTGTGAGCGATGAACGCGAGCACAGCGAAGAGCGGCGCTGTCATGCACGCGCCGACGACCAGCGCCGATAACGCGCCCATCGCGGCCACAGCGGCGAACTTGCCTCCGGACCGCCGACCGGGCGCGCGTGACACACCGTCTTGCCAACGCTGCGGCAAGGCAATGTCGAAGCCCGCGATCAACGAGAGCGCGAACACCGTCAGCAGCACCGCGAACACCCCGAGTACCCACGGATTCTGCAACCATGCGCCCAGGCTCTGTCCGAGGAGCGCGGCGGCAACTCCGAGCGCGGTATAAACCAGCGCCATTCCGACGACATAGGAGAGCGACAATGCAAATCCGCGCGCTCGCGTCACCTTGGCCCCTTCGCCGATGATGATCGCCGAGAGGATCGGAATCATCGGGTACGAGCACGGCAGCAGGCTCAGCACTATCCCGGCGACGAAGTACAGGCCGACGATCGCGAGAAAACCACCGCCTTGGAGCAGCGACTGCGCGTAGTCGGCGCTCGTTGCGCGTTCGTACCACGGGGCCTGATCCGTCGCTGCCGTTACCGCCGGCGCCGCGCCCACGGCTGCGGCATGCAGCGCGGCCCCGTCGACGCGAAACATGTGCTCCGCCGGCGGATAACAAATGCCCGCATCGGCACAACCTTGCGACGTCACAGCCAATTCGAACGGACCCGCAGCCTGTTTGACCGGGACGCGGAACGTCAGGTCGTTGCGGTAGGTTTCGACATTCTTCTGGAAGGTCGTGTCGAACTTCACGTGCCCCGCAGGCAACTGCGGATCGCCAAGCGTCGCGGTACCGCTTTTCACGGCAAACGCAAAGCGCTCGCGGTACATGTAGTAACCGTCGGCGATTTTGAAGTGGACGACGACCTCGCCCGGCTGTTCGCTGGCGCTGAACTTGAACGCTACCGACGGATCAAGGAAGTCGTCGGCAGCACGCGCAGACGACGCTATTCCGACGAAAGCGCACAGGCAGGCAATGAGTAAGACCAGGAAACGCGCAGCTACCTGTGCGCGTCCGCGAAAGACGTTAGACATGGATAGGATGTTGTGTTTCGGCTGAGACCCACTGTCCGTAAGCCGCCGATGCAGTAGCCTGCCAAGACAGGATTTCGGGGGTCTCGTACGGATGGTTCGCCTGGATGAATTGTTCGAGTTCGAGCGAGCGCGCGGCACTCGTCTTGAAAAGCATCTGGATCTCTTCGGTGGATTCGATTTTGCCTTGCCAGTGATAGCGGGAGCGGACAGTCCCCAATTTGGTGACACAAGCAGCCAAGCGCGCGTTCAACGCGCCGTCCGCGAGCTTCTGCGCCGAGTCAGAGTCGGGCAGCGTGGTCAGCATCAGGATCACATTCTGGGTCACGGAATCTCCTGCAAGAACGGCCGTTCAGGCACGCATATCGTACACCCCGATACGCAGCGCCGCTTCAATCGGATTCACCACGGTGTCCAAAACGACGGACATCGCCTCATGCCGCCCAAAAGCAAAAAGGGCCAAGCCTGCGCTTGACCCCTTTCTAACCTACGCCGAGACGCTTATTCAGCCTCTTGGACGTTTTCCGCTTCCACCGGTTCCGGACGGTCGAGCAGTTCGACCAGTGCCATCGGCGCGTTGTCACCAACACGGAAACCGAATTTGAGAATACGCAGGTAGCCGCCCGGACGGTTCGCGAAACGCGGACCGAGCACGTCGAACAGCTTCGTGACCGAGTCACGATCGCGCAGGCGGTTGAACGCCAGACGACGGTTTGCCAGCGACGGCTTCTTGCCGAGCGTGATCAGCGGCTCGACGACTTTACGGAGTTCCTTCGCCTTCGGCACCGTGGTCTTGATGACTTCGTGCTCGATCAGCGAGTTGGACATGTTACGGAGCATTGCCAGACGGTGGCTGCTCGTGCGGTTCAGTTTCCGCAGGCCATGACGGTGACGCATTTCAATTTCCTTGATTCAAAGTTTTGATCCAGCTCTTCTATCGCCTTCGCTCTCGAGATGAGCGGCAAAGTGCACGGGCCGGTAGTGAAAAAGGCAAGACGCGGATTTTAAAGGAAAATCCGCGTCGTCGCCAGTCGCGGGAAAACTCCCGAATTACTTGTCCAACCCAGCCGGCGGCCAGTTTTCGAGCTTCATGCCGAGCGTCAGGCCACGCGAAGCGAGCACTTCCTTGATCTCGTTCAACGATTTGCGGCCGAGGTTCGGGGTCTTCAGCAGTTCGTTTTCCGTACGCTGGATCAGATCGCCGATGTAGTAGATGTTCTCGGCCTTCAGGCAGTTCGCCGAACGAACCGTCAGCTCGAGATCGTCCACCGGACGCAGCAGGATCGGATCGATCTGCGGCGCACGCGACGGCGCTTCCGCCGCAGCTTCGGTGCCTTCCAGCGCAGCGAACACCGACAGTTGGTCGACCAGAATACGCGCCGATTGACGGATCGCTTCCTCCGGCGAGATCACACCGTTGGTTTCGATGTTCATCACGAGCTTGTCCAGGTCGGTACGCTGCTCGACGCGCGCGCTTTCCACGGCGTAGCTCACGCGGCGAACCGGCGAGAACGACGCGTCCAGCACGATACGGCCGATGATCTTGGCCGTTTCTTCGCCGTAGCGGCGCACGTTGCCCGGCACATAGCCGCGGCCCTTTTCGACCTTGATCTGCACGTCGAGCTTGCCGCCTTTCGACAGATGCGCAATCACATGATCCGGGTTGATGACTTCGCAGTCGTGCGCGAGCTCGATGTCGCCGGCAGTGACGACACCTTCGCCTTCCTTGCGCAGCGTAACCGTCACTTCGTCACGGTTATGCAGCTTGAACACCACGCCCTTCAGGTTCAACAACAGGTTGACTACGTCCTCTTGCACACCATCGAGCGTCGAGTACTCATGCACGACGCCTGCGATCGTCACTTCGGTCGGCGCATAGCCCACCATCGACGACAGCAATACGCGCCGAAGCGCGTTGCCCAAGGTGTGGCCGTAACCGCGTTCGAACGGTTCCATGACCACTTTCGCGTGGCTCTCGCCCAGCGATTCTACTGCGATGATCTTGGGCTTCAACAAACTGGTTTGCATAGGTAGGTTTTCCTTTTCAATACCCTCGGCTCGTTACACCGATAAGGCTGACCGGTAACAACCTGAAAATAAACAGCCGAGGCAACCCCTTGCACGACGCAATCAGGGTACCCCGGCCATTAATCCGATTAGCGCGAATACAATTCGACGATCAGGCTTTCGTTGATATCGCCGCCGATGTCTGCGCGATCCGGCATTTGCTTGAACGTGCCCTCGAACTTCTTCGAGTCGACAGCAACCCAGCTCGGCATGCCGCCTTGCTCGGACAGCGACAGCGCTTCGAGAATACGCGCTTGCTTCTTCGCTTGTTCGCGCACGGCCACCACATCGCCCGCCTTCACTTGCAGCGACGGGATGTTGGCGACTTGGCCGTTCACGACGATCGCCTTGTGGCTCACGAGCTGACGTGCTTCTGCACGCGTCGAGCCGAAACCCATGCGGTACACGACGTTGTCGAGGCGCGATTCGAGCAATTGCAGCAGGTTTTCACCCGTGTTGCCCTTGCGGCGGTCCGCTTCGGCGAAGTAACGGCGGAACTGGCGTTCGAGCACGCCGTAGATGCGCTTCACTTTTTGCTTTTCGCGCAGCTGCGTGCCGTAGTCGGACGTACGGGCGCCCGAGGTGCGGCCATGTTGACCGGGCTTGCTGTCAAGCTTGCACTTGTCAGCGAGCGAGCGACGGGCGCTCTTCAGGAAGAGATCGGTGCCTTCACGGCGGGACAGCTTGGCTTTAGGGCCGGTATAGCGTGCCACGTTGCATTCCTTCTATATTTAGTCACGCAAACTTCCGTCTGCGCTAGTTCGTACCCTTTGGGTCGAACGGTGGGCTTAGTCAATCAATGCGCAAACAGCCCGTCGACGCCGGCATTTCCGAACCGGCGTCAACAGGCAATTCGCAAATGCGCGTCTTAGATACGACGACGCTTCGGCGGACGGCAGCCGTTGTGCGGGACAGGCGTCACGTCGGAGATCGCGGTGATCTTGATGCCAAGACCATGCAACGCGCGCACCGCCGATTCACGGCCCGGGCCCGGGCCCTTGATCCGCACTTCGAGGTTCTTCACGCCGTATTCCATCGCCACGCGGCCAGCCGACTCGGCCGCGACCTGAGCTGCAAACGGCGTCGACTTACGCGAGCCCTTGAAGCCTTGGCCACCCGATGTCGCCCAGGCAAGCGCGTTGCCTTGACGATCGGTGATCGTGATGATGGTGTTGTTGAACGACGCGTGAACGTGAACCACGCCCTCGGCGACGTTCTTCTTGACCTTCTTGCGAACGCGTTGCGCCGCGGAGTTGTTCGAAGCCTTAGCCATTACGTTTTCCTGTAACTGTCAGTCCCGCTTACTTCTTCAGCGATTGCGCTGCGCGGCGCGGACCCTTGCGCGTGCGGGCATTCGTCCGAGTACGCTGGCCACGCAGGGGCAGGCCCTTACGATGGCGCACGCCGCGATAGCAGCCGAGGTCCATCAGGCGCTTGATGTTCATCGTCACTTCACGGCGCAGATCGCCTTCGACGACAAATTTGCCGACTTCTTCACGTAGCTTTTCGAGGTCTGCGTCGGTCAAATCCTTGACCTTCTTCGAGAATTCCACGCCAGCCGCTCCGCAAATATCGCGCGCGCGCGTGCGGCCGATACCGAAGATCGCCGTCAGACCGATTTCGGTATGCTGGTGGTTCGGGATGTTAACCCCTGCAATACGAGCCATTGTTTTTCCTCAAACAAAAAGCGCAAGCAAAAGCGCGGCGTTCAGCCTTGACGCTGTTTGTGGCGCGGATCAGAGCTGCAAATCACGCGCACAACGCCTTTGCGCTTGATGATCTTGCAATTGCGGCAAATGCGCTTAACCGATGCCATCACTTTCATGATATTACCCTTTTTTCAAATCACTTCGCCCGGAACACGATCCGCGCACGCGACAGATCGTAAGGCGTCAATTCAACCGTCACCTTGTCGCCGGGCAAGATCCGGATGTAGTGCATCCGCATCTTTCCGGAAATATGCCCCAACACGACATGGCCGTTCTCCAGCTTCACCCGGAAGGTAGCATTAGGCAGGTTTTCGATGACCTCGCCCTGCATCTGGATTACATCGTCCTTGGCCATAAGTCCTTTAACGCACCGGGATGTTGCCGCCCTTGAAATTGGCTTTCTTCAGCAGCGATTCATACTGTTGCGACATAACGTACGACTGCACTTGCGCCATGAAGTCCATCGTGACGACGACAATAATCAGCAGCGACGTTCCACCAAAATAGAACGGCACGTTCCAACGCAGCACCAGAAACTCCGGCAGCAAGCAGACGAACACGATATAGATCGCACCGGCCAGCGTGAGACGCGTCAGAATGCGGTCGATAAAGCGTGCAGTCTGGTCACCCGGACGGATACCGGGAACAAACGCACCACTCTTCTTCAGGTTGTCGGCCGTTTCCCTGCTGTTGAACACCAGTGCGGTGTAGAAAAAGCAGAAGAAGACGATCGCCAACCCGTACAGCAACACGTACACGGGCTGGCCGGGCTTCATTGCTTCGGCAACGTTGTGCAGCGTGTCGGCGAACCAGCTGTCACGCGACCCCGTACTGAACCAGTTCAGGATAGTTGCCGGGAACAGGATGATCGACGACGCGAAGATCGGCGGAATCACACCCGACATGTTCAGCTTCAGCGGCAAATGCGACGACTGTCCGCCGTAAATCTTGTTGCCTACCTGGCGCTTCGCGTAATTCACAAGGATCTTGCGCTGGCCGCGTTCGATGAACACCACCAGATACGTCACGCCAGCAATCAGTGCGACGATGATGATCGCCGAGACCGGACCCATCGAACCGGTTCGCACCAGCTCGAACAGCCCGCCGATTGCGTTCGGGAAGCCCGCCGCAATCCCACCGAAGATGATGATCGAGATACCGTTGCCCAGGCCGCGTTCCGTGATCTGCTCGCCGAGCCACATCAGGAACATCGTACCGGTCACGAGCGTCACGACCGTCGTCAAACGAAACACCATGCCCGGATCGATCACCAGGCCCGGCTGGTTCTCAAGCGCAACGGCAATACCGAACGCCTGGAACGTGGCCAGCACCACTGTGAAGACCCGCGTGTATTGCGTAATCTTCCGCTGCCCCGCCTGCCCTTCTTTCTTCAGCGCTTCAAGCTGCGGCGAGACGATCGCCAGCAACTGCATGATGATCGACGAGGAGATGTACGGCATGATCCCCAGTGCGAAAATCGTGAATCGCGAAAGAGCGCCACCCGAGAACATGTTGAACATGCCAAGGATGCCGCCGGCCTGGCTTTGGAACAGCTTTGCCAGCTGATCCGGGTCGATGCCCGGCACCGGAATATGCGCGCCGATGCGATAGACGACTAGCGCCAACAGCAGGAACACTGCACGCCGGCGGAGATCGCCAAACTTCGCCGTGCTTCGACCGGGTTTTGCGAGACTCGGGTTATTAGCCAAGTTCCTTCTCCGATGCAAATGCTATTGACGGCAATCGGCTCTCGACTGCGCCACTTACTCGGCGAACAAGCCGCCCGCTGCTTCGATTGCAGCGCGCGCACCCTTCGTCGCACCCAGACCCTTCACGACGATCTTGCGAGTGATCTCGCCCGTCTTGATGATCTTTGCGCTCTTGATCAGCTCCCCGACCAGGCCGGCTTGCTTCAGAGCCAGCAGATCGATTTCGTCGACCGGCAGCGCTTGCAGATCCGCGAGGTCCACTTCACCGACGAATTCCTTCGTGAGCGACGTGAAGCCACGCTTCGGCAGACGGCGTTGCAGAGGCATCTGACCGCCTTCGAAGCCGACCTTGTGGAAGCCGCCCGAACGCGATTTCTGACCCTTGTGACCGCGGCCTGCGGTCTTGCCCAGGCCGGAGCCGATGCCGCGACCCACGCGACGCTTCGCGTGCTTCGCGCCTTCTGCCGGCTTCAGGTTATTCAATTCCATTATCAACTCCTTGATTGCCCGAAGCGCTTAACCGACGACCTTAACAAGGTACGAAACCTTGTTGATCATGCCGCGCACAGCCGGCGTATCTTGCAGTTCGCTGACCGAGTTGAGTCGGCGCAGGCCCAGGCCACGCACCGTCGCGCGATGCGATTCGCGGGTCCCAATCAGGCTCTTGACGAGCTGAACTTTGACAGTTTTTTCAGACATGGTGACCACCTAGGCTTAGCCCAAAATTTCTTCGACGGACTTGCCGCGCTTCGCCGCGATGTCGCCCGGGGTGGACTGCTTGCGCAGGCCGTCGAGCGTTGCGCGCACGAGGTTGTACGGGTTCGTCGAACCGTGGCTCTTCGCCACAACGTTCTGCACACCCATCACATCGAACACTGCGCGCATCGGGCCGCCGGCGATCACACCGGTACCGTCCTTCGCCGGAGCGAGGAGGACCGACGATGCGCCATGCTTGCCGTGCACTTCGTGTTGCAGCGTACCGTTCTTCAGCGGCACCTTGAACATGTTGCGGCGGGCTTGTTCCATTGCCTTCTGGACAGCGACCGGCACTTCCTTCGCCTTGCCCTTGCCCATACCGACGCGGCCATCACCGTCGCCAACCACGGTCAGTGCGGCGAAGCCGAGGATACGGCCGCCCTTCACCACCTTGGTCACGCGGTTGACCGAGATCATTTTTTCGCGAAGGCCGTCGTCGCGTTCGTCAGCCTGAACTTTCGCTTGCATCTTTGCCATGACGAATTCTTCCCTTAGAACTTGAGCCCGGCTTCGCGCGCGGCATCAGCCAGCGCTTTCACGCGGCCGTGGTAGCGGAAACCCGAGCGGTCGAAGGCGACGGATTCGACACCGGCGGCCTTGGCCTTTTCTGCGATACGCTTGCCGATCAGGGTCGCAGCAGCAATGTTGCCGCCCTTGCCCGACTTATCGGCGAGTTCCGCACGCACTTCGGCTTCGAGCGTCGAGGCGCTGGCGAGCACCTTGGTGCCGCACGGCGAGAACACTTGCGCATAGATATGCGTGTTCGTGCGGTGCACAGCAAGGCGCGCGACTTGCAATTCAGCGATCTTGATACGCGTCTGACGAGCGCGGCGCAGGCGAGATTGAGTCTTATCCATGATTGCGCACCCTTACTTCTTCTTCGTTTCTTTGAGGATCACAACCTCGTCGGCGTAGCGCACACCCTTGCCCTTGTAGGGCTCAGGCGGACGGTAGCCGCGCACTTCGGCTGCGACTTGGCCGACTTGCTGCTTGTCGATCCCCTTGATCACGATTTCCGTTTGCGACGGGGTTTCAGCCTTCACGCCTTCCGGCATCTGGTGCACCACCGGGTGCGAGAAACCCAGCGACAGGTTGAGCTTGTCGCCTTGCGCTTGCGCACGATAACCAACGCCAACCAGCGTCAGCTTGCGCTCGAAACCCTTGTTGACGCCGTGCACCATGTTCGCAACGATTGCGCGCATCGTGCCCGACATCGCATTTGCTTCGCGGCTTTCGTCAACCGGCTCGAACTTCAGCGTGCCGTTGTCGTTCACCACCTTCACCAGCTTGTTCCCAGCTTGCGAGATCGTGCCCAGCTTGCCCTTCACCGTGATGAGGGCGTCGCTCAGGGTCACCTCGGCGCCTTCCAGCGCGATCGGGCTTTTACCTACTCGAGACATGTTTCTCTCCCCTTCGGCCTTAAGCGACGTAGCAGATGACTTCGCCGCCCACGCCATTCGCGCGCGCCTTGCGATCAGTCATCACACCCTTGGGCGTCGATACGATCGCCACGCCAAGGCCGTTCATGACCTGCGGGATCTCGTTACGACCGCGGTACACGCGCAGACCAGGCTTCGAGACGCGCTCGAGGCGCTCGATAACAGGACGGCCCGCGTAGTACTTCAACGCAATGTTCAATTCCGACTTCGCGCCTTCGGACTTCACCGCGAAATCATCGATATAGCCTTCGTCCTTCAGGACCTGCGCAATCGCAACCTTGACTTTCGACGAGGGCATCGTCACCGAAATCTTCTCGACCATCTGCGCATTGCGGATGCGAGTCAGCATATCGGCGATAGGATCACTCATGCTCATTTATGTTTCTCCTATTACCAGCTCGCCTTGGTCAGGCCAGGGATCTCGCCGCGGAATGCGATTTCACGAATCTTGTTACGCGCCAGTCCGAATTTGCGGAAGGTGCCACGCGGACGGCCCGTGATCGCGCAGCGGTTGCGCTTGCGAGTCGGGTTCGAGTTACGCGGCAGTTGTTGCAATTCCAGACGAGCAGCATAGCGCTCTTCTTCCGACTTGCTTTGGTCGTCGATGATCGCCTTCAGCGCCGTGCGCTTCGGTGCGAACTTCGCCGCAAGGCGGGCACGCTTCTTTTCACGTTCGATCAGTGCCAGTTTAGCCACGGTAACCTCAGTTTCTGAACGGGAACTTGAAGCTGGCGAGCAGTGCCTTTGCTTCGTCGTCGGTCTTCGCGGTCGTCGTGATGCTGATGTTCAGCCCACGCAACGCGTCGATCTTGTCGTAATCGATTTCGGGGAAAATGATCTGCTCTTTCACACCGATATTGTAGTTGCCACGACCATCGAACGCACGACCCGACACGCCACGGAAGTCGCGCACGCGGGGGAGCGCAACCGTCACGAAACGATCGAGGAATTCGTACATTGCCTGGCCGCGCAGCGTGACCATCGCACCGATCGGATAACCCTGGCGGATCTTGAAGCCGGCGATTGCCTTGCGGGCCTTCGTGATGACAGGCTTCTGGCCGGCGATCTTCGTCAGGTCGCCAACGGCGTTTTCGATGATCTTCTTGTCGGCGACGGCTTCGCCAAGACCCATGTTCAGGGTGATTTTGGTGATGCGCGGCACTTCCATCACGGACTTGTAACCGAACTTCTCGATGAGGCCGGGTACAACCTTCTCTTTATAAAATTCTTGCAAACGAGCCATTTTTTACTCCGCAGCGTCAGGCGCTCAGCTCGGCACCGGTCGTTTTCAGGAAGCGAACCTTCTTCTCGCCCTCAACCTTGATGCCCACACGCGAGGCCTTGCCATTCGCGTCGACCAGAGCGACGTTCGAAATATGCAGCGGCATCGTCTTGGCTTCCACGCCGCCCGTCGTACCTTTCATCGGGTTCGGCTTCACATGCTTCTTGACGAGGTTGATGCCCTCGACCGTCACACGATCGTCGCCCACAGCCAGCACGACACCGCGCTTGCCCTTGTCCTTGCCGGTGATGACGATGACTTCGTCACCCTTGCGAATCTTGTTCATCGCGACTCCTTACAGCACTTCCGGCGCCAGCGAAACGATCTTCATGAATCGTTCGCTACGCAACTCACGCGTGACCGGCCCGAAGATGCGGGTGCCGATAGGCTCGAGCTTGGTATTCAAAAGCACGGCGGCGTTGCCATCGAACTTGATCAGCGAACCGTCTTGACGACGCACGCCCTTGGCGGTGCGAACCACCACGGCATTGTAGATTTCGCCTTTCTTCACGCGCCCGCGCGGCGTTGCCTCTTTGACGCTCACCTTGATGATGTCGCCGATATTGGCGTAACGACGCTTCGAGCCGCCGAGCACCTTGATGCACATGACTTCACGCGCACCCGTGTTGTCGGCCACTTCAAGCCGAGTTTCGGTCTGGATCAT
The DNA here is from genome assembly GCF_017315705.1 of Trinickia mobilis. Classification (GTDB taxonomy): domain Bacteria; phylum Pseudomonadota; class Gammaproteobacteria; order Burkholderiales; family Burkholderiaceae; genus Trinickia_A; species Trinickia_A mobilis. The sequence goes on along the minus strand of NZ_JAFLRF010000064.1, from coordinate 5,802 downwards.
GGTTTATCTTTCCCAACTTAATCCGATTGCACCACCATAGCGCATCCGGTCAGTCTTGGTCCCGTCAGCCGTGCTGCATTGCTCAGCTGCTTGGGTCAGAACAGCAGCGACGGCAAACGAAACCCGCCATCGCAATCAGGTGAATCCTTCGGAGAGGCATGGCGCCCACCCGCTTCCCCCACCCACTTCGCCCGCGACGGGGCTCCCATAAAGAGGGAAGACCGAGATTATAACAAATAACCCCGGTCTCGCAAGCGAAATCTACTGCGATTTCAACTACTTCTACCGATCAAGCTGCCTTCGCCTTAGATGACGCGGGCGGCTTCAACCAGACGGGACACGGTCCAGGCTTTCGTCTTCGAGATCGGACGGGTTTCCTGGATTTCGACGAGATCGCCCTCATTGTACGTGTTCGCGTCGTCATGCGCGTGGTACTTCTTCGAGCGCACGACGTACTTCCCGTAGATCGGGTGCTTCACGCGGTGCTCGACCAGCACGGTAACAGTCTTGTCCATCTTGTTGCTGACGACCTTGCCGACCAGCGTCCGCTTGAGCGAGGTTTTTACGCTATCGTTCATTTCTGGTTCGCCTTCTCAGTCAGGACGGTCCGCACACGTGCGATGTCGCGACGGACTTTCTTCAACTGGCTCGTGTTCGTGAGCTGCTGAGTCGCGAGTTGCATGCGCAGGCCGAATTGCGCCTTCAACAGGTCCGACAGCTCTTTGTTGAGCGCGGCCTTATCTTTTTGGTGAAGTTCGGAAGCCTTCATCATTTGCTCCTTAGGCGCCGAGCTGACGCACGATGAAGGTCGTCTTCAGCGGCAGCTTCGCTGCAGCCAGACGGAACGCCTCACGCGCCAGCTCTTCGGTTACGCCGTCCATTTCGTACAGCATCTTGCCCGGTTGAATCTCGGCAACGTAGTACTCAGGGTTACCCTTACCGTTACCCATCCGCACTTCAGCCGGCTTTTGCGAGATCGGCTTGTCCGGGAAAATGCGAATCCAGATGCGGCCACCGCGCTTGATGTGACGTGTCATTGCACGACGCGCCGCTTCAATTTGTCGCGCGGTCAGACGGCCACGACCGATAGCCTTCAGGCCGAATTCACCGAACGACACGGCGTTGCCGCGCGTCGCGATACCGGTGTTACGACCCTTCTGCTCTTTGCGATACTTCCTGCGTTTCGGTTGCAGCATCGTTATTCTCCAGTCTTGCCGTCGCCACCGGCGCCGCCAGCACCACCGCTACGACGCGGACCACCGCGACGAGCACCTGCCGGCGCACCTTCGCCATCGCGACGCGGGCGGCGATCGCCACCCGGACGTGCATTGCGGCGCGGACGCTTTTCTTCGGCGACTTCTTCCACCACCGGCGCATCGTTGCGGCCCAGGGTATCGCCCTTATAGACCCACACCTTCACGCCGATGATCCCGTACGTCGTCTTCGCTTCCGAGGTTGCGTAGTCGATGTCGGCACGCAACGTGTGCAGCGGCACGCGGCCTTCGCGATACCACTCGGTACGAGCGATTTCAATACCGTTCAGACGGCCGGCGCTCATGATCTTGATGCCTTGAGCGCCAAGACGCATCGCGTTTTGCATCGCACGCTTCATCGCGCGGCGGAACATGATCCGGCGCTCGAGCTGTTGCGTGATCGAATCGGCGATCAGTTGAGCATCGGTTTCCGGCTTGCGGATTTCCTCGATGTTCACGTGGACCGGAACGCCCATGCGCTTTTGCAGCTCGGACTTCAGCAGTTCGATGTCCTCGCCCTTCTTGCCGATAACGACACCTGGACGCGAGCTGTAAATCGTGATGCGCGCGTTCTTCGCCGGACGCTCGATGACGACGCGGCCAACCGAAGCGTTCTTCAGCTTCTTCTTCAGGTATTCACGAACACCGATGTCTTCCTGCAACATCGCCGCGAAATTGTTGTTGTTCGCGTACCAACGCGACGCCCAATTGCGGCTGACGGCCAAACGGAAGCCAGTCGGATGAATTTTCTGTCCCATCGTATGACCCCTTAATTCCCGACCGTCACAGTGATGTGACAGGATTGCTTCTCAATGCGGTTGCCGCGGCCTTTCGCGCGCGCGGTGAAACGCTTGAGCGACGCAGCCTTGTCGACGTAGATGCTCGTGATCTTGAGCTCGTCGATATCGGCGCCTTCGTTGTGCTCCGCATTCGCGATCGCCGACAGCACGACCTTTTTCACGATTCCCGCAGCCTTCTTCGGCGAGAACGTCAGAACGTTCAGCGCCTTGTCGACCGGCAAACCGCGGATCTGGTCAGCCACAAGGCGCGTCTTCTGCGCCGAGATGCGGGCACCGCGATGAATTGCTTTCACTTCCATCTTGATTGCCCCTTATTTCTTGGCCTTCTTGTCGGCCGCGTGACCCTTGAACGTACGGGTCAATGCGAACTCGCCAAGCTTGTGGCCGACCATGTTTTCCGAGATGTACACCGGAACGTGTTGACGGCCGTTGTGAACGGCGATCGTCAGACCGATGAAATCCGGGAGGATCGTCGAGCGACGCGACCAGGTTTTGATCGGTTTCTTGTCGCGCGTAGCTGCAGCCGCCTCAACTTTCTTCAGCAAATGGGCGTCGCAGAACGGACCTTTTTTGATTGAACGTGCCATTGCCTACTCCTTAACGCTTGTGACGGCGCTGGACGATCATCGTCGTCGTGCGCTTGTTGCTGCGGGTGCGATAGCCCTTCGTCGGCGTGCCCCACGGGCTCACCGGATCGCGACCTGCTGCCGTCTTGCCTTCACCACCACCGTGCGGGTGATCGACCGGGTTCATAGCAACGCCACGCACCGTCGGACGGATACCGCGCCAGCGGTTCGCGCCTGCCTTGCCGATTTGACGGAGGCTGTGCTCTTCGTTGCCCACTTCACCGATCGTCGCTCGGCATTCGATGTGAACTCGACGGATTTCGCCCGAACGCAGACGGACCTGAGCGTAGGTACCTTCGCGAGCCAGCAGCATGGCCGACGTACCAGCCGAACGCGCCATTTGCGCGCCCTTGCCCGGCAGCATCTCGATGCAGTGGATCGTCGTACCGACCGGAATATTGCGGATCGGCAGCGTGTTGCCTGCCTTGATCGGTGCTTCCGAGCCGGACATCAGCTGCTGGCCCACCGCCACGCCCTTCGGCGCAATGATGTAGCGGCGTTCGCCGTCGGCGTACAGGACGAGCGCGATGTTCGCGCTACGGTTCGGGTCGTACTCGAGACGCTCGACCTTGGCCGGAATGCCGTCCTTCGTGCGACGGAAATCGATGACGCGGTAGTGCTGCTTGTGACCGCCGCCTTGATGACGCGTCGTGATGTGACCGTTGTTGTTACGGCCGGCAGCCTTGCTCTGCGTTTCGAGCAGCGGTGCGAACGGCTTGCCCTTGTGCAGATCCTTGTTGACGACCTTCACCATCGCGCGGCGACCCGGCGAGGTCGGCTTAACTTTCACGATTGCCATGATTACTTGGCCTCCGCTTCAAAGTTGATTTCCTGGCCGGGCTTCAGGCAGACGTACGCCTTCTTCACGTCCTTGCGCTTGCCCATGAAGCGGCCGAAGCGCTTGGCCTTGCCCTTCATGTTCAGCACGTTGACGGAATCGACTTCCACCTTGAACAGCAGTTCGACCGCAGCCTTCACTTCCTGCTTCGTGGCATCGGGCGCGACTTCGAACACGACTTGCTCGTTCTTGTCGGCCACCAGCGTCGCCTTTTCGGAGATCACCGGCGCGAGCAGGACCTGCATCAAACGATGATCGTTCTTGCGAATCTCGCTCATGACAGCAACTCCTCGATCTGGGCGACCGCAGCCTTCGTGATCAGGACCTTCTTGAAGTAGATCAGCGACAGCGGGTCGGCGTAACGCGGCTCGACAACCGCCACATGGGCGAGGTTGCGCGACGCGAGGTAGAGGTTCTCGTCGACCGTGTCGGTGATGACCAGCACGGAATCGAGACCCATGGCCTTGAATTTTTCAGCCAGCAGCTTGGTCTTCGGCGCTTCGAGGACGATGTCCTCGACGACCGACAGACGGCCTTCGCGGGCCAGCTGCGAGAAGATCGAGCAGAGACCTGCGCGATGCATCTTCTTGTTGACCTTGTGCGAGAAGTTTTCTTCCGGCGAGTTCGGGAAGATGCGACCACCGCCGCGCCACAGCGGGCTCGACGACATACCGGCACGAGCGCGGCCCGTACCCTTTTGACGCCACGGCTTCTTGGTCGTGTGCTTGACTTGCTCACGGTCCTTTTGCGCGCGGTTGCCGCTGCGTGCGTTGGCTTGGTAAGCCACGACGATCTGGTGGATCAGCGCTTCGTTGTAGTCGCGGCCGAACACGGCGTCCGACGCGGTCACACCTGCACCTTCCTGACCGTTTGCGTTCAGGAGCTTAAGTTCCATTATTTCGCTCCTTTCACGGCACGCGCCTTGACAGCCGGCGTCACGAAAACCTTGCCGCCCTTCGCACCCGGAACGGCACCCTTGACCAGCAGCAGCTTGCGTTCTGCGTCGATGCGAGCGATTTCGAGGTTCTGCACCGTCACCGTCTCGTCACCCATGTGGCCGGTCATGCGCTTACCCGGAAACACACGGCCCGGATCCTGCGCCATACCGATCGAGCCCGGCACGTTGTGCGAACGCGAGTTACCGTGCGAAGCACGGCCCGAACTGAAGTTATAGCGCTTGATGGTACCGGCGTAACCCTTGCCGATCGACACGCCTTGCACGTCGATTTTCTGGCCGACTTCGAAGAGGTCGACACCGATCACGGCGCCGGCGGACAGCTCGGCAGCCTTCGCTGCATCGATCTTGAATTCTTTGAGGACTTCACCGGCTTGAACGCCGGCTTTGGCGAGATGACCTGCCAGCGGCTTCGTCACGCGCGAAGCACGACGTTCACCGAATGCAACTTGAACGGCGGTATAACCATCCGTTTCAACAGTCTTGATCTGCGTCACGCGGTTGTCGGACACGTCCAGCACGGTGACGGGAATCGAATCCCCTTCAGCCGTGAAGATACGGGTCATGCCAACCTTGCGACCTACGAGTCCAAGGCTCATCGTTTTCTCCATTCCCGACTGCGATTGGTCGGGGCTAATTTACAAAATGCCGACGATTTTCAGCCCAACTGCACGAAACCAGCTGAACCATTCCGCCGACTTTTTTGCGCAAATGCGCGAAAAGCTTTGCATTATAGCGAGGCCTTTCGTTTTCCGCAAGCAATCAAAGACTTAGCGCCGTCAGCGTGAGCCGGCGGCGCCTGGAAGCCTTATTGCAGCTTGATCTCCACGTCCACCCCGGCCGGCAGGTCGAGCTTCATCAGCGCGTCGACGGTCTTGTCCGTCGGGTCGACGATGTCCATCAGGCGTTGGTGGGTACGGATTTCGAGCTGATCGCGCGACGTCTTGTTGACGTGCGGCGAACGCAGGATGTCAAAACGCTGAATGCGGGTCGGCAGGGGCACCGGACCGCGAACGATTGCGCCAGTCCGCTTTGCCGTATCGACGATTTCGGCCGCCGATTGATCGATCAGACGATAGTCGAATGCTTTCAGGCGAATGCGGATTTTCTGGTTCTGCATGACGATTCCTTGGAAAGAGCGAGGCGGTCTTGCACCGCCGGATTAAAAAGAACGTGAGGCCGGAGGCTCCGCGGGGAGCGGGCGCCCGACCCCGGGCACCACTTCTACAACTTGCTTCAACAGCAAACGAACAATTTTACTCGATGATCTTGGCGACGACACCGGCGCCGACGGTACGGCCACCTTCGCGGATTGCGAAGCGCAGACCTT
>NZ_JAFLRF010000063.1 GCF_017315705.1 Trinickia mobilis | reverse complement strand
GGGCCGGCGCTGCCGCGCCCGCGCCCGCCCAGGCCGTCCAGCCGAGCCGGGGCGGCGCCGCTTTCGAGAGGCACGCGCGCGGCTGCTCGCCCGCGGCCAGGTGCAGCTCGACGTGAAGATGGAGATCGGCGCCGAAATACGCCGCCGCGAGGCCGCGCAGCTCCGCATGACGCCGGCCTCCGGGCAGAAAGGACTCGTAGTCGCCAAGCGAAAGCGGGCCGATCCGAATCCGGATCCCGCGGTGTTCGTCCCAGATCCGGGTCCCGGCCACGGCGCCCGCGCCCAGCAGGTGATTGCGGCCATGGCGCCCGATGCGCGTATGGCTCGCGGGGGGGATGCCGCGCCAGCCGCCGGCGAACGGCGACGAGCGCATCGGCAGGTCGAAATGATGGCGCGCCATGACGTCGAAGCCCGCCAGCGAGCGCCGGCTGTTCGCGAACAGCCCCGCGCGCGCCAGCACGGCATCCGCATCGATGCCCGCGGCGGGCAGCGTGGGGCGGCGCGCCGACAGCAAGAGGCCGGCCATGCCGCGCAGGACCGTCTGCGCGGCGCTTCGATCGGGCGCGAGATAGGGATCGGCGACGCGATACTTGCGCTGGGCGCGATACAGCAGCGCGAGCAGCCGGTGCTGAAACAGGTTCAGAAAGGCGACCGCGGACGTGTCCTTGTTGCGCACGCGGTCCTGCAGCCATTCGAGGTAGGTGTCGGGCAGCGGCCCCTCCGGGCCGCCGAGGCCGAACGCATTGACTTCGAGCTGCGGCTGCGGCGGCTCGTCGCCGGCCGGCGCGCTCAGCGCACGCAGCGGCGCTTGCCGCACCGTGCCGAGTGCGCTCGGCGCGAACACGGGTGCCAGCGCGCCCATGAGGCCGAGCGCTTCGGCGCGCGGGTCGAGGCCGGTGCCGAGCGGCACGGCGCCGGGCCGCAGCAGTTCGAGGAGCCGCACCGCCTGCGCGAATTCGAAGGCATGCGGTTCGTCGAAGAGGCGCTCGGCTACAGAACGAGCGGACTGCCCTGCATCGGCCGCCATGCGTGAATCTCCCTGCCGTCGCACACGAGCGCCGTATGCACGAATCGATTGACGCTCGCGTAGAGCGAGAAGAAGTGCGCGAGCACCCCGGAAAACATCACGGGGCTCGCGCCGACGAAGTGAGCAGGGTCGAGCTCGACGCAGACCTTCAGGCCGTTGCGCCAGCCGCGCCACAAATCGTCGCCGACATGCGCGACCACCGGTTCGCTGCTCACGCCGGCGAGCCCGGCGATCTGCCGCTGCGCGGCGGGACTGGCCGCGAGATTGTGCAGCTCGAGCATTTCGCGCAGCGTCTGCAGCGCTTGCGGCCCGGACACGAGCGGCGAGTGATTCAGGACGAACTGCGACGCGAGGCGCCAGCGCGAACTGCCGTCGAGGACGGCTGAGATCTGCCGCGTCGGGCGGTGCGCGAGGCGCACGCTCGCGACCGGGCCCGGTTGCTCGAACGACAGCGCGGCCTCCGGTTCGAGCGTGTGCGCGAGGTGCCGGTTCGTGCACAGCAGTTCGGCTGTCAGCGTGCGCGCGGGCGGGCTCGCCGGGTCGAAGCAGGTGTCGACGAAGGTCAGCATGATGTCGCTGCCGGGGCGCGACGGGTGCATGCCCGAGACGCGCCGCGCGTGCCAGTAGAGCGTCGCTCCGAGGCCGTGCTGGACCCCGTAGTAGGGCGGCACCTCGGCGACTTCGCGGCCGTTGACCGAGCGCACGCTGCGCACCGCGTAGATCTCGGTGCTCGCTTCGCGGTGGGCGTCGGGGCTCACGCGCATTTCGCGCAGCGTGCCGTCGGGCCGCAGCGGCTCCGAGGTGCGGGCAAAGAGATTCAGCGCAGGCGCGCAGCCGAGCGCGAAATCGTGCGCGTGCAGCGTGAGCCGCCCGCTCGGCGCCGCGCTCAAGCCGATCAGCAGATCGAGCCGGTCGCCGGCGCCGGCGGGCGGCGTGAACGGCAGATCGAAGAACGCGAATTTCTCGGGGAAGGCGAAGTATTCGACGAGCAGCCGGCAGGCCGGGTGCACGCCGTCTTCGAGCGGCAGCAGCGCTTCGGATTCGCCGAAGCCGACGGGTTCGGGCTTGCCCGGCAGCGGCTGCGGGGGCGTGCCGGGCAACTGCACGTAGAGCGCCGCGCCGTGCGCGCACAGCAGGTCGTAGAGCGTCGCGGCCGTCACGGGCGAGCCCGCCAGGCGCAAGCGCAGGCGCTCGATCGGCAGCGCGCCGAACTGATGCAAGCCCGTGCAGCGCAGCGAGAGGCGCAGCGCCGCTTGCAGCGCGGCATTCGCCGTCGCCGCCTGGGCTTCTTCCGCATTCAGCAGTTGCGCCGCTTCGAGCGCGACCGGCCAGAGCGTGACGTCGGCCGAGGTGCGCCAACGCACCGTGGCGCCGCCGGGCGTGACATGCAGGAGCGGCGTATGGCGCGGCACCGTGTATCCGGCGGCGACGCTGCCTTGCGTCGGGTCCGCTTCGAACTGCACGATCGTCATCGACGGGATGGGCCGCGACGCATACGGATAAAACTGCTCGAGCAGCCCGTCGGTCAGCTCGGAATACTCGTCGTCGAGCGTGCGCTGAATGCGCGCCGTCAACAGCGCGAAACTTTCGAGCAGGCGTTCGACGTGCGGATCGGCGCTTTCGCCCGGCCCGAGTTCGAGCCGGCGCGCGATCTTCGGATAGCGGCGCGCGAAGCTTTCGCTTGCGCGGCGCAGGTAGGTCAGTTCGCGCTGATAGTAATCGAGCAGCAGGTCGTCAAGCGATTCGTTCATCGACGACTCCGACCGGCTGTCCGTCGGCCAGTTGCGCTACGTAAGAGACGGGCCAGCGGCCGTCGGCGGTGGCGAGGTGGCCCGTGATGCGCAGCCGCAGCCGCCACGGCACGTCCGGGTCCGGCTCGATCTGAGCGTGCGGCGCGCCGAGGCGAGGCTCGAACGCGGTCACGGCCTCGACGATGTCGCGCTCGAGCGTGGCGCGGTCCGCGGCGCGCGCGGCGTGGCTCGCGCTCCAATCGGGCAGGCCGTAGAGCAGCACGTCGAGCGGCCGCCGCGCCGCTGCCGGCGTCTTGCCGCGCCGCGTATTGAGGAGCCGCACGAGTTCGGCACGCACCGAATCGCGCAGCGCGTCCGGCGTGAGGAGGCGCTGCACGGACGGTTCGTCGGCCGAGAAGGGCGCGTCGTCTTCGAGCCGCTCGAACAGCGGAACCGGTGCAACGGGGCGGACGGCTGACGGCATGGGGCTGGGTGGGCAACCGGCCAGCCGTTACGACTTGACCATCTTGTTCGCGGCGGAATCCCAGGTCGACGCGGCCGTGCCTTCCTTGGAGCCGTCGTCCTTCTGGGCCGTCAGCTCCCATTTGATCTTCGTGAAGTTCAGCGACAGCGTCTCGACCGGCTTGCCGCCCGAGCCGCCCGACACGCTCACGTTGCTCAGCACGACGTTGTCGAGCGTGTAGGTGATGAACGGCATGATCTTGCCGTCGCTTTCGGCGGCGTTGCGGCCGACGATCACCTTCGCGGTCGCGATCGCCTTGCCGCCGCAACAGTATTCGTTGAGCGTGGGCGTGGAGATGTCGACGAACTTCGTGACGGTCATCTCGCCGACATGCGGCTTGCCGGACGTGCGCTCCGAATTGCTGACGTCGTTGGTGACCTGCATGGCCACGTTGTGGCTGTACGACATCAGCTCGATCTTGTCGGTGTAGCCCTCGAGCGTGCTTTCGCCTTTGATGTCGTTACCGAGATCGAGAATGATCGAATCCATGAGTCAGCGCTCCTCACGCGTGGGGAAGCGGCGCGTGCCGTGCCGGCCGCGCCGCGTGGATGTGTTCCAGGGACTCAGGCGGCTGCGGCCGGAGGCGGAAGCGCCGCCACGAGCCGGATCGAAGCGGTCAATTCCTCGAGCTGGAAGTGCGGCCTGAGGAACACCGTCGCCCGGTACGCGCCCGGCTTGCCCGCGACTTCCGTCACGTCGACGCGCGCTTCGCGCAGCGGATACTGCGCCTTGATTTCCTGCGGGGCGTTGTCGTTGAGCAGCACGTAGTCCGCGATCCAGGTGTTCAGATACGTGCGCACGTTGTCGCGCGTCATGAAGCTGCCCACCTTGTCGCGCATGATCACCTTGATGTAGTGCGCAAAGCGCGACGCGGCGAGCACGTACGGCAGCATCGCCGAGATGCGCGCGTTGGCCGTGGCCTCGTTCGTGTTGTAGGCGGCCGGCTTGTTGGCCGTCTGTCCGCCGAAGAACACCGCAAGCCCTTCGCTCTTCTTGTGGCACAGCGCGATGAAGCCGAGCGAATCGAGTTCTTTTTCGCGGCGGTCGGTGATCGCGACTTCGGTCGGGCATTTCATCGCCTTGTCGCCCGCGGCCGTCTGGAAGATGTGATCGGGCAGCTTCTCCACCGCGCCGCCGCCTTCCACGCCGCGGATCGCCGCGCACCAGCTGTACTGCGCGAACGCGTTCGTGATGCGCTGGCCCAGCGCGTAAGCGGCATTGCCCCAGAGATATTTCGAGTGATCGGTGCCGTCGACGTCTTCCGTAAAGCGCATGCCGTCGACCGGATTGCTGTCCGGATGGTAGGGCCGGCGCATCAGCACGTGCGGCAGCACCAGCGCGACGTAGCGCGAGTCTTCGCTCTTGCGGAATTCGCGCCAGCGATGCATGTCGATCGTTTCGAACACCTTCGACAGATCGCGCGGCACGCCGAGCTCGGTGAAGCTGCCCATGTCGAACAGTTGCGGATGGGCCGCCGAAATGAACGGCGCATGCGCCGCCGCCGCGACCGAGGCGAGCTTCTCGAGCAGGCTCACGTCGGGGGTCTGGCGCGTGAAGTAGTAGTCGCCGATCAGCACGCTGAACGGATGGCCGCCGAACGTGCCGTATTCCTCTTCGTAGATCTTCTTGAAGAGTGCGCTCGTGTCGACGTCGATCGCCTTTTCGAGGTCGTTCTGCAAGTCCTTCTTCGACGCGTTGAAGAGGCGCAGCTTGAGCCGCGTGCTGGTCTCGCTGTTCTTCACCAGATAGTGCAGCCCGCGCCACGACGATTCGAGCGCCTGCATGTCCGGGTGATGGAGCACCTTGTTCAGTTGCTCGCCGATCAGCTCGTCGATCTTGCGGATGTGGTCGTTGATCATCGCGACGGTGTCGCGGCTGATCGACATGTTCTTGTCGAGCACCTGCAGCGCGAATTCGGCGAGCAGTTCGCGTGCGTGCTGCTGCTGCTCCTCGTCGTGGGCCATCCGGCCGTCCTGGACGATGCGCTCGAGCAGGGTGAGCGTTTCCGTTTGCGCGGGGGCAGCCGCGGCTTGAATGTCCGACATCAGCGTCTCCTCGGAGAGCGGGGCTCAGTTCGCGGGCGTGTCGCCTGCGGGGGCGTCGGTTTCTGCCGGCGGCGGCAGTTGCGCGACGGCGCCGTCTTGCGGATGGGCGGACTTGATCTCGGTCAGCCCCTGCGTGTTGTGCACGACATCTTGCAGCAGCTTGTCGAGCTCATCGTTGCCGTCGAGCTTCGTCAGCAGGTCGCGCAGGCGCAGCCGCGCCTCGTAGAGCTGCTTGAGCGGCGCAATCTGCTTGACGATCTCCACGGGATCGAAATCGTCGATGTGCTCGAACTTCAGCGCAAGATTGAGCTTGCTGCCGTCGGAGGCGAGCGTGTTGTCGACTTGCAGCGCCACGCGCGGCTCGATCGACTTCATCACGTCGTTGAAGTTGTCGCGATCGATGTCGACGAAACGGCGCTCCGTCATTTTCGGCAGCGGCTTTTCGGGATTCCCGGACAAGTCGGCCAGAATGCCGACGACCAGCGGCAATTCCCTTTTTTCGATGGCATTGCCGATTTCGACGTCGTATGTGATCTGGACGCGCGGCGGGCGGTTCCTTTCGAACCAATGCTGTGTACTGTCAGCCATGGTCACCTCAGCTAGTCTCTTTTTCTAATGCGTTGAATTTGCGGGATACCGCTTTTTTGTCGCTTTTATGACGTTTTTTTGTTTCTCGCATGACGTGCTGCGAGGTGCTGCCAAAGGAATTTGAAAGCGAGCCTTGAAAAATTCACCGGGCCGCTTAAAGAACAGACGAATTTACTCTACGATACACATCAGCGAATTTCAAACTAAATTTACGTGACGATTTGGGGCGCGCTTTGAAAGCATCGCAATCCTTACATATGGATTGCTAAAGAAGCCAAGCTTCTCGGGCGCGACGATTGCAGTCTTCGCCAGGGGACCTGTAGACTAGGCGCGGCTTTACGCACGCTTAAGAAGAACGACGCCGGCGCGGGCCGGCAACAACGAACCGAAGCGAACACAAAGCGATAGGGGGGCGAAGTGACCAGCGCGTTGCGACTTGCCGGCAGGCGACTGCCCGGCTTGCTGCCGGTGCCACTCCTGGCCGTGCTGTGCATGGCGGGCTGCTCCGCGTCGCTGCCGCGCGTCAAGATCGATTCGCTCGCCATCAACGTCGCCGCGCAAGCCAACCTCGATACGCCGATCGCCGTCGACGCCGTACTGGTACGCAATCCTCAGCTATTCGACACGCTGCTCGGCCTGCCCTCGGCGAAATGGTTCAACGAGCGCGATCAGCTGCAGCGCGACTATCCGAGAGATCTCACGGTGCTGTCTTATGAGCTCGTGCCCGGCCAGCAGCTCACCGATGCCAAGTTCGCGTTCGACGGGCAGCGCGCGGCCGGCGTGCTGGTGTTCGCCGATTACCAGACGCCGGGCGCGCATCGCGTGCGTCTCGACGGCGGCCCGCCCAAGGCGCTGCTTCAGCTCGGCGGCCAGGACCTTCAACTGATGTCCCGCTAAAGGCCATGAACCTCGACGAGCACGGCAGGTGCGGTACGCCAGGTGCCCTGGGCGAGCGGCGGCGCAGGTGCCGGCGCGGCCCGTTCAACGCATACGACAACTAGAAGGCGAGCATGCGTACTTTGTTTCCCGATCCGATCTGCTGGTTCGAAGGCATGCCGCTGCTGCCGCAGCATTTTCAGACGCAGGCGCTGCACGCGGCGGGGCATGCGGCGCTGCTTGCCGGCGCGGCGCGGCCGCACTACTGGGGCGTGCTCGCGCTCGAGCAGGAGGAGGCCGGGCTCGCGGAAGGGCTCGTGCGGATCACGGCGCTGGAGGCGATCCTGTCCGACGGCCTGCCGATTCGCCATACCGGCGACGATCCCGTGCTGCAGATCGACGTGCGCCAGGCGTTCGCCACGCCGGAGCAGACCGTTACCGTGTACCTGGCCGTGCCGCCGCTTTACCGCGGCGGCCAGCTCGATCAGCGCGGCGCGCGTTACCGGCAGCACGAGAGCGCGGACGTCCCCGACCTGGCTGCGGGCGCGGACCCGGCGTCGGTGACGACGTGGCGGCCGCGGCTGCATCTGATGACCGATCTCGGCAATCAGGAATACGACCGGCTGCCGTTGATGCGGCTCAGGCAGCAAGGCGGCGGTGTGGCGCCGGCCGAGTATGTTGCGCCTTGTCCGTTCGTCACGCCCGAGTCGCTGCTCGGCCAGCGCGCGATGCGCGTCGCCGTGCGCGCGCGGGAGAAGTGCGTGTTTCTCGCGGGCCGCCTCGATGCGGCGCGGCATGCCGGCGAACTCGACGACGTCGCGCAAATCGAGCGCCAGCTCGCGGCGCTGTGGATGCGCTTGCCGGAGGCCGAGGCCGCGCTGATGTCGCGCTCGGCCCACCCGCTGGAGCTGTACTGCATCCTCGCCGGCATGGCCGGCGCGCTCGCCGGCCTGCGCCCGGAGCGCGGCGTGCCCGTGTTCGCGCCGTTCGACTACATGGAGTTGCTCGCGTCGTTCGATCCGCTGCTGGAGTGGATCGACGCGGCGCTCGCGACGGTCCGCCAGGGTTATCGCGTGCGCCAGTTCACCGCGGAAGCGGGGGGCTTCTGGATCGCGCCGCCGTTCGATGCGGGCGCGGCGCAGGAACTGGTGATCGGCCTGCGCATGCCGGCCGACGCGGGAGAGCACGACGCCGGCTCGTGGCTCGAGCAGACCGTGATCGCTTCGCGCCCGCACGTGCCGACGCTCGCCCGGCAGCGGATGCGAGGTCTCGCGCGCCGCTCGCTGGGACGCGACGAGCGCGCCGCCTACAGCGCGGGCGACGACACCGCGATGTTCGCGATTCAGCTCGACGATCCGTGGTTCGACCGCAAGGAGCCGCTGCATATCGACGTGCGCGCCGGCGCGAGGGGCGTCGCGCCGTGGGCGGTGCAGCTTTTCACGCCGGTGGGCGAGGCAAGCGAAGGCGCTGCGCTCTCGCAGCGTGATGGCAATGAGTGACTACGACGGCGGGCGTCATGACGAACGCGATGAACGCGGGCCGTTGACGCGCGCGTTCGGCGCGGCGTTCGAGCACGCGACGACGGCGCGCGCGGCAATCGAGCGGCGCTTGGACGAGCCGCTCGATCCGGCGGCGCAAGCCGACGAGCTGGCCGCGCAACTGTCGGCGGCGGCACGGCGGCTCGCGCGCGAAGCGATGGCGTGGACCGGCGCCGCGGGCGAGACGGACATCGCCGCGGCGCAGTACGCGTTCGTCGTGCTGCTCGACGAGCTGCTGCTGTTCTCGGAGTGGGCGGGCACCGCCGCATGGGAAGCGCGGCCGCTGGAAATGCGGGTGTTCGGCACGCACGCAGGCGGCGAGCGCCTGCCCGATGCGATCGAAGCGCTGCTCGCGCAGCGCGATCCGTCGCAGCGCGATTTGGCCAATGTCTATCTCGCGTGCCTGATGCTCGGCTTCAAAGGCCGCTTGCGCGGCGAAGCGGGCGCGCTGCGGCACGATCAGTTGCGGCACGCGCTCTTTGCGTTCGCCATGCAGCGCGATGCCGAACCCGCGCGGCTCGCCGCGCCGCTCGAACGCGTGGCCGTCGCGCCGGGCCGCGCCGCCGCGCTCACGCAGATGTTTCCGGACCAGGCGCGCCTCGCGCTGCTGCTGTGCGTGGGCGTGGGCGCGATGCTCGGCATTTCGCACCTGGCCTTTTCGCTGGCGACGGCTCCCGTCCGGCCTGCCGTGACGCAGTTCAGGTCGGTCGCGCTGCTCGACGCGTCGCCGCCGCGCGTGGACCGGTCGAGCGTGTCGGGCGCCGTCGTGCCGCTCGTGCCGCTCGTGCCGCAGCCCGCCGCGGCCGGCGTCGTCGAGCGCACGGCGGCGCTGCCCGAAGGAGCGCGGCCATGACGCTCGCCGTGATCCTGCTCGGGCTGATCGCGCTGATCGTGGTCGCGCTCGCGGGGTTCGCCGTTTGGCAAGGGTGGCGCAGGCGGGAGGACGGCCGGCCGCTGCGCAGTTTCCGAGCGTGCGTGCGCGCGGCGCACGCGGCGATGGGCGTGTCCGATCCCTATTCGATACCGCGCATTCTCGCGACCGGGTCGCCCGCCGCGATCGATGCGCTGTGCCGCAGCTGGCGCCTGACGCCGGCCGGCGAGCCCGGCTGGTATGGGCGCGTATGGAACGACGCGGAGGGGCTCCTCATCGCCGAACCGAACGACATGCTGTCGGCGCCGCCCGCGGACCGCCAGCTCGGCGCCTGGCGCAGGCTGCTGCGCGCGGTGCTGCGCAATCGTCCGGGCCGCCCGCTCGACGCGATCCTGTGGGTCGTCGCCGCCGACGCGCTCGTCACGGAGGACGGCCAGCCGCGCGCAACGCCGGCGGCCGCGCTCGAATCGTCGCGCAAGCTGTTCGCGCTGCAGCGGCAATTCGGCCAGATGCTGCCGCTCTACGTCGTGATCAGCGGCTGCGACGCGATCGCGGGCTTCGACGCGCTCGCCGCCGGCTTGGGCAGCGCGGCGGGCAGCGCGCCGCTTGGCTGGGCCTCGCCTTATCCGCCGAAGCGCGCGTATGACGAGGCGTGGATCGGCGAAGCGTTCGCGACCCTGCGCAACGCCTTGACCGAAACGATCGCCGAGCTCGGCACGCTCAACGGCGGCGTCGGCGAGGGGCTGTTTCTGCTGCCGCAGCGCATCGACGCGCTGCGCACGCCGTTGCGCGAGCGCATCGATCTCGCGCTGCGCGGCGGCGCGGACGGCACGGCGCCGCTGTTGCGCGGCATCCATTGCGTGGGCTCCGTGCCCGAGCGGCCGCCGGCGGACGACGCAGGCGGCTTGCTTCGTTTGCGCGCGATCACGCCGGCGTTCGCCGCGCGCTTGTGGCACGACGTGGTGCTGCGCGGCCAGGGGCTCGCCCTGCCGATCCCGCGTGTGCTCGCGCTGCGCATGCGCAAGCATCGCGTGGCGACGATCGCCGCCGCCGCGCTCGGCGTCTGCTGGTGCGTGGGGCTCGGCGCGTCGTGGTGGCACTTGCGCAGCGACGCGCGCACGCTCGCCGGGGCGTACGACTCGCTGACGCTCGCGCTCACCACCTACCGGGAGTCGGACAAGAGCGACGCGGCTGCCGCGAAAGTGCTCGGCACGGCAGCCGGCACCATGATGAACGTGCCGCGCTGGCGCCTGACGTCGCTGTTCATGCCGCTTTCCTTCACGCTGTCAGGCGACCTCGACGACGCACAGGAGCACCTGCTGCGCAGTGTCGTCTTTGCGCCGCTGCGCGACCGTCTCACGCAACGGCTCGCGGATTTGTCATGCGGGGCGGCCGCGGCCTCCGGCGCGGATGCCGTGCAGGGGGCCGCGGCCAAGCCGCAGGACTTGCCGGAATACCTCGCCGGGACTCGGCTCGTCGCGGACGCCGCGCAAACCGAGCACCTGATTGCCCGCTACAACGAACTCGTGCAGGCGGGCGCCGGCAACCTCGCGATGCTCGCGCAACTGATGCATGAAGCGGTGGGCGTCACGCTCGCGCCCGAGCACGTCGCGGACCGCGCGAGGCTCGACGCCGCCGTGCGCGACACGGCCGTGGACGACGGCATGATTCAGTTCGGCAGCGCTCAGGCGGTGGCGGCGCGCCAGCGCGCGAGCCTGTGCTTCGAGCAATCGTTCGATGCGTGGTTCGATCGCGTCTACTCGGATTCGACCTTGACCGCCAACGCGGCGCAAGTCCAGACGGCGCTGACCGATTTGCGCGCGCCGGGCGCCACGCCGGCGGACGCCGCGCTGACCGCGCTCGCGAGCGGCATCGATACGCTGGCGGCGCAAGTCGACACGGCCGATCACGGCTGGGCGAGCGCGCACGGCAAAGAGCTGGTGCCGGGCCTCACCACGACGTTCGATCAGGCGCAGCATCTGCGCCTGATCGGCGGCGCGCCGGTCGAGGCCGTGCTCGCGCACGAAGAAGCCGAACAGAACGCGTTCTCCGCGCGCTGGCTCGTGAGCGGCAATCTGCCGGGGGTATTGAGCGCGTCGCCCGCGACCGGACTGCAGCTCGCGGCCGACCTGCCGCCGTTGCGCGAGGCGCTGCGCACCCTGCTCGCGCAGCCGTTCGCCGGCGGCTCGGACAATGCGGGCGCGGCCGTCCGCAGCGTCGATGCGGCGAGCGCGCAGCGCGCCCTGGCGGTGTTGCCCGCCTACCGGCAATACGTCGCCGGACAGCTCGCGCAGGCGCCGGACGCCTATCGAAGCGCGTTGCTCGCGGCCGCCGGAAACGATGCGGTACAAAGCATGGTGAGCGCGCTGTCGGCGCCGGCTTCGCCCGCCGCCCAGCGCGACGGCGCATCGGTCGCGGACGCCGCGCAGAATTTCGACGCGCTCAAAAAGAGCGCGGTCGATCTGATCGCCGCGTTCGATTCGCTGGGACGCGACGATCTCGCGACGGCCGTCGCGCTGCGCGTGAGCGACGCCGCCTTGGCCGTCTTGCGCGCGGCCGATGCCCAGCTTCAGTCGCTGGCGCCGTTTCGCCCGGCGCGCGGCGACTTCTCGGACTGGAACGGCAACCCGGGCGGTGCGCTGCGCGCGTTCGGCGCGGCCACGCCGCAGGCGCTGCAAACGTATCTCGCCGCGCAATCGGCGGCGGTCGCCGATGCGGCCGGCGCCGCCGCCGGGGCGCTCGATTGGCTGAGCGCGCAAAAGCCGCCGCTCGAGCCGGCCGACGCGCGGCTCGTGAGCCGGTGGAAGGCGTTGTCGGCGGACCTCGCGCAATATCGGGCGAAGAGCCCCGCGAGCGCGATGATCGCCGTGCCCGCGATCATCTCCGGCCAGCTCGACAAACTCGATCTCGACAACTGCAGCGCGACGCTCGAGCAGATCGACGTGCCGGCGACGGGCGATATCGTGGCGAGCGCGGGCGTCCGTCTGGTGTCGTCCGCGCGCGAGCAATGCTTCAGGCTGCAGATGGGGACCGGCATGGAGGCCTACGAGCAGATCCGCAACTTCTTCGCACGCTACCTGGCCGGACATTTCCCGTTTGCCGCCGACGCGAACGCACCGGCCGCCGACGTGCGCCAGACCGCGGCGTTCGTCGCGCTGCTCGACGCCCATCTCGCCGATGCGCAACGAGGGCTCGCGGCGGCGGCGGCGGTCGGGCGCGGGCGTCCGGACGAAGCGCGCTTCGCCGCGCAGCTGGCTGCCGCCAAGCCGTGGCTCGATGCGCTGCTCGCGCGCGGCGCCGACGGCACGTTGCAAGGCATGGAGCTCGCGGTCGACTGGCGCGTCGATCGCGCGGACGAGGTGGGCGCCGATCAAGTCATCGAGTGGAAGCTCGCAAGCGGCAGCGACACGCTCACTTATCCGTCGTCGGGCGAGCCGCCCGTGCGCTGGAAGCCGGGGCTGCCGGTGTCGGTCAGCTTGCGCTGGGCGAAGGACGCGCCGTGGCAGCCGATGTTCGACGCCGCGCAGCCGACGCTTGCGGGCGAGCACGGCGTCGCGACCTGGAGCGCCGCCGACACGTGGGCGCTGCTGCGCATCGCGCGCTTGCATCAGATGCAGGCGGACGCCGGCACCGGTGTCGCAGCGCAGCCGCCCCGGCTGCTGTTCACGGTGCCCGTGCGCGACCGCAACGGCGCGATACAGACGGCGCGGATGTACCTGAGCGTCGGTTTCATCAACGCGGCGAAGACGCCGCAGGCGATTCCGGACCTGCCGGCTGCCGCGCCCGGTTACGACGCGCGAGGGACGACGACGCTCGGCTACCCTCCGGCCGGCGGCTTCTCGGAGGCGGGCCGCGGATGATGCCGGAACTCGAACTCGCTGCGCTGCTGCAGCCGCTGCCCGGCGACGCGCCATGCGGCCCGTCGCTGCTGCACGATCCCGAATTCGACGCGATCCGCACGGCGCGCCGCGCGGACGATCCGAGCCTGCCTGCGGGCGTCTGGCAGACCGAGCTGAAAGTTGCCGACTGGCAAGCGGTGGAAACGCATTGTGTCGACATCCTGAAGAACCGCAGCAAGGACCTCACGATCGCGGCGTGGCTCGGCGAGGCCTGGCTGCAGCGCTTCGGCGTGCCGGCGCTGCCGCGCTGCTTCGAATTGATTGCGGGGTTGTGCGAACGCTTCTGGGACGGCGTGCATCCGCTGCCGCGCGACGGCGATGCGGGATTCCGGGCCGCGCCGCTCGCGTGGCTCGCGACGGCGTACGCGGATTTGCTGTCGACTCAGATCGAACTGTTCGACGGCCGCGAGGGCGTGCGCTGCACGCTCGCGCAATGGCAGGGCGCGCAGCGCGCGCTGTTGGCCGCGACGTCGCGCCAGAACGTCCCGCCCGCGCAGCGCGAAGCGGCCGCTCGCACGGTGGCCGTGCTGCAGGACGCCGCGCGCGCGGCGCCGCGCGTCCAGCTTAGGCACGCGCACGAATCGCTTTCGACGGCGCGCTTGCTGGCCGAACTGCTCGATGCGTGGTGCACGCCGCGCCTCGGCAACGAGGCGCCCAGCTTTGCCAAGCTGCTGGAAACGATGAATCAAGCAGGACTTGTCTTGACGGAGTGTCTCGCCATGCATCCGAATCCAGAGCCGCCGCGTGCCGTGCCGGCAGGCGAAACCGAGCGCGCCGCCGCTGCGCCCGGGCAGGCGCAGGCAAGCGCGGCGGCGGGCACGAGCATGCCGGGCGCGCCGCAAAGCCGTGAAGACGCTTACCGGCAATTGGCGGCGATCGCCGATTACTTGATGCGCTACGAACCGCACAGCCCGGTGCCTTACATGATTCAGCGCGCGCTGGAGTGGGGCGCCAAACCGTTGCCCGTCCTGCTGCGCGAACTCATGTCAGGCGAAGCGGACGGGCAGAAACTGTGGACGGTGCTGGGATTGTTGCCGGGAGCGGAAAAGGCGAAGTGACGTTCTCAAGACGCGTTGCCGAGCAGCTTCGCGGAATCCGGAGTGGGCTTCAAGATGTTCTTGACGTTGGCATTCGCGCCCGCTCGACGGGTCATTTCGATGAATTTCGATTTGCCCGCATGCGCGTCCACACTGGACACCATGAATTTATAGGAAGCGGTGGCGACTTCCTTCGCGCCGAATACATAGTCTTCGTGCACGACCGAAATGCCCCAGGTCCCGCTCGGTACTGTCACCAGCCACGACTTTTCGTCGAACGCGAGGACTCGGTTATTGTGCGTGGGCGTGGTGACCGTACGAAGATGGCCGAGGATCACGTCGAGGCTTGCGTTGCTGAGCTTGAACTTGACCTTGTCGCCGTACCTGGCGGTATTGAGATCCTTGCACCCCTTTCGATCCGCCGGCTTCGCCCAATAGCTCGCCGCCTGCAGCGCATCGCCGATTGATTTCACGGCTGTCCACCACGTCGGGTCGCCGTTGAAGGGCTTGGTCTGCTCCATCTTGTCCGCCGCATCCTTCGGGTCATCGGAGCGCTGATCCCCGCTCATGCCGGGAAAGCCGCCGAATACGGGGCTCGTGCAGTCGACGAGCGCGGCATGAAGCGCATCCTTGCTGGTCGCGCGGGTGATGCGTTCTGTCACGCTGCCTCCTGACCGGGCCAGCTTGTCGATGACGTTTTTCATCTCCGCGAAAGACATCATGGATCTGCCCATGCTATGGACAATGTCCTTATCGCAAGACACGATGTCGCCCAGCGCTGCTTTCGTGTCCGGCAAGTCAGCGATGCCTTCCGGCGTGTTGTACAGGGGACTGCTGCGTACGAAGGAATTCAACGAGCCTGCGTAGTAATAGCCGAGTAAGGCAGCAAGGCAGTAGTAATACTTCCACGGCAGGATGTGATGGAACGTCCATTTGTCGCAATCGGGCGTGTTCCCTGTGCGATCTGCAGGAAGCTGCACAGTGAAAAGATAGTCAGCCATGGTCTTCGCTTCCTCTCGCCCGTTCGCCGGGCATGACGTGCTGCCGTTTAGCGGCCGGAGTGCGGCTCGCCACATGGGCCTCCGTGGTGGTGGATTCATCATAGGTAAACACGCAAGCCAGCCCAAGGACTGGCAATGCTTTTAGATGACGGTCAGGCCGTTTCGCACTCGATCACCGTAAAGCCGACCTCGGCCTTGCGCCGTTTGCCAGCCCCGTTTCGATCTTGTCGACGAGCATCGACGCGGCGAGCTTGCCGATGTCAGCTCGTGCCGATTACCCCGCGGCTGATCTGATCGCGCTCGATCGATTCGAAGAGCGCCTTGAAGTTGCCCTCGCCGAACCCGTCATCGCCTTTGCGCTGGATGAACTCGAAGAACACCGGTCCGAGCAGGGTGTCCGAAAAAATCTGCAACAGCAGGCGAGGCTTGCTGCCGCTCGTGCTGCCGTCGAGCAGAATGCCGCGCGTTTGCAGTTCGGAGACCGGCTCGCCATGGCCAGGCAGCCGCTCTTCGAGCATCTCGTAGTAGGTTTCGTTGGGCGCCGTCATCAACGGCACGCCCGCCAACACGAGCCTGTCGATCGCGGCGGGCAGGTCGTCGCTCAGCAATGCCACGTGTTGAATGCCTTCGCCGTTGAACCGCATCAGGAATTCTTCGATCTGCCCCGCGCCCTTCGACGATTCCTCGTTGAGCGGAATGCGGATCTTGCCGTCCGGCGCGGTCATCGCCTTCGACGTGAGCCCCGTGTATTCGCCCGATATGTCGAAGTAGCGGATCTCGCGAAAGTTGAACAGGCGCTCGTAGAAACTCGCCCAGAACGCCATGCGGCCGCGGTAGACGTTGTGCGTCAGATGATCGATGAGCTTCAGGCCATGGCCGGCCGGATGCCGCTCTACGCCTTCGATGAATTCGAAGTCGATGTCGTAGATCGATTTGCCGTCTTCGAAACGGTCGATCAGGTAAAGCGGTGCGCCCCCGATGCCCTTGATCGCCGGCAGACGCAGCTCCATCGGGCCAGTCGGCATCTCCATCGGCTGGGCGCCGAGCTCGAGCGCCCGGGCATACGCCTTGTGAGCGTCCTGCACGCGAAACGCAAGGCCGCAGGCCGACGGGCCATGCTCCGCGGCGAAATACGCGGCAGGGCTCTTGGGCTCGCGATTGACGATGAAATTGATGTCGCCCTGCCGGTACAGCAGGACGTCCTTCGAGCGATGACGCGCGACGAGCGTGAAGCCGAGCTTCCCGAATGTCGTATCGAGGATATCGGGAACCGGCGATGCGAATTCGACGAACTCGAACCCCATCAGCCCCATCGGGTTTTCGAACAGATCAGCCATGGCTTCCTCCACGATCTGCAAGATCTGGTTTCAGTCTGGCGCGGCCGGTGAGGCGCGCCAGGATTTCCTGAGTATGCTCGCCGACCCGTGCGAGCGCCTGCCGAACGCCAGGGCGGCGTCCGCCCATCAGCAAAGGCAGGAGCACGACCTCGGTCGTGCCGCCGTCATCGGTCTCCATCGGCGCGAGCCCGCCGCTTGCCTTCAGATGCGGATCGTCGAAGAGCTGCTCGGGGCGCACGATCGGCGCATACGGAATGCCGGCGGCTTCGAGCTTCGGCACAAGCTCATCCGCGCGATGGTCTTTCAGGATCGCTCCGAGGCGCGCGAGCAATTCAGGGCGCACGGCGACGCGCTGTGCGTTGCTGGCGAATGGCGGTTCGGCCGCGAGGTCCGGACGTTCCAGCACGTCGCACAGCGTGACGAATTGCTTGTCGCTGACGGCGCCGATAAACAACTGCTCGCCGCCCGCCAGCGTGAATACGTCATACACGCTCCATGCCGACACGCGCGCCGGCATCGGCGGGGGCGGCTCGCCCGTCATCGCGTATTGCTGCATGTGCTGCGCGGAGAGAAACACGCAGTTCTCGAACAGCGCGCTTTGCACCTCCTGGCCGCGCCCCGTAGCGTCGCGCTCGCGCATCGCCGCGAGCACGCCGATCGCGCCGAACATGCCGCCCATGATGTCGTTGACCGACGTGCCCGCGCGCAGCGGACGCCCGACCGGCCCCGTCATGTACGACAAGCCGCCCATCATCTGCACCACTTCGTCGAGCGCAAGGCGATGCTCGTAGGGACCGGGGAGAAAGCCCTTGTGCGAGACGTAGATCAGGCGCGGGTACCGCTTCGACAGCGTTTCATAGTCGAGCCCGAGCTTCGTCATCAGGCCCGGGCGGAAGTTTTCGAGCATCACGTCGCATTGGCCGATCAGCTCGAGCGCGGCGGCGCGCCCCTCAGGCGTGTCGATGTCGAGCACGACGCTCTTCTTGTTGCGGTTGAAGGTCCGGAAAAAGCCGATGCCGAGACCGGGCAGGTTGCGCGTCTTGTCGCCGCCGGGCGGTTCGATCTTGATCACTTCGGCGCCCAGGTCGGCGAGGATCATGCCGCAGGTCGGGCCCATGACCATGTGGGTGAATTCGACGACGCGAACGCCGTCGAGCGGAAGCCGGTTGGGGGCGTTCATGATGCCTCCCGCTGGGCCGCCCCGAGGGAGGCATCGGCCCCCTCGGGGGGCAGCGAACGATAGTGAGCGTGGGGGGCGTTCATAGATAACCTCAGGCGCTGTGCGCGTGAATCGATTGGGCCGAAAACGTCTTGGGCAGGCCGGCGAGCCACAGCGTGCCGTGCAGCGTCTCGTTCGACAGCCACTGCGAGATCTTGGCGCGCAGCGCGAGCAGGCGCTCGATATCGATGCCGGTCGCAATGCCCATGTCGGCCAGCATGAAGGCCAAGTCTTCGCTCGCCGCATTGCCGCTCGCGCCCGGCGCATGCGGGCAGCCGCCAATGCCGGCGAGCGTCGCGTCGAAGCGTGCCACGCCGGTTTCCAAAGCGGCGTAGACGTTGGCGAGCGCGAGGCCGCGCGTGTCGTGGAAGTGGCCGCACCAGAGCTTGTCGCCTGCGATGCGGCGAGCCTTCTCGAACACGTCGCGCACCGCCGCGGGATTCGCGTAGCCGACCGTGTCGGCGAGGCTGACGCGATCGGCGCCCGCATCGAGCAGGGCCTGCATGCAGCGCAGCACTTCGCTTTGCTCGACCGCGCCTTGAATCGTGCAGCCGAACGCGGTGCCGATGCCGCCTTCGATCAAGGTTTTCGAGCCGGCGGCATCGCGAGCCGCGCGGATGCGCGCGACTTCGGCGACGACTTCGTCCGGCGTCTTGCGCAAATTCGCGAGGCTGTGGGCGCGGCTGGCCGACAGCGGGACGAGCAGCAGATCCGCCTGCGCTTCGATCGCGCGCTCGGCGCCTTTCAGATTCGGCACGAGCACCGAAACGAGCAGACCCGGAAGGGCTTTCGCGTGGGCGACGAGTTCCGCCGTATCCGCAAGCTGAGGCAAGAGCCGCGCCGGCACGAATGAGCCGACTTCGATTTCGCGCTGACCGGCGGCGTAGGCGTCGTCGATCCATTCGATCTTCTGCGGCGTGGGAAGAAGGGTCTCGATGCTTTGCAGACCGTCGCGCAAGCCGACTTCGCGGATCACGACGCTAGAGGGGAAGGGGGGCATTGGGCTGTCTCCGTGCTACAGGTGTCTGCCAGTCGTCTCTCCGCTGGCGTAGGCGTTGTGCTAGCTTTAGGCATTCCGCCAGATACATAAAGAGGTATTTCGGCACGATCATCGTTCCGAATTGGAAATTCATGCGAGGAGGCGCGCGATGCGCGACATCGATCTGAAAACACTGCGGCTGCTGGTGGCGGTCTGCGAGCACCGGAACATGGCGCGTGCGGCCGAGGCGGAGCACATCGAGCCTTCGGCCATCAGCAAGCGGATCGCGCAGTTGGAACACGATCTCGGCGTGCCGCTTCTCGTGCGCACGCGCCGTGGCGTACAGCCGACGCCGGCCGGCGTCGCGCTCGTCGAGCACGCGAAGAGCGTGCTGTTCACGATGGACCGCATCGCGAGCGACGTCGCCGCATACGGCAGCGGGCTCAGGGGCAGCGTGAGCGTGTGCGCGTCGGCGTCGGCGATAGCGGAAGCGCTTTTGGACGACATCGCGTCTTTCATGCGGCTGCCCGCGCACGAGAACATCCGCGTGAACGTCGAGGAACGGTTGTCGCTCGATCTCGTGCGACGACTGCGCGAGGGCGCGGCGTCGCTCGGCGTGTGCTGGGACAACGTCGATATCGAGGGACTGCAATCACGTCCGTACCGGCAGGATCGCCTTGCACTCGCGGTCCATCCGGAACATCCGCTCGCGAGCCGCAAGTCGCTCAGCTTCGAACAGACGCTCGATCACGAGCACGTCGGGCTGCCGCCTGCCACCGCGGTCCATACGATGCTGCAGCACGCTGCCGCTCGTAACGGGCGCACCGTGAGCTATCGCGCGATCGTGTCGAACTTCGACGCCGCGTTTCGCGTCGTCGCGGCGAACCTGGGCATCAGCGTGGTCCCCGCCGAGGTGGGCGACACATACATGCGCCTGCTCAATGTGAAAGTGATTCCGCTCACGGACCGCTGGGCGCAGCGTCGATTCGTCGTCTGTTTCAGGGACTTCGATGCGCTGCAGCCGGCGGCGCAGCGCATGGTCGATCACCTCGCCGAACGCGCAAAAGACGCGGCGAACATCGAATAGGCGCGGATGTGCCGCGTGATATCACGCGGGGCAATCCGCTCGGTCCGGTGCGCCAGCGCGCGATCATGGTGCGCTGCGTCATGGACTTGCACCAAGTCCACGCTCGGCGAATGCCGGCGCGGCGCGGATGCAATGGCGCAAGACCTAAACGCCCGTTGCCCGACGGCTGATGCGCCCAAGCACATGTGCGATGGCACGGCTATTGCGTAAGGTCGCCGCAAGGCCAACGGCGGCCCTGACGCATTCACACATTCATGCTCCGCTCTCGCGAGCGGCTACGGGGCAACGGCGTCCCGAGGCAACTGTCACGCTGATCTCGCAACCGATCCGCGCGGCGTCGCTTCGGGACGTTTTTTTTGCGCCGTCGATCGGTTGCGGCGCGCATCGCTCGACGGTCCTGAGTCATCCGCTTTGCACAGCCACACCATGAAAAGTCAGACCCATACCAGCCACGACGCAGTATCCGGGCAAGTGATCGGCGAGCTCATCAACCTGTCCGGCCGGCAACGGATGCTCTCGCAGCGGATCGTGCTGCACGTGCTGCTTGCATCGCGCGGAGACCGCGCCGCACTCGACGTCGTCAAAACGTGCCTCGCGACGTTTGCGGCCGCGCACGCCGATCTGGTGAGCGGCAACGCGCGCTTGCCGGGCGTGTTTTCCGACGCGCTGAGACAGCTCTATTTCGGCACGCTGTGCGCGGACGACGCTATTCGCCGGTTCATCGCGCGCACCACGGACGCGATCGAAAGCCTCGAAGCGGGCCATGCCGCGAGCGGCGAGCAGGTCGACGCGCTCGTGATGCAGGCCACGCCGCTGCTCGAACTGCTGCAGCAAATCACGCTTGCGTACCAGAACGAAATGCACGGCATCGAATCGGCCGCGAGGAAACGCCAGGCCGAGATCGCCGACCAGTTGGGCAGCATTTCGATGCAGGCCAACATCGTCGCGCTCAACGCACGCATAGCAGCGGCGCGCGCGGGCCAATACGGACGCGAGTTCGCGGTGATCACGACGGTGCTGGCCGACATCATCAAGGAGATGGATCAGTTGATCCACAGCGTCGTCGGCACGCGCAGCGCGAACGACGCTTCCCCGTCACGCAATACGATCCCGCAAAGCCGGCACGCGAGTGCCGGCCGCGCTTTTCAATAGCCTTCGCCCCTGTGTGAGAGACCCATGACAAACCTGTTGAATTCGCTCAAAAGCGGTAACTGGCGTGCGTTGCTTGCGTGCTTTCTTTACTTCGATACCGGCTTCACCGTGTGGGTGATGTTCGGCCCGCTGGCGCCGTTCATCCACAAGGACATTGCGATGACGCCCGCCGAACAGGGCTTCCTCGTCGCCGTGCCGGTGCTCGGCGCGGCCATCTTGCGCGTGACGCTCGGCAATCTGTACCAGGCCTACGATGGGCGGCGCGTGGCGCTCTTCGGGGTGCTGCTGTCCGCGGTGCCGTCGGTCGTTCTGCTGTTGATGCCGGCAGCGCCGTCGTACTCGCTGTTGCTCGTGCTCGGCGTGTTTCTCGGCGTCGGGGGCGCGAGCTTTGCGGTTGCGCTGCCGATGGCCGGCAGCAACTATCCGCCCAAGGTCCAGGGCCTCGTGCTCGGGCTCGCCGCGGCAGGCAACATCGGCGCGGTGCTCGACGGTTTCATGTTCCCGGGGCTGGCCGATCACTTCGGCTGGGCGAAAGCTGCGGGCGCGGCGTTGCCGCTTCTCGCGCTGGCCGCAACCGCATTGTTCTTCTGGGCGAAGGACCTGGGCGTCAAGTCGGGTAGCGCGCCGCGCGCATTCGGCAGTTTCTGTGTCACGCTGGCAGGGCTCGTCGCACTGGTGCTGGCGGTGCACGACGGCCTCTTCGGCGCCGGAAAAACAGGGGTGCTGCTGCTTCCCGTGCTCGGCGCGTTGCTGGCCATCGCCGTGTTGCCGCACCGCTATCGCAGCGTGCTCGTGGAAGGCGACACGTGGGTCGTGATGCTCGTGTACAGCATTACGTTCGGCGGTTTTGTCGGCATGTCCTCGTACGTGACCACGCTTCTGATTTCGCTCTACCAGCTGCCGAAGCTCGAGGCAGGGCTCTTCATGTCGCTGCTGGCGTTCACCGGCGCGCTCGTGCGCCCGCTCGGCGGCCTGATCGCCGACCGGATTTCCGGCGTGCGCGCGCTCGTGCTGCTGCTTGCGGGCATCTCCGTCTGCGACTTCGTTTTCGCCGCATGGATGCCGCCGCTGCCGGCCGGCATCGCGCTGCTCGTGATCACCTATCTGCTGTTCGGCCTCGGCAACGGCGCGACGTTTCAGCTCGTGCCGCAGCGCTGGAACGGCAAGACCGGCTTGATGTCCGGCATCATCGGCGCGGCAGGGGGCATCGGCGGATTCTATTTGCCGGTCATCATGGGCATCGCTAAGGAAAGCACCGGCAGCTATCAGATGGGCTTTGCGACGTTTGGCGGGTTGTCGGGGCTGGCGTTTGCGCTGGTTGCCCTGCACCGCGCGCGCTGGCTCGAATGGGCCTTGCCGAAGGAGAGCGCGGCGGTGGCGGCGAATGTCGCGAGTGCAATGCAGCCCATCGCGCTGCGCGTCGACAGCGAGGCATGATTGCGGCCGCGAGGAGCCGAGGCTCCTCGCGGCGTCGATTCCGCTAGTTGCGCTGCAAGTTCTGGAATTCCACATCTGCCAAGGCCACCTTGCCTGAAGCCTTTGGGAACTTGAGGCTAGCCTGCGCCAAATGCGTCATATCGACATTCGAGAGTGCGGCAAGTGGGATAGCGACCATGTTCAGTAGTTGAGCCGCTGCGCCATTTGCAAATGGCGCATCATCTGCAGCATCCACAAGAGGCCGACCGTCGGCTTTTTGCTGCGGACCAAGGTACAACGCATCGCTGAAATCACTCGCGTTCACGGAGGCGGACTTGCCAGCGGTATCCGTCAGCGTGACGACGACTTCCTGTCCCATAGGCCGTACAACAGCGAGACGGAACGTCAAGCTATCGTATCCATCGGCAGATACACCCTTCAGATCCGTCGTGACCGTCGCATCCGGCGCCGACCAAGCGGCTTCCAAGTGATCGGCGATAGACAAAAGGCCGTGACTGGCGCTAGCCGATCCGCTTGATGAACCCTCATACTCGAAACCATCCAGCCGATTCGGCGTGCAATGACCCACGGTGCCGGAGTCGCCAAACGGCATCGTGCAACGGGCAAGCGCATCGAATCCGGAAAATGCCAACGCACCGCCCAACACATTGCGAGCAAGACTATTGTCTGGCTCAAAACGCTGAATCAGCATGCGATGAGTCGCATCCCGCTGCGTTGTCGTGACCACGCGTGCGTCACATGGACCTTTTCCAGCAGGACAGGCTGCATCTGGCAGTTGAGCATGCCCATTCCAGTACGCCGCGAATTGCCGCTCTCCGCCGACGTGAAAGCGCATGAACGAGTTGATTAGGAACAGACCGCCACGTTGCTGGTCCTGTGAGTTCAAGCGGATGCCATTAGGCCGATGAGCACAGTAAATGTCTTCGTCGAAGTCAAGATTGTCGTCCCCGTTTTTGGACCATACCGTGTTGTAGAAATTGTGATTGGCGCCTTTGACGAATACCTGATATCGGGATGCCGTATCGGTATCGAAGCTGAACCGGTTGTGATCAAAGGTTCTTGCCCCCTCGAGGTTCGACATATCGCCGTCGCAAGACGGCAACAAGACGGCCAGCGGGACGCTGATCAACCCGAGATTGCCGTTGAAATCGGTTGGCGCCAGCATGAACGCGGCCCTGAATGTGTAGGGCGTGACAGACTCCGCGCCGGCAGCATAGAAAAGGTTGTATTTTTGCAGGGCGGCAGCAAATTTCGCGGCATTGATCTTCCCGTTGGAAACCGCATCGGCAAGACCTGGATAGGTATTGAAATGAGCTGGGTTGGTCAATATCGCGGATTTCAGGTCACCTTCAGTGACACCCACTCGGGTCAAATTGTATTTCAGCGTGTATGAGATGCCTTGTCCGCCGCTCG
>NZ_JAFLRF010000062.1 GCF_017315705.1 Trinickia mobilis | reverse complement strand
TTGCCTGGTGATGATCAACCTGCGGAAACTTCCCAAGTACCGGTCGCTGCGACATAAATCTCCTCCATAAAATTGATATTGAGCTATTCACGACACGAGACGATGTCGTGTCGTAAGCCGCGTTGATTTCAAGGAATTACGAGACGGGTGCTCCGCCGTTATTCCTTCGGCGCGTATTGCATGTCGCCATTCCCGAAGGACCAGTCTTCGCGTGCGACATCAACAAGGTTGATGAAGATGTCCTGTTTGCGCAGGCCCGTCTTCGCGTGAATTCCGTCAGCTATTGCCTTGTAGAAGGCTTTCTTCACATCGGTCGTTCGACCGGAATTCCACGTAATCTGAATGAAGACAATACCGGGTGTGTAATCGATACCCAGATAGCCTTCCGCCGGGTAAACCAGTTCATCTGACGAGTGACGCGAGATGATCTGGAACTTGTCATTCTTCGGGACATTCGCCACGTTGATCATGGCCTCGTACACCGTGTCACTGACGGCTTTGACCACCTCGGATTTGGCATCCTTCGAAATATTGATTCGTACAATTGGCATTTCGTTCTCCTATATAGATTGCGGCCACGCAGGCTGGGGATGGAGTCTACGTCACCGCTGGTGCTGAACTAATTCCTTCGAGGATAATCTTCGATTATCGCGGCCGAAAGCGAATAATATTCATAAACATCATTCATCTCCTTGGTTCGGTTTGAAAAAACAATCGATAACTTTTGTCAAGCATCTTGCCGCTCGATACGACACGCGTCGTAGCGGTCGCACCCGTATTGACTTCGTCCAAAATCCGGATCCAGCAGCTCGCGCAGCCGCTTTTCGAATGCTGCGAGCACCGGCGCAAATTCGCGCCTTTCAGCCAGTTCCGTCATCTCGACCCTTTGATCAACGATGTCGTCATTCGCCCACCTCGTTTTCGAGGACGCCGACGTTCTGGATTTCGATTCGGATTAGATCGCCCCTCTGCAGAAACTTCGGCGGATTGAAGCCGATACCCACGCCGGCAGGGGTGCCTGTCGCGATGACATCGCCAGGCTGGAGTTCGATACCGGCGGACAGGGTTTCGATCAGAGTCGGGATGTTGAAGACGAGCTTGGAGGTGTTCGAGTTCTGACGCAATTCGCCATTCACCCAGCACTTGATATCGATGTTCTGGCCGTCCACCTCGTCCGCGGTGACCACGTGCGGGCCCATGGGGCAGAATCCATCAAGCGACTTTCCAAGGAACCACTGGCGATGGAGTTTTTGGAGGTCCCGCGCGGTGACGTCGTTGATCACGGTGTAGCCGAAAACGTGGTTCATGGCATCCGCCTTCTTGATGCCCCGCCCGCCTTTCCCGATGACTACCCCCAACTCTGCCTCGTAGTCGAGTTGACTCGTGACGCCCGTGTGCCCGGGAATCTTTCCGCCGGGCCCAATGACCGTCGATGCCGGCTTCGTGAAAATCACCGGTGCCTCGGGTGCGTGCTCGCCGTTCTTGGCGCTGCTGTCGAAGCCGGAATTCTGGAATTCAGCGGCATGCTCGTGATAGTTCTTGCCGACGCAAAAGATGTTGCGGCGAGGTTGATCGATCGGGGCCAAAATTGCCGCCTCAGCCAGCAGCAAACCTTCGCCACGCGGTTCCAAATCACGCTTGATTTGATCAAATTGTTGTACCAAGTGGACCATTCCTCCCCGAAATTGGGCTACCAAAGACTGGATCGGCCAGTACCGCGTTTTGTCAGTATCCACGAGAGCAATGAACTTCTCACCCGCTAAATCAAGATTTGCCAGCTTCATCCGGCCACTCCTCAGAAAGTCCAATTGGTTTGCGTGGTGTTAACTGTAGAACCAAAATAAACTATTTTCAAGCATGGACCAACAAAATGTTGACCAATTGGTACTTTATTGACTAAAATCGCTGGCGTGAGGATACGAGGGGAATGGCGATGAGTGAGGTAGAGGTAACAAGCCCCGTGCGGGCCGTCGGCGCGAAGGCGCTTGCCGCTTACCTGATCGAGGAAATCGCATCCGGTCGGATGGGCGATGGCATCAAACTACCGGCCGAACGACACCTAAGTGAACAATTCGGCGCGTCTCGCGGCGCGGTACGTCGCGTGTTACAGAACTTAAAGGATCGCGGACTGATTACGCAATCCGTAGGTAGCGGTACCTACGTCAGACCAGGGGCCGCCCGATCCTTGCCGGCGTCATCGCAAATGCAGGCGGAAGAGCAAGAGCTTTCTGTTCAGCAAACAAGTCCTGCCGAACTCATGGAAGCCCGACTACTCATCGAACCCTTGATGCCGAAGCTCATCGCATGGAAGGCGACGACCGCAGACTTCGACAAAATGGCTGAGTGCATTGAACGATCGGAGGCGGCTCAATCGATCGAGGAATTTGAACATTGGGATGGTGAACTGCACAGGGCCTTCGCGATTGCCACTCACAACTCGTTTTTCATGAAGATTCTCGATCTGACCAATCGTGTACGTGAGCAGGGTGAGTGGGGACGGCTCAAGAGCATGTCTTTGACTGCCGAACGGCGTAGGGAATATGAGGCTCAACATCGAGCGATTGTCGCGGCATTGCGCGACCGCGATGCTGACGCGGCCAGTCACGTCCTGGCTGAACACCTTCGGCAAGTTCAACGAAACCTCGTTGGTGCCTGATTCGTTGCGTTAAGTTGTTCCAAGTGGCGATCTGGTCTGGTGTTTCGATCCGTCGCTCAGAGACGGGCGGGTTCGCTACCGAACAACGATCGCGCCAAGGTGGCAGGCCAAACGACCGCGACGCTTTACCGGCGTGTCCGCGGCAATGCTGCATGGGGTGTTCGTGCCTTTCGTGCAATTTCTGGCGGTTTGATCCTAAAAATTCTTATCGATCAATAAGTTGCGCATCCTCCGATTGCGCGAAAGCCGTGGGGCCGCCAAGCCTTGCTGCAGCACTTCCTTCTGCAATTGGCCGCGATCGCGCATCAGCTGGCGCGATGCTTCATCCTGCAGCGGGGGCACGTGCAACACGTGCACGCGGTCGCGCTCGCCACAAGTGGCGCGCAGGTTGATCACCAGCTTGATCGCATCCAGCCGGTCGGTCTTCGCGCGCCGCTTGTGGCGTTCGACCGGAATGCTGGCCGGATCAACGACATAGCACTCGATGCCGCGCGCGTGCAGCGCACGATAGATCCAGAACGCGTCCTGTCCGGCCTCGTCGCTCACCACGATCCGCACGCCGGCCGGCAGCAACCATTTCGCCTTGTGCGCGTCGATCAGATCCTGCGCCGCCTGCAGGCGCACGGCGGCATGCTGCTGCGTGACCGTATGCACAGCCGGCTGCTCGCGCTGGCCATCGTGCAGCGCAACCTTCCACTTGTTGGCCGCCAGCTCCAGTGACACCGCCAGCACCAACTGTTCGGAATGCGTCGGGTATGCCTGATCGGCGCGCATGATGCTCCTCCTTGTAGCATGGCTCGAACGACCGATTTTATCGATCAGATCGTTGGCAGATCTCTCTGCCATATAGGATCTAGAAACGGATTCAGCGCCTGGAAGGAGTGCTGCC
Source organism: Trinickia mobilis (assembly GCF_017315705.1). Lineage (GTDB taxonomy): Bacteria > Pseudomonadota > Gammaproteobacteria > Burkholderiales > Burkholderiaceae > Trinickia_A > Trinickia_A mobilis. The sequence continues at coordinate 22,612 of NZ_JAFLRF010000062.1, read as the reverse complement.
GCGTGAAACGGTTCGACCGGGACTCGAAGCCTCTGAAGCCGACGGCGCAGACCAACCGCATTTATGAGCAGGATTACGGCTGTTGCGCGAGCTCGAGCAGTTGGGAGCTTGTTGGCGACGTCTAATTGGCCGCGTGGCGGGAGTTGGACAATCTGAAGCGGGCTGTTGATTCGCTTGCGGATCCGTTTGGCGAGTCGTTCAAGCGACAGCGTTCTCGCAGGAGCGCCGCGCGTAAGAGTGCCGACTTATTCTCCGGTCGGCAGGACAACGTCGTCTCTCTTGTCACGCTCAGTACGGCGCGGTTGACATGGTTTCAATGCTCCTCGATGAGGGGTTGCGCGGCGGCGCGGCGCGGCGTGACGTTCCCGCGGGTAAAAACAGTGCGGGACAGCGCGAAGCGTTCACTTCCCGCCACGTTGTCTAAAACTTTCAGCGGCCTGCCGGGCGAAAGACGCGGAGATGGATTGCGCTAGCGCCTCGGCGGCGCGCGTCAGGTTGCCCAAGTGCTGCGGAAACACCAGCCACAGATCGAGCGACGGCGCGAAGTCGCTGACGTCCACCACGCTTAGTTGATTGCGCCATGCGCTCGCATGTAGCAAATCGAGCGGCACGAGGCCCAGACCTAGGCCGGCAGCGACGAGCCGCAACTTCGTATTCGTTGAGTAGGTATCGACTCTCAGCCGCAAGTACCCGCCCCCGCCGCCCATTGCATGCTCAAGGGTCGCTCGCAAACGGCATCCGTCGGGATTGAGTATCCAGTCGTGGTCCGCGAGCGACCTGATCGTCGCCTTGCGTTTGACAAGTGGCTTCGCCGCGCTTTGCACGATCTTCACATCGAACGTACCGACCGGACGGGCGATCAGGTCATCCGGCAGAGATGAACGGGGCGGGAGCATCAACACCGCAACGTCCAGCGAGCCGTTTTCCACCATGCGCTGCAGCTCCGTACCCGGCTCGGTACGCGACCTCACGGCGAGCGCCGGGAATTGCTCTTTCATGGCCATCGCCGCATCGAACAGCACGACGTCCGCCACCATTTGTGACAAACCGAGGCGCAGCGTCCCGGACGGCGCGGCGTCCTCGCGCGCGAGATCGAGCAAATGTCCGAGCGCTCGCAACAGCGGCACTGCCTGTTCGTAGACCCTGTTCGCGAGGGCGGTCGGTCGCGGGGGTTTTGTGCTGCGGTCGAATAGCTCGACGCCCAGCAGTTCTTCAAGCCGCTGGATGCGCTTGGATATCGTGGATTGCGACACACATAGCGTGTCGGCCGCGCGGGTCAGCGACGCCTCGTTGATCACCGCCACAAACGATTTCAGGTCATCGATCATAATTCCATTATGTCATGATTTATATGCCGAACATTCGTTTGCAGAAATATGCACACTAGCCTACTCTCATACCTCGCCGCGCGCCAGGCTCTTCTGGAGGGTTGCGGGTCCAACACCAATGGCTTGCCGCTATCCATGGAGATAGGGATGCCCCTCGTACGAATCGATCCGTCAAAGGATGCGTCGCCGGAAGTCGTCCGTGTCGTCAGTGACACGGTCTATGAAGCAATGATCAGTGTCGCGAACGTGCCTGAAAACGACAAGTTTCAGATCATCTCGCGCCACTCGCCCGAGGAGCTGATCTACCCAGTCGAAGGCTATCTGGGCGCGACCTATACGCCCGGCATCGTGTACATCCAGGTCACCTGGAATTCGGGGCGCACGATTGACGTAAAGAAGGCCTTCTACAAGGCGATCGCGGATGGCATCCATGCGAAGGCGGGCGTACGCAAGGAAGACATCGTGATCAGCCTCGTCGAGGTCGCGCGCGAAGACTGGTCATTCGGCAACGGTGTGATGCAGTACGCGCCGAAGGAATAAATATGCCAAACCCGACACAACTCGACGACAGCCGCGCGTGGACACGGCGCGACCTCGTCCTGCTGGTCGTCACGACGTCGATCTGTGCGCTGGGAGTGCTTGATGCCAACATGGTGGCGCTTTCGCTTCCATCGACGGCCTGCTGCCCGAGGATACGGCGATTCGATCCTCGAAGTATTTGAATAACCTGATCGAACAGGACCATCGTAACGTCAAGTCCCGGACAAACGTCATGCTCGGCTTCAGACGTTTCAGAAGCGCCGCGATCACGCTCGCAGGCATAGAGTTGATGCATCGCATTCGCAACGGGCAATTTGGTCTTGTCAGCTTGCGACTCAAAGACGCCACTGTGTCTGCCGTCTGGAATGCGGTTCTCTCGGCTCAATAACGCATCCTGATATATCGGCAGCAGACCGTTAAAACCGTCTGTTTGCACGAGAGCCCGGCGCTTAATGGCGTCATTTCATTTCTTCGCAGACGACTCTTCGTCTGAGCAGGCTCAACCCCGACTTCGGCTTTTCGCTTTCATATAGGAGATTTAACGTGTCCACAAATCGAAAGAAAATCTACGCTGCTGTTAGCGCGCTCCTTGTAGTCAGTGGAGCGGCGGGCATCTCCGCCCTTCACGGGCGGGACGTCACTCCGGTTGCCGCCGCCCAGGCTGCCGACAAACCCGCCCCGGCCGTCGAGGTCGACGTCGCTCCGGTTGTCTACAAGTCCATCACTGAGTGGCAAGCCTACTCGGGCCGACTCGAGGCAATCGACAAAGTTGACGCACGTCCTCTCGTCGGCGGAACCATTGTCGCCGTTCATTTCAAGGACGACGCGCTCGTCAAGAAGGGCGATCCGCTCTTCACAATCGATCCGAGACCCTATGTTGCCGAAGTCGACCGTGCCGCTGCTCAGCTTGCCGCAGCTCAAGCACAGGCGACCTATGCGACGACGGACGCAGCTCGCGCCGATCGTCTGATTGCCGATAACGCAATCGCAAAGCGCGACTATGACGAGAAGCAGAACGCGGCGCTCTCCGCGAAGGCGGAAGTCAAGGCCGCTGAAGCCGCTCTGGAAGCTGCGAAGGTCAACCTCGGCTACACGGAAATTGTTGCTCCCGTCGCGGGCCGCGTATCCCGTGCTGAGTTGACGCTCGGTAACGTCGTTTCGGCTGGCGCGAACGCCCCGGTCCTCACCACACTGGTGTCCGTTGATCCGATCTACGCATCGTTTGATGTCGACGAACAAACGTACCTGCGCTACCTTGGCCGAGATGCCAATGCGGCGGTTCCCGTCTCTCTCGGTCTCGCTGATGAAGACGGTTACTCCCGCCAAGGCTCGATCTTCTCAGTGGACAACCATCTCGACACGGCGTCCGGCACCATCCGCGTCCGGGCCAAATTCGATAACCCGGACGGCACGCTCGTTCCCGGTCTGTACGCCCGTATCAAGGTCGGCGGTGGCAAGCCGCATCTCGCAGTGATGGTTGATGACTCCGCCATCGGCACTGATCAGGCGAAGAAGTTCGTCCTTATTGTGGACGCCAACAACCGCGTCCATTACCGCGAGGTGACCCTCGGAAACATTCAGGACGGTCTGCGCATTGTCACGGGCGGCCTGCAACCCGGTGAGCGCATCGTCGTCGATGGCATCCAGCGCGTGCGCGCCGACGACTTCGTCCAGGCTCACGCTGTAGATATGGCCAGTGGCGCGCACTCTACGAAGCCGGCGACCTGACGCCGGAGTGACAGGAAGAACATCATGAACATCTCACGCTTCTTCATTGACCGCCCAATTTTTGCCGGCGTGCTGTCAATGCTGATCCTGCTAGGCGGGATCATTGCACTGGTGAAGCTCCCGACGGCGGAATATCCGGAGGTCATTCCCCCTTCGGTCATCGTCAAGGCGCAATATCCCGGCGCTAACCCGAAGGTCATCGCCGAAACCGTTGCTGCACCGATTGAAGAGCAAATCAACGGCGTGGAGAACATGCTGTACATGCAGTCGCAAGCCAATAGCGACGGCAACATGACGACCACCGTTACGTTCAAGCTTGGCACGAACCCGGACCTCGCCCAGCAACTGGTCCAGAACCGGGTGTCGCAAGCTCTCCCGCGTCTGCCGGAGGACGCTCAGCGTCTGGGTGTGACGACTGTCAAGGCGTCTCCCACGCTGACGATGGGCGTCAACCTGGTTTCGCCGAACAATCGCTACGACATGACGTATCTTCGTAACTATGCGCTGATTAACGTCAAGGACCACTTGGAGCGGATTCAAGGTGTCGGCGAAGTTCAGCTTTGGGGTTCGGGTGACTACGCGATGCGTATCTGGCTCGACCCGCAAAAAGTGGCGCAGCGCAACATGACAGCCCTCGACGTCGTCAACGCTGTTCGCGAGCAGAACGTGCAAGTCGCTGCGGGTATTGTTGGCGGTACCCCGTCGAATGCCCCGATTCAATTCAGCGTCAATGCGCAGGGGCGCCTCAAATCCGAAGAAGAGTTCAGGAATATCATCCTGAAGACCTCTCCCGACGGCGCTGTAACGCATCTGGGTGATGTGGCTCGAGTCGAACTCGCGGCACAGGAGTATGGCCTTCGCGCACTGCTCGACAATCATCAGGCCGTGATGATGGTCATCAACCAGCAGCCCGGCGCAAACTCGCTGCAAATCTCTGACGACGTACGCAAGACGATGAAGGAGCTGCAGGCAGACATGCCAGATGGCGTGCGCTATGAGATAGCGTACGACCCAACGCAGTTCGTTCGCGACAGTATTGACGCAGTCGTGCATACGCTCATCGAAGCGATTGTGCTCGTCGTCATCGTCGTGATTGTCTTCCTCCAAACGTGGCGCGCGTCGATAATCCCGCTTCTTGCAGTTCCCGTATCGATCGTCGGCACGTTCTCGCTGCTGCTCGGGTTCGGCTTCACCATCAACGCACTATCGCTTTTTGGCATGGTCCTCGCCATCGGGATTGTGGTTGACGATGCCATCGTGGTCGTCGAAAACGTTGAACGGAACATTGCAGCGGGCTTGACAGCGCGAGAGGCGACATACCAGGCCATGCGCGAGGTGAGCGGTCCAATTATCGCAATCGCGTTGACGCTCGTCGCTGTGTTTGTGCCGCTCGCGTTCATGTCGGGCTTGTCTGGCCAGTTCTACAAGCAGTTCGCGATGACGATCGCCATATCGACGGTTATCTCCGCGTTCAACTCGCTGACGCTCTCGCCTGCACTGTCGGCACTGCTGCTGAAGAGCCATCACGAACCGAAGGATTGGCTGACGCGCGCCATGGATCGAGTGCTCGGCGGCTTCTTCAAGCGCTTCAATCATGTTTTCAACCGGGGTTCGGAATCGTACGGCTCCGGCGTTACAAGTGTGATTAGCCGTAAAGCGCTGATGCTCGGTGTCTACGTTACGCTTCTCGGCGCGGCCGTGCTGATGGCCAAAGTTGTCCCCGGTGGCTTTGTCCCTGCACAGGACAAAGACTATCTGATCACGTTCGCTCAATTGCCGAACGGCGCATCGCTGGACCGCACTGAAGCTGTGATGCGGGAAATGGCATCGATTGCACTCAAGCAGCCGGGAGTCCAACGCGCATTGGGATTCCCGGGTCTTTCGGTCAACGGTTTCACGAACTCGTCAAGTGGCGGCATTGTTTTCGCGAAACTCAAACCGTCGAAAGAGCGTGGCAAAGGCGAATCGGCGGCCGAGATTGCAGCGGCACTGAGTGCGAAATACGCGACCATCAAGGATGCGTACATTGGGGTGTTCCCGCCGCCCCCGGTGATTGGTTTGGGTACGCTCGGCGGCTTCAAGATGCAACTCGAAGATCGCGGCGCTCTCGGATACGAAGCCCTGAACTCCGCTACACAAGCGTTCTTGAAGAGAGCTGCTCAGACGCCTGAACTCGGGCCGACCTTCTCGAGCTACCAGATCAACACGCCCCAGCTTGACGTGAACCTCGACCGCGTCAAGGCTAAGCAACTCGGTGTCTCGGTCACTGATGTCTTCGACACGATGCAGATCTATCTCGGGTCGCTGTACGTGAATGACTTCAACAAGTTCGGTCGCGTTTATCAGGTTCGCGCGCAAGCAGATGCACCGTTCCGCTCGACGGCCGCGGACATTGGTGAGCTGAAGACTCGCAACGCCACTGGCGAAATGGTACCGCTGTCGTCGCTCGTCATCATCACGCCGACCTACGGTCCGGAAATGGTTGTCCGCTACAACGGTTACACCGCAGCAGATATCAACGGTGGCCCAGCGCTTGGATACTCGTCCGACCAGGCACAGGCGGCGGCCGAACGTATCGCAGCAGAAGTCCTGCCGCGAGGCATCAAGTTCGAATGGACAGACCTGACGTATCAGCAGATTCTGGCCGGCAATTCCGCGCTCTGGATCTTCCCGATCAGCGTCCTGCTTGTGTTCCTCGTATTGGCTGCGCTGTACGAGAGCCTGACGCTGCCGCTCGCGGTCATCCTGATTGTGCCGATGAGCCTGCTGTCCGCGCTCCTGGGTGTCTGGCTGACGCGCGGTGACAACAACATCTTCACGCAGATCGGCCTGATGGTGCTTGTAGGGCTGTCGGCAAAGAACGCCATTCTCATCGTTGAGTTTGCGCGCGAACTGGAGATGGAGGGTCGCTCGATCGTGCAGGCGGCAATCGAAGCAAGTCGGCTTCGCCTGCGCCCGATTCTGATGACGTCGATCGCATTCATCATGGGCGTCGTGCCTCTCGTGCTCTCAACGGGCGCGGGTGCCGAAATGCGAAAGGCAATGGGGATTGCAGTGTTCTTCGGGATGCTGGGTGTGACCCTCTTTGGCCTGCTGCTGACCCCGGTCTTTTATGTCGTGCTTCGTAAGCTTGCCGGTAACGAACACATCGTCGACAAACACGGCAATCATCCACACGTGCACGTGAGCAAGGACGTGTACGAAGAGTTGCATACGGAATCAGCTTACGAGGAATAAGGTGAAGAAGATTAACGTTCTTGCTAAACCACTCGCTACGTGCTCTGCGTTGCTCGCATCCCTGCTCGTGCTCGCGGGCTGCTCCCTTGCACCGACCTACAAGAAGCCCGACGTCGCGACACCTGCAGCGTTCAAGGAAGCGCCAGCTACCGAAACCGCTAATGGCACGTGGAAGACCGCACAGCCGTCGGAAGAGCTCGCTCGCGGCGAATGGTGGACGGCCTTCGGCGACGCGTCGCTGAATGACCTCGAAAAGCAGGCAGCCGACGCCAACCAGAACCTGAAGGCCGCAGCTGCGCGCGTAAAGGAAGCACGCGCGTTGAACCAGGCGGCACGGGCCGGGCTCTTCCCGACGCTCGACGCCGGCTTTGGCCCAACGCGCGAGAAGCTCTCGGCTGCATCACAGTTGGAGCCAGATGGAAGAAACATCGCGCAGCAAACCCTGTGGAGGGCTCAGGCGAGCGCCTCCTACGAGGTCGACCTGTTCGGACGAGTGTCGAATACCGTGAGCGCCGCAAAGGCCGACCAGCAACAGAGTGAGGCGCTCTTCAGGTCCGTCCAGCTCGCGCTGCAGGCCGACGTTGCTCAAAACTACTTCTCGCTCCGTGAGCTCGACTCCGAAGCGCAGATCTTTGCGACGACGGTGGATCTGCGCGAACAGGCGCTGAAACTTGTCCAGAACCGCTTCGACGAGGGTGAGACGAGCGAACTGGATCTCGCTCGAGCAAAATCGGAGCTGGCTAGCGCCCGCGCTGACGCAATGACGGTACAACGCCTGCGCGCAGCGTCCGAGCATAGCCTCGCGGTGCTGCTCGGCAAGAACCCGTCCGAGTTCGGCTTGGCCGCAAATCCCCTCACGCCGATTGACGTTCGCATTCCGCCCGGTTTGCCTTCGTCGCTGCTCGAGCGACGTCCCGATATCGCTGCTGCCGAACGCGCGATGGCTGCAGCGAACGCTCGAATCGGTGTTGCCAAGGCTGCGTTCTTTCCGTCGCTGTCTCTGACCGGCACGGGTGGGTTCGAGGCCGCGACGCTTGCCGACCTGTTCAAATGGAGCAGTCGCGCCTTCCTGCTGGGCCCGCTTGCCGGAACCGCGTTGACGGTCCCTATCTTTGACGGTGGCAAACGCAAGGGGAATCTGGCAAACGCCCGCGCCGTGTATGAGGAGGATGCGGCGAACTACCGCCAACAGGTCCTGGTTGCATTCAGAGAAGTCGAAGACAACCTCAGTGATCTGCGGATCCTCGACGACCAGACAAAAGCCCAGGCTGACGCGGTATCTGCGTCAAATCGTGCTGCGCAGCTCTCCCGCACGCAGTACACCGAGGGTGCAGTCAACTATCTTGACGTTATCGACGCCGAGCGGACTGTGCTGCAGTCGCAGCGCACCGCAGCACAGCTCACTGGGCTGCAAGCGACGGCGACGGTCAACCTCATCCGTGCGCTTGGTGGTGGTTGGGGTGATCAGGCGGCCGGCTCGGCCCAGACGACAAACGTTGCGACCCGCTGAGCGACTTGACGAGTGCGAGAGACGACTTCTGCCGTCTCTCGCCTCTCGAGTGAAATACGTCACTCTTAGACGCAAAGCGATGTCCTTCAGAGTGACCCTGGCCCACAAAGCCGTTCCGTTTGAAGCTAGAAAATTCCGGCATGACGTCAAATCTAAGGATCTGGTGCAAATAGGGGCTGCGAATCGGTTCGAGTTGCCGGACTCACCGAACTGATGACCGAGGATGAGCAACCTGCAGAGTCTCGACGAGTTGTTCGAGGGGCGACATTTTGATCGCGAGATCATCATTCTGTGTGTCCACTGGTACCCTACCGGTACTACTTCATAACAGATCCATCTGGTAAAACACCGTCCTTGAGGTACCTCCTGAGAGCGACGACGAGTCCGCACGCCACGGCCACACGCGATGCGTCCCCGAGCGGACAGCTCTACAGCGCAGTTGCATCTGAAGCTCGGGGGCGACGTAGCCACTCCTTAGGCCGTTGCCTGCTCCACCGGTGGCGCGGCCATTGCGACCGTGTTAGCTCTCGCTGCATGTGCCTTGGCTGTTACGGCTTTGCGGACAGGAGCCATTTTTGTCGTTGCTTTCTTGAGCTTGGGAGTAGCCGCCGCTTTCTTGACGGCAACCTTCTTCACGGTCGCCTTCTTCGCTGTGGTCATTTTTCTCGGAACACCCTTCTTCGCCGCGACTGCGCTTTTCCGGCCGGCCTTCGGTGCAACGCCGTTCTTCGGAACAGTTACCTCAGCAACAGCTACCGGCTCGACCAGAAACTTCGTGCGATCCTTGGCACCTGCCAGCCAAGCCGGCGCGCGACCACGACCACTCCACGTCGCACCTGTCTTACGGTCAATGTACTTCGCTGGCTGCTTCCCTTTGGGCTGTCCGGTATGTGCAACCCCGTTAGCGGCAGCCACCGACTTCCTCACGACCAACTTTTGCGGAGCAGCAAAAACCGCTTCGACTGCACCCGTGGCGAGGAATTTGGTACGGTCTTTTGCGCTCGCGATCCAGGCAGGAGCACGTCCGCGGCCAGTCCAGGTCGCGCCAGTCGTCGGGTCAATGTACCTAGGGACACCGGTGGCTTTCGCGCTCTTGGCTTTAACAGCAGTCTTGCGCTCAACCGGATTCTTCGCTTCACGACGAGCCTTCGCCTTTATTTCGATGTCTGCGGTCGTGAGACTGTACTTGAGCATCAGCTCGCGAATCTGCTCCACCGCCGACTGCGCCTCCTTTGCTATCAATGCGTCAGCCTGCGCCTGAAGCTTCTTTACCCGATTCTGGATTTGTTCTAGCGTCGCCATGTGAGCTCCGTGTGGTTAAGAGAATGACCGCACTATGCCACGCACATATCGCCCAGTGTTAGTCATTTGAGAACAATGGGTACTGCCGTAAGCGCCTCGCAAGAACAATAGAGTCCCTGGGTGGCGGGAACATTCATTCAGGTATCGGGTTAAACGGAAAAACGAGTATGCATCTGGGCCAATCACGAGCGCATTTAGAGGTGCGTACCCAATGGCCCACAAAACGGCATCTTCGGGGAAAACTGGCGGCTCGATCTCGTGCCGAAGAGCACAGCAGTTCACGGACACGCGTCGGCAAAAACACGCTGGAGGGGAGCGCCCGCTTCTGGTAGCCAAGCCAGCGTCATACGAATTCATCCCGTTTTGTTGCGCGTAGTATAGAACTCACTTCTGATCGGTCAGCGCGTTTTCCGCCTTCAGGTCGGCGGCGAACTGCTTATGACGCTCGCGCAGCGTCCTACGTTTCTCTTCTGAGCGAGTAATGTAGTCGGAAAGCTCCCTTTCGAGGTCCGAGTCTTTCGCGCCCGGCTTCCACGGCACCGCACCGTGCTTGCGGCGCGTCATCCGCGCCAGTTCGAGCGCTTGCTTCGCCGCCTTTGCACATTCAAATTCCACTTCGTCGCAAAGCTCCATCGGATCGCCGTATTCCCCGACGGAACCGAGGAATTCGCGGGTGGAGTGAAGCGTGGCGGGGAACTCGCGAAGCTCCGAAGTCACCTTGTGCTTCAGCCACTTCCACTCGAGCTTGTCGGGAAACGAGAAGTCGGGGAGCTTGACGCCACTAATAGGCTGATAGCTATTGGTGCGCATCGCCTCATCAGACGCCCAGTCAGCGCGGTGCATCATCGCTCTGCAAATCCGCGCGTAGCTCTCCAGGGAGAGCGCCACGGACAGTGCCGCCTCCTTCCTGTCGCCTTTGCGCTGCCCCGCATCCCTCCAGGCGTTCCATCCAATCGAGATGATCACGCTGATCACGCTCGACGGGCCAACCACTTTCAGGACGTCCAGCCAGCCGCTCTCTTTTAGATATTCCAGCCACTCCTGCGCCATGCCCCCGCTCCCAAGACCAGCGCCCGTTCCAACCCGGACCCTTGAAATTGCCGTTTACAGCCTCTGACCGGTTTACCTCAGCCGTCGAGATTGTACAAGGAGTCGGTGAATGCGGAATGGCCCCGGGAATATATGGAGCCGCCAAATGGCGCCCGGAAGGGGAACACAACACAAAGCAGATATCCGTAGGGGACGGCACGCCATGAACTATAGCGATTTCGATTCCATCCGCTGGCGAGCCACGACCCGCAAACAAGGTTCGGCCAACTCGTCCGATTCCCACGCCTACATCACTGCGGAGAGCAGGGAAACTCCGATCACGAAGGAAGTGCGGGGTGAAGGTGCTCGGGATATTGCCGAAGCACTGGACAGAGCCGCCGCGCATCACGAACCAGTTGTGATTTGCGTTCCTTAACGGCTCGTGAGCACGAGAATTACTGACGGTTGATGCATTCTCCTATCCAATGCCCCGCAACCTCCGCCAACTGCACTGGCATGGCGTTACCGAGCTGGCGCATCGCCTGACTCCAAGAGCCATCCAGAACAAGCGTATCAGGTATGCCCTGCAACCGAGCAGCCTCCCGAACTGTAAAGTAGCGAACCGCACGGGAGCGGTCCACTAGCATGTTCTCGCCACCCGGCACGCCGTGGCTTCCGGCCTTAAGCGCCTTGGCTGGTTCATCAAGTGGACTTCCTTCGTGGCCTGGATAGGTTCTCGCGCCGGCCCGAAATTCGTGTTGTAAAAAATCTGCGACCCACGGGTCCCCGAGCCCGGCGAAGGCATCTCGACAAGTCAGCCACGGAAGCCCTTCCGGCTCGAGGCCCGTCCGCTCCAGCACACGGAGCACTGCCTGCTCAGTGCGCGATGTCGGACCACAATCTGGGCGCGGTACATAGTGCCTGTTCCAGTATTCTCCTGAGTTGTGTCGCGTATCTTCGTGGGTCGCCGTACGCCTTTCTGGATGATCCAGGCACCAAATGGATGATCGCTATTTGAACCACTCCTATCAAGGCCCACGGAATCCTGCAAAAACTGAAAGGTATAATCGAGCAGCACAAGGACCCAGGATCGCGAAAGCCTCTTCAACACTTGACGAAGACGGATATGCAACAGATACACCAGAGTGTTTCAATTCCCCAAAGCGCAGAGGAATTCGAGCAGCTATGTGCCAACATATACGGCGCCCGCTTTGGCGACCCACTGCCGAAGGTAAACGGGCGTACCGGTCAGGAGCAGCACGGCATAGATGTCCTCGTCATCCGGCCAAACGCCGCGCGGATCGGCATTCAATGTAAGCGATACGTACTGGCAGAGCTGCGGACTGACGATCTCGTCAAAGACATTGAGAGAGCTGATCTCGCGGGCTGGAGTATCAGTACACTCGTCTTTGCGACGACAGCACTACGTGATACGAAACTCGTACAATGGAGCGAGCAGATATCCGACCAGCGATTACGAGCCGGCAAATTTCCCATCCAAATCGAATTTTGGAAAGATATTTGCAACCATATATTCGCGTACCCCGAACTACAACACCAGTACGTTCCTCATGCCCCGGGCGGCATATTGCATGAAGTCCGGGAAGCGCAGGCCGCCAGCAATGACCGTGCGGCGCGAATTGAGTCACTTATCGCTTCCTTACTAAAAACGCAGAACGAACAAATAGGTAAAGGCCCTGACGTGGACGAGCACGGCAGAAAGCGAATTACCGCATGGCGCGAATACGTGGTCCGTCGGTCCATCGGTAATGCACGCAAGGCGCGCCCGCTCTTCATGTCCATTGCTGCAATCGGATTGCTCTCGTGGATTACGCTGTTATTCAAGATGTTCGCATCACATTTCGCGTTGAACGGAGCATGGTTCTTTGTCTGCATGCTTCCGTTTATGTTCGGCGTAGTTTTCACCGTCATCTGCAATCTGCTGCTTCGTCAACAGCCCGTCCTCGCCTCCCCGGTTCCCAGAAACTTACTGCTTGAGAGCAATGACAGCGGAGAGGTCTATCTGACTCGCATCTTCGCCAATTGCCCGCAATGCAGCGCCGTTATGCGGTACACGTTCCTTGGCCCTCTCAACGGCCCGCTGTACCCGAAGCTCGTGTGTCCCCGCAACGGACGAAGTCACAATCTGGACTTTGACTACACGTCAATGTCCGATGCGGGGACCGACATCCCTACCCCTCGGTCGTGAGGATGCAACGGGTCGGGACGGCATTACGGGACACGACTTCTGCAGAAATGTCAACGCCGATTGAATTCTGACCCGCCTTTCGGCGATTCGCCGAAGTAAATCTGACCCACCCGGGCCCGTGTCACGCGGCGGCTTTCGCGCCTGCCCGCGTTCCTGTTTGTCCAGCTTTTCGCTTGTCCTTCAGCCGGTAGCTCTCACCACTGATTTGCACGATATGGGCGTGATGCAGGAGCCGGTCGAGCATGGCGGCGGTGAGCGTCTGGTCGTCAGCAAACGCCGTGGCCCATTGTGTGAACGGGAGGTTGCTCGTCAACACGATGGAGCCGCGCTCATAGCGCTTGGCGACTACATTGAAGAACAGGTTTGCCTCCTCACGCCCGAACGGCAGATAGCCGATTTCGTCGATGACGAGCAGCCTCGGCCCGATGACCGCCCGATTGAAGAACTCCCGCAATCGGTTCTGCTGGTGCGCCGTCGCCAGTTGCATCATCAGGTCCGCAGCCGTGATGAATCGCGTCTTGATACCGGCCTGTGTCGCCCGATAGGCCAGTGCACTGGCGATGTGTGTCTTGCCGACCCCGGATGGGCCGAGCAACACGACGTTCTCGGCGCGCTCGATGAACGCCAGACTTCCCAGTTCCTGTATTTGCGCCCGTGGCGCACCGCTGGCGAAGCCGAAGTCGTATTGGTCCAGCGTCTTGATGGCGGGCAGCGACGCGAGCTTCGTGAGCGTTTGGCGCTTACGCTCCTCGCGCGCACTGAGTTCCGCCTGCAGCAGTTGCTCCAGGAAGTCAGCAAGGCTGGCATCGGTCGTTGCCGTGTGCTGCGCGAGCGCTCCCCAGTCACTGGCGATACGGTCGAGCTTCAGCTGCATGCACAGGCCGGCAATTCGTTCGTGCTGGAGATTCATGCGGCGACCTCCAGCAGCGCGTCATACACCGCAAGCGGATGCTGAAGGCTCTCTCGCGGCAGCACCCGGCGCAGCTTCGAAGGCGCAGGCCCTGGCGCCGATGTTGGCGTGGGCAACGGCAGCAGCGCTTCTTGCTCGAGTGCCAGCCTCGCTGTCGGACGCTCGCGTGTGGTGGCGTGCACGCGCACGTTGGCGACTTCCGCGAGCCAACGGCCGATACGCGCATTGGCGGCTTCGACATCCAGCTTCAGCCCAGACTGCTTGAGCGTCGCCGCGAGCGGCACCACGAAGCTCTCCTTCAGATAGCGGTTGAAGCGTTCGACCTTCCCCTTGGTCTTGGCCCGATAGGGTTGGCAGACCTTCGGCGTGAAGCCGTAGGTTTCGGCCACAGCAAGCAATTGGGTGTTCCATCGATGCTCGCCTTCACCAAACGCGTCGCGCTTGACAACCACGGACTTCGCGTTATCGAACAGCACGTGCTCGGGTGTGCCGCCGAAGTAGACGAACGCTTCGCGCAGGCACTCGCACAGCGTGGCGGCGTCCTCGCCGGCGGTGAAGCGCACGAAGCTCGCGCGGCTGTATCCGAGCGTCGCGACCAGCGCCAGCAGCGGCGCACGGCCACGACGGATGACGGTGAAGTCGGCCTGCATCTGTTTGCCCGGTGGCGTCTCGAACCGAACCACCGGCTCCGCTTCGTGGCGCTTGTACGGCGCCAGGAATGCCTTGAGCTGGCTGATGCCCCCTTCGTAGCCGGTTTCCTGCAGTTCCCTATGCAGCACCGTCGCCGGAATCCAGTGCGGGCGCGCGGCGGCGACACGTTCGAGCAGATAGTCCTTGAACGGGTCGAGCTTCGTCGGGCGTGGCTCACGTTGCTTGTAACGGGCCGCCTGGTCGTCGCGCAGATAGCGGCGTACCGTGTTGCGCGATAAACCCGTTTGTCGCGCTATCTCCCGTACCGCCGTTCCCCGTCTTGCCAATACCTTGATTTCCACTGCTTGCTCCTGAGTCAGCATCGGCGGCAAAAAGCCGCCATCCTCTCCCAGGTGGGTCAGGTTTACTTCGGCGGGTGGGTCAGTTTTACATCGGCGCTAACACAGAAACAGCGCTTGATGTCTATGACATCTCATATGCCGCTGCAAAAGCGGCCCGCGCGAAGCTTGACGCCGGAGGCGGCTCCGGAGATTCGACCGCAGGAAACCTGGCGCTCAACTTCGCGCATATGGTCCATTGCATCCTCCAGCAGGCTGCAGGCAAAGCCCATGGCGCCTCGATGGCCGCGGATTTGCTCCTTGACGAAGCTATCCCGCTCCCTTCGGTACCGGTGGCCTGAGCGGTAAGCACACGAAGCGAAAGGTGTCTCATCGCAAATCTGCTAGCTACACTGAAAAGATGGGCTGTCTGGGCGCGTTAAATTCGGCGAAGGAGACTCTCATGTATCATCCGCGTCGAGTTGCGCCGAGACCGGCTGCTTTCATCAGACTTTTAAGCTGGGCCGCCGACCGAGAACAATATGCAAACAATGTACGCTTACATCTCTGGAGAGACCCGAACGCTTACGATGCCCGATGCATCTGAAGAGGTTCTACCGGGTATTCCTTGGGGTGCCTTCGACGAATTGCTGACGCCGGCGTACTGGCGCGGGCAAGTCTGGCAGCATCAGCAAACAGGGGGGTACGCCGACTTCCGCCTGGGGCGCTCGCTTGAAGAGGAAGTGGCCGCGTGCTTGCTTGGAGGCTGGGGCATGCCGGCCGAACTCGCCCTCGCGGCTTACAGGCGTGTACGAGAGCGTGGGCTGTTGCGCCACGATGTCACGACCCAAGCACTAGAGGACGCACTCGCCGAGCCCTTTATATTCCACGGGCGTCAGCGCAAGTATCGCTTTTCCCGCCAGAAGGCACGTTATCTTCAGGGCTGCCTTGCCCGCTTGTACGGATACACACCACCAGTTGACGATGTTGACTTCCGCGACAGCCTACAGACGCTTCCCGGCATCGGTTTAAAGACTGCCTCGTGGATCGTACGTAATATTCGGCCGACCAGCGAAGTAGCCATTGTCGACGTACACATTCTGCGGGCGGGTCGGCATATTGGCCTCTTCCCGGATGAATGGGAACCCCAAACCCACTATCGAGAGCTTGAACGTAATTTCGTCTCACTAGCGCGGGCGCTCGGCGTCCCTGCGGCAACCCTAGACGGGCTCATATGGGATTACATGCGCCAACTCTCTCCCACGCTGCGCAAAGCCAGCCCGGGCGAGATGCGTCAGACTGACCTCTTCGCACACGAAGCGGCAGCAATTCACTGAGGTCGCCTTCGAGTCCAAAAGGACGCCTTTGCCTAGGTAAGCAAAGGCTTGCCAATCATCGCCGCGCCAGCGGCGATGAGACGCGAGCCAGCGTGAAATCCGTCAACGATTTCGCGGCCGAGTAATCCTAGAGGACAGAAAGCCAGTCCGTATGCTTCACACACGAGCGCCAGCGTCTGTAGCAGTGCCCCGGCATCACGCCACACTAGGGACTCATAGTGGCTGTACGCGGCCGCCGTTCGTGTGCAGTCTGCGACCAGGGCAATCGAACTGCCTTTCGCAAGGGGCAACAACTCTGCGCATCGCCGGAGCCAGCAATCGATGTCCGCCAACGCAATTGGCAGCTCCTCGATCGTTGCATTGTCAGAATTGACGCGCAACAGTCTGCTGTCGCTTCCACCCGGCGTAAGCAAAATGGACAATGGATGAAGGGCACCTGCTGAGAGGCTTGGACGACGCGTCCTACCCAAAGGGTCGCTCATCTTGGAGAATCTGGGCTTGGTCGCAAACATCAACGCCCCGATTATCTCGTCGAGCGGTGCAACCGTCATAGCCCGAACCGACCGGCGCCCCTCAAACACCGATTCAAACGAACGCACGGGGGGATCTCTCAGTACTTCTATCGGCCACCGCTGGGTCACCGGCCACTCGAATTCGTGGACGGGACCAGCGGTTTCACGAGGCAGTGGATCTTCAGTACGGGGCAAGGCCCAAATCCTCAAGGGTCTCGTAGTGCTTGCGACAGCCCCGGCATTCGCCGCACGCCTCATTTGCCACGTGACAGGAATGCGCCCACGCCAGAATCTCGGGGGGAACTCCCGACTCGCGGATGAGTTCCGCCGAACTAAAGACGATCGCTGGCGCCTCCAGACGAATCCCACCCTCCTGGCACTGTAGCAGTGCGTTCATCGCAGCAATAAATGTCGGCGTTCCGTCGGTGTGCATTCCATCGGTCCGGAGCGTGCCAATCTGAATCGCATCAACACCAATTCCCACGGCCTTCATTGCCGCAAGCGTGACGAGCATTTGATTGCGAAAGGGCCACCACTCGGAAACGGGCGCAACAGCGGCGGGCATCGTGCCGGCCATGTCACCGCTCCCTAACGCGCGCAGGTCCGCCTGGATGATGTGATGTTCGATAGCAAGCACGTCACAAATCGCAGCGGCAGCCCGTAGCTCTGCTACAGCAGCACGCTGTCCATAATCAATCGTGATCGCGACGGCTGGCCTCTTCCAGTATGCAATCGCCGTCGAATCCATGCCCCCTGAGAGCAATAGTGCAGTCTTCACGTCTTCCACGCGGTATGGTGCAAAGCGGTCACGAAGTCGTCGAAAATCTTGCAGTCGGTACCCACCAGCATCTTAAGGTCTTCCGCGCGCGCCGCCTGGGCCAACCCATAGACAGGCAAGTCTTCCGAGCGCGCGTAGCCTGTCTCGAAAATCGTACCGCTATCCATACCGTCCAAGATAGCGAAGACACGGTCACACTCCTTTAGAGCTGCAATATCCGCGGGTCCGACCTCTTCGGCGTTACCCGTCCCCACATCGTGTGCGGGAGAAAACACATCGAGCCCGAGATCTTGCAGGCAGCGACGGGCTTCGTCGACCAACCAGCGCTGACCGAGCGTAAAGAAGGGGCTCGCGAGATACACTTTTCCAGGCCGCGTAACCAGTTCCTCCAGTTTCGTCGCTCGCAGTTGTTCGGCTCGTGGCGAAGGCAAAGACATTGTATCGACGTACGAAGCTACCGCCTTCGACGCAAGTTCCGCCGCGACAACCGGACTCTCCCGATGTACTGCCCACTGGGCGGCGAATATGGCGGCAAAGACGTCTCCGGAACCAATCGTCCACACACGTTGAGAACGAAACGCCGGTACGGTCGCCTCGCCCTCGCGCGTCACAACGAGCGCTCCAGCGGGGCCGCATTTGACTACGACGACCTCGGCACCTTGTTCCACTAGAAGTCGTGCGCCGTCAATCGCATTGCTCGCACCGGTCAAGGCAAGCACTTCCCGTCTGTTCGACACGATTGCGAGATGCACGGCCTTGCTACCGTTCGCGCCGAAGTGGGCTGGATTGAACGCCGACTGTGGGTCGTAGACGCACCACTTTGCGTCCACTACTGCATCCCCCTCCAGCATGCCAATTCGCAACACCGCCTCATCCGAGACGCGAATAGGCGTACCACGCGCGATTCGTGCCAAAGACGGACGAATCACAGGGTTCGACATGCAGTGGACGTACTCAAAAGAAATTCCTTCCTCGACATCCACGGGAACAAAATTCAGACCGCATAGTGCGACTTCGTTCGCAAACAGCCGACGGATCTCAGCGCTCGCGTAGCCTTGCAATGTAACGCGCTCAACTTGGCTAGAAAGCGCGACCGCCGCCCGGCCACCGGAACCGTATACGAAGTCCCACTCCGGCCAGATGCAGCGCTCGTGATACACGCCGCCGACAATCGTGATTGCGCTCATTGCGTCTGCACCTTGACTTGGCAGATCGCACCGTTAATCGCGAGCACCTCGGCAACGTATGTCATGTTCCGCGTCGCGATGCACTGAATGATTTGGAGCATCGAGGGCGACGTGATCGAGCCGACCGTCTGGCCAGTGGCGGTCTTGGCGAGAAGCCGCCGGGGCGGTCCCGGCTCGAAGTCGACCACAAGTACATCCCCGACCCCTACGGTCTGGAGGACCGCAGCGTTGACGGAATTGAGATTGGTCACTTCACTCAATACGCATGGATCGGCAACGCCCCCACCGCCCTGACCACCCGCACCGCCTTTGTTCTGGTTGACGGGCTTGGGCTCCGGCCGCCAGACTTCACTGCCTCCACGATCGCTTCCTGACATACGCCCCCGCAAAATCTGGTCAATTTGGATAATGCATAGGTATGTTGTTCCCGCATCACGGTCATTGATACGCAATGCGCGGCCCTACGACTTTACAACCGCCCAGAAGGTACGTGCAACAATTAATTGACCATTCAGCTTAATGAGCGCAAGCACGCTATCACCAAGAGAAACGGTGAGCCTAGTAATGAGGTGCTGCTGCTCTGCGCTGAACTGCGATGAATGCTTCAGTTACAGTCAACGCAATCTCGAATCCAATGGCCGGCAACTGCAGCGAGTTGCGCCGGAACCGCATTACCCAGTTGTCGCATCGCCTGGCTCCAGGACCCCGAAGGAATGAACGAATCCGGCATTCCTTGAAGCCGGGCGGCCTCACGCACCGTAAAGTACCGAGGCGCACCGATACAGTCGACAAGCATATTCTCGCCACCTGGTACTCCATGACTTCCGGCTTTGAGTGCTTTGGCCGGTTCGTCAATGGGGCTTCCTTCGTGACCGGGATAAATCCTTGCGCCTGCCCGAAATTCGTGCTGTGAAATGCTGGTCCCAGCTGTCGGTTCCCCTAGCCCAACGAAGGCATCACGACAGGTCAGCCAGGGAAGCTCTTTCGGCTCGAGGCCCGTCCGCTCCAGCACACGGAGCACTGCCTGCTCAGTGCGCGATGTCGGACCACAATCTGGGCGCGGTACATCGTGCCTGTTCCAGTATTCTCCGGAAATCCACTTCTCCCATACCAAGCGTTCAACGCTATGGGTACGTCGAGGAAACGCCGTGAGCGCCCCACAGTCCGTACGCACGCCGGCAATCAGCACTCGCTCTCGTTTCTGCGCGACTCCGTAGTCCGCAGCGTTGACTGAAATCACGGCCACGTTGTACACATCTGGACCGTCCGGTCCGGTCTCGCTGCCACGCTTCAGGCCGGCGACTATTCTTGCCAGATATTCCGCAAAAGCAGGTCTGAGCAGGCCCTTAACGTTCTCGAACAAGAACCCACGTGGACGAAGCTCTCGGACAGCCCGGAGTGCTTCAGGCCACATATCGCGAGGGTCGCTCTCACCGTCCGCCCGTCCGCCCCTCGAGAAAGGTTGACACGGCGGGCCACCGACGACGATATCAACTGCGCTAAGCCGGCTCCATTCGACGGTCCGGACGTCCGCTTCCATTAGTGCCGGAGGTTGTTTATACCGAGAACCGTATAAATGGTTGCGAAGAGTCTGGCAGGCGACTGGATTGAACTCAATCATCCATTCATGTCTGAATCCAGCTTGCTCCAAGCCAATTGCCATTCCTCCACAGCCAGCAAACAATTCTCCGCAGGTAGGAACATTGACATTCTCTGGGGCAGGTAGTCCGTCCTCGGAGGATGCTATTTGTGAACCGAACTGAAGTTGCGAATCAGAAAAACACATCACACGAGCCTCTTTGTCAAAAGCTCGTGTAGAAGTAGTATTTATCCCGCTAACTGCCTAAGTTGATTCGGCGAACTGAAACGCATGCCAAAAAATGCGTCGACTGCTCGTCGCGATGCAGCGCGCCGCGCGGGATTGTTTCTTTCGTGAGACCGCCGAGTGGCCTCTATCAATCAATCGACTACCAGAGCCGTCTCGCATCGTGGTCGGCGCAATTGCAGACCGAGCGCCGACCTACTAGCCTTCAATGCGCGGACACTTCAGAATATAAATAGATGGATTTTTTCACCAAAAATCTAACCATTTATACAAATTCAATTTATACGTTGCACAAAGTGAATAGCCATAATATCTTCGCATTCAAGCCAGGCCGTACGCCGACAAACCTGATTAACCATTAAGAGTCTTCGTTAACATGGAACAGAGAAACGATAACCACGCGCTTGAAATTCAACAATCTGTTATCAACGACGTAATCTCATATATGAAGGTTTGCGAAATTCCCGCTTCCTTCATCAATCCTCGTTTGGTGCAGCTCGCACTCGAGGCGTCGTACAAGCCACAACCCGTCTTCTGGCGCGCACTGGATCGTGCGACCGTTTTGCGTGCACTTGAGAGCTATGCGCCAGGATTCAAAAACTCGCTTTCGTTCGTTGAAGAAAACGCCTACGAAATCCTCGTCGACCGGATTGACCGTATTCTCGACTTTCGCTTTCGCGACGAGTTGAACGCAGAGATTTTGCTCGCCGCGTCTCCCGCCGAACGTAAAAATCCGTTCAAATACCTGGTTCTTCAGCTTGTGGCTCGTGGCGAAGTCGAGCGAGCTAAAGACCTGATTGAGGACAAAGCGAAGGGGCCTGACGCTGCGCTCGAACTCGTCGAGGCGCAGCTTGCCGCAAAGGAAGGTCGCCCGTTCATGACCGAGTTGATGCAGGAAGCCATCGTGACCAGCCACGCATTCATCATTGACCGGCCGTTCGACGCAGTTGAGGCCGAGGACGATTAGCGACTTCGCCGTCGCCGCCTTTTTGCTAGCGCACGACAACTTTCCATTGCCCCAGTCCCACGAGGGGGCGCAAGACGAACCAGACAAACACTGTTAAAACAATGACCTTCAGACCACAGACGATTCAGATTTTTCTCCCGAGCGGTGATCCGCGCGGCATTCGCGTCGCCGAGATTACTACCCGTATCGTGCAAGCCATCGATGTCCCGAGAAGCCGCATCTCTGAGTTTCTCGAAATGCGCGAGAGCGAGCGCCTCTCTCTATATGTTCTCGTCGGGGAGGCTGACGACGGCTCCGGCAACCTTGCTTATATCGGACAAAGCGGTGACCTACGGAAGCGGCTCGCGGCACACAACAATGAAAAGGACTTCTGGCAGCGTGCGCTCGTACTGTCAACTCGAACGGAGAGCCTTACACAAACGCACGCGCTGTTCCTTGAGAATCTCCTGATCCAGGAAGCGAGGAATGCCGGCCGGTATCGCACAGACAACTGTAACGGAGGCACAAGACCACACGCACCTGCTCCGCTGGCCGCCGACTGCCTCGAGATTTTCGATACCGGCCGCACGCTCGTTGCTTCGTTAGGCGTACCGTTGTTTGAGCGGCTCGGCAACCGCGAGTCGGTAGAGAAGGCGCAGGCCCTGCTGTTCTGCAAGCGCTCAAACACTGCCGCATCAGGCTACTATACGGACGAGGGATTCGTTGTCCTACGCGGCTCGATTGGCAAAGCTGAAATCGGAAAGGGATTCCAAAGTCACTCGTTCGCGAGGTTGCGGGAGGAATTGTTACAGCAACAGAAAATCTCAATCCAGGATGGCGTCTTGATATTTGACCAGGACGTATTGTTCACGTCACCGAGCGGGGCCTCCGCAGTTGTCTGTGGGACTGCATGCAACGGCTGGCTTGACCGGAAGGACCAACACGGTGCCACCCTCCATGAACTCAAGCGGAAAGGTGAAATTGAACAATCCTCACGAATTCTTCGAGCAGCTGCCTAGCAGCATCAGTGCGCTCCCCAAGTGCTGCAGCGACACAACAATGCCTCGCTCGAAGTCGTTAAGTTTTTCGCTAGCATCGGCGGCTTTTGTCTCGGGCTTGAAGCCGTAAATGGTTCGCTCTTCAGTGTCACGCTCATGCTCCTCGTCACCGAGTCTTCGCTACCGTTAATTCCGTAAGCGCGAATTTAAGCGCACATAGATTGTCGATGGTCGAGAGCGCAGCATGTGTGTCCACAGTTTTTTCTGC
>NZ_JAFLRF010000061.1 GCF_017315705.1 Trinickia mobilis | reverse complement strand
AACTTACACCATGGTCACCTTCCACCTCAGGCACTTGCCCCCTCAGCCTTCTTGCACATATCTCCGCACACTACCTGCCCGGTAATATTCCCCGTGCGTTGCTGCCCGAGTACATCACAGACCTCATCCTCCAGCGCTCACCGACGATCGGGCGAATTCGAAACCTTCGGATTCTCTGAAGCGGGATGCTTCTTCGGGGGACGCATCGAATGGTGGCAGAAGATGTGGCGCATCTGCCTGTAGACGGCTGCGGATTCAAACCGGTCGATGCAACGGATAGATGACCCGCACCCCGCCTGTAGGGTGAGCTGTCGTGTGATGCCACGATGGAACCGCGCGACGCGGCTATGGCCGCGATATAACGAACTCATGAGCAAATCATGCGACGCGCTGCAGTTGTGCAACCTCGGAAGGTTCACTTTGCGACAACATTTTCCATACAGAGGCTTTTAAACATTCTTCCAGCTCAGTAACCAACGCATCTGCTGCGGCAGGTTTTTGGAAATGAATGCCCACGTCGAAGGTTTTACCAGGAAACAGGTCAACCAATCGATAAGCGTTTAGGTCGTCATCGACCAGCCATGTTGGGCAAAGGCCCCAGCCGAACGCCGCTACGCAGGCCTGCCTTACGTCCTCGATAGTGGGCATAACGTGCACAGGCGCATCCATTCCTGTGCCTGCCATCCGACGCGCTGCCTCGTTTAACATTGTCAAGCTGCCGCGCGAGGTAACACATGGCACATTTGCGAACGAGCTTCGCCTGGCATGCGCACCGAAAAGGATCCTCGATACCTCCTTGGCAGCGACCGCGCGAAAGCTGAGAGTACCAACGCGCTCACAAGTGTAGTTGCATGGCGCATCCGAGCTTAGTGTGAGAACTGCGGAAGCAGCTCCTCTATTATTCGGTGAAACGGCTGAGTCGCTTCCTTTTGCAACTTCCAGTAGCACTTTCCGTCTACCGCAGAACAAGCCAAGAGTACCGACGAGCCAATTGCCCCACAAAGCTTCATCGACCTCAAAATGCATTATTTTCCAGCTTGCTGCAGCTGTCTGATTGTCGTCGGCAACTTTTGGGGCCAACTCGGCCTCAAGTGCACGGACACTCTCAGTATGCGTACACAGTCGTGCTCCCATCGGGGTAGCCACGCAAGGTTTTCCTCGCTTGATCAACACCCCACCCATCTTCTTTTCCAGCAGCGTAATACGTTGCGAGATAGCTGATGGCGTTACTCCCAATTCCACGGCTGCTGCGTCAAATGAGCCACAGCGCGCAACTGCGGACAACGCATTGAGTAGATGCATAGTCAAGCACGACAATTCCTCATCGCCGAATCGAGTTAGCTTCCGGAAATCATTAGATCCAGATTCTGTACTGCGGCGCCGGATGCGCCTTTCCCGAGATTGTCGTACACAGCAGCCACCACGCATTGGCGATACTCATCGTTTCCAAATACATGCAGTCGGATTCCGTCGTTGCCATTCATTGACTCAGCATCGAGGTTGTCTGGAGCCCGGAGATCACCGAGGGGTGTAACCGAAACGTGCTGATGCCCGTCATAGTAGCCTTCAAGTGTTCTATGGACCTGCTGCACTGATACCGCATCCGGCAACGCTGAAAGGTGTATCCCAACGTACATTAGGATCCCTTGTCGATATCGGCCGATCATCGGCAGAAAAATGGGCCGCCGCGCCAGCTCGGCGTGGCACTCGATTTCCTTGATGTGTTTGTGTTCAAGCGAAAGGCCGTAGCCAATAATTGGTGTCTTCGTGTACGCGGAATTTTCCGGATTTTCGTATTGGTCTATCATCTGGGAACCGGCGCCTGAATACCCCGACACTGCATGGATGCAAAAAGGATATACAGACGGAACCAGCTTACACGCAATCAAGGGTTTGACTATCGCCAAGGCGCCCGTCGGATAGCAGCCGGGATTCGAAACAAACCTGGCAGTTGCGATTTTCCTGCTTTGATCTGGTGACAACTCCGCAAAACCGTAAACCCAATCCGGCGTAACCCGGTGGGCACTACTCGCATCGATCACCCGAACAGCCGGATTGGCTATGAACGAAACAGCCTCTCTGGCTGCATCATCCGGCAGGCAAAGGATTACGACGTCCGCACTGTTTATAGCTTCGGCGCGTCGCTGGCCATTCTTACGTACTGCTTCCGGTAGCGAAAATACGTCCAAATCACTTCGCCCCGCTAGTCGCGATCGGATTTGTAGCCCCGTTGTTCCTGCCTCACCGTCGATATATACCTTGGTCTTCATGCGAAACTACCTCCACGAGGGAATTAACGGTTCGAGAGCTGCAGCGCCACAGCGGATGGACGAAATGGAATCCGACGATCGAGAAGCCTTCCTTGAACCACAACTTCTGGGCTATCTGGTTGCTCACGAAGGTGTCCAGGCATAGCTGCTCACACGAATCCTCGCGTGCTCGATCTCTTAAAAATTGCATGAACTTCGGCGCTAATCCTTCTCGCCTGAAACCTTGATCGATGTAGAAGTGATCAACATACATGTAGCGTCCACAATAGAACCTCGTGTTCACCCAATAACCTGCCATGCCTATGAGTTCTCCGGAGCAGAACGCACCGACGCATCGCCATGCAGAATTGGCAATGACAGAGTAGCGACTGGCCAGGTCTTCTTCTGCCACGGATGCATACATCTTCTTCAGCATGGGGATCAGAAGCTTCTCCTCGTTCACTTGGAGGTGCCGTAACTCAACCATGATGCCCTCTCCTCCACACGCTAACGAAGTGCAGAATCAATCCGACAAGGACCAAAGCGCAGGACACAACCTGTACGGGAAACAATCGCTCTCCAAGAAAGACGTATGACAGAGCGATCCCGAATACAGGGATCAGTAACGCGAAAGG
This sequence comes from Trinickia mobilis, assembly GCF_017315705.1. Lineage (GTDB taxonomy): Bacteria > Pseudomonadota > Gammaproteobacteria > Burkholderiales > Burkholderiaceae > Trinickia_A > Trinickia_A mobilis. The sequence continues at coordinate 24,590 of NZ_JAFLRF010000061.1, read as the reverse complement.
TGCAACTGTGGTCACGGGCCGCTCTGACAGCAGGCGTCCCCACACAGTTTGCGCTGCGAAAAGTGATACAAGGGACATATAGAGGATCGAACCAATCGCGTAGGTTGGGTGGTTCACGAATGCGTCGCGATGGAAGGGCTCCGTCTCAAGCTTCCAGCTAAGAGCCGATACAAAAGGGAGGGCCAGCAGGCACGATGCCGCTTGCAACGAGAAAAGGCCTTTCCATTGGATGACACGCAATTGCAGGCTGGAGCCTGCCCAGCAGGCGGCTGCTATCAGGCAAACCAGGAAGCCTGAAACGGAGAAGGTTTGTCCCCTGGCTAATGTCAGGAGTACGAGGCCGCCGAATCCAAACAATGCCCCGACGAGCGTTCCCCAAAAAGGGCGCTCCTTCAGCACCACAAATCCTAGTAGCGCCGCGATGAAAACCTGGGCCTGCATCACCAGAGAAGCCAATCCAGCCGATAAACCGAGGTAGATCGCAAGCGTCGAAAGGGTGTACTGCCCCCCCGCAGATAAAACTGCATACGATGCGATCACCCGGAGTTTGAGCTTTGGCCAGCCGAAGTACACGACTGTCAGACCGATGACAAGGAAGCGAACCGCTGTCAGCGCGAGCGGTTCGTAGAACCTTAGCGCAAGACGAAGGATCACAAAGTTGCCTGCCCAGGCCATCACCGGGAAAAAAGCGGCATAGAGCGGCAAACTTGACCGCCCTGCGAGGATCAACGAAGGTTGTCCGGTCTTGTTCATCTGAACTCGATCACAAGTAGATCCCGGTAACCCGGCACGTCGGGCTCCGTCGGCAATATCGGCGTAGTGTCATGGAACACTGTGTCGTCGCGAAACAGTAAGATATCGCCCGGCTCGGCGAGCCTCCCTTTGAAGATAGGCTGCTTCTCGACGAGGTCGTAGAGACTGGTTTCCCCTCCCGTGAAGCCAAACATGTTGGCCATGAAAAGACAGCTAAACTTCACGCCGTCCCTATGCATTCCCTCTGGCACCGGCTTGCCGACCTCCGCATGTGCCGCATATATTCTGTTGAAGTACGTGTTGATCTTCCACATCGGCACGTCCTCGAGTTCACTGTACACGCGCCCCAACTCCTTCAACAGTCTGGTGACGACTTTGCTGTTGATCATCGGCTCCGTCAATGGACCGAAGAAGCGATTGACACCCCCATTGAGCGGGTTGAAATAGGTAGGCTGCGTGTACGGACCGTATGGTTGAGGCTGCAGCCTGTCGTCTTCGGCAAAATATTTGAAACGACCGAAGCGCCGGTATCGATATTTTCCGCCGTCATTCATGTACTTGTCGACTTCGAGCGTATTCCAGAAGTCTTGAAACTGTAGCCATTCCTCTTCGTTAAGCAGGTTCACGCCGAGAACCGAATTAACGTCTCCATAGACGAACCGGTCATCACCAAGATCCCATACGCGCGCAGCGGTCATCGTCGATTCTATTCCGTTCATGGAATGTGCCCTCAAGTCACTAGAAAATAACTGTGTCCCGCATCGCAGCGGTCAAGCTCTTGTAATAGTCCACCGCAACCTGGTAACGAATTAGGCAACCTCTGCAGACTTCAGGTAGCGAGGCGTGATGCTCGCTAACAAGAGGTAAGAGCACGCGCTTGAAGAGCTGCTTTCCATGGTTTGCATCGACTTCGATATGCAACCGGTGGTAGTGGATGACATCTTCCGGTACTCCGACACGCTCCAGCCCAGTGACAGTCTTCTGAAAGCGGTAAGGGGCGGTGTGCTCCAGGATCGCGAGAGACCCAAGCAATCGTGCTGAATACTGCCTTCGGAGCGCATACATCATCAACAGGTTACCGTTCTTTAGTGCGGCGGCCGGAACCAACGAGGCCATGTCGGCACCGCAAAGCGCTTCTCTCAGGAACGAGGCCGAGTTGCGAAATAACACCGTGTGCATTTCTGCTTCTTTACCCAACCCCATCTCATCCCAGTAGTTTTCGGCCAACGCAAGCTTCATATCCCCCGACATCCCCAGCTGTGCAAGCGCAATGACGTCATCGAACCGCCCATCGACTTGTTCTTCCATTCCAATGTAAAAGGCGAGCTCCACCAGGCTGGCTTCATTGGCGAGAAAATCGAAAAATTCGGACACCTCGTGCCGATGTCGACGGAAAAGGCCGAAGTACCACTCCTCGAAGTCAAGGTGTGATTTCGGGAGGTCAAAGTCTTGAATCCTCGATTCTTCAAAAGCATTCCAATCCGCTTCCAACTTCCATACTTTCCTGTATTCACCTTCTGACGGTGCGTGGAGAAAGGCAGCCGGATGACCGATTTCACGCAGGTAGAACTCGTTCAAGGCCTTCTGCACGCGGAAGGTATTGCATTGGACTGTTGACTGATCGTCGATCGGCGTAGGCGGTCTTTCGCCGAAAGCGGTCTGCTTTTTGTTGTTCATCGTTTCAATCCTCTACTGCAGTTGCGCGCTGCACCGAACCGTTGGCCGTATCCGTGGGAACGAAGGGGCGAAGATCTGGCTTGCTCTTCCAGAATGGCTCAGGTGGTGTATGGCCCTCGCGGGGACTAAAGACGGACGTGATTGATCCGCTTTCCTCGGGCAAGTATCTGGAACAGTTCGGAAAGATATCCAGCGCGGTTACGCGCACGACAAGCTTCGCACCCGGAAGCTTTGCGGTAACACTTGAGGTATCGTCCACACTTGCTATACCGTTGATTCGCAGCTTCCGAAACTGCCCCTCTAGTTCAACGAAAAGCATCCCCACATAAGGATTAGCCAGGATGTTACCGATGCTGCGGAACATGCCGTTGCCGTCGTAGTCTGGAAAGATGAGGGCGTTCTCGGCGACGATGTGAACGAACCCCGCGTCGCCACCCTTGATCGAACAGTCGGGCCTTCCAGCCTCGTCCGCCGTTGCAAGAAAGAACATGCGGGCATTCCGGATGACATCACGATCCCACTCAGAGAACTCGTCATGCCGACGCGTCGTGTACAACTGGTCAGCAAGAGCTCGCGTTTTGAAGCGTTCGTGCAATTGCCTGCTCTTTTCGTGATAGAAGCTCATTCTCCCGTACTCCTGGTGGATCCGTTCCGCAATCTTCCAGAGAACAGCGCGCCGTAAAAACTCCGGTAAGTCGGGTAATAGTGAAGGATCTGATCGGCAATGGAAGCATGCAAATCATGCAGACGATCAATCGGCAATCCAGGCATCAGGTGATGTTCCACATGATAGTTATTGCCATTAGTAAACCATGTCATGAAAGCATTCGATTTTATCGAACGCGTATTCTCGAACACGCTCGTGGTTTTCACGTTGCAGGAGAAGTGCTCAGGGAATTCGATGAAGGCGTGAATCGGCGCCGCAAATAAAACCAGAGGAATGAGCCATACCTTGAAAATAAGGATTGACCCAGTCCACCGGGATGCGGTAGAAAGAAAAATAATGGCGAAGAGCACCACCACATAGTCACGCCGCATCCTGCGCGACACATCCGGGGACTCGCCATCAAATGGCCTAAATGTGAGCGCTCGCCACAAGCCACCGAGAAACGAGATGTACAGGCTCGGCATGAAGATGCGCTTTAGCCACACGAGAAGGGAGGCCGATTTTCCCTCGCCGTATTGATCGCCATAGTCGAACAACTCTTTGTTTTCGGATGTACCAAGATTTTTGTGATGACGCAAGTGGCTCGCCTGATATCCAGCATATGAAACCAATAGCGGGATTCCAAGCAAAACACCCACAAACTCGTTCATATATTTATTGGACAGACCTTGATTATGTAAAACCTGATGCTGCAACTCTACACCATGAGCAAAAAATGCTCCGATAATAAACATTCCGATAATCTGTAACGTGAGATTGGGTGCGTACACCAGTTTGATTCCGTAATAAATCCCCGCTAGGTATACGGCGAGCTTCAGGTTGAACGTAACGTCACTGGAACGGCTTCGCAAACTGGAAGCAGCCCATTTTTGTTCGACTGGTTTGAATGTCTCAGACACAATGGCCTCTCTAACAATCCTTTCAGTAGAAAGGGTTGTCCTCGTATTCATTCTGGTTACTGTGGATTGACACGATTACGACGTATGTCGTGCAGCAATTTTGGGGTGTCGATAGACGCTGCGGTACACTGCTTCCAGACAACTTTCTCAACGATTTCGCCAATCAAGCGGGGACGAGCGCATGGCCCATGGAAGCCACGTTACAGCTGTGACTTACGAAGGCCTATGCACCTTTGAATTTGGTATAGCGGTTGAGGTTTTTGGCCTCGCGCGACCAGAGTTCGATTTTCCCTGGTACAAGTTCACGGTGTGTGCTGCGGAGCGACGTCCAATTGCAGCGGTCGGCGGCATCATGTTCTCTGCGCCTCACGGCCTCGAAGAGCTATCCGTTGCGGACACGATTGTCGTGCCAGGGTGGCGCGACATATTTGAGGAGCCGCCTGCCGAGCTTTGTGATGCGCTCGTTTCGGCCCAGACACGGGGAGCACGACTGGTATCAATTTGTGGAGGCGCGTTTGTACTTGCCGCAGCAGGGCTACTGGACGGGAAATCGGCCACAACTCACTGGCGGTTTGCCGATGAGCTCGCCAGGAGATATCCACGCATTTCGGTGCGGGCGGACAAACTCTACACTGATGACGGTCAGATCCTGACGGCCGCAGGAAGCGCGGCAGGCATCGATCTGTGCTTGCACCTGGTCAGAAAAGATTACGGTGTCGACGTTGCCTACATCGTCTCGCAACGGCTAATTGCGCAGCCGACTCGTGAAGGTGGGCAATCCCAATTCATACCCACTCCCAGTAAGAGCGTCGCGGATCCGCAGCTCACCAAGGTCATGGCTTGGCTCGCGTCGGATCTGCGCAAAAGAGTCTCCATAAGCGAACTTGCAGCGCGCGTCCATCTCTCCGAGCGGACGCTACATCGACGATTCGTTGATTACACAGGCAAGAGTCCGCTCGAGTGGCTAACGGTAGAGCGACTCCGCCGTGCACGTCTACTACTAGAACACAGCGACATGTCGATCGAAGAAATCGGTTGCGAGGCTGGATATGGCAATGTCGAGGCGTTCCGAAGACAGTTCAAGGCGCGCGTTGGTCTCGCACCTAGCAGCTACCGGACGGCGTTTCGATTCGCTGAAACGTAGCTCGTTGCGATACGTCAGCGGCCAAGTCTTAGCAGTGCATGCCCGTGGACTCGTCATTTTCGGCAACAGCAAATCTCAGCATGACCAAAGTGGAGGAATATGCCCCTTACTTCCGGACACCGCCCCATACTCGGGTCTTTACAGATAATGTCGAACGAGGGGCCGTTCATTGCGCATTCCAGCGCAGTCGGGGGGCTCATGTATAGAGCGTTGGCTGCCGAGCACTTGCACCTGGATTTCAAAATTCCCCCAACATCGTGGTGTGGCAATCAGGTGGCAACACGCGATACCGATTGTTTGCGCACGTGGCTGACCTTCACAAACGCTACAGCAGACTACGCTCACCCCGAACGGTCGCCAGCACAATACCTCAGGACTGAAGTCGCCGTCTCAGCTCTCCAACAATCCTCCAGTCCAACTCCCAACCATCGTCAAAGTCCTCGACAAGAACACGCCCGGTCCATTCCGGATAAACCAGTTCAATAAGACGAGCCCAAACGCTAACTCGCGATAGCAGCGGCTGGTCAACGCCGACCAGACTGACCAGGATATTTCTTACATGTGCGTCGCTGTAAGACACGCCGAACTCAGCCACCAGCATTCCTGCTACGCGGGCAAGCGTCCATCGAGCGGGTTTGGGTTCACCTCGGCGGCGTCGCCCAAGTCCACGCACGTAGCTGTCCACCAGCTTTCTCGCAAACGTCGCTTTCTGCTCGTCGGTTAAACCACCTGGGCGCCCCAATCTTCGTCTGCGCCAAGGCTCATCATCCAGATACTCATCCTTTAACCGAGCCCAACGAGAGACCGTCTGCCGGCTTACGGAGAATTCCCGCGCGATGTCGGCCTGAGACAGTCCTTCATCGAGCAAGGCCATCGCCTCCCGCCGCCGTTCGCTGAGCTGATCGAAATCCCGCCTCGTTCTTCCCGCGACCATAGCTCCACTTCCTTCTTTAATATTCTGTCACCTACTATATTCAAAATACGAAGAAAAACCAAAGTTATTTAGCTCACACGGTGTTCGAGCGAATCTGTATCGTTTCAACATCGAAAACCTCTATGTTGAACGACCAAGAAAATGCCTTTAACCATAATTGAAATCAATCAGGCGAAGACCGATGGCGCTACGCTGAAACTGCCGGACAAGGACGGCCTGTACCTTCGCGTGACGAAGAAGACAAAAGGATGGCGCTTTGACTTCCGCTTCGACAGCCGACGCTACACCATCAGCTATGGCCTGTATCCCACTGTTTCGCCCGCCAAGGCAAGGGAACTGCACCAGGAGGCCAGGCGGCAACTCGCTGAAGGTATCAACCCGGCATTCCGCAAGCGGCTCGAGAAGCTGGCCCGCGGTGCCTCTTTTGGCAACTCCGTCGAAGCCACCGCAAGGCACCGGTACGAGGGCAAGGAGGAGCAGCGCTCGCACGCGTGGCGCGAAGCTCACGGCTTGCATTCTCCTCATGTTGCTCACGTTCGTGCGCAAGAACGAGATTGTGCAAGCCCGCTGGGAGGAATTCGATCTGGATAACACCGTGTGGGTGATTCCGGCCGCGCGCATGAAGATGCGCGACCCGCACGTCGTGCCGCTCAGTCGACAGGCGCTAACGGCGCTGGAGCAATTGAAACCGCTTTCGTTCGGCTCGGATTACCTGTTTCCGAGCCTCAGCAGCATTCATAAGCCGATGGGCCTCTCGACGCCAAACGTTGTATTCGAGCGCATGGGCTACGGCGGTCGGTTCACGCCGCACGGAATCCGCGCGACGGCCAGCACCTGGCTGAACAATCGTGGCGTGCGCGCAAATGTGATCGAACGCCAGCTCGCGCACGTGGAACGCAACCGCGTGCGCGCGGCTTACAACCGCGCCGATTACATTGTCGCCATGATGCAGGTGTGGGCAGATTTCGTGTTACCGGATCAGACTGCGTCTATTGTCGTCTCGCCGCAGGCACCACTATGTGACGGTATTTCCGACGGTATACTGACCACCGTCCGCGCGACTGCCACATGAGACAAGCCTCACCAGCCAGACTCAACATAATTGCGCATGTGGAGCGGATGCTCGGGGCGTCTCGGGACGGCTATAAATCGTTGAAATGATTCGGTTTTTGGCGAAACGACTGTCTACCATCGTCTCACCAAATCCACCTAAAACTACGATTTAGTGACGGTATGTCTGACGGTATACGGTCGTTTTCTGCGGTTCGTATACCGTCACGCCTCCAGAAAACGCCCTCCCCGATACGCTCAAGCCGGCTGCCTGCTGCGCCACTAATGGCACCGAGCTATACGAAGAGTCCGTCCATCAGGCAGCAATCGGCCGATAGTGTTGAACTCCTATCGCCGCGGAGCAGGACCGGCTCGCGAAAAATCGGCCTCTCAGATCGCTCTACAAGCCGCTCGTGAGCATCGGTTAGGGGTAAGAGGACCCCCGAAAACCTCGTTGAACTCGTGGTCGGGGAGTTTTTCAACACTATCGGCCAGTAGCCGTCGTTCGCCATCGTCGTCACGCGGCCATTCGAACGACTGTTCCGCTCAAACAGCGGACCTTGATGCCCGGTATCACCGGGATAGAGTTTCGTGCTGTGCGTTGGCGTGATACAAGCTTACGTCGGCGAATCAGCATGCGAGCATCACCAGGCCGCGCACACGGACTATTGAATTGCCGCCACCTGCTTGCGGCGCGTCTCGCATGCGCTCGTCCCGCGAACGTCCGCCGACTGCTCCCGCGTGTCCGGCGTGCTTCGATCACGGTGATGCGTAGTGTCAGTTCTTGAACTGCATCAACGGTTCACGTGCGAACACCTCGGCAATCCAGTCCGCAAACACGCGGATCCGGCGCGGCAGGTGCCGGTTCGGCGAATAGAGAATCGATATCGGCCGCAGCATCGATGGATAGTCGACGAGGATTTCGCGCAGCGCGCCTGTCGCCAGATACGACCCGAGTATGTAGCGGGGGCCCTTTACGATGCCCAGTCCGTACAGCCCGCATGTCACGTAGGCATCCGCATCGTTGACGGCGATCATGCCTTTCATCTCGATCAGCTTGGTTTCGCCATCGATCACGAAGTCCCAGCCGTGCACCCGCCCTGTGTTACTCGACACGTAGTTAACGCCGAGGTGATGGCGCAGCTCGTCCGGCGCCTTCGGCTCGCCGTGCTTCGCGAGGTACGCAGGCGCGGCGCACGTGACGCGCGCCATATTGCCGATGCGTCTCGCGACGAGCCCCGAGTCCTCGAGCTCGCCCACGCGGATCACGCAGTCGACGCCTTCCTCGACGATATCGACCTGCCGGTCGGTCAGCCCCATCTCGATCCCGATGTCTGGATACATCGCGAAGAATTCCGGCAGCGCCGGAATGACAGTCGTCCGCGCGACCACTGCCGGCAGGTTCACTTTGAGCTTGCCCTTCGGGTTCAGCTTTGCACGCGAGAGCTCGGTCTCCATGTCGTCGACTTCGGCAAGCACGCGCAGGCATCGGTGGTAGTAAATTTCGCCGTCCTCGGAAATGCTGATGTTGCGCGTCGTTCGATTTAAGAGGCGTGCGCCGAGATGCGCTTCGAGCGCCTGAATGATCCGCGTGACCTTCGCCACCGACAGCTGCATCGACTGGGCCGCCCTGACGAAACTGCCAGCCTCGACCACGCGCACAAAGACTTTCATCGCAACCAAGCGGTCCATGATGTTTTCCCGTTGTCCGTTACAGCGGATGGACTTCGGGCACGCGGCGGTCAGCATGCGGTTGAGCACCGCCACGCCGATCGCTGCTTCGGTCTGCTGAGCATCGAGACGGCGAGCCCGTAGACGCGGGCCGATCAGTCGAGCGTATGAGCGGCCGCCCGATCCGCCCGGAGGACACCAGCGCCGCCAAGACGAGGTCTCGGTGCGCGGGCACATTGACCGTGATGGTGACGAGATCGACCCGGTCATCACGGATCATCGCGAAGGGATCGGAAGCCAGCGCTCGGCGCCGAAGGCGTCGGCTGCCTCCCGGGCGCTCTGCTCGTTGCGGGTGGCCACTGCCGCGAGCTTGACGCCGCGCAGGCCCTGGATCGCTGGAATGTGCGATATCTTCGCCCAGCTGGCTGCACTGTTCGCACCAACGATGCCGACACGAATGTCTTTTTGGGTCACGGCTGAGCCTCGTAACCCGCAGCCTCCAATAACTCATTGGCGTGTAGTTTTGCCCAATCCATCAGCGACAATGGCTCGCGACCTAGAAGTTTCTTTGTATCGTCTATTACGCTTCCAGCGTACGCCATTCTTCCGTCCTCGACCTGTTCGAAAAATTCGAATCCGCCCTTTGCATACGCGTTTTCGTATGCGGAACCAGGCTGTATGGCATGGTTTTGAAAACCGTCGGCTTTCACAACGGCGGCTGTGAACTTACGGCCGGTAGCCGCAGTTAGAGTTTCAGCCACCTGATCCGGAGCCAGCACGTCGGCTGAAAACCAATAGTCCTTTCCATTGTGTTTTTCCGGCCCTTCCATGAGAATCGCAGCTGCAGCTTCTGCTATGTCTTCCCCGGCAGAAAACCCGACAGCTTTGGATGTGTAGGCACTGTACATGGCGCCCTTGAGCGACCATTGTGCCAAAAAAGTCTGCATAATTATGTTGGGATGTAAATTCGTCCAGGCAACGCCACTGACGCGAATATATGCTTCAATCATCTGATGCCAGGCGAAAACCGTAGCGTAGGCGTCATGATCTCGCGTGAATGCGCCCAGGTGCACAATATGTTTTATACCGTTACGTTTTGCTGCATCGACAAGCGCTTTGCTTTGCACGAGCATGTCGACTGTATAACCAGTTAGTAGGAAAATCCCGGTGATGTTTTTCAATGCCTCATCGAAAGTTCTTGGATCGTCGAGATCGATAAAGCGCGATGAGCCAAATTGATCGGCGAGCTCTGCCAGCTTCACTTTCCTACGCGTCCCGACCGAAAAGTTTGCCTCACGCCTTCTTAAATTTCTTGAGACAAGTTTTCCGATTTGTCCTGTTGCACCCAACACGAGCAGGTTTCTTGAACTGTTCATTGGATCTCTCTTTGCGGTGAAATATCGATTTAGACTGGTATTGTTCCCGTTTTCGCGGCGAGCTTGCCTCAACCCGCCCGTGGCTCAGAGCTTAGGAGTCCAAAATCTTGCCGCGGGCCACGGCCACGGCTGATACTTCGAGGAGCGCCCCCGGCACCCCGAGCTGCGTCACCCCGATGCCCGTCCAGCCCGGGTGTGGCGGCCGGATCCGGGTCGCCTTTATCTCCGCGAATTCGCGCGACTGGCTGTCCAAGTCGCCGACGTGATAACTGGTCAGGCTCGCCACATCATCGAGCGTCGCCCTCGCCTCGTTGAGAATGGCTTCGAGCGTCGTAAAGACGTTCTCTGCCTGACTGCGAAAGTCGGGAGGAAGCCGTCCCTCGGCGTCGACTCCGGCGATGCCGGAGACGAGGATCTGGTCGCCGATCCGGACGGCCGGCGCAAACTGGAAAGCTTCGGAGACCGCCTTCAACGAGGGCGGCACAATGGCCGTGAACGGCCTTGGCATTGGGTCTCTCCTGTCTCTCATCTTCGCCATGGCTTGCTCCCGATTACGGATTGGAAGATCATATCGTTGAATTTCATACGACGGGGGTGATGTTTTTTCCCGATATCGGTTCCTACGAGGTGACAATCCGTGGCTGAATTGTTGAGCGGCGTCGATGTGTTCGTGGCGGCAGTCGAAGCCGGCGGCTTTGCCGCTGCGGGCGAGCGGCTGCATCTCACCCGCTCCGCGGTCGCCAAGGCGATCGCGCGGATCGAGGAGAGGCTCCATGTCCGCCTGCTCCACCGCACGACGCGCAGCCTGGCCCTCACAGAGGATGGGCAGGTCTACTATGAGCGCTGCGTTCGCGCGCTGGAGGAACTCCGCGCCGGCGAAGCGGCTTTGGAGTCCGGGCGGCGCGAAGCGGCCGGGCGCCTGCGCGTGTCAGCGACAGTACTGTTCGGCCGTCACTGCGTCGCGCCAGTGCTGACGAAACTTGTCGCACAACACCCCAAGCTAGAACTGGAGCTTTCCCTCAGCGACAGACCGGTGGACCTGATCGAGGACGGCTACGATCTCGCGATCCGGAGCGGCAACATCGGTGACAGTGCTGGCCTGATGACGCGCACCATAGGAATCCAGCGCATGACAGTCTGCGGCGCGCCCAGTTATCTCGCCCAGCATGGCCGGCCCGAGCGGTTGGACGACCTTCCGCGCCACACCGGCATCGTTTACGGACGCGCCGGGCACATCCGGACCTGGGAGTTTTCAGCCGGCGAGCGGAGCACGCTCGTCGAGGCGACGCCTCCCAGCCGCCTGTGCTTCGACGACGTGGAGGCCATTGCCGATGCCGCGGAGGCCGGCCACGGCCTTGCTTGGCTGCAAGACTGGTTGATCCGCGACCGGATCCGCTCCGGCAAACTCATTCCACTGCTCGAGAACGTGCCGAGCGTCGAATTCGTCACACATGCGCTCTGGCCGAAGACGCCGCATCTGCCCCTGCGCGTGCGGTTCGCCATCGATGCGCTCGCCGCAGCGCTCCCCGGCGCCACTGAGCTTGAGCCCGAATTCTTACCCGAAACTAACCAGGGCCAAGGCCTGGTCGGGATTTGACTGTCGAGGTAATTCCGGCTGCACCGTTGGCCAACTGGCGCGCCGTGATGTCGCCCGCGGTCAACATCCTGTTGAGCCGAGCCCGAATTTCTGCCGCCATCGCCTGCTACTGCTGGTCTACAGCAAGCTTTATGGGTTCAGAACCTGATGTTCGTCTGGCACGTTTTTGCCAATCTACATACATAGTCGAGTAGCCTCCACCCATAGCTTATTGCGGCCGCATCTGGGAGGATTTTAGAATCCGTGAGTGGTCTATCACAATTCCGACATTTGCGACCTTTATCCAAGAGAGGCTTCGTGAGGGGTATCACCCGGAAGCTGCCACCGAGGCCGCGCTCTGCGGTGCCATATGCGACCAGGGCTTGCTCCGGGACACGGTGATCGTCTTCGATGGTGCGGGCCAGTTCAGCGTTGGCGATCACGCGCTGTGCCGAGTAGGTGGGGGCGGTAACGCCCCGACCCCTCACAGACCCGGACGAGCGGTTTTCCGGCATCAAATGTGTTCGAGCACATTTGGTGCGGGAATCCTCTTGTTCCCGTTGCGTTCGGACGCGACTGCCACTTACGAAGGCACAACTCTCCCTTCAGACTTCACGAATGCGCTTATCTCGGCACTTGCCGGGGCCGGCATCAAAGCAACAATGGTCACAATCAGTAAAGACAACCAAAATACAACTTCCGCGCATTTTCAACCTAACGAGCTGTATCTCCTTGTGGGAGCGAAACCATAAGGAAGTGCGGTCCAACTGGAGGAATACCGCCCCGGCGATATGGCCGAACTCCACCGTATTGCAGCCTTTCTCCCGCGGAGCTCGTCAACGGCTGAAGTGGGTCGCCTTCTGCCTTTGGTGTCCGGCAGTGACCGGCCACAAGCGGACGGTCGACGTCAACGCTCAGATCGGCGACAATCGCCGTCATGCACACTAAAGAAAACGGGCGTGTGGCGACTGTAAATTAACCAAAGAACCAAACGACATGCGTTGATTTTCGGTCTGAAAATACGCGCCTGTGAATGGTCTGTTAATCGCGAAACCATGAAGTTAGTTCCACCTACCAAAGCTGCATATCATACGGACGATAGCCAAGGGAAACATCGTGGCGATACTTAAATCTCACTCATATGTCCACTGGAACTACTTCCTCGCACTTGAGGAGGATCTAGATCGCCTCTCTCGATATGTGGACCTTGCAGGGGGCAATGACGCAACCTATTCGATTGAGATCGCGCGCCTGTTTCTCGGCGCGAGTTCAGAGGTCGATGTGGTGCTCAAGCAGCTCTGCCGGAAGCATAATCCAGAATCAGCCGCAGCAAGTATTAACGCCTACTTTGGGGCGGTCTCCGAGGCGTGTCCAAATTTCATTGGATTTGAAGTTCAAATTCCCCGATATGGCCTGACTCTTCACCCATGGAGCCATTGGGCGGAAGGGGTGCCGCCCATTTGGTGGCAAGACCATAACAGGGTCAAGCACCACCGCGACGAACACTTTTTAAAGGCAAACCTAAAGAACTGCGTCAACTCAGTTGCCGCGCTCTTTGTTGCAGTGTTACACCTCTACGAAGAGTCGGGGCGCAACGGCGAGCTTCTTCAACTGCCACGGCTACTCAACGTCGGAGACCAGCATTTTAGAGGAACCCAGATGGGGCGCTATGGAAACAGCTTTAGGTACGAAGTACGGTGACGGCCAATAGGCCAATCGACACGGATGGCCGGCAGCAATGGGTCGCGTAGAGTCGACCACCTTCGCAGGCTCGATATGCGATTTGCATGAGGCGCTGATCGGGCCAGAAGGGGACATTCGACACCGTCACTCAGATCGTCGACAATCCCAGTAATCGCTTGCATCAAGCGATCGATCGCTAGCCCCGCAGAGATTGGCAGCAATAGATTTCATCTACAACCTAATTCCGGCCTCTCGATATGGAAACGGTGAGAAGCGAAGCGGATCTACCTGACCCCGAGGATGCGCAGGCTATTTTTGCCTTCGCGATGTCATTCAATGGATATGAGCACTACGGCTCATTCGAGAAATCTTCGGCTATCGCAAAACAGAAGCCGCGACAAACGTTGGACGAGTTACGAAACGAGTTATTTTTCGTTGCACGTGCATCTCGACATGTCGGTGACAATAGATACGTAGCGGTCTATCGAGAGCTGCTCCCGTTGTTTCGGGCGCACCTTTCACATTGACGGCCCAGAATGCAGGACGATGCGTTGCGTCAGCGTCGTCGGATATCCACCTTAATCGGCAGGCCTCGTTCGTCCTGCCGAGTTGGTTGTGTCCGACCTCAATATCGCTGAGATATTCGGCGCGTTGGCAGCAGATCAGTCAGGAGACTTTATGAAAACCCCCACTGGGCCGCGCTATTCGTGCCCGGTTTAGTTCCGACTACGTCAATAGAAAAAATGAGTGATGAAAATATCGTGCCGCTCGCGGCCCTTCACCGGCATTGGATCGTAGCTGACGCCGTGCGCGTTGTTCTAAAGCAAAAAACAACTACACCCGAGCAGGAAGCGCAAGCGATTAAAAAGTTCGGCACCGAGTACGTAGCCTTCGGTGAGCACGCCGCATGTCGGGCTATCACTGAGGTCCCCGGCATCGGCAAGCTCACTGCAACTGCGCTGGTCGCCACGATTGGGGATGCGATGGCATTCAGGTCCGGCCGTGAGTTTGCGTCGTTCCTGGGGCTGGTACCCCGGCAAAGCGGCACCGGTGGAAAGGTCTGGCTGGGGCGGATATCGAAGCGGGGTGATCCATATCTGCGCACGCTGCTGATCCATGGTGCGCGCTCAGTAACGTGTCATACCAAGGTGCCGGGCGAATGGCAGAAGGCAATCCAGGAGCGACGACCAGGCAATGTCGTGGCGGTGGCCCTGGCTAACAAGATGGCGCGCACGGCGTGAGCCATTCTGGCGCACAACGGCACGTACGAGAAGGAAAAGCGGCGGCGGGGACTGCAGTGAGCGGCATGGTGCGGTTCCCGGCTCGGGGGTCGTGTTTCCATACTCATCAAAAGCTCCTTGAATGCGGGTAAATGGCAACAACCAGCGCCCCGTAAACGCTAAAGAGCCAGTGTTTTCGGCACTGGCCCCTGACGCTGGCGCAACGGGTAACTTTGGCTCCGGTGGCGGGGTTACTTGCCCGCGCCGCCCTTGCCGTTCATCGCATGGATACCGATCGCCCAATGACCGGCGATGTTCTTGAAGTTGGTGCGGACGCGATCGGCAGGTTTGCACCACGACGCAGGGTCCAAGGCGTACTCGATCGTGGAACCCGAGGCGTGGCTCGCCTTCGCCCGGTGAAACAGGATGTGCCGGCCGACCTCCATATCGTCGTTGTAGTCGACCAAGATCAGTGCGACGTCGGCGATATCCGATACGCGGGAAATCTCCTTGTACACGGTCGCCACCAGCCGCAGTTGAGCCTTGAGCGCTGCGATATGTGTCTCCCCGAGGTAGTACGGTCCCCGGGCAGGATGCGTTGTCTTGGCGATGGCAATCTCCCTCACCTCCTCGATCTTCTTGCCCGAGAGCATCGCGGCACACGCGAAGACGTCATCGAAGTCATTGGTCTGCGCGACAAACGGAAAGGCAGGTGTGAAAGTCGTCGGGGTGCTCTCGACTCCGGTGGGAAGGACAGGCATGGATCAGCTCCTGAAAATGCAAAAAGGAAGCGCGCAGCAACGCCTGCCTGGCGGCATCGGACATTTTGGGTGGATCAGGGAGAGAAATTCCAAGCGAAATCCGGCAAACTTCCGGCGGATTTGCTCAGGCATGCGCTGCGGCGCGAGCGGCGAGCCGAAAACCGGTATTTGAGCGGTTTTTCAGCCGTATCGCCATTTTATCAGGGTCAAATCGCGCCCTCAACGGCCAAATAACTTTGGTCAGGCGCGCGAAAGGAGGTGAAATTCGCCGCCCAGATGTAAGGAATCTGGAGGTTTGGTCTCCGGGTCCTTCCGGAAAGGCAGCATTGGCCCCTTTCGGCAGCACGAGGCTCGAATCCTGCCGGCCTAGCAATGGGTCACGGTCCGATCTGCGAGCCAATTATCAAGCAATACGTACGTCTCTTGTGCTAACATGACGTACATATTTGCAGGAGATTCCTTATGAGCACGACTACCCGTTCCGCCCGTCTGGGTTTGCGGGCCACACCACAGCAGGAAGCGGTGCTGCGCCGTGCAGCCGAGATCGCGCACAAATCGATGACCGATTTCATTCTCGACAGCGCCTGCCAGGTTGCCGAGCGGACCTTGCTTGACCAGCGCCTGTTTCTGGTGACCGAAAGCCAATCACGGGCGCTGCTTGACATGCTCGATCGGCCAGCTCAAGACAATGCGGGCTTGAAGGAGTTGTTCTCCCGAGCAACGCCTTGGGAGAGCTGATGCCGCTGTCTTCACCGCAAGCACTGGATGCCAGCCATGTACTGGAAGGATTCGATTGTGGCAAGGCCAGTCTGAACGACTGGCTCCTGCGCCACGCACGCCAGGCGCAAGCTAGCGGTTCGGCTAGGACCTACGTCATTGCCGAGGATCAGCGCCTGGTGGGGTACTACAGCCTGACCGTAGGGCAGATCGATACCTTGGAGGCACCTGACCGAGTACGCAAAGGGATGGGAGCATATCCGATCCCTGTTGTCGTTCTGGCTCGGTTGGCGGTAGATACCCAGGTTCACGGGCATGGCGTCGGCGTTGGCATGCTGCAAGATGCGATCCGCCGTACCGCGGCCATCGCCGAACAGGCTGGTGTTCGTGCACTGCTGACACATCCACTCGATGAGGATGCGGCGCGCTTCTATCTGCGTTTTGGGTTTGAAGCTTCGCCGGTGCAAGAACAGCAACTGCTTCTGCTGCTCAAGGACGCACGTCGATTACTCATGCCTGGTGTATCGGGCAAACGGAAGTAAAGGTCGGCCGAATTCGGACCCTTGCTCATCGATCAAAAGGAGATTGAAGATGTCTTCGACGACTAAATCTCTGACCGGCGAGGAGCTGGGCGCCAAGCTGATTTGCCTCATCACCTCGTGCCGCTCCCGCCGGACAATCCGACGGGTAGCAAACTACTTGAGGCAACAGGTCAGCGCGAGTTGCAATTCTGATGAGTCAATGCGCCGGACGTCCTGCTTGACGCTGTCCAATTGCGCAACCCTCTGTCACATGAATGCCAAAGGGCCTTTCGTCCTTATCAGGTCAACGCTGGAGGTACAGCTCGCAGTTCTGGTTCGGACATGGGGTCCCCGTCTCTGTTTGTGCTGGCGACATCTGAAGATTACTGATTCGATCTGTGCGGCTTGTCACCAACTATTGATGACAAGCGCCCCTGGCAGAGCGGCCCGTTTAAAAGACGTGGCGAATGCCGATCATGACGACGTTCTGCGTCGCTGAAGTGGAAGGTGCGTTGAGATAGAAGGCGGCCACAGCGCGTGCTCCGGTGCTGCGCTGAAGCTCCTCGATAAGCCGTATGTCGGTCCGTTTCGAAAGGTGATAGCCGAGCGCGATCGATGCCGTGTTCCAGTGGTCGGTTTCCGCAATGCCACTATAGCTTCCCCGCGAATAGATATAGGCGAGAACAAGGTCCACCGCCCTCGTCACCTGCCAGAGGGCTGTGGTGTCGTAATTGGTCAGTGTGAATCCCGTATGATCGAGATATGAAAAGCGCACCTGATCGACAAGCGCCAACCACCGCAACGAGGATGTCAGGTCGACGTAGCCCCCGATACCGTAGGTCCGCTGTTGGCGGACGCCCACGTTCGGATTGAGCGGACTGCTCCGAAAGAGAAGGTATGATGCGCCGCTGTAGTCGTTTGACACCGCGCCGTCAGCGTTCGCGAGGCCCGGGTGATCGAGCTGGACATAGGCGCCCGAGATGCGCCAGCGCGAACCCTCGTAGCCCGCACCGAAACTGAAAGCGCGGTTGAACGCGAACTCCCCGGCTGCGTTGCTCGCTGCGTACATGGCTTCGCCGCTGAAGCCTCCAATATTGGGCGAGCGGTATTTCAACGAGTTGTTGTACCGCCACGTGCCGATGATGTTGTCGGCATCGCCTGGGTGAACGAGCAAGCCCGTGTTACCGATCGCCGTTGCTACCGAAGTGAAGGACCACATCGCATCGTACTGCCTTCCGGCGCTCAGCGTTCCCCAATGCGAATTGCTGACGCCGATCCACGCCTGCCTGCCGAATAGCCTGCCGCCCTGACCCAACTGGCCGTTTGTGTTATTGAATCCATTTTCCAGAACGGCAACTACTGCGTTGCCGCCGCCGAGGTCTTCGTTGATGCGGAAGCCGAGTCTATTCGGCTGCAATGCACCACCGAGCATGGCTATCGTATGACTGCCGCCAGCGTTATTGACGGCTTCGACGCCAATCGACTCGATTCCGTAGAGCGTGACGCTGCTCTGCGCGATACTCGCGACCGGTATCGCCATAAGCAGTAATCCTAAATGCCTAATCTTCACGTAGTTGTCTCCGACTTTTAAGTTTTAAACGGCTATCGAGATGTCGATGGCCGCTGGGTGTTTGATTCGAGCCAGGCGACGAGGTCAATCGATCGTTGCCTGAGTTCCTGCGTTAGCCAGCAACGCATCGTTCGTACACTCCTCTGCTCTGTCTCTTTGTCAGTCGTCTTTATTCGCGCTACAAATTGCTCGCTGGCTTCAGAGAGACACTCGCTTTACTATTCACTGATGTCTCGGCCTTTGGTTTCTCGGAATAATGCGAGGGTGAACACAAGCGACGCCGCGGCTATTGCCATCGGATAATAGAGCCCGGAAAACATATTTCCGGTCGATGTGACGATCGCAAATGCGACGGATGGAAGCAGGCCGCCAAAAATCGCGACCCCGGTATGGAAGGGCAACGACAATGCCGTATAGCGTATTTTCGCCGGAAAGAGTTCGACGAGGGTGGCGGCCAGAGGTCCGTACCCCATCGACGTAATGACGATAAGGACAGTCAATATTGCGATTGCAACCGGGTAATCGATTTTCGAAACGTCCGCGTCGCGCGGATACGCCGATGCGGCAAGCGCGCTGTCCACATGTTTGGTCAGATCGTATCGGCGCGCCTTCTCTTCCACTTTGTCGAGACCTCTGCCGTCGTAGCTGGAGATCTCTACCGAACCGATCCGAATGTAAGCACCAGCGCCAGCGGGCGCGGCTTCGTTGCGGTACGGAATCGACGCCTGTGCGAGCACGGACTTCGCAATGTCGCAAGGAGACTCGAATTGCCTTGTCCCGATCGGATTGAATTGCGCGTCGCAACTCGATGGATCCGCGACTACTGTCACTGGCGCCTCGGCGACGGCCTTGGCTAGAGCCGGATTGACGGCCTTGGTCAAGCCGTTGAAGAGCGGTACGTAAAGGGCGATTGCGCAGAGATAACTGCAGACGATGACGGTCTTGCGTCCGATGTGATCCGAGAGTTTTCCAAAGATGATGGTGGTCGGTATGCCTATTATGATTGCCACGCCAAACAAAGCTCCAGCCGTGCCCGCATCGAGCTTAAGGCTTTGCGTGAGGAAGAACATAGTGTAGGACAAGCCGGTAAACTGAATGACGGCAATCCCCGCGATGATCGTGACCATCGAGACCGCCATCACTCGCACGTTTCGCCAGTTCGAAAAGGTATCTCTCAGCGGGGCCTTAGTCGTCTTTCCCAAAGAACGCATCTTGATGAATAGCGGCGATTCTTGAAGAGACAAGCGAACCCACAACGAGATTCCAAGCAGCACGATCGAGAATAGGAATGGAAGCCTCCAGCCCCAGCTATTGAAAGCCTGCGGACCCAGCACGACGCGCAGTCCGCCTATAACCAGCAGCGAAAGCAAAATTCCCAAACCAGCCGTAGTCTGAACCCACGACGTGTAAAGCCCGCGCTTAGTCGAAGGTGCGTGTTCCGCGACGTAAATCGCTGCGCCGCCATATTCACCTCCGATGGCCAGCCCTTGAAGCACTCGCAGGATCACCAGCACGATAGGCGCAATCGTGCCCCACGTGGCGTACGTGGGCAGAGCACCAACGGCAAAGGTCGTGAGGCCCATCAGAGCCATTGTCGCTAGAAACGTTCGCTTGCGTCCCACTAAATCGCCGAAGCGCCCGAAAATAACGCCACCGATAGGCCTTGCAAGAAATCCAGATGCGAAGGTAAGCAACGTTAACTTGAAGGCCAGCGTTCCGTTTACGCCTGAAAAGAATTGCTTGCTAATAACTGGCGCCATCGAACTGTACAAAAAGAAATCGTAATATTCGAATAGACCTCCAAGCGAAGCTGCGAGAATAATCCTAACGCTTTTTTGACCGGTATACGAATTGCTATGCGCAACCTCGATGGCATCCGACACGATGTATCCTCCTGCGATTGTTTAGCTACGTAGATAATCCCCGCCGCGGTCAGCCGTTGAGCCGTCGACAGGGCAAGCCCATCGTTCCAGGCGGATTGCTCGCCAGGCGCGGGCAGGATCTTGCCGAACTCCACCATTTGCCTAGCTTCGATATCTTGAAGAAATATCCATATATCCGGAACGTCCTCACCGAGGATTCGCTGGATCCTTTGGATAACCTTTTCGATCAGGGTTTGCTTAACGTCAGATGCGCGGCCAGCACCTATCAAACCTTAGATGAAGATTTCTGACGCCCCATAGGGCCGTCCGTCGATAAAATGAGGGGACGCTTCGATGTCGCGGTAGATCACTTTTCGAAGAAAACCGGTGCGCCGGTTCTTTCCCGCTGCGATTGCGTAATAGCTTCCGCGATTTCGTGCGTCTGCTGCTGATCGAGTGTCACGTTCAACGTCGAAACGATAAACGTCGGCATTATCTTTTCTCCTTTGTGCGGACCTCACGAACGACGGAGGTCGTCGCATAGCGCATGCGGTGTATGCCGCATGCGCTAGCCATCACGCCGCTTCCGCCGTCACGGGATTGCGCAGAATCCCGAGACCTTCGATCTCGACTTCGCAGACATCACCCTGCTTCATGTAAAGCGGCGGCTTACGCGCCATGCCAACGCCGGGCGGCGTGCCCATGACGAGGATGTCACCAGCCCGCAGGGTCATCGCCTTGCTGAGTAACGTCACCGTATCGATGACGCTGAAGACCATGTCGGCGGTCGATGCGTTCTGCACGACGCGGCCGTTCAGGCGCGTCTGAATCGCCAGCCCGGCGCCGCCTGCCGGGACTTCGTCGGCCGTGACGAAATAGGGCCCAAATGCACCCGAATTGTCGAAGTTCTTGCCGACCGTCCATTGCGGTGTCTGCTTTTGCCAGTCGCGCACGGAACCATCGTTGAATATCGAATAGCCAGCGACGTAATCGAGCGCCGCCTCGCGAGAGATGTGCTTGCCGGTCTTACCAATCACCGCGACCAACTCGCCTTCATAGTCGTACTGATCGGATACACGCGGCACCACGAGTGGAGCCCCATGGCCGATCAGCGTGTCGGCGAAACGCGCGAAGATCGTTGGAAATGAAGGCGGCTCATAACCCGTCTCAGCGGCGTGATCTACGTAGTTGATGCCAAGGCAGATGATTTTGCTGCCTGCACCCGTGAACGGCGGCAAATATGCCACGGCGTTCAGATCGATCTCGCGCCCCGCTCGCAGCACGGACGCGGCCGACTTGAGCCCGCCACCGCCCGCGGCTACGAGCTTGTCGAGGTCACCTGGATAACCGTCGTCACCGTCGAGAAAACCGTAGAAGCGGTCGCCGTCCGCGACTGCGAGACCAAGCTTGCCTGTTTGGGAAAACCGCAGAAAACGCATGAAATACTCCGTTTGATCAGATTGACGACCGCGATGGTCACGCGCTTGCCGATGCACCGGCGGAGATATGCGCGCGCTGCGCTTCGCCACGGCCGAACGACGCGTTTTCGCCAGCGATCTCGTAGATGTTGATGAACAGATCATCGTGTGAAATGCCTGCCTCCTCGACGAGTCGTCGGTTCAACGCTTTGTGAAGCGCAAGACGTGTCTCTCGAGGGCGCCCAGCGAGGATCGTCACTTGAAGCGTGATCAGTTCGTCGGTGTAACTCATGCCGACGAACGATTGCGTGTGTCGGTAGCGATTCTTCGGAAGCTCATGGATCACTTGGAAGAAATCATCCGCCGGGATTTTGAGCACCTCCATCAGCGCGCCCTGAATGGCGCCTGAGATTTTGTCGATCCGAGATTCTTCGAATACACCCTTCTGCAGATGAACGTTGATCAATGGCATGGCCGTTACCTCATGATGGTGAACGTTAGGAAGGTCGACCGCCAAAAAAATACATGACGGCCGACCGTTATTGTACACATCCAATCGGTTGTTGCAAGCAACTCTTGGCCGCTAGGGTAAGCACTGTGAGACGGTTTCATAAAGACTGTCTGGATCGCTGAAGAGCGTTCCAGCAGATCAATCAACAACCGACTCTGAGGAATGCTTCGTGAATGTCCGCGCGGCGCTCGGAACCAATACGTAGACGGTGAAAATGATGCAGCCAAGCGTTCAATGCGCGCTCGATGGCCTCGTCAAGATTCCTCAGCAGATGTCATCGGCCGGCGACTTGTATTGCTTGGGGCGCGCCACGCGTAATGCCTTCGGCGTAAGCGCCAGCGTGATCGCGCGATGCGGACCGGATTGCGCAGTGTTGGTTTAACCAGCTCGCCACTGAAGTTGCGTCACGGTCGGGCAAGAGATCCAATGGCCGCCGTTGCCCCCAGGTGAGGGAATCTAAAATTCCCCACTCTGTTCAAGCCTCGGCTTCCTCGCTGCCAACGAGCTTCGTGAAGAATCCGTGCGTGACGACCGTCGCCCTGATGCCGGACCACACAGGAAACGACGACAGATACGCTTCCGGAAAAGCGATCGGCTCCGCGCCCTTTTCCACGGCTTCCTTTATCCAGACACAAGCCATATCGGAGCAGGATTGCGCGTCGAAATAGACGGGGGCGAAGTTAAAGGCTTCAGCCTTTAACTTCGAGTATTGCTTTTTTGCTTCAGGGGGCTATTGTGGATTTCAAACAAGAAACACTGCCGGCCGTAACCCTGGGTGAGCAGCGATACGGCCGCGGCCGCAGGCACAACGTGCGTGTCCGCAGCCGAGCGAGATCAGTGCGGCGTATAGCGCTCGACGGCCGCCTCGTCCCACGTCACGCCGCCGCCGGGTTCGTCGGAGGGCGTCACACAACCGTCAACTACAATCGCCGGACTCGCCAGCACAGCGTCGGCCAGCCCGAAATACTCCATGTAGTGCATGGCGGGAGTTAGCGCGAGCAAATGTGCGCTCATCTCCTGATAGAAGTGATTGGAAACCGGCATGCCGTTCGCCTCACAGATGGACACGGCATCTAGCCAACCAGTGACGCCACCGACTTTCATCAGATCCGGCATCGCGAGATCGCACGCGCGGCTTGCGATCATTCTCTGGACGCCGCGAGGGCCCCAGCTGTTTTCGCCAAGTTGCAGCGGAGTCTTCAGCGCCGCTGCGATTTGCGCATGACCGTCGAGGTCGTCGCAAAGAGTCGGCTCCTCGATCCACGCGAGGCCCTCGTCGTCGAGCGCATGGCCCCTGCGGACCGCCTCCGGCACACTGAGCACCTGGTTGTAGTCGACCATCAGGTCGATCTCCGTCCCGATCGCCGCGCGTACGCTTCGTACGACGTCAAGATCCTCCTTCAGCGTCGGATAGCCAATCTTGATCTTGATCGCGCGAAAACCTTCATCGACGCTTTTCAATGCCGCATCGACAGCACGTTCGCGTCCGTCCATGCCAAAGCTCGCATAGCTCTTGACAGGCCTCGGTTCGCCTCCGAGCAGACGGACGAGCGACCGCCCCACAACGCGGGCGTGCGCATCCCAGAGCGCCATGTCTAGCGCGGCGAGCGCCATGTCGAGCAAGCCTGGGGTTCCGGGCAAGACGAAGCGGCTGCGAAGCTCGCGCATCACCGTTTTCGGCGCGAGGCTCTGCCCAGGCAGCAAATTCGACAAATCCTTCAGCAACTGCACAAGCGCGGGTAGAAGGACCGGGGTATACGCGGACACATACGCGTGGCCCACGACGCCGTGCGCAGTCGCGATGTCCACCAGCGCAAGTGACGCTACAGTCGCGACCCCGCTGGCCGTGCGAAGGGGTGGATCGAGCGGAACCATGACTGGTCGAACGCTCACGTTCTCTATAACGGAGATCGCAGTGTGCAAGTTGGCAGGATCTTGATTCGGGATTTTCATGATCGAAGTCTTATATGGACGGCTCCCGGTTTGCCAGGTGACATTTGATGTGTGGCGGACAGGATGAAACGGCAGACTTATATCCGGCGTGTGGTGCGGACGAGGTAATCCGCTGGCCCTGATGGAATCTGCCGGGAAGTCCTCATCTCCTCCAAGTCCTCGAAGGACAAGACGGCGTCCAGGTTTGCTTCCCCGAGTCCGACCTGCTTTGCCATCACATGTGTATCAACCTACGCAACCTATCGGTGACCAGCTCCATAGTTAGTTGATGTCCTACGCAGCACGCGCCACGTAGTCGGGTTGGTACGTACGAGCGGGGGCAAGCAGCACCCAGATCATGCGTGCCATCTTGTTGGCCAACGCGACGACCACGACATTGAATGGTCGTCGCGCGAGCAAACGTTGCAGCGACTTGCTCAGGTGCTTCGAATGTGTGGGCACCGAGCGCGCGCCGTGATTCAGCAAGGTACGCAAGTACACATCGCCTCTTTTACTGATGCCGAGCAGCTTCACTCGGCCTGCGGTGCCGCTTTGTCGCGGCACCAGCCCCAGGTCATGCGCTCGCCGGCACGTTGGCGGAGATATGCGCTCGCTGCGCTTCGCCTTGTCCGAAGGACGCGTTCTCGC
>NZ_JAFLRF010000060.1 GCF_017315705.1 Trinickia mobilis | reverse complement strand
TCGCGCCGAGCCCCGCGCAAAAGAATCAACTGAAACTATGGTCAGCCGTTTTTGCACAACTTGACGCACACAACTCGGATTGCTATGCAACGGGGTTTATTGAGTATAGTGATAATAGTAAGGGTGAGTGGACAATTTCATCTGGCGGTACCGGCGGCATTACGTGGAGTAGAGGCGATTATGTACATTTGTTTTATAAATACAACAAATGGTACGATCCCTTTGCGTGTAGCTATGGGCTAGGTGATAAGGGGAAATGTTAGGCAGCCAAAAAATGGGCAATGTGAACGCATTGCCCGTTTTAACTATCACGCTCACGCAGCCTTCGCGCGCTTACCTTCCACATCCGGCAAAAACACCGTCAGGACACCGATCAGCGGCAGGAACGAGCAGACCTTGTAGACATACCCGATGCTCGTCGCATCCGCGAGCTGGCCGAGCACGGCTGCGCCCACACCGCCAAGACCGAACGCGAAGCCGAAAAACAATCCCGCGACCATCCCAACCTTGCCGGGGATCAGTTCCTGCGCATAAACCAGGATCGCCGAGAACGCCGACGCCAGCACGACACCGATCACGACCGTCAGCACGCTGGTCCAGAACAGGTTCGCGTACGGCAACAGCAGCGTGAACGGCGCGACGCCGAGGATCGACACCCAGATCACATACTTGCGGCCGATCCGGTCGCCGACCGGGCCGCCGATGATCGTGCCCGCCGCGACTGCCGCGAGGAACACGAACAAGTGAATCTGCGCGGCCTGCACGGGCAGGTGGAACTTGTCGATCAGGTAGAACGTGAAGTAGCTGTTGATGCTCGCGAGATAGAAGTACTTCGAGAACACGAGCAGCACGAGCACGCTCATCGCGAACATCACGCGGCCGCGCGGCAGCGCATGGCGGGCCGCCTGCGCGTTCCTGGACTTCTTCGTCGCGGGATGCTGCTTGTACCAGCGGCCGATTTGCGCGAGCACGACGATCGCAACGAGCGCCGCAACCGAGAACCACGCGATGCTGCGCTGCCCATGCGGAATCACGATCAGCGCGGCGAGCAGCGGCCCGAGCGACGAGCCGGCATTGCCGCCGACCTGGAACAGCGACTGCGCAAGCCCATGCTGTCCTCCTGAAGCCATGCGCGCCACGCGCGAGGATTCCGGATGAAACACCGACGATCCGCACCCGACGAGCGCCGCGGCGACGAGCAGGACGCCGAAGTTCGGCGCGACCGACATCAGCACGAGCCCGGTCAGCGTGAAGCCCATGCCGATCGGCAGCGAGTAGGGCTGCGGGCGCCTGTCGGTGAAATGGCCGACGAGCGGCTGCAACAGCGACGCGGTGATCTGATAGGTCAGCGTGATGAGGCCGATCTGCCCGAACGACAGCGAAAAGCTCGCCTTCAGCATCGGATAGATCGCGAGAATCAGCGACTGAATCATGTCGTTCAGCAGGTGCGCGAAGCTGATCGCCCCCAGCACCGAATAGACGGTGCGCTGAACTTGGGTTGCGGCGGGCTGCGCCGACGGATTCGGGCTGGCCGATCCGGCGAGGGCGCGCTTGTCGAGGCTCGTTTCCATTGGATCGACGGCGATTGGGAGGTGGATGAGGCATGCGCAGTGCCTGGGTGGGCAATGCACAGCGGATTGTTCTTAAGCTTTTGCAACAGTGTAATGTGGCGCGCGTGAAATGTACGGACAAGGTTTGTCGCGATTCGGACATTGGTCAGGCGTAAACCGGACATGAACGCTTGCACCGAACCCGCGCAAAACGATGGACGTCAAGTGGATGTCACCGCGCCGCGACAGGTTCTTACGCGCCGCCGCCCGCCCTGTGCGCGCAATTTTTTGTCCGGTTATAAACCGTGCGAGGCGCGCGGCGGCAGACCACGCGCGCGCCGCTGGGCCGGGTTTACATCGGGGCGCACGACGCTAAAGAAACCACGCCCGAATGCCGTTGACCCTGGCAAGGTAAGCCGTGTCGCCGGACCCACCGGTTCGGCGGCGCGTTTTGAGAAAACGGGGACATATATGAAGGCAGTTTCGCTGGGCCGCCGTTCGGGCGCGGGGTTCGTACCGGATGACGAGCCGGCAGGTGGCCGTTCGCAAGGCAGCAGCAAGCGCGCGGCGGCCGGCAGGCTCAATAGCTTGCCGGTCAAAGCGACGCTGCGGCTGGCGTTCGCCGCGCTGCTCGTCGGCACGCTGGCCATCGGCGTCTTTTCGCTCACGCAGATCAGCCGCCTGAACGGCTCGACGCAATCGATCTACGACCAGGGGTACGTCGCGAGCCGCGCGGCGGAAGAGGTGCGCGCGAACGTGCTGCGCGCGAGCCGCGCGCAGAAGATGCTGCTCACGGCGACCACGGCCAAGGAGCGCGACGATCTCGGCAGCGATGTCGGCAAGGGCCTCGGCGCGATTGCCGGTGAGTTGTCGACGCTACAGCAATACACCGACGCGTCCGACAGCGTCGCGCTTGCCCGCCAAAAGAAATTTGCGACCGCGGTGTCGACCTGGAGCGACCATTTGCGCGCGTTCGTAACGCTCGTGAAGGCGCAGCCGCTCGACTTGTCGCAGATGAACTGGCAGGTCGGCATGCAGGACGTGTCGCTGCTCGTTGAAACGGAAAAGCTCGAAAAGCTCGTCGCCGAGCTCGTCGAGTCGCGCGGCACCGCCGCGAAGGCGACGATCGAAGCGTCGGCGTTCATCTTCAAGTCGTCGTTCGTGATGATCGCCGCAATGACGGTCGCGCTCTTCGTCGTGGCGTTCGCGGTCGCCGAATGGGTCGTGCGGCGGCTCACCAAGCAGCTCGGCGGCGAGCCGGCCTACGCGAAGAACATCGCGAGCCATATCGCGGCGGGCGACCTCTCGCATCCGATCGCGCTCGGCAAGAACGACCAATCGAGCGTGCTGTTCGCGCTGCGTGACATGCAAGTCGGGCTCTCGGAGACGGTCGGCGAAATCACCGCGAGCGCCGAGGCGATTGCGTCGGCGGCGGGCGAGATCTCGATGGGCAACCTCGATTTGTCGCAGCGCACGGAAATGCAGGCGGTGTCGCTCGAAAAGACCGCGGCGAGCATGGAGCAGCTCACGTCGACCGTGAAGCAGAACGCCGACAACGCGAAGCAGGCGAGCACGCTCGCGAACAACGCGTCGGAGATCGCGGAGAAGGGCGGCGAGGTCGTGTCGCGCGTCGTCTCGACGATGGGTCAGATCAACGACAGCGCCAAGAGCATCGGCGACATCATCGGCGTGATCGAAGGGATCGCGTTCCAGACCAACATCCTCGCGCTGAACGCGGCGGTCGAAGCGGCGCGCGCGGGCGAGCAGGGCCGCGGCTTCGCGGTCGTCGCCGGCGAAGTGCGCAGCCTCGCGCAACGCAGCGCTCAGGCGGCCAAGGAGATCAAGGGGCTGATCAACGCGTCGCTCGAGCGCGTCGCGAACGGCTCTCACTTCGCACAGGACGCCGGTCAGACGATGGACGAGGTCGTGAAGGCCGTAAAGCGCGTGACCGACATCATGGGCGAGATCTCGGCGGCGTCCTCGGAGCAGAGCGCAGGCATCGAAGAGATCAACCAGGCCGTCACGCAGATGGATTCGGGCACGCAGCAGAACGCCGCGCTCGTCGAGGAGGCCACGGCCGCGGCGCGCTCGCTCGACGATCAGGCGAAGTCGTTGAAGCGCCTCGTCGGCAAGTTCAAGCTGCGCTAAGTGTCACTGCGGTGTTCAAGCTCCGCCAGGTTTCACGACGACCGTAGCCGTGGTGCCCGCCGACAGCACGAGCCCGTCGGGCACCTGGTCGATATGGATGCGCACCGGCACCCGCTGCGCGAGGCGCACCCAGTTGAACGTCGGGTTCACGTCGGCAACGAGATCGCGGCTTGAGGGGTTGTCGCGATCGTAGATGCCGCGCGAAATGCTCTCGACGTGGCCCTTCAGCGTGCCGCCGCTCATCAGCAGGATATCGGCCTTGTCGCCGACCTTCACGCGCGGCAGCTTGGTTTCCTCGAAGTATCCGTAGACCCAGAACGAATGGCTGTCGACGATCGCGAGCTTCGGCGTGCCGACCGTCGCGTAGTCGCCCTGGAACACGTTCAGGTTGGTCACGTAGCCGTCGACCGGCGCCACCACGCGCGTGCGCTCCAGGTTCAGCTTGGCGGCGTCGAGCGCGGCGAGCGCCTGTTGGTACTGTGCCTCGGCGCTCGATGCGGTGTGCGACGCGTTCTCGCGGCTTTCCGTCGACACGACGAGGCTGTCGAGATCGGCGCGGCGCTTGGCGTCGTCGAGACGCATCTGCAATTCGGCCTTGCGCGCCGCGACTGCGGCCTGCGCCTGCTCGACCGCGATCTGATAGTGCGACGGGTCGATCTGCATCAGGAGGTCGCCTTTCTTGACGAACTGGTTGTCCTTGACCGGCAGCTGGACAACGGCCCCCGACACGTCGGGCGCGATGTTGACGATATCGGCGCGCACGCGGCCGTCGCGGGTCCATGGTTCGTCCATGTAATACACCCACAGCTTGTGGCCGATCAGGACCGCGGCGATGAAGATGAGGGCGGTCGCGAGAAAGCCGACGATTTTTCGGATGGTCATGATGTGACTCTAATAGCGCTTGAATCAACGATAGACGGCGAGCCCCAGTCCGCCGCACACACAGACGAGCAGGCTCGCCCGGAACAGGGATGGATGCCAGACGACGCGGTAGAGGCCGGTCCAGGCCAGGACGCGGTCGAGCGCCCAGGTCAGCGCGGCGCCGATCACGCAAAGCAGCAGGATGGTCGGCACATAGGCGTCGAGTACGGCGATTTCACGAGGCATGGTGCTCTCCCGATGGTTGCGCCGCAGCGGGACGCCGGGTTTTGCCCACGAACGATTCGAGCGGCGACTGCGGATCGAGCAGCGCCGAGCGAATGAAGTGGAGGTGGCTCAGGATGCGCTGCAATTGGCGCCGCTCGTCGCGCGGCGGCTCGAACGCGACGAGCGTTTGCTGGACGGCGGCGATCGCGTCGCCGGTCGCGGCGAGCGCGGCATCGAGGCGCTGGGCGTCCGGGCGCGAGAAGAGCGAGGTGATCGCCTCGCGCGTCTTCGCAACCGTCTTGCGCCACGGCATCGTCGCCGCGTAGCGCGGATCGCGCGGCAGCATCGCGAGCTCCTGGCGCAGGTCGATGATCGCATTGCCGACTTCGAGCACGGCGAGGAGCCAGCGCAGCGTATCGCGCCGCACCTCGGGTTCGTCCTCGGCGAGGCTGTGCGCCTGGAACGCCAGATCGCGCGTGCCGCTCTCGAAGCGCGAGCGCACCCGCTCGAGCCCCCCGTGGCACGCCATCAGGACCTGACGGCGCATGTCGGCGAACAGATAGTTGCGCAGCCACGGCGTGGCGGGCGGCAGCAGGACGGCGAACGCGATGGCCGCGACGATCGTCGACATCACGAGCGCGATCCCATCGTTCATGAAGCTCGACGGATCGTAGTTGATTACGTTGTCCGGGCCGGCCAGCGTGCAGAAGAAAATCAGGTAGCCGGCGCCGTAGCCGGCCAGGCCGCGGCGGGTCGAGAGGTAGACGCCGAAGGCCAGAAACGGCGTGAGCGCGACGCACAACATCACGAAGCCGTCGATGTGCGGATAGACGCCGAACTCGGCAATGAAGCCCGCGACGACCGAGAGCGCGATGCCGATGCCCATTTGATACGACGTGCGCGTCGGGTTCGGCGAGGAGGAGGCGAGCGCGCAGACCGCCGCCGCCACCGACACGAGCATCGTGCCGCTTGGCCATGCCGTCCTGAGCCAGAACCAGCTGAGCACGCCCATCACGATCGCGCCGCGCACGCCGGCCAGGAGCGTTGCGATGTGGTTGGTCTTCGGCTCGAAATGCTCGATCCAGCGCTCGCGCGGCTTCGCCTCGGCAGACGCGAGCGAGCCGTAGGTTCGCGCGTACTTCAGCATGTCGTCGACGAAGCGGTAGAGCAGCTCGGAGGCGGTGTCGAATTCGAGCAGCGGAAAATCGGGGCGGTTTTCGAAGGCGGCGCGCTGCTCGCGCACGCGGCGCGGCAGCGTCGCCTGGTAGGCCTCCAATTGCCCGGCGGTGTCTTGCGCATCGGCGGCGGAGTGCGCGCGCTCGCCAGACTTCGTCAATAGCGGCGCAATCTCCTTGAAGTACGGTTCGATCGCGCTGATCGCCTCGGTCGCACCGGCATCGTACAGGCGCTGCATCAGCTGATGCAGCGCGTGAAAGCGCGTGGACGCCGTCATGAATTCGCTGTTCAGGCGCGAGAGCTTGCCGGTGCGCTGGCGGGCATCCGGGCCTTCGAACTGGATGAGGCTGCGCATCGCCTCGAAGCCGACGATATCGACGAGGAAACGCGCATTGGCTTGCTCGATGTAAGTGCGGTCGGTGTGGCCCGCGAACGCCGCCGACACATATTCGGCGAATGCGGCAAAACGCGCGCGCACCGTCGTGCGCATCTGTTCGCCCGTGTGCTGCGGGAACACGAGTGCACTGACGATGCCCGCGCAGGCGACGCCGAGCGACACTTCCGAGGCCCGCGTAAGGGCCGACAGGAACGCCCCGTCAGGCGCTTGCGCAGCGGGCAGGCCGATTAGCGCCGCTGTGTAGCCCGCGAGCAGGAAGCCGTACGAACGGAAGTTGCGGTTGCGCGCGGCGCCGGCCGTGCAGATGCCGACCCAGATCGCGAGCGCCATCATGAAGAGTTCGGGCTGCTGCGCGAAAAGCCCGACGAACGTCAACGTGGCGACGAGCCCGATCAGCGTGCCGCAAAACCGATAGAAGCTCTTGGCGAGCACGGCGCCGCTTTGCGGCTGCATCACGATGAACGCGGTCGCCATCGCCGTCCTGGGCTGCGACATTTCGAGCCGCATCGCGATCAGCAGGGTGAGGAACGCCGCGAGCAGCGCCTTGAACACGTAGATCCAGGTGGCGCCGTCGGTGCGCGCCCAATCGGCGGCGATCGCGTACCAGTCGCGAAGCGTGCGGGGCGCGTGCTCGAAAGAGGAGGACGAGGGGGTGGACATGGCCGGCGCGCCTTATTGTGCAGGGGCTGCGTTGACCGGCGCCGCAGGGCCCGCCGGATTGGGCGACACCGCGTTGGCCGCCTTCGCCGCGGCCGACGACACCTTGGAAGCCACCGCCGACACCGCCCGCTGCGCGGCCGTCGTATGGCCGGGCTGCGTGTCCGCGGCGCTCGGACCGTTCGCCGGGTCGTCGAGCCCGCCGCCGAGCGCCGCCATCAGCGACGCATGCGCGACGAACTGCTCGGCCTGGATGCGCGCGACGCCTTGCTGCGCGTTGAGCCACTGTGATTCGGCGACGATCACGTTGACGTAGTCGGTGAGCCCGCGCCGGTAGCCTTCCCGCGAGAGGTCGAAGCTCTTCTTGGCCGCCGTCACGGAGCGCTGTGCGTCCTGTTCCTGCGTGGCGAGCGAGCGCATCCGCACGACCTGGTCGGCGACGTCCTTCAACGCGCCGACGATCGTCTGGTTGTAGTTCTCGACGGCCTGGTCGTAGCCCGCGGCCGCCGCGCCAAGCTCGCTGCGCCGCGCGCCGCCGTCGAAGATCGGCAGCGACAGCGCGGGCCCGGCGGTCCAGCTGCCGTTCGCCGCTTTGAGGAACTGCAAGAGCGGGCCGCCGGTTGCGTAGCCGCCGAGCGACGCCGCGAGGTTGATGTTCGGATAGAACGCAGCCTTGGCGACGTCGATGCCGCGCGCCTGTGCCGCGACGGTCCAGCGGGCGGCGACGATGTCCGGGCGATGGCCGATCAGCTCGGCCGGCAGCGTCGACGGCAAGCCGGCCGGCGCCGCCAGCGACAGCGTGGGCCGCGCGATCGACTCGCCCGCGCCAGGGCCCTTGCCGAGCAGCGCGGCAAGCTGATTGCGGTCGAGCGCGATCGATTCCTCGATCGCATCGATTTGCCGCTCGTATTCGGGGAGCGGGGCTTCGGTCTGGCTCACTTCGAGCTGGGTGCCGAGGCCGCCCGCGAGGCGCCGGTGCGCAAGCGCCGCAAGCTGCTTTTGCTGCTCGAGCGTTTGCTTCGCGATGTCGAGCAGCGCGTAATTCTTCGACAAATCGACATACGCTCGCACGACGTTGACTTCGAGTTCGAGCTGCGCGGCGCGCGCATCGGCCGCTTGCGCGTGGGCGGCGTCGAGCGCGCGCTCGAGCGCGTTCTTGTCGGCGCCCCACAGGTCGAGGTGATAGGAGAGGCCGATGCTCGCGGTGTTGTTCCACGTGTCCGTGTTCGCGAGCGTACCCGGGCCGTAAAAGAGCGGGTCGCCCGGCCAATGTTCGCGCTGCACCGACAGGCTGCCGTTGACCTGCGGCGCCAGGGCCGCCTGGGCGCGGCCGGCCAGCGCCTGCGCTTCGCGCACGCGCGCCTGCGCGGCCGCGAGCGTGGGACTGCCCGCACGCGCGGCTTCGACGAGGGTGTTCAGCTGCGGGTCGCCGTAGGCGCGCCACCAGTCGACGGCGGGCCATTGGGCGTTGGCGTTGGCGGCGCGCACGGCGCTGCCGATATCGAACGAGGAAGGGTCGGCCGCCTTGCTTTGCGGTGCGATGCCTCCGGTACTGGCGCACCCGGCGATTATTATTGAGAGTGCAAGAAAGGCGAGCGCGACGCTTCCTTTTGCTACCGGAGACTGCACGATTCTGTCCTTAAACGAGTATATAACGCTATTGGTAATTATATTTTTCGAGAGATTATCGAATAACCAGTAAAAATGTAATAGTTCTTTACGGATGCTGAGACAAACGATATTTCAGTTTGTGTAACAATCGGCCGGAACTCAGGGGGGATAGTATGGACACGCTGCAAAACATGCGCGTATTCGTCCGGGTCGTCGAAGCGGGGAGCTTCACGGCCGCCGCGCAGCACTTGAATACGACGACCGCCCACGCGTCGCGTGCGGTATCCGATCTCGAAACGCATCTGCGCACGCGGCTCCTGAACCGCACGACGCGCCGCATCGCGCTCACCGAAGCGGGCGAGCGCTACTTGCAGCGCTGCGAGCAGATTTTGGCCTACGTCGATCAGGCCGAGGCCGAGGCGAGCGAAGCGCACGCGAATCCGTCGGGGAAGCTCAAGATTCACGCGATGAGCAGCTTCGGCATGCATTATGTCGTGCCGGCGATCGGCCGCTACCGGCAGCGCTACCCCGATGTCGACATCGACCTGACGCTCGCGAACCGCATCCCCGATCTGCTCGACGAAGGCTATGACGTGTCGCTGGTGCTCGGCTTCGACTTGCCGGATTCGGGGCTCGTCTCGCACCGCCTCGGCATCGCGTTCAGCGTGGCGTGCGCGGCGCCGTCCTATCTCGAGACGCGCGGTGTGCCGAAGGTCCCCGCCGATCTCGCACATCATGATTGCCTGCATATGGTCGCGCCGATGTTCGCGGCCGGCAAATGGACGTTCGACGGGCCCAACGGGCAGGAGACCTTTTCCCTGCCGCCGTCGACGTTCCAGGTCAACGTCGCCGAGGCGATGGCGATGGCAGTGCGCGAAGGCTTGGGCATTTCCGTCCTGCCGACCTACTCGGCGATTCAATGGCTCAAGAGTGGGGAACTCGTGTGGATTTTGCCCGAGTACACGTCCCAGCCGATGAACATTTATGCGCTCTATCCGTCGCGCCAGTATCTCGACGCGAAAATCCGCACCTGGGTCGATTTCCTGCGCGAGGAGCTGCCCGCGACGCTCGCCGCCGATCAGGCGGCACTGCGTCAGCTTGCCCGGACTTGAGTGGCGATGAGATGAACCGCCCCCAACGCTCACTTTCGTTCGCTGTTACAGCATTGCCATGCGGCAACACTTCTTTACGTCTTGCCGGCAGCCGATTTGCTACCGTGTCGTGACTGCCTGCACATCGAAAGAAGGGAACTCATGGATACGCATCTGCTGATCGGCGTTGCCGTCATGTTCGGTCTAATCGGAATCGCCGCATCGCGCGACTTGCTGCGCCGCCTGAAACCTGTGCCGCAGCTCATGCTGGTTCCCGTGCGTCGCGCGTTCAAGCGCGCCACGCGATAAGTCCAGGCTTAGATCTCGACGACCTTGTCCCACGCGAATGCCGGATTCTCCAGCCGGCGCGTTCGGCGGTCGACGTAGCCGCGCGGATTGCAAACGACCCGCGTGCCGTTCACCGTGTAGTCGAACGCGGTATGCGTGTGCCCGTGAATCCACAGCGCGACCGGCGCGCGCACGAGCTGAGGCAAGTCGCTGACGAATCCCGCCGACACCAGGTCATGCTCGTAACGCGCCGCAAGGCTCAGCCGATGCGGCGCATGGTGCGTGACGACGACCGTTTTCCCGCTGAATGGCTTTGCCAGTTCCGCTTCGAGCCACGCGCGTGCGTGGCGGTGCAGCGCGAGCGTATCGGCTGGCGTGAAGTCGCGCG
The DNA here is from genome assembly GCF_017315705.1 of Trinickia mobilis. Lineage (GTDB taxonomy): Bacteria > Pseudomonadota > Gammaproteobacteria > Burkholderiales > Burkholderiaceae > Trinickia_A > Trinickia_A mobilis. Next base: position 17,161 of record NZ_JAFLRF010000060.1, on the reverse strand, counting down.
GGGCGCCGGTGCTAAATGTGCCCACCTCGGTGCCCACCTCGGTGCCGGCGCCGGGCCACGCCACCTGAATCAGTCCGCGAAAATCGAGCATCACCTTTTCGGCTGCGGCGATCGATTGCGCGCGCTCGTCGTCCGTAGCGCCGAACAGCGCGAAGTCGGTCCATAGCGTCGTGCCGAGCACGCGCCAGCGGCCTTCCGGGTCGATCAGCGTGCTGTTGTTCAGGTAGTGCACGTTGTCAACGCAATGGGCCGCATCGCGCATCGCCGTTTCGAGCGCGCCGAATTCGCCGTCGTAATACTCGTGGTTGCCGGGCACGTAGACGACCGGCACCTGCGCGTCGAACGTCTCGGCGGCCCAGCGCAGGCCTTCCGCGTGATTGTGGATATCGCCGGCCAGCACGACGAGATCCGCGCTCGCGTGCGCGACCACCTCGGGCTCGTCGCATTCGAGATGCAGATCGGACAACACGCGGATTTTCACGGGCGCATCTCCTGCCAGTCGGTGTCGTTGGGGGCCGGTTTGCAGCGTCGGCGCCAACGCTTTAGCGTAGCACCTTGCCGGGGTTCATCAGGCCGAGCGGATCGAGTGCCGTTTTCACCGCCTGCATCAGCCGCACTTCGACCGCTGATTTGTAGTGCACGGCTTCGTCGATCTTCAATTGCCCGAGGCCGTGCTCCGCGCTGATGCTGCCGCCGTGCTTGTGCACGCTGTCGTAGACGATCCGGTTGATCGGCGCTTGATGCTCCGCGAGAAAGGCCCTGACGTCGCCGCCTTCCGGCGCCTGCACGTTGTAGTGCAGATTGCCGTCGCCGAGGTGGCCGAACGTGACCATGCGCACGCCCGGTAGCGCTTCCGCGATCGCCGCGTCGGTTTCGTCGATGAACGCGCCGATTCGCGAGATCGGCACTGCGATGTCGTGCTTGATGTTCAAACCTTCCTCGGCTTGCGCGAGCGGAATGTGTTCGCGCAGGTCCCAGAACGCGCGCGATTGCGCGAGATTTTCGGCGACGACGGCATCGGCGACGAGCCCTTCCTCCAGCGCGGTTTCCATCAGCCGCTCGAAAATCGCGCGCGCGTGCTCCTCGCTCTCGCTGTCGGACAACTCGAGCAGGACGATCTGGGCGTGCGCGGCGTCGAACGGATAACGCAATTGCGGGAAGTGCTTGCCGACGAGCCGCAGGCAGAAATCCGACATCAATTCGAAGCCGGTCAGAAGCGGCCCGGTGAAGCGCTGCGTGAGCGACAGGAAATCGAGCGCGGCGTGCGGCGATTCGAGCGCGGCAAGCGCCGTCACGCGCGCGGCCGGCTGCGGGTGCAGCTTCATGACAGCCGCCGTGACGATACCGAGCGTGCCTTCCGCGCCGATGAAGAGATCGCGCAAGTCGTAGCCGGTGTTGTCCTTGCGCAGGCCGCGCAGGCCGTCCCAGATCTCGCCTTGCGGCGTGACCACTTCGAGGCCGAGGCACAGCTCGCGCGCGTTCCCGTAGCGCAGCACGCCGGTGCCGCCCGCATTCGTCGCGAGATTGCCGCCGATCGTGCAACTGCCTTCCGCGGCAAGCGACAGCGGAAAAAGCCGGCCGGCTTCCTGCGCGCGCGTCTGGACCTCGGCGAGGATCACGCCGGCTTCGACGGTGATCGTGTTGTTGTGCGGATCGAGCGCGCGCACGCGGTTCAGGCGCGCGAGGCTCACGACCGCTTGCGCGCCGCTCGTGTCGGGCGTGGCGCCGCCCGCGAGCCCCGTGTTGCCGCCTTGCGGCACGAGCGCGACGCGATGCGCGACCGCGAGGCGCACGATGGCCGCGACTTCGTCCGTGGTGGCCGGTCTCAGGACGGCGCAGGCGGCGCCGTTGTAGCGGCGGCGCCAATCGGTCAGATAGGAGGCAGTGTCGTGCGCATCGGTCAGCACGTGGGCCGCGCCGATCGCGTCGCGGCACGCCGCGACGAAAGCCTGCTGGGAGGCGTTGGCGGAGTCGGTCATGCTGCCTCCCGCCCCATGCAAAGCAAGTGAGCGTGGGGGCCGTTCATCAGGGGGTTCATCATGTCTCTTTCGCTATGGTCAGATGCCGCGCCGAGCCGCGCGGGCCGCGCGCTTGAACGGGGCGACGTAGCCCAGCGCGCAAATGAAGAAGATCACGGCGAGCGTCGCCTCGATCCAGCCGAGCCGCGCGGAGAGCCCGCCGTCGGTCATGCCGCGCACGATCCCCTCGGCGAAATAGAGGAGGATCAGCATCGACGCCCATTGATACGTATAGACACGGCGCTTGAGCACGCCGAGAAGCGGCAAGAGGAGCGGCACGGCTTTCAGCACGAGCGCCGAGCCGCCGGGGCGCAGCGGCGCGAGCCAGCCCTCCCAGACGACGGCGAGCGCGATCAGAGCGATGAGCGAAAGCGCTGCGCCGAGTGCGAAACCACGGCACGGGACCACTTGCGGGACGGCCTGCGCCCCGAAGGAAGTGGCCTTGGGCCGCGGCACGGGTGCGATTGGCGGCATGGAAGATTCCGGTGCGCTTACACGCGCTCGGTGAGCTGGGCCGCGGCCCGCGCGACGCGCACGCCGAGCACGATCGCAAGCGCCTTCTCGTCGGCAGTGATGCCGTCTTCGCCGGACCCCGCGCGCGCGTGATGCGACGCGCCGTACGGCGTGCCGCCGCTTTGCGTCGTGGTGAGCGCGCTCTCGGTGTACGGGATGCCGACGATCAGCATGCCGTGATGCAGGAGGGGGAGCATCATCGACAGCAGCGTCGTTTCCTGCCCGCCGTGGAGGCTGCCCGTCGACGTGAACACGCACGCCGGCTTGCCGGCGAGCGCGCCCGACAGCCACTGGGGCGTCGTGCCGTCGAGAAAATACTTGAGCGAGGCGGCCATGTTGCCGAAGCGGGTCGGCGAGCCGAGCGCGAGACCGGCGCATTCCTCGAGGTCGCGAAGCTCGGCGTAAGGCGGGCCGTCGGCGGGGATGTCGGGTTGCGTGGCCTCGCACACGGAAGAGACGGGGGGCACGGTGCGGATGCGCGCCTGCATGCCGGGGACGCTGTCGATGCCCTGCGCAATCGCGAGCGCCAGCTCGCGCGTGGTGCCATGGCGGCTGTAATAAAGTACAAGAACGTCTTTCATAAGCCTCACAAGAAAACGCCGGGCCGCCCCAAGTTTTCCGCCCCCTCGGGGGACCTGGCGCGTAGCGACAGGTTTGGGGGCACTCAAGAAAACGCCGGGCCGCCCCAAGTTTTCTTGCCCCCTCGGGGGGCCTGGCGCGTAGCGACAGGTTTGGGGGCACTCATCACTGAGCGGCTATTATAGGGGCTGAGGTGCCCGTTGCCTGGCGCCCGGCGCCAATGAGGAGAAGGTTTTTGCCGAAGCTGAGTCTGGATTTCGACACCATCAAACGTCTTGCGCAGTTCGCCGCGAAGCGCAGCAGCGAAGACCGCATTCCGCAAGTGGCCGGCAGCCTCACGTTCACCACGATGCTCGCGCTCGTGCCGCTCGCGACGGTCGCGTTCGCCCTCTTTACCGCGTTTCCGATCTTCGCGTCGTTCCAAGCATCGTTGCAGGGTTTCCTCGCCGATCACCTGATGCCCGACCAGATCAACAGCCAGATCTTCAAGTACCTGAACCAGTTCGCGACGAAGGCAAAGGGCCTCACGACGATGGGCATGATCGTGCTCTTCGTCACGGCGGTCATGACGATGATGACGGTCGAATCGGCGTTCAACGTGATCTGGCGCGTGACCAAGCCGCGGCCGTTTGCGCAGCGGGTGCTCGTCTACTGGTCGATCGTGACGCTCGGGCCGCTGCTGATCGGTGTGAGCCTGTCGATCTCGTCGTATCTTTTCACGCGCTCCCCGTTCTTTGCCGGCTTGCGCGTCTCGGCATTGATCGATTGGGCGCTGACCGGGGCGGCGCTGCCGCTCACGGCGCTTGCGTTCACGATGCTCTATGTCTACATGCCGAATTGCGTCGTGCAATGGCGCGACGCGGCGGTCGGCGGCATTTGCGCGGCGATCGCCTTCGAATTGACGAAGCGCGGCTTCGGTTATTACGTCCGCCGCATCCCCACTTATACCGCCGTGTACGGCGCGTTTGCGACCGTGCCGATGTTCTTGCTGTGGATGTACCTGTGCTGGTTCATCACGCTTGCGGGCGCGATGATCTCATCGGCGTTGCCTGCGGTGCGCATCGGCCAGTTTCATCGACAGCGCTATCCGGGCGGCGATCTGCTCGACGCGCTCGAATTGCTCGCGCGTCTTGACGAGGCGCGCGAGGCGGGCCAGCCGGGCCACACGGTGACGGAGCTGGCGCGCATGCTCCGCTGCGACATGGACACCGCGACCGACCTCATCGCCCAGCTCAGCCAGCAGGAATGGGTGGCGCGCCTCGAGGACGACGGCCGGCTGGCGCGCTACGTATTGCTCGCAAATCCGTCGCAGGTCACGGTCGGGCGGCTGTTCGATTTGTTCGTGATCGACCGGGCGGAGCTCGAATATCAGCTGCGGCTCGCGCCGACGCGCGTCGATTGCGCGACCTTGCTCGGCGCGCTCGACAACGCGAAGCTCGATATATCGCTCGCGGCATTGCTGGCGGCACGCAAGGCGCGGGGAACGGTTGCCGCCGACGAACCGGGCGCGACGCAAACGATGCCGCACCAGGTGGCCGGACTCTAACGCCGGCGTGGTTCGCGAGACTCGGCTCGCTACAGCGAGATCTTCCCGACGCAGATGTCCTTGAACATCACCCAATCGCCCATCAGGCTGTAAAGCGGGTGGCGGAAGGTGGCGGGGCGGTTCTTTTCGAACGCGAAGTGGCCGATCCATGCGAACCCGTAGCCGCACAAAATGGCGGCCGGCAACCACAGCCAGTCGCCGGTGGCGATCGCCATCGCCAGGCAGCCGATCACGCCTAGCGAACCGATGAAGTGCAGCCGGCGGCACATGACGTTGCGATGCTCTCCGAGATAAAACGGATAGAACTCCGCAAAATTCGCGAAGTGATCGGTTTGGGCGGTGTGAGCCATCGTCGCCTCCTTTGATTTTCGCTGCGTAGCGCGCTCGTGCCTGCCCGGCGGTTCATGGCTTCGGGGCATGCACCGAAGAACCGGACGGTCGCGGCGGGTCGCACCAAGCAGTCAAGTAAATTCAATTCCATCAAGTAGTTAGATTCATTTTGCTGCGATTGGTGCGGGCGTGCAACTCGGCCATTCGGCCGATGGTGCAGTCGCCCACCTCCCGCTATCGTCAGTCAACGGTGGGTCCGCCCGTGCGAAGCGGTGCCGCGAAACTGAACAGCGCGTCGAGCGTGCCGTCGGGCTGTTCCGACATCAGCGCGTGGCCGGCATCGAGCGTCACGGTGTCCACTGGCGCGCCCGCGGCGGCTAATGCTTCGGCGAGGGCGTGCGTGGCGCGCGGCGGCGTCATCGCGTCCTTTCTGCCGACCACGAGGCGCACCGGGCAGCGCACCTGTGCTGCGCGGGCGAGTCCGTCGGCGTATTGATTGCACGCGGTGAAGTCGGTGTGAAAGAGCTGCGATTCGCCCTTAGCCGCGACGCGCTCCATCAGGCGCTGGTTCATGCCGTGCAGCCAGAAGCCAGGTCCTGGGGCAGACGGCTTCGCCGCGATCGTCGAATGCGACCAGCGGTTGACCAGTTCGATCGCCTCGCTCTCGCGGTTGAGCGCCGCGTCGAGCAGCGCGTCGGAAACGGCCATCGGCACTGCCGTCGCGACGAGCGCTAGCCGGGCGGCGCGCGCCGGATAGCGGCCGGCGAATTCGAGCGCGACGAGCGAGCCCATGCTGTGTCCGGCGACAAAGGCCGCATCGACGCCCACCGCATCGAGGAACGCGGCGAGCCAGTCGGCGAGTGCGCCGATGCTGGTCGCGGCTGGGCCTGTGCTCCGGCTGTGGCCGGGCAGGTCGACGGCCAGCACGTTGAAGCCGTGATGGGCGAAGTAGCGGGTTTGCAGCGCCCACACGCTGTGGTCGTGCTGCGCGCCGTGGATGAAGACGGCCGTGGGCAGGGCGCGGTCGAAAGTTTTGCCGCCGCTGTAGGCGTATGCGGCGGCGCCGTTGAGCTCGACGATCATGCGGCCCCCTTGCGAGCGCCTGCGGCAGGCGCTTTGGCGGCGGCCTTGAGCGCGCGCTTGAGGTCGTCGATCAGGTCGTCGGGGTCTTCGAGGCCGATCGACAGGCGGATCGTGCCCTCCGCAATGCCGGCGGCGGCGAGTGCCGGGGCGTCCATGCGGAAGTGCGTGGTCGAGGCTGGGTGGATGACGAGCGAGCGCGCGTCGCCGACGTTCGCAAGATGTGAGAACAGCGTGAGCGCTTCGATGAAGCGGCGGCCGGCGGCACGGTCGCCGCGCAGGTTGAAGCTGAACACGGCGCCGGCGCCGCGCGGCAGCAGACGTTTGGCGAGCGCGTGGTCGGGATGCGATTCCAGTTCCGGATAGGCAACCGATTCGACCGCTGCGTGCGCGGCGAGAAACTCGACGATGCGACGCGTATTGGCGACGTGCCGCTCCATGCGCAGCGGCAGCGTCTCGATGCCCTGCAGCAGCTGCCATGCGGCCTGCGGGTGCAGGCAGGCGCCGAAGTCGCGCAGTCCTTCGCGGCGCGCGCGCAGCAGAAACGGCGCAACGGTGCTTTCCTCCGCGAACACCATGCCGTGAAAACCATCGTATGGCTCGGTAAGTTCCGGAAAGCGCCCCGACGCGACGAAGTCGAACGTGCCGCCATCGACCAGCACGCCGCCGATCGTCGTGCCGTGGCCGCCCAGGAATTTTGTCGCCGAGTGGTAGACGAAATCGGCGCCGTGCTCGAACGGCTTCAGCAGGCAGGGTGTGGTAAAGGTCGAATCGACCAGGAGCGGCACGCGGTGCTCGTGCGCGATCTGCGCGACGGCGGCAATATCGAGCACGTCGAGCCCCGGGTTGCCGAGCGTTTCGCCGAACAGAAGCCGCGTGTTCGGGCGCACCGCCGCGCGCCACCCCGCAAGGTCGCCAGGCTTGACGAAGGTCGTCTCGATGCCGAAGCGCCGCAGCGTGTAGTTCAAGAGGTTATGCGAGCCGCCGTACAGCGCGTTTGACGCGACGATATGCGAGCCCGCACCCATCAGCGTCGCGATCGCGAGATGCAGTGCGGCCTGGCCGCTTGCCGTGCCGATCGCTCCCGCGCCGTTCTCGAGCGCGGCCACGCGCTCTTCGAAGACGGCCACGGTCGGGTTCGAGATCCGCGAATAGACGTGGCCGGCGCGCTCCATATTGAAGAGCGCGGCGGCGTGATCGGTGTCGCGGAAAGAGAAGGAAGTGGTCTGGTAGATCGGCGTGGCGCGCGCGCCGGTCACCGGGTCTGGGGCTGCGCCGGCATGCAGCGCAAGCGTGTCGAAACGATTGGCGGACATCGGAGGCGGCGGGGCGGTTTTTCTCGAACGGCGCCCGCGAGGGTTGAAGTGCCGGCCATCGTATCACTGCTCCGCATGGCTTCAAGTCAGTGGCGGGCAAACCCGTAGGGCCGGCGGCAGGCGCCCTCGCTTTTCTTTTGAGGGGCTTTCCGCTACGATCAAAAATTAGTTGCGCATTATCTGGAGACAAATATGCGAGTCAGCGACATCCTTAAAGTCAAGGGCAACACCCTGTTCACGGTCACGCCCGATACGTCGCTGCATGAGGCAGTGGATACGATGGCCGAGCACGACATCGGTTCGCTCGTCGTGATGGAGTATGGCGAGTTGGTCGGCATGCTCACGTTTCGTGAAATCATCATGACGCTGCACAATAATGCGGGCAGCGTCGGCACGTCGTCGATCCGCAAGGTCATGGACGACCATCCGATCACCTGCACACCGGAAACCGACGTCAACGAAGTGCGGCGGATGATGCTCGAACATCACGTCCGTTATCTGCCGGTGCTTGAAAGCCGCAGGCTGATGGGCGTGATCTCGTTCTATGACGTGGCAAAGGCGGTGGTCGAAGAACAGGGCTTTGAGAATCGGATGCTGAAAGCCTATATCCGCGACTGGCCGGAAGAAGAGCAGGGGCAGCGCGAGACGCGCTGACGGCTTGGCCCGGCGCCGCGAGATGCGGGTGCAAGCGCGTCTGCCAAGACGTTCTGCTGCAATGCGGCATAACGCGCCGCCCCGCTAAGCCGCCCCGGGAAAAAGCGCGCGCGTGACGCGCGTTTTTTCTTGTCCACCCGAGTTAGCGCTTCAGCAGTGACTCCGGCCCCGTGCAGAGCACTTGCTCGGGTCCCATGCAGCGCAGTCCGCGCAGGCTGATTGCCCGTCGATGCAATACATTGCGCCGGCCGATGGCCGCCGACGTGGCGGCCGCCGATCGACCCTCTCGACATTTCCCTGACCGCATGAGCGATCATCCCATCCCGACCGCGCAACGCGAGCGCCGCACCGGGCGCGAGCATCACTCCCAGTTCGGCTTGCTGCGCGAGCGCCGGTTCGCGCCGTTCTTCTGGACGCAGTTTCTCGGCGCGCTCAACGACAACGTGTTCAAGGTCGGCTTCTCGTCGCTCGTCACCTATCAGACCGCGCGTTTTTCCGGCGTTGACGCGAAAACGGCGGCATTCCTGATCTCCGCGATTTTCATCGTCCCGTTCGTGCTCTTTTCGGCGACATCGGGACAGATCGCGGACAAATATGACAAGGCCACGCTCACGCGTTTCGTGAAAACGTTCGAAATCGCTGTGATGCTGGTGGGCGGCGCAGGATTCTGGATGCACAGCGCGCCCTTGCTCTACTTATGTACGTTCCTGATGGGTGTCCATTCGACACTGTTCGGCCCGGTCAAGTACGCGTATCTGCCGCAGCATCTGAACGATCGCGAATTGGTGGGCGGCAACGGTCTCGTCGAAATGGGGACGTTCGTCGCGATCCTGATCGGCACGATCATCGGCGGCGCGGCGGCCGGGTTTGTCGAGCATGGCGCGGCGATCCTCGCGTTCGGCTGCGTCGCGATCGCGCTCGCCGGGCGCACGGTGTCGGCGTTCGTACCGGTCTCGCCGGCGCCGCAGCCGGACTTGCGGATCAACTGGAACCCGGTGACGGAAACGTGGCGCAACCTCTCGCTCGCTCGCGAGAACCGCACGGTGTTCCTGAGCCTGCTCGGTATTTCGTGGCTGTGGTTTGTCGGCGCGACGTTTCTCACGTCGTTCTTCAATTTCGCAAAGGACGTGCTGTCGGCCGATCCGGACGTCGTCACCGTGCTGCTCGCGACGTTCTCGTTCGGCATCGGCATCGGGTCGCTGCTGTGCGAGCGGCTGTCGAAGCGGAGGGTCGAAGTCGGCCTGGTGCCGCTCGGATCGATCGGCATGAGCGTGTTCGCGATCGATCTTTTCTTCGCGAGCCATGCGCAGCCGCCGGCGGGCCACCTGCTGTCCGTCGGGGAATTCCTTGCGCAGCTCGGACACTGGCGCATCCTCGCGGACCTGTTCCTGCTCGCGATGTTCGGCGGCTTCTACAGCGTGCCGCTGTACGCGCTGATCCAGAGCCGCAGCCAGCCGACACATCGCGCGCGGATCATCGCGGCGAACAACATCCTGAACTCGTTCTTCATGATCGTGTCGGCGCTGATGGCGATCGTGCTGACGTCGCTCGGCGTGAGCATTCCCGGCATTTTCCTGACCACCGCGCTGCTCAACGTCGTGGTCGCCAGCTATATCTACTCGCTCGTGCCGGAATTCCTGCTGCGATTCATCGCCTGGGTGCTCGTGCACACGTTCTATCGCATTCGTCTTGTGCATTCGGAGCGCATTCCCGAGACCGGTGCCGCGGTGCTCGTGTGCAATCACGTGAGCTTCGTCGATGCGCTCGTCGTCATGGCGGAGAGCCCGCGGCCGATCCGCTTCGTGATGGATCATCACATTTTCCGGACGCCGTTCGTCGGTTGGCTGTTCCGGCACGCGAAGGCGATCCCGATCGCGCCAGCCCACGAGGACGTCGCCCTGCTCGAGCGCGCCTACGACACGTGCGCGGCCGCGCTGGCCGAGGGCGAGCTCGTCTGCATCTTTCCGGAAGGCAAGCTGACGAAAACCGGCGAGATCAATCCGTTCAGGCAAGGCGTGAGCGAAATCATCAAGCGCACGCCCGTGCCCGTGGTGCCGATGGCGCTGCGGGGGCTCTGGGGCAGTGTGTTTTCGCGAGCGGTCGACGCGCATTGGCCGCGGCCGGTCAAGAAAGGCGTGATGAGCCGCTTGACGCTCGCGGTGGCGGAACCGCTCGATCCGCAGGCGGCCACGCCGGAGGCGCTGCAGCGGATCGTCGCCGAGCTGCGCGGGGCGCGCAAATAGCGCCGGGGGCCGCGCCGGGCGGGGGGCATCGCGGTTAACCGGCTGGTATAGTGGCGGTCTCCCCGATTTTCTTTTGGACGACGCTCATGTCCGGCAATACTCTCGGTACGCTTTTCACCGTCACGACGTTTGGTGAATCGCATGGTCCCGCAATCGGCTGCGTGATCGACGGCTGCCCCCCGGGTATGGCGTTGACCGCTGAAGACATCCAGATCGAACTCGACCGCCGCAAGCCCGGCACGTCGCGCCATGTGACGCAGCGCCAGGAAGAGGACAAAGTCGAGATCCTGTCGGGCGTGTTCGAAGACGTGACAACCGGCGCGCCGATCGCGCTCCTGATCCGCAACACCGACCAGCGCAGCAAGGACTACGGCAACATCGTCGACACGTTCCGTCCCGGCCATGCCGACTACACCTATTGGCAGAAATACGGCGTGCGCGATTATCGCGGCGGCGGCCGCTCGTCGGCGCGCCTGACGGCGCCGACGGTTGCGGCAGGGGCCGTCGCGAAGAAGTGGCTGCGCGAGCATCTGAACGTCGAAGTGCGCGGATACATGAGCGCGCTCGGCGAGATCGACGTGCCGTTCGTCGATTGGGCGCACGTGCGCGAGAACCCGTTCTTCGTTCCGAACGCCGGCATGGTGCCGAAACTGGAAGTCTATATGGACGCGTTGCGCAAGGACGGCGACTCGATCGGCGCGCGGATCAACGTGGTGGCGACGGGCGTGCCGGTCGGCTTGGGCGAGCCGCTCTTCGACCGCCTGGACGCCGATATCGCGCACGCGATGATGGGCATCAACGCGGTGAAGGGCGTCGAGATCGGCGCGGGCTTCGAAAGCGTGCGGCAACGCGGCTCGGTCCACGGCGACGAGCTGACACCCGAGGGCTTCGTCGGCAACCACGCGGGCGGCGTGCTCGGCGGCATTTCGACGGGGCAGGACATCACCGTTTCGATCGCAATCAAGCCGACGTCGAGCATACGCACGCCGCGCCGCTCGATCGACAAAGCGGGACAGCCGGCCGTCGTCGAGACGTTCGGGCGGCATGACCCGTGCGTCGGCATTCGCGCGACGCCGATCGCCGAGGCGATGCTTGCGCTGGTGCTGATCGATCACGCCTTGCGTCATCGCGCGCAATGCGGCGACGTCGTGGTGACGACGCCGAAGATCGCGGCGAGCGCGCCATAAGCGACGGCGCGGGGCCTGAGCCGCCTCGCCGAAAGATGCGATGCCGCAAGAAGAAAAGGGCGCCGAGGCGCCCTTTTCAGTTGATCGTCAACCGCGTCACATATTCGGATAGTTCGGCCCGCCGCCGCCTTCCGGCGTGACCCATACGATGTTCTGCGTCGGGTCCTTGATGTCGCAGGTCTTGCAGTGCACGCAGTTCTGCGCGTTGATCACGAGCCGGTCGCTGCCGTCGTCGTTCTTCACGAACTCGTAGACCGCCGCCGGGCAGAAGCGGCCCTCGGGGCCCGCATACGTGCGCAGATTCACGTTTACCGGCACCGACGCGTCCTTCAACGTCAAATGTGCCGGCTGGTTTTCCTCATGATTCGTGTTCGAAATGAACACCGACGAGAGCCTGTCGAACGTCAGCTTGCCGTCCGGCTTCGGATAGTCGATCGGCTTGCATTGCGACGCGGGCTTGAGCGTCTCGTGGTCCCCGTGCTTGTGATGCAGCGTCCACGGCACGTTGCCGCCCAGCACCTTCTGCTCGAGCCCGACCATCAGCGTGCCGAGATACAGGCCCTTGCTCATCCACTGCTTGAAGTTGCGCGAGCGATAGAGCTCGGCATGCAGCCAGGAGGTCTTGAACGACTCCGGATAGGCAGCCAGCTCATCACCTTGACGGCCTGCCTGAACGGCGTCGAATGCGGCTTGCGCCGCGAGCATCCCGGTCTTGATCGCCGCGTGGCTGCCCTTGATGCGCGACACGTTCAAAAAGCCCGCGTCGTCGCCGACGAGCGCACCGCCCGGAAACACGAGCTTCGGCAGCGACATCAACCCGCCTGCCGTAATCGCGCGCGCGCCGTACGAGACGCGCTTGCCGCCCTCGAGGAACGCGCGGATCGTCGGATGCGTCTTGTAGCGCTGGAATTCCTCGAACGGCGACAGGTACGGATTCGTATAGCCCAGGCCGACCACGAAGCCGATCATCACCTGGTTGTTGTCGATGTGATAGAGGAACGAGCCGCCGTAGGTTTCGGTGTCGAGCGGCCAGCCGGCGGTGTGGATCACGAGGCCCGGCTGGTGCTTCGAAGGATCGATCTCCCACAGCTCCTTGATGCCGATGCCGTAGACCTGCGGATCGGCATCCTTGTTCAGCTTGAACTTCTCGTTCAGTTGCCGGCCCAGGTGCCCGCGCGCGCCTTCGCAGAAGAGCGTGTACTTCGCGTGCAGCTCCATGCCGAGCTGGAAGTTCTCGGTGGGCTCGCCGTCGCGGCCGATGCCCATGTTCCCGGTGACGACGCCTTTCACGGAACCGTCGTCGCCATACAAAATCTCGGCGGCGGGAAAGCCCGGGAAGATTTCGACGCCCAGCGCCTCGGCCTGCTGGCCGAGCCACCGTGTGACGTTCGCGAGGCTGATCACGTAGTTGCCGTGATTCTTGAAGTTGTCCGGCAGCGCCCAATTGGGCGTCTTGACGGCGCCTTTTTCGGTGAGGAACAGGAACCGGTCTTCGGTCACCTCGACATTGAGCGGGGCGCCTTTTTCCTTCCAATCGGGAATCAGTTCGTTGATCGCGCGTGGGTCCATGACGGCGCCCGACAGAATATGCGCGCCGATCTCCGACCCCTTTTCGAGCACGCAAACGCCGATTTCCGCGCCTTTCTCCGCAGCAAGCTGCTTGAGCCGGATCGCCGCAGAAAGCCCCGCGGGGCCGCCGCCGACGATCACGACGTCGTATTCCATCGACTCGCGCGGACCGTATTGCTCGATGAGACTTTCGGGGGTCATTGGGGCTCCTCTTACCGTTAGAATGCTTTTTTCGGGTTCGTATTGTCAGCGAACGGTCGGGCTGCCGCAACCGCAACTGCGGCAATTAGCACGATCGTTCTATTTTATGATAGGGTGTCGCCGCGCGACTGCGGCGAGCCTGCGATCCGCAAACCGTTACCAAACTAGGAATGACAATGGGCCGATCGATCAATCTGGAAGGCAAGGTCGCTCTGATCACCGGCGCGTCGAGCGGGCTTGGCAAGCGCTTCGCGCAGGTGCTGTCGCAGGCCGGCGCGAAGGTGGTGCTCGCGAGCCGCCGCGTCGAACGCTTGAAGGAGCTGCGCGCCGAGATCGAGGCTTCCGGCGGCGCGGCGCACGTCGTCTCGCTCGACGTGACCGACTACCAGAGCATCAAGTCCGCGGTCGCGCACGCGGAGACGGAAGCGGGGACCATCGACATCCTCGTCAACAACTCGGGCGTGTCGACGACACAACGCCTCACCGACGTCACGCCCGCCGATTTCGAGTACGTGTTCGACACCAATACGCGCGGCGCCTTCTTCGTCGCGCAGGAAGTGGCGAAGCGGATGATGATGCGCGCGGGCGGCTCGCAGAAGCCGGCTTACCGGATCATCAACATCGCGTCGGTCGCGGGCTTGAGGGTGCTGCCGCAAATCGGCCTTTATTCGATGAGCAAGGCGGCCGTCGTGCACATGACGAAGGCGATGGCGCTCGAATGGGGCCGCCACGGCATCAACGTGAACGCGATTTGCCCAGGCTATATCGACACCGAGATCAACCACCACCATTGGTCGACCGAGCAGGGGCAAAAGCTGCTGTCGATGCTGCCGCGCCGGCGCGTCGGGCAGCCGGAAGACCTCGACGGCCTGCTGTTGCTGCTCGCCGCCGACGAATCGCAATTCGTCAACGGCGCGGTTATCGCCGCCGACGATGGCTTCGGTCTCGCCTAGTCCGTCACAGATCAGCCACGCGGGCCGCCGCGCCCCGTGGCTTCGGCGCGCGGCTTCGCTACACGTACGTGCCAGGAACTACCCCGATTGTCATTTGTAGAAGAGCAGAAGAAGTACGATGAGCGACTATCACCCTGTTTTTGAGATGTCGATGCCGATCCGCTGGGGCGACATGGACGCCTTCGGCCATGTGAACAACACGGTTTATTTCCGCTACATGGAGCAGGTGCGGATTTCGTGGTTCGAGCATCTCGGCATCATCGGCAATCACGAGGAAGGGCAGGGGCCGGTGATCGTGAACGCGTCGATGGAGTTCTTGAAGCAATTGCACTATCCGGGCGACGTCATCGGGCGGATGACGATCGGCAAGCCCGGGCGCAGCAGCTTCGACACCGGGTTCGAACTGATGCGCGCCGACGATCCCGAGCAGCTCTACGCGCGCGGCAATGCCCGCTGCGTGTGGATCGACTACGCGGCGGGCAAGTCGGTGCCGATTCCGGACCTGCTGCGCGATACCATCGAAAACGCCGTGCTGATCAAGGCGTCCTGAGCGCGGCCGTTCATCTGGGCGGCTTGTTTGAACGGGACGCGCACCCTCGCCGGGCCCGCTGCCCGGCTAATTCCCCAACAGTCTTTGCAGCAGTTCGGTCGCGTTGCCCGTGCCGTACTTGCGCATCAGTCTCGCCCGGTAGACATCGACCGTGCGCGAGCTGATGTCGAGCGCGCGGCCAATCTGCTTGCTCGTCTTGCCGGTCGCGAGCAACGCGGCGATTTCGCGCTCGCGCGGCGTCAACTCGACGGCGACGCGGCGCGTCGCGCTCAGATCCTCGAAAGTCCAGACGCCCGCCGCGAGCGGTGCGCGCCGGTCGAGCGCGCGCCCCGTCACATGACACCAGAACAGCTCGCCCGTCGCGCGCCTCATGATGCGATCGTCCGCATAGCTGCCTTGCGCCGTCATGATCGGAGCGATGCGCTCGCCGATCCGCTCGAACTCCGCCGGCGACGGGTAGAGCACCTGGAACGACTGTCCGATCAGCGCCTCGCGCGCGCAACGGAAGATCGCGACAAGCGCGTCGTTGCAGTCCTCGATGATCCGGTCGCGCGACAGCACGAGGCCGATCGGCGCGAGGTGAAAGGCGGTCTGGTAGTCGATCTGGGGCATGGCTGAATCGGTGCGGGGCCAGGGCCGCCGGGCGATTGCTTATGTATTTTTGCGTATTGTGCCGTAAGGCCCGCACATCGTACCCTTTCACGCATCTCACAACGAGCGGTGTGCGCAGCACGGTTAGCCCGGATTCACGCCGGCTTTTGCCGTACATGACTAGAATGAGGCATCGGACGATGCTTACCGCGCCGATCCGGTTTTTCGGGTTTCCAAGTCGAGGAAAGGAAGGGACATACAGATGAACAAAGTCTATCCAAGCGCGTCCGCCGCGCTCGAAGGCATCGTCAAGGACGGGCAGACCTTTGCCGTCGGCGGCTTCGGTTTGTGCGGCATTCCCGAGGCGCTGATCGCGGCGTTGCGCGATTCGGGCGTCAAGGACATCACCTGCATCAGCAACAACGCGGGCGTCGACGGTTTCGGCCTCGGCCTCCTGCTCACGACGCGGCAGATCAAAAAGATGATCTCGTCGTATGTCGGCGAGAACAAGGAGTTCGAGCGTCAATATCTGGCCGGCGAACTCGAGCTCGAATTCACCCCGCAAGGCACGCTCGCCGAGAAGCTGCGCGCGGGCGGCGCGGGCATCCCCGCGTTCTTCACGAACACCGGCTACGGCACGATCATCGCGGACGGCAAGGAGACGCGCCAGTTCGGCGACCGTCACTATGTGCTGGAGCCGTCGCTCACGGCCGACGTCGCGCTGGTCAAGGCCTGGAAGGCCGACAAGTCCGGCAATCTGATCTACCGCCGCACTGCGCGCAACTTCAACCCGATGTGCGCGATGGCCGGCAAGATCACGGTGGCCGAGGTCGAAGAGATCGTCGAGACCGGCGAGCTCGATCCGGACGCGATCCATACCCCTGGCATCTTCGTGCAGCGCATCGTGCTCAATGCGCATCCGGAAAAACGCATCGAACAACGCATCGTCCGCGCGAAAGGAGAGTGATCATGGCATGGACTCGTGACGAAATGGCCGCGCGCGCGGCGAAGGAACTGCAGGACGGCTTCTACGTGAACCTCGGCATCGGCCTGCCGACGCTCGTCGCCAATCACGTGCCACCGGGCGTCGAGGTGTGGCTGCAGTCGGAAAACGGCCTCCTGGGCATCGGCCCGTCGCCGACCGAAGAGGAAGTGGACGCCGATCTGATCAACGCCGGCAAGCAGACCGTGACGACGCTGCCGGGTTCGTCGATCTTCTCGTCGGCCGATTCGTTCGCGATGATTCGCGGCGGCCACATCAACCTCGCGATCCTCGGCGCGATGCAGATCAGCAAGCAGGGCGACCTCGCGAACTGGATGATCCCGGGCAAGATGATCAAGGGGATGGGCGGCGCAATGGACCTCGTCGCCGGCGTGAAGCGCGTCGTCGTGCTGATGGAGCATGTCGCGAAGGGCGACCAGCACAAGATCCTCGAAGAATGCACGCTGCCGCTGACCGGCGTGGGCGTCGTCGATCGGATCATCACCGATCTCGGCGTGATCGACGTGACCGAAGACGGACTGAAGCTCGTCGAATTGGCGAATGGCGTCACGGTCGACGAAATCAAGGCGAAGACAGGCGCGCCGCTCGATGTGAGCGCCGTGCACTGACATCTCGCGGGCCGGCGTTGCCGGCCGGGAAGCGAGGTGGGAAAACGGGTGAGGCGAAAGCCCCGCCCGTTTTTCGTTTGTGCGCCCAGCATGGGCGCACTCCAGTGGGTGCAAGTCCCACCGTAAGTTGATCACAGCGAGCGAAGCGAAGCGCAACTGCGAGAGGGTGACCGATCGGGGGGAGGGAGCGTTGCTGGAAGCGGCGCTGACGAGAGAGAAC
>NZ_JAFLRF010000006.1:164705-314809 GCF_017315705.1 Trinickia mobilis | reverse complement strand
CTTCGGCCTGGTGTGCGCGGATCGTCGTCAGCTTGGCTTCCGGCGTGGCTTCCGCGAGGAAGTCGTCGACGCCCGCTTCGGCTGCAATCGCCGCGGCGGTGAGACGGTTGTCGCCCGTCACCATCACGGTCTTGATGCCCATCTTGCGCAGCTCGGCGAAGCGCTCTTTGATGCCGCCCTTGACGATGTCCTTCAGCTCGATCACGCCGAGCACATGCGCCGCGTCGCCTTGCTTCGCGGCAACGACGAGCGGCGTGCTGCCGCGCCGCGCGATATCGGCGACCGCTTGATCGACTTCCGCGGCGAACTTGCCGCCATGCGCCTCGACGTAGTGCTTGATCGCATCGGCCGCGCCCTTGCGGATCTCGCGGCCCGGCGCCCCGGCGGAAGTCCCGTTGGGGGACAGGTCGACGCCGCTCATGCGCGACTGCGCGCTGAACGCGAGGAACGTGGCGTGCAGCGCGTGCATGTCGCGCTGCCGGATGTTGAAGCGCTGCTTGGCGAGCACGACGATGCTGCGGCCCTCCGGCGTTTCGTCGGCGAGCGATGACAGTTGTGCCGAGTCGGCCAATGCTTCTTCGGTCACTCCCGGTGCCGGGATGAACGTCGACGCTTGCCGATTGCCGAGCGTGATCGTGCCGGTCTTGTCGAGCAGGAGCACGTCCACGTCGCCTGCGGCTTCGACGGCGCGGCCCGAGGTGGCGATCACGTTCGCCTGCATCATGCGGCTCATGCCCGCCACGCCGATCGCCGACAGCAAGCCGCCGATCGTCGTCGGAATCAGGCACACGAGCAGCGCGACGAGCGCCGTGATCGTCACCACGTGGCCGGCCTTTTCCGCTTGGACGGCGAAGATCGAGAACGGCAACAGTGTGGCAGTCGCGAGCAGCAGCACGATCGACAGCGCGACGAGCAGAATCGTCAGCGCGATTTCATTCGGCGTCTTCTGGCGCTTCGCGCCTTCGACCATCGCGATCATGCGGTCGAGGAACGCCTCGCCCGGATTCGCCGTGACTTTCACGACGATCCAGTCCGACAGCACGCGCGTGCCGCCCGTCACCGACGAAAAGTCGCCGCCCGATTCGCGGATCACCGGCGCGGATTCGCCCGTGATCGCCGATTCGTCGACCGACGCCACGCCTTCGATCACTTCGCCGTCGGCCGGAATCGCATCGCCCGCTTCGACGAGCACGACATCGTCGCGGCGCAGATCGGTAGAGGCCATGATGCGGATCGCCGCTTTCGGATGGGGCTCCTGGAGCTTTTTCGCCACCACGTTGTGCTTCGCGCTCTTGAGCGACGCGGCCTGCGCCTTCGAGCGGCCTTCGGCCAGCGCCTCGGCGAAGTTCGCGAACAGCACGGTGAACCACAGCCACAACGCGATCGCGAGAATGAAGCCCGCGGGCGCCTCGGCCTGTCCGCCGAGCGCGGCGGCCCAGAGAATCGTCGTGAGAATGCTGCCGATGTACACGCAGAACATCACCGGATTGCGCACCTGGTGGCGCGGCGTCAGTTTCTTGAACGAGTCGGCGAGCGCCGGCTTCACGATCGACGGGTCGAACATCGAACGGGCTGCGGTGCGTGCCTGGCCGATGTTCCCGGGCTGATGGACGGGCGGTTGGGTACGGGTGCTCATGCTTTCCTCTAGGTCCCTTTCATTCGGGCGATCTCCTGTGACGGAGTTCGTCGAATGAACTCTAGGAAAGCCGGCGTAAAGGCCGTGGCAAGGGTGGGGAGGCGGGTGTAAAGAGGATGTAAAAAACGAGGGGGAGCGCCCCCCTCGGATGCCGGATCAGGTTCTCAATCGATCCCATGAAACACCGCATCGTCCGGCCCGAGGTACGCGGGCGGCTGCCACGCCGCGTCGCGCATCGAATGCTGGACCAGATGATCGACCCCGAGCAGCACCGCAAAAATCGCCATGCGAACTGGAATGCCGTTGTCGGTCTGCCGGAAGATCGCGAGCCGCGGATCGTGGTTCAGGTCGATGCTCAGATCGTTCGCGCCCGGCCGGCTGTCGCGCGGCAGCGGGTGCATGATCAGCGTGTCGCGCCCGCACACGGCATCGGCGAGCGCCTGGTTGATCTGGAAATCGGGCGTATAGCCTTCGAACGATTCGTCGGTGAAGCGCTCCTTCTGAATCCGTGTCGCGTACACGACGTCCGCGCCGCGCAGCCCCGTCGCCAGTTCGTGCGTCTGTTCGACGACGTGTCCATGACGCGATATCTGGTCGACGATATAGGCAGGCATTTCGAGCGTCGGCGGCGAAACCAGCGTGAACTTCAAGCCGCGATAGAGCGCGAGCAGTTTGACGAGCGAATGCACGGTGCGCCCGTACTTGAGGTCGCCGACGAGCGCGATGTGCGCGCCGTCGACGATCTTGCCGAGCCGCGAGAACTCGCGCTGGATCGTGTACAGGTCGAGCAACGCCTGGCTCGGGTGCTCGCCCGGGCCGTCGCCGCCGTTGATGACGGGCACGTTCGTCGCGCGCGCGAATTCGGCGACCGAGCCTTGCTCGGGGTGGCGCACGACGAGCGCGTCGACATAGCCGCTCATCACGCGGCTCGTGTCGTAGATCGATTCGCCCTTGGCCATCGACGAGAACGTGAAGCCGGTCGTATCGCACACCGAGCCGCCGAGCCGGCAGAACGCCGCGCCGAACGACACGCGCGTGCGCGTGCTCGCTTCGAAGAACAGGTTGCCGAGCACCGCGCCTTCGAGCACGCGGGAGATTTTCCGGCGGCGCGCGATCGGCTGCATGATGTCCGCGACCCGGAACAGCGCCTCGACCGATTCGCGCGAGAACTGATCGACCGACAGCAGTTGCGGCTTTCCTTCGAACAGAATCTGGCTTGCCAACGAACCAGTATGTACGCTCTGCGTAGTGTTTTCGTCGTGATCGCGATGGACGACGATCTCCGACACGAAGCGCTGCACGATCTCCGGCATGGCGCGCGATTCCTGCGAGTCGTCGGGCAGAAGCCACGTATCCAGGGCGCGGCGCGAGACGCCGATGCGGTTCGCAAAGCTTTCGCGGGTCATGTTCATGCGGCGCATGGCGTCGCGAAGGAAGGCTTGCTGGGGTGCGGTCATCGATCGCCTCGTCCGGTTGTTGTACGCGGTGCGTATATTAAATCGGATTTTTGGGAAGTCAAGAAAATTGCTTGGCTCGGCCGCGGGCGACCCTGTACACTCGCCCGGATGGAAACCGCACGCCTCCCCCTCGCACTTGAACGGCTCGCCGACGGCTCGCTCGGCATGGCGTTCGCGTGCACGGTTTCCAAAGCCAAAAAACAGTTGCTCATCTGACCGGAGCAGACTGTTCCGTCAGATGTGCGACGGGACAGTTTGTGAGGCACGCCTTAGACGTCTTTCTCTACTCCCCTGCTGCACACTCTGAACGGATTCGATTCGGTCACGTTTAGAGGTGAAGTCATGGGTATGTTTTCGGGTATCTGGGTTCCGCTCGTCACGCCGTTCGAGCGCGGCGCTGTCGATTACGCTGCGTTGCGGGCGCTCGTCGAGCGCTATGCGAAGGCCGGCGTTTCCGGCCTCGTCGCGCTGGGCACGACGGGCGAACCGGCCGCATTGAGCGAAGCGGAAAGCGACGAGGTGCTGGCGGCGATTCTGCAGGCGGCGCGCGGATTGCCTGTGCTGGTGGGCGTCTCGGGCAACCAGACCGCGCGGCTCGCCGAGCGCGTCGCGCGCATCAGCGCGCTGCCGGCGGCCGGGATCCTGGTTTCCGCGCCGTACTACATCCGGCCGTCGCAGGCGGGGCTGATCGACCATTTCACGCAGCTCGCGGACGCGAGCGCGAAGCCGGTCGTGCTCTACGACATTCCCTACCGGACCGGCGTGCGGCTCGAACTCGACACGCTCTTCGCGCTCGCCGCGCATCCGCGCATTCAGGCGATCAAGGACTGCGCGGGCTCGGCCGAGACCACGCTCGCGCTGATCCTCGACGGCCGGCTGCAAGTGCTGGCCGGCGAGGACAGCAATATTTTCCACACGCTGTGCATGGGCGGCAGCGGGGCCATCGCGGCGTCGGCGCATCTGCGGCCGGAGCGTTTTGTCGCGATGTATCGCGCGCTTGCCGAAGGGCGGCTCGTCGAGGGCCGCGCGATTTATCACGAGCTCGCGCCGCTCGTGCGCGCGCTGGTCTCGGAGCCGAATCCGGCACCGGTGAAGGCGGCGCTGGCCGCGCAGGGGCTCTTGCGCAACGAATTGCGCGCGCCGATGACGTGTGCGACCGAAGCGCTCGGCCGCCGGCTCGCGGAACTCATGCTCGACTGACTGTCGACGCTCGACTCCGATGCGGGAGGGTCTCCTCGCGGGGGCCGTGGCGGCCTTCTTGGCGATTTCCCGCTGGTCCTTGCGCGCGGCTGGCACACGGCCGGTATGCGGCGTACGGCTGCGCGCTCCCGCTACATCATGCCGCCGGCACCGCCTCCCGTTCCTATGCCCGTGCTGCCGGTGCCGCTCGTGCTGCCTGGGGGCGTTACCGGCGTGGACGAGAGCGGATGCTGCGCGCCGAGCGTCGTCATCAGCGTGACCGCGACGGGGTCCGGCTCGCCGTTCGAGTCGATTGCGCCGGCCGCGAGCAGCGCCTCGAGATCGCTGTCGACGCCCGACTGGCCGACGACAAACGCAGTGGTCAGGAAGTTCGTGACGCTGAGCGTGAGGTGGTACTGCGTATCGAGCCCTTGGACGACAGCTGCTTGCGCGGCCAGCACGGTGCTTTCGTTCGCGAGCGTCTGCTGAAACCGCGTGTTGCCTGAAAAGGTCGCGATGAGGTTGGCTTCCGTCGTGCCGAGCTGCGCGGCCACGTAGACGAGCAGCAATTCCGTTTCCGGCGTGACGTTGAAGGTGCCGCCCGCAAAGGCGGTCGAATGGAGCACCGTGGTGCCGGACGTCGCCGTGATCAGGCACGGCGCGTCCGCCGCGAGCGTCGCCTGAAAAGCGCCGCTCGCGTTGGTGCTCGCGCTCGTCGAGCCCCGTGCGCAGACGATGCCAAGCGCCGCGTTCGGCAACGCCCGGCCCGTCGCCGCGGTGCCGGACAGCGCGATCGACGGCGGCGAGGAATTGCCGCCGCCTCCGCCGCCGCATGCAGCCAGCAATGCAACGCCCAGCGTCAGCAACAGCGCATTGCCGGCCGCCGTGAGAGTTCGGAACCGCGTGTTCATCGTGAGCTCCCGCGAAGGATCGGGTACGCCCTATAAACGAATGCCGCTCAGCTCCTATTCCACGTTTGCCCCGGCCTTTTACACCTCCGCGGCCGGCTCGGGCGCGACGAGCTCGAAGCGCTCCTAGCCGATGAGCGCCTGCTTCGTTCGGCCTGCCCGCCAGCGTGCCGGGCTGACGCCCGTGTGCCGCTTGAAAGTCCGCTGAAACGCAGCCTCCGATTGATAGCCGACCGCCTCGCCGATCGCCGCGATCGGCTCGTCGCCCTGCGCGAGCTTGCGCGCGGCGAGCGTCATGCGGATCTCGGTCAGCACGTCGTTTGCCGAGCGGCCGAGCGCGTCGTCGAAATGGCGGACGAAGGTCGCGCGCGACATGTGGCACAACTCGGCGAGCGCGGGCAGGGTCCACGGCTTGCCCGGCGCATCGAACATCGCGGCGAGCGCCGGCTGCAGGCGCGAGCGCTGCGCGAGCGCGAGCAGCCCGCGCGGCGGTTCGGGCGCCTCGCTCGCGAAGCGCAGCGTCAGCGCGAACAGCGCGCCCGACAGGTGATTGATGAGCGCCGCGCTGGCAGGCGCGCCGTCGAGCGCTTCTTCGCGCATCAATTGAATCAGCCGCGTGAGCCGCGTGCCTGCGAGCGTTGCCGCGGCGTCGCCGGCATGGCCGCCGCCGCCGTCTGTGCGCGGCGCAGGCAAGCTGCGCACGACGAGACGTTCCGGCAGGTAATCGCGCAGCAGCCTGTCGGGCATGCCCGGCAGCAGAAAGCGGCCGCACAGGATGTCGGCGCGCTCGCCGGTGCCGCGGTTCTCGTGGACGAGCAGATCGCCCGCGTGACGGTCGACCCACGGCTTCGGGCGCTTCCCGCTGCCGTCGTGGAGCCGGTGCGGACCGCCGCCTGGAAACAGCACGATGTCGCCGGCCGTGAGGCGTTGCGGCACGCCGCTGTCGTCTTCGATCGTCGCTTCGCCTTCGAGCAGCACGTGATAGGGGATTTCGCAGAGCGGCGAGGCGGGGTGATCGATGACCCAGGGCGCGCGGAAGTGGCAGCGCACGTCGACTTGGCCATTGACCGGCCGCAACGCAAGCAGGCGGCTTAGCAGATCCATATGAGACGATCGAGCATAAATGTGAGGTCCCTGGATATTAACGGGATCACGGGCCGGTCATAAAGTGGCGCCATGCCAGACGAACTGGCCCATCACCGACCCAGGAGCCCATCATGTCCCGTTTTACTTCAGTCAATCCCGAAGTCGCCACGGGTGCCGCCGCCGAAGTGTTCGCGAAGATCAAGAAGGCCGCCGGCAAAGTGCCGAACGCGTATGCGACGATCGGCAGCCACACGCCGGCCGGCTTGAGCGCGATGCTCGCCGCCGACGCCGCGTTGGCGGCGGGCAGTCTCTCGAAGCCCGATGTCGAGGCGATCAAGCTGGCCGTCAGCGAAGCGGCCGGCTGTGATTACTGTGTCGCGGCGCACACGCTGGTCGGCAAGATGGCCGGACTCAAGCCCGAAGAGATGAAGCAGATCCGCACGGGCGAACCGACCGGCGCTGCGCAGCGCGATGCGCTCGTGCGCTTCGTGCGCAACGTGATCCGCTCGAGCGGCACCGTCGATGCGGCCGAAGTCGCGGCGATCCGCGCGGCCGGCTACTCGGAGACGCAGATCATCGAGGCGTTGCTCGCGGTGACCGTGATCACGTTCACGAACCTCGTCAATCGTGTGAACGATACGACGGTGGATTTTCCGGCGGTGGTGTGATGTTTGAGCCGCGGCCTTTCAAGGGCCGCGGCCCGGCAACGGCTCGTCGATGATCGATCGACGGCTTAGCGGCCGCGGCGCGCACGCACCGCGGCCGCGAGCGTTTCGAGCACCGGCTCGGTCTGCGTCCAGCCGAGGCACGCGTCGGTAATCGAGACGCCGCGCTTGAGCGGCACGCCCGGCAACAGATCCTGCCGGCCTTCTTCCAGATGGCTCTCGACCATCACGCCGATGATTCGCTTCTCGCCGCCCGACAACTGGCCCGCCAGATCCTGCGCGACATCGACCTGGCGCAGATGCGACTTGTTCGAATTGGCGTGCGAGCAATCGACCATCACTTGCTCGCGCAAGCCCGCCGCGCGCAATGCCGCACAGCTTTCCTCGACCGACGCCGCGTCGTAGTTCGGCCCCTTCTTGCCGCCGCGCAGGATCACGTGCGCGTCGTCGTTGCCGCGCGTTTCGAAGATCGCGGCCATGCCCATTTTCGTCATGCCCATGAACGCGTGGCTCGCACGCGCGGCGACGATCGCGTCCGCCGCGATCTGGACGCCGCCGTCGGTGCCGTTCTTGAAGCCGATCGGGCACGACAGGCCCGAGGCGAGTTGGCGATGGCTCTGGCTTTCCGTCGTGCGCGCGCCGATCGCGCCCCATGCGATCAAGTCGGCGATGTATTGCGGGCTCAGGAGGTCGAGGAATTCGGTGGCGGTCGGCAGGCCGAGCGCGTTGATGTCGAGCAGCAGCTGCCGCGCGCGGCGCAGCCCTTCGTTGATGCGGAAACTGCCGTCAAGGCGCGGGTCGTTGATATAGCCCTTCCAGCCGACCGTGGTGCGCGGCTTTTCGAAGTACACGCGCATCACGATCAAGAGGTCGTCGCGCAATGCGTCGGCCTCGCGCTTGAGGCGCTGCGCGTACTCCATCGCCTGATCGTGATCGTGGATCGAGCACGGCCCGACGACGATCAACAGGCGATCGTCGCGCCCCTCGAGGATATCGGCGATGGCCGAGCGGCGCTTCTCCACGAGGTCCTGCACCGGCTTGGGCGCCGGTAGTTCGTCGAGCAGCAGCGCCGGCGAAATGAGCGGGCGGACCGCTCCGATGCGGGTGTCGTCGACGCGGGTGGCGTCTTCGGTCGAGTCGGCGACGCCGACTTCTTGATCATGCGACGGGTTGTCGATGCGGCTCAAGGTCTTCTCCAGGCTTCTTTGGCAGACGTCGATTATGGCATTGCACGGCGGCTGCGGATCATTGCTGCGCCGCGTCCGCGAGCGCGTCCCTCACGTCGCCGATCAATTCCGGCCAACCGCCTTCGCGCTGGCGGAACAAGTACATGTCGGTCGTGCGTTTCGGCTTGCGCGAAGCGTCCGGCCTGCCGCAGCAGATTCGCCAGATTGTTATGCGCCGGACCGTTGCGCTCATCGCCTTCGAGCACCCGGCGACAAGCGCGCTCTGCGCCCGCCGTGTCGCCTCTCCGGTAGGCGTCGAGCGCGGACTGGAGAAGCGGATGGTCCGGACTTTCCTGGTCCGCTTCGACAAATAGGTTCCGATTCATTGCGGCTACCGGACGGCTGCGAGCGCGGCAAGCGCACGGCCGACGGACGCAATCACGCTGTCCCAATCGCCGAGCGTGGGTTGGCGGAACAGTCTCACGGCGGGATACCAGGGGCTGTCGTCGCGTCCGAGCATCCAGCGCCAGCACGTGTCGAGGCGATTCAGAACCCAGACCGGCTTGCCGATCGCGCCGGCGAGGTGGGCGGTCGACGTGTCGACGGAAATCACGAGATCGAGATTCGACACGAGCGCGGCGGTGTCGGCGAAGTCCGTGATCTCTTCAGTCAAGTCGACGACGCCGCGGCTCGCTTCGCGATGCTCGGAGAGCGCCGCCAATTGCTGCGCAGGCGGTCCTTTCTGCAAGCTGAAGAACTGGACGTCCGGCACTTCGAGGAGCGGCGCCAGGCGCGCGAGAGCCAGCGAGCGCCGTGCGTCGTTCTTGCGCAGCTCGGGTACGTGGGGCCGGTTGCCGCCTGCCCAGACCAGGCCGACTTTCAAAGCCGCAGCGCCCGGCGAAGCCGCACCCGCAGCTGCCGCAATGCGCGTGCCCCAATGCACGACGGCTGCGGGATCGGCGAACAGGTAAGGCGTATTGCCGGGAATGCTGGCAAGGTCCGTCTTGAACGCGAGCGGCAGGCTCAGCAACGGGCAGTGATAGTCGAACGCGGGCAAGGGCTGGCCGTGCGCGACGAGCTGCCTCACGCCTTCGAGCGGCGCGAGCAGTCTCATCAATTCGGGCTGCACTTCGAGCACGACCTGCGCGCCGAGCTTGGCGACCATCGGCGCGTAGCGGCAGAACTGCAACGTGTCGCCTAGACCCTGCTCGGCATGCAGCAGAATCGTCTTCCCTTCGAGCGGTTCAACGCCCAGCCACAGCGGCTGCGCGAACGCGCGCCGGCCCGCTTGGGGCCGGTTGCGTTGCCAGCGCCATTCGTACTCTTGCCAGCCTGCGTCGAGATTGCCCGTCTGCAGCAGGCACAGCGCGCGGTTCCAATGCCCTTCGGCCGAATCGGGTTTCAGCGCGAGCGCGCGGTCGTAGCTCGACAGGGCGTCGGCATGACGGTTCATGTCGACGAGCGTGAGGCCCAGGTTGTTCCAGGCGTCGGCGAGCGTGTGCTGCGCTGCGATCGCCTGGCGATAGCTCTGCTCCGCTTCTTGCGGGCGGTTCAGATCGCTCAGCGCGTTGCCGCGGTTGCTCCACGCTTCCGCGTAGCTCGGGCGCAGCGCGATTGCCTGATCGCAGCTCGTCAGCGCTTCGGCGGGGCGGTCCAGATCGCGCAGCACGCAACTGCGATTGTTCCAGGCCTCAGGCATGCCGGGCTTGAGCGCCAGTGCGCGGTCGAAGCTCGCCAGCGCTTCGGCCGGCGCATCGAGCGCCCCTAGCGCCGTGCCGCGATTGTTCAGCGCGTCCGCGAAGTTCGGCATCAGCGCGAGCGCGCGATTCGCGCTCGCGAGCGCCTCTTTGTATTGCTCCTTGGCGTTCAGTGCGAACGCCAGATTCGAATGAATCGGCGCGTGCATCCCGTTGATCGAAGCGGCTTTCTTGAGGAACGCGATGCCGTCGTCGAGACGCCCCGCTTGCAGCGAGAGCGCGCCGAGCAATTGCAGCGCGTCGAAGTGCTTGGGCCGGATCGCGAGGATTTCCCGGTACAGTTCCTCGGCTTCGGCCAAGGCGCCGTTTTGCTGGAGCGCCAAGGCCTGTTGAAGCAGGGTGTCGAGTTGTTTCTGATTGCCGGGCTTGCTCATGGATGCGAATGGGCAGGGCGCACCGCCCTGCGAGTGGAGGCGAAAGACCGGGGCCGATTATCGCTGAAACGAAAGCGCGTTCTGCGGCGCCGCATTACGATTTTCTTACGCGAGCGGCCGAGCCTTATGAGTTCGCTATGAGTTCGCTATGAGTTCGTATAGGCGCTGCACCAGCCGTGCGCGGCGACCTGCTTGGCGCCGAACAGCACGCAGCCGCCGGATGGGGCGCCCGCCTTGCCTTGGTAAAGCGAGCAGTTCGCGCATTCCTGCCCGGCTTGATAGGTCGAGAATTTACGCTTGTCGACTTTCGACGCATCCGCTTGGTAGCCGTACGACAGCGCCTGCGGATCGGATTCGCTCAACGGCTCGAGGGCGTTGACCCGCTGCGCCAAGATCAGCGACGATCCGACGCCGACGCTGGCGATCAAAAAGCTGCGACGCGTTGCCTTCATGGTGTGACTCCGTTTTGACTAGGGCCTGTGATCGGCGCGAACAGACCCTAGGTTGGGGACTTCCTTTTCCTCGACGCCGGGCGCAACGCCCGCCGATCGTCGCCGAGCGACCGATACGCTTCGTGCAATATATACACGGCGGTAGCATACTTGGCTTCCTCGCTTAGGGGAGGGCCGACGAATGAGCACGCATCGCGTTGCCGTAGTTCAGGCTGGGTCTACGTTGTTCGATACGCCGCGCACGCTGGAGCGCATGCGCGCGCATTGCGAAACGCTGGCGCGCGAAGGCGTCGAGCTGGCGGTGTTTCCCGAGGCTTACTTGGGCGGCTATCCGAAGGGGCTCGATTTCGGCACGCGCGTCGGGACACGCTCGAGCGCCGGGCGCGACGATTTTCTGCGCTACGCGCGCTCGGCCATCGACGTGCCCGGCGTCGAGACCGAGCGCATCGGCGCGTTCGCAGCAGAAGCGCGTTGCAATCTCGTGGCAGGCGTGATCGAACGCGGCGGGGCGACGCTCTATTGCACGGCACTCTTCTTCAACGACCGCGGCGAGCTGGTCGCCAAGCACCGCAAGCTGATGCCGACCGCGAGCGAGCGCCTGATCTGGGGCTGCGGCGACGGCTCGACGCTGCCGGTGGTCCAGAGCAGCGTCGGCAAGCTGGGCGCGGCGATCTGCTGGGAAAACTACATGCCGTTGCTGCGCCAGTCGATGTTCGCGCGCGGGGTCGAAATCTGGTGTGCGCCGACAGTCGACGAACGCGACATGTGGCAGGCATCGATGCGCCACATCGCGTACGAAGGGCGCTGCTTCGTGCTGAGCGCGTGCCAGTTCCTCACGCGCGCCGATTGCCCGCCCGACTACGACTGCATTCAGGGCAACGAGCCCGGCACGCAGTTGATCAAAGGAGGCAGCGTGATCGTGAGTCCGCTCGGCGAGGTTCTGGCGGGTCCCGTCTATGGGCAGGAGGCGGTGCTCACCGCCGATATCGATCTTGCCGATATCGTTCGCGGCAAATACGACCTTGACGTGGCGGGGCACTACGCGCGGCCCGACGTGTTTTCGCTGCACGTCGACATGCGGCCGAAAAGCGGCCTCGTGTGCACGACGGATGCGCCCGACGCGAACGGCGAAGAAGCCGCGAGCGGTCTGTCGATGCCTTAGGGCCTGTTATTAGCCTGAACAGGCCCTAAGCCTGCGGCAATTCGCGCACGTCCGCGGTCGGGACTTGGCCGAAGCCGTCGCTCAACAGGTAGCCGATCAGCTTCGACGCCGATTGCTCGGGCGTCGCGAGCTGGCCGTTGCGCTTGAGGTCTTCGAATCGTTCGCGCAACGGAAAAAGGTCGCCTCCCGTGCCGCGGATCTCGGCCTGCATGTCGGTATCGACCACGCCCGGCGCGACGCTGCAGATTCGCAGCGCGCGGCTTGCGTCGAGCGCCACCGAGCGCGCGTGATGATCGAGCGCGGCCTTGGTCGCGCAATAGATGCTCCAGCCGGCGTACGCATTGCGCGCCGCGCCGCTCGAGATATGGACGATGCGGCGCTCGCCTGCGTCGGCGGTCGCGGCTGCAAAGGCGCTCGCAAACATCAGCGGCGTCGCGACATTCAGCGACACGGCGCGCGCGATCTCGCCCGCGTCCTGCGCTTCGCAAGGGCCGATCGGTTGCACGGTGCCGGCGTTGTTGATGAGCATCACGTGCTGCGCGCCGCTCGTGAATGTGCGCAACACGTCGCCGGCGAGCCATTGCTCGACACGTGCGAGGTTCGACAAGTCCAGTTCGGCTTCGTCGAGCAAGCCTGCGAAGCGCGCGGCCAGCGTGGCGTGGCGCGAGCGCGAGACGCCCAGCACGGCGATTCCGCGAGCGAGAAGCTGCTCGGCAAGCGCCGCGCCGATGCCGCGCGTGTGGCCGGTGACGATGGCTTTGGTGAGGGGGGTGTTGCCGGAAGGAGTCGGGGTGGTCATGGCGAAATCCGCGAAAGGCTATCGTGATGCGAGCGTACGGTGGGCACGGCCGGCGATTTTACTGCGCAGACCGTGCCTTCGCCCGGGCTGCTGCGCGCCCGGCCGGGCGTTGGCGATTCACTGAATATCCGTCGACACCGACACCGCCTCCCACGCATCGATCTCCGCCTTCAACGCGCCGAGCTTCTCCCGCACCAGCGTCACCGCATCGCGCCCGAGCAAGAGATGCATCGGCGGGTTGTCCGACGCCACGAGCTTGAGCATCGCCCGCGCCGCCTTCGCCGGATCCCCGGGCTGGTTGCCGTCGAGCTTGCGGCGCCGCTCGCGAATCGGATCGAACACCTCGTCGTAGTCGGCGATCTTGCGTTCGGCGCGCACGAGCGACCGGCCCGCCCAATCGGTGCGGAACGAACCGGGCGCGACGGCCGTCACGGCGATGCCGAGGCTCTTCACCTCCTTCGCCAGCGCTTCGGAAATGCCCTCGAGCGCGAACTTGCTGCCGTGATAGAAGCTGATGCCGGGGAACGTGATGATGCCGCCCATCGACGTCACGTTGAGGATATGGCCCGCGCGGCGCTTGCGCATGTGTGGCAGCACCGCGTGAATCATCGCCACGGCGCCGTAGACGTTGACGTCGAATTGCTTGCGCAATTGATCGAGCGTCGATTCTTCGAGAACGCCTTCATGGCCGAAGCCGGCGTTGTTGACGAGCACGCCGATCGGACCGAAATCCGCTTCGATTTCGGCCACCACGCGATACACGGCGTCGGTGTCGGTGACGTCGAGCCGCTTGCCGAGGGCGCGCTCGGGATCGAGCCGGTTGAACGCGTCGAGCGCGGCGGCGCTGCGCACGGTGCCGACGACGCGATGTCCATCGGCCAGCGCCGCCTCGGCGAGCGCGCGCCCGAAACCGGAACTGACGCCGGTGATCAGAAAGACCTTGCTGTGCGGATTCGACATGGGATTGACCGTTCGGTAAGGGAAGGAAGTCCCATGCTAGGCCCGTCCCTTCCATTCGGTAACCCGTTTTGCCGCGTCAGCCTTTGAAGCAAAACTTCAAGCGGACGATCACAACAGCAGCAGCGCGGCGCTCGCGACGCAGGTCGGCACGATCGCCGCTGCGAGCAGCCCCGTCAAGCCGACGGATTCGTCTTCAAAGCCCTTGCGCACGATCGCGAGACCGGCGGGATTCGGTGCGTTCGCGATCACGGTGAGGCCGCCGCCCGCGACCGCGCCGGCGACCAGCATGTACTTCGCCTCGTCGGACATGCCCGCGATCAGCGAGCCGAGATACGTGATCGCCGCGTTATCCATGATCGCCGTGAGGCCGAGCGCGCCGGCATAGAGCGCATGCGCGTCCATCGACGCGACCACCGGCTGCAGCCACCACTGCTGCAAGCCGCCGAGCACGACGAGCCCGCCGAGGAAGAACGCGACGAGCAGGCTTTCGCGCAGCATCAGCGGCGACTGGAATTGCTCGTAGGCTTGCGTGTAGCCGAGGAAGAACAGGAACAGGCCGATGAAGACCACCGGATGATGGGCGCCGATCACCACGGCGACCAGGAACAGAAGGTGGATCAGCGTCACGGTCAACGGCACGGCGGGCGGCTTGGGCGCATCCGCGTTCGCCTGCGCCGCGGCCGGCTGTGCGTTGCGCAGCGCGTTGCGCATGACCAGCATCAGACCGGTCGCGTTGACCACGACGGCAAGCGCCGCCTTCCAGCCGAACTGCGCCGCCAAGAACGTGCTGTTCCAGCCCCACGCGGACGCCACCATCAGCACGGGCGGCGCGGCGTAAGCGGTCAGCGTGCCGCCCACCGACACGTTGACGAACAGCACGCCCAGCGTCAGATACTTCCAGCGCTCGGCGATCGGCGCGGCAAAGAGGCGTTCGCGCAGGATCAGCGCGGCGAGCGTCATCGCGGCGGGTTCGGTGATGAACGAGCCGAGCAGCGGGATCAGCGTAAGCGCGAGCCAGACCACGGTCAGATTCGCGTCGAGCGGCAAGAGGCGGGCGATGCGCATCACGAGCCCCGTCACCGCTTCGAGAATCGGGCGGCTCGCCGCGATCACCATGATCGTGAACACGAAGAGCGGCTCGGTGAACTCGCGCGACTCGGCGTAGTGGAGCGCCTGCTGCGGTCCCGCGAGCGCGATGATCGCGACGAGCAGGATCGTCGCCCAGAAGCCGAACACGACCTCCACTTCGCCGAGAAAGTGAAAGAGCCCTGCATGTTCGGGATACCGGTGAGCGAGCACCTCGAAGCGTTTCGCGAGAAACGTGTGGACGAGCGCGAGACCGAAGATCGCCGCACCGGCAATCTCGACTGAATGTGGCATCTGTTCTCCTCGATAAAAAACGGTTGGGGCCGGAGTTTACGCGATCGGAACGCGGCGGTCTGTTTCGAGATAGGCGCGGCCATTGGAATGGTTTGAGAGTCGTCGTTTTCGCCCTCGTTTTTAAGATAAATCCTATATATAGGCGCCCGGGGTGTGGCCAGAATCCTATTCATTCTTCCCGTCCGAATAAGGCAAACACGATGCAATCCACTCACCGTTCTCGCCGGCCCCGTTTTGCGATGTGGCATCAGATCCTGGTCGCGTTGATTCTCGGCGTGGCCGCCGGGCATTTCATCGGCGAACCCGCAAAGATGCTGCAGCCGCTTGGCGACATCTTCATGTCGCTGATCCGCATGTGCGTGATTCCCGTGGTATTCGTTTCTCTCGTGTGCGGGATCACGTCGCTCGCCGATCTGGCCGCCATGCGCCGTATCGCGACGAAGTCGATCGCGATCTATCTGCTGCTGATGGCCGCGACCGCCGTGATGGCAATCGTGATCGCGCTCGCGGCACGCGTGGGCGTCGGCTTCGATCTCCCGGCCGGCGCGGCGGCAACGAGCGTGACCGAACCGGCGAGCCTCAAGGACGCGCTGCTCGCCGCGATTCCCTCGAACCCGTTCAAGGCGTTCGCCGAAGGCGCGCTGTTGCCGAGCATCGTGTTCGCGATCTTCTTCGGCCTCGCCATCAATCTGTCGGGCGAGCGCGCCGCGCCGGTCCGCGCCTTCTTCGAGAGCCTGTCCGCCGTGGTCTTCAAGCTCATCGGCATGGTGCTCAAGTTCGCGCCGTTCGGCGTGTTCGGCCTGATGGCGTTCGTCACCGCGGACCGCGGCTTCTCCGTGCTCGGCCATCTCGGCTCGCTCGTCGCGGTGAACTACCTGGTGCTGCTGTTCTTCATGATCGTCGTCTGCAGCGTCTCGCTGATGATGGTTCGTCTGAATCCGCTGCCGTTCCTGCGCAAGGTGTTGCCGGTGCAGCTCTTCGCGTACTCGTCGGCGAGCAGCGCGGCAACGCTGCCGCTCAATCTCGAGACCACCCAGCAGCAGCTCGGCGTCGACACGCGCATCGCGAGCTTCGTGCTGCCGCTCGGCTCGACGGTCAACATGGCCGGGCTCGCCTGCTACCTCGGCACCGTGGCGGTCTTCGCCAGCAACGCCTATGGGATCGAGCTTTCGACGATGCAATTCGCGATGGTGGTGGTGACGACGGCGCTCGCGTCGATCGGCGCGGCCGGCATTCCCGGCGCGGGCCTCGTCGTGATGAGCCTCGTGCTGGCTTCGGTCGGGCTGCCGCTCGAAGTGATCGCGGTGATCGCCGCAGTGGATCGTCTGATCGACATGTGCTGCACGTCGGCCAACGTGACGGGCGATACGCTGACGGC
Organism: Trinickia mobilis; assembly: GCF_017315705.1. Lineage (GTDB taxonomy): Bacteria > Pseudomonadota > Gammaproteobacteria > Burkholderiales > Burkholderiaceae > Trinickia_A > Trinickia_A mobilis. The sequence continues at coordinate 298,450 of NZ_JAFLRF010000006.1, read as the reverse complement.
GGTGGTGGTCGCGAGGACCGAGGGCGTGCTCGATATCGAGCAGTACAAGCGCGTGTGACCCGCGTGGCAGGCGCGGCTTGACGTGCGAGTCTTCGCGGGCAAGCCTCGGCCTATCGCAGGAACGCTTCCGTGCGGGGCGTTCCTGCTTTTTCGTCCTGCCGCAGAAAGTCGATCAGCGCCCGCAGCTTGGCCGGCACGCGGCGGCGGTCCGCGTAGTAGAGCGTGAAGCCGGCGAGCGGCGGGCTCCAATCCGCCAGCACGCGCACGAGACGTCCGTCGTCGAGAAAGCGCTCGAGGTAGCCGTTGATCATGTAAGCGATCCCGATGCCGTCGAGCGCCGCCTGCACGAGCGCGGCCGAGTCGTTGACGATGAGCGGCCCGCTGAGCGCCAGCTCGAGCGTTTCACCCGCTTTCTCGAACGGCCAGCGTTCGATCTGGCCGGACGTCGAATGCCGGAAACAGATGCACGCGTGGCCGAGCAGATCGCGCGGATGCCGGGGCAAGCCGTGACGCGCGAGGTATTCCGGCGATGCGATGACATGGGCGGTGATCGGCGGTCCGATCTTCACGGCGACCATGTCGCGCTCGACCAGGTCGCCAAAGCGGATTCCCGCGTCATAGCCGCGCCCGACGATATCGACGAGCGAGTTTTCGATCGATACGTCGAGGCGGATGTCGGGGTATTGGTCCAGAAAGCGGCGCAGGATCGGCTGCAGCACGATCATGTGGCCCGAGCGCGCCACGTTGAGCCGCAGCAATCCGGCAGGCCGGCCGGCGACGGCCCCGAGCTCCTCCGATGCGAGCGTCAGCTCGCGCACGGCCGGCAACACCCGCTCGAAATAGGCTGCGCCGGCTTCGGTCAGGCTCGTGCCGCGCGTGTTCCGGTTGAACAGCGCGAGCCCCACGCGCTGTTCCAGGCTGCGGATCGCCTGGCTGACCGCCGACGGCGACACGCCGAGCCTGACGGCCGCCGCCGAGAAACTGTTCTCTTCGGCGACGGCAATGAATGTAACGATTCCATCGAGCTGATCCTGACGCAATTGCAAGCTCCTGCGGATGGTGATGTTGCGGTCTCTGTTAGCGCTCGTTCAGCACGTCTTCAAGCTGGTTGCAAACCATATCGCACATGGAATCGCCGGGGCCATGTTCGTTCTCGCGATGACACTCTGTTGCAATTCGCAAAACATCTGTCGGTCAGCATAGACGATGATGCTCGAAGCGCACGATTCGAAGACGGCCTAGCGGCGACACCGTCGCCCGCGACATCAAAACGCCACAAGACACGTTGAGCATCGTCCACTCGCCGCCGCGTTCTTGCGCGCGAGGCGGCGGTCCCCGCGGGGGTTCAACGCAGCCACGATTCACGATCCAGGAAAGGAGTGCACTATGGACCTGCAATTCGACCATGTCGTCGTTCTGATGCTCGAAAACCGGTCGTTCGACCACTTGTTCGGCTACCTCGGCACCGGGGAGGGCCTGATCGGGGAAGGCGCGCCTGCAGGAGGCTTCACCAACTACAAGACACCCGGCAATGCCGCCACCACGGCGTTCCAGACGCGGCGCGGCGGAGATTACACCTCGGTCGGCCAAGGGCCGGCGCACTCGCTCAAGCAGATCAACGAGCAGTTGTTCGGCAAGACCAAGGTGCCCGCAAACGTGCCCGCCGGCACGGCGACGCTCGATGGCTTCATCGCGTCGTTCAACACCTCGTTGAAGTACGACCTCAAGCGCGATCCGACCGACAGCGAGTTGCAACAGGTGATGAACGGCTTCGATCCGGTGCAGTTGCCGGTGCTCTCGACGCTCGCGAAGCACTTCGTGCTGTGCGACCACTGGTTCGCGGACGTGCCGGGGCCGACGGTGCCGAACCGCGCGTTCGTTCATGCGGCCACGTCGCAAGGCTATACGTACAACGCCAACTGGAAGCCGAATCTCACTTGCGACACGATCTACGACCGCATCAATGCGACGAACGGCAGCTCGTGGCGCGTCTACTATCACGACACGAACGACGTGCTCCAGCTCTTTCCCAACGTCGAAAAGAAGCCGGAGAACAACGTGCTGTTCGAAGGCAATTTCCTGAGCGACGTGTCGGGCGACAAGCTCGCAACGTACTCGTTCATCGTGCCCGCGTTCATCGGCTCGCCGACGCAGCCGGTCAACAGCATGCACGCGCCGGCCGACGTGCGGCCCGCCGAAAAGCTGGTGGCGGACATCTATAGCGCCCTGCGGGCCAACGAGAACGTGTGGAAGAAGACGCTCTACATCATCGTGTTCGACGAGCATGGCGGTTATTACGACCACGTTCAGCCGCCGGAAACGGTGTCGCCCGACGGCATTCCGGGCAGGCTCGACGAGTCCTATCTCGTGCCGTTCGATTTCGATCGACTGGGGCTTCGCGTGCCTTGCATCCTGGTCTCGCCTTGGTTCGAGGCGGCGGTCGATTCGACCGTGTACAGCCATTCGACGATTCCCGGCTCGGTGATCGAAGCCTTCGGCTTAGGGCATTTCCTGACCAAGCGGGACGAGCAGGCCGCCAAGCTGACCCAGAAATACCTCGCCAAGAACGACAAGCTGACATGGCGCACGGATACCCCCGATCTGACGGTTCCCGTTCAACCGCAGGTCATGGACGCGATGCAGAGAGAAATGCTCGACGGCTCCGTGCATCTCGATCCGCACCCGGAGAACCGGAACCCGCTGCGCACGCAAGACATTCAAGATCCGCAACAAGCGAAGGACTTTATCCGGACCCAGGTTGCGAAGTATCTGGAGCATTACTTCGCCTCGGGCGGAAACAGCAAGGTTGCGGCGGGTTTGTCGGCCGATAATCAGCATCCTGCCGCTTCCGTCAGCGCGTCGCGTATCGACGAGCTGCGGGCGTCGAAGGGACGTCATGCCGATGCCGCTTCGAAGGAGCGGCCCTAAACGCTGACGCTGCCGGCGCTGGCGGACCGGAGCCATGAGCCGCGACACGGCGAGCCGGCCGCGCTTCGTCAAAGATCGAGCAGCAGCCGCTCGCCGCCCGGCTTGTCCGCCCGCGCGGGAACGGCGCAGCAAATCAGCGCTTCGTTATCGGGCACCTCGAACGCAGGCGGTTCCCGATAAGCGACTGCGCCTTCGACGATCCGCGTGCGGCATGCGCCGCAGATTCCCACGCGGCAGCCAAACTCCGGTGCGAGCCCGCGTTCTTCCGCCAGCGCGAGGAGCGTTCCGTCATCGGGCGTCCAGCGCGCTTCCTTGCCCGATGCGACGAATACCACCGGAACGGGACCTTGCGCGGGCGCTCGCGCCTGCTCGGACCCGGCGCATCGATCTTGTCTGCGCCGCAGCCCGGACGGCCCGAACGACTCGGCATGGATGCGCTTGTCCGCGATCGAGAGGCCGCGCAAGCCGTCGTAGAGTGATTGCGTGAATCCCGATGGTCCGCAGAGATAGAAGTCGAAATCGTCGAAGGGCAGGGTCTTCTTCAGCACGTCGCCATCGAGGCGGCCTCTGGCGTCGTAGTCGCGCTGAACGACCGCGCCCTCGGTATCGGTCAGCAAGCGAATGACCCGCACGGCGCCGTTCGACATCTCGACGAGCTGTTCGATCTCCGCCGTGAATGCACGCTGCGCAATCGAACGCGCGGAGTAGAAGAACCACGCCGGACGAATCCGCCTCGTGCGCAAGCCCTCGTAGACGAGATGCCGCAACATCGCAAGCATCGGCGTCACGCCGACGCCGCCGGCCAGCAACACGACGGGGCGCCGTTCGTGCGCGTCGATCGTGAAATTGCCGGCAGGCGCGCGCGCTTCGATCAAGTCGCCCTCGCGCAGCGTGTCGTGCAGATGATGCGACACGGCGCCGTCGCGCTTGACGCTGATCCGGTAGAAGCCGTCGGACGGCGCCACCGATAGCGTGTACGTGCGGATCAGCGGCGTTTCGCCGGCTCTGGGCGAGACGCGGATCGGCAGGTGCTGGCCGGCCAAGTGAGGAATGAGTCCCGCGCCATCCGCCGGTTCGAGATGAAACGAGCGGATCACGGCGCTTTCGTCGACGATCTTCGCGATCCGGAAGGGCCGCCATGCGTTGGCGAGCGCGATCGCCTTCAGGCGTTCCGTGCTTTCGTCCCAGCTTCCGGTCATCGTCGAGTAGGGCGAGAAGCCGTCTGCCGGCATCGTCCAGCGCAGCGGCATCGCCCCCGCGCGATAGACGATGCGGCGCGGCGTGAAGCGCCACAGCCGCTCGGCGCCCCGGAACGTGGCGATCTCGGGCGAATCGAGGTCGACTTCGACGTCGCCTGTGAGCTGCAGCAGATCGCCGCTCGCGAAGTCGATAAAGACGAGCCCGGCCCTCGGGTTCGACAGGAAATTGCCGAGCGTGTTGAAGAACAGGTTGCCCGAGAAATCCGGCACGGTGAGCACGCCGTCTGCGCCGAGCCGCACGAACCCGCGCTTGCCGCCGCGATGCGAGACGTCGACCTCGCGGCCGCCGTCGCCGCGCTCCACACAGGAGGCGACGAAGAACGTATCGGCTGCGGCGATCAGCGAGGCTGCGCGCGCATCGACGCGGGACATCTGCACGGGCGCCTGCGCTGCCGGAACCGACGGCTCGCGGACGAATTCGAAGCGGCGCGCCTGGATATAGTGGTTGCAGTTGCCGAAGGATTGCCTGACGCCGATATCGAATCCTTGCTCGGACGAATCGCGCACGACGCCATTCAAGCGGTTGCGCCGCCGCGTGTGCAGTTCGACGCCGATGAGCGCGATGGCCGCGCCTTCGTAAATCCCGGCGCAGGCGGGATCTCGCGGGTCGCGCATCGCGTTCACACGCAGCGCGTGAGGTGTGGGCGCCTGCAGGAAGCCGGGCTCGCCCGCGAGCAGCGTCGCCCACACGTCGCCCTCTGCGTCCACGGTGCCCAGAGCGACGAACGGAATGAGCGGATAGAACTCGCGATGCTGGTCGATCAGATGGTCGCGCACGTTGCGGCGGCCCAGGCCGTCCATTTGCCTGACGACGCCGGCGCGCTGCTGAAGCGCCAATTCGCCGGCATGCCAAGGCGATGCGGTGTCGTTCTCTTGCGCGGGTGTCGGCATGATGGGTCCTCTACGTTAGCGCGATTCACGTGGCGCCATAACGAACGATTGTAGGGTAGCGTCGGCCGCGGCGCTTCGAAAGGCATGGGGCGCACGCTTGAGACGGATGAGCGTTTATATGAGCCTTTCGAGCGTGTGCCGGCGAAGCGGGGCGTCTACACTGGAAGCGCAACGCGCTGCGCGCGTACCCGCACTCGAGCGTCCACAGGAGGACCCAATCCATGACGACCCCGACCGACACGGCTGGCGATCCGCTCACGGCGATCACGCTGCAAAGCCGGCATGATTTCCAAACCACGGTCTTTCGCCTGACGGAAGCGCTGGCCGCGAGCGGCATCAGGCTGTTCGCCGACATCGACCAGGCCGCCGCTGCGCGTGACGCAGGAATGGCGTTGCGTCCCACGAGGCTCTTCATATTCGGCAATCCGAAGGCGGGCACGCCGGTCATGGCGGCCAATCCGCTCGCCGCGCTGGAATTGCCGTTCAGGGCGGTGATCTGGGAAGACGACGCACATGCCGTCTACGTCACGTATGACGACGTGAAAAGAAAGCTCGGCGGCGTGTATCGCGTCGATCCATCGCTTTGCGCGCCGTATAGCCGAATGCCCGAACTGCTGCGCCGCGTGGTCGAGGAGGATTGAAGGCGCGCGGGAGCGCGCTTGGTTGCCGAACGCCGCGATCTGATCGACACTATGCGTCACCGAACGCAAGACGCTATGAGGAGAATCGCGATGTTCGAACACGTTCCCGCCTATCCCGGCGACCCGATCCTGAGCCTCAACGAAGACTTCCAGCACGATCCGCGGCAAAACAAGGTCAACCTGAGCATCGGCATCTATTTCGACGACGCCGGCGTGCTGCCGGTGATGGGCGCGGTGCGCGAGGCGGAAAGCGCGTTGCTCGGCAGCATCGGGCCGCGCCCGTATCTGCCGATGACGGGCCACGCGCAATACCGCGACGCAGCGCAGGCGCTGGTGTTCGGCGCCGACAGCGAGGCTCGCGCGGGTGGCCGGATCGCGACGCTGCAAACGATCGGCGGCTCCGGCGCGCTGAAAGTCGGCGCCGATTTCCTGAAGCGCTATTTCCCTAACTCGCAGCTGTGGCTCAGCGATCCGAGCTGGGAGAATCATCGCGTCGTGTTCGAGAGCGCCGGCATCGCGGTGAATTCGTACCCGTACTACGACGAACGGACCGGCGGTTTGCGTTTCCAGGAAATGCTGGACACGATCGAGGGCTTGCCGCCGCAAAGCGTCGTGCTGCTGCATGCGTGCTGTCATAACCCGACGGGCGTCGACTTGAACGACGCGCAATGGGCGGATCTCGTTCCCGTGCTGCAGCAGCGCAAGCTGATCGCATTCGTCGACATGGCCTACCAAGGGTTCGGTGCCGGGCTCGACGAGGACGCGGCATGCATCCGTCTTCTCGTGTCATCGGGCGTGCCGCTCATCGTCGCCAATTCGTTCTCGAAGAACTTCTCGTTGTACGGCGAGCGGTGCGGTGCGTTGAGCGTCGCGTGCGAATCGGCCGATGAAGCGAAGCGCGTGCTCGGCCAACTGGCATCGAGGGTGCGTGCGAACTACAGCAATCCGCCCACGCACGGCGCGCGGCTCGTTGCGAGCGTGCTCAATGCGCCGGCGTTGCGCGCATCGTGGGAAGCGGAGCTGGGCGCGATGCGCGAGCGGATTCTCGCGATGCGCAAGGACATTTACGACGGGCTGAACGGCCATGTGGAAGAGCGTCTTCTCACGCGCTATCTCGCGCAGCGCGGCATGTTCACTTATACGGGCTTGAGCGAGGCCCAGGTCGAACGTCTTCGTGAAGAGCACGCGGTGTATCTGCTGCGCTCCGGGCGCATGTGCGTTGCCGGCTTGAACGAGCGCAATGTCGGCTACGTCGCTTCGGCTATCGCCGGCGTCGTGAAGAGCACGGCTTGAGCGGCCGCATCATCGCTTAGCTTGACCCTGCCTGCGCCCGCGTGTCGAACTCGTAGGCGATCGTCTCGCGCGGCTCGGACAGGCTCTCGATGAACTGCGCGACCAGCGGATCGGCGACGAAGCTCGCGGCGGAATCGGCAAGCAGAATCGCCGAGCACTCCTGCGGCCTCGCGACGACATAGCCTTGAACGTAATCGACGCCGATCTCGTGCAGCGCCTTTAGCGTGTCCAAGTCTTCGACCCATTCGGCGACGCTGCGCATGCCGAGATTGTGCGCGAGCGTGACGAGCGCTTCGACAATCGCGACGTCGGCCGGATGCGAGCACATCGAGCGCACGAACTCGCCGTCGATTTTCAGCGCGTCGGCCGACAGCGACTTCAGATACCGGAACGACGTATAGCCCGCGCCGAAATCGTCGAGCGCGATCTTGGCGCCCATGTCGTGCACGCGGCCGATAAAGCGCTGCGTGTTCCCGAGGTCGTGCAGCGCGACGCTCTCTGTGATCTCAAGGCAGAGGTAACGAAGAATCGAACGGTAACGGACAAACAACGCAAAGATGTCTTCGGTGAAGCGCTCGTCGTTCAGCGAGCCGCCGTTCAGGTTCACGCAGATAAAGCGCGTCTTCGGCAGCGACTTCTGGTTCGTCTCGATCCAATCCAGCGTCGTGCTGACCACCCATTTGTCGAGCGCGGCGATGTTGCCGGATTCTTCGGCGGCGGCAATGATCTTGTCGGGCGTGACGACTTTTCCGTCGGCCGCGCGCATGCGCAGCAGCACTTCGAAATTCAGCGATTCGGTCGGCGCGGTGAGCGACATGATCGGCTGCATCACGAGAAAGAGCCCGGCCGGCAGCTGGTTGCGGCCAAACGATTCCACGAGGCGCAGCTCCGCCGCGCGTTGTTCGAAGGCGGCTGCGCCCTTGCGATACACGACGAGCCGGTTGTGGCGGCTTTCCTTCGCCTCGCGGCACGCGCGGTCGGCATGCGAGAGCGCATCCTGCACGCGCACGCCGTGCGAACATTCGACGAGCCCGATCGACGCCTTGACTTGAAACGCGCGGCTGCCGACCTGATAAGGAATTTCATTGAGTTCCGCGAGAAGCCGCGTACAAAGCGCGACGGCTTCGTCGATCGACGTTTCGTTCATGATGCACACGAATTCGTCGCCGCCCATGCGCCCGAACGAGAAGTCGCCGTGAATGCGCGCGAGCACGCGATCGGCGACCTGCTTGAGCACTTCGTCGCCGGAGCGGTGGCCGAAGAGATCGTTGATCAGCTTGAAACGGTCGAGGTCGATATAGGCGAGCGTCCATAGCGCCGCATTCTCGCTTTGCGTCGCGATCGCCTTTTCCAAGCCGCGGCGGTTCAGCGAGCCCGTCAGCGGATCGTGCTCGGCGAGAAAGCGCAGCCGTTCGATGGCCTTCGAGCGTTCAGTCACGTCTTGCAGCGAGCCTTCGATCCCGTCGTTCGAGCCGATTGCCTTGAGCAGATAGCGGCGGTCCGCGGTGCCGCGCGCTTCGGAGCCGCCGATTTCGATTTCGCTGTCGCGGCCCTTGAGCGAAAGGGCTTGCAGCGAGCCCCATGCGCCCGGCTCGAAATAGTCGTTCCAATGGCGCTGACCGTAGTCGCTCTTTTGCACGGCGAGCATCTCGCGCAGCGCAGGATTGGCGCGCACGAAGTGTCCGCGCGAATCGAGCGTGAAGAGGCCGATCGGCGTGACCTCGTAGGTGTTGCGCAATTCGATCTGCGCCTGGCGCCGGTGCTCGCGCTCCGCGCGCATCTGCTCGGCGATGGCGAAGGCGGCCATCATGCTCGAGGTGAGCGCGGCAAGCACCGGGCTGACGCCGGCGGCCAGCTGGCGAACGCCGAAGGCCGCGCCCAGCACTTCGGAGAACGTGGCGAGCAGCACGACCGCAAGCGACGCGGCGTACCACATCACCGTGCGCGAGCGCGCTTTCCAAAGCAACCGCGCAAGCAGGAAGATCAGCACGCTGATGCCGAATCCGCCGAGCACCCACAACGCGGGGATGAAGTGCGCATAGGAAAGCGGAATCGAGAGGACGAGCAACAAGAGCCCGACGTTCTGCGCGACGCGCAGCAGCCAGCGATAGCCGACGATTTTCAGCTCGCGGCGAAACAACTGGCTGAATAGCGCACCCGTCAGCAGGTAATACGCGGCAAACGTGACTTTGCGCAGCAGCGGCAGATCGACGGAAGGAATCACGCGATCGAGCCATTCGGTATCCCAGCCCATCGCATTGGCGCACAGGCGCAGATTGCCGACGAGCCACATCGCGAAGATGACGTAGGTCCATTCGCGATTGATGATGGCCGTGACGAAAACGAATACGGCGAGCGTCAGCAGGCCGCCCGCGATCAAGCCGGAGCTCTCCTCGAAGTCGAGCGCCGAATTGCGCAATTGCTCGGCGTCCATCGCGTCGACGGTCAATTGCGCGGGGCCGGAGAACGTGCCGCGGCAGATCATGGGCGTCGGGCTTGCAGGCCTGCCGAGCGAGACCGCAAAGCCGGCCTTGACCGCGCGCATCTGTCCGGACACGGCCTCGCGGCTGGCGCTGCCCAGCGATTGCAGCGCCGGGACCGTCCAGCAATCGAGTGTTTGCGCGTGGCGCGATGGAAATTCGATCAAAGTCGTCAGGCGCGAGCTGGCGACGGGCGCGGAAAACGTGAACCAGATCGGGGTTTCCGCCAGCTTCGTGCTGAAGTGAGTGACGGCTGGCGCGTCAGCGAGCGCATCCAATGCGGACGCAGGAGTGAGCGTCGACGTTTTGTCGTTGAGCGCGCGAAAGGTCAGCGCTCCCGAGCCGGTCGACGGGTATTGGCGAGGCAACAGCAAGAGAACAGCGATCGTGCTGAGGGCAATCAGCACCGGCACGATGTAAATGGAAAAGAAGTAAAGCGCTTGATCGAGCCTCGATCCGGCGCGAGTGCGTCTTAAACGGGCAATAGGACCACCGAAGCGGCCGCGAGGACCAAGCGACGCCATATCTGTATTTCCCCCAGCCACACTCTCGCGCCGCCGGAACGGCGGCGGTGCGAGTCTTCGCCCGCCGCCGCCCGTTCGCTGTTGCGCCCGGTCACATTAGAGCCCGGCTTCATTTCATTTCATTAGCTTGATTAAGCAATACGCGATCCTTCCTGGCATCGTACCGGTTCCGGCATCAAAGATAAATCGTTTGGTACGCGCAAATCGATATCCGGATGATGTGTCTGAAATACGAACTTGAATAGAGGGTGCTTCGCTTCCCCCCACCGTCGCCGCGCCACACCGACTTCCCCGGCCATTACGCGATGCGGCAAGCCACCCACGTGGGCCATCGGCATAAATTGCCGATGTTCAAAAACATCTTCGAACAGCATTGCATCGTATTCGCGATCGACTGGCGAACGGGCGGTAATAATCAGCCAATCGATTTGCTGCTGCTCGCAATACAGGAACAATGCCTTGAACAACATCATTTTCACGACCTTGCCGACGCCCCCGTTCGCCACGCCCAGGCGAGTGGCTTCGGCAAGACGTGCCGCACCGAACCTGTGCGGCAGTTCCATCGATTGCTCGACGGGAAGCGGCGCGAACTCGTTGGTTTGAATTCGCATCGTGCCGACGGGCGCATCGTCGAGCTTCGCCTCTGCAAGCAGCACGGTCGTGCCGGGCTCGCGGTCGCAGTCCTCGACCGCCATCCTTTGCGCGAACTCCGGCAAGTGCCGGCCATAAGCCGTGCGCCGTACGCCCACCGCTTTCCTTAGATCGCGCTCACCGGATGCAATCCGGATCGAAAACGGCATCCGCTCGGGATTTTGGAGTGCTTGAATAGCCGGCAATTCAAGCCTGCTGGCGTGATCGCAAGCACCATGCGTAATAATTTCTATTGACTTCATTTGGAACCCCTTTGTATTGGTGAGGGAGAGCCGTAGCGTCGGCCGTATTGGGCGTGGCAAAGCGGCAGGATTAGCGTCTCACGAAGACAAATTCGGAAGTGCGGTGTACCGAAGGTTCGGAAGCACTTTTTGCGGCATTCGATGAGAGATTGGCGGATTGCAGCAGCGGGGAGGGGCTTGAGTGCGCGGCATGGCATTGACGCGGCAAGACGGATGCGGCTGAGATATCACCTGTTGGGGCGGCAGGGTGTGCGCTTGAGCTGCAAAGAATCGCTTCTTTAGCAGCCTTTCGTTAACCTGAATAACGGTGAAATGCGACAGCGCATTCGCGGTTTCATCGGGCCGGACACCATGCGAGCGTATGCCGCTATAGGGATTTCCGGGGATTTCCATTCGCTGCCGATGGCATCGCGTTTTCGCCGTTTGCCGGCGAGGAGGCAAATCGCGCGATACGCAATGCGCCGCCGCTTAGGCGGCGTCCCTTCATGCATGTCTTTATTTCTCGGATCGTGGGAAAACTTCGCGCCATTGAGGCACACTCGGTTTTGACAAAAACGGTGAAGCCATTTGAAAGGTTGCTGATGAACGACGCGCGCGCGGGGAATGTGCGGCCGTTGAAGTCGGGATTCGTCACCGGCTAGTATTCGGTGATGGGGCTGCATAACCACTAAGGAGGAGCACCTGCATGGACCGCCTTCAGGCGATGGAAGTCTTTACTCGCGTCGTCGAGACCAACAGTTTTTCCAAGGCGGCCGAGATGCTGGAGTTGCCGCGCGGATCGGTAAGCAACCTGATTCAAGCGCTGGAGCAACATGTCGGCGTGCGCCTCTTGAACCGGACGACGCGGCAGGTCAGCGTCACCGAGGACGGCGCGCTCTACTACGAGAAATGCGTCAAGATCCTGTCCGAGATTTCGGACGCCGATTCGTCGCTGTCGAACAAGCGCAAGAACCCGTCGGGCACGATTCGCGTCGACACGTCCGGCACGCTTGCCAGATCGCTGCTATTGCCCGCCTTGGGCGAGTTTTATCGCTTGTACCCGCTCATCGAGGTCCGGCTCGGGCTGGCCGACCGCAACATCGATCTGATTCAAGACGGTGTCGATTGCGTGATCCGCATGGGCGCGCTCGAAGAGTCGAGTTTCATTGGGCGCCGCATCGGCAATGCGCGGATTGTCACGTGCGCGTCGCCGGCCTATCTGGAAGAGCACGGCGAACCGGCCACGCTCGAAGACCTGAGCCGGCATCGAGCCGTGAACTACGTATCGCAGCGAACGGGCAGGACGTTTCCGTTCGAATACGAAATCGGCGGCGAGCTCGTCAAGATTCCAGTGGACGGTGTGCTGGCGGTCAACGACGGTTCGACCTATATCGCCGCCGCGGTGCTCGGCTACGGGATCATCCAGCCGTCGCGCTACATGGTCGCGGATTTGATCGCGCAAGGGAAATTGAAGGAGATTCTTACTTCATACCATTGCCCGCCGACGCCGATTTCGATCGTTTATCCGCATCGCGAGCATCTCAGCTCGCGGGTTCGGGCGTTCACCGATTGGGTGATCGAAATGGCGGCGCGCAATCCCGATCTGCGGCTTTGATCGATTCCGCCGGCGCGCGCGACTGCGAATCGCCGGCCCGTGTTTGCCTGTTTGCGCTCAGGAACGAGCGCAACGCGCCGGTCAGGCGCGCCAGCATGCCGGACGATTCGGCGACCTGCCACGCGAACAACCCGGGTATGTAGATCAGCAAATCGCGCAGGCGCCGCGCTCCCGCGAGCGCGAGGCAAGTCGAGGGATCGAGGCCGAGCGCGCCGCCGATCACGATGAAGCCGCCCTCTTGAACGCCGAGGCCGCCCGGCACGAAGAAGGCGGCGCTGCTGATCGCCTGGACCAGCGATTCGATGACCACGGCTTCGAGGAAGCTCACATGCGCGCCGAGAAAATGAAGCGCGAGCCAGATCTCGAGCGCGGTCGCGAGACATTGAAGCGTTTGCCAGAAAAACACATAGCGGAGGACGACACCGCGCTGCCGCCAAATCAGCTTGATCGACTGATCGATTTGCGCGGATGGACCGACGAGCGCCGCGAGCTGGCCGCTCGTCACGCGATTGAGCAGACGCATGAGGCGCTCGAACGGACTGGCGTGCTGCACCAAGGCAAACAGCATGAGGATCGGCGCCAGCGCCACGACACCCCAGGCCAAGTCACCCGCGAGGCGCCACGCACCGGATTGCGCGTGCCCGACCAGCACGCCGATGCCGATCATCGTGAAGAGCAATTGGCTGATCAGGGTGAGCTGAACGTCGGCGACGAGACTCGCGGCGGCCGTCGCCGGCCGCACGCCGCGCTTCTTCAACATCCGGAACGACACGACTTCGCCGCCGATCCGCGCGACCGGCAGCATGCAATTCACCGATTCGCGGATCCACACCAGACGCAGCATGCCCGCCAGACTCGGGCGATTGGCGTCGCGAATCAGCGTTTGCCAGTCCCGCGCATTGGCGAGCATCGGCAAGACATGGGCGACCGCCGCCAGCACGAGGCCTGCGCCTGCGGCGCGCATCAGCCCGAGCACCGTCCCCGGATTGCTGTGCCACACGAGCCAGAGCGAGACCAGCAAGCCAGCGAGCGCAGCGATACCGCCAAGATGCTTGCTCATGCTGTAATCGCCCTCTGCAGAGTGGCCGCGTTGCGGGCGTCGAAACAAAAGCGCTGCAGCACTATCCAGCCGCAACAGCGTGTGCGGCTGTCCAAACGAATCGGTATCACCAATTACTCATCCTGAACCGGGGACAGCAAGCCATTGCCGTCGACCTTGAAACGAAAGCCGCGCCAGACGACGCGTGTCGAGAAGTAGCTGGCCACGAAGATCATGAAAGACACGATATCCCAAACCGGTTGCAGCCACAGGTCCACGTGCGGTTGCCGCAGCGCGCGATCGGTTTGCCACTTGAGCGTGAAGCGTGCCAGGAGCGCGGCGCCCGCCACCGCCCACGACCATCCTGCGCCGCCCGACAGCAACACGGCGAGCATTGCAAACGCGAACGGGTGGATCAGCGCCGAGCCCAGGTGGCCGATCGGGTCGATGGTGCGGATCGTGCGGCTCCAGCGCAACTCGTGCGCGAGCAGCTTCGCAGCGCTGTTTTCCACGCACGCATGCGAGACGGCGAAGGGCGGAATGACCACTTTCTCGCCGATCTTGCGCACGGCTTCGCCAATGGCGTGATCTTCGGCCAGATGATGAACGAATTGCGCAAAGCCGCCGATCTTGTCGAACGTCTCGCGCCGCATGGCGATGGTCTGTCCGAAGCACGGCCGCGCCAACCCAAGCGCGAGACCCGTCACCACGCTCGGCAGAAACTGGTAGTTGGTGGCTTTCACCGATAGACGCGGCCAGAAGCCGGGATCGGGCTGGCCGCGATACACGCAGGTGACGAGCCCGACGCCGGGCTTTTGCAGCTCGCCGATCACATGGCGCAGATAGTGGGGCCCGACACTGACGTCGCTGTCGGCGAAGACCAGCATATTGTGCCGCGCTTGCGGCAGCATGTTGACGATGTTGCTGATTTTCCGGTTGGGACCGTAGAGGCGCGCTTCGACGACGACGGCGATGTCGGCCTCGGGATACAGACGGCGCAATTCGTCTACTGTTTTGAGCGCCGGGTCTTCCGAGTCGTGCACGCCGAACAGGAATTGCATCGGGCCGGGATAGTCCTGCTGGCAGAAACTGGACAGATTGTCAAGCAGCGCCCATTCCTCGCCATGCAGCGGCTTGACGATCGTGACAGGCGGATAGCTCGCCGGCTCGGCGCTCGAGCGCGCAAAGAAACGTCCGATCAAGACCGTCGCGAGCAGCGTATAGGCGATGCCGAGGATGGCGGCCGTGCCGCAGACCAGGAAAGCCGCGACATAGAGCCAATGCTCGGCTCCCGGCATTTTTTCGAACGCGATCAGCGCGCCCGCAATGAGCAGACCAATCAGGGCAGCGCGCCACACCCGTCGCATCGTCGCCGCGCTGTCTGAACGAGCGGACACGAGCGGCGCGCGTGGATCGCGTTTCATGCGCGCGCTGAAAGCGGAGGAACGCTGCGACGTATACAACGAAATGCGTGATCTGCGGAAGTGAGTGATGCCGTCATACTCAGGTTTACCCTGTGGTCGCGAATCTGCCATTAGCTTTCCTCAGGCTTTTATAGGATCTCGTGCGCCCCGACAGAACGTCGAGGAGTGTAGCTGTCGTTCGAGAGCCACTTCCTTAGTGTTCGGCCATGTCGAATAGTATGCGATCGAGGAGCAAACGGGTGTTTTCGTGAGCCGATGCGCCGATATGCTTAATGAAAGAGATCGGCCGGGCTTTCATTTTTCTTGCGAGGCCCAAAGCGCCGAGACGCGGGCGAGCCTTTTAGCAGGAGACTCTATTCTTGCGCATTCTCCGGCCTGATGATGACGATTTGACAGGCCGCGAGGCCGAACAGTTTTACCGTGAATTACAAAAATCGCGTCTGCTTTTGCCGATCAGGGGCCGAATGTTCTGTCTTTTTCGTGACGAGCGGCCTGCTCGAAGTTACGTCGCGACGGCCGGCCGCCATCGGCGTCGAACACCGCGTCGGATCGGCGAGGCGCTGCCGGTCGTCGCGGCCGCGCTTGTGGCGGCGCTCGCGACGTCTCTGTGAAGCGCGCTTTCGGCCGCTTTCCGGCGGACAGTTCCGGCTTGAGGAACGCGTTCGCACGCAGCCCTCAGCTCGCTTTCGCCAACTGCGCCCGAATTTCGGCTTCGGTGTGCTCGTAGTCGCCTTCGCCGAAGTGGCTGTAGACTACGCGCCCTTTCTTGTCGATCAGATAGAACGCCGGCCAGAATTGATTGCCGTAAGCGTTCCACGTTGCGTAGTCATTGTCCTGCGCGACGGGGTAGCCGAGACCGTATTGCTTGATGGCCGCGCTCACCTTCGCGGTATCGCGCTCGAACGGATATTCCGGCGTATGCACGCCGACCACCACGAGACCCTGATCCTTGTACTTCTGATACCAGTTCTGCACATAGGGCAGGGTATGGATGCAGTTGATGCACGTGTAGGTCCAGAAATCGACTAGCACCACTTTGCCCCGCAATTGCTGCATGGTCAGCGGTTCGCTGTTGAGCCATCTATCGATGCCGGTGAATTCGGGGGCGGCACTGTTGCGTTCGACCGGGAGCCCGGCGCTTGCGCCGCGGCTTGCCCCCATCACGGCAAACAAGGCGCCGGCAGCAACGGTTGTAACGGCGAGAGCGGTCTTGAGTCGAGAAAACATATTGGCGTCCTTTGCTGAGCGAGCGGAAAAGCCGGAATTGGCATGGCTGAATTGGAACGCTCCGACGTATCTCGCTTGTGTCTGCCGCGCGGTGCCCGTGCAATGTTTTGTATCCCGGCATCCGCCAGATACATGGCGATACAAAGCGCCGCGCCAACTGGGCTATAAAGCAGGCGTTACTCGATTCGCTGATAACCTCGAGCCGCATAGGGATAAAACGCCCGAAGGTATGATCCTCCGATGGATAAAATCGATCACGTCCTGCTCGTCGACGACGACCGGGCTATTCGCGAACTCGTCGCTGCCTATCTCGAGAAGAACGGCATGCGAGTTTCGCTTGCCGCGAACGGGCGCGAAATGCGGACTGCGCTGGAGTCCGGCGCGCCCGATCTGATCGTGCTGGACCTGATGCTGCCCGGCGAAGACGGCCTGGTGCTGTGCCGCGAGTTGCGCGCCGGCAAATTCCGCACCGTGCCCGTGCTGATGCTCACGGCGCTGAGCGAGGAGACCGATCGAATCGTCGGCCTGGAAATGGGCGCGGACGACTACCTCGCGAAGCCGTTCGCGGTGCGCGAGCTGCTCGCGCGCATCCGCGCGGTGCTGCGCCGCTCCCGCATGCTGCCGCCCGGCATGCAGGTGACGGAGGCGGCGCAGATGCTGAGCTTTGGCGACTGGCGTCTCGATACCACCGCGCGGCACCTGCTCGATGCGGAAGGCACGATGGTCGCGCTAAGCGGCGCGGAGTACCGGCTGCTGCGTGTCTTCCTCGATCATCCGCAGCGCGTTTTGACACGCGAGCAACTGCTCAACCTGACGCAAGGGCGGCAAGCCGATGCGTTCGACCGCTCGATCGACCTGCTGGTCAGCCGATTGCGTCAGCGCCTGCGCGACGAGGCACGCGAGCCGCGCTACATCAAGACGCTGCGCAGCGAAGGCTATGTGTTCTCGGCGGCGGTCACCGTGATCGAAGGCTCGCCATGACGAGGCCCGTATGGCACTGGCCGCGCACGCTGTTCGCGAGGCTTGCGCTGATCCTCTGCGTAGGGCTCGCACTCGCGCAAACGCTGTCGTTCTGGCTCACGATGACCGAACGCGACGAGGCGACGACTCACATGATGATGAACTACATCGATCGCGAGGTCGCCGGTTCGGTCGCATTGCTCGATCACTTGCCGCCTGCCGAACGCGCGGCGTGGCTGCCGCGGCTTGCGCGCCGCAGCTACGGCTTCATTCTCGGGCCCGGCGTGACCGGCAATCCCCCGGATGCGCGATTGTCGGAGGAAGTGGCGCGCTCGATTGCGGACGGCATCGGTAAGACCTATCCGCTGACGGTGAACGCGATTCCGGGCAAGCGTGAGCATCTGCAGGCCCATTTGCGGCTGAGCGACGGCACGCCGCTCACCATCGACATTCGTCCGATGTCGGGCATTCCGCTATCGGGCTGGCTACCGGTCGTCCTCGCGCTGCAATTGGCCGTGCTGGCCGGCTGCTGCTGGCTCGCGGTGCGCTTGGCGACGCGCCCTCTGCATCAGTTGGCGCACGCTGCTGATACGCTGGGCCCGGACTTGAAGGCGTCGCGCTTGCCTGAAGACGGCCCATCGGAAGTGTCGCGCGCGGCCCGGGCGTTCAATGCGATGCAGGACCGCATCGGGCTTTACATGACCGAACGCATGCAGATTCTCGCGGCGATTTCCCATGATCTGCAAACGCCGATTACCCGCATGCGCCTTCGCCTCGACGTGATCGACGACAGCGCCGAGAGTGCCAAGCTGCGGCAGGATCTGCTCGAGATGGAAAACCTCGTCAAGGAAGGCGTGACCTACGCGCGCACCCTGCACGGCGCGGCGGAAGCGCCGCGCCGCATCGATCCGGATGCGCTGCTCGACAGTCTGGTTTGCGACTATGTCGACGCGGGCCAGGCGGTTTCCTTGGAAGGGCGTGTCGCAGCCGCACTGGTCACGCGGCCTCAGGCTTTGCGCAGGATCGTCGGCAACCTGGTCGACAACGCATTGAAGTTCGGCGGGGCAGCCGAGATCAAGGCGCAAGCCGAACCCGGCGGGCAAGTGACGATCTCGGTGCTCGACCGTGGGCCCGGCATACCGCCCGAATCGCTGGAGGCGGTATTCGAGCCGTTCTACCGGCTCGAAACGTCTCGCAATCGCCATACGGGCGGAACGGGATTGGGCCTCGCCATTGCCCGGCAGCTCGCGCTGGCGATGGATGCCGTGTTGTCGCTGCATAACCGGCCAGGCGGCGGGCTCGAAGCGCGGCTGACGCTGAAGAACCGGCGCTAGCCTCCCGCTTCGCGCGACGAGTCGAATCCGCGAGCGCGGCCCATGTCTGTATCGCAATGTGTCTGCGCGGCGGGTGAATACAAAACATTGCACAACGCCGGTGTTCCAGACATAAGCCAGATACTTCAGAGCGTTCAAATACATCAACGCCAGGACTGCTGCTGACTGTGCGTTCGAGTCATCGGCAATCCGATGCCACCTCGATCGCCGAAAGCGCAAACCGGTGTTTTCGCAAAACTTACTCTCTTGAGGTACCGATTATGAAACTTGTTCAATCGCTCGTCGTTGCGGCTCTCGTTGCCATTCCCGCTGTTTCGTTTGCGCAGTCCAGCCAACCGGTTACCCGTGCCGAAGTGCGCGCGGAACTGGTTCAACTGCAGAAGGCCGGCTACAACCCGGCCAGCGATCACACCCAGTATCCGAAGAACATTGAAGCCGCTGAAGCGCGCATCAGCGCGGAGAACAGCGTCGCCGCGACTTCCTACGGTGCGCAGATGGATGCGACGTCGGCTTCCGGTTCGCGAGCGGCGCAAACCGAAATGGCGGGGCTCGGTCCGGTTTACGCCCATCCGTAAGCCGCGTTCGCGCGCCGCTCGCATCGCGGCGCGCAGCGTCCGTGTCCCGCCCTCATTGTTCTCAATCCGGGAAAAGTGAATTCTGCTCCGCTCCATTGATGTACTGCGCAGGACGATTAATCTTAGTGACATGGGTTGCTGGCTTTGGCTTGCTATTTCAGTCACAGATATCTTCGGCGGGGAGCCTCACATGGACATCCTTGAATTGGCGCGAAAATCCGGAATGACGATTGTCCTCGACGCCAAGATCGGGCGTCAGGAATATCGCACGGTGCACAGCTCGATTACCGCGCTGGAACGCTTTGCCGAGCTGGTGGCAGCGTCGGTGCAATGCGAGGCGCTGGAGCACGATTGATGTGCGGTGACGGCGGTGCCGACGTCAAGGCCCAACGCCGGCGCCGACGCTGACGCGAGCTTCGATGGCGGTACGAGCGCGGATTGCATTGAGGGAAACAACGACGTCATCGGTTCGACGTCATGGCAGATTCTGCAGAGGAAAGGACGATGAAATACAACGCTTCGAATTACCTGAATACCGAGGCCCAAGGCGGGACGAGCGTCCGGCGCGACGCAAGATCGAAATCGAGCGAAAGCTCGCAAACGATTGATGACACGAAAGCGTCTGCCAGGAATTGGGCGTGGGCGCACCACACCGATTCGTATGACTGGATGGACATGCATAGTCCGTTTTCGCCAGCGGATTTGGCCGGCTGATCGAGATACGGCAAGCGCTTGGCCCCAGATATCACGCACTTGCGACTAAATCGCATCCGATCTATATAATGTGTCCTTCGGAAAACTCTCACCGAGTGTTGATGAACGAGGACACAGATGAAATCCACTGAAAACGCAGATTCGGCAGCCTTGAGGCTGTCGGACTTCCTGTGCTTCGCCGTGTACTCGGCGAATCTCGCTTTCGGCAAGGCATACAAGCCGATTCTCGACGAGCTTGGCCTCACCTACACGCAATACATCACGATCATTGCGCTGTGGGAGCAAGACAATCAGACCGTCGGCGGTCTCGGCGAAAAGCTGTTTCTCGAATCGAACACGCTCACGCCGATCCTGAAGAAGCTGGAAGCAATGGGCTATCTGCATAGACAGCGCGATCCCCAGGACGAGCGTCAGGTGCTCGTCGGCCTGACGAAGGCCGGGCGGCGCCTGCGCGAAAAAGGCCTGACCATGGACATCGTCGAGGCCTGCGGCCTGGCACCCGAGGAGTTCCCCAAGATTCAGAGGGCGATCGTCACGCTGCGCAACAATCTCGTCAAGTCCGCGCGCGAACAGGGATGAGCGTGCCTCCGCGGGGGTCTCTCGAGAAGCAACAAGCAGGCTATCTCCGAAACTGATATCCCTATGCAAACCCTTCGCTTGATCTTCGTTCGGAACAGTGCGAATTTTCCACATCGGCTTTTCCTGGGAAATCCGCCAAGTGAGCACACCCACTACCGCCCAGCGTATCGGCAAGTTTGCTTACGATGCGCACGCCCCTGATCTCACGCTCGATGCACGCAAGGTCTTCAAACGAAACATTCTCGACAGCCTGGGATGCGCAATCGCCGCGTTGCCCGGCGCGCCATTCAAGGCGCTTAGGGGGCAGTTCGCCGAGTATCGCGGTTCGGGATCGTGCACATTGATCGGCGGCGGCAGCACGTCGCCGGATCAGGCAGCGCTGTACAACACGAGCCTCGTCCGCTACGTGGATCTTCTCGACAGCTACATGTCGCCAGGCGGTCTGTGTCACCCGAGCGACAACTTCGGCACGATCCTGGCCGCGGCGGATCATGCGTCGGCGAGCGGGGAGGATTTCATGCTGGCGCTCGCTGTCGCGTATGAGATCGGCTGCCGTATCACGGCAATCGTCCCCGTCATGGCGAAGGGCTTCAATCATGCGATTCAACTGGCGATATCGGCTGCGGCCGGATCGGGCAAGCTGCTCGGCTTGAATGCCGATCAAATCGCGCACGCGATTGCGATCGCGACGGTCGACAACGTGTCGCTTTCGTGCGTGCACTCCGAGCCGGTATCGCAATGGAAAGGCTTCTCGCCCGGCATGACCGGCATGCGAGCCGTCTACTCCGCGTCGCTTGCGAAACGCGGCTTCACGGGCCCGCTTCGCCTTTTCGAAGGGCCCAACGGGCTGGTTCGCATGTTCGATCAGCCGCTCGACGTGGACTGGGACGATCGGCGGCTTGAGATCGTTCATCAGACTGTCATGAAGAAGTACTGTTCGCTGATTCACGGCCAGCCTGTCCTCGAGGCGACGCTCGAACTCAAGCGCAAGCACGGCGTGAAGAGCGAGGATGTGAGTGAGGTCCTCTGCGACATTTTCCAGACCGGATACGACATCGCGGGCGGCGGCGGCTTCGGCCCGAAGGACGATCCGCAGACGAAGGAACAAGCCGACTACAACCTTAAGTATCTGATCGCCGCGGCGCTGCTCGACGCTCAAGTGGGCCCGGCTCAGCTTGAACCGCAGCGCGTCCGGGCGGCCGATGCGCAGGCATTGCTCAAGCAGGTCACCGTGCGTCCGGACGCCGAATTCTCGGCTCAGTACCCGCAAGCCTTGAACGCGAGAGTGACGATCAAATGCAAGGACGGCCGCGTGTTCTCGAAGGAGCACGCGGGCTTCGAAGGCGGCCTCGACAATCCGTTCACGTGGGAACGCACGGTCGAAAAATTCCACTGGTTGAGCGAGCCATACGCAGACGAAGCGCTTCGAGGCCGGATCGTCGATCGGGTCTCAATGCTGGAGGAACACTCGGTTGAGGAGTTGATGCAACTCCTGGCGAAGGTCAGTCCAGTTGCAAAGTACCCTGCGAAACATCCGGGGATTCAATAGTCGATACTGGAGCTTAGGAGATCGGCATGGCCCTTATATCTTGCGGCATGCGGTACGGAGGGACGGATGAGCAGATTGGAGACTCATCGTGCCTTTTATCGAATGCCACATCAAAGCGGGTTTGTCGCCAGCACGTCGCGAACAGCTCATCCGGGATATCATCCAGGTCACGCACGACTCGATCGGATCGGATCGGATCCGAAGATCATCAATGTCATCGTGCATGAACATCCGGCTGAAAATATCAGCGTTTCCAGCCGCATCAACGGCGAAGACTTCAAGCGGTGAAGACGGGCTGATTGCGCGGCTGGCGTGGCGACCCGAGTCCTTGAACTTTTAGGTATCTCTTGCGGTGCGGGATACTTAAATCCTCTCTGAAGGAGTTTGTAATGTCGATCGAACAGGTTCTCTACCGCGCTCACGCGCAAGTCACCGGAGGCCGCGACGGCCGTGCGGTGGTTCCCGATAGCAAGCTCGATCTGCATCTGACCACGCCAAAGGAGCTGGGCGGAAAGGGCGGCGATGGCACGAATCCCGAGCAGTTGTTTGCAGCCGGTTACAGCGCATGCTTCATTGGCGCGATGAAGTTCGTCGCCGCGCGCGACAAAATCGCCATGCCCGCGGATGCGTCGATCGACGGCAACGTCGGCATCGGCCCGATTCCCAATGGTTTCGGCATTGAAGTCGAGCTGAAAATCTCGCTGCCCGGCATGGCGCGCGACGCCGCGCAGGACTTGATCAACAAGGCGCATGTCGTCTGTCCTTATTCGAACGCGACGCGCAACAACATCGACGTGACGCTGACGCTCGTCTAAGCGGAGTTCTCGTTCGATCAATCGCTGGCCGCCTTTGCCAGGGGCGGCCAGTTCGAGGTGCAAAGCATGGATGTTGCCGACCTCAAGGTATTCGAGGCAGTGGCTCGTCATGGAAGCATGAATCGGGCCGCGACCGAACTTCATACCGTTCAGTCGAATGTGACCGCTCGAATCCGGTCTCTGGAACGGGAAATCGGTGTTGCGCTCTTTCAGCGGCACGTGCGCGGCGTGAGCTTGACGCCGGCGGGGCAGCGGATGCTGCCGTACGCGGCGCGTATTGCGAAGCTCGTCGCGGATGCCAAGCTCGCCGCGCTCGATGACGGCCCCCCTAGCGGCGCGCTCGCATTAGGAACCCTCGAAACCACGGCGGCGCTGCGCCTGTCTCCCATCCTGAGCAATTTTGCAAGAATGCATCCGCAGGTGCAGTTGTCGCTGACCACCGGCACCAGTTGCAGCCTGACGGCAGATGTCGCGGAATGCCGTCTCGACGGCGCGTTCGTCGCCGGACCGGTAGAACATCCGGACCTGCATGCCGAGACCATCTTTCAAGAGGAATTGGTGCTGGTGACGCCGCGCACCTTGCGCTCGCTGGAGTCGATCCGGTCGGTCAAGGATCTCAAGACGATCGTCTTTCGCCTCGGTTGTTCGTATCGTCAGCGGCTTGAGACTTTGCTTTCCGAAATGGGAATACTCACCGCCACGCCGCTCGAATTCGGCTCGCTGGACGCGATCGTCGCGTGCGTTGCAGCCGGTATCGGGATCACGTTGCTGCCTCGCGGCGTAGTGGCGAACGCGGCGGGACAGGATCTCGTCGCCGTTCATCCGATCGCTCCTGAGAAGGCGCAGGTCGCAACGCTCTTCATTCGACGGCACGACGCTTATGTGTCGAGCGCAATGCGGGCGTTTGTCGATGTCGCGCGTTCGGAGTTCGGGCCGCGCATGGTCGCGGCCTAGGCGAGGTCCGTCCGGTCGTTCCATAGAGCGTTTCCGCTCGATCCATCAAGCCGTCGACTAGCCCGGCCAGGAAAAGCATTTGTTCCTGGGGGGTAGCGATTTCTCCGCGCCCCGTCTCTAGAATGCTCCTTAATGATTCTTCTAGTGCAGGAAACGATCTCGCAACCCTTCCTGTGTGCCCGCGCTCCATCATTAGCGCCCAGTGATATCCGCAACTGCAATGGAAAACGCCACCACCACCCTCCCGCGATCGGCAGTGCCGCATGCCGAGAAGGTCACTTACGCGGCGCGCAACGCGCAGTATTGGCGAAGGAACCTGATTGTCTGTGTGTTCGGCTCATTTACGACGCTGGTCAGCTTGAGCATGCTGCTGCCGTTTTTGCCGCTTTACGTTCAACAACTTGGTGTCACGTCGACGTCCGCGGTCGTGCAGTGGTCCGGCGTGGCATTCGGCGTCACATTCCTGGGTACGGCGCTCACCGCCCCGATTTGGGGGCAACTCGCCGATCGCTATGGGCGCAAGCCGATGCTCGTTCGCGCAGCGGTCGGCATGGCGATCGTCATGTCGACGATCGGCCTCGCGCACAACATCTATGAGCTGGTGGCGTTGCGATTCGCCGCCGGCTTGATCGGCGGATACGCGTCGGCTGCGATTGTGATGATCGGCACGCAGGCGCCTCCCGAGCGTTCGGGCTGGGCGCTGGGCGTGCTCTCGACAGGCGTGCTTGCCGGTAATCTCGTCGGGCCGCTCATCGGCGGTGTGCTTCCGAATCTGATCGGTATTCGCGGCGCTTTTTTCGCCGGCGGCGGGATGATTGCCGTTGCTGCGATCCTGACGCTTACGCTGGTCCGCGAAGACTTCAGCCAAAGGCCGGAACCCAAGGCGAAGAAGGTGCAGGGAACGGCCGTCGGCGGAACGCGCAATTACGTGGCGCTTGCGGCACTGCTCGTGACCGCGACGATGGTGCTGCTGTCCAACATGTCGATCGAGCCGATCATCACGGTGTATATCGGACAGTTGGGCGTTGCTCATAACCGGCTCGCGACGGTCGCCGGCATCGTGATGGCATGCTCCGCGTTCGGCAGCATGCTGATGGCCGCGCGGCTCGGTGCGCTGGCCGACCGTATCGGCGGCTGGAATGTCATCATCGGCTGTCTCGTGGCGACGGGCCTCGTGATGATTCCGCAGGCCTTCGTCACCGAATGGTGGCAGCTCGCCGCCCTGCGCGGGCTGATGGGCATGACGCTGGCGGGGCTGTTGCCGTCCATCGCCAAGCTCGTGCGCCATGCCGTGCATGAGCGCGAATCGGGGAAGATGCTGGGATATCTGCAGTCGTCGCAATACGCAGGGCAGGTAATCGGTCCGCTGATCGGCGGTGCGATCGGCGTGCACTTCGGCATGCGCTACGTGTTCTTCGTCACGGGCGCGCTTCTGATCGGCTGCGCGGTGCTCGATAAATGGGCAAAGCAAAGAGAGGCGTCGGCGACGACAGCGTGAACTTCTGCTGGCGGCTTCGTTTGCGGTAGTGCGGCCCCTTACGCACGATCCATCAAATAGTCCGTCGGCGATTGCCCCATTGTCTTGCGAAACATCGCGGCGAATGCGCTCGGACTGGCATACCCCAGCGCGTTCGCTGCATTGGCGATGGACTCTCCGTGCTCCAATCTATTCAGTGCCTCGGCCAGGCGCACCTGTTGAACCCAATGCCGAAACGTATGGCCGGTTTCCTTGATAAACAAGCGTATTGACGTCCTTGAGCTGCCCCCCACTTTCTCGGACCGGTAGTCGAGATTCAACCCCTGTATCGGCTGCGGCTCGCATCAAGCCCGACGTCGCGTAGAGCAACTGACCACTGGGATGACTATGGACGATGTTCGTTTTATGCGTGGGCTACATGATCGCGGCGTTAGGCCCTTTGAGCTTCGGCCTTCTGCGCGACTCGACGGTCAGATTCTTCGACGCCTACCTGATGTTGCTGATCGTCAGCTCGATCATGATGGCGATGATCCCGCTTCTCAAGCGGCCGACGGCCGCATAGACAGAGGCGGCCTCGTTCGTTCGGACAGGATCTCCGAGTTTTCAAGTGGAATCGCTGTGGCAATCAAGCTGCCGATTTTCTCCGCGAGCGCAGCGCCCGCTTCGGGGCGCCGGCTGGAACTGTCCCGGCGGAAGAACTCCGTGCAAAAGTCCACGAACGTCCTGAACCGCGCAGGCAGCAGTTCCCGATGCGAATAGAACAAGCAGATTTCGACTTTGCCGTCCGAGGTCGAACAGCCGGGCAGCACGGGGATCAGATGTCCCATCGCAATATCTTCGCGGACCATCGCTTCCGGCAGTTCCGCGATACCGGTGCCCGTCAGCGCCGCAGCGCGCAGGAGCACTTCATTGCCGTCCATGGAGGACCTCGGAATCACTTTCACGGGTTCGTCGTTCTCGAGCAGCTCGATGAAATTCGTGCCGCGCTGTCGCGACTGAGGCAGTAGCAGCAAGAAATGCGCGGCGAGGTCGGCGGCGCGGGCAGGCGTGCCGTATTTGCGAAGATATCCCGGAGAAGCGACCCAGACCCCGGAGGACTTCGACAAGGTTCTGCGAATCGCTGCCGATTGCTCCACCTGGTGAGGCGGGAGAATCGCCATGTCGAAGTGCCCGTCGAAGAGGTTGACCGCGCCTTCCTGAACCGACACCACAAGATTCACGTGCGGGGCGATTGCGCGATAGCTCCACAGAAACTTCGAGAACGTCTCGCTGACCAACATCGGGTGGACCACGAGGCGAAGCTTGCCGCTGTCGACTTCCCTTTCCTGCGTAATTCGGCGGTTAGCCTCGTCCAGTTCCTCTAGTAGCCGGCAGCAGCTGAGGTAATAGGATTGCGCTTCTTCGGTCAGCGTGACCGATCGTGTCGTGCGGTGAAGCACTCGGGTCTGGATTGCCGCTTCGAGTTTGGCGATCGCTTTCGAAATGGAGCCAGTCGTGACGCCGAGCGAGGCGGCTGCCTTGCTGAAGCTGCGCAGCCGAGCTGCCGCAACGAACGCCCTCAATAGGTAAAGCTGATCCATCGCCAACCTCCGATCCGATTGCTGCCTCACTGCGATGTGATCACTTTAGCAACGGATTCGGAGGGCGATGCACGGTTTGTTTCGATAGGGCTATCGCGGGATTTGATAGCTGATGGACTTGCGCATCTGTCTTCGGGAAGCGTCCCGCTGAAACGCAGGACCGAAGTGAATCGCGATCGTGCCGGTGCGCCTTGCGAGGGCGTCAGGCCGCCCCTTGAATGCGCGGATCGAAATCGAACTCGAGGCGGATGCCGCCCGGTTCATAGACCATCGTGTGCTGCTTGGGCCCTTCACCGAGATTCTCCGGCGCAAACTCGACCTGGACGCCCGGCCACCGGGAGACGCGCGCAAAGATCTCCTTAAACGCTTCTTCGGTACCCACACGGAACGCGAGGTGATGCAGGCCGACGTTCGTCTTGCGGTCGAACTCCACGCGTTCGTCCTGATTCGTGACCTCCCAGAGCGTCAGCATCACGTGCCCGTCCGAAACGAAAGCGGCGGGGTACGCGGGCCTCTCGCCGACCTGTTTCCAGCCCAGGCAATTGACGAAGAAGTCGCGCGTGAGGCTCAGGTCGCGCACGGTCAGTCCGACATGATCGATGCCGAGCGTAAGTGGTTTATCGGTCATTCTCGAGTTCTCCTGTTCAGTGGTGGCAGCGATAGCGGCAGCGGCAGCGGTCTTCGCGATCCTTCGAGAACAGTAAGCAATGCCTTCATCGAATGATGCTCAAGCGCATGCCATGGGGAGCATAAACTGAAATCAGTGCTTCATGGCAAAACGTATTTTTTTGCAGGTCATCCGAGCCCGGCGGCGCGGGACGTCCGAACGGTGGGACCTACTTCAGTCCTCGCTGCTTGCGATACTCGGGAACCGGTAGTCCGCCCCAGCCCTAGTTTTCCGTTTCCACCTCTTGGATGACAACGAAGGTGGCTTCGAGCGGCTTGTTCAGCACGTCGAGCAGCAGATGGCTCACGCCCTTGATGAGTTGCGCTTTTTCGTCTGCTGTAACTGAATCGGCGCCGGGCTGGGTGCCCTCGCGGGTCACCTGAATCGTGACGATACGCATCTCGCTCTCCTTGATCGCGATGGATGAATGGGGATGAATGGAGCGCCGGCAAGCAGCGCTCCTCGTCGAATGCTTAGTGGCCGGCGATCTGACCGCCATCGACGTGCAGGATTTCGCCCGTCACGAACGGCGCCGAATCGAGATACAGGATGGCGTTCACGATATCGCTCATTTCGCCCATGTGGCCCAGCGGATGCAGGGCGCCGAGCGCCGCGTGCGTTTCCTGCGGGTGCATCGGCGACTTGATGACACCCGGCGCGACCGCATTCGCGCGAATGCCGCGCTTGGCGTACTCGATCGCGAGCGAGCGCGTGGCGGCGGCGAGGCCGCCCTTCGTCAGCGATGCCAGCACTGACGGCACACCGTCGATGGCGTGTTCGACCAAGGTCGTCGTGATGTTCACCACGTGGCCGCTCTTTTGCTTTTCCATTTCGGCGACGGCGAGCTGCGTGATGTAGAAGTAGCCCGCCAGGTTCACGGCGGTGATCGCGGCGAAGTCTTCGGGGGTGTACTGGGTGAACGGCTTCGCGATGAAGATGCCGGCGTTGTTGATCAGGGTATCGACGCGGCCGAAGCGCTTCACGGCTTCGTCGATCACGCGGCGCGCGGTGGCCGGGTCGGCGATGTCGCCCGCCACGGTCGCGATGTTGGGGTTGTCCGACGGCTGGATGCTGCGCGCCGTTGCTACGACGTTATAGCCGAGCTTGCGGAATGCCTTGACCGTTTCTGCGCCGATGCCTTGCGATGCGCCGGTAACGACGGCGACTTTTTGCGAATTGCTCATAGTAAACCTCGAAGTCAGTTGATTTAGCTTTGGATCTGATCGGGCTCGCAGCTCCGATGAGTGCTAAATCTAAGCGTGTGCCCGCCAAGTTCGAATACCCGGCGGAGACAAACAGTGTTGAGTCGAAGGAATAAATCGGGCGCACGGTTAGAAGCGGCTGCGTATGCCGGCCGTGCCCACTATCTGGTTCGCGGTCGACGGACATGTACCAGATGCTGTACATGCCTGGCCGGGTCCGCTATACTTGTACAACTTAAAGTACATATGGAGTGATCGAATGCGGACCATTCATTTCTCGGATGCGCGCGGCAACCTGAAAACCGTGATCGATCAGGTTGTCGACGATGCCGACGTGACGCTCATCACGCGGCGCGATGCGCCGAATGCCGTCATCATGTCGCAGGACTATTACGACAGCCTGATGGAGACGGTGCATTTGCTTCGCTCGCCGGCCAACGTCGCCCACCTCGAGCGCTCGATTGCGCAGTTGCGCAAGGGCAAGGCAAAGGAACGCAAGCTCACTGAGGACACGGAATGAGCGTGCGCCGCGTGCTTTTTACGCCCGATGCGTGGGACGATTGCGTCTATTGGCAGGGGCAGGACCGCAAGACCCTCAAGCGCATCAACCAGCTCATTCGCGAGGCGCAGCGCACGCCGTTCGAAGGCATCGGCAAGCCGGAACCGCTGAAGGCGAACCTCTCCGGCTTTTGGTCGCGCCGCATCGACGATACGAACCGCCTCGTGTACGACGCGGACGATTTCCAGATCAGCATCATCTCCTGTCGCTACCACTATCAGGCGTGACAGCGCATCGCCGGCGCAGCCTGTTTGGCTGGTGACTTTTGGACGCTTACACCGGAAAGCCTTCGGCAAAGTGCTCGCGAAGGTAAGCGACGAAGACTCCGACCGCACGCGGCACGTGGGACGTATAGGGGCGCAGGATGTAGAGCTGCTCCGCGAACGTGCCGGTGACGCGCCATTCGGGCAAGAGCACGACCAGCTTGCCGGCTTTGACGGCCGCCTGAGCCGTGAAATCCGGCAACAGGGCGATGCCGAGATCGTCGAGCGCCGCGTCGCGCAGCGTTTCGCTGTTGTTGGCGGAAAACGGACCGTTGATGGGCAGCGAGACCGTTGTGGCGGCCGTCTTTCGCGCCGCTTTGCGTTCGAACGACCACATCGGCGCTCCTGTCGAGCGTGGATAGAACAAACAGTCGTGGACGGATAGATCCTGCGGAATCCGGGGCGTGCCGCGCTTGCGCAGATAGGCGCGCGTCGCAACGATCACCGATTGGGTTTCGCAGAGCTTCCAGGCGACGTGCGTATCGGGCGCGGCGGCGCTGTGCCGAATCGCGAGATCGAATCCCTCCACCGCGAGGGAAATCAGCCTGTCGGAAACTTCCAGTTGGACGCGAATCTCGGGATTCGCGCGCAAGAACCCGGACAGCTTCGGCAGCAACTGTTGCCGCGCAAACGCGACGGGCGCCGTGACGCGCACGAGCCCGCGCGCCACGCCCGCCAATTCCCGCACGGTCGCGAAGCTCGCCGCGATCTGCTCGTACTGGCCGCGCGTGTTGTCGACGAGCCGCTGTCCGGCCTCCGTGAGCCGGACGCTGCGCGTGGTGCGCTGCACCAGCGAAATCCCGGCGGCGCGTTCCAGCTCGGAAATGCGCTGGCTCACTGCCGCCTTGCTGACGCCCAGCCGTGACGCCGTCGCCGTGTAGCTGCCTTGCTCGGCGAGCATGGCGAGCCAATGCAGATGCGTCCAGAGACCTTCGATCTTTTGAGTATCCATACACTCATTGTTCATTCGGCTAAACAATGAGTTCAATGGTAGCGTCTTTCCAGCCGGGCCGCCGCTTTCTACACTGCGTACATCGACCATTCACCCAAAGGAATCGACATGCAAGCCTATAACGACAGCGCCGACGTCGTGCATTACATCCATGGCCAGCGCGTGAGCGGCAGCGGAACCCGCAGCCAGCCCGTTTTCAATCCCGCGACCGGCGCGCGGGCCCGCAAGCTGCTCCTGGGCGAAGCGGCCGACGTCGACGCGGCGGTGGCAAGCGCCAAGGCCGCGTTCCCGAAGTGGCGCGATACGCCGCCGATCAAGCGCGCTCGCGTGATGCTGCGCTTCCTCGAGCTGATGAACAAGCACAGTGACGAACTCGCAGCCATCATCACCGCCGAGCACGGCAAGGTATTTTCCGATGCGCAAGGCGAAGTCGCTCGCGGCATCGACGTCATCGAATTTGCCTGCGGCATTCCGCAACTGCTCAAGGGCGACTTCACCGAGCAGGTCTCCACGGGCATCGACAACTGGACGACGCGTCAGGCGCTCGGCGTCGTCGCGGGCATCACGCCGTTCAACTTCCCGTGCATGGTGCCGTGCTGGATGTTCCCGGTCGCGATCGCGGCAGGCAACGCGTTCATTCTCAAGCCGAGCGAGCGCGATCCGTCGGCGTCGCTCTTCATGGCCGGCCTGCTCAAGCAAGCGGGCCTGCCCGACGGCATCTTCAACGTCGTTCAGGGCGACAAGGCGGTGGTCGACGCGCTGCTCGTCCATCCGGACGTCAAGGCGGTGAGCTTCGTCGGCTCGACGCCGATCGCCAACTACATCTACGAGACGGGCGCGAAGCACGGCAAGCGCGTTCAGGCGCTCGGCGGCGCGAAGAACCATATGGTCGTGATGCCGGACGCGGACCTCGACAAGGCCGTCGACGCATTGATCGGCGCCGCATACGGTTCGGCGGGCGAGCGCTGCATGGCCATTTCGGTGGCGCTTCTCGTCGGCGATGTGGCCGACAAGGTCATCCCGCGGCTCGCGGAGCGCGCCCGCAATCTGGTCGTCAAGAACGGCATGGAAGCCGACGCCGAAATGGGCCCGGTCGTGACGCGGCAAGCGCTGGAGCGCATCGAAGGCTATGTCGCGCAGGGCGTGAAGGAAGGCGCGACGCTCGTCGTCGACGGCCGCGGCCTGAAGGTTGCCGGCCACGAGGACGGCTTCTTCACCGGCGGGACGCTGTTCGACAACGTCACGCCCGAGATGCGCATCTACAAGGAAGAGATCTTCGGCCCGGTGCTCGCATGCGTTCGCGTCAAGGATTTCACGGAAGCCGTCGATCTGATCAATGCACACGAGTTCGGCAACGGCGTCGCATGCTTCACGCGCGATGGCCACATCGCCCGCGAGTTCGGACATCGCATCGAAGTCGGGATGGTCGGCATCAACGTGCCGATTCCGGTGCCGATGGCGTGGCACGGCTTCGGCGGCTGGAAGCGCAGCCTCTTCGGCGACACGCATGCCTACGGCGAAGAGGGCGTGCGCTTTTATACGAAGCAGAAGTCGATCATGCAGCGCTGGTCCGAGAGCATCGAAAAGGGCGCTGAGTTCGCGATGCCGACGGCGAAGTAAGGCGGATCCGGCAGAGCGTTGGGCGGCGCGGGATTTCGCCGCCGCTTTGTTTCATCGAAGGAAAAACGCTTTGTCTGCTCGACGGGTTTTTCCTGCGAGTCACAAGTGTTTTTCCCGCCAACCGGTTGACCGGACGTTCGCAGAAAAAGAACATTCTCGTCAGGACGATCTCCGAGTGAGAACCTGACCGAGAGCAACATGAACTTCTCATCGCCGGAAATATTTTGCGCCGTCACTGGCGCGCAGAGCATCACGCGCGCGGCTCGACATCTCGCGCGCGTGCAGTCGAACGTCACGACGCGATGAGTTCGGATCAGCCCGCTGGCGTGTTGCGCGTCGGCGCCTTGGAAAGCACCGCGGCGGCGCGCCTGCCTTCGTTGCTTTCGGTCTACCACAGCCGCTGGCCGCAGGTCGAACTCGAGATTTCGATCGGCACCTCCTGCTCGCTCGTCGACGACGTGCTGATGAGCCGCCTTGACTGCGCGTTCGTCGCCGGCGCAGGCATGGAAGATATTCTTGGCGTGGGCGGCAGGTTTGCCGAGTGCGGCTTGAGCGCAACGCGCGCTTGCACGGAAGACATGCTGCTGGTGCTGCCGCCCAATCACCCACCCGTCGAATGTCCGGAGGACATCCACGTAAGAACGCTGGCTGCCTTTTCCAAGGGTTGCAGCTATCGAAGCGTGCTCGAGCGGTGGCTCGGCATCCGGGATGCGGAGCAGGAGACCGGCTGGAAGGTGATGGAGCTGGCGTCGTACCACACGATGCTCGCCTGTGTGGCCGCAGGGTCGTGTTTCGCCCTTTGTCCGAAGTCGGTATTGGATCTCCGGCGCACCCCGCTGAATGTCCGGACCCGGCAAATCGCCACCGTCGATACCTATCTGATCGCGCGCCCGGCGTACAGTAGCGGTGCGTACGAGGCGCTGCTTCGAGCCGTCGGCACCGGGATTCGCGTTGCGCGCGAAAACGAAGCCGATCGATAGCCGCGCCGTGAAGAACGACATCGAACGGGATTCGACGGCCATGCAGCGTCAATTTGAAGATCTTGTGCTGGGCAGCATCGAACTGTTCTGTCTGGCGGCGGAACTCGAAAGCTTCACGCTTGCGGCCAACGCGGCGGGCGTCACACCGGCTGCCGTCAGCCGGGCGGTGGCGCGCCTTGAAGAGCGGCTCGGCGCGCGGCTCTTCGTGCGGACCACGCGGCAGATCCGGCTTACCGATTTGGGCAGGCGCTACTTCGAGCAATCCCGGCAGGCATTGAACCAGCTCGCGGATGCGGAGCGCGAAGCAACCGGGCAACAGACCACGCCCGCCGGCCTGCTGCGCGTCAGCATGCCGACGCCGTACGGCCACTACCGCGTCCTGCCGCTGCTGGGAGACTTTCGCGCACGCTATCCCGAGGTCACGGTGGAAACGCACCTCAGCAATCGCAACATCGATTTTGCGGAAGAAGGGTTCGACCTGGCGATCCGCGGGCGGGCGCCGCGCGATTCCGGTCTCATTGCGCGCAAGCTCGAGGATGCGGAGATCGTCGTCGTCGCGTCGCCCACTTATCTGCGGCGAGGCGGCAAGCTGGACTCGCCGGACGATCTGGCTCACCACGACTGCATCCAGTTCGCGTTGCCGAGCACCGGCCGCAACCTGCCGTGGGTGTTCAAGCGCGATGGCGAGTCCGTCGAACTCGTCACGCACGGAGGCTATGGGTCGTCGGGCGACGCGCTTGCCGGCGTAACGCTCGCGCGTCACGGCGCAGGCGTCTTCCAGACCTATCGCTTCATTGTCGAGAAAGACATCGTGGAGGGCACGCTCAAAGTCGTGCTCGCATCCTATGGCGGTTGTTCGCGGCCGTTCTACTTGCTTTACCCGCACGGCCGGCATTTGTCGTCGCGCGTGCGCTGCTTTGTGGACTTCCTGATGCTGAAGCTCGAGGCCTAGGGCCTGTTATTAGCGTGAACAGGCCCTGGCCCATCTGCGACCCAACCCATTTGAAGAGGAACCGAAATGACTCACCCGACAGACAATCGAACGCTGCTGCGTTTGCTGGGCATCGAAAAGCCAATCATCCAGGCGCCGATGGCGGGCGTCAGCACGCCTGCGCTGGCCGCCGCCGTGTCGAATGCGGGCGGGCTCGGTTCGCTCGGCGTCGGTGCGATGAACGCCGAAGGCGCCCGCAAGGTCATCAAAGAGACGCGTGCGCTGACGGCGAAGCCCTTCAACATCAACGTGTTCTGCCATAGTCCAGCAATGTCGAACGAAGCGGTCGAAAGCCAGTGGTTGAAGTGGCTTGCGCCGCACTTCGAGAAATACGGCGCGACCCCGCCCGCTTCGCTGTGGGAGATCTACACGAGCTTCCTGGCCGACCCCGACATGGTCGAGGTCTTCCTCGAAGAAAAGCCCGCGGTGGTCAGCTTCCACTTCGGCTTGCCGACCGCCGAGGTCATCGCCGATCTGAAGAAGGCCGGCATCAAGCTGCTGGGCGCAGCGACCAATGTTCACGAGGCGGCGCAGGTCGCGGCGGCGGGTGTCGACGCGATCGTCGCACAAGGTATCGAGGCGGGCGGCCATCGGGGCGTGTTCGATCCTGCGCTCGACGACCGCTTGGGCACGTTTGCGCTGACGCGACTCCTCGTCAAAGCGTTTTCGCTTCCCGTCATTGCCGCCGGCGGCATCATGGACGGCGCCGGCATCGCGGCGGCGCTCGCGCTCGGCGCGCAAGCGGCGCAACTCGGCACCGCGTTCGTGGCTTGCCCGGAAACCTCGATCGACGATGGCTACCGTCGCGCGCTGCTTGGCGATGCGGCACGCCGCACGACGTTTACCTCGGGCATCTCCGGGCGGATCGCGCGGAGCATGGTCAACAAGTTCACCGAACTCGCCAGCGACGCAAACGCGCCGAAGACGCCCGAATATCCGATCGCCTATGACGCAGGAAAGTCGCTGCATGCCGCGGCCAAGGCGAAGGGCGAGTTCGGATACGGCGCGCAGTGGGCGGGACAGGCCGCCGCGCTCGCGAGGTCGCTGCCTGCGGCGGAACTCGTCGCTCAGCTCGAGCGCGAGTTGAAGGAGAGCGTGAGGGAACTGCAGCCGCTTTTGGGCTGAGGGGTTTCACCCAATCGCGATCCGGACACGGGTCTTGACGGAATAAAGCCGCCTTCGCGGTCGTTTACTGCTCACCCGATTTTCCTTCGTGCTGGCGGGCAACGTGCCGACGACCGACGGCACGTTTGCGCCGATCCAAGCCGGCGCGCTGCTGGTGCTCAACCGCACGGGCAACCTCGTTGCGCAGTGGACACCTGCAACGGCCGGTATCGATGGCCCGTGGGACCTGACGATTTGGGATCAGGGCGATCGCGCCAAGATCTTCGTGTCGAACGTGCTCAACGGGACCGTCGTGCGTCTCGACGTCACCATCGACACTAACGGCGTTCATCTCGAGCGCAGCACACAGGTGGCTTCCGGCTACCCGCATCGCGGCGATCCGAATGCGCTCGTGGTCGGGCCCACCGGGCTCGCGTACGATCCGCGGGCGGACGTGCTGTACGTGGCGTCGACGGTCGACAATGCGATCGTCGCGGTCTTCGGCGCGGGCGATACGCAACACGACGGCGGCAAAGGCGTCGTTGTCTACGCGGACCAGACGCACTTGCACGGCCCGCTTGCCTTGGCGCTCGGCCCGAACGGACATCTCTTCACGGCCAATGGCGACGCCATCAACGGCGACGCCAAGCATCCGAGCGAGATCACCGAATTCACGGTGGAAGGCCGATTCGTCGCGCAGCTCTCGGTCGACCCGGCACAAGGCGGCGCGTTTGGTCTCGCGTTCGGGCAAGCGCAAGACGACTTCGTCCATTTCGCCGCCGTCGACGACAACAACGTGCCGAACATTACCGATTGGCGGCTGCCGCTCGACGCCGGTCAATAAGCACGCACGCCAGCCCGCGGCATCCTGCGGGGTGCAGCGGGCTGGTGTCGGAAAGCAGGACAAATCCGGGGCAGGTAGAATCCAGCAGTGCATGGTGTCCGCCGCTATTTCCGCGCCGGCTTCGAAATGCAAATGCTTGCGACTGCTACCTGCCTTAGGACCGCGCATGACCAACCTTTCCGACTTTCCGATCACGGCCAAATGGCCCGCGCAACACCCTGAACGCATCCAGCTTTACTCTCTGCCGACGCCTAACGGCATCAAGGTGTCGGCCATGCTCGAAGAAACCGGGCTGCCGTACGAACCGCATCTCGTGCGCTTCGATACCGATGACCAGATGTCGCCTGAATTCCTGTCGCTCAATCCGAACAATAAAATTCCGGCGATTCTCGATCCCAATGGCCCGGACGGCAAGCCGCTCGCGTTGTTCGAATCGGGCGCGATCCTGATCTATCTGGCCGACAAGAGCGGACGGTTCATTCCCAAGGACCCTGCAGGCCGCTACGAAACGATCCAGTGGCTCATGTTCCAGATGGGCGGCATCGGCCCGATGTTCGGGCAAGTGGGCTTCTTCCACAAGTTCGCGGGCAGGGAGTACGAGGACAAGCGTCCGCGCGACCGCTATGTCGCCGAGTCGCGGCGTCTCCTCGACGTCCTCGACGGGCGGCTCGCTGGCCGTCGCTGGATCATGGGCGACGATTACACGATCGCCGATATCGCCACGTTTCCTTGGGTTCGCAACCTGATCGGTTTTTACGAGGCGGGCGAGATAGTCGGCTTCGCCGATTTTCCGCATGTCGCGCGCGCGCTGGAAGCGTTTCTCGAGCGCCCGGCCGTGGTGAAGGGAATCAACATTCCCAAGCGCGATTAAGCCCCCGGCTCATCGAAGATCGCGCTGGCTTTAAAAGCGTGATGAGCGGGTTGCTCGCCGGTGCTGCGGGTTGCCCATTGCGCAGCACCGGTTTTCATTGCCGCTATCGAGCGTCGTGGTTCGAGCGGCGCGCGATCAGGAATTCGAAGCGCTCCCTGTCCGCGGGATCCTGGTCATCGATCTGGACCACTAATGATTTCACTAGGGATTCGCCTGTCCGGCATTGCGGCAGATGCGCCAGCGCGCGGGCGTCTTCGGCGCTTGCGCGGTCTCGGCGATCTCGCGCCACCACCTTTCGCCACGAAGCGGCGCGGCCAGATCGAGCCGCTCGCCCATGCGCGGCGTTGCGAGCGCGACGCCGCGGGCTGCCGCCAGTCCCGTCACGCGCTCGAACGGCTCCTGCCAGCGATGCATCGCAAGATCGAACGTGCCGTTGTGAACCGGCATCAGCCAGCGGCCGCGCAGATCGACATGGGCCTGGACGGTCTCTTCGGGCTGCATGTGGACGTACGGCCATTGAGCGTCGTAGGCGCCCGTTTCGAGCAGCGTCACGTCGAATGGGCCGAGGCGCTCGCCGATGGTCTTGAAGCCGTCGAAGTAGCCCGTGTCGCCGCTGAAGAACACGCGCAAATCGCCGTCGACGATCACCCACGACGCCCACAGCGTGCTGTTGCCGTCGAACAGGCTGCGTCCGGAGAAGTGCTGCGCAGGCGTCGCCGTGAACGCCAAGCCGCCGATCTCCGCGTGCTGCCACCAGTCGAGCTGGCGCACTTGCGCCGCGTCGATACCCCATTCGATCAGCCGGTCGCCGACGCCTAGCGGCGTCAAGAACACGCTCGTCGTCGCGGCGAGGGCGAGCACGGTTTCGCGGTCCAGATGGTCGTAGTGGTCGTGAGACAGAATCACGCCGGCAAGCGGCGGCAGATCCGCGAGCGCGATGGGCGGGGCGTGGAAGCGCTTCGGACCGACGTGCCGGAACGGCGACGCGCGCTCGGCAAACACCGGATCGGTCAGCCAGAACTGGCCGCGCAGCTTGAGCAGCAGGGTCGAGTGCCCGAGCCGGTACAGGCTGCGGTCCGGCGCGGCAACGAGCTGCTCGCGAGTCAGCGCATCGACGGGCAGCGCCCCTGCCGGCGCCGTGCCGCGCGGCTTGTTGAAGAGCACGTTCCAAGCAATGCTCAAAGTCTTGCCGAAGCCTTCGGCAGGGCGCGGCTTGACGTTGCGAAAGCGCTCGCCGTCGTGCTGCGGGGACGAGTGCGAGCGGCTCGACGCGCGTCCGCGCATCGCGGCCGTGAGACCCAAAGCGCGACTGATGAAACCAGGGAGCGATGTCATGGATGACGAACCTAGATGGAAAGTACACCGGCCAGTGTAGTTTATTTTTTGGAAAAGTAAACCGCACGGTGTAAAATTTCCCGATGGATTCGACTGCTGCCCACCAACGCCTGACCGATCGAAAGCGCGTCGCCATCATCGACGCGGCCATCGAGGAATTCCGCGCGGCCGGTTTCGACGCGACCAGCATGGACCGCATCGCGGCCCGCGCAAGCGTCTCCAAGCGCACCGTCTACAACCATTTCCCGAGCAAGGAGGCGCTGTTCGCAGCGATCCTGCACCAGCTATGGGACGCGAGCCAAACGGGCAACGCGCGGGGCTATCGGGCCGACGAGCCGTTGCGCGCGCAGTTGCTCGACCTGCTGATGCGCAAGCTGCGTCTCATGAACGACGAGGCATTTCTATCGCTTGCACGCGTGGCGATCGCGGCGGGCATTCATTCGCCGGAGCGCGCGCGCGATATGGTGGCGCGCCTCGGCGAGCGTGAGGAAGACTTGACGGTGTGGATGCGCGCGGCCGCGGCCGATGGCCGTCTCAAGACATCGGACCCGGTATTCGCCGCGCACCAGTTGCAGGGGCTCGTGAAGGCGTTTGCGTTCTGGCCGCAGGTGACGATGGGGCAGCCGCGCCTCACCAAAAGCGAACAAAAGAAAGTAGCGGAATCTGCCGCCGACATGTTTCTCGCGCGCTATGCGTGACTAGCGCGCGAGAAACGACGCCAACGCTCGATTACTGATCGTCTGTCGAGACGAAGGCCATGCCGTGCGGGCTCT
This sequence comes from Trinickia mobilis, assembly GCF_017315705.1. GTDB lineage: Bacteria > Pseudomonadota > Gammaproteobacteria > Burkholderiales > Burkholderiaceae > Trinickia_A > Trinickia_A mobilis. Next base: position 259,559 of record NZ_JAFLRF010000006.1, on the reverse strand, counting down.
GCAGATTGGTCACCAGCGGGAGCAGGGCGCCGCTGTGCAGATCGAGCTGACCGACATAGGCCGGCACCGCCGGCGTGGTGCTCGTAGCGGCCACGCCCGTCGACGCGGAGAACGCCGCGTCTTTCTGCCAGACATCGGCCGTGATCTTGTAGATGAGGTTGGCCTTCGTGTCCGACACCAGGATGTAGCCCTTATGTGAAGTGGCGAACACCGTGTCGTCGACCTGCACGTTGCCGAGCAGCGGCAGATATTGCAATTGCGGGTCGCTGCCCGGCGCGCGCCACAGAACGAGCTGCCCGTCGCCCTGATCGTCGAGCAGCACATCGCCCGACGGCGTCAGCGTCATCGAGTCCGGATCGGTCAGGTTCAGCCGCTTCACTGTGCCGAACGGAATGTCGCTCGCTGCAGGCATGCCGGGCAGCACCGCGGATACGTCGATCGTGCCGTTCGACTCGAGGATCGCGCGCACGATCGACGGTCCATTGTTGTGGCCGCTCGCATCGAGCGTCGGATTGGAGGCGCTGATGTACGCCTGACCGTCCTTGAAGACGATGTCGTCGTAACCGCCGCCGTGCGGCGGCTTGCCGAAGACATAGAGGGCGGTGCGGCCCGTCGACGAGTCGATCGTGACGAGGTTGGCATTCGCATCCTCGTTCTGCACGGCCCAGATCTCACGGGTGTAGGGATTGACCTTCAGGCCGTCGTTGTGTCCCGCCACCGTGATGCTGCGCAGGACATTGCCGTCTCGCGAATATTCGACGATCTGGCTTTGCGCGTTGCCCGAACCGTCGGGCGCGCCGCCGTTGGCGTAGCCGACCCAGATGTGATTGTCGAGCACGGCGAGCGAGTCAGGCGCGCTGGACCCGGCGGGCGGCTTGGCGAAGACGCTGATGCTGAAGCCGGGCGTGGGGACCGGGCTCGGCGGCGTCTGCGCAATGGCGCTGCCGGCGGCGAGGCAATAAGCGGCGACTGCGAGCGTGGTGCGATGGAAAATGCGGCGGACTGCAGAAACAGATCGAATGCAAGGCATGTTCGGCTCCGGAGACGGGTAAGCGGGGGGACGCAGAATGCGCAGGACGGATTGAGTCGAGGCGGATTGGCCCGACGCAGATCGCCCGTAATACGCGGAAATAATTCGCACGCTATGGAAGCATTCGAATGTGACTGCGGGGTGACGCGGGCCGCAAAACAGGCTGACTTCACGAAGCGGGCGGTCCGCGCAGTGTCGGTTTGACGGGATCGATGGCGTGCCGCGGCCTGACGGGCAGTGGAATCAGGTGTAGTGTGGCAATGTGCGCGAACCGCCTTGGCAGAAGGCGGCAGCGCCTGGAGACAGGAGACGCAACGTGCAAAGTCCGTCCGCCGAGTGGTCGAGCGACGAGGTGCCGGTGAACGATCGGACTGACGCCTGGGAGGACATCCTGAGTCGGAGCTACCGAAACTGGCAAGTGCCGCAGCGCTTGCCGGCGACTTTTTACGCGCACGTGCGGCAGCATGATTTTGCTGGCGCGGGAATCGTCGAGACGGTATGCGACCCGTGCGTTGGGCAGCGCACACGCGGGCAGGTACGACGCGACGATGAACTATACGTCGGTGTGCAACTGACCACTGGCGGGCGCGAACGGTTCAAGATCGGCGATGCGGGCGTGGAGGTCACGTCCGGCGACCTGGTCGTCTGGACGACGGACCAGGTCGTCCAGTTCGAGGTTCTCGAGCGCCTGCACAAAGTGACCCTTATGATCCCCTGGTCGCTGATGAGGGAGCGGCTGCCGGAGCGAAAGCAGCCGCCATCCGGCGGCAAGATCGAGAGCCGGACCGGCGTGGGCTCCCTGTTGGCCGTGCATTTGCTCGCACTTTCCCACGAAATCGCTGCCCTCGACCAGCGCGTCCAGGGCTCCGTGAGCCGATCGACACTGGAGCTGCTTGGCATTGCCCTGTCCGGCCAGCAGCCTTCGGCGATGTTCGATGCGAGCGCGGCGATGCTCGGACGGGTGCAGGACTTCGTTCTCCAGCATCTTCATGAAGAAGACCTGAATCCGACCCGGATAGCGGAGGCCAACAACATCTCGCTTCGGTATTTGCACATGCTATTCCAGCGCAGCGACATGACCGTTTCGGGGTACATCCTGAACAGCCGCCTGCACGCCTGCAAACAGGCACTCACCGATCCCGCCTTCCAGCGGTTGCAGATATCGGAGATTGCATTTCGCTGGGGCTTCAATTCCACGAGTCACTTCTGTCGGACCTTCAAGGAAAGGTACGGCGCGTCACCGGGCGACGTGCGTCGAGCGGCTCTGCTCGGCGCAGCGGCGACCCTTGCCTGACAAGGGAGCCGCGCAGTCGGCACGCCGCCGCAGGGGTCAGACGTAATGGCCTGAGCGCTCCAACACCTCGATCTTGTAGCCGTCCGGGTCCTGAATAAAGAAGAAACGCGCAAGCATTTCATCGCCGCGTTTGAATTCCTTTACGGGGGTGGGATTGATGCCAAGCCCGGTCATGCGCCTATGCTCGGCCTCGAGATCGGGAACGGCGACCGCAACGTGGCCGTAGCCATCACCGTGTGTACGCGGCCCCACGATCCTTGTTCCACGTCAGTTCGATCTCAAACTCGTTTTCTTCGTTACGCAGATACACCAGCGAGAACTCCGGGAAATCGAGCCGATGACGGGTCGATAGTCCGAGTGCGTTCTTGTAGAACTGCAATGATCGATCAAGGTCGTGAACCCGGATCATGGCGTGGATGATCTTGGCCAATTTGTTGCTTCCAGAATGTGAGTGCCGACTTGCCGGATGGAGTGTCAGGAAGAGAAGGAAGTGAATGTCTGAACGGCAATCTTTCCGTTCTTGACGAAGAGCGTATCGGTAGCCAGTGCTACCCACGGCTTCGCCTCCCAGGCGAGGTACGCCACTTCGCCAGCCGTGCTCATGCTTGTGATCTTGAACGCTGACCAGAATCCAGGATCGGCGCTATCGAGAAAGGCCTTGAAAAAGCCGCTTATCTCGTTCGCGCCGAGATAGGTCTTGTTTGGCGTGGTGAGCGTCGAGTTGCCGTCGTAGTCTTTCAGGATCTCGTCGAGACCTTTGGCGAAAGCGCCGAGATGGTGCTCAAGGACCTGCTTGGTCGTGCCATCGACCTGTGCTGAAGCATTGGACATGGCGAGTTTCTCCATAAACGGGTTGAAGAGCCCGCGACGGTTTGCGGGCATCTGCAATCAATGCAAGACTGTCAACCGGCGTATGCCCGTTGCGCCTCGTCCCACGTCACGACGACGATCGGCGTGCCGTCTTCCTTGATAAACGACAGAGGGCCGAGAAACGTCATGTAGAACTCGCTGTCGACCGGGAAGAACGTCTTGTCATGGCGGGCGTTGGCGGATTCATAGCCGTAGGCCGGCGCGACCACGGTGTCGCCGCCATGTTCCTTGCCGCCACGAACGTCCATGCGACCCTTCGTGAGCAGATATTCACCCGGCCCGACGTGAAAGTGGGCATTGAAGGGCGAACCGGCCGGGCAATCGAACATTGCGGTCCATGCGCCCATTTCCGGCGACGCGTGCAGCATCTTCCAGCGGATACCTCCTTGAGATAGCGCATCGGGGAACGGCTTCCAGGGCAGGTCATCCAGTTGAACTGCTTCCTCAGGGATCTTCGCCTTGATTTCGATCGTCGTCTCCTAGATGTCGCCGGCTCCCGGACGGGGCGGCAGGTTTTGCGGGGTGAGATAACGATATCGCCGAATAGCGCAGTGGCGCTGGCCCGTCAGCGCAGGGCGTCTTGCCTGCCAGTGCACGGTCTTTTTTTAGAGTAAGAAAATGATGAGTCACTTCAGCGGGCCGGGAGCGGTGCCGACCCGAATGGCGGCCGTGACGGCATTCACTCCTCGCACTGCACATCCTGCTTTGGCACAACGATAATCACCGGGTAGGTCCCTTGGTCGAGTTCCACGCGCGCGACCACGGCCATCGTCGCGCTGTCGATGTCGTCGTACACGCTGACCCGTTCATGCCGAAGGCTTGTGATGCCGGTACAGGCGGATGCGCGACCCTCGTCGGAGACTTGGCATTGGATCGGGTGGTCTGCAAGGTAGCGATATTTATCTCTGTCGGGGGTCGCCAGGTATTCACGAACGCTCTGTGCCGATCCGCCGACGCCGGTGACATGCCCAATGGCGCACAGCTGTTTGGGTGTATCGCTGCCGCCGGATGTTTCGGCTTTCACGGCCATGCTTGCGGCCGCGATGACCGCCACGAGTGTCGACGCAAGGAGGTATTTCATGGCGCAAGTCACGGTTGTCGGATCGAAGTGCTGGATTGTAATGGCATCTTGCGCAAGAGGCTGAAAGCGAAGAACGGCTGCTATGGCCAGATTCGAGGTGCTGTTCTGGCAAGGCTGCGGAGGGTTGGCGCTGTTACATGTGGCCAACGTCGGCAAACCACTAGGCCAACAATTTCATGGCGGCATCGACGAGATCGCCCCTCAGATCGGCCGGTTCCGCCATTAGGCCGGTGACGTACGCGCCGTTGATGAGCAGCACGATCTGGGACGCCGTACGGCCGGGGTCATTGGCACCAAGCCGGGTCACTATGGTCGCGAGCCTCGCCCGCATTTCCTCCTTGTTGTCGCGGGCGACGACCCGGCCAGGATGGGTGTCGTCGGGGAATTCCGTCGCCAGGTTGAGGAAGGGACAGCCGCGATAGGCAGGGTGCCCGATCCGCTTCGCGATCCCGGCCAGCAACGCGTCCAGCAAGGCGCGCGGGTCCCCAGCGTGTTGCTCTTCCGTGCGATTCCACCAAGCCCAGAACAGCCGATCCTGTTCGGCAGCGACGGCGGCGATCAAGGCGTCCTTGGATTCGAACAGGCGATAGAGGCTCGTCTTCGACACGCCGGATTGCTCGACGACCGTGTCGACGCCGATGGCGCGAATGCCCTCGCGGTAGAACAACTCGCTGGCCGTCGCGAGGATGCGCTCGCGGGCACCTATTTCGCCCTTTGGCGGGGCTCCCCGGCGGGGTCGGGCTCGTGCTTCCATATCCGCATGCTCCCCTTGTTCCGATTTCTCGCTTGACAAAGTAACAGACCTGTTCGTAGTATTAAAGTAACTTACAGGTTAGTCACTTTATGGAGATGGCCATGCGGGTGATGGAAGCAGAGACCTTTTCAGGCTGTCGCAGGGCATCGTCAATGTCGAAACCATTGCGTATGGCTGGGACTGAATCATGAATCAGTTGAGCGAGCGCTATCTGGAAGATTTCGCAGTGGGGCAGACGTTTGGTTCAGGTCATCTGCGCATCGACAAGGAGCGGGTCCTGGCGTTCGCTGCCGAGTTCGATCCACAGCCCTTCCACCTCGACGAGGCGGCGGCGCGCCGCTCGATTTTCGGCGGACTGGCCGCCAGCGGCTGGCACACCGCTGCCGTGACGATGCGGTTGATGATTGAAACCGAACTCAAGCCGGCTGGCGGTTTCGTCGGCGCTGGGCTCGACGAGTGCCGCTGGCCCCGGCCAGTGCGTCCCGGTGACGAGTTGCGCGTCGAGTGCGAGGTGCTCGAGGTGCGGCCGTCAAAGTCCCGTCCGGAGCAGGGTCTGGTCAAGCTCCGAACGACCACGCTGAACCAGGACGGCGAGGCCGTGCTGGTGCATGTCGTGAACATGGTAGTGCCGCGCCGCTAATCGTCAAGCGGGTATGTGGCTCGGGGGGGCGACGCTCGTCGACTTTATGCCGCAGTGGCAGTTACATTCCGCCCCCTGACCAGGCGTCTGTCGATGCTTACCGCCAGAATCAACGCTGCCGCTTCGCAGGCCGCGGCAGTCCAGCCCAGGTTGCTTACGGACGTGAGGCTCAAGGTAAGCGAACCCAGCGCGGCGCCGAGCGAGAAGCCCAGATACATGAACGAAGCATTCAGTGACAGCGCAATCGGTGTTCCGCGCAGGCCGGCGATGCTAACCAGTGCCGCTTGCTGCGCAGGGTAGAACGACCAGTGCGCAATGCCCCAGGCTATGACGCTGATCAAGACAGGGATCAGCGCAAGGGTTTTTGGCAGCCAGTGCACGCTGACCGATAGCAGCGAGAAAGCCAGGATCAATGTTCCCAGGCAGGGAATGATCACTTGGCGCGAACCAACGCGGTCCACGGCTTTGCCGCCGATGAACACGCCGACGGCCGCCGCAACGCCCCAGGTGAACAAGATGTAGCCGACTTGCGCGCCCTGCAGTTGCGTGGCTTCGGCAACGAATAGCGCCAGGTAGGTGTAGATCGTGTATGCGCCCATGGCCCACAACGAGGTGACGATCAAGGTCATCAGGATGACCGGCTTGCGCGCGGTATGGATGCGCTCGCGCAGGTTAGCGGTCGACAAGCCTGCGCCTATCGCGCGCGGAAGGCCGAACAACAGGCCTGCGGTGGCCGCGGCCGATAAGGCGGCGACGCCGGCAAACGTCATGCGCCAGCCCAGCCGGTCGCCGACCAGTGCGCCCAGCGGTACCCCGAAGGCAACCGCAATCGAAATGCCGCCGTTGACGATGGCCAGCGCCGTACCGCGCCGTTCGGGGCCGGCGATGGCACCGGCCAGGGCGTTGGCACCAGGAACGTACAGGCCAGCGGCCGCGGCGAGCAGGATGCGGGCCGCCATCAATTCCCAATAGTTCTGGGCGACCGAGGCAATGAGGTTCGCCAAGGTGAAGACCGAGAGCGAGACTAGCATCAGGCTGCGGCGCTTGAAGGCGCCGGTCAGGGCCGTCAGGATCGGCGAGCTGAACGCGTATGCCAGCGCAAATACGGTGACCAGCTGGCCAGTGGCGACCATGCTGGTATTCAGGTCGGCGGCCATGTCGGGCAGCAGTCCGGCAATCATGAAGCTTTCCGTGCCGACCGCGAACGTACCTAACGCCAGCCAGTACAGCGGTGCAAGGGAAGTGGGGTTGGGGGTGGAGCTCATTGCTGTTCCAATTGATTATCCGGCGACGGCAGCGGATTGGGGCTAAGGGCGGTGCGTACGCCTTGGCGCTCCGCCATCTGCACGGGAAAGAATCTAGGGACTTGCGCCAAGATTGAAAAAGACTTAATAGGCTGGTTGGCATACTTCACAGGCATGGGATCCGCAATGGAGCTGCGACATCTTCGGTACTTCATTGCCGTCGCCGAGACGGGCAGCCTGACCGAGGCAGCCGAACGGCGCCTGCACACTTCGCAGCCGTCACTGAGTCGGCAGATTCGGGATTTGGAGGACCAGGTCGGGGTCGAGTTGCTGAGCCGCAGCGCGCGCGGCGTGGAGCTGACCCCAGCAGGCAAGGCATTCATCGATCACGCCCGACTGGCGCTGACCCAGGTGGAAGCTGCAGTCGAATCGGCCAGAAGGGCAGCGCAACCTGCGAAGCAGCGCTTCTCGATTGGCTTCCTCACCGGGGAGGAAATGACTTGGCTGCCTGAGGTCATGCGCATTCTGTGCAGCGAGTTGCCGAACGTCGACGTCGTCGTATCCAGCGACTACTCGCCGGATCTTGCCGAAGGGCTCGCGCGCGGCAAGCTGGATTTGGCGTTCCTGCGTGCCGAACCGGACTTCAATCTCGCCTACCAGGTCGTGGGACGGGAACCGCTCGTGGTGCTCATGCCGAGTGACCATCCGCTGACGTCCCGCGTTGCGATCCTTCCGCAAGAACTCGTTGGTGAGCCTTTCATCGCTATGGCTAACAAGGCCAGGGTGCTGCGCGCGGTGATCGACGGCTACCTGGAGCGCTCAGGAGTCCAGATCACGCCGGCACAGAGTGTAGACAACCCCGCGGGGGTCATGTCACTCGTTGCGTCGACGCGAGGCGTGACGCTGATCCCGGCCTATGTCGAGAACCTGATGCCTTGGTCGGTCGTTAGCCGTCCGCTCGAAAGCGGGGCGCCGACGATCGACTTGGTTATCGGCTACAGGAGGGAAAATACCTCTCCGATTCTGAAGCTGTTCCTCGCGAGAGTGGATGAGCTGATCGCAAGCGTCGCGAAGCGTTTGTCGTGATTCTGCTAAAGCCGACGACATCGAGCGCTAAAGCTCAATCGCGGATCTCCGCCTGCTCCTCTCGTTCCGATTTCTCGCTTGACAAAGTAACAGACCTGTTCCTACTATCAAAGTAACGTACAGGTCCGTAACTTTATAGGGTGATACCGATGCGAGCGATCGAGGCGAAAACTTTTTCGGGCTATGGGGCGCTGCGGCAGACCGAATTGCCTAAGCCGCAACCGGCAAAGGGCGGCGTGCTGGTCCGCGTCACGGCCGCCGGCGTCACGCCGCTCGATCACACGATCCTGTCAGGCGGACACCCTCGGGCCAAGGCGCCGCTGGTGCCCGGCAACGAGGGCGCCGGTGTCGTCGAGGATGCTGGCGACTCGGCGCTCGCGGTGGGCAGGCGCGTGATGTTCACCGGGCCCTACGGCGTTCGCGAGAATGGCGCGTGGCAACAATGGCTGCTGGTGAGGCCCGATGATTTGGCGCTCGTGCCCGACGCGATCGACGACGTCGTCGCGGCCAGCCTTCCAGTGGCCTATCTGACGGCACAGATCACGCTGACGCTGGCCGGATTCAAGCCGGGCATGACGGTGCTGGCTCCGGGGATCGGCGGGTCGGTCGGCAACGCGACGTATCAACTCGCGCGGGCGCAGGGCGCCGGCAAGGTGATTTCGACGGCCGGCGGTGCGGCGAAAGCCGCGAAGGCACGCGAGCTTGGCTTTGAGCACGTGGTCGACCTTAGTGCAGAAGGTCTCGCCGACGGCGTTCGCCGGATAACCGACGGCAAGGGCGTCGATATCGTCATTGAGAGCATCGGCGGGAGCGTGACCAGTGAGGCGCTGGCCAGCCTTGGTCCCGGCGGAGTCCTGATCACGCTGGGCTACTCCGCTGGACGCAGAACCACGATCGATGTGACAGACCTGATCTGGAAACGCGCGCGTATGGAAGGCTTCTCTCTGTTCGCCCAGTCGCCGGCCGCGGTCGCCGATGCGTGGCGGGACATCATCCCGCTGATCGTGGGCGGGTCGGTCAAGCCGATCGTCGAGCGGGTCTATCCCCTCGGCGAGGCAGGCGAGGCACTGCGCCATCTAATCGAGGATCGGCCGTTTGGCAAAGTCATTTTAACGATGTGACCGACATGACAAGCGGATATTCACCGCTCCCGCGCGCGCCTTTTCCATTGGTGCGATCCCCGTGCCCTGGTCAAAGCGGGTCAGGCGACGAGCGGACGAGGTTTCCTCGACACGATGCAACCATGAGGAGGTCGTTATGTTGAATTGGCAGGTGGGCGCGGTGAAGATCACCTGCGTGGTCGAGATGTCGATGTCCCTCCCCTACGATCCGGAGGGCTTCTTCCTGCGGGACGCGACGCCGGAGGCGCTGAAGGCCAGCCCCTGGCTCTATCCGCACTTCGCCAACGAGGATGGTTCGCTCAACGTGTCCGTCCAGGCCCTGCTAGTGGAGGCGCCGGGGCTGAGGCTGATGGTCGACACCTGCATCGGCAACGACAAGCCGCGCCGTCTGGTGGGCGGAAACCCGTTGGCGACGCCGTTCCTGCAACACCTGGCGGATGCGGGCTGGAGCCGCGACAGTGTCGACGCCGTGGTCTGCACCCACCTGCACGTGGACCATGTGGGCTGGAACACCATGTTGGTGGACGGCAAGTGGGTTCCGACCTTCCCCATGGCTCGCTACCTGATAGGCAAGCGCGAATTCGAGCACTGGAGCAACGAGGGCGACGAGGAGCCGCAGGCGATCATGGGCGACAGCGTGCGGCCGATCTTCGATGCCGGCCTGGTCGACCTGGTGGAGATGGATCACCGCATCTCGCCTGAGGTGCGTCTGAGGCCAACCCCTGGCCACACGCCGGGCCATGTGAGCGTGATGATCGAATCGGAAGGGCAGAGCGCGGTGATCACCGGCGACATTGCCCACCATCCCTGCCAAATGGCGCACCCCGAGTGGGCCACGAGCCTCGACAGCGACATCCAAGCCGCGACGGCCACCCGCGCAAAGTTGTTCGCCGAGTGGGCCGACCAGCCGATTCTGGTTATCGGCACCCACTATGCCGCGCCGACGGCCGGGCACGTGAAGCGTGACGGGGCGGCGTTCTGGTTCGAGGTGTAGAACCGGACGATCTCATCGGAACGTTCGTTCTGAAGTTCGCCTGGCTCATAAGGAATGCAAACAATGAACATGGTGACTAAGCAGGGCCTCGATGAGGTCCCGGTCCCGGGTCAGATCGGCGCTCTGGTGGGAGTGGCACTCATGGGAATCATTCTCCACACAGTGCCGGATTGGACCGTTCGAGGAAAAGGAGGCCTTTATGTCACTTGCTAGTAACGGCCCGACAGCAGATAACCCGCGTTCGGCACTTGCGCCTTCAGTCCCAGCGTCTTGAGAATGCGATAGACGGTCGACGTCGCGGCGGACAGCACCGGCTTTCCGAGGCGGTCTTCGACGGCCTGGATCGCAGGCAGCGAGGGCATCTGCACACATGCGGAGAGCACGACGGCGTCGGCCGTGCCGATATCGAGCCGATCCGCGTGACCGATCAGATTCATCGGATCGAGACGGCCGACCGCGAGATTGTCCGGCACTTCCAGACTCATCGAGTCCGTCACTTCGATGTCTTCGCTCTGGATGTAGTCGACGACCTGTTGCGTCAGCGGCTTCATGTAAGGCGTGATGATCGCGACGCGCTTGAACCCCATCGTCTTCACGGCTTCGACCAATGCGCCAGCCGAACTGATGATCGGCGTGGGTGCGCCGTTGCTTTCGACCGCCTTGTTCAGGCGCGACTCCGACACGCGGTGATAACCGGGGCCCTGGCACATGATCGCGACGAGGCACGCATAGGCGAGCACATCGCAGCGCGCGTCGCTGAGTTCGAGCGCGCAGCGGTCGCTATCCACGTCCATCTTCTTCAGTTCTTCCGGTGTGACATGCATCATGCGCATGCGCGCCGAATGGAATGTGAAACGCTCGTCGGGGAAAAGGTCGTAGCGCGAGGTCAGCATGGCCGGAATTTCTGTTTCCATCGTCGTGTTGGAACTGGGAACGATCTGGCCGATTCGGTAAGTTTTCATGGTCTTTAACCGGTAAAAGTTGAAAATCAATTTCCGCTTGTGAGTTGAACGCCCTGCGTTTCCCGAAGCGTGAACACAAGAATCGCGGCGGTGACATACGCAATGGATGCGATGCAGTAGGTCATCGTGAATCCGATCAGCGGAATCAGCGCCGGCACGAGCTTGATGCCGGCAATCGCGCCGACGCGTCCAAAGTTGAAGCAGAAGCCCGCGGCCGTCGAACGGATGCTGGTCGGGAACAGTTCCGCGTACCACGCGCCGAAGCCGCTGAAATAACCGGTGAAAAATCCGAGCAGTGCCGACAGCACGCCGATAATGGCGATGTTCTGCACATTGAATTCGAGCTTGCCGTTGGTCAGCGGAATTATCGTCGCGCCATACGCGAACACGGGTACAGCCATCGCGATGCCGATAAAGAATCCCGCAAATGCCGCGCGCCGGCCGAAGCGCTCGGCGAGCGAGCCGTACGCGAGATAGCCAAGCGTCGCGCCGATGCCTGTCCACACCAGAAAGACGGGAGCCTGATCGATGCGCACGTGCAGAATGCTCTGCAGATAGGTCGGCGTGAACGTGGTGATGATCCAGTACCCGTACATGCCGAGAACCGAGATCGTCAGCGCGAGCAGCGTCGTGCGGCGGTATTCGGGCCGAAAAATCTGCAGCAGGTTGCCTTTGCTTGCATGGTTCTTCAAAAACTCGCGGTTCGCGAGCCACACGGGCGATTCCTTCACGAAGACAAGGATGAAAATCGCAACGCAATACGCGGGCACGGCGGACAGCATGAAGAGCCGGCGCCACGAATCGGGGTTCGAGGCATCGAGCAGCGTCCAGGCGAAGATCGCGGCCAGCAGGCTGCCGCCAGACCAGCCAGTCTGCATCACGGCAATCGCCTTCGCGCGGCCTGACGGCGGCCAGATCTCGCTGACGAGGGCCACGGCGGCCGACCACAATCCGCCTACGCCGATCCCCACCGCGAACCGATAGACGTCGAGTTCCGCGATGCTATGGGCGAATCCGCACAGCAGGGTGCCCGTTGCGTACGTGAGGACCGAAATCAGCAACGTGCGCTTGCGGCCGATCTTGTCGGAGATATTGCCCAGCAAGAAGCCGCCGATGCCTGTCGCGAGGAGGAACCACGCGACAGTCGACACCACGTCGGCAAGCGAGGCCGAAAACGTATGGGAGACGGCGAGAATGACGAAACCGAATACGGTCGCGTCGAGTGCGTCGAACAACCACGCGCCCCAAGAGCCGCTGAGCGTCACGTACCGCTGTAGGCGCGGCAATTGATCGGAAGAGGCGGCATGTGCCGTCCGAGCTGTCTCCACGGCTCCAGTACTGTTCATTGTGTAGTCCATTGACGGCCGGGGCGGCCGTGTTGATCCGAGCACCCGGACACGCGCGCCGAGTGCCTTCATGCTAGGGAGATGGCTTTGCGCTGTACACCAGCGAATGGCTATCCTGCCATCGCGAACCGCGATGGCAGGATTCAGACGCCTAACGCGTCAGTGGCTCGCGCGAAGGTGGTCGAAAAAGAGGCGCGCAACGGGTGAGAGCGCATCCGCGCGGCGCACGCACACGACAAGTTCGCGCCTCGCCCATGCCTCGTCGAGCTTCAGCGTGCGCGTGCCCGGCAAGCGGTATAGCTCCGCGTTGCCCGCGGGCAATATGCCGACGCCCATGCCGACCTGCACCATCCTGCACAGCGCGTCGTACGACGATACTTCGACCTTCGCCCGCAGCGTCTTTCCTGCCTGGCTCGCCTCCGTCAGCATCTGGAAGCGCAGATGCGTGCCCGCGCGGAGCACCACATGTTCATGGTCGAGCGTTTCCGCGAATGTGACATGCCGGCGATTCGCCAACGGATGCGTGGACGGGACGAGAACTTTCAGCTCATCGGTGCGGAACGGATGAACCTCTATGTCGGCGCTATGCGGCAGCCGCGTGAAGACGCCGATCTCCGCAATGTTTTGCGCCACGCTTTCGGTAATCGCAAGGCTGTCGCGCTCCAGCAGCGAGATATTGACGTCCGGATAGCGCTCGCTGAACGATTTGACGATGGGGGGCATGAAGGTCGAGATCGCCGAGATGTTGACGAGCACGCGCACCGATCCTCGCAGGCCGTCCGAATACGCTTTCATCTGCAGGACGATATTGCGCATGTCGTCCAGCACATCGCGCGCGAGTATCGACAGATTGACGCCGGCCGCCGTCGGTGTAATGCCCTTGTTGGTGCGCGTAAGCAGCGGCGTGCCGAAGAGTTCTTCGAGTTCGCTCAGGCGCTTGCTGACAGCGGGCGCGGCGATATGCTCGAGCTCGGCCGCAGCGGCGATCGTGCCTTCTTCCACTACGCGTACGAACAGCTTGAGCGAAACGGGATCGAGCTTCAACGCGCGCTCCCGGGCGCTTCGCGCACCAGGCTTTTCCGCACGTTACGCATCGGCGGGCCGTTGCGTCTGATCGAGCCATTCGACGATGTTGCGCACGGTATCGCCATAGAACGTCTCATACAACTCACGCGTCACATAGCCGATGTGCGGCGTGGCGAGCACGTTGTCCAGCGAGCGCAACGGGTGCGTCAGTTCGAGCGGCTCGGTATCGTACACATCGATGGCAGCGCCTGCGATCTGCCCGCTCTCCAGCGCCGCGAGCAATGCCGCCGTATCGACGATCGGACCGCGCGACGTATTGACGATGCGGCTCGTGGGCTTCATCTTGGCAAGTTCCGCAGCGCCGACCAGACCTTGCGTCCGTTCGCTCAGGCGGACGTGGATCGACAGAAAGTCGGAAGCCGAGAACAGCGTATCTTTGTCGACCCGTTGCACGCCTTTCGATTCCGCGCGCTCGGCCGTCAGGTTCTGGCTCCAGGCAATCACATTCATCCTGAACGCGCGGCCGATCACACCGACCGCCGAACCGACATGGCCAAGCCCGAGAAGGCCCAGGGTTTTGCCGGCCAGTTGCGTTCCGAGCGTGAGTTGCCAGCCGCCTTCGCGTAAGGATCGATTCTCGACAGGGATATTGCGGGCCATGGCCAAAATCATCGCCCATGCGAATTCGATGGTCGGCGTGGACGAGTATCCCGTGTGGACGACCTTGATGCCGCGCTCAGCCGCCGCGTCCGTGTCGATCGACGCGTTGCCCGCGCCCGTCGACGCAATCAGCTTGAGATTGGGCAGGGCTTCGAGAATCGGGCGCGTGAGTGGCGTGCGTTCGCGCATCACGCACAGCACGTCGAATGGCTTTAGGCGTTCGATAACCTGCGCGGTTTCCGCCAGGTGGTCGTTGAAGGCCGTGATTTCCGCACGGTTTTTCAACGGAGACCAGTCCGCCAGGTCGAGCGCGGCGTTCTGGTAGTCGTCGAGAATGGCGACTCTGACAAGGGATGGGCTAGGCATGTGTTACCTCCTCCGGGAATTAAGCGGCTGCCGTAAGCCGCGGCCACCGTGCAACGATGGATGTCAGTAGCGCGCTAGTTTGACGCAATGTGCAATTTGATGCAGGTGTTGCGCGGCGGTGGCGGCCGGGATCCGAAGAATGGGACGGCGATACGCGTGGCGTTTGCAGGGTCGCGTGCCGCCGAACGCCTGTGGTCAGGGGCAGTCAATTGCGGACGTTGGCCGAAGGCACCTAGATTTTGCCGCGCTTCGCAGGTTTACTACGACAGCGCGGTCACTACCCTACGCAAGGGTCGCGGATGCGCGGCCTTCTCGATGAGTTGCAACACTACACGCGGTCGGAAGGAGCGGTTAGTGGCTGAACCCATTGTTTGAACGGGATCTTCGGAGCGGATTGACGGGGCGATCCGCAGATCCGTCTGGCTGTCCCGTTCATGCATCGACGAAACGAATTGCATCCGGCGTTAGCCGAACAGCTTGTTTGCGGTCCTGGCGATCAGCTCGCCTTGATGACGAGCGCCAGCGAGCTCGATGGCGCTCGGCTGGCGCTGACCTTGTCCGCCGGCTATGGTCGTGGCTCCATAGGGGGCACCGCCGACAATCTCATCCAGCGTCATCTGCCCCTGGTGGCTGTACGGCAGTCCGACGATAGTCATGCCGAAGTGCAGCAGATTGGTGATGATCGAGAACAGCGTTGTTTCCTGTCCTCCGTGTTGGCTGGCGCTCGACGTGAAGGCGCCACCCACCTTGCCATTCAGCGCGCCGCTCATCCACAGACCGCCGGCTTGATCCAGAAACGCTGCCATCTGGGAGGAGATACGCCCGAAACGAGTCGGCGTACCGACGACGATCGCGTCGTAGTCGGCGAGCTCGGCGACCGTCGCAACCGGGGCTTGCTGGTCGAGCTTGAAGTAGGCGGCCTTGGCCGCTTCCTCCGGCACGGTTTCCGGTACCCGCTTGATGTCGACCGTGGCGCCCGTCGAGCGCGCACCTTGGGCAACGGCATCCGCGAGCACCTCGACATGCCCATACGATGAGTAATACAGAACCAGAATTTTAGACATTTTGAAATCCTATCTATGTTTACGAGGTTATGACGGAACGGAATCCAGAAAGACGTAGAGTGCTTCAATCCTCCCGTCGCGAACGATGACGACATCCACGCCAGTATAGTCGGGTACCTCACCACGCGGACCGGAACCCCATGCCAGGCGGCCGGCATTGTGGAGGGCCTGAGCTTCACCGTGCGGCGTATAAACAAAATGCGGGTGCGTCGCTCGAAGATCTCCTGCGAATTTGTCGAGAGCGTCGTGCCCGACGAACGTACCCGGCGGCACGTAGAGCACACAATCTTCGGTATAGAGTTCCTTGATGGCTGCGCGACGACGCTCTGCGTCACCTTCGCCAAAGACCTCCAGAAGATTACGATGGAGCAGTTCATGGATGCGGTCGTTCATTGCGATTCTCCTTGGTGATTGACTATGGACTGAGCCACGTCACGCTGTGTGGATGTCTGAGGAACTGGAGGTTGCATCGCATTACTGAGCGAGCGCCAGGGTCTTTGCGACGGCCGCGACGACAGCCGGCCGCGTCAACATTTCTTCGTACCAGCGAGCGACGAACGAAAACTTGTCGAGGTTCGCGCCGATCGCCTGATGACGCCATACCCACCCGAAATGGGCAATGTCCGCGATGCTGTACTCGATGCCGGCGGCGTACGGATGGCGCTCGAGAATCTGGTTGAGCACGCCCAGCGTCCGATCGACCTCCGCCAGCGCCCGCGCTTTTGCCTCGGGTTGCGGCGACGCCTGGATCGCGACCTGGAATGACTTCAGGAACGCCGGGCTGAGGCCGGATGCGTGGAAGAAAAGTTGCTCGAAGACCTTGCCGCGTCGGGGGCCGTCCTTCGGAAGAAGTTGCCCGGTCTTCTCTGCGAGGTAGACCAGGATCGCGGCAGACTCGCTGAGTATCACGTCGCCGTCCCCAGGAACGGATCGGTCGATGAGAACTGGGACTTTCGCGTTGGGATTCATTGCCTTGAAGGCGTCGGTCTTCTGCTCGCCCTGGCGCAGGCTGACGGGAACGAGCCGATAGTCGAGCCCCATCTCTTCCAGTGCGATGGGAACTTTGATGCTGTTGGGCGTGGCGAATGCATGAACTTCGAGCATGGTGCTCATGAGCGTTTCCTGCGTGGTTTGATCGTCGGTGAAGGTGCCTGAAGGGCGATTGGAATTGAGCGGCCGGTCCGGGCGGCACGGTCGCTTCGGGGGCCTTTTGTCAAATCTGGGCTTGTCCCCCGTCGATGAAGATCTCGGTACCGGCGATGAAGCTCGAATCGGAGGAGGCGAGAAAGAGGGCGGCACCTGCGACTTCGTCGGGTTCCCCGACGCGCCCGAGCGGGATGGTCGAGGCCATGTAATCGAGCAAGCTCTGCTGTTGCGCAGCATCCGGGCCGGCCAGATCGACAAGCCCTGGTGTCTTGATCGGGCCTGGACTGATGACGTTCACGCGGATGCCGCGAGACTTCAAGTCGAGCGTCCAGCTTCGTGCGAAGTTGCGCACTGCAGCCTTCGAGGCGCTATAGACACTGAACGTCGGTGTGCCTTTGATACTGACATTGGACGCGGTGAGTATCACCGAGGCGCCGTCGACGAGGAGGGGCAATGCCTTCTGCACTGTGAAGAGCACACCCTTCACGTTGCGACCGAACGTGTCCTCATACTGCTCTTCGGTGATCGACCCCAAGGGCAGCATCGAGCCGCCCCCCGCATTGACGAAAAGCACGTCGATGCGGCCTGCCTGTGTCTTCACGCGCTCGTAGAGCCGACTCAGGTCGTTGAGATTGGCGGAGTCCGCCTGCACGCCGGTCGCCCTCGGCCCGATAGCTGCGACGGCGGTATCGAGTTCGGCTTGACGACGGCCGCTCACGAATACCCGCGCGCCCTCCGACGCAAAGCGCTTGGCGGTGGCGAGACCGATGCCGGTCGTGCCGCCGGTGATGACGGCAATCTTTCCTTCCAGTTTTCGTACCATGATCTTTCTCCTGTGCGACGAGACAAATCTATGGCAGCGTGCTACTTTTCGAAATGGAAATGATTGAAAACCATCGTTGCAGAATTGTCGATGTCAAAATTACCGGACTTTGAAGGATTCGCGATGTTCGCGAAGGTCGCCGAAGAAGGTTCGTTTGCAGCCGCGGCGGCGACCATGGGCGTCTCTGTCGCCACGGTTTCCCGGGCGGTCACCCGCCTGGAAGAGCGACTGGGGGGGAGGCTTTTTAACCGTACCTCCCGACGGCTTGCACTCACGGACTACGGCCATACGCTTGCCGAGCGAGCGGCGAAAATCTACGCCGACGCCGAGGAGGCTGAGGATTTCGCACGTGAGACCTCGAGCCGACCGCGTGGTCTGATAAAGCTCGCTGCACCACTCTCCTTCGGTGCTCGCTGGGTCGCCCCGCTGCTGCCCGAATTCTTCCGGATCTATCCGGATATTGCCGTCGATCTTCATCTCACGGATGCCCATGCCGATCTGATCGGGGAGGGCTTCGACGCCGCGCTTCGTATCGCGATCATGGAAGACTCGTCACTCGCGGCGCGTCTCATTGCACCCGTGCGCCGGTTTGTGGTGGCATCTCCGGCCTATCTGTCTCGCTATGGCCGACCGCAGCACCCACACGATCTTGGCGCCCACCAGTGCCTGACCTACGTCAACAGGACCAAGCGCGACGTTTGGCGCTTTACCCACCAAAGCGGCGAGGAATGCACGATCACACCAACCGGGGCATTGCGAGTATCAAGCGTGGAAGCGTTACTGCCCATGCTCGTCGCAGGACTTGCCATCACGGAGCTTCCCGAGTTTGTCGCGACACAGTATTTCGCGGACAAACAGCTCGAACCGATTCTGACCGATTGGCGACTGCCCGAAGGTGGCCTGTATTTCGTTACCCCCACTGCCCGGGCACGGCCAGCGAAGATTAGCGCGTTGGCTGATTTCTTCATCTCCAGGCTTGCCGCAACGGAATGGAGCGCAGAGACGCTGATGGGTCGTCAACCACCTGGCCGTCGCATCAAATGATTGTGACGTCTACAACGTCCGTGACCGGTCATGCTCGACGAAGATCAGGAGCGTCTCAGGGAAGCGTCGAAGCTGATTTGCGAAATCGACCTGGGCGCTACGGCGATCGGGAAGCGTCGCGGAAATCGTCGTCGAGCGAGGACTGCTCAGCCGCGCACAGCTCGAAGCCATTCTCCAGCCGGCGACGCTGACGCAGCCGAGGCATAACGTGGCTCTTTCGTAGCCGCGCTACGCCAGAGGATGCAAATCCTGAAGCAGTGTCGGCACCAGTTCGGTCACGGTCGGATGGATGTGCACCGCGCGGCTGATCGTCGTGTACGGCGCTTTCGCGTACATCACGTCGAGGAGCGCATGCACGACTTCGTCGCCCGTCACGCCGAGGATCGAGGCGCCGAGAATCGCCTTGGAGTCGGCGTCGACGATCACCTTCATGTACCCCTGGCTCTCGCCTTTTTCCACGGCGCGCCCGACGCGCGTCATCGGCCGGGTGCCCACCAGCAGCTTGCGGCCCGACTGCTTCGCCTCGTCCAGCGTCATGCCGACGCGGCCGAGCGGCGGGTCGATGAACAAGGCGTACGCCGGGATGCGGTCCGACACCTTGCGCGGGTCGTTGTCGAGCAGGTTGGCCGCAACGATCTCGTAGTCGTTGTAGGACGTATGGGTAAACGCACCGCGTCCGTTGCAGTCGCCCATCGCCCAGATGCCGGGGACGCTGGTGCGCAGTTGCTCGTCCACCTTGATGTAGCCGTGCGCGTCGATCTCGATCCCGGTCTTGTCGAGTCCGAGATCGTCGGTGTTCGGCACGCGCCCGACGGCGAGCAGCAGATGCGTGCCCGCTGCCTCACGCGCACCAGAGGTGCAATCGAGTCCGACGACCACCTGGCTTGCGTCGCGTCGCGCGCTCAGGCAGTTGGAATCGAGCTGGACGTCGATCCCCTCGGCCTCGAGGATCTCCCGCACCGCCTGCGACACGTCTTCGTCCTCGCGCTGAATCAGGCGCGGGCCTCGCTCCACGATCGTCACCCGCGACCCGAAGCGCCGGTACATCTGGCCGAACTCGAGCCCGATGTAGCTGCCGCCGACGACGATCAAATGCTCCGGCAGGAAGTCCACATCCATCATGGTCGAGTTGGTGAAGTAGGGCACTTGGTCGAGGCCGGGCATGGGCGGAATCAGCGCCCGTCCGCCGACGTTGATGAAGATCCGCTCCGCTTCCAGCAATTCGCCGCCGACTCGCACCGTATGCGCGCTCTCGAAGCGGGCGTGGCCCTGGTAGACCGTGCAGTTCTGCTGGCCGCGGACCCACTTTTCCACGTTGCCGCTGGAGCGCCCCGAAATCTGGTCTTTGCGCGCCTTCACCTGCTTCATGTCGACCGTGACGGGCCCGCCGATCACGACGCCGTACTCGGCAGCCCGCCGAGCCAGGTGGGCCGCATAGGCGCTCGCAATCAGCGTCTTGGTGGGGATGCAGCCGGTGTTGACGCACGTGCCGCCGAACCGTCCCCGTTCGACGACGGCGACTTTCATGCCCGCACCCGACAGCCGCGCGGCGAGCGCAGGGCCGGCTTGTCCGGTGCCGATGATGACGGCTTCGAAGCTTTGAGTCATGATGCCTCCTGTCCCCCAGGGCGCAGCGAACGTGTCGATCCGGAGTAGCGCTTTAGCGCGTACTCCGGTCCCATGCAAAGCAAGTGAGCGTGGGGGTGGTTCATACATCTCCTTCCGGCGGCCGGCGCAAGCCTGCTATCAGCGTGAAAAGGCCCTATCGTTGCGCGAGTTCCGCTAGCAGGCTCGCCGATGGGACGAAGAACAGACCGCCCGTGACCGCGCGGCTGTAGTCGAGCAGACGGTCGTAATTGCCCGGCGGTCGTCCGACGAACATGTTCTCGAGCATCTGCTCGAGCGGCGCGGGCGAACGCGCGTAACCGATGAAGTAGGTGCCGAACTCGCCCATGCCGGGGCGGCCGAACGGCATGTTGTCGCGCAGGATTTTCACTTCCTTGCCGTTCTCTTCGAGCGTCGTCAGCGCGCTGTGCGACGACGTCGGCTTGACCGCTTCGTCGAGCTCGATGTCGGACAGCTTCGTGCGGCCGATGATGCGTTCCTGCTCCTCGACGGACAGCGCGTTCCAGGCGGTCATGTCGTGCAGGTACTTCTGCACGAGCACGTAGCTGCCTCCTGCGAACGCCGGGTCCTCGTCGCCGATCACGGTGAAATCGACAGCCTCGCGGCCCGCCGGGTTCTCGGTGCCGTCGACGAAGCCGACCATGCTGCGCAAGTCGAAGTAGCGAAAGCCGTGCACTTCGTCGACCACGGAGACGGCGTCGCCGAGCCGTCCCGCCAATTGCGCGGCGAGCTCGAAGCAGAGGTCCATCGGGTCCGCGCGGATGTGCAGCAGGAGATCCCCCGGCGTCGCGACGGCGCGGCGTTCTCCCGCGCCGAATTCGCGGAACGGATGCAGGCGCGCAGGGCGGGGGGCGCCGAACAGCGTGTCCCACGCGCTGGAGCCGAAGCCGCACACGCACGACAGATTGCCCGACGGCACGCGCTTGCCGACCGAGCGGACGAGGGCGGCGACGCCGGCACACCACGCGCGCACTTTATCGGAGCGCCCTTTGGCGGCGGGGTCGTGGCCAGCCGCGAGCGTCGCGACGAGGTAGATTGCGCTGCGGGTGATCGGACTGCAGATGGCTTGCGGTTCTGGAATGTCGTTAGGCATCGGATCGCATCCGGTTGAAATCGTTACCAATTCGGACGAAAAGCAGAAGGGCGCAGGTGCGAGAGTACGCCGATTTTCAGACGCCGGAGCGCTTCAATCTCATCGATGCCGAGAACCGGCCGGCAGGGTGGACGCCGATCGATGCCTCGATACGGCTGAGGCCGCGCCGGCGGGCAGACAGCGAAGCAGAAGGGCGGTCAGCGTGTTCAGCAAAGGAGCGCGCGCGAGTCCGCCGCGCCGAGAACCAGGGGCTCGAATGCGCGCGCATCGGCGCACGACTCGATGCCGAGAACCGCATCAGCGAGCGCGTTCACTGCGGGTTCGCTCAATACCATCCCTGCGAGCGTCTGGAATTTCTTCAGCAGGGCGTCGTCCGAAACCGGGTTGCCGGGACTGCCCAGCGGCACCAGCACCCGCTGCTTTGCGGGCGGCGCGCCGCCCGCGGCGAGCGTCACCTCGGGCTCGTCCAGATCGGCCATCGCGGGATCGACCTCCAGCGTGATTCGCGCGAGCATGGCCGCAATGCGCGGATCGGCACGCCGTTCGGCACGATAGGCGTCGATTCCGGTATCGCCGAATACGAGCGCGGCGGCGAGCGCGTAGGGCAGGCTCATTTGCGCGGCGGCAAGCGTGCCGAGATCGCGCGCGCCGCACATGCGGTTCACGAACCCGCTCAGGCGCACGTGCACGCCGCGAACGTCGGCGGCATCGTAGGTCAAGCCGCGCGTCAGCATCAGCATGGAGTCGACGGCGGCATGGGCGCTGCGGCACGATGCGTGAGGCTTGATCGAGCAGCGCATGATTTTCCAGTTCTGGCCCAAGCCGTCGAGGAGCAAGCCGGGCTGCTGGGTCTGCGGCGCAAACGTGTTGAAGAATCCGCCCCACACGTCGGCAAAGACCTGCGCCGGCCCGCTCACGTTCTTCCGGGCGAACAGCGCGGCGAGCAGGCCGCCCTCCGCGGCGCGTCCGGCATGCAGGCGCTTGGTTTGCGACGCGTCGTGGATGAAGCCCCACAAACCGCCGGCAAAGCTTGCCGCATGGCCCAAGGCGAAGCCGGTCTGCGCGGCGTCGAGTCCCAGCACGCGCGCGCTGGCTGCCGCCGCGCCGAATACGCCGCAGGTCAGGGTCGAATGCCAGCCGGCGCCGTTGTGAGCGGAATAACCGCCCGCCGCTTCCAGCACGCGGCGCGCCACGTCGTAACCGAGCACGACCGCGGTGAGCAATTCGCGTCCCGGCACCGGCCGCGAAGTGCAGGACAACGCGGCAAGCGCCGCGGGCAGGACGACCGCGCCCGAATGGTCGCAGCCGCCGGAATCGTCGAGTTCCAGCGCATGCGCGGCCACGCCGTTGACGAAGGCGGCGTCGCGCGCGGTCAGCTGGTACGGCGTGCCCCACGCCGCCGCGCCGCCGCTCTGGCGCGCGACGAGCTCGAGCGCGCAGCGCGTTTCGAGCGCGCGCGCGCCGGCCAGCGCGGCGCCGAACGTATCGAGCACGTGACGAACGGCCTTGTGCGCGACCTCTGCCGGCAACGCGCCGGCCGGCGTAGCGGCTACGAATGCCGCGAGCTGTCCCGCGAGAGACGGTGGGTTCTGCGTCACGATGCGTGTTGCCTGTGTTTGGCGTAGATTTCGACGGGATGTCCCTGCTCATTGCCGGGCACGGTGTCGCGCCACCAGCGCGCCAGGTCGGCGCCGGTCGCGAACCAGACGTCGCCGTGCGAGCGCATGTGAGCCAGCAGGTTGCGCAGGATGTCGATGCGGCCCGCCGTGCCGATGATTTCCGGATGCAGCCTCATGACGAAGCACAAGCCAAAGCGATGGAACGCGTCGAAATCCTGCTTCCAGTTGCCCAGCACTTCGCGATACGAAGCGATTCTCGGTTGCCCGACGGGCACCGGCGGCGCGAGGTTGTAGACGAAGTAGGGTTCGTCCTCGAGTTCATAGTGCAGCGGCAGTTCGACGAGCTTCGCTCTATGCGGCGCGGGCTCCGTATCGTCGGCGTGATAGTAGGGCAGGTCGTCGCCGCGCCACGAGGACGACCATTCGATGCCCCGCTCGCGCAGGAAATCGGCAAAGCCGGGCGCCCAGTTGCCGCTGAACGAACGAAAGCCCATGGCGTCGTGCCCTAGCGTGCTTCGCAGTGCGGCGTGGCCTGCGTCGAAGGTGTTCTGTTGTTCGCTCAAGGTGAGTGTGTCGTAGTCTTCGCAGCGGTACCCGCTGAGGCCGATCTCGTGGCGCCGCGCCGCAATGCGACGCAGCGTATCCGCGTGGGTCTCGGCCACGCGTCCCGGCACGAACCAGCTCGCGGGCACGCCGAATTCATCGAGCGCGGCCAGCACCCGGTCGACGCCGCGCTTGGCGCCATAGCGCCAGACCGAGAGCGATTTCTCGCGTCCCGCGATGCGCGGCTCTTGAGTCAGGATGCCGTGTTCGTCGTTGAAGTCGACGGTGACGGCGACCGCGCATCGCGCGCCGTCCGGCCAGCGTGGAAGGTGGGTCACGTAGAGTCCTGCCGCTCGAATGATTCGTGATGCGCAAGCCACCAGTCGGCGACGTCGCGGCAGCGTGCGAACCATACGCCGCCCTGCGCTTGCATGTGGCCGATGAGCCGCTCGATGAGCCCGATGCGTCCGGGCTTGCCGCATACCTTCGGGTGCCACAGCGTCGTCAGGCACAGCCCTTCGCGATGCGCGCCGTCGAACTCGCGCATCCAGTTGTCGAGCGTGGTCTCGTAGCTGGCGATGCGATCGAGGCCTGCGGGGAAATCGGGCTTGCGCTGATAGGCGAGCGACGCGTAATCGTCCATCTCCCAGCGGCCCGGAATCTCGACGAGCGGCGCGCTGCCGTTTTCAGCCGGCAACAAGTACGGACGATCGTCGCCGCGCATCGAGCTCGAATACTGCACGCCGGCTTCCTGGAGGATGCGAATCGTATCCGGCCCCCAGTCGCCGGACGGCGTGCGAAAGCCGACCGCGCGAATGCCGAGATAGCGCTCGAACACCGCGGCCGAGCGCGCCATGACTTCGCGCTGCCGGTCGCGATCGAGGGTCCAGAACGCTTCGTGCCGATCGCCGTGGTAGGCGACCTCATGGCCGCGCTCGACGATCGCGGCGCACTGTCCGGGCCAGTTCTCCACGACCCAGGCCGGCACGAAGAAGGTGGCCGGCACGGCTCGATCGTCGAGCACGTCGAGCAGCCGGCCGAGCGCGCGCCACGGCCCGTAGCTGCCCAGCGTGAAGTACGAAGGGTTGCGCCAGATCGAACCGTTCAACATCGCGTCGCCGGTCGGACCGTCGAGATCGAACGCGAGCGCGACGCACGAACGGTTCGCGTCCGGCCAGCGCGGCATGTGCCCGGTCATGCCGCGTCAGATCGGCGCGTTGACGGCGGCTTTCTGCACGGCATGTTCTTGCAGCCCCCATTTGGCGAGGATCTTCTGATACGTGCCGTCTGCGATGAGCTGGTCGAGCGCGGTCGCCAGCGCCGATGCGAGTGCGGTATTGCTCTTCGCGACGCCGATGCCCGTGTACTGCGTCATGAACGGCTTGCCGATCGGCGCATACGCGTTCTGCTCGATGCTGTTCTGATACGGCAGCGTTTCGCCGCCTTGCACGCCGGCATCGATGCGCCCTTGGCGCAGCTGCAGCCGCGCGTCTGCCGAGCCGTCGGTGCCGACGACGTCGATCGCCGGCTTGCCGGCCTTCACGCAGTGCACTGCGCTCCAGTTCGCGATGTCGTTCGGAAACGAGGTGCGCCGGCTCGTGCCGACGCGCTTGCCGCACAGCGACTCCATCTGCGGCAAGGCGGCCGCCTGGGTCTTGAGCGTGTAGAACTGCGGGCCGGTCGCGATGTAGTCGACGAAGGACACGCTATCGCGGCGCGCCGGAATATCGGTCATGCCCGACAGGATGATGTCGACGCGCTTCGTGGCGACGGCGCTGAGCATCTGGTCAAAGCTCGTCTCTTCCCACTGCATCTTTACGCCCATCTTCGCCGCCAGCGCTTCGCCGAGATCCACGTCGAATCCGGCGAGCTTGTCGGTGGCCGGGTCCTTGAATTCGAACGGCGGATAGTTCGGCACGATGGCCGCGACGATCGGGTTCTTGACCGCAGCCGATTGCGCGGCGGCGAGGGATCCATGAAAGGCGACGGCGCTGAGCGCCGCCGCAACGAAGGCACGATGGATGAAGGACTGGGTCATGGCGATTCGCCTCGCTGGAAGTAAGGACGGTGGGAAGAAGCGGGTGAAGCTGAGCGGCGGCATCGGTTCATGCGATGACGGCGGAGATGAAATCCTGGGTGCGTCTGTGCTGCGGCTGCGACAGCACCTGCTCCGGCGAGCCGCTTTCGACGATCTGGCCGCCGTCCATGAAGACGACGCGGTCGGCCACCTCGCGCGCAAAAGCCAATTCGTGCGTCACGACGATCATCGTCATGCCGCTTTTCGCAAGGTCGCGCATGACGGCCAGCACTTCGCCGACGAGCTCCGGGTCGAGCGCCGAAGTCGGCTCGTCGAACAGGATCAACTGCGGATGCATCGCGAGCGCCCGCGCAATCGCGACGCGCTGCTGCTGGCCGCCCGACAGCTCGATCGGGAACGCGTCGCACTTGTGCGCGAGGCCCACGCGCGCCAGCAGCGCGCGTGCTTCCACTTCGGCTTCGGCGCGACGGCGTTTGAGCACCTGAACCGGTCCCTCGATGACGTTCTCCAGGGCGGTCTTGTGCGGAAAGAGGTTGAAGCGCTGAAACACCATGCTGGTGGCGAGCCGCTGGCGGGCAATCTGCTTTTCCGACAGTTCGTGCAGCTTGTTGCCCGCTTGCCGGTAGCCGGCCAGCTCGCCGTTGACCCACAGCGCGCCGTCGCTGATCGTCTCGAGCTGGTTGATGCAGCGCAGAAACGTGCTCTTGCCCGAGCCCGACGGGCCGATGATGCACAGCACTTCACCTTGCGCGACGTCGAGCGTGATGCCCTTGAGCGCCTCGAATTCGCCATACGACTTGCGTACGCCTGAAGCGCGAACAATCGAAGTCATGTCTGTTCCTTCAACGGTAGAGCGATTCGCTGGGTCACTTGCGTGCGGCCGCGCGGCCCGCACCGCGCGCATAACGCAACTCCACGCGCGACTGCAGGAGCGACAGCACGGTCACGACGACGAGATACCAGATGCCCGCGACGATCAGCAGTTCGATCACGCGTGCGTTCGCGTAATAGATGTTCTCCGCGTTGTGCAGCATCTCGGCATACTGAATGACGCTCGCGAGCGAGGTCAGCTTGACCATGCCGATCAGTTCGTTGCCGATCGGCGGGATGATGACGCGCATGGCCTGCGGCAGGATCACGCGGCGCAGCGCCTGCAGGCGGTGCATGCCGATCGACTTGGCGGCTTCGTACTGGCCGGTGTCCACCGAGAGCAGCCCGGCGCGCACGACTTCCGAGGTGTACGCCCCTTGATTGATACCGAGCCCGAGCAGCGCGGCGAGAAACGGCGTCATCAGGTCGACGGTGCGGAATTCGGCCACGCCGGGAATGCCGATCGACGGAAAGACGAGCGCGAGGTTGAACCACAAGAGCAACTGCAGGATCACCGGCGTGCCGCGAAAGAGCCAGACGTACCCTTGCGCCGCGACGTTGAGCACCGGGTTCGTCGACAGCCGCATGACGGCCGTCGCGACGCCGAGCACGATGCCGAGGCTCATCGCGAGAATCGTCATGACGATCGTGTTGCCGAGCCCGGTCAGAATCGAGCGCGCGGTAAAAAAACGCCCCACGTAGGCCCATTCGATCTGGCCGCGCGCGAACGCCAGCACGATGTAGCCGAGGCACGCGACGATGAGCGCGGAGGCGGCGTAGCGGCCCCAGTAGCGTCGGCGCACGCGTTCGAGGCCGCTAACGTCGCCGATGTCGGCGACGTTCGTTGCGTCCGCGGCGAGATTCGCGGCGCCTTGATGGTGCTCCGATGCGCTCAACATGCCGGCCCCCGGTAATTGGCCGCCCACGCGGCCTGCTTGTCGATTGCGCTCTCCAAGCGTGCGATTTGCTCCGACACGCGCGCAGGCGCGGTGCCGCCAAAACCGCGGCGGGCGGTGACGGCAGCGTTGGGCGTCACGTGTGCCAGCACGTCCGGCGCGAGACGCGCATCGACTTCGGCCAGCATGCCCGCCGATACGTCGCCGAGTTCGACGCCTTGCGCCTCGCACGCGCGCACCAGCGCGCCGGTGATCTCATGCGCTTCGCTGAACGGCACGCCGGCGAGCGCGAGCCAGTCGGCGACTTCCGTTGCGAGCGTAAACCCGAGCGGCGCCTGCCGGCGCATCTCGTCGACGTTCGCGCGCATCGTGCGGATCATGCCGGCCATCGCGGGCAAGACGAGCTGCAGCGTGTCGATGCAATCGAACGCCGCGACCTTGTCTTCGGCAAGATCGCGGTTGTACGCGAGCGGCAGCGACTTGAGCGTGGCCAGCAGGCCGCTCAGGTTGCCGATCAGACGCCCGGCCTTGCCGCGTGTCAATTCGGCGATGTCCGGGTTTTTTTTCTGCGGCATGATCGAGCTGCCCGTCGCATACGTGTCGTCGAGCTCGACCCAGCGGAACTGCCGCGACGTCCACAGAATCACTTCCTCCGACAGGCGCGACAGGTTCACCGCCAGCATGCTCGCGATGAACACGAATTCGGCGACGTGATCGCGCGAGGCGACGGCATCGATGGAGTTTTCGCAGGGGGCGTCGTAACCGAGCTCCGCAGCCGAGAGCTCGGGCTGGACGCAGATCGCCGAGCCGGCTAGTGCGGCTGCGCCGAGGGGCGAGCGCGCAGAGCGGCGGTCCCAGTCGAGCAGACGGTCGACATCGCGATAGATCGCTTGCGCGTGCGCCAGCAGCGGATGCGCGAACACCACCGGCTGGGCCGGCTGCAAATGCGTAAAGCCGACCGTGATGCTTTGGACATGGGCCTGCGCCTGCTCGAGCAGCGCGCGCTGCAGATCGATCACGCCAAGCGCGAGCTTGCGTGCCTCGTCGCGCAGATAGAGGCGCAGGTCGTTGGCGGCTTGGTCATTGCGCGAGCGGCCCGCGCGCAGTTTGCCGCCGATGGCGGGCAGGCGTTGCGTGAGCACGCGTTCGAGGAACGTATGGACGTCCTCGTCGGCTTGCGACGGGTGAATGCGCTCCGCGATGAAGTCGGCCTCGATCTGCGTCATGGCGTCGAGCAACTGCTGCAGCTCGTCGTCGTTCAGGATGCCTGCACGGCGCAGTTCGCGCGCATGCGCGCGGGAGCCGGCGAGGTCGTACGGCGCGAGGCGAAAGAAGCTCGGGTCTGAGCGGGAAAGCGCCTTCAACGCTTCAGAAGGCTCCGCTTGGAAGCGGCCGCCCCACAGACGCCCGATCGGTTCAGAAATGTTCATTGCCGCAAACCTTGACGCAGTTGAGTGGCTCACACTGTAGTCGTCCAAATTTTCTCTTGTAGCGAGATTTTGATTCGGATTAAATGAAATTTTTCTCAACACCTGACACCCACCCGTGCGCCATCGTCTACCGCCGCTCAATCCGCTACGTGCGTTCGAGGCCACAGCGCGGCGTGGCAGCGTGTCGAGCGCGGCCGAGGAACTGCATGTCACGACGAGCGCCGTCAGCCACCAAATCCGGATTCTGGAAGGGGCGCTCGGCGTGGCGCTGTTTGTCCGGTCGAAGGCGCGTGTCAAGCTGACCCCGGAGGGGGCGGTGCTTCTGGAGCCCGTGAAGGGCGCGTTCGATATGATTGCCAACGCCGTCGTCAGGCTCGATTCGCCCGAGATGGTCGGCAATCTTGTCGTGTCGGCCCCACTGTCGTTCACATCGCGATGGCTTGCGCGCCACATCGGCGAGTTCCTCGACGCGTATCCGGAGATCAATCTCAAGATCATCCCGTCGAATGACGACCGGGAGGTCTATTCGCCTGACGTCGACGTCTGTGTGCGCTATGGCGAGGGCCGCTGGCGCGACCGCAAGGTCACGCTCATCACGCATCCGGCGTTGTTCCCGGTGGTCAGCCCCGCGCTGATGAACAGCGACGGCGCGATCCGCAAGGTTCAGGATCTCGTCGGCAAGACGCTGTTCTGCGAGCACTCGGGATCCTGGATGCGATGGCTCGCCGCGGCATCCGCCGACAAGCTGGAGGGGATACGGATTCTGGAGATCGGCAACGCCCACATCGGTATCGAAGCGGCCGTGCGCGGGCAGGGCGTGGCGCTGGGAGACAGCTTCTCGGTGCGGGACGATCTCGCCGACGGCACCTTGATCCGCCCATTCAATGTCACGGTGCCGGCAAGGCACGCGTATTACCTCGTATCGCGCCACGAGCTGGCGGACATGCCGCTGGTGTCCGCGTTTACAGGCTGGCTTGTTGCGACGCTCGGGTAGGCGGCGGGGT
Source organism: Trinickia mobilis (assembly GCF_017315705.1). Taxonomy (GTDB): domain Bacteria; phylum Pseudomonadota; class Gammaproteobacteria; order Burkholderiales; family Burkholderiaceae; genus Trinickia_A; species Trinickia_A mobilis. The sequence goes on along the minus strand of NZ_JAFLRF010000006.1, from coordinate 229,889 downwards.
GCGGCGCTACGCCGTTGCGGAGCCCAAATAGCGGGATCAAGCGGAGTGGCCATGTCGCGCGGCGTAGAGGAATGCCAGAACTTGAGCCGCTGCTTTGCAGCGACGTAAAATAGTTTCCCATCGGTTTGTCGAACCCGTGCCATGACCCCGCTTATTTCCGTCAGAAGGCTAAGCAAGAGCTTTCCCGGCGTGAGGGCGCTTCACGACGTTCAGTTCGAGCTCATGGCCGGTGAAGTCCACGCGCTGATGGGCGAGAACGGCGCCGGCAAATCGACGCTCATGAAGATCCTCGCCGGCGTCTATACCCGGGATTCGGGCGAAATCCTCTACGACGGTCAGCCGGTCGAGCTCCATAGCCCGCGCGAGGCGCAGGCCGTGGGCATCGGCATCATTCATCAGGAACTCCAACTGATGAATCATCTGAGCGTCGCCCAGAACATGTTCATCGGCCGCGAGCCGCGCGGACGCCTGCGCCTCTTTCTCGACGAAGACAAGCTCAACGAAGCCGCGCGCGCCATTCTCGCCCGCATGCATGTGAAGCTCGATCCGCGCGCGATTGTCGGCTCCGTCACCGTCGCCAAGCAGCAGATGGTCGAGATCGCCAAGGCGTTGTCGTTCGATTCCCGCGTCCTGATCATGGACGAGCCGACCTCGGCGCTCAACGACGCGGAGATCGCCGAGCTTTTCCGCATCATCCGCCAGCTTAGGGACCGGGGCGTCGGAATCATCTACATCTCGCACAAGATGGACGAGCTCAAGCAGATTTCCGACCGCGTCACCGTGCTGCGCGACGGCGAATATGTGGCTACGGTCGCCACTAAAGACACCACGGTCGAAGCGATCATCGGCATGATGGTCGGCCGAACCTTGACCGATGTCGCGCCTTCTCACCGCGCCGCGGGCCAAGGCGAGGTCGCGCTCGAAGTGAAGAATCTCAACGCCGGGCCGCTAGTCAGGGACGTGAGCTTCGCATTGCGCAAAGGCGAGATATTGGGCTTTGCGGGCCTGATGGGCGCGGGGCGCACCGAGGTCGCCCGCGCGGTGTTCGGCGCCGACCCCGTCGATTCCGGCGAAACGATCGTGAAAGGCGTGAAAGTGACGATCAAAACGCCGAGCGACGCGGTGGCGCACGGCATCGGCTATCTCTCGGAAGACCGCAAGCGCTTCGGCCTCGCGACCGGAATGGACGTCGAATCGAACATCGTGATGTCCAACTTGCGCAAGTTCCTGGCGCTCAACTTCATCTTGCGCCGCACTCAGATACGCCGCACAGCCTCCCATTTCATCAAGCTGCTCGCCATTCGCACGCCGTCGGCGACGCAGCCGGTGCGGCTCCTGTCGGGCGGCAATCAGCAGAAGATCGTCGTGGCGAAGTGGCTCGAGCGCGATTGCGACGTGCTCTTCTTCGACGAGCCGACGCGCGGCATCGATGTCGGCGCCAAGAGCGAAATCTACAAGCTGCTGCGCGCGCTCGCCGAGCAGGGCAAGGCGATCGTGATGATCTCGTCGGAATTGCCGGAAATCCTGCGCATGAGCGACCGCATCGTCGTGATGTGCGAGGGGCGCATCACCGGCGAACTCTGGGCGGCGGAGGCGACGCAAGAGCGCATCATGCAGTTGGCCACGCAGCGCGAAACCTTGAAAGCGGCGTGAGTCTTTAGGGGTCCATTTCATGACACAGCCATTGGATACGTCGACGCTGGGCAGCAAGGAAAGACCGCCGAGCCTGAGAGCGCGCATCTTCGCGCCGAGCACCCTGCAAAGGCTGCTCGCCTTCGCGAGCCTGATCCTGCTGTTGGTGTTCTTCGGCTTCGCCTCGCCCGCTTTCATGCAGGTGGACAATATTCTCGGCATTCTGCAGGCGACGGCGGTCAACGGCGTGTTGGCGATCGCCTGCACGTTCGTCATCATCACGGGCGGCATCGATTTGTCCGTCGGCACGCTGATGACCTTCACGGCCGTGATTTGCGGCGTGTTTCTCACCTACTGGCATTTGCCGATGTGGACCGGCGTCGTGGCTGCGATCGGGACGGGCGCGCTCTGCGGAACCGTGTCGGGAACGCTGGTGGCGAAAATGAAAATACCGCCCTTCATCGCGACCTTGGGCATGATGCTGCTGATGAAGGGTCTTTCGCTCGTCGTCTCATCCGACGAGCCGATCTATTTCACCGACACCGAAAACTTCTACCGGATCTCGCAGGATTCGCTGATCGGCTATGTGCTGCCGAGCGTGCCCGTTCCGAACGCGGTCCTGATTCTGTTTTTCCTGGCAATCGTGAGTTCGATCGCGCTCAATCGCACGGCGCTTGGCCGCTACACGTTCGCGCTCGGCAGCAACGAAGAAGCGGTGCGCTTGTCCGGCGTGAATGTCGATCGCTGGAAGATCGCCATTTACAGCCTGGGCGGCGCCATTTGCGGCGTCGCGGGGCTCCTCATCGCGTCGCGCCTGAACTCGGCGCAGCCGGCCCTGGGCCAGGGCTACGAGCTCGAAGCGATCGCGGCCGTGGTCATCGGCGGCACCTCGCTTTCCGGCGGTTCGGGCACGATTCTGGGCACGATCATCGGCGCTTTTATCATGAGCGTGCTGACGAATGGCCTGCGCATCCTGTCCGTCGCGCAGGAATGGCAGATCGTGGTGACGGGGCTCATCATCATTCTCGCGGTCTACGCCGATATCTTGCGGCGCAAGAAGAGCTGACGGGGCGCAATACGAGATCAAGAGGGGGAGTGCAAAAGGCTCCACACAACTGAAGGTCGATGGTCCACCTTAGGAGGAGAGACATCATGTTGGATAGAAGAATATTCGCTGTCGTTTTCGGCGTTGGCGCGCTCATTGGCGGGACGACTCTTGCCGTCGCGGACGAGCCGTATATACCGCTTATTTCAAAGGGTTTTCAGCATCAGTTCTGGCAGGCCGTCAAAGCCGGCGCGGAACAGTCGGCCAAGGCGCACAACGTCAGGATCACTTTCGAGGGTCCGGAAACCGAGGCGATGGTCGATAAGCAGATCGACATGCTGTCGGCCGCGCTCGCCAAGAAGCCGCAGGCGCTCGGCATTGCCGCGCTCGACAGCAAAGCGGCCATTCCGCTCTTGAAGCGGGCGCAGTCCGAAAAGATCCCGGTGATCGCGTTCGACTCCGGCGTCGACAGCAACATTCCGCTGACGACCTGCGCGACCGACAACGTCGCCGCCGCCGCGCTCGCTGCCGACAAGATGGCCGAGGCAATCGGCGATTCCGGCGAAGTCGCCGTGATCGTGCATGACCAGACGAGCCGCACCGGCATCGATCGCCGCGATGGTTTCTTGAACGAGATGAAGACCAAGCATCCGAACATCAAGATCGTCTCCGTGCAATATGGCGGCGGCGACCACTTGAAGTCGGCGGAAATCGCCAAGGCGATGATCGCGGCCAATCCGAACCTGAAGGGCATCTTCGGCGCCAATGAAGGTTCCGCGGAAGGCGCGGCGATCGGCGTCAAGGAATCGGGCAAGAAGCTCGTGCTGATCGGCTACGACTCCGGCAAGGAGCAAAAAGACGACATCAACTCCGGCCTGATGCTCGGCGCCATTACGCAGAACCCGGTCGGCATCGGCAAATGCGTGGTCGACTCCGCGGTGAAGGCGCTCAAGGGCGAGACGCTGCCCAAGAAAGTCGACACGGGCTTCTACTGGTACGACAAGAGCAATATGAGCGATCCCAAGATCGCTGCGGTGCTTTACGACTGACCGGCGCTGCCGAAGCGCCAAGGCGCCAAGGCTTGACGGGAGAGGAAGGGCCGCGGCCCTTCCTTTTTTGTCGACCCGAGTTAGCGCTTTGGCGCTTACCCGGGTCCCATGCAACGCGTGGGCCGCAGCCGTTCCCGGAGGGTGCGCAGATGACTACGATCACAAGACTGTCGGTTCGGGATATACGGTTTCCCACCTCGCGTTCGCTCGACGGCTCCGACGCGATGAACGCCGCGCCGGATTACTCCGCCGCTTACGTGACGCTCGAAACCGATTCGCCGCAGGGGCTCACGGGTCATGGCCTCACCTTCACGATCGGGCGCGGCAACGAGATCTGCGTGAGCGCGGTACAGGCGCTCGCGCCGCTGATCGTCGGCAAGACGCTCGAAGCGATCGCCGCGAACATGGGCGCGTTCTGGCGCGCGTTGACGTCCGACAGCCAGTTGCGCTGGATCGGCCCGGACAAAGGCGCCATTCATCTCGCGACGGCGGCCGTCGTGAATGCCGCCTGGGACCTGTGGGCAAAAGCGGAAGGCAAGCCGGTGTGGAAGCTGCTCGTCGACATGAGCCCGGAAGCGCTCGTGCGTTGTCTCGACTTTCGCTACGTGACCGACGCGATCACGCCGCACGAAGCGATCGCGATGCTGCACCGGCATGCGAACACCAAGGCCGAGCGCGAACAGGACATGCTCGCGCACGGCTATCCGGCCTACACGACTTCGGCCGGCTGGCTAGGCTACGACGACGACAAGATCCGGCGGCTCGCCCGCGAGGGCGTCGCGCAAGGCTGGACGCATTTCAAGCAGAAGGTGGGCGGCAATCTGGAAGAGGATGTGCGGCGGGCCCGCATCCTGCGCGAAGAAATCGGCGACGACCGCAAGCTGATGATGGATGCGAACCAGGTGTGGGATGTCGATGAAGCGGTGGCGAACATGCGGCGCCTCGCGGAATTCGATCCGTGGTGGATCGAGGAGCCCACGAGTCCCGACGACATTCTCGGTCATGCCGCCATCCGGGAGCGGCTTCACCCCATCGGCGTCGCGACGGGTGAGCATTGCCATAACCGCGTGATGTTCAAGCAATTGCTGCAGGCGCATGCGATCGACTTCTGCCAAGTGGATAGCTGCCGCCTCGGCGGTCTGAACGAGGTGATCGTCGTTTTGCTGATGGCGGCGAAATACGGCGTGCCCGTGTGTCCGCATGCGGGCGGCGTCGGTTTGTGCGAGTACGTCCAGCATATTTCGCTGTTCGACTATATTTGCGTGTCGGCATCGCTGGAAAACCGGGTGCTCGAATACGTCGATCATTTGCACGAGCATTTCGTCGATCCGGTCGTGATCCGCAACGGCCGTTACATGCCGCCGCAACGTCCGGGCTATAGCATCGAAATGCATGCGGCGTCGCTCGACGAGTACGGCTTTCCTGATGGGCCGGTCTGGCGGCCTTGAACCAATCAAAAAAAATCGATGAAGCGCAGCGCACGCCGTGAGGGTGTGTTGCTTCACGTCATATTTACAACGCGTTTCGTAATATGCGGCTGCGGCTGCCCACATCACTCGCTCCGAGCGAACGGGACAGCAGGAGGCGGCCGCCTTTCGGCACAGAGGAACGTTCCTTGCGGGATCAGGCAAAGCAAGTAGGGAATGTCAAAGCCTGTGAATCATCCGAAGGAGAAACCATGAAGTCCACCGAGTTCCTCAGGGCGGCTTGCAGCGTCGCGTGCATCGCCTTCGCGCTGAACGCGACCGCGCAAACCAGCGGTTCGGCCCCGCCGGCAAAGTCGGAAACGATGGGGCAGCATCTCGACGACGGCACGATCACCACGAAAGTGAAGGCCGATCTGCTCACCGCAAAGAACGTGAAGTCGGCTCATATCCACGTGCAGACACGCCAGGGCATCGTTTGGTTGAGCGGCACGGTGCCGAGCGTGGACGACAAGGCGGCCGCCGAAGATGTGGCGCAGAACGTCGCTGGCGTCGCGGGCGTCAAGAACCAATTGAAGGTGGCCGCGCAATAGGCGTTTCGCGTTCCTTCAGCTGTCTTGATGCGCGCGCTCCTTGCCGCCAAGCCGCTTTCGTCCATGCAACGACTTCGACTGGGAGAACGTATTGCCTGTACAAGAAGAGACTTCGCCAAGCCCGGTGCGCGGCGAACCGAAGCAGGGTGCCCGAACCGGTGCGGGGAGGGCCGCTACGCCGCGCCGCGAACGCCATCCGCTCGGTGCGCCGGCGTTGCTGATCGGGCTCTTGGCCGCGCCGCTGGCGTGGTTCGCGCAAATCGGCATCGTCGAGGCGCTCGCGGCGCAAAGCTGCTTCGCCTATGACAAACCAGCGCCCCGGCCATGGGTGCACAGCGTGTTGACCACGAGCGCGTTGGTCAGTGCCGTGTGCTTGAGCATCGGCATAGGCGGCGCCGCTTTCGCCTGGCGTAACCGGCGGGTGGCGGCGACGGTGGCGCATGAAGCGGGCGTTCGTTCGAACCAACCGCTCGTGCGCCGCATTGCGGTCATCACCCGCGTCAGCCTGTTGTCGACCCTGCTGTTCCTGGCGGTCCTGGCGGCGACCGATGTTGCCGGGCTGATCGTGTCGCCGTGCGGTCGTTGGTGAAAGGCAGTGCAATTGTCTATGTGGAAGCCCGCATTAAATAATGGCACTGTTTTGAATTATCGATGTCGATTAAAAAGCCATACAATTCGGCTGTTTTTCCGCCCGCGACGCAGCCCGATAGATTCGGGCTGCCCCTTATTGCAAAGGCCGCAGCCGGACTTTAGTATTCGACCTGCTCCACTCCGTTCTGCCAGGCGGCTCCGCCCTCGGGGCGCCGGAAAAGTTACCGGATTCATTCGCACTTTGCGGCCTTGGGTAATTCATGCCGCTTATTCAATTTACAACCGCGGATATTCTTAATACTTTTCCTTTAGATGCAGCCGGGCAGAATTGCCGAGCGCCATTTGGAAATCGAGTCGCTTCTACTGATCGAAAGCGGGAATGAACATGCTGAGCCCTCACGAATTCGCTACCCTTTTGCTGGTCAAAGACGCTGCCGACGAGATCGCGGACCGCGCCGAACTTAGCGCTCTCGTCGAGCGGCAGCTCGTGGCGCTTGAAGAACTCGCAAGCGGCGTCACGCGTCCTCGTCTCACGGACTGCGGAGACACGATCCTCGAGGCGATTGCGCGTCTTCACTGAGCCGTTTTTCATTCGATCGCGACGCGAACCGGCCCGCTCGCGGCGGGCTCAAGGAAACTTTGCGCCGCCATCGATTCCTGTTCCTTTCCGCCAAGCGTCCTTTCCGTTCTTCGAAGGTCAATCGCTCGCGATCGCCGTCGGCACGCCGAGCCGGCCTTCGCGCCGAGTTCATCGCCGCCGATAGGGTCGCAGTCCGGCTCACACCACCTTTTCACCGCGTTGTAGTTGGGAGTCCAGATTATCTCGCCGGGGCACGAACGTGTTCTACCGCGACGGCGACCACATGTTCCGCACTGACTTCATCAACAACCACGGCGACGAGCCGATTAGGGTTTTCCCCAATAAAGTATATCGAAGCGATGCCGATACCCATGTAGATCTCAACGATGCCGAGCGTTGGTTCGACAATGAAAAAGCAAACGTTTGCCCGAAATCTGTGGCTGTCGTTACTTCCGAGCTTGATCCGCTTGGCCGTGATTCCTGGGGTCGACGCATGGTTACTGCGTCAAGTGCATCGAGCGAACCCGAATCAGCCCGCTGAGGGACGCTAGACATGTTCGACGCCGAAATTGCCGCGACACTCCTGAACCGGTGGGACCGCAATGGCGCGCAACCAGAAGGCCATTCACCGCTCGTTCTCTTGCAGGAGGGCAAGCTCTGCTTCAAGCACGGAAGCGGCGATGTCCGCGCTGCCGATCCCGCCGCAGACTGGCGCCTTAGCATCGAATGGCTGACGTTTTCCGACGGCTCCCATGCCTTACGTGTCGCTGTCCCGGATGAACCAAGCGGTTGGTCGCGCTGGGCAGCCACCGAGCCGATCCAGAAATACGAGACGTGCGTGTCGGGAGAGTATGCCGATGTCGCTTAGCGTCATTCTGCGGTGGCTTTTTGTCGTGGCGAGCCTCCTCGGGCTGCTTTGGTTCTTCGTAACCTATTGGTAGTGCCTGTCGCCGCCTCGGATGGCGGACTGCCGCCACAGCGGCACGAGTTGGCACGATCAGACACTATGTGCTTCGCGCAGGGGCGCGGCAGCAGAGCTGAGATCGCTGATATGACATTCGAAGGTTTCGCGGGTCACTGCAGGAGATGAACGTGAACATGCTGAAGACTGAGATCGAGCAACTTGAGAAGGCGCTGAACGTGTTGGTCCATCGCCCGCAACTCATCCGCCGCGACTATTGGACGTCGCAGATCGACGGGCTGCTGGAACAGCCTGGCCTGTCCCCGCAAGATCAACTCCGCCTGCACGCCCTGCGCGATTTGCTCGGCCTGCCGGCGCGCGAGTGTGCCGCCGTCTCCCCATAGTGCCGCCGCGGCCGATGACGCACGGGCAACCGGTCTGCGGCGAGATCTGTGACGCGCCGCCACCCGAGGTCGTCACGGCACTCAGCGACCTTTACATCCTTTCGAATGCGGCCGCCCAGCGTGGCGCTTACGGGCTGGAAGTCCGTGACACACAATGGCGAGCGCTGGCGCGCGGAACGCAGGACGCGAAGCGGGTCCTCGATCGCCAGTTGTCCGCTTGCGAAACGCAGGCAATCGGCCTGCTTCGCCGTTTGACGTCAATGTGCGAAGGCATACTCGAGTGTTACACGGCCAGCCGGGAGTGCCCGTCGGCGATTTGGCGTGAAGTCGGCCGGCTTGGGCGCGATGCCTACGAGTGCATCGACCTGATCGCTCGCCGTCAACGAGGGACCGACGCATGACTCAAGGACTGCTTATTCCATGCGATCGAGTAACACCGCTTCGCGGCGGCGCAGGGTTTCCTGGAGCGCCGTCAACCCTTCTTCGAGTTCGGTCAGATGCTCGAGCATCCATACCCCGCTGCGGGTATCGAGCATCGCGAGCAGCAGCGAGCACTGGCCGACGAGCCGCTCGTCGCAACGAATCAAGGCCTTGAGCGTATCCGCTTCCTGACGATAGCGTTGCGTCATGCGGTCATTCTCCGGCACCGGCTGCGATTGCAGCCGGCCGCCGACGATGCCGATGCGGGCCGCCAGGCGTTCGAGCTGCTGGGCGGCCGCCGTCACGGAGGGATCCGGGAAGGGCTTGTCGCGAGAAGGGGCGGGGAAAAACTCGCGCCGGTAATTCGCCTCTGCACTCTCCACACACGAGCGCGCCCTGCCGATCAGCCATGCCGCTTTGCTGCGCACGAGCTGATCGTCCGCGCGCAACTGGTTTTCGGTTCGGTAGAAGTTGTAGCCCCAGCCGTAAAAGAGGTTGATCGCAGCCTGCCGGAGCGCACCTTCATCGTAGAATCCGGCGCTCATGATTGCGCATTTCCGGACAGCCCTGTGCCGGCGCCTACGGGAAAAATCCCCGTGGCTGGGACACCAATCTGGAAGGGTAAGCCCGCTGCTGCGTTCGGTGCCGACACCAGGCCCTTCTCGGCCATCTTCAACGCAAGATAGTAGCGAACCGCCTCCAAGGGCGAGAGGCCGATGGCCTGCAGCGAGATCAACTCGCGCATCCGTTCGTCCTTCGGCAGGATCAGGACCTTGAGATCGTGCAGCATGATGCCGAAGGCTTTCAGGAAGTCGGAAAGGTGCGTCTTGACCGAGTCGCGGATTTCCGTGATGTGCTCGTTGATATTCTCCATCTTCGTGACCTGGACGATCTGGTTGATCGCCTGCTCGATGGCGGGGCCGGCATACGCGGCGACCTCGTCCGTATCGATCAGGGGGCCGTTGAATGGAAGATGGGCGATCAGATCGAGGGCGGATTCCTTCGAATCGATGTGAATGTAGTAGTCGACCTGGTAGGCCATCTCAGCCATCTCCGCACTGGTGGCAATGCCCTGGTTGCGGATGAGCAGCTTGGTCCGGTTAATGTAGATCACCTCGAAGACCCAGGGCGATGCGCCGCCGAAGAAACCCTGCGTGATGGAGCCGAGAAGCGGCTTGTCGGGCGTAGCGAGCGCGAATTGCCCCGTCTCGTAGACATTGAGCACGGCACCGCGCGATTTGAGCACGCAGAACTGGTTGGTCTCGACGGTCAGCAGTGAGCCGGAAACAATGCTTTCGTCCGCAATTTTGACCGCCAGGCGCTTGGTGCCCAGCATGTCGGTGCCATCGCCTTTGATCGACGTGATGACTTGCCTTGCGATCGCCATATTCTTTCTCCTCGTTTTCATTCCAACGGTTGAACTACAGGGGAAATCTCACAGCTTCCTGGGACGCCACGCAATTGCGAATTGTTTGAAGCGGTCGTTCATGCTTACCCGCCTATGGCAATACGTGCGATCTTACGGGGACGGTGAGGGCGCACGCAACACGGCATATGTGGCTGTGCACACGTTCATTACGAGTTCGCGCTGATGGGTGCCGGACCATTTGACCGGGTAACGGTCGTGATTCAAACGGCTTATCTCTGTCTTCATGCCTGGGCACTGACGCCGGTCAATGCGCGAACCCGCTCCTCGTCGGCGGCAAGATTGCGTGAGTTGCCTGAATAGACAATGCCGCCATCGTTCAGCACATAAGCGTAGTCGGCAATCGCAAGGCCCATGCGCGCGTTCTGCTCCACCAGCAGGACCGAAATCCCCTCGTCGCGCATCTGCGACACGACGCGGAACACCTCGCGCACGATCAACGGGGCCAGTCCTTGCGAAGGCTCGTCCAGAATCAGCAGCCGGGGATTGAGCAACAGCGCGCGGCCAATCGACAGCATTTCCTGCTCGCCTCCGGAAAGTTGGCGCCCGCGGCTCTCCTTGCGCTCGGCGAGGCGCGGAAACAAGTCGTAGATGCGCGAAATCGTCCAAGGCCCCGCGCGCACGAGCGGGACCCGCAAATTTTCCTCGACACTGAGATTGGCGAAAATTCTTCGCCCCTCGGGTACGTAGCCGACCCCGCACGCGGCGATCCGAAAGGTCGGCCAGCGCGAAGTCTCCGTGCCGAAAATCGTCACACGTCCGCGGCGCGCCGGTGTCAGGCCCATCAGCGTGCGCAGCGTCGTGGTCTTTCCGGCTCCGTTGCGGCCGAGCAAGGCCGTGATTTTGCCTTCTTCCACTTCGAGGCTCACGCCGTGCAGGATGTGGCTCTCGCCGTAGTAAGTGTGGAGATCGTCGGCAACGAGTGCTGCGTTCATGTGGAGTCACCCAGGTAGGCGGCTTGCACGGTCTCGTTGGACGCGATCTCCTGCGGCGCCCCCTCGGCAAGCAGGCTGCCGCGATCGAGCACGGTGATCCGATCGGCCAGATCGAATACGACGCGCATGTCGTGCTCGATCAGTACGATCGTCAGGTCGCGCGCGCTGTGCAAGCGGCGGATGAGCTGCGTAATGTCGTCGGTCTCCTGGTCGCCCATGCCGGCGGTGGGTTCGTCGAGCAGCAGGAGGCGAGGGCGAAGCGCCAGCGCCAGCGCGATTTCCGCCACGCGCTGGTCGCCGTGCGAAAGCTCGCCGACAAGCCTGTGGCTCTTGCCATCCAGACCCGTGAGTTCCAGCATCGCTTCGACGCGCTCGCCCACTCGCATGCGCTCTCTTTGGCTGATCCACGGACGCAGGCGGAAACCCGAGGTGACCTCCGTGCTGATGCGGACGTTCTCGAACACCGTGAGTTCGGGAAAGATCTCCGTGATCTGGAAGGTGCGGGCGATGCCGGCCGCGACGCGCCGATGTGCAGGGAGCGCCGTGATGTCCCGTCCGTCGAATGCGATCGTCCCCGTGGTCGGCGGGAAAAAGCCGCTGATCAGGTTGAAGAACGTGGTTTTGCCGGCGCCGTTCGGGCCGATGATCGCACGCAACTCGCCTTGCTCCACGGCGAGCGATACGTCCCGGACCGCAGCGAGGCTGCCGAAACGCTTCCCGACGCATTTGACTTCGAGAAGGCTCATGAGTCGCCCTTGCGCCGGATGAAGCCGAGCAGGCCACGCGGGAAAAACAGCACGATCGCGACGAACAGCATGCCGACGAACGACATCCAGTTGACAGTGACGCTCGAGAGAGAGTCCTGCAGGACCACGAATACGGCGGCACCGAGGAGCGGTCCCCACAAGCTGCGCATGCCGCCCATCACCGCCATCATCACAAAATCGCCCGACTGGCTGAAGTGCAGCCCGCGCGGATCCGCGAAGTTATTGAGGAGCGCGTAAAGCGCGCCGGCGAAGCCCATGAAGAAACAGGACAGCGTGAAGGCGATCCAGATGTGGCGGTCGACGGGAATGCCGAGAAAACGGGCTCGCTGCTCATTCTCACGAATCGCGATCAGCGTGCGCCCGAACGGCGAGCGCAGGATGAATCCCATCAGCCCGACCGCCAGCGCGAGGCAGAACAATACGAAGTAGTAGAACGCGTTGGAATTCGACAGGATGTCGATCGTCGCCACGGCGAGGTGGAGGGGGGCGCGTGAAAATCCGCGCAATCCGTCGTCGCCGCCGGTCAGCGAGCTCCATTGAAAAGCGATGTAGTAAAAGACCTGGCCGAATGCGATGGTGACCATGGCGAAGTACACGCCGCGCCGCCGCGCGCAAAGCGCGCCCAACAGCGCGCCGGCAATTCCGCCCAGCAAGGTGCCGCAAAGCAGCGCGAGCGGCGTGCTCGACGCAAGGAATTTCAGCGCCAAGCCGGCGCCATAGGCTCCGAGCCCGAAAAAGGCTGCGTGTCCGAAGGACAGCACACCGGTGAAGCCAAGCAGAAAGTTCACCGACATCGCGGCGAGCCCAAGCACGAGCACGCGTGTGCCGAGCGCGGTATAGCCGCCGAGCGGCGGCATCCAGTAGGGCGCGAGCAGCAACACCGCCCAGATTGCCGCGAGCGTCATGAGCCGGCGCTCGCGAGGCTGCTGCGCGCTCATGTCAGCATGCCCTCTTCGCCGAGCAGACCGCGCGGGCGCAGCAACAACACCACGGCCATCAGCACGTAGATGATCGCCTCGCTCGCCGCGGGCAGAAACACGGCGGTGAGGCCCGACGCGACGCCGATCAGCAACCCGCCGAGCAGCGTGCCGGTGAGGCTGCCGACCCCGCCGACGATGATGGCAATGAAGCTCGGCATCAGCAGCCCGGTTCCCATGGTCGGCTCGAGTCCGAGCTGGCCGGCTGCGAGCACGCCGCTCAAGCCGGCGAGAAACGCGCCGACGGCGAAATTGAGCGCGCGCAGCCTGCGCACGTTGATGCCCAGCGCGGCGACGGTTTCAAGGTCCAGGGTGCCGGCACGAATCCGTATTCCGAGCCGGCTGTAGCGCAACAGGGCGAAGAGCAGCGCCACGGCCGCCGCGACGGTGACGACCATGAAGAGGCGATAGCCCGTGACGAAAAAGAACGTCCCGCTCAAAGGCTGCGCCAACACGGGCGGCACGGTTACAGGCTTGCCTTGCGCGCCCCAGATGAAGCGGGTGCCGTCCTCGAAGATGAAAGCGAGGCCGAATGTCAGCAACAGGCTGTATAGCGGATCGCGCCCGTAGACTCGCTGGATGAGCACGCGTTCAATGGCGAGGCCGATCAGGGCGACGCACGGCGGTGCGATCAGCAGCGCGCCCCAGAAGCCCACATACGGGGTGACGGTGTAGGCGATGTAGCCGCCGACGACGAGAAAGCCGCCATGCGCAAAATTGATCACATTGCTCAAGTTGAGGATGAGCGAGAGCCCGAGAGCCATCAGCACATAAAACGTCCCGATGATCAGCCCGTTGGTGAGATTGAACAGGAGAAGTTGGGTCATCGCACACCGTTCTTGTTCGCGCGCATGCGGCGTCCGGGCCTCGCCGGGGTGCTTGCGCCTTTCGCCTTGCCCGGCACGCTCGCCGCTCGTCGCGAGCACGGCACCCGTCGATGCCGGCCACGCAGGTCTCCTGAATCACGCAGGCCATTGCAGCTTGCAGCCGGTCTCGCTTTCGGGCGGCGCGGTCTTGTCGCCGGCGATCACGGAGTCTACGCGGAACAGGTCCTCGGGGTCGCCCGCCGGCTTGGATAGCGCTTCGCCCACGAACGCGGACGTCATCAGCTGGTGGTCCCCTTTGCGGTAATAACACTTGTTGGGCTGCAGCTTGACGTCATCGGCCAATTCGAACCCGCCGAGCGCTTCCGCAAGCTTGATGGCGTCGAGGGTCTTTTCTTGGTTGGCAATGCCGGCAAGCGTATGCACCGAGGTGTACCCGAACCAGTGACGCGCAGTCGGAACCTTGCCGCCGTTCATCTTGCGGATGTCGGCGACGAACTTGTCGACGCCCGGCACGCCCGGCTGTTTCCAGTACCACTCGAACATCCAGAAACCGACGCGCGCCTCGGGCGGCATCGCTTCGAGCGATTCGAGCTCCTGCTGCAGGCCGGCAATGTGCATGTCCTTGCCGAGGCCGAACTGCGCGATCTGTTTTAAACAGTTGACCATGTCGGAGCCTTGCGGCAGCACCAGCAGCACGTCCGGATTCGCGGCGCGCGCCTTGATCAGATAGGCGGAGAAATCAGTCGTCCCGAGCGGCGTGAGCTCGTTTCCCGTGATCGTGCCGCCGAGCTTCTGGAGGTCGGCGGCCGCGGCCTTCTCCAGGGTGTGACCGAATGCGTAGTCCGGCGTGATGAAATGCCACTTCTTGCCGTACTTGGAAAAGAGCAGGCTGGCGACCGCATTGGCCTCCATGCTCGTCGTGTTGCAGACGCGATAGACGTTCCACTTGCAGTCGACGCCGGTGATGGTGTCCGTATGGCCGCCGGAGACGATGTGCAGCACCTTTTTCTCATTGCTGACTTGGGAAATCGCCTGCGCGATGCCTGAATTCACGTCGCCGATGAGGAACGTCACCTGATCGCGATCGATCAGCTTGCGTGCTTTCTGCACGCCGGTTCCGACGTCGTTCGCGGAGTCTTCGACGAGCAGCTCGACTGGCCGCCCGAGGATGCCGCCTTTGGCGTTGACTTGCTGGACGGCAAGCTTCGCGCCGGTGACTTCGTTCTGTGCAACTGCAGCATAAACGCCGGTCAGCGGATCGACCATGCCGATGCGGATGGGAGCCTCGGCGCGCGACTTGATGATGAAGGGCGGCGCCAATTGCAGGGCCGTTGCGGCGGCAGTCGCCTTGAGCACGGCGCGACGGCTAAAGTTAGGGATGCGATTCGGTGTTTTCACAGGGTTCTCCCTCACCGTTCTTTCGAATCGATCAAGCGCGTTGAATTTTGATCAGCGCGTAACAATCCCGAAACAAAGCAATCTTGAGCGCGTTATAGGGAATTCACAAGACCGCGTTTTCCCGCTGGCGGCTCCATGTCGCAAAGTTTTCGCAGGGAGTCCGAAAGGTAGCGCTTTGGGCCCGAACGCCGGCTTTTGCCTTAACTGATCCGGATGCACATGGCAGCCCGAACTTGCTGGCGAAGATTTCGGGCCGCGTGCTATAGGCGGGACAGCGTCTATCGACTAGGTCTCGATATGCTTAGGCGCCCGAGGAAGCTGGCGAATGACCTCTTCGAGTTGAGACGGCCCTGCTGTGACGGCGCTCAATAAGATACTGAGCGAGAAGTGAATCATATGATCTAAACGGTCCGGAAGATCGGATCGGGGCACCCGATCAGAGAGGATTAGCGTGGCCAGTCCGTGCTCCATGCTCCAGGCTGCATGCGTGACGAGTTTCAGTGCGCGCTTTTGCCAGCCGCACTCCAGCGCGACTTGCTCGACCGCCGATGCAAATAGATGGAACGATTTCGCGGTCTCTTCATTGAGTTCCGGATAATCGTCGCGCGAGACGATGCGCGGCCCGATCATTAAGTCGAACAGTCCCTTATGTCGTTGTGCGAATTCGACATAGACCCGCATCATCCGGTAGGCCTTGGCCATTGCCGTGTCGTCCGAAGCCTGAATCTCGCTGCGCAGAGCGGCAAGATCACGAAAACCGTCCGCTGCAATTGCGGCCAGCAATCCTTCCTTACCGGCGAAATGTCGCGAGGGTGCGGCTTCCGACACACCCACCGCGCGCGCAAGGTATCTCAGACTCAAATCGTGAGCGCCTATCTCTTCTAGCGCCTTGCGTCCCTCCGCAATCAGGGCGTTGCGCAGGTTTCCATGGTGGTACGGTGCGGCCGTTGTTGTAGATGGGTTCGAACTCACGATATCGGCAGAAGACAGTTGAAGGTGCGACGGAATTATAGGCGTGCGAATTCCGCGCACGCAATGAGCGTCATCCTGCAAGCCAAACGACCTGCCGGCGAACGCCAACCAGACACAGCCGCAAGACCTCCACGGCCACGATCACAGCTCGGGAATACCCTGATTCTTCTCCAAGTTAACAGTGTTATCATGAACGCCGGATCGGGTCGTGTTGCAAGCGGTGCGGGTGTGGCACCCGAGTTATTACTGTGGCGCGGAACGTCTATGGTTTGCAGTCCTACAGTAATTGTTTTGATCAATTCACCTGGCGTGAAGCCAGGCCTAGATGCAGGGCAAAAAAATGAGCACTGTCGCGTTTGAAAAAGACGGCGCGGTCGGCGTTGTCACGATGTCGAAACCGCCTCACAACCTGATTGAGGACACGTTCCTGAAGGATCTGCTGGACGCGTATGGCGAGGCCATCGAACAAGGCTGTCGCTCGATTCTGCTGCGCAGCGGTATGCGCCACTTTTGCGCAGGCGCCGACGTGGCGGGCTTTACCGGCGGCAAGCGGCGACGCGACCAGGCAGCGCTTGAGTCACTGCTTGACGCGCTCGAAAACGTACCGATTCCCACTGTGGCCGCCGTCCACGGCGGCGCGCTCGGGGGCGGCTTCGAGCTCGCGTTGACCTGCGACATGATCGTGGCCGCCGACACGGCATTCTTCGGCATGGCGGAAGCATCGCTTGGCTTGCTGCCGCTGCTCGGGGGCGTGCAGCGTGTCGTGCAGCGCGTCGGTCCGGCACGCGCAAAGGAAATGGCCATGTTCGGCCGGCGCCACGACCCGGCGGCGCTCGAGCGATGGGGGGCGATCAATCTCGTTATCGCCGAGTCCGAGTTGCCGGCGGTATCGATGTCGTGGGCGCGGCAACTGGCCGCCGGCCCCACCGTGGCCCTCCGGGGGATCAAGAAGCTGGCCAACCTGTCGGCACGCCACGGTGTTGCAGGAGCGGATGCACAGCAAACCGAGATCAACAACATGATGTGGGCGAGCGCCGACCAAAAGCGGGGTCTCGAGGCCTTTGCGAAAAACGGTCCCGGCTCGGCCGTGTTCGAGGGGAACTGATCATGGGCGCGCCTCTTGAAGGACTGAAAGTCATCGATTTCACGCGGGTGCTGGCTGGCCCGCTGTGTACGAAGACACTGCGCGATTTGGGTGCCGACGTGATCAAGATCGAGCCGCCCAGCGGCGATACCGGACGCGGCGGCGTACCGCACATCGGCACGATGTCTGTCTACTACGCGCAGCAGAACGCGGGAAAGCGCAATCTCAGCCTCGATCTGAACTGGCCGGAGGCGCGCGCGATAGCGACCGACCTGTGCCGGGACGCCGACGTCATCGTGGAGAACTTCCGCCCGGGCACGCTCACGCGTTTCGGCCTGGGCTACGAGCAGGTGCGCGAGTTCAATCCTGCGGTCGTTTATGTTTCGATGAGCGGATACGGGCAAACCGGCCCGTGGCGCAACCGGCCTGCGTTCGCTCCGACCGTGCAGGCGGAAACCGGTCTGACCGACATCCTGCGCGACCACTATGGGTATGGCGCCGACGAATTGAAGAACGATGCGTGCAGCCACGCGGATGTCTACACGGGGCTGCATGGCGCAATCGCAGTCCTCGCCGCACTCCAGCATCGAAGCCGGACGGGCGAAGGGCAGCATGTCGACGTTTCGATGGCCGCCACCATGCTGGCCGTCAACGAGCGCGCGGGCGCGCAACTCTCAGGTGTGGACACGAACGGCGAGCCGCCCGCATTGAGCGCAGCGGAATCCCATATCTTCAGGCTGCCCGACGGACGCCAGCTGACGATCGCGGCCAGCCCGATCTATTCTCCGATGTTCGTTCGCTACTGCTCGATGATGCGAAGAACGGACCTGCTGCTCGATCCGCGGTTCGCCAGCGCGCCGTTGCGCAGACAGAACCTCGCTGCGCTATTAGCCGAAGTTCGAGCGTGGATTCTCACGTTCAACGACCTTGAAGAGCTGCAGGCGCAGGTCAGCGAGCAGGGACTGGCCTGTGGCGTCGTGCGAAGCACAAGCGAGCTTGCGGAGTCCGAGTGGGCAGCCGACTGGGGTGCCATCGTGGAAGTCGACGATCGCTCCGGAGGGACGATGCGGATGCCGGGGCCGCCTTGGCGCTTCAGCGGCGCGACGTTGCCGCCGCCAGGTGTTCCGGCCTTTCAGGGGGAACACAACCTCGAATTGCTCGCGGAACGCAACATGGATCCCGCAATGATCCAGCAACTCAGGGAACGCCGGATTCTGTTGAGCCGCCGTAGCCTGCGCGGGGATTTCGATGCGCCTTGATCACACTCACGACCTCGCGGCGAAGAGCTGGCTCGAATCGGCGAACGATGACGACGCGTCTTTTCCATTGCAGAATTTGCCCTTTGCCGTTTTTCGCCGCGCAGGAACAGCCGAGGCATTTCGTGGCGGGGTCGCGCTTGGCGACCAGGTGATCGACCTCACGCGAGTGGTTGAAGCAGGCGGCTTCTCGGGGCTCGCCGCTCAGGCGGCGAGCGCGTGCGCGCAGCCGACGTTGAACGGTTTCTTGGCGATGGGCGCGGATGCGTGGCGTGCCTTGCGGCATGCGCTTTTCGACCGGTTCAAGGCGCAGGACGAAAGGGAGCGTGCCGGACCCGGCGTCGCGGCGCTGAAGCGATGTCTGGTGCCGCAGGCCGATGTCGAATATGGCTTGCCCATGCAGATCGGGGATTACACCGACTTCTATACGTCGATCGATCACGCCCGCAACATCGTCAACCTGTTGCGCCCCGACGGCTCGCTATCGCCGAATTTCCAGTGGATGCCGCTCGCGTACCACGGACGCGTGTCGAGCATCGGGCTGTCGGGACAACCCATTCGGAGACCGCTCGGTCAACGCTTGCCGACCGGCCAGCGTGAGCCGGAGCTGGCACCGTGCGCCCGGCTCGACTACGAGCTGGAACTGGGCATCTTCATCGGCGCCGGGAACGAGCAAGGAACACGCATTCCGGTCGCTCGGGCCGAAGAGCACGTGTTTGGACTGTGCCTGCTCAACGACTGGTCGGCGCGCGATATTCAGTCGTGGGAATCGGTCCCGCTCGGGCCGTTTCTCGCGAAGAATTTCGCGACCACGCTGTCGCCGTGGATCGTCACGATGGATGCGCTCGCACCGTTTCGCGGCGCATGGACGCGACCCTCGGGCGATCCTCAGCCGCTTCCGTACCTGTGCGCTCCGGAAACGCCGGCGTACGGCGCACTCGACATCCAATTGGAGGTGGCGCTCGAGACGGCGAACCATCGGCGCAACGGCATCGCGCCGACGCGCCTGTCGCGCACGAGTTTTCGTCACCAATACTGGACCGTTGCTCAGATGGTCGCGCATCACACGGTGGGCGGATGCAATCTTCGCAGCGGCGACCTGCTGGGCAGCGGCACCGTCTCCGGCCCGACCCGCGCTGAGGCAGGTGCGCTGATCGAACTCACGGAGGCGGGCAAAACGCCGGTCCGGTTGCCCACCGGCGAGACACGCTCGTTTCTCGAGGACGGCGATGCCGTTGTGATGACGGGCTGGTGCGAGCGAACCGGATACGCGCGAATCGGCTTCGGAGAGAGCCGGGGCGAGATTCTTCCCGCGCATGGCGAGTGACGGCGGGAGCGGCAGCGTTACGACTTCCGGCACGCAATCGGGCTAACGAAAAGCTCAGGCAACCCGGCACGAGACCGGGGCAGATGAACTAGGAGATGAATTGATGCGCGCGTTGTTCAATGCAGATGCGAGAGAGGCGGGTGCCGATTCAGGCCGCGCGTTGCGCCATGCCTACTTGTCCTCGGAGTGGCGCATCTTGCCGCTTCTGTTCGGCCTGTGGATGCTGGCGTGGGTCGACCGGGCGAATGTGGCGTTCGCGAAGCTGCAGATGCTGTCGGATCTGCGCTTTAGCGAGACGGTGTACGGATTCGGTGCAGGGCTGTTTTTCCTGGGATATGTGCTGCTCGGTGTGCCGAGTTCGATGATTCAGCAACGCGTCGGCGCCCGGAAAATGATTTCGGCGATCGCCCTCGGCTGGGGTGCGACCAGTGTCGCGATGATATTTGTCAAAAGCGCAGGGATGTTTTATGCGCTGCGATTCCTGCTCGGCGCATTCGAAGCGGGCTTCTATCCCGGCGTCATCCTGTACCTGAACCAGTGGTTTCCGACGAAGCGCCGCACGCGCAATTTCAGCATCTTTCATTCGGCGGCGATTTGCTCGACGGTCATGGTGGGACTGAGCGGCGGCTTCGTGCTCGAACACATGAGCGGCCTTTGGGGCGTCGCCGGGTGGCGCTGGATGTTTCTCTTGCAAGCCGTACCGACGATGCTGCTCGGGTGCGTCGCGTTTGCCGTCCTCCCGGACGGACCGGCTACCGCGAAGTGGCTGTCGCAGACGCAGCGACTTCTCATCCTGAACGATATCGAGTGTGACGGGAAGCGCTTCTCTCCGGACGCCACGCTGCCCGTGCCGTTGCTGGCCAATCCGATGGTTTGGGTGCTTGCCGGTATCTATTTCTGCATTTTGACTGCGAACACCGCGCTGGGCTTTTTCATGCCGACCATCCTGCACGAAGCCGGATTTGGCGGCTATAGCGCGATAGGCAACGCGATAGCTGCGATTTGCGTGCTCGGAGCGCTCGGCAACATTGCGTTCTCGACCTTTGCGAGTCGCTATCGTGATATTCGTCGGCATTGCGCGATGGCTTCTCTCGTCAGCGTGGCAAGTCTCTTGGTGCTGGTTTTGGTCTGGCACAGCAGCCGTCCGGCGACGTTCGTCACGCTGGTTCTCGCCCTCGCCGGAACCGGTGCAGGCGTGTCGTTGTTCTGGCAAATCCCGGTGCGCTTTCTGCGAGGGAAGGCGGCCACGTTGGGCGTGCCGTTGATCAGCTCGGTGGCCAATCTCGCGGGCTTTCTGACACCCTGGTTGACCGGGTACGTACGTGATATTTCCGGCACCTATACCAGCGGATTCGTGACGGCCGCAGGAGTTCAAGCGATTGCGGCCGTCATTCTGATTCTCGGGATACCGCTCGTGCTCCGCAAGCAGCACGCGGCCGCCGGGATGGCAGGCGAGGAGCCTGCGTGACGGCAAGCACGACTCGCAACCCTCTTCGTACCGCGTAATCCGTAGTCTGAAGAAGTAGTCCCGCGAATGGCGCCGGATGCGAAGATTTCGCATGGACGATCATCGTTGTCGACGTAAAACGGACAATTATAATTAGTAATGCGATATAAAATGGAGGCAGTATGAGGAGAAGTGCAGTGCTGGCATCGGTAATTGCCGGCATGATGCCGGTGTACGCGCTCGCGCAGAGCAGCGTGACACTTTATGGCATCGTGGACGCGGGAGTCAGTTACGGCAACAACGTCGCGCCGGCGCTCGGCCAAGCTGGCGCACGCAAGATACAGGAGACTAGCGGAGTCGGAATTCCGTCGAGGTGGGGGCTGCGTGGCGTCGAGGATCTCGGCGGCGGCAATGTGGCGGTGTTCGTGCTGGAGAATGGCTTCAGCGTCGCCAACGGAACCTTGCTCCAGGGGTCCCGGGAGTTCGGCCGGCAATCCTATGTCGGTTTGGGAAACAAAAAGCTGGGAACGGTCACGCTCGGACGTCAGTATGAATCCGTCGTGGACTTCGTCGGCCCGTTCGTGTCGGCGCGGCAATGGGGTACGCAGTACGGCGCGCATGTCGGAGATATCGACAATCTGTACACCACGTTTCGACTGAACAACACGGTCAAATATCAAAGCGCAAACTTGAGCGGCTTCACGTTCGGCGGACTGTACGCATTCAGCAATCAGGGAGCGGGCTCGGGAGGGACGGGATTCTCGAACAATAGCGCATGGAGCGTGGGAGGCAGTTACACGAGCAATGCATTCTCGCTCGGGGTTGGCCATTTCCATCTCAGCAATCCGTCGTCCGGAGCGACCGGAGGCAGCAATACATCAGGTGCAGTCGCGGGGGACTACACAAGTCCAACCGATATTTTCTATGTGCGTCCGGTGGCCTCGCAGGACGTTACCGGGATCGGCGTTTCGTACGCGCTGAAAGGGTTCACGCTGGGCGGGGCCTATACCTACGCGAAGCTTGACTACACCGATCACACAAGCTTTGCGATGTCCAACTACGAGGTAAACGGCAAGTACCAGTTCACCCCGGCACTTGTTGCAGGCGTGGCCGCAATCTACAGCGTCGGCAATGTAGAGGGAGCCTCTTCGATTGCCAATGTCAGTGCCGGACAGCACCCCCACTGGGTTCAGTTCAATGCAGGACTGCTGTATTCGCTTAGCAGGCTTACCGACGTGTACGGTGCCGTGGTGTATCAGAAGGCATTGAACGGCGCGTTGACCGCGGCTATCGATAACATCGGCGGGCCGAGCGGGATCAACTCGCGCTTTCAAGTTGCGACTACCGTCGGCGTGCGGCATAAGTTTTAGGCTGCGCGTCTTGCGGCGTCGGGGTATTCGGCGACAGGTCATTGATGCAGACGCCGCAACAATCTGATGTGGATGGGACGATTGTTCGGTGCTTTCCTCTTCGATAACATCAAATCCGAGTCAAACCAATGGAGCAAGACCATGTCGAAAGTGCCCGTGCTCAATGAAACCAGCTTCAAAGGCACTTGGGTGGACGTCGGAACCCAGGTTCCCTTCGATACGGTTGTATCGCGCCCTGAAGGACGCACCGCTCGCCCTGGACGAAATATTTGAAGCCTTGATTCTCAACGTTACGAAATACGATCATTGAGAATAGAGATCTGCTGAAGAATGGGCTGATACCTGACCAAATCGGGGTACGAGATGCATTTCTTCCTTTCATGCTTGTTGTTTTCTGTTGTGGTTGTCGTGTATTTCACTCCTTCCATGATCGCTCAACGACGATTGAAACAGGAGGCGGCGCGTCTGCTCATTTTCAACCTGCTCCTCGGGTGGACAGTCATGGGCTGGCTTGGGGCGCTGTGCTGGGCGACGAAGTCGGATGGCGCCGACACACGCAGCGCAGAAAATGCAGCACGGTGGCACCGCCGCCTAGGGGATGTCAGGTGCAAGCGCAAGTGGTGTTGATGTTTTCGCCGAGGAAAAGGAATTCGCTTGCGTCGGCCATGGGCATCACCGGCGGACCGGTTGCGCCTGAATGATCGGTGCTCGGTCATTGTGTTCGTCTGGCGCTTGTAAATGTGAGGAAGTAAGCGACGCTAACTGAGACGGCCCCAGATTTCTTACGGATAAGTTCCAGGGGTCAGTCTATCTAAACGCTCGCGTCCAATGCCTGTCCCAAACCCGCGGATTCTCTGTATTCCCGAGCCTGATCTTCTATCCAATCGCGAAACACAGTCAGGACCGCATTCTCGGACTTACGTTCCGGGTACATGAAGTAGTAGGAGCGGTCGCTCAGATATTTGTGCTTCGCTGCGGGAATCAAGATGCCACGCTGTAACTCGTCCTCTATGAGCAGGCGCGGAATGAGGGCAATTCCAATGCCTTGTATTGCCGCTTCGGCGAGCATGGAAAATAGCTCAAACCTTGGGCCTGACATGTCCCTGTCGACCTGCATGCCGCGAGAGGCAAACCATTCGCGCCATGCATAGGGACGTGTGCTCTGTTGCAAGAGGGGATAGCGTTGCCACTCTGCGGCGGTCAGCTTCGTGCGCGGTGCGATCAGACTGGGACTGCATACGGCAATCAGGCTTTCGCGCATCAGGAAAAGTCCTTCGGTTCCCGGCCAGGCCGTTACACCTGCGTGGATTGCTGCATCAAACTCTGTTTCATCGAAAAGAAACGGCCGTGTCCGGGCCGTGAGATTGACCGTGACGTCCGGACGTTCGCCAATAAACAGAGGCATTCTGGGCAGCAGCCACTTGGTCGCAAACGTGGGGACGACCGCAAGTTCGAGCGTGCCGCCTTGGCCACCTTTGGCCATGAGTTCCAATGTGTCCCGTTCTACCTCGTCGAGGCGCGCCGCAACTCTGCGGCTATAAGCCAGTCCGGCTTCCGTCAACGCAACGCCGCGTCGGTCCCGGCGGAATAGCCTGACACCCAGGAAATCCTCTAGTGAAGCGATCTGCCGGCATATGGCGCTTTGGGTAACGGCCAATTCATCCGCGGCTTTGGTAAAGCTTTGATGGCGTGCTGCGGTCTCGAACGCGGAAAGAGCGGTGGTAGAGGGAATTTTTCGGCGCATGGTTCCGACTCGTACGGTGGTCGACGGATATGTGCGATTTTCGCACAGACCAGTGCGAACAAATCGTTTGTGGACCTGAAACGGTACCGATAAATTGACCGCACGATCTTTCGATAGCGAGTGTGAAATGAGTACGCAGCATAAGTCATCGTCTTTTCAGTGGGCGGATCCCTTGCTGCTGGATCAGCAATTGACCGAAGACGAGCGCATGGTGGGCGCGTCGGCCCGGGCGTATTGCCAGGAGCAACTTGAGCCGCGAGTGCTGGAGGCATTCCGTAGCGAACACACTGACCCGGACGTCTTTCGCGAGATGGGCGAGCTCGGGCTGCTCGGCGTCACGATTCCCGAAACCTACGGGGGCTCGGGGCTCAACTCTGTCTGCTACGGACTCGTGGCGCGGGAAGTCGAGCGAGTCGATTCGGGATACCGCTCCATGATGAGCGTGCAATCTTCGCTCGTCATGGTTCCGATTTACGAATTCGGTAGCGAAGCAATGAAGCAGAAGTATCTGCCCAGGCTGGCGAAAGGCGAGTGGATCGGCTGCTTCGGCTTGACCGAACCGAATCATGGCTCCGACGCGGGAGGCATGACGACCCGGGCAAAGAGCGTGGAGGGCGGCTACCGGCTCACGGGCAGCAAGATGTGGATTACCAATAGCCCGATTGCGGATGTGTTCGTCGTCTGGGCTAAAGACGACGAGGGCGCGATTCGCGGATTCGTACTGGAAAAGGGCTGGAAGGGGCTATCGGCTCCCGCCATTCACGGCAAGGTCGGCCTGCGGGCGTCGATCACCGGGGAGGTTGTGATGGACGAGGTGTTTTGTCCGGAGGAGAACGCATTCCCCGAGGTTCGCGGTCTCAAGGGACCGTTCACCAGCCTGAACAGTGCCCGGTTCGGTATCGCCTGGGGTGCGCTAGGGGCAGCGGAAGATTGCTGGCATCGCGCTCGCCGGTATGTTCTGGAGCGCAAGCAATTCGGGAAACCGCTCGCGGCGAATCAACTGATCCAGAAAAAACTGGCGGACATGCAAACGGAAATCACGCTTGGGTTGCAGGGTTGCCTGCGCCTTGGACGGATGAAGGACGAGGGCACAGCCGCTGTGGAGGCCACGTCCATCATGAAGCGCAACTCGTGCGGTAAGGCGCTCGAGATTGCACGCGTTGCGCGAGACATGCTCGGCGGTAACGGCATCAGCGACGAGTTCGGGATCGCGCGACATCTCGTGAACCTCGAGGTGGTCAACACCTATGAGGGGACCCATGACATCCACGCCCTCATTCTCGGGCGTGCCATCACAGGCATCGCTGCTTTCTGATCTTCCATGAACGACACCTTGCAAGAAGGGGCGCTTGACGGTCTGCGCGTCCTCGACCTTTCCCGAGTGCTGGCCGGTCCGTGGGCCGGCCAACTGCTGGCTGACCTGGGGGCAGACGTGGTCAAGATTGAGCGCCCTGGTGTGGGCGATGACACGCGCGCTTGGGGACCGCCCTGGCTAAAGGGCGCCGACGGAGAGGCAACAGCAGAGTCGGCCTACTTTCTCAGTGCCAATCGCAACAAGCGATCGGTCACAATCGATCTCGGTCACCCCGACGGACAACGGCTCGTCAGGCAATTGGCCAGCAAGGCGGACGTCCTGCTCGAAAATTTCAAGGTCGGCGGACTCAGCCAGTATGGCCTCGACTATGCCAGCCTCAAGTCACTGAATCCGCGACTGGTCTACTGTTCGATCACCGGGTTCGGCCAGACGGGTCCCTATGCTCCACGCGCGGGTTACGACTTTCTGATTCAGGGCATGGGCGGGCTGATGAGCCTGACAGGGCGCGCCGACCGTACGGAAGGGGGAGGTCCGTTGAAAGTGGGGGTTGCGCTGACGGACATCATGACCGGGCTGTATGCGACTGTGGCGATCCAGGCTGCTTTGGCTCGGCGCGAGCGGACCGGCCAAGGGCAGCACATCGACCTTGCGTTGCTGGACGTGCAGATCGCGTCCCTCGCAAACCAGGCAGCGAACTACCTCGTTGGTGGCGTGGTGCCAAAACGCATGGGGAATGCCCATCCAAGCATCGTGCCGTACCAGGATTTTCCGACTGCCGATGGCCATATGATCATTGCGGTTGGAAATGACAATCAGTTTGCCAATTTCTGTCAAGCATTGGGCAGATCGGAATGGGCCAGCGACGAACGCTTCTCGCGCAATCCGCATCGGGTGAAGCATAGGGATGAATTGATTGCGTTGATTCGTAACGTCACGGTGTCCCGAACCACTGGTGAGTGGATTGCCGTGATGGAAGCGGCCGGAGTCCCCTGCGGTCCGATCAACAGCCTCGATAAGGTGTTCGCAGATCCGCATGTGCAGTCCCGCAGCATGCGCATCGATATGCCGCACCCCCTGTCGAAAAACGTCGGATTGGTCGCCAACCCGATCCGTATGTCGGAGTCCCCGGTGCAATACCGGCAATCCCCGCCGACGCTCGGCGAGCACACGGGCGAAGTTCTGCAAGGCTGGCTGGATCTGGACACGACCGAAATCGACGATCTACGCCTCAAAAGAGTCGTATGACAGACTGAGTGGGGGCAGTCTGGAGGGATTCTTTTCGCCGTTGTGACAATATGGTGCGCTGCATGGGATGGATCGATTGCAACCTGGCGGCTATGCTGCGGGAATGAATCTGCTCCCCCCCGAAAGTGACGATTGTTTCGCCGTCCGCCAGGCCGCTCGACATATCTCGAAGTTGTACGAGCGCCATTTATCAGAAGCCGGCGTTACGCCGACGCAGTTCAGCATCCTGAACGAATTAGTTCGTAGTCCAGGCATGACGATGATTGAGCTGGCCGACGCGATGGTGATGGACAGAACGACGCTCGTACGAGCGCTTAAACCTTTGCTCCGTGATCGGCTCGTGACCGACTCGGCAGAGGTGCATAGCAAGCGACGCCTGCGGCTCACGCTGACCGAAAGCGGCTGCGCAAAGCTGGAAGAGGCTGCGGCGCACTGGCGTGCCGCCCAGGCCAGCTTCGAGGGCAGCTTCGGGCAGCAACAGGCAACGGACCTGAGAAACGAACTATTTCGCATTACGCGCGACGTTTCATACGCCAAGCGGTGATTGGATTGATTGATCTGATGATTGCCGCAAGCGGCGCCGAGGCGTGAAACGGCCGTGACAGCACCGCACCGGTGCAGCTGATTGTTGTTCCTGGCGTGACAAATTGATGTTTTGGGCGCGCTTGATCGCCTGTTTTCCGGCAAATATCATCTGCACGCGCAATGCCGGAGCCTGCAGCAAATCCAGTCGGCATTTTCAACACGCAAGCTAAGGCGAATACGCCTAGTTCCTCCCCGCTCGTAGTTCGACTTCCACTCTGACCGTGCTTCTGCATGATGCTTCGGTATCCGAATTAAATATTAATTGTCGAACGTGAAAGATATCGGGCAAGCGGGAGGAGGGGTAAATGGGCGAGCCCGTCAAGCCAAGTGAAACAAATTGATGTCGTTTCAAGCATTGAAGGTGCGCTGCGGAATCAATATTCTGTGCGTATGCACTTAACGACATGCGCAAGCATGCAACAGACACTCATTCATTCTGAAATGGAAACGACGATGAAATTCAACCGCTCGGTGCTACGTATCGGAAGCTGGGCAACTCCGTTGGCGACAGCGGCGGCCGTTCTTGGTTTGGCTGGATGCGTCAACTACGCCGGCATCAAGAGCGACCATCATATTGCTCCGCCGACCAGCTTCGCGGCAAGCGAAAGCTTGCCGACTGAAGGCGGCCAGTGGCCGTCGCTCGATTGGTCGGAGCAATTCGGCGACCCGCAATTGCCGCAGTTGGTTGATGAAGCATTGAAGGGCAATCCGACCATCGACGAAGCCCGGGCTCGCATCGACAAGGCGGCCGCCTATGCAGGCAGCGCGAAGTCCACGCTTTATCCGAACGTGAGCGGAAGCTATTCGTGGACCCGCGAGCTCAATTCGGAAAATACGGTCTATCCGTCGCCGTACGGGGGTACCTGGTACAGCGAAAACAGTGTCCTGACGAGCGCTTCGTGGGACCTCGACGTGTGGGGAAAGAACCGGGAGCGGCTTCGCCAGGCTACCTCTGAAGAGAAAGTCGAGGAGGCCGACATGCAGGAAGTCCGTATCTCGCTGGCGGCGTCGGTGGCGGGGACGTATAACCAGCTTGCGCGCCTGTACGAGTTGCGCGATATCGCAACACGCGAGTTGAGCAACCGCGAGCAGATTGGACGCATCACGAACGGGCGGGTCGGCGCCGGCCTTGACACCGACGTCGAGCGGCAGACCGCAAACGGCGACATCGCTACGATTCGCTCCAGCGTCAGCAATCTCGACGGCCAGATTACGACGGTGCGCTACCAACTCGGGGCATTGCTCGGCGCGGGACCTGATCGCGGTTTGAAGATTGCGGTCCCGTCGCTCGGAAAGGGCGCCGCTGTCGCATTGCCCGATAACTTGCCGGCCGATCTCGTGTCGCGTCGACCGGACATCGTTGCCGCGTTCTGGCGGGTCGACGCCGCAACGCACGGCGTCAAGGAAGCAAAGGCGGAGTTCTTTCCGGACATCAATCTGTCAGCTGCAGCC
Source organism: Trinickia mobilis (assembly GCF_017315705.1). GTDB lineage: Bacteria > Pseudomonadota > Gammaproteobacteria > Burkholderiales > Burkholderiaceae > Trinickia_A > Trinickia_A mobilis. The sequence goes on along the minus strand of NZ_JAFLRF010000006.1, from coordinate 201,123 downwards.
GGCCTGGACGCGTTTGGCTGGGGGCGCTTCCTGACCTCCTCCAGTCGCCAGATCGCGGCAGGTCCGGCAATCCACCTGCCGATCTTTGACGCGGGCGCGTTGCGATCGCAACTCAAGGGACGTTATGCGGACTTTGATTTCGATGTCGCGAACTACAACAAGACGCTGATTGACGCGTTGTCGGATGTCGCTACCCAAGTGTCGCTCATCCGCTCGACTGATCGGCAGCTGATCGATTCGCAGCAGGCGCTCGATGCACAAACCAAAGCGTATCGACTCGCTGTTGCCCGCTACAGCTCGGGCTTGAACCAGCAATTGCAGGTGCTGAACGCCGACGACAACCGCCTCGCGGCGGAACAGGCCGTGGCGAACCTGAATATGGATCGCCGCAACCAGCAGATCGCGCTGATCAAGGCATTGGGCGGCGGCTTCGATTCGGCGAAAGCCAATCTTGCGGCCACCGCAGCCGCCCCTCTTTCGTCTCACCCAGCCGAGACGGCATCCAACTGAAATATTCGTCTTTTAAGTCATCTCGCCGCGCTCATAGCGGGCGTGCGTCAAGTTTTGCCGGAGTGTAAACATGAACCAACCCAACCCCCCTTTGAAGAACGAGCAAGAGATCAAGCCAGGAAAGCGAAAACTGTTGATTGCCTCGCTCGTATCGGCGCTTGCAGTGGGCGCTGCCGCCTACGGGCTCTATTACTTCCTCGACGCGCGCTATCACGTCGATACCGACGATGCCTATGTGAACGGCAACGTCGTGCAGATCACACCGCAAGTCACCGGTACGGTCATTGCCGTCAATGCCGACAATACTCAGACTGTCAAGAGCGGCGATCCGATCGTCCAGCTCGATCCGGCCGACACGCGCATCGCGTTGCAGCAGGCCGAGGCGAATCTGGGTCAGACGGTGCGCCGGGTGCACGGTCTTTATGTCGACGATGACCAGTATCGTGCCGATATCGCACAGCGCGAATCCGATCTCTCGAAGGCTCAGGATGATTTGCGCCGCCGGTTGTCGACGGGCGTGTCGGGTGCGGTGTCCGAGGAGGATATCTCGCACGCACGCGACGCGGTCAACTCTGCCAAGGCTGCGCTCGATGCCGCTCAGCAAAGGCTTGGCGCCAATCGTGCACTGACGGCGCACACCAGCGTCGAGCAGCATCCCGACGTTCTCGCTAGCGCGGCCAAGGTCCGCGATGCCTATCTCGCGTATGCACGCACGACGCTGCCTGCGCCCGTGACGGGCTACGTTGCACAGCGCTCGGTGCAGGTGGGGCAGCGCGTGTCGCCCGGTACGCCGCTCATGTCGGTGGTGCCGCTGAACCAGGTCTGGGTCGATGCAAACTTCAAAGAGTGGCAGTTGCGGCACATTCGTGTCGGACAGCCGGTCGAGCTGACGGCGGATGTCTACGGTTCGTCGATCGTCTACCACGGCAAGGTTGTCGGCTTTTCTCCGGGCACCGGGTCGGCTCTGGCGCTGCTGCCGGCGCAAAACGCGACCGGCAACTGGATCAAGGTCGTGCAGCGTTTGCCGGTGCGCATCGAGATACCGCTAGAGGAACTGGAAAAGCATCCGCTGCGGGTGGGCCTTTCGATGAACGTCGACGTCAATGTGAAGAATCCGAACGGCCCGCAACTCGGTACGGATCCTAGCTCGACGTACAAGACCGACGTATTCGCGAACTACGGCGACGACGCCAATGCGGCGATCGACCGCATCATCGCAGCAAACGAATAACCGGGCCTGTTCGATAAGTCGTGCTCGATTGTTTGCGCAGCCATATCGTCAGCCATTCAAACTCTGAACTTCCATGTCTAACAGTCACCCGAATCACCCCCCGCTAACGGGGGCAAAACTAGCCCTTGGCTCGCTGTGCGTAGGCCTTGCGGGCTTCATGACGGTGCTCGACTCGTCGATCGCCAACGTCGCCATTCCAACCATCTCAGGCAACCTGGGCGTATCCGTCGACGAGGGCACATGGGTCATTACCGTGTTTGCGGCGGCCAACTCGGTAGCGATCCCGTTGACCGGCTGGCTGACGCAGCGCCTGGGTCAGGTCCGTCTGTTCATCGGCTCCATTCTGCTATTCGTCGTGGCGTCCTGGCTGTGCGGGATCGCGCCGACCTTGCCGATGCTGCTCCTTGCGCGCGTAGTGCAAGGCGCGGTGGCGGGACCGCTGATTCCGATGTCGCAGGCGCTGCTGCTCAGCTCATGGCCGAAGGCCAAATCGTCGCTGGCGCTGGCGCTGTTCTCGATGATCGTCGTCACGGGGCCGATCGTGGGGCCGGCACTGGGCGGCTGGGTGACCGACAGCTACAGCTGGTCGTGGATCTTTTACATCAACATCCCAGTGGGCTTGTTCTCGGCGGGTATGGTCTGGATGCTCTATCGCGACCGTGATACGCCGTCCAGGAAACTGCCCATCGATGTGGTTGGACTATTGCTGCTGATTACGTGGGTGGCGTCCCTCCAGGTGATGCTCGACAAAGGCAAGGATCTCGACTGGTTCTCCTCGACCACCATCATTGTGCTGACGATCGTGGCGGCAGTCGGCCTCGCGCTCTTCATCATCTGGGAGTTGACGGACAAGAATCCCATCGTCGACCTGACACTGTTCAAGCAGCGAAATTTTCTGGGCGGCACGATCTCGATTGCGGTGGCGTACGCAATCTTCTTCGGCACCCTCGTGCTACTTCCGCAGTGGATGCAGGAATACCTCGGCTACCGGGCCGTGGATGCGGGGCTCGCAACAGCGCCGCTCGGGATCTTCGCGGTGATCGGCGCACCGATCATGGGGAAAATCCTGCCGCGCTCGGACGCGCGCATCATCGGCACCTTTGCGTTCATCGGGTTTGCGGTCGTGTATTACATGCGCTCGTTCTTCTACACGGATCTGAGCGAGGGCTACATCGTCCTGCCGACCCTGCTGCAGGGCATTCCGATGGCGCTGTTCTTTGCGCCGCTCACGGTGATCATCCTGTCCGGGCAGCCGCCGGAAAAGGTGCCGGCAGCGGCCGGTCTGTCCACGTTCGCGCGGATGTTCTTCGGCGGGATCGGGACGTCGTTGGCGAACGTGCTGTGGAACAACAGAACGATCCTGCATCACGAGATCCTGACGCAGCAGTCCAGTCCGACCAACCCGATGTTCACCCAGCAGCTCCATGCGTATCATTCGCTGCTGGGCCTGGGGGGCGGCGCTTCCTATGCGCTGTTCGATCAGGCCGTGCAGACGCAGGCGGCGATGATGGGCCTGAATGACGTGTTCTATGGGTCGGCGATGATCATGATCGTCATCATCCCGCTGATCTGGATCACGAAGCCGAGCAAGGCGGGCGGTTCCAGCGATGCCGCGGCGGCTGCCCATTGATACTGCCGCCATGTCAATGTTGCCGTGCTTGCAATAGAGAATATTCTAGGTATTAGCTGGCAACGGCCCTTGAATAGGTGTATATGCATATATAAACTGTGCTGGTGGCTTTGGAATCGGCGTATGTTAAGTGCCGCATGGGCGCTGGACTTTGATTGGAGTGATGTGATGAATGCGCGACAAGTAGTCATTTGCAATCCGGTGAGAACGCCAATCGGCGCGTTCGGCGGAACGTTGAAAGATGTGCCGGCTACTGCGCTTGGCGCAGTAGCGGTGCGAGAAACACTGCGGCGCAGCCGCTTGGATCCGAATGAAATCGCGTCCGTCGTGATGGGGAATGTGATTCAGGCCGGCAATCGGATGAATCCGGCTCGACAGGCCGCGATCGGTGGCGGCGTGCCCGTGGCCGTGCCGGCTCTCACAGTGAACCGGGTGTGCGGTTCGGGTGCACAGGCGATCGCGAATGCGGCGCAGGAGATCTGGCTCGGGTTCGGGGATGCGGCCGTGGCTGGCGGCATGGAGAATATGGATCGTGCCCCCTATCTGCTCGAGAATGGCCGGTGGGGGCAGCGCATGGGCAACGCGGAAGTTTTCGACAGCATGCTCAGGGACGGATTGATCGATGCGTTCTCAGGCGAGCATTCGGGCTGGCACACGGAAGACCTCGCCACGAAGTTCGAGATCACGCGCGCGGCGCAGGACCGCTGGGCTGAGCGCTCGCAAAAGCGCTTCGTAGCGGCGCAGCAGCGGGGAGTGTTCGACGCAGAGCTGGTGCCGGTCGAAGTCGAGGGGCGCAAGCAGCCGCTCAGGTTCGAACGCGATGAACAACCGCGTCCCGACACGACACTCGATACGCTCGCCAAGCTGCGTCCGGCGTTTCGACCGGACGGCACGATTACCGCGGGCAACGCGCCTGGCCTGAACAGCGGCGCGGCCGCAATGGTGGTGGCCGAGCGCGGTTTCGCGGAGGCCCGAGGGATTGAGCCGATTGTCAGGCTAGTGTCGTATGGGGTGGCGGCAGTCGAACCCGGCATGTTTGGATTGGGGCCTGTGCCGGCGGTGCAAATGGCGCTGGCGCGGGCGGGCTGGTCTTTGGCAGAGGTCGAACGATTCGAGATCAACGAGGCGTTCGCCGCGGTGCCGATTGCCGTCGCGCGACAACTCGGCATCGACGAAGAGCGGATCAACGTCGAGGGTGGGGCGATCGCCCACGGGCACGCCATTGGTGCCACCGGCGCGGTACTGACGACGCGTCTCGCACACTCGATGCGTCGAGACGGAATCAAGCGTGCTGTCGTGACGCTATGTATCGGCGGTGGGCAAGGTATTGCGCTCGCATTGGAAGCGCTCTAATTTCAGTCGATAACGGCCTCGATTGAGTTCGTTATCGAGCACCTTGTAGGCGCGACATAACCGTCGGCCGCGCCCGTGGCAACGTTTTCCTGAAGAGCGAGAATCGGCCGCATCCCGGGGACCGAATCGAGTGCCGCCACGAAGTGCATTTCCGAGGTGCCCGGGTTACCAAAGCAAACGGTAACGTCGCGGGCAATCAGCGACTTCAATGGGCTCTCTGCTCCATTCATGGTGTCAATCCTCAGGGTTTAATCAGCTTCCGATTCGGTAAAGCTCGCTCCTTCACCGGGGACCAACAATACGGCCAAGCCAGATCGAGAACTGCCGGAAACCCAACAATCTGGGAATATAGTCGGTCACGTCAAGGGTGTCGGGGAATTTGAAAATGGGTCTGTCAAAGGTCGATCTGAATCTCTTCGTTGTCTTCGAAGCTGTCTACAGAACGCGAAACCTGACACGCGCGGCGGAGATGCTGTTCATCACTCAGCCTGCTGTCAGCAATGCGTTGGCGCGGATGCGCAAGGCGTTCGACGATCCGCTTTTTGTCAGTACGTCGAGCGGCATGATACCGACTCCCGTTTCGGAAAACATCATCGGTCGGGTTCGTGAGGCGCTGCAGTTGCTTGACGCGAGCACTCACGCCGGAGGACGCTTCGACCCGGCCTCGTCTGAGCGTACGTTTCGACTCAGCATGACCGACCTCACAGAGGCGCTCCTCCTGCCGGCACTCGAGGAGGTGCTGCAGCGACTGGCGCCCGGCGTCCGCATCGAAAGCTACTTCACGACGCGTAGAGAGGTTCCGGAAGCGCTAGCCAGCGGTGCGGTCAATCTTGCGATCGACGCGCCGCTGATTGACGACCCGTACCTCGAGCAGGAGCCGCTGGGCCGCGACCGCTATGCATGCATGCTGCGCCACGACCATCCGTTTACCAAGAAGAAGCTGACGATCGACGACTACCTCGGGTTCGGTCATATCCACGTATCCAGCCGCCCTCAGGGACCGGGTCTCGTCGATGCGGAACTGAACAGGCTGGGCCTCCGGCGATCGATTCAGACGCGGGTTCAACACTATCTGGTCGCCCCGCTGATCGCGATGCGAACCGATCTCGTCCTCACGGCCCCCCTCGTGCTCCTTCAGCGGTATGACGCGAGAATCCTGGAGCTGCCGTTCGATCTTCCGGATCTCGAATCTCATTGCTACTGGCATCGAAGCGTTACCGGGGACCCGGCTCATCGTTGGCTGCGCGAGCAGGTTGGCCGTCTCATGCGGGAAATGAACCGGTAGCCGGACCCTGCGAGGGCATACGCGCCAGGTGTCACGAAAATTTATTGCCAGCTATCACAACAATAAATTTCCTGAATGACGCGGCGCTGGGTATTCTGCTAGCCATGTTGAAACGAGGACGGCATGGCAGAACTCTATCTCGTACGGCATGGTCAGGCGTCTTTCGGCGCCGAAAACTATGACCAGCTATCACCTTCCGGTCGTACCCAATCGCTTTGGCTCGGCGAGTACTTCGCGCAGGCGGAATTGCGGTTCGATCGCGTTGTCACCGGAACGATGCAGCGGCATCGGCAAACTGCCGATGCGATTCTCGCCGCGATGGGGGGGCCGCAAGTCGAGATCGCGCAAGACGCGGGTTTGAACGAATACGATTTCCAGGCACTGTTCGCAGCCCTCGGCGAAGCGGGCTTGCCGCCGGGTTGGTCGGCCGCAAGTTCAAGGAAGGACTTTTACAAAGGGCTTCGGCAAGTGCTGCAGCTTTGGGCCGATGACCGCTTGCCAGGCCGCGTTCCAGAGACATGGCATCAATTCCAGGCCCGTGTCGAGCGTGCGCGCATCGGAATCCAGCGGGCCGGCGGCAGGCGCGTTCTGGTGGTGAGTTCGGGTGGTCCGATCGCGGTAACGGCCCAACAGGTTCTGCAGGCGCCCGCTGCGGCCGCGATTGCACTCAACATGCAGATTCGAAACAGCAGCGTTTGCCAATATGTCTTCAACGACGGCGCGATGTCGCTAGTCAGCTTCAATTCAGTGCCTCATCTCGAACGTGCCGAGAGGCATGAATTTGTGACCTACGGCTGACCTCAATCGGGATTCCCGCTATATGAACCACCCCCACGCTCACTTACGTTCGCTGTCGGCCGGAGTTAGCGCTTTAGCGCTTACTCCGGTCCCATGCAAAGCTCCCCCCGAGGGGCCTGTTGCCTCTCTTGGGGCGGCCCGGCGGGAGGCAACATGAACGCCGATCTTCAATTCGACACGGAAGATCTCACACGTTATCTGACGGCGCATGTGGCTGGGTTTCAAGGACCGTTGTCCGTCGAGAAATTTCCCGGCGGACAATCCAATCCGACGTTTCTTTTGAAGGCGCAAAGCGGTAGCTACGTGCTGAGGCGTCAACCTCCCGGTGCACTGCTCAAGTCCGCACATGCGGTTGATCGTGAGTTTCGCGTGCTGTCGGCGCTCGGCCGAACGCCGGTTCCCGTCGCCCGCGCATATCACCTTTGCGAGGACCGTGACGTCATCGGCAGCCTGTTTTACGTCATGAGCTATGAAGACGGGCGAATCTTCTGGAATCCGGCGCTGCCCGAAGTCCCCGTCGAGGAACGCGGCGCCATCTACGACGCACTGCTCGGCACGATGGCGGCGCTCCACGACGTGGATATCGACGCGGCCGGATTGTCGGACTACGGCCGCCCGGGCAACTATTTCGCGCGTCAAATCGACGTCTGGACCAAGCAATATCGCGCGGCGCAGACCGATACATTCGAGGAGATGGAGTCGCTGATCGAGTGGCTGCCCGCCCACTGCCCGGCGGAGGCGGGAAAGCCTTCGCTCGTGCATGGAGATTTCCGTATCGACAACCTCATTTTCATGCACGGTGCGCCGCAAGTTCGCGCCGTTCTCGACTGGGAGCTATCCACGCTCGGCAATCCACTGGCTGACATCGCGTACTTCTGCATGTGTTTGCGGCTCCCGCCCGCCGGTCATATCGCCGGACTCGAGGGCTTGAATCGAGGGGCGTTGGGGGTGCCGGACGAAGCGTCGATTGTCGAGCGGTATTGCGAGCTCCGGGGAATTTCGTCGATTGAGAACTGGAACTTCTACCTGGCGTTCAGCTTCTTCCGGCTCGCAGCTATCGCACAGGGCGTGAAGAAGCGGGCCTTGAGCGGTAACGCATCGAATGAAAAGGCGCGACAGGTGGGGGAGATGGCCGGGGTGCTTGCGAAGATGGGCGTTGACCTGATCTGAGGACAGGCAGGAAATCGGAACGTGGACATATTGGGGCTGATTGTGACTACTAACTTGTTTGATCTGAAAGGAAAGATTGCTTTGGTGACGGGCGCCAGCCGGGGTATCGGCGAGGAGATCGCCAAACTACTTGCCGAGCAGGGTGCCCATGTGATTGTTTCGAGCCGCAAGCTGGAAGATTGCGAATCTGTGGCACGCGAGATCAAGGATGCGGGCGGAAGCGCTGAAGCGCAACCGTGCCATGTCGGGCGTCTCGACGACATCCGCGCGATCTTCCAACAGATTCGCGCACGGCATGGCCGTCTGGACATCCTCGTCAACAATGCGGCGACGAATCCGTATTTCGGCCACATTCTCGATACCGATCTGTCGTCCTTCGAAAAGACGGTAGAAGTCAACTTGCGCGGTTTCTTCTTCATGTCCGTGGAGGCGGGCAAGTTGATGCGGGAGCACGGCGGCGGTGCGATCGTCAACACGGCTTCGGTCAATGCATTGCAGCCTGGCGACAAGCAGGGAATCTACTCGATCACCAAAGCCGCGGTTGTCAACATGACACGGGCATTCGCGAAGGAGTGCGGGCCGCTGGGGATTCGAGTGAATGCGCTGCTCCCCGGATTGACCAAAACCCGATTGGCGGGGGCACTGTTCGAAGATCAGGCCACGTACGAAAACTGGATGTCGCGCATCCCGCTGCGGCGCCACGCGGAGCCTCGTGAGATGGCGGGTACCGTGCTTTACCTGGTGTCCGACGCTGCGAGCTACACCAATGGAGAGTGTGTCGTCGTCGACGGTGGACTGACGATCTAGTCAAGTAGTCGAAGCGGGCTGTTGGGCCGATGCGTCGACGACATCAATCAGGATTCTGGAGGAGTAGAAATGGATTTTTCATACAGCCCGAAAGTCGAAGCGCTGCGCACACAGGTGCGTGCGTTCACGGACGCTCACATCGTTCCGCGCATCCGGCAATGGCACGAGGAAGTGAGTGCGGGTCAATATCCGGTTTCCTTTATGGAGACCTTGAAGAAGCAGGCGCGTGAAGAGGGTCTCTGGAACCTGTTCCTTCCGCATCTGCGCGATGACGAGCCCGGTACCCGCCTGACCAATCTCGAGTACGCGCCCCTGGCTGAAATCATGGGGCGGGTGTCGTGGGCATCGGAGGTGTTCAACTGCAATGCGCCGGACACGGGCAATATGGAGCTGCTCCATATGTTCGCCACGCCCGCTCAGCGCGAGCAGTGGCTCAAGCCTCTTCTCGACGGCACGATCCGCTCGGCGTTTGCCATGACGGAGCCGGCTGTGGCCTCCTCGGACGCGACCAATATCACGACGTCGATTCGTCGCGACGGGGATGACTATGTCATCGACGGCCGGAAGTGGTTCATCACGAATGCAGCCCACCCGAATTGCAAGCTCTTCATCGTGATGGGCAAAACGGATCCGGACGCGCCGAGCCACCGTCAGCAGAGCATGATTCTCGTGCCTCGCGACACACCCGGCGTCAAGGTGATCCGCAATATCACGGTGATCAATCACCTGGCACCGGAGGGCCACTGCGAGATCGAGTTCAAAGGCGTGCGCGTACCCCGGACGAACCTCCTCGGTGAAGAGGGCGGCGGCTTTGCGCTCGCGCAGGCGCGCCTTGGGCCGGGACGGATTCACCACTGCATGCGTTCGATCGGCGCGGCGGAACTGGCGCTCGAATTGATGGTGGAACGGGCCCAGGCACGCACGGCATTCGGAAAGAGGCTGCATGAGCATGGGGCCGTCGCCGAATGGATCGCGAAGTCCAGAATCGAAATCGATCAAGCGAGGCTGCTTGTTCTCAAAGCCGCGTGGATGATCGACAACGTGGGGGCGAAGGAGGCGCGCAAGGAGATCTCGATGATCAAGGCGCTCGTGCCGAGTGTTCACACCGCCGTTTGCGACCGGGCGATGCAGGCGTTTGGCGCGATGGGGCTGAGCCCCGACACGCCATTGGCCGATAGCTGGACGTGGGGCCGTGCATTGCGGTTCGCAGATGGCCCGGACGAGGTTCACTTGCAGAGCATTGCACGAATGGAAGTCAAGGCGCAGCGATATGAGCCGGGGAAGGATAATCCCTACCTGCTGGCGTCGGTGTAAGACGGGCAATCCGTTAATTCGCGTTTGGCTCTGGATGCGCGGCCGACGTTCCGGTAGAACAGGACGTCGGCAAGCGTCAGGTCGTCGAGCGATCTCGGAACCAGATGGACCTCTCGCAGATGTCGCAGCGCACGTCATGCATGCGTCTACGGCCATGCGCAACCTCCGTCGAGGCTGAACGGCTTACTGAAAGCTCGAGAGGATGGTTACGGCAGCGAGCGCCGAATCTTTGCCAATCTGGCCTCCGGAACACTCAGCAAGCGCGACTTCGGCTCCTTCTCTCTGGCGCTTGCCCGCGTTGCCCCGCAGTTGGGTCGTGAGTTCGACGATCTGTGCGATACCGGTTGCTCCGACGGGATGGCCGCGACTGAGCAATCCGCCTCCAGGATTGACGGGCAGCCGACCGCCGACTGATGTTACGCCCCCGCGCAGGAGTTCCACGCCTTGATTTGGAAGTGCAAATCCCAAACGTTCATAGAGCATGATCTCGGCTGGCGCCGAAGCGTCGTGGACTTCAGCAACGTGAATATCCTCGGGACCGAAACCTGAGTATTCGTATGCCTGCTCGGCTGCGCGTACGGCACACGTCGGGCCGTCGCCGTCATGATTTGCCGAGACCAGTTTCGACGCACGCACATAGACGCGGCGCGCTCGCAGTCTCCGGGCAACGTCATCGCTGACCAGAATGGCTGCAGCCGCTCCGTCTGCAATGGGAGAACACATGTTGAGCGTCAGCGGGGCGCTGATCATGCGGCTCGAGAGAACCTCTTCGGTGGTGACGGGCTGACGGAACTGGGCCCACGGACTAAGGGAGGCGGCTTGTCGGCTTTTCACGCAAAGGAGGGCGAAGTCTTCGGGCGTCGCGCCGCTGCTTTCCATATAGCGTCGGGCGCGCTCCGCATAGATGTCCATGAACACCGAGTGACCTTGGGGCGCTTCTCGCTGGAGACGCGCGCGCTCTTCAACATCGACGCCGGCGGCGAATGCGCCGAACGTCACGGATTTGTCAATGTGGGTGAGCTTTTCGGCGCCGATCGCAAGCGCTACGTCGGCTTGCCCCGACGCGACAGATAACCATGCGAGATGGAAGGCCGTCGAGCCCGACGCGCAGGCGTTGTCGACGTTAATGATCGGGGAACCCATAAGCGATGTATTTCTGAGTGCAACCTGTCCTCGAATCGTTTCCTGACCGGTTACAAGGCCAGAGAGCGCGTTTGCGAAGTAGGTCACGCCGATTTGCTTGTAATCAACGCCGGCGTCCGCTACTGCGGCGGACAGAGCCTCCTCAGCTAGTGAGCGCACATTCCGGTCAAGGAATTTTCCGAACGCTGTCTGACCAATTCCAGCGACGACGACGTGTCTCATGCCAACTCCTTCATTAAATTAGAACAATCGACCGGCTACGGATGCTCCGTGAAATGGCACGGCGACATGCGTGCCGGTCACAACTCGTCTTGATTTGACTGGGTTCGCGAAGCGAAGCTCTCAAGTCCCGCGCGTTGAGCGCCGGACTGGCTTCGTATTCGCGCGTTGACGTCAACTCCGTACTCGAATGCGGGTCTCCAGTTGGCGATCTGGGCCGGTATCACATCAAGCGCTCGTTTCGTCTCGGAGAGCGCTGCCGCGTCGTATTGCGCAATCTGATGCGCGAGCTTCTCGACATTCGCCTGCAGTTGCGCTCGCGGCACCGAGCGATTGACCATGCCCCACTGTTCGGCTGTGCTGCCGTTGATTCTCGTCCCAGTCAGCATCAGCCAAGCGGCACGCTTTCGAGATAGTTGAATCTGGGTGGCCGGGCCAGCAAGTTGCGCATACGCGGAAAACCCAAGTTCAGGCAGACCAATTTCAGCTTCGTCAGCAGCAAGCGCGAGGTCGCACACGTTGATAAGCGTCGCCCCGCCGCCAAGAGCGACGCCGTTGACGGCGGCGATAAATATCGCGGGATGGCTTCTTACTGCGAGGTTGACTTCCATCCAATCGGACGATGCATCGTCGGATATTCCGTTCTGAAGATCGCAAAAAGCTTCCCCCGGGTCGACACCGGAGCAAAAGCAGTTCGACGTCCCAGTCAGAATTACCACCTTAAAGCGCCCGCGAACCACTTCGAACGCGTTCAGTAAGTCTCGCCTCGCGGCCCTGTTCATCGCATTTCTTTTTCCCGGCCGGTTCATCCGGATTACCGCGTAGTCCCGCCTCTCGTCGGTAATGATCAACGGATCCATGCTATCGCCCGACGAAAATGGGTTTGCGCTTCTCCTGAAACGCCTTGCGGCCTTCCAGGCGGTCTTCTGTATCTCGAAGCAGGCCGAGCGCGAACTGCTCGCTCTGGATAGCCGTCAGGAGAGGCAGATCGAGTCCGTCGCGCACCAAGCGCTTTACAGCCCGTACCGCAAGCGGTGCATTGCCGGCAATACGCTGCGCAATGCGAATGGCTTCTTCTCTCAGTTGTTCAAGCGGCACAACGCGGCTAACAAGGCCGATTCTCAAGGCAGTGTCCGCATCGATCCTGTCGCCGGTCAGCATCATCAGCATCGCATCGGAGAGCCCGACCATTCGCGGAAGGCGCTGCGTTCCGCCAGCCGCAGGGATGCTGCCCACGCAAACTTCCGACTGACCGAATTGGGCATTGCTCGACGCAATCCGGATGTCGCATGCCAATGCAAGCTCCATTCCGCCGGCGAGCGCGAAACCGTTGACCGCGCAGATCATCGGCTTGTCGATCTCCAGGCCCGCGAACGGGTAGAGCCAGCGCGGGCGCCCGAACGTGAGCTCTGCGAAGCTCTCTTTGGGCGGATTGGTTTTCTTGAGGTCGGAACCTGTGCAGAATGCCTTGTCTCCGGCGCCCGTCAGGATAATGACGCGCACCTCATCGTCGTGGTTTGCACGTTGAAAGAGCCCATTCAGCTCCGCGAGAGTCTCGGGATCAAGCGAATTCATCGCCTCCGGTCTGTTCAGGGTAATGGTTGCTACGTGATTCGTCACTTCGTAGAGAATGCCCATCAATGCACCTCGCTAGCGGGGTTCGAGGCGCCTTCCATCGCGTCCAGGACTTCACGAACGCTACGGCCCCTCAGGTTGCTTGCTGCCTTGTAAAGTGATGCCGCGCCGATCCGGCTGTTTGCCCATGCCAGGCAGTCCGTTATTTTCTTGATTAGCTCGTGATCGGATAGGGGATTCGGCGGCGCGCCTCTGAGAGAATCGACGCGCCTTGACAGCAACCGGCCGTCCTTCGTGCGCACCGCGACGGATGCCCAACGGGGCATCATGTCCCCCGCCGCTTCACGAGCGCTGACCGATTCGAGGAAGCTTTGAAGCCGAGGTCTGCGCACGGCTGCATCGGTGAAGCTCGACAAGCCGATCGAACCATCCTCCAGCGCGGCCGCGATGGCGTATCCCATACTGAACTTTGCTTCGGTACCGTTTGTAGGGGCCCTGCGGATAAGAGGCGACAGTGCACCGTAGCTAGTCTCTATTTCAACGGACTCCACATTGTTCAGATTGAGATCGAACTCTTGTTTCAGGGCAAATAGACCGTCCAATGCGCGATGTACGGCGTAACAAGCCGGGTACTTTTTAATTTCGACTCCGCTGCGCTCGATCTCGAGAGGCTGTTCTCCCAGTCGGCGCAACTCGGCCGAAATGTCTTCGGCGTTGGAGTACAGCGACGTGTATCCCGCGCGGCCGTCAATCGCGCTCGATGAGGCGGAGAAGCCGCGTTCGGCGAGCAGCGCCGCCCGCAGCGCCGCGGCGCCGCATTGACCTGCCTGAAAGGACTTCGCGTCAAAGCCGAAATTCGCACGGGTCCCGGCGGTTTGCGCAACGGCCAGACCAAGCGCCGACACGGTGGCGATGACATCCAGTCCGAGCAAGTGAGCACATGCAGCAGCGGCCGCAATCGTTCCCACGGAAGAGGTCATATGCCAGCCTCTATCGTAGTGTGTCACGTCCAAGGCTCTGCCGAGCTTGCACGCGACTTCCAGGCCGACGACATAGCCGCTCACCAGTCTCAGAGCGCTAATGTCACGCGCTTCCCCCAACGCAATGAGCGCGGGTAACAGCACGACGCTTGGATGACCGCTCATGGGCGAAGATGCATCGTCGAAATCCAGGACGTGGGCTGCCGTGCCGTTCGAGAGCGCGGCGCCCTCGACGGTTGTCGCCTCCTGCTTGCCCCAGAGTCGCGCGAATCCCGCTTGCGGAGCCGATGCGTCGTGCCGAAGACCCGGGGCCAATCCAGCAATGTAATCGCGAATGCGATGCACGGCGGGCTCGTCGGAAGCGGCGATGCAGACAGCGAACGTGTCGGCTATCGCCCGCCCGCACGTCCGCACATGACTGTCCTCCAACCAGGCAGGGTCGAACGTGCTCACGAACGAAGCGATGAGCTCACTTGCCGACGGTAACCGGCTCGTCACGTCAATACTCCCTTCGAGCGCAATACGCCGATCTCGGCATCGCTTAGGCCGAAGACATCGCGGCAAACGTCATCGGTATGCTGCCCAAGCAGCGGTGCTGCGTAACGCGGTGTGGTTGGATGATCGCTGATACGGAATGGCGGCGCGTTGTACACGGTCTCACCCATTTCAGGGTGTTGGAGCTTTACCCAATGACCTCTGTGTTGCAATTGCGGGTCGTGATCGACGATGTCGGCTGCCGTTCTGACGACGCCTGCTGCGACGCCTTTGGCCTGCAAAGCAGCCATCAGATCTTCGGCATCCCAGTCTTTTGTCGCCCGCGCCAGTCCGGTTTCGAGTTCGGCGCGCTTCGCCCACCGTCCGGCGCAAGTTGCGAATTCCGGAGCGCTCAGCCACGCCGGCTCGCCGAGAGCCGCGACCAAGCTGTTCCAGGCGCGGTCTTCCCACGCTGAAATAGCGATCCATTTGTCGACGCCGCGGCAGGGAAACACGCCATGCGGCGAGCGTGGCATCCGTTGGTTGCCGCTCCGGCCAACGGTCTCCTGATTGGCGCTGTACTTCATGATGTCCGGGCCGAGGAGGGCGACAGTCGGCTCGGTTTGCGCAACGTCGATGTACTGCCCCTGTCCCGTGCGGCGGCGATGCCGTAGCGCCGCCAGCACGGCAAAGGCTGCGTGGCACGGGTTCGGAATGTGGTCGGGAAAGTTCGTCCCGGTACCGGCGGGTTCTCGATCGGGAAGGCCGCACATAAATTGAAGACCCGTCAGTGCGCCAATCGTCAATCCGTAGCCCAGGTACTGGTATTCCGGTCCCGAAGCGCCTTGCATCGACATCGCCAGATAGATCACGTCGTTTCGAATACGCTTGACGTCGTCGTATCCGAGGCCGAATTTTTCCATCGTACCGGGCGTGAAGTTATTGGCGACGATGTCACTCGTTGCAATGAGCTGGCGCGCAAGATTCTGACCCTCGGCGGTCTTGAGGTTCAATGTGATACTTCTCTTGCTGCTGTTGCGATCGGCAAAATATCCGCTCCGGTTCAGGCCGGGAATCCCGTCCTTATAGGGGCGACTGCTGCGTAGCGAATCGAGGCGCTCGGCGCTCTCGATCTTGATGACGTCCGCACCGTGATCGGCCAGCAGTTTCGTGGTAAACGATCCCGCCCCGATCCACGTGAAATCAGCGACGCGGATGCCGTCTAGAGGAAGTCGGTTCAATTCAGCACTCCTGCTTGCAAAAGCGCCGCTCGCGCGGCTTTGTCGTAGCCTAATTCGGCGATGACTGAATCGGTATGTTCGCCTAGCCGAGGTGGGGGAGAAGGACTGCGCCATGGCGTAGCCGTCAGCTTGTACGGCGCACCCGGCATGGTGAGAATCTGCTGTGAGGGCGGATGCTGGAGGGTTGTGAAGAAGCCCCGATGCTCCAACTGGCGATTTTCGAGGATATCCTTAGGCATGCTGATGGGGCATATCGGTATGCGACGAGCCTGCCCAGCCTGATAAAGCCAGGCCTTCGTGCGCGTCCGGGCGAAGGGCACGAACAGCTCCGCGAAGATCATCTTGGCTTCGTCCGTGACAAGATAGTCGTGGTTGGCCCACTTTTCATCGAGCAGCTGCGCCGCGGCCTGTACGCCCTCGTCCGCGAGCCACTGGACGGTTGATTCCCAGAACCGCGTGGAAGCGATGCCTCCCGCCATGAGGTAGATTTGCCCGTCTGCACAGGGAAAAACACCGGTGCCGGCCATGCGCTGTTGTCCCGCCTCTCTCTTGCGTACGACGTCCTCGAGATCGTAGAACTGAATCGCGTTTTCCAATCCCATGACGACGCATTCCTGGATCGACACATCGATGTGTTTTCCCGGCCGCTCGCCTGGCGCCATATCGACTGAGAGGAGTGCCATTATCGACGCCACGGATGCGAACTGGGCGGCAGCGAGATAGGCCAGATTGCCGTGTGCCGCGATGGGAGGACTGTCGGGATATCCGCCTAGATAGAGAAGACCGCCTAACGCAAGGGCGACGATATCTTCAGATTCGTAATGTGCGTAGGGACCGTCCTGACCAAAGGGCGTAATGCTTGTCATCACCAAACGCGGAGCAACGGATGCAAGACTTTCAAAGTCCAGCCCTCGAGCCGCCATTGTGCCCGGCCTTTCCGACTCGATCAGAAGATCGGAGCGTTTCACGAGCTCCCTGAATATCCGCTGTCCCTCCGGATGGTCCAGGTCGAGACAGACGCTCCTCTTGCCGGCGTTGAAATAGGCGAAAGGAAGGCTGTATTCGATATGGACCTTGTCGTCCAGGAAGGGACCTTCGCGCCGAACACTGGAGCCGCGGATCGGCTCAATAAGAATGACGTCGGCCCCAAGATCGGAAAACTGCTTTCCGCAATATTGCCCTCCGAGACCGGACATATCGATGACCCGGACCCCCTGTAACGCGCCAACGGGATGAGGGGCGGCTCGAACCTCGTTGAGCAATGAATCTAATGTGCTGTTCATGAACATGCCTTTTTGCGTGGAACGCTAGTCGATGCGTTTCGATGCCGCCGGCTCGGCTCGATGGCTCCCCGATTCGATCCAACACTGTTTGCCGGGGTCGCTGAGGAACTCGGCTACAAGCGAGCGCTGCGAAACATGAGACGGAAGGTAGGCTTGGGCGGAAGTTGCGGCAAGAACGAAAGTTTTCTTTCTGGTATGCGCCTTCTACATGGGCGCCGGAGAACGCGGCGCCCATTGCCGGCCTGCGCCAGGCGTGCTGCCCGATGCGTCCGGCACGGTGTGGATTCGAACTTCGCGTGGGCAAGTTTCGATTAGCCGCGGGATGCGCCTTCGACCACTAGCCGCATAACAGAAAGAACGAATCCGTTCTTGTTGATCCGAGGGCGGCGAACGTAGGATTTCCTCAACCGCGGCTTTGCGCGCAACGCAGGCTGATTGATGAACCCATTATTTTCCACGATCGTATGAGCCATCTTTTGTACGAAGCGGTCGATCTTCTCAAGTTCAGCGAGGAGAGCCGCTACAAGTTCCTTACCGGTTCAGTGGTGCCCAGACCGATCGCATTGGTCACATCGTTGAACGACGAAGGTGTTCTCAACGCCGCGCCGTTCAGCCAATTTGTGATTCTCTGCGTCACGCCGCCACTTCTGGGTATCGTCGCGCAGACGACCCCGGCCGGATACAAGGACACCGTCAGAAACGTGCTGCGGTCCGGGCAGTATGTGATTAACGTCGTGTCGGAAGAGATGGCGGAGCAGGTGCAGCAATGTGCGATCGACTACCCCTCTTCGGTAAGCGAAGTCGATGAGGTTGGCTTCAGCACCGTTCCGTCAGTCACCGTATTGCCAAAGCGAATCAGCGAATCACCGTTGCAGTTTGAGTGCCGCCTTCACCAGCACGTGGAGTTCGGCGCGCCGGGATCGCAAACGACGCTCCTCGTCGGCGAAGTCATGCTGGTCCATTGTGCAGACGGGGTGTTGGAGGGACACAGGGTGAACCACGAGGTACTGCGGCCATTGGGCAGAATCGCCGGCAGAAGCTACTGCAGGACCGGGGACACACTGAGCGTCTAGACCTGCCGGCGCAGACAGCGCGCGATCCCGGCAGTTAGCCACTTGAAAACCATGGAGACGGAGACCGGCATGACCAATAGCGATGCCGCTGCAGGTGTTGAGACTTCAGAGGCGCGGCTGGAGCGCGCGCTGTATGCGCGTATCGGATGGCGGATTTTGCCGATCCTGCTCCTTGGGTACATATTCGCGTATCTGGACCGGATCAACATTGGTTTTGCCGCGCTACAAATGAAGGCGGACCTTGGGTTCACCGACGCCATCTATGGCCTGGGGGCGGGAATATTCTTCGCCGGCTACCTCGCTTGCGAGGTGCCGAGCAACCTGCTGCTGCAAAGGGTGGGTGCGCGGCTGACGATGGCGCGGATCATGATCTGCTGGGGAGTGACGTCGTGCTGCATGATGTTTGTGCGGACACCCTCCATGTTCTATATCTTGCGCGTGCTGCTCGGCGTCTTCGAGGCTGGCCTTACACCTGGCGTCGTCTTTTATCTGACGCTGTGGTATCCGGAGGCGCGGCTCGCGAGGGTGACGGCGCTTTTTCTGAGCGGAAGCGTAATGGCCGGATTGCTGGGTTCGCCGGTTTCCGGTGTCGTGCTGGATGCGATGGCGGGTGTTCATGGATTGCGAGGATGGCAATGGCTGTTCCTGGTTGAGGGCCTTCCATCGATACTGCTAGGCGTTGTCTCACTATGTCTCCTGCCAGACGGACCGCAACGTGCGCGCTGGCTATCCGAGGCTGAACGTCGCCAGGTCTCGGCCGGGTTGCCGGCAGGGCGCAACCGGGGTCACGGCGGATTCGGAGCGGCATTGCGCGATTCCAATGTGTACGCCATAGCATTTGCATGGTTCACCGTTATCTGCGGGACTTACGCAGTATCGTTCTGGATGCCGATGATGATGCGCAGCGCAGGAGCGCACGCAGCGTCTTCGATTGGCTTGTGGTCCATCATCCCCTATGGCGTGGGCGCGATGGGGATGATAGTGCTGTCGCGGCACTCGGATCGGACGCTTGAGCGACGCCGGCATGCCGCCGGTTGCGCATTGGCCGGTGCCGCGGCTCTCGCGCTGCTTCCCGTGGTGGGCAACAACTTTCCGCTGACGCTTGTCGCGCTGACCGTCGCGACGGTTTCGGTTTTCAGCGCGATGCCGATACTGTTCTCGATTCCAATGACGTTACTCTCGCCGCGTGCTGCGCCCGGAGGAATCGCCCTCATCAATTCGATCGGTCAGACGGGTGGATTTCTTAGCCCGTTCATGCTCGGCTGGGTCAAGACTTCAACAGGCAGCCTGAATATCGGCTTGTATGTCATTGCCGCGCTGCTTGGCCTTGGAGCCGTTGTCATGATCAAGATCGTCAAGACTTCGCCAAAACAGGTTCGATGCGTGGACGAGGATGCGGTACCCGTCGCGCAACGGACTACCGATCGCTGAAAGTCCACGCAAGCCGTCGAGCGCACCGGTTCGGAGAAATTCCGCGGCATCGGTCAAACTGTGCTCCGACGAATATTTCGCGCAGCCGCGGTATAAAATCCTTTCGTGCACGATTTGACGATCTCGTGATTTTCCGGACCACAGGAAGTGTTGGCGGGCGATGGATATAAAACAGCTGCGTTACTTTGTCCGGGTTGCGGAACTGGGCAGCGTCGGAAAGGCGTCCGACGTCCTTGACATTGCTCAACCCACACTCAGTCGGCAAGTCCGCGCACTTGAGGTTGAACTGAAGGTCACGCTGTTTTCGCGAAACGGTCGTGGTGTGGTTTTGACGCCCGCTGGTCGCCGGTTCCTCGAACATGCCAGGGGAGTCCTTCACGCTGCCGACTTCGCATTGATCGCGTTGAAAGAGGGCGAGTCAGCGTATGAGGGGCGTGTCATTGCCGGCTTTACGCCAAGTGTCGGCCGCACTCTGATTCCTACCTTTGTCGAGCGCTTCATAGAGCGCTTCCCCAAAGCTTCGTTGAGCCTCGTCGAGGGATATTCGAGTTCGCTGCATGAGCAGTTGCTGGTCGGCAGCCTCGATTTCGCAATTCTCCAGAACCCGGCCGCGTCCCCTAACCTGGTCATCGACCCTATCGCGACGCAGGATCTGTATCTGATCGGTGCGAGTCCGATCGGGCCGAGGCATGACGAGGTCGAGTTGAGGGAGCTCGCTCATGTGCCTCTGATCATGCCTCATGCGCCCCATACCATTCGGCCGCTTCTCGAATATGAGGCCGCGCGCTTAGGCATCATGCTTACGATGACCTTCGAGATCGATGCTGTTCGCTCGATAGTTGAGCTGGTTGAGCGCGGCGTCGGCTATACGGTGATGCCGATCAACTCGCTGCGTCGCAGTGATTACCCTGGGTTACATTGGCAAAAAATCGTCTCTCCAAAGATACAGGTCACCCTATCGATGATTACGCCGATCAAGAGGCCGCAAACCCCGCTCCCAGTTGAGGCAGCGAGCTTGGCGAAGGAAACCTTGAGCGGGCTTTTATTGGACTAGCAGGGACCGCGTTTCCTCCGACGGCTCTGCGGTGAGTACGCTTTCAAAGCTGTCCATCAAGCTGGACACGGCGTATTGCGGGGACCAGAGCCCTCCCGAATCGCGATTGTCCCGACTCGCTTCCCACGCTGCCAGTGCGGCATTGCCGTAGATGCCGACGAGCGACAGTCTGTGATCGACTATTGCCGGCGGAATAGGGGAAAGCAGGTTTCGGAGCTGAGCGTTGCAACGCTGATAACCCAGATTCCACTTGTTTTCCAGCGCCTCCCGCAAGAACGCGCGGTTGTTCAACTGCAAGTTGGCGATCATGCGGATGTACGTCGCCTGACCCGTGCGATCCGCCAGATCGAGCATCGGAAAGAGCAGCGCGCCCAATACCGCTCGCACGTTCATCCCGCCCTCCGCCTCCAGTCTGTCGAGCCGCGCCTGACGGTCCTCGTCGATAAGGCGCGCACCGTCGACTACCAGTTCGCGCGCCAGTTCAAGTTTGTTCCCGAAGTAGTAGCGCAGCGAGGCGCTGTTTCGCTGCCCTGCGGCGGAGATGATGTCCTGCACGGACACCCCGTCCAATCCGCGCAGCGCGAACAGGCGTTGGGCTTCTTCCTTTAAGCGAATTCGCGTCTCCGCCCCGTCCGAGCGAAGGGTTTTCCCTGACGTCGTCATTACTTTACCGTTTCGAGTTAATTAACTACACTAGGTTAACTAACCAAGTTGGAGAAACTTAGCATGAAAGTCGTGGTTGTTGGAGGAGGCATTGGTGGGCTCACGACCGCTCTGGCGCTGCTGCGCCACGGCATCGAGCCGATTGTACTGGAGCGCGCCCCGCAGCTGACGGAGGTCGGCGCGGGCGTCCAGATCGCGGCGAACGGCACGATCGTGCTGCGGGAATTGGGGCTTGAACCCGCGCTGGCGCAGATCGCGACAGTGCCGGAACGCTTTGACTACCTCGAACTGTCGACGGGGCGTCTCTTGTACGTTGCGCCGCTGGGCAAGGAGGCGGAGGCACGTTATGGCGCGTTGCTCTACAACGTCCACCGCGCCGACCTGATCGACCTGCTCGCGAAGGCCGTGCCGCCCAATGTGATCCGGCTGGGGGCGGAGTGCGCGTCGGTTTCCCAGGACGACGAGGGCGCCTACGTCACGCTGCAAAATGGCGAAGTGATTCGCGGCGACGCGGTGATCGGCGCGGATGGCATTCACTCCGCCGTTCGGACGGCCCTTCGGGGACCCGAAGAGAAGCAGTTCGCCAACATTCTGATGTGGCGCTCGCTCATCCCTGCCGACCGGCTCACCGGCCTGAAGCTGCCGGTGGCGGGGAACAACTGGTTCGGCATCGGCAGAAATATCGTCTCGTACTGGGTTCGCAAGGACCTCTACAGCATTCTTGCGTCGGTGCCGGCAACCGAAGTGAGCCGCGAGTCGTGGACGCAGTCGGGGGACGTCGAGCAACTGCGGCGCTCGTTCGAGGGTTCCGAGCCCACCGTCCAGAAGATGCTGGAAGCCGTGGACTCGGCGTTCATCACGGGGATGTACCACCGGGATCCGATCGAACACTGGAGTACCGGACGGATCGCCCTGCTCGGCGACGCCGCGCATGCGATGGTGCCCTACCTGGCGCAAGGCGCCTGCCAGGCGATCGAAGACGCATGGGTCCTCGCCGCCTGTCTCAAGAACCATGGCCGGGCCGGCGTTCAGGACGCGCTGCTGGAATACGAACGGCGCCGCCAGCCGCGTACTACGCGGATTCAGGCGGGCGCGCGATTTGTCGTCGATTGGGCGCACGAGCCCGACGAGGCGCGTGTACGCCAGCGTAACGGACGCCTGAAGGGACTCTCGCGTATCGATCCGCTGGCAGAGGCTTCGTGGTCGTTCGCCTGGGGGCACGACATCCTCGAGGCCGCCAAGCTGCCGCCGGGCGAGGTCGTAGGCTTGAGCGCGGCACGCGAAGGAAAGCGGATGGCGCGCCCCGAAAGCCAGCGCGCTTTCGACCTCTGGAAGGGCGTGTTCAAGCCGGATGACATTGCGCGTGGCGACCGGGGGCAGCGTGCAGCCTACGAACGGTTCCTTCTGGAGCAATTCCCTGCGCCGGCAAGCACCGAAGTGACGGACGTCGATCTTCACGGGGTGAGCTCGTTGCGTGTGGTTGCAGCGGGAGCCGCGCAAAAGGCGACCGTGTTGCACTTCCACGGCGGCGGCTACGTGCTGGGTTCGGCAAAGAGCTCGGTTGAATACGCAAGCCGTCTCTCGCGCGCCCTGAACGGTCCGTGCTACACGGTCGACTATCGCCTCGCGCCCGAGCATCCGTATCCGGCGGCATTCGACGACGCATTCGGCGCCTATCGCGGCTTGCTCGCTTCGGGTGTCGATCCGTCGACGGTGTTCCTGAGCGGCGAATCGTCCGGGGGCGGCCTCGCCCTGGCGCTGGCTGCTGCGTTGCGTCGCGCGGGGCTGCCGTTGCCGGCCGGCGTCATTGCAATCTGCCCGCTCACTGACCTCACGCTTGGCGGCCCCTCCGTCAGGGCGAATTCGGGAGACGATCCGGCCGCGAATCGCGAGACGCTTTCCAACCTCGTCGCGTCTTACTTCCAGGGCCACGAGCCGACCGACCCGATGGTGTCGCCGCTGTTCGCGGACCTCGCCGACCTTCCGCCGGTATTCCTTTCGGCCGTCGAGGGAGAGGTGCTGGAGAGCGACACGACTCGCTTTGCACAGCGGGCAAGGACAGCCGGCGCGAACGTGAAGCTGAAGAGGGTGGCCGATTCGGTTCACGTCTTCACGCTCTTCCCGTTCTTGCCGGAAACCGCCGAGACGCTCGAGGAAATCGGCCAGTGGAGCCGCGAGCTCCTTCAGAAGTAGAGCGACGCATCCGCCTCATGGCGCCAGGTTCGGATGCGATCGGTTTCAAGGCGCTGCGCCATATCACTGCATTTCGTCTCATGCTCGGAGTAGACATGACGGCAACATCAACGCGTCGGCTGGTCGACGTGCCGCGGCAACTATCCGCGCCGCAGACATCGCTGTACACGAATCTCGAAATCGCCTCGAACCGCCATCCGGAAAAGGCCGCAATTCTTTACTACGGCACTACCGTGAGCTACCGGCAGTTGCAATACGAAGTTCAAGCGCTGGCGGGATTCCTGCAGCAGCACTGCGGCATCGCCCGGGGTGACCGCGTCGTCCTGTACATGCAGAACAGTCCGCAGTTCGTCGTCGCCTTCTATGCGGTCCTGCGCGCGGATGCGGTAGTCGTGCCCGTCAATCCGATGAACCGGACTTCGGAGCTGCAACACATTCTTGAAGATAGCGGGGCTAGCGTCGCCTTCGTCGGCGAAGAACTCATGGAGCACGTACGGTCGCTGCCGGGCCGCCGCGTGGACTATGTGATCGCTGCACGTTATGCCGACTATCTTTGCGACCCGACCGATCTGCCGCTGCCCGACGTCCTGACATCGTCCGAACCGCGGCCTCGTGCAGAATCTGTCGACGGCCATGCTGCCGTCATCGGCTGGAACGACGCGCTCACGCGCGCATGCGTTGCGCGCGATCACGAATCCCGGCCCGAGGATTTGGCGGTCATTCCGTATACGTCCGGCACGACCGGTCGCCCCAAAGGGTGCATCCATACCCATCGCAGCGTGATGCATTCAACGGTCTCGTGCGCAGAATGGCCGGGCCTCGCGAACGAGAGCGTGATGCTGTGCTCCGTGCCGTTGTTCCACGTCACCGGCATGCAGAACTGCATGAACATGCCGATATACATCGGCGCCACGACGGCGATCATGACCCGATGGGACGCGACATGCGCCGCGCACCTGATCGAACGCCACCGCGTCAGCACATGGGTCACCGTTCCCGCAATGCTCATCGACCTGCTGAACCTGGCGGACGTCGACGAGTTCGACCTGAGTTCCATTGCGTACCTGAGCGGCGGCGGTGCCGCGATGCCGCAGGCTGTCGCGCAGCAGATCCAGGAGCGTTGGGGCATCCCGTACGTAGAAGGGTACGGCCTCACCGAGACGATGGCGGCGACCCACATCAATCCGCCGAAGCACAGCAAGCAACAGTGCATGGGCGTGCCGGTCTTCAACACGGATTCACTCGTTGTCGATCCCGAGACGCTCGAGCCTCTCGGTGAAGGACAAACAGGCGAGATTCTCGTCAGCGGACCTCAAGTTTTCGACGGGTATTGGAAATCTCCGGAAGCCACGCAAGATGCCTTCGTTCTGATCGATGGGAAGCGATACTTGCGCACCGGAGACCTCGGCTACGTGGATCGGGACGGATACTTCTTCATCGTCGACCGGCTAAAGCGCATGATCAACGCCTCCGGCTACAAAGTCTGGCCGGCCGAAGTCGAGGCCATGCTGTTCGAGCATCCCGCCGTACAGGAGGCGTGTGTCATTGCGACTCACGATCCGCGTCGAGGCGAGTCGGTAAAGGCGGTCATCGTGCTTCGGAGCGGCGAGCACGCGACGGAAGAAGACATTGTGTCGTGGGCCCGCGAGCGCATGGCGTCCTATAAGGTTCCGCGCGTCATTCAGTTTGCCGCCGGCTTGCCCCGCACCGCGAGCGGAAAGATCCAGTGGAGACTGCTGCAGGAAGACGAAACGCAGTGTTCGATGCGCTCGCACCGCGGAATGTAAGTTTTCTGGCAGTTGTCGTCGAAGTTTCCGGGCAACGTGCGGTATTGGGCGCAACGCCTTGATCGGAGCCGGTGCCGTAATCAAGCGCTCGTACTCAGCCGGCAATCGATAAGTTGCAGATGTGGTTCGTATGTTTCGCAGTACGACATAATCATAATATTGGAGTTGATGGATGAGGAAGGTAAGGAGATTGTTCGGAAAAGAGCTGCATCGACGCAAGGCCGGCGCGGCGGTGGCCATCATGTCTGCCGCGACGCTGTACTCCGTCTCAGCAGCCGCGCAGTCGTCGGTAACGCTTTACGGCCTCGTGGATACGGGAATTCGCTACACGACTCATGCGGATCGGCAAGGCGATTCACGCGTCGAGCTCGCCAGCGGCGAAAACGAGAGCCACTTCGGATTCGAGGGAGCGGAAGACATTGGCGGCGGAACGAAGGTCCTGTTCGACCTCGAGGATCGCTTCTTCCCGAACTCCGGGGCGACCGACCCCGCCTATCCGTTCTTCAATACGGCTTTTGTTGGCGTGCAGTCGAGCCGTTACGGCAAGTTGACCATGGGGCGTCAGGTCAATCCACTTGCCGACGCGGTTCTGAGCGCGTTCGTGACCAATCCATGGCTCCCGACTTTCTACCAGTTTCGGCCGGAAGTCATGATGGCTCAGGGCGTGTGGACAAGCAACATGGTCAAATACGCAGCGAGATGGCAATACCTGACGGCTGAGGTGTCGTATGTGTTTGGCGGCAATGCAGGCGCATTTGGTGCGGGAAGTCAGATTGGGGCATCGCTGCTCTATTTGCCCGGCGCACCATTGCGCCTGGCGGCCGCGTACCTGGACTCGCGCGATGCCGTGAACGCTTCCGCGCACCTCAAATCCTGGACTGCCGGCGGGTCGTATACGTTCGGAAATACGACGCTCACGGCAGGCTGGGCCGTGAACCGGCAGGACGCAGGGTTTGTCGGCAATTTCCCTAACGGGCCATTCAGCGCGCCGGAATTGACCGCGCTTGAATTCAATACGTTCAGTTCCCGGCAAATGTTTTTTGGCGGGGTGACGCAGCAGGTAGCGGACGTGATTCACCTTTCCGCGAATGTGTGGCGCACGATTCAGACCGGGAAGACGCAAGCAGCCAATGGGAACGCGACGCAGTTCCAGCTGCTTGCGGACTATAACTGGTCGAAACGCACGGATACCTATTTGGAAGCCGACTACTCGCTGTACCGCGGCGGATTGGTTGGCGCCCAGTTCCAAGGCATCAACGCCCTGAGCTCGGCGTACGGCACGACCCAGCTAGGCATCATGGCTGGCTTGCGGCATATGTTTTAACCGGAGAGCGATCGCTCGATCGCTACGACATCGCGCGGGCGTGGCTGACGGCTCGTCATGGAGGTTTGTCCAAACCCGTTACCCGCCTCGATGACTGCCGGGATCGCCTCCTTGCCGTCTTCGCGAAGCGTGAAGTCTTTTTAGCCTGCCGTTTGAAGCCGTCAAAGTACATAAGTGCTGAAGAGGCGCATTCAGGCCGCTGGACTAGGAACTCGACTTTACTAGCCTGGACCGGACCTGACAGGTAGTCGGGGAAGCGAAATAAGGAAGGCGATTCAGTGCGAAATCAGTCTCTCCCCCGGCTGCGTCCACGGCACTCCCCCATTCAGGGGGTACTTCCCGAGTCCTGACACCTGGATGATTGTCCCAACGGGATGTCACAGCAGGGCGAGAAAAATAACTAGATCGGCATTCGCTTGCAATCCATTTTGGGACTAAAGGAGATATCGATGCAGGACGAAGTCAAGACGATAGGGTCCACCGCCTACGCCTATCCGTTGCTGATCAAGCAGCTGTTGCTCACGCCGTTCGTTCAGGCCCGGGACGAGGAGATCGTCTACCGAGATCGGTTCCGGATGACCTATGCGACGTTGCGCGAGCGTATCGCACGCCTCGCCAACGGTTTGAGCCAACTTGGCGTGCAGCACGGCAACACCGTCGCGGTGATGGATTGGGACAGCCACCGCTATCTCGAATGCTATTTCGCGGTTCCGATGATGGGCGCTGTCTTGCAGACCGTGAACGTGCGCCTGTCACCGGCAGAAATCGCCTATACGATCAATCACGCCGGCGCGGAAACCCTCCTGGTTCACACTGATTTTCTGCCGGTCGTCGAAGCGATCAAGGACAAACTGGAAACAGTGCGTACTTTCATCTGGATCGATGAGTCAAGCTGTGAATGTGCACACAGTATTCCCTTCTCGGCTGAATACGAGGCGATGCTGTCGGCAAATAGCACGCGCTACGCGTTTCCGGACTTTGACGAGAACACTCGTGCAACGACCTTTTACACCACCGGTACGACCGGTCTTCCGAAAGGCGTCTACTTTACGCATCGGCAGCTGGTTCTGCACACCATCACCCTCATGGCGGCACTGGCGAGCCCTGTCTCGGGACAGCGTTTCCATCGTGGCGACGTGTACATGCCGCTCACCCCGATGTTTCACGTCCACGCGTGGGGCATGCCGTATATCGCCACGGTTCTGGGTGTGAAGCAGGTCTATCCCGGGCGCTATTTGCCGGACCGGCTCGCACGGCTCGTGCGCGAAGAGGGCGTCACGTTCTCGCATTGTGTCAGCACGATCCTGCACATGCTGCTCTCGTGCGAGGAGGCGAAGGCGACGGACTTGAGCAAGTGGAAGATCGTCATCGGCGGCAGCGCGTTGCCGCAAGGGCTCGCCCAAGCGGCGCTAGACCGGGGCATCGACGTGTTCGTCGGTTACGGGATGTCGGAAACTTGCCCGGTGCTCAGCCTCGCGCAGCTTCCGCCCGGGGCCGAAGCGCTCGACGCCGACGCGCAGCTTCGCCTGCGCTGCAAGACCGGCCGGCCTGTTCCTCTCGTCGACCTGCGTGTCGTCGGCGACAACATGGACGATCTCGTTCACGACGGCAAGGCCGCCGGCGAGATCGTCGTGCGCGCACCGTGGCTCACGCAGGGCTATCTGAACAATGCCGAGGCTTCCCAGCAGCTTTGGGCCGGCGGCTATCTCCATACGCAGGACATTGCCAATATCGATCCGGCGGGCAACATCCAAATCACCGACCGTCTCAAGGACGTGATCAAGTCCGGCGGGGAGTGGGTTTCATCGCTCGAGATAGAAAATCTGATCTCGCAATACGAGGGCGTTTCCGAAGTGGCCGTCATCGGCATCAAGGATGAGAAGTGGGGGGAGCGACCGGTGGCGCTGGTCGTGCTCAAGGAGGGAGCGGCAGTCACGGAGGACGACATCAAGCAGCACGTACTGTCGTTAAGCACATCGGGAAAGATATCGAAATACGCGGTGCCGCAGATCGTGAAGTTCGTCGATGAGCTCGGAAAGACGAGTGTCGGCAAGCTCAACAAGAAGTGGCTGCGCGAGCAGTTCGCCTGATCGGTGAAGACCTTGCCAGGAGTGCGCGGTAGCGACGCCTCGCCGCCGCTGCTCTTGTTCAACGGCATCGGCGCGAATCTCGAACTGGTTGAGCCGTTCGTTGCGGCACTGGACGACGTGACAGTCATCGTCTTCGACGTCCCCGGCGTTGGCGGCTCGCCCGTCCCCCTGATCCCGTATCGCGGCCACGTCTGCCGGGGTGATCATGGTGCCTGCGCGGCTGTCGGTGCTTTCAAAACTGATCGGCCCGCGGCGCTATACCGATCCGGCCTTCGGGGCGGCGGGGGCTTTGAAGGCGGGCGCTCTACCACGTCCGGGTCAGCTCTTCGAATCCCGCAACGAGCGCGTCGAGCAGGTGACGAACGGCCGGAACCATGCCTCGGCGCGTGGGGAAAACCGCATGCACGAGCCCCGGCGTCGTAGACAGATCCGGCAGCAGATGTCGCAGCGTTCCGGCCTGAATGTCGGCGGCCACCAACTCCCGAGGCAGCACTGCCACGCCGAGTCCCCCTATCGCCGCAATCCGCAGGCTGGCCAGGTCGTCCGTCGCCAATCGGGGCTGATGCGTCCAGGACGTCACCTGCCCGTTAGCGTTCGTCAGATTCCAGACAAATTTCTCGCTGCCGCTGGCCATTGAGAGCGTGGGCCATTCCCTCAAGGATTCGATCGAGTTGGGCGCCGGATGGCGCGCCGCCAATTCTGTACCGGCGACCAGAATCTGGATGGACAAGCCCAGTTGCCGAACCGCGAGATCGGTGTTTTCCAGTGGCGGAAGCCTGACCCGGATCGCAAAGTCCAGGCCTTCCTCGACCACGTCCACACGGCGGTTCGTCGCATCGAGCAGAACCTGCACTTGGGGATTGTCCTGAATGTATTGCGAAATGATCGAGGAGACGCCGGAGTTCAGTAGTGCCACGGGGCAACTGATTCGCACGGTGCCCTGCGGCTTGCTCCGCGTCTGGTCCACCATGTCTTTGGCGGCCTTGGATTCTGACACCAGGGCAATGCAATGCTGGTAGAACTGCCGCCCGGTTTCCGTCAAAGACAAGCTTCGGCTCGTGCGATTGAGCAGACGGACGCCAAGCTCCTCCTCCAATGCGCGAATGCGCCGGCTGAGCTTCGACGTCTGGGCGCCGAGGCTGCGGGCGGCTGCTGTGAAGCTGCCGTGCTCGACCACCTGCGCGAAGAGCCGAAGGTCATTGAGGTCAGTGATCTGATCCATTGGTACGCTCCAACCGAATCTTGTCGTTCTACCAGAGGCCATCCTCCGTTGCAATTTCGACCAGATCGTTGGGCACCGCGAGGCGCTGCTGGCAGGCGCAGGCGTCGGGTTGATTCATCGCTACGCCGTCGATGCCGACATCCGCGATGGGCGGCTCGTCCAGTTGCTCGCAGGTAGTCGGGCCGCGTCAGACGACGCCTTTCAAACACGCGTCGGCGCGCCATCCGTGCAACCACTGCAACGCGTCGTAGAACTGCTCCTGCGTGCGCTCGACCCACAGCGAGTTGCGCACCAGACGCTCGACGCCCTTCGCATGATAAATCCGGCCCATCTCCCGAGCCGAATACAGCACGCGCGCCGTGCGCGGAATGCGTGCTCTTTCATACAGCGCGAACGCGGAGTCGAAGTCACCATCGGCGGCTTCGATAGCCGCTCCGAGCGTGACTGCATCCTCGAGCGCCTGACATGCGCCCTGCGCGAGGTACTGCGTCATCGGATGAGCCGCGTCACCGAGCAACGTGACACGGCCAATGCTCCAACGCTCGACAGGATCGCGGTCGGCCGTGGCCCAACGCTTCCACGAGGTTGGGCGGTCCAGCATTTGATGCGGCAATGGGTGAATGCCTTCGAAATACGACAGCACCTCCTCCTTGCTGCCGTCGGTGACACCCCATTGCTCCTGTTGACGGCTATGGAACGTCACGACGAGGTTGTATTGCTGGCCGCCGCGCAACGGATAGTGCACGAGGTGACAGTGCGGTCCGGCCCACACCACCGGCGCGTTGATCCGGAGATCGGCCGGCATGTTCTCCAAGTCGACCACTGCGCGATAGACGACATGCCCGGTCACATGATGGTCGTCGCCGATCAGGGCGGCGCGTATCACTGACTTGACGCCGTCGCAGCCGATGACTGCATCGGCCCGATACCGCGTGCCGCGTTGATCGGTGACGGTCACACCGCTTTCATCTTGCGCGAGAGACTGCACCTGCGTGTTGGTGCGAAACTGAATCAGCGAACTCGCCTGAACCGCTTCGAGGATCGACAGGTGAATATCCGCGCGATGGATCACGGCATAAGGATTGCCGAAGCGCTGCCGATACGGCGCGCCGACGTCGATTCGCACGACCTCGCTGGCGTCGACTGCATCCATCAGCTTCAGATAGTCGGTAAAGACCGCGCGACGGCGAGTCGCCTCTCCCACGCCGAGCGCGTCGAGCGCGTTGAAGGCGTTCGCTGCGAGCTGGATGCCGGCGCCGATCTCTCCGATCTCGGGCGCCTGTTCCAGCAATTCGACGCTGATATTCTGCCGGGCCAGCGCAAGCGCCGCGGCGAGGCCGCCGATGCCGCCGCCGACCACGATCACACGGCGAGTGCCCTTGCTTGTCCTACTCATGTCTGTCCTCCGCTGGCTCAAGCTTTGTAATCCGGCTGGCGCGCGGGCCGGGCCACGTCGAACGCCGGGTGTTCGATCGCGTGTTGGTAAACCGCAAGGCTGCGCGGGTAGGCGCCCAGATCGCAGCCCATTCGTTGCGCGTTTGCGATTTGCGGCACGAGGCAGCAATCGGCCAGCGTAGGCTCCGCGCCGAAGGACCACGGACCGCGGCCATATCGCGCGAGCAAACGCTCGACACTCGCCATGCCTTGCGCAATCCAGTGCCGGTACCACGCATCCTTCTGTTCCGGCGTCACGCCAAGCACGTCCTGCACGTAGCGCAGCACGCGCAGGTTGTTGAGCGGGTGGATGTCGCACGCAATCAAATAAGAAAGTTCGAGCACGCGTGCCCGAGCTTCGACCTCGAGCGGAACCAGCCGGGGCTCCGGATAATGCGCGTCCAGCCATTCGATGATCGCGAGCGACTGTCCCAGGTGAAAGCCGCCATCGACGAGCGCAGGTACCGATGCCGACGGATTGACGTGGTCGACATAGTCCGGCGCGCGATGAGCGCCTGCACGGATATCGACCGGCAGGTAGTCGTATGCGAGCCCTTTGAGCGCGAGCGCGATCCGCACACGCCAGGACGTCGAACTGTTGAAAAAGCTATGAAGCTGCACGATAGCGTCCGCCAGGTTGGGTTCAGACGACTCGCACCGTCAGTTCGCCGAGACGCTCGACGCCGACGGCCATCACATCCCCGGCCTTCACCGCGCCGACGCCTTCAGGCGTGCCGGTAAAGATCACATCGCCTGCTTCGAGACGGAAGAACCTGGAGAGATCGGCGACCGTTTCGGCCACCGACCAGATCAGATGGGACACATCGCTCTTCTGCTTCGTCTCGCCGTTGACCGTAAGCCACAACGCGCCCTGCTCGAAATGACCGACCGAGCTGGCCGGGTGAACCGGGCCGACCGGCGCCGAACGGTCGAACGCCTTGCCGATTTCCCACGGGCGGCCCATCTCGCGCATCTTCATCTGCAGGTCGCGCCGCGTCATGTCGAGGCCGACCGCATAGCCCCAGACGTGGTCGAGCGCCTGACTCAGCGGAATGTCCGAGCCACCCTTGCCGATGACGGCGACCAGTTCCGCCTCATAGTGGTAGTTCTGCGTCTGCGCCGGGTAGGCGAGTTCGAGCGTGTCGCCGTGCGCGACCGGCACCACGGCGTCGGCGGGCTTGCAGAAGAAGAACGGCGGCTCGCGGTCCGGATCGAAACCCATCTCGCGCGCATGTGCCGCGTAGTTGCGGCCGACGCAGTAAACGCGGCGCACCGCAAACAGGTCGTCGCTGCCGGCGACGGGAATCCCGACGGGTGCTTCGGGCGGGAAAACAAATGCCATGATGATCGACTCGCTCGTGCAAAAGGAGGAAACAGAGGGATGCGACAGGTGGGTGCGCGGCTCAGATGCGCTCTTCGCGCAGCAGGTTCAGCGCAGCGAGCACCGGCCGGTCGGAATAGCTGAACAGGACGCTCTCGGCGAGCGCCGACAAGCGCACCGGCTGCCATGACGGTGCGACAAACACGTCGTGCTTCGAGAACGAAAACTCGGCGTCGCCGATGTGCGCCGTGCCATGCCCTTCGACCACGCAATAGACCGTGGCGTCGGTGCTGCGCGAGGTTCGGCCCTGGAAGCCGGCCGGCAGGTACTGCATGAACGTTGCCATCGTCGGCATCGGCCAGCCACCCGTCATCGGGTTCACATAGCGCAGCTTCACGCCGTCCCACGCGTCGAGATCGCCGTGGCGATACAGCTTGTCCAGTGCCTCGCGGCTGCGTTCGTACGGATAACTGAAGATCGGCGAGGTGGGATCCGATACGCGTTCACGCACCGGCGCCATGTTGTGGCCGAAGCGGGCGAAGCTGTAGCCTTCGGGGCGCGTGACGGGTTGGGTCGCTTCCGGGAAGCTTTCCGCAAAGCCGGCGTCGAGACTGGCGACGAGCGGAATATCGAGTCCGTCGAGCCACACCACCGGCTCGCCGCCGTCCTCGGCGGACGGGTTGCCGTGGTCGTGCCACGTCCATGAGGGCGTGATGATGAAATCCCCGGGACGCATCGTCGTGCGTTCGCCGTTGACCGCGGTCCATGCCCCCCGGCCTTCGATGATGAATCGCAGCGCCGATTGCGTATGGCGATGACTGGGCGCGATCTCGCCGGGCAGGATCAGCTGAAGTCCGGCGTAAAGACTCGGCGTAATGCTCGACTTGCCCGGCAGTCCGGGATTTTCCAGCACCAGCACCCGGCGCACCGCTTCTTCGGCACTGATGACTGCGCCCGCCTGCATCACCAGGTCGCGAATCTGTGCGTACTGCCATATCGCCGCCTTCGCTTGCGGCTTCGGTTGAGGGGGCACGAGGTTGTGGAGCGATTCCCAGAGCGGCGCCATCTGCCGCCGGGCGATCAGTTCGTAGTAGGCGGCGCGGTGTTCGTTCATGTCGTCTCCTTGATCGGTCGCTCTGGCATGGTGCCGGTCTCGTTTGATGGATCGTCTGCATCATTTATACGCTTTTGAGATATACCCCGTAAAATAACGAATTCCTATAATCCATACTTTTTTGGATATGGCTCCAATGAGGTGGCGTGATGGACTGGACCTATCGACTGCGCCTGAGGCATCTGCAGGTACTTCTCAGTCTGGCCGAGACCGGCAACCTCAGCCAGTCGGCGGCAGACCTCAATACGACACAGCCCGCGCTATCCAAGTGGCTCAAGGAACTCGAAGCGGATGTCGGATTGCCCCTGTTCGAGCGGCATGCGCGTGGTCTCAGGCCGACTGCCTACGGTGATTCGCTGATCGAGCACGCCCGGCGCATCGAGGCGCATCTCGATGGCGCGCGCGACGATATGCAGGCCTTGCGCGACGGCGGCAGCGGGCTCGTGGCAATCGGTACGTCGGGCGTAGCGTCCTCGGATACGGTGCCGCTTGCCGTATCGCGTCTGTTGCTGCGTCTGCCGCGGGCGCAGGTGCGGCTTGTCGAAAGCACGATGAACCTGTTGATTCCACAGCTCATCCGCGGCGAACTGGACATCGTCGTCGGCCGCTCGGCTCCTGAAAATGCGGACCCGCAGATCGAAGCCGAGATTCTCTATATGGAGCCGATTCATTTGGTCTGTCGGCCGCAACATCCATTGGCCGAGAGACGCACCCTCGACTGGGAAGATCTGCTCGCCTACCAGTGGATCGTGTGGCCTCGCGGCACGCCAGTGCGCACCGCGTTCGAGACTGCCCTCGCGGCCGCCGGACAGACGATGCCGAGTCGTTGCGTGGAATCGAATTCGACGATTCTCAACATTACGCTCCTCAACCACACCGATTTGTTGGGCGTCGCGTCGCATCGGGGCGCACTGCGTTTCGAGCGCATGAACGTTGTGAAGATTTTGCCGGTGCAACTCGCGGGGTTCGGTTCTGTGTCGATGTACTGGCGCCCCGACAGCCTCAGCCGGACTGCGGTCTCAGCCGCCCTGGATAGCTTGCGAGCCTGCGCGGGTGCCGGATCACCATGCGGCGATTGAGCTGGCTCTGCGCAGCCGGTCGGAAGGGGGAGGCGGGTTATGCGAGCTCGAGATCCCGCAGTCGTACGTCACGCATTAACCGGCGTCTTACGTATCCGTCGCAACCGTGTATCCACCCCGGCGCGAGCAGCGCAAGTTGCAAGCCCTGCGTGCCGCTCGTGATCAGCGAGATCACGATCCGTTCATAGTTCGGTTCGAAGCCATAGAGCGAAGCGGCGAGCCGGGTTCCCACCGCATGGCGGATAAGCAGTAAAGGAAGACTGAGTCCCGCCCACAGGCGAATCCATTCGGTAGGCGGGAGCGCCCAGTGGCGGCGTCCGTGGATCGTGTGCAAAGCCAGTGCAAAATGCAGGGAGGCCGCGCCGTACAGCAGGATCGTTCCGGGCATGCCGTGCCACAGATGCAGCGCCAATATGAGGCCACGTCCGGCAAGATCCAGCGACCAGATCCCCAGTGCGTGATTGACCAGGTGGAGAAAGAGATAGGTCAGCAGCACGACACCCGATCCGAGTTGCAATAGACGCAGAGACGGTTTCACCTTCTTTTCCTGATAGCTCATGCGAGGCATCGCTTCGATTGAGCATGTCCAAACCACGTGTACGTTTAATTCGCGGTATTGACCGGAGTGCCGCCGCCGGTGCTTTTGCTGACTGCGTTTTGTTGGGCGATAGGCAATGAGGAGACGCCGTTTCGTCGCCGGATATTCCCACGCCTTCAAAAAAACCGTTTGCCCGGCCGTGCAACCCGCTCGCCGTAGACTAGCCGGCAACGACAAGGCCACGAATTCATTCGAAATGTCCGGCAGGCGGGAATAAAACGGATGACCCGGCAGTATTAGCTCTCGAACCCATTCGGGAGGCCCGTTGGATGATCCGGCGGACTGCTTCCCGGACCTAATCGCGAGGGCACCATGTCGTCAGATCTTCCATCCGATCCGTCGCGCCGCGGCGCGTTGAAATGTCTCGCCTTCGGTGGCGTAGGCACCGTGTTTGTCCTGAGCGGCGGAATTCTCACGCCGGTGGAATTAGCCCTCGCGGCCACAGCGAAGGGCTCGTCAGCCGCCTCGGGGGTTCCCCTGTTCCTGCAGATCAGCGACTCTCATATTGGCTTCAACAAGGAAGCCAATCCGGATGTCGCGGGCACGCTCAGGCAGACGATTGACTTCGTCAACGCGATGCCGGTCAAGCCGGCGCTCGCGATTCACACGGGCGACATCACGCACCTTTCGAAGCCGGAGGAGTTCGACCTCGCGGCCCAGCTGCTGTCGGGCTTGAAGATCACCGAGCTGCACACCGTGCCCGGCGAGCACGATGTGACCGACGGGCCTGGTACCGAATACTTCAACCGCTTCGGTCAAGCCTCGGACAACAAAGGCTATTACAGCTTCGACCACAGCGGCGTGCACTTTGTCGCGCTCGTCAACGTCATGCATTTCAAGCCGAACGGCTTGGGCAGCCTGGGCGACGACCAGCTCGCCTGGCTGGAAAACGATCTGAAGGGCCGCTCGTCCAGTACGCCGATCGTCGTCTTCGCGCACATGCCGATGTGGACGATTTACGAACCGTGGGGGTGGGGCACTGGCGATGCCGGCCAGGCCATGAGCTATCTGAAGCGCTTCGG
>NZ_JAFLRF010000006.1:50747-164554 GCF_017315705.1 Trinickia mobilis | reverse complement strand
GCTCGACGGCCTATCCGCAACCGACCGCAGGCAACGGGCCCGGACCTGGGCCACTGACGGTGGCGAGCGATCAGCTTCCAAGGATGCTCGGCGTGACCACCATCAAGATCGTGCGGCACCCGCTCAAGGCGACGCTCGACGATACGACGCTCGTTTGATTTGCCAGACAGTGCTCACCAGCCAGGACCTAGATATGCTGACCGCCACCTTTCGCCGCGCCATTGCCGTCTCTGCCGGAGTCGCGATTTTCATGGCTGCATCGGCTGATTTCTCCGCTGCGCAAGCGCAGGACTCCAATGTCGTCGTCATTAAGAATTTTATGTTCTCGCCGATGTCGCTTACGATCAAAGCCGGCTCGACGGTGACGTGGAAAAATCTCGATGGCGAACCCCATACGGTTGCCAACGATGCCGGCCTGTTCCGCTCCGGCGCGCTCGATCAGAACGACACCTATCAGTTCCAGTTCGATAAGCCCGGTGTCTACAAGGTATTCTGCGCCATTCACCCATACATGAAGGAGACGATTACCGTCCAGTAGGGGCTCAGATCGGTGCCGTCAATAATCGAAAGCGGGACCGCCACCCAGGTCATGGCACGGGAACGCAATGACGTATGGGAGCTGCGGATCTCCAACCCGCTCGGTGTCCGGTGAGCCTTACTTTTCGGCAGCGCGGGTTTGCAGTATCAGCGCCCGCGCGCTCGCGAGAATCTCCCGGGCGACGGTGGGGTCGCCCACCGCACGCGACATGCTCACCGCACCCACCATGGCGGTGAGAATGGCCGTTGCGCGGGCGATCGCGGCCTCACCAGCGCCAATCGTCTGCGCAATTTGCTGGACGTTCGTTTTGAATTGGTCGGCAATGACCTGCTGGACCATGGGGCCTGCATATCGCGCCTCGCCGGCAAGCGTGCAGATCCCGCAGCCGCCCGTCAGATTCTGAACATGCTCCGGGTCGAGCCATGCGTCCACCACCTGTTGCAGCGTGGGCTTCTTCTTGCCTGAGAAGAGCGGGTCGATTTTGGACTGGCCTTTTTGCATGGCCCGCTTCGCCGCCTCCGCAATCATCTCGTCACGCGACTCGAAGTGTCCGTAGAAAGCGCCTTTGGTCAGGCCGGCGTTCTGCATCAGTTCCGCGACCGCTACGCTATCTAGTCCTTGCTCGCCTATTTGGCGGGCCGCCGCATCCAGGATGCGCTCCCGGCTGGCTGCTTTCTCTGCCTGTGAATGTCCCATAGGTCCCACCAAGAAATTTCTTGACAATCTGCAGTACGAGCGTAATACTGACTCTGCAGTACGATAGACCTGCAGATTATAGCGCAGCCGGGTGCGCCTGAGCACGCCGGACGACGAAAGGCAAAAGGATAGGGCAATGAGCACACTACTTCAGCAAGCGGTCCAGGCACATGGCGGACTCGAGAACTGGATGAAGATTCGGTCCGCTTCGGCCAAGCTCGATATCGGCGGAGCAATATGGCATGTGAAGGGTCAGCCCGACATGTTCAAAAACATCGAATTGGAGGCGGACCTGAGAAAGCAGCACGTCTCGATGGCGTCGCCGGCAGCCGGATGGAAGAGCGAATTCACGCCCGACCTGGTGCGGATCGAATCCTTCGAAGGAAAGCCCGCCGAGCAGCGCAACGCGCCTCGGACGTCGTATGAAGGCCACACGCAGCTATCGCCATGGGATCGCTTGCACGCCCTGTACTTCTGCAGCTATGCGTTGTGGAGCTACCTGACCATTCCGTTTCTCTACGCCTATCCAGGGTTCCGCACGGAAGAGCTCCCCGAGTGGAAGGAAAACGGCGAAGTCTGGCGACGGCTGAAAGTCAAATTCCCGGACGGGATCGCCAGTCACAGCGCCGAGCAGGTCTCGTACTTCGGCGAAGACGGCTTGCTGCGCCGTCACGATTACACAGTCGATGTGATGGGCGGCGCGCCCGGTGCCAACTATGCATCGAACTACCGCAACGTCGCGGGCATCATGGTTCCCACGTCGCGCCGGGTCTTTGCGTACGACGAAGCCGGTCAAAAGGTCAATGAGCCGCTGCTGGTTTCCATCGACTTCCACGACATTGCGTGGCAGGTGGACTGAGCCTCGGTCCTGAACGTTCTGGCCGTGCCGTGGCACGTCCAGCCCTGGGGCAAATCACTTATCGCATCAGTGGACGCCCCTACTCCCAGTGCCATCGTTTCCAACAGGAGTCTCGGCCATGAAAGCCGTCGTTCTTCACACCTATGGTGAGCCGTCCGCGGCTCTTGAATTCCGCGAGATTCCGGAACCTGCAAAGCCAGGCCCCGGCCAGGTCCTGGTGGCGGTCCAATACGCCCCGATTAACTTCAGCGATATTCTTGTTGCCCGGGGGCTCTATCCACTTCGTCCCGAGTTGCCGTCTGTCATCGGCAACGAAGGCGCAGGTCAGGTGCTCGAGATTGGCGAGGGCGTCAGTAACGTGCGCGTCGGTGAACGCGTGGTTCTTCCGATGGGCGGCTTTGCCTGGCGCGAACGGTTGGTCGTCCGCGCGCAAGACCTGGTTGCGGTCCCTCAGGCAATCGACCCCCGGCAAGCGGCGATGCTTCGCATCAACCCGCCGTCAGCGTACCTGCTGATCAATGCGTATGTGGATTTGAAAGCGGGGGACTGGATCGCTCTCAACGCGGCTAATTCGGCCATCTCTCGCTGGATCGTCAGATTCGCCAAGCGAAGGGGAGCCAAGGTACTCGGTCTGGTCCGTCGCCCGGAAGCAGAACGTGCAGCCGTGGAAGCAGGTTGCGACCTCGTCTTGCTTGACGCCGGCAGGGCGCCCGATCAATTTGCCGAATCGCAGGGCGAGACGCACATTCGTCTTGCCCTGGATGCCATCGGCGGCGAAGCGACGGGTCGGCTGGCCAAGTTGCTTGGGCCGCGAGGCACGCTGGTGTCTTACGCTGCTGAGAGCCTCTCGCCGATGGTGACAAGTCCCTTTGATGTCATTTTCAATGACCTGACCATCCGTGGTTTCTCAATTGGGCACCCTGACTTCGCCGACCAGATCACCGGCGCCATTTTGACCGCAGCAGAGATGGTGGTGTCGGGTGAAGCGTCGATCCCGGTGGCGGCGGAATACAAACTCGAGGACATTCGCGAAGCCATTGCGCATGTGGAGAAGGGCGGAAAGGTTCTGCTGAAAGTCGCTGGTTAAAAACGATCTCGTCATTACGTGCCGTTATGCGCCCTTTCCCGCGAGAGCAGCTCCTGTTTCAGCGAGAGCGCCTCGCGGTTGTCATGTTCGAGCGAGAGCGCCCAGTAGACGCCCGAGCGGGCCTTGCGCAGATCGTTCTTGTCGAGGCCGTCATGCGCACGCGCCAGCGCAAGCGATAGCAGCTTGCTACGTCGATCGCCGTGCGGCGCTTCGCTCGGCGCCAGGCTCGGCGGCCGCGCCGCCACCGCCGTGGACGACGCAGTGGCCGGAGCCGCTGGCGTTTGCGGCAGCGTCCGATTGGAGGCTGTCGGCGTGCGCTGCGCCGGCATCGAATCCCGGGCAATCGTGGCCCCCTGTGTCGCCGTAACAGTCCGGCCGTCCTGGCTCGCGCCTTCTGCAATTACGCTGCCTTGTACCGTTTGCAACGTGTCATGCCGTTCGCGCGCGGCGGCGCTCTCATGCCGCTGCAAAACCACCGATGCGCCGAACAGAATAAGGAATGCGAACGATGTGAGCGCTGTGTTCGGCTTCACACTCCAGAATCGTGAGGCGCTGTGCAAAGGCGAGCGCACCTTCCCATCAAGATAGTGGTCGGGCGACTCGAACAAGAGCGTCGGCCGCGGGAGCCGTTGCAATTCGCCGAGCGAAACTGCGGCACGCCCTCCTGCCGCACTTGCGCGCGCGGATGCGATTGCCCTGTCCGGCAGCTTCGTACGCTCGTGTTCACTGAGAGCCCGGCGAACATTCACGCCGCAGTGCGGACAATAAGAGACAGGCTCCAACAATTTGCCGCCGCAACGGGCGCACGTGGTCGGAGAAATGCGGTCGTGAGCGAGTGGATCGCTCATCGTGAAACCTTCCATTCTGATCTCAAGCATGAAGACGGGACTAATGCGTTGGGGGTCGGATGGCGTGCTCGCCGGGGCGAGCACAAGCCCTTGCTCGATCCGTTAAAGAGGGCCTGCTTTCGTCGTGATGACGATACGATCGAAGCAAATGACCCGGCCAATATCGTTCAGCAGCGGCGCAGCGTCAACCCGCGAAAACCGTGCACATCGGGACTCATCCGCCAAACTTCAGCGGCTGCCCGCCATGCCTGTTACCGAGCCCTTGCGGCCCCCGCCGGGCTGATGCCTCTCTGACCTAATCCGCAGAATTCGTGCCCGCCCAGACTGGCAAGCAGTCGAAACCGATGCCGATCCGCACCTGCGCGCGTTTTACTTCAGCCGGTCAATTGTGTTATGAAAGAGCCCGATGGTCGAATCGGCGAGATAGCTCGCATTAAAGGAGACCGTAAATGTCCGTACCCGCTGACGAGCTGGGCAGGCTGGCCGCCTATTTCACGCAGAGGCGCGCTCCCAGGTTGCCGCTGAAATACGCGGAATCGAAGCCGGACCGCGCCGTGCTCTATCGAAAAATGGTCCAGAAGGAGTGGGACGACGGTTCGGAACCCATCGGCGGGGCGAAAGAGGGCGAGTGTGAATTCGACTTCGCGGTCGCTTTCAAGACTTATCACACGGGCGACTACGCCAGAGTCTGGACGTCGACCGAGCTCGCGAAGGTGCGAGGCTTCGACAACGAGAGCAAGGGCGGGACCGGCTATGTGATCGCACAGTTCGTGTTCGACCAGGAATTGACCACCCTCTTCAAGGGGAAAATCCTGCCGCAGAAGATGCAAGGCGCGCAACATATGAACGACTTCGTTCTCATGCATCGTGAAGGCTACGAGCCTTTTTTGCATGGGCGGCTCGAGGTCAAAATGTTCACGAGCCAGGAAGAAGTCGAGGTGACGATTGCGCGTCACAGGGCGTTCGACTTGGGATTCTCGGAAGAGCAAGCGGACACGCTGAACGAACACCTGAGGTTTGCGCGCTTGATGGATGATTGATGCCGCTGACCC
Organism: Trinickia mobilis; assembly: GCF_017315705.1. Lineage (GTDB taxonomy): Bacteria > Pseudomonadota > Gammaproteobacteria > Burkholderiales > Burkholderiaceae > Trinickia_A > Trinickia_A mobilis. Next base: position 159,474 of record NZ_JAFLRF010000006.1, on the reverse strand, counting down.
AGTCCGGCGGCCGCCCCGCCCAAGCGCTAAAATCCGCCGCCTGAGCGTCAACGGCGAGCGTGCGTTTTGACGGAGTTCGAGCAGGGTTTCATCCTCACCCGCCACTGGCGGGACACCGCGACCGGCATCGAGATCGAGTTCTGGCTGGCAACCGAACGCGGTCCGCGCCGGGTGCGGTTGCGCCCGCAGGAATCGGTCGCCTTCATCCCGGCCGAACAGCGCGAACAAGCCGAGCGCGTGCTGGCGGGCGAAAGCGGCGCCGAGCTGCGCCCGCTCGCGCTGCGCGACTTCCGTCAACGCCCGGTCGCCGGTCTCTATTGCCGGCGGTATCGCCATCTTGTCGCGCTTCAGAAGCGCCTGACCCGGGCGGGCATCGACGTCTACGAATCCGACGTACTGCCGCCGGACCGCTACATGATGGAACGGTTCATCACGGCGCCCGTCCTGTTCCGCGGCGTGCCGGCCGCTGACGGCGTCGTGTCCGACGCGGAGCTGAAGAGCGCCGGCGACTATCGTCCTGCGTTGCGATGCGCGTCGCTCGACATCGAGACCAGCGCCCGCGGCGAGCTCTATTCGATTGCGCTGGAAGGCTGCGGGCAGCGGCAGGTGTTCATGCTGGGCCCGGCCAACGGCGACGCCCGGGACCTCGACTTCGATTTGGAATACTGCGACAGCCGGCCCGCGCTGCTGGCCCGGCTGAACGACTGGTTCGAGCAACACGACCCGGACGTGCTCATCGGCTGGAACCTCGTCCAGTTCGACTTGCGCGTGCTGCACGCGCATGCCGAGCAGTATCGCGTCCCGTTGCGGCTCGGACGCGGCGGCAGCGTGCTCGACTGGCGCGCGCACGGCCAGCAGCCCGATCATTTCTTCGCGGCCGCGGCCGGACGCCTCGTGATCGACGGCATCGACGCGTTGAAGTCCGCGACCTGGACCTTTCCGTCGTTCAGCCTCGAATACGTCGCGCAGTCGCTGCTGGGCGTCGGGAAGGCGATCGACGACCCGTACCGGCGCATGGAAGAAATCCAGCGCCGCTTCGATCACGACAAGCCCGCGCTCGCGCACTACAACCTGAAAGACTGCGAGCTGGTCACGCGCCTCTTCGAGAAGACGGATCTGCTGTCGTTCATGCTCGAACGCGCGACTGTCACCGGCCTGGCGGCGGACCGCATGGGCGGATCGGTCGCGGCCTTCACGCATCTGTACCTGCCGAGGATGCATCGGCTCGGCTACGTCGCGCCGAACGTCGGCGACGTGACGGGACAAACGAGCCCCGGCGGCTTCGTCATGGATTCACGGCCCGGCCTCTACGATTCGGTGCTCGTATTCGACTACAAGAGCCTGTACCCGTCGATCATCCGCTCGTTCCTGATCGATCCGGCCGGGCTGATCGAGGGCCTCGCCCACCCTGGCGACGCCGAATCGGTGCCCGGCTTTCTCGGCGCGCGCTTCTCCCGAACCCGCCATTGCCTGCCGGACATCGTGCGGCGCGTATGGGACGGCCGCGAGCTCGCGAAACGCCAGCGTAACCAGCCGCTGTCGCAGGCGCTGAAGATCATCATGAATGCGTTCTACGGCGTGCTCGGCTCGACCGGCTGCCGGTTCTTCGATCCGAGACTCGCGTCGTCGATCACGATGCGCGGCCACGAGATCATGCACAGGACGCGCGAGCTCATCGAATCGCAGGGCTACGAGGTGATCTACGGCGACACCGATTCGACCTTCGTCTGGCTGAAAGAGCCGCATACCGACGATGAAGCCGCGCGCACGGGGCGCGCGATCGTCGAGCACGTGAATCGCTGGTGGAAGACCCATCTGCACGATCGTTTCGGGCTGGAGAGCGCGCTGGAACTGCAGCACGAGCGGCACTACCGCCGCTTCCTGATGCCGACCGTCCGCGGCACGGAGGAGGGCAGCAAGAAGCGCTATGCGGGGCTCGCGGTCACGCCGGACGGCAGCGAAGATGTCGTGTTCAAGGGCCTCGAGACGGTCCGTACCGACTGGACGCCGCTCGCCCAGCAGTTCCAGCGGGAGCTGTACCGGCTCGTCTTCAAGCGGGAACCGTATCAGGACTTCATCCGCGACTACGTCCGCCGCACGCTCGCGGGCGAGCTCGACGATCTGCTGGTCTATCGCAAGCGCGTGCGCCGGCCGCTCGCCGAGTACGAGCGCAACGTGCCGCCGCATGTCCGCGCGGCGCGCATCGCCGATGCGTTCAACGCGGCGCACGGCCGTCCGCTTCAATACCAGCGCGGCGGCTGGATCGGCTACATGATGACGACGGCCGGCCCGGAGCCGCTCGAAGCCATGCGCTCGCCGATCGATTACGCGTTCTATGTGAGCCGCCAGCTCCAGCCCGTCGCCGATGCCATCCTGCCGTTTCTGCGCGATGACTTCGAGTCCGTGATTTCCGGGCAGGAGCGGCTGTTCCAGGGTTAGCGCAATGGGCGGCGGTGCGGCGCCGGCCAACACTTTTCTTCCTCACTCACACGCTGCGTATCGCAGCAACCGCCTTGATCTCGACGAAGAGGGCCGGCCTGGCCAATGCCGCCACCCCGAGAATCGTCCATGCCGGAGCGTTCTCCTTGATGTAGCGGTCCTTGATTTCGCGAAACGCCGCAAGCTGCTTGTCGATATCTACGTGATAGCTGACGAGCTCGACGAGATCATCGAAACCCAGCCCGGCGGCTTGCAGGACCGCGCCCAGCCGCTGAAATGCGAGATCGATCTGTTCTTCGACGCTTGCGGGAACGGTCCCGTCCGCCCGGATCCCGATCTGGCCGGCGACGAACAGCAGACCACGCGCCGCAACTGCGGGAGCGTAATTGAAAGTCTTGAATACGTCGGTGCTGCCCAGAACGGGATGGGGATTCGAAAGGGCGATGGCGGTCTTGGAGGGTTGCATGATGAGTCCCTTGGAAACGAACAAGAAGATTGGCTGACCTCAGCAAGATGCTTCCATCACCCTTGCCGTAAAGAAGGATCCCCCGGCTCGCGCCGGCCGAAACGCGTTCCGGCCGGCGCGCTGTGCGATTGCGCGATTACGCCGTTTCGAGCGCCGGGTAATCGGTATACCCCTGCGCACCTTCCGCGTAGAACGTTGCGGGATCCGGCTCGTTGAGCGGCGCATCGAGCTCGAAGCGCTTTGGCAGATCCGGATTGGCGATGAAAAGCTTCCCCCACGCGACCGCATCGGCTTCGCCCGCATCGAGCGCTTGCTGCGCGGTTTCTTTCGAGAACTTTTCGTTTGCGATGTAGGTGCCGCCGAACTCGGTCTTCAGCAGATGGCCAATGCGGTTGTCGCCAAGCGATTCGCGCACGCACAGGAACGCGATCTTGCGCTGGCCGAGCGCGCGGGCGAGAAAGCCGAACGTCGCTGCCGGATCGGCGTCGCCCATGGTGTGCGCGTCGCCACGCGGCGCAAGGTGCACGCCGACGCGATCCGCGCCCCAAACATCGATACATTCGTCGGTGATGTCGAGGATCAGGCGTGCGCGGTTTTCAATCGGGCCGCCCCACTGATCGGTGCGCAGGTTCGTGCTGTCCTGCAGGAATTGGTCGAGCAGGTAGCCGTTTGCGGCGTGAATTTCGACGCCGTCGAAACCGGCGGCCTTCGCGTTTTCAGCGCCGCGGCGGAACGCTTCGATGATGCCCGGGATCTCCGAGGCTTCGAGCGCGCGCGGCGTCACGAACGGGCGTTGCGGCCGCACGATGCTCACGTGGCCTTGCGGCGCGATTGCGCTCGGTGCGACGGGCAGATCGCCGTTCAGGAAGATCGGGTCCGATACGCGGCCGACGTGCCATAACTGCAGGAAGATCTTGCCGCCCTTCGCATGGACGGCGTGCGTCACGAGCTTCCACCCTTCGACTTGCTCTTGCGACCAGATGCCCGGCGTCGCGGCATAGCCGACGCCTTGCGGCGTGACCGCGGTCGCTTCGCTCAGGATCAGCCCGGCGCTCGCGCGCTCGGCGTAGTACCGCGCCATCAGCGTGTTGGGGACGCGTTCGTCGCCGGCGCGCTGGCGCGTCAGCGGCGCCATGATGATGCGGTTCGCCAAGGTCAGGTCGCCCACGCGGAGCGGATCGAATAATGTCGGCATAACAATTCACCTCTTCGGCGGGCAAGGGCCCGCGCTTCTCGGATCAAACAACAACGGTTGGAGACGCCGCACGCGGGGACTAAAGCCCTGTATGCAGCGCATCGAGAAATGCCTGAATGACGGTTTCGTTGCGCTTGAAGAACACCCACTGGCCGATGCGCGTCGAGCTGACGAGCCCCGCGTTTTGCAGCACGGCGAGGTGCGCCGAGACGGTCGATTGAGAGAGACCGCAATGCGCGTTGATCGCGCCCGCGCACACGCCGTTCTCGAACGACAGTTCTTGCTCCGGAAAGCTGGCAGCCGGCGCCTTGAGCGACGAGAGGATTTCCCTCCGTACAGGGTTGGCAAGGGCCTTGTGGATTGCGTCGATGTCGATCGTCGTCATGATTCAGGCACGGGTTCGCTAACCAGCGGGTACGGCGTTCGCCGCGAGGACGGCGCCGGCCGTACGAATCGCTGTTGGCGGAATCATAAATCGGATTTTGACGATATGTGAAAAGGCACTACTCGATATGAGGTTTAGCGTGGGTAAGTCCGCGCTCGACCATTTCAAAATGCTTTGGCTTTCATCTAATGAATCGGATGGGTTGGTGGCGCATCGGCTGGTCTGGCTGGTCCGGCTCGGCCGCGTCGATCGAGACGACACTCTGTTCACAGTGGGGTCATCGTTTGGTCACATCTCATCCCCGATAATCTGGCCGCTTGATGAGCTGTTAAACCAGAAAAGCGAACCACCTTACCAAAACTACGACGAGCTGGTTCGCTCCGGGGAATCCTGCTATGACCATTCGTCACCGCATTACCTTATTGGTAATCTTGATGTTCGTCGCGTTGTCTGCCATCGGTGGTTACGCGGTCTACCAGACGCGCAACAGCGCTGCCAACGTGAAACAGGTCACACAGGGTGTCGTGCCCAGCGCGCTGGCCTCCGCCGATCTTGTCTCCGAAGTCAAAGACGTGCAGCTCGCGACAATGACGCTCGTCTACGCGCCGGACAGCAATATGGTCGCGCAGGCGCAAGACGAACTGAAAGCCAAGGAAGCGTCGTTGCGCGCTGCGCTCGACGTGCAGGCGAAAGCCGCCGCAAGCCACGCGCAGGAGGGCCTGGTCGCGCAGGCCCGGGATAGTCTCGCGAATTATTTCGCGGCGATTAACGACACCGCGAAGATGAAGGCCGAGGGCAAGAACGAACTCGCGCAAGCGTATCTGTTCGCGAATGTCGCCGAGTACCGCGACGAGTTGGAGGGCATCGTCGAGACGCTGCGCATCGAGAAGAACCGTCAGAAGGACGACGCGATCAGTGCGCTGAACGGCTTGCTGTCGACGACGACCACCGCGATCGCAGCGGTTACCGGCGCGGCGGCCCTGCTGTTGACCGTGATTGGTTCGCTTCTCTACCGCCAGATCACCCGGCCGCTGAGCCGGATGCAGGAGATGATGAGCGAGATCGCGTCGAGCCAGGACTTCACGCGGCGTGTGCCGGTCGGCCGAATGGACGAAATCGGGCGCTCGATCGTCGCGTTCAACGAGATGATCGAGAAGATCCAGCAAAGCTCCGCGCTGCTCAAGCAAAAGACGGCCGATATCCAGGCGATGCTGCAGAACATGCAGCAGGGCATTCTGACGGTCGTCGACGGCGCGGTGGTTCACGCGGAATACTCCGCCTATCTCGAGGCGATCTTCGAGACACAAGAGATTGCCGCGCGTCCGGTGATGGACCTGGTATTCGATCAGACGGATTTGGGGGCCGACGGGCGGTCACAGGTCGATGCCGCCATTCACGCGTGCCTCGGTGAGGACGCGATCAATTTCGAATTCAACCAGCATCTGCTCGTCAACGAGATTGCGAAGACGATGCCTGACGGTCGCGTGAAGACGCTCGACCTGAGCTGGTCGGCGATCACCGATGAAAGCGATACGGTGATGCGCCTGATGCTGTGCGTTCGCGACGTGACGGAGTTGCGGCAACTGGCCGCCGAAGCCGGCGAGCAGAAGCGCCGGCTGGAGATGATCGGTGAGATTCTCGCCGTCAGCCAGGAGAAGTTCCACCAGTTTGTCGACAGCGCAACGGGCTTCGTCAGCGAAAACGAACGCATCATCCGCCAACACGTCCATGCGGACGGCGCAGCGGTCGCGGAACTGTTCCGCAACATGCACACGATCAAGGGCAACGCACGGACCTATAGCCTGCAGCACCTGACCAGCATCGTCCACGAGACTGAGCAGCGCTATGACAATTTGCGCCGGCCGGAATCTGCCGAGAAGTGGGACCAGCAGCTATTGATTGCCGATCTGGAGCGCGTAAAGGAAGCCATCGAGCGCTACGCGACGATCAATGAAGTGAGTCTGGGCCGCAAAGGGCCTGGCGGGCGCGGCAGTGTCGAGGGCTACCTGATGGTTGACCAAGAACATATCCAGGAAAGCTTGCGCCTGCTGGAATCAGCCGATCCTGCCGATATGGGCGGCCTGCTGACGATGCGCGACTCGGTGCGTCAGACCTTGCGCTTACTCGGCACGGAAACCGTCGCCGAGGCGTTGGCGGGGGTACTCGAATCGCTGCCGTCGCTGGCGAAGGAGCTCGGCAAGGAGGCGCCTCTGGTACGCATCGACGACAACGGCTACAGGGTACGAGCGCAGGTCAGTGGCGCACTGAAGAACGTTTTCATGCACTTGATGCGCAATTCGATGGATCACGGTATTGAAACCGCCGCGCAACGCGCTGCTCAAGCCAAGGACGCGGCAGGGACGATCGATATCGAGGTTGGGATGGACAACCAGACGCTGCAGATCACCTTGAGCGACGACGGCCGTGGCCTCGCGCTCGCGCGGATTCGCGGCATCGCGGTCGAACGCGGGTGGATCGATGCGGATGCTCAAGTGAGCGACGAGACAATTGCCGAATTCATCTTCCGTGCGGGTTTCTCGACCGCGGAGAAGGTATCGGAAGTGTCGGGTCGCGGGGTGGGCATGGACGCGGTGAGAGACCTCCTGAAACGCGAGAACGGCAGCATCGAACTGCGCTTCACTGACGATCGGCGCGGTGCCGATTATCGCCACTTCCAGACAATCGTCTACTTGCCTGAACACTGCGCAGTCGACAGCGTAGGCCTGGCGAGTGAGCGTGATGCAAAGCCGTTGCAGCTCGACGCGCTTTCGGATTGAGCCTATTTGGGGAAACGCCGTGGTTGAACGGTATGGGGTTGCCGCATTGGCGGGCGGCGCGCTGGTCATGCTCGCCACATGGTTCTTGCAAAAGCGAAGGAGCGCCAAGGCGATGGCGGTGCAGCGCGCGCAAGCCGATGCGAGTCGCGAGGCCGCACTCGCACAAGCCGACGCAAGGCATCAGGAATCGATGAGCAAAGTCGAGCAGGAGAAACGCGAGCTCGAATCGCTGGTGGACAGCATGCGTGAGGATTTAGCATCCCAGTCGGCCGACGCAGACGAAGTGCGCACGGCTCTTGCAGCTGCGATCGAGCGCGAGAAAGAATGGTTGCAGCAAGCCACGCGCATCGCTGCGGAATCCGCTCGATTGAAGGGTCTCGCGGTGACCTTCGAGCGCTGGCATGAACAGATGATCTCGCTGATGTCGCAGAACCAGGACATGCACAGGAAGAATCACGAGTTGTCGTCGATCGTCAACCACGTGCTGATCGTTTCGCTGAATGCGTCGATTGAAGCGGCTCGCGCAGGCCCGACCGGTCGCGGCTTTTCCGTCGTTGCGAGCGAAGTGCGTACTCTCGCTTCGCGCTCGCAGGAGTTGTCGCGGAGCTATCGAGAGAGTTTGAACAAGAACGACTTGGTTACAACCGCCACGTTCCAGGACATTCAGGCGGGCGGCAAAATGATCACCGCATCGCTTGGCAGTGTCGAGACGCTTGCGAACCAGTTCCAATCCAAGCTTGAACAGGCGATGACGTGATCAGCGCGCAGGCGATAGACAGCTTCGAGAAAATCTTCTACTACGCCGCGCGTTCCCGGTTGACGGTCGACTCCGCGCATTCGTGCGAAATCACGCCCGTGGCGCTGCCGGAAGGCGAAACGAGGACGCATGCCGATGTCGTAGTGCTCACCATTTCATCCATATTTTTCAGACTGCTGCTGATCCTGCATTTCGACAATGAGCAAGCGACGCGTAACTATTACCTCGGTGCTGGGCAGGGAACGCTGGAGGAGAGTTTGCTCGAGGTCAGCAATCTGTGCTGCGGAGCGATGAACCAACAACTGGTCGAATACTTTCCTGATCTCGGAATGTCGACGCCGTACTTGCTCAGCAGTGGTTGCGTCCCCTATCTGGATCAGTTGAAACCGGACCATGTGTCGTCGTATCGGGTCATGATCGGCGATTCGGTGCGCCTCGGGGCAACGCTATGCCTGTGCGCCGACGCTCCGCTCGACTTCGCCGCCAAGGTCTCCGACACCACGGAAAGCGTCGGCGAACTTGAACTCTTTTGAAGTCGAACCCGTGGGTAAGGAAATCAGCATGAATATGAACATGCCGGTCAGCAAAGTGCTCGTGCTTGATGATTCATCGGAGCATGCTGAGGCGATCAAACGCTTCTGCGATGAGAACAATCTGATTGGTTTGAAGGTGCGCAAACATCGTTTGCCGGCGGTGTTGCGCTCAAATATCGATCTGGGTGCGATTCTGCTCGCGGAGAACTATGGCGGCTCGATTGCAGAAAGCACGGCAATTGCGACCCGCATCGATGCGCTTCGCCCGGAGCTGCCCGTTATCCTGCGCCGTCATGAGCAGCCGACGCTCGACGATTTGCCGACCGCGTTGCGGGGGACGGTGTGTGCAGCCTACGTCGCCAGTGACATGGGGACGTTGCGCAAGGCGATCGACGAATACATCTTCGGCCTCGACTATCCGAACGCGCTAGTGCGCGGTATCAGCGAGATCACCGAGTCGAGATTGGGGCATGTGTTTCGGGACCTCACCGTTAGTTGGGACACGCCTTGCATCGTGCGGGACCAGATCATCTTCGGCGAAGTGTTCAGTCTGATTGCCCTCGAGAGTGCGTGGTGCCGTGGCTACATGATGATTCAAGCGGACGAGCAACCGCTGCTCGATATGCTCAGCAGAGAACAAACGCGCAACGAAGCCGCCGACTTCCGCGACCTGAACAGCTCGCTTGGCGAGCTTACCAACATGATTTGGGGCGCGTTTAAGGACCGCTATCTCGGAGATGCCGATGCGGCATCGCGCAGCCAGATTCAGGTGCCCCTGTTGATCAATCACAAGCAGCGGTACATTTCTTTCGGTTCCAGCAACCCGCAACTCTGCTTCAAGTACCGCCTGACTGACGAAGCGTCAGGACGGTTTGTCGTTCTCGACCAGCGTTTCATTTTCAGCCTGACTTGGTCGCCTGAGGACTTCAAGGAAAACATCGGCGATGTCGATGCGCTCGTCGAAGCCGGTGAACTGGATTTATTTTAATGGGTAGCGTTTCAAGGATACGATAGGAAAGATCATGGCGAAAATCTTGGTGGTGGACGACTCGAGCACCGTGCGCGACGAAGTGGCGGGTTTTCTAAGAAAGAACGGCCTCGATGTGGATACGGCGGTGGACGGCAAGGACGGGCTCGCGAAACTGAAGACCGGTTCGGGCATCAAGCTCGTCATTAGCGACGTGAACATGCCGAACATGGACGGCCTGACGATGGTCGAGAAGATCCGGGGCGAACTGGCGAACCAGACCGTCAACGTGATCATGCTGACGACGGAAAGCAGTCCGGCGATGAAGGAGCGAGGCAAGGCAGCTGGCGTCAAAGGCTGGATCGTCAAGCCTTTCAAAGGCGAGGCGGTACTCGAAACGTTTAAGAAGCTCGCAAGCTGAGCAACGGAGCCGTCTGGCCTTTAATGGCCAATTTCTCTCGAGACGCGGCACCCCGGTGCCGCACAGCTTCAAGTCGCCGCGACGCTCTCGAGCACGAAGTCCTTGATATCGCGCCGACCTTCGTCAGGCACTTGCACAATCTGGAGTCCGTACTTGAAGCAGCCGCCCTCTTGTCGGCGGTTCCGGACTTCCACCACCACCTCGACATGACGCGTGCGGCTGTCGATGGAGAGGTTCATCGCAAGGCGGGCGCTCTGCCCCACTATCAGGAAGTCCTGTTCCGCTGAAATGCCAACCCCAATTGAACTCACGTTTTCGACCAGGACATCTGTCGCCGGGCGCTGATACTCGTTAGTGTGAAGCTGGCCGATGATCGACGTCGGCACGCGGTGCTGCCTGCGCACAATCGCCTGAGAAACGACCTCAGGATATTTAAGGAAATGGCAACCTAGCGGTCCGGAACTTTCTGGCAGCAGCCGGGTGGCGAACTTGAAGACCCGCGAACCGGTAAAGAGCCGTGCCTCATAGACCATCCCTGTCGCCAGCGCCGGCGCGTCCTGCCTCGTGTGGCGGGCAATGAGCGCTTCGTCGGGAATGACGCCGGCGAGTTCCATGCGTAAGGCATCCGTGCCGCCGTCACGCGTCAAGTGAAAGAATTCCACCTTCTGCCGAAGATTGGGCAGCGACGGGCTTTTCTTGGAAGTGGTCGGATTTTCGTCCGGTTGACTGCGGTCCAGATTGACGGTGCCGAAGAGCAGTTGATTACGATCAGTGTCGCCCGTTGGTGAAGGTTCGATCGTGGAGGGAATGCCGGTCCTGGCTCGCGCTGCCGTACCTTCACGGTGTCCCAGGCGATAAAGTCGCTCGAGCAAGCCCTCTGAATCGACGACATACCCCTGCTGAAGCAGAAGCTTGCCGTCACCGCTATAGACCGCAAAGTCGATTGGCTTGCCAAGCCTAATGTCGCCGGCAGAAAGTTTGATCAGCATATTTTTTTGTAGTTTCAGGACAATCCGTACGCTCGCAGCCACTCGTCGACTTTCACGTGGACCTGCATTTCGACCGGGACGTCCATGTACAAACCGATCGTACTCCTTCGATTATTCGAGTTCTGCGCTACCGCACGATCCGATGCGGATCGGGGGCGCTCGAATCTTTCGAAACGACTCCAACGCTCAAGGCGGAAGGGTACCTTCATGCTGTTTCACCGTTGTGACGGCAATGATCGGCGCTCGCCGGCCGGCCGCGGGCGCTCACGGCCGACTAGTCGTCCTGCCGCCCCGGTGCGGGTTCGGCCAGGCTGACAATGAGCTTCGCCAGCGTTCTCGCAGGTTCGGTCAGTTGCTGGGTCGCGCGATGGAGCAGCCCGACGTCGCGGTGGAACGTGTGTTGTCCGAGGTCGATCGCGCGCACGGCAGCCGGCCAGCGCCGGTGGGTCGGGGTCTGGGGCACGAGCGCGACGCCGACGCCGTTCGCCACCAGCTTGACGATCGCTTCGAGTTCATCGGCCTCGCACACCTCCCGCAACGCGAAGTGCATCCGGCGCAAGAAGCGATCGACCTGACGGCCGCCGAATGACGCACGATCGTAGCGGATGAACGGCTGCGTGGACAGCAGTTCCGCCCAGTCATCCCCCGGCACGCCGCGCGGGACGATCAGCCGGTAGGGTTCGCGAGTGAGTGTCGTCCAGCGCAGGTCGCTTTGCAGCGAGAATGGTGGACGGATGACGGCTGCCATGTCGATTTCTCCGGCATCGACCCAATTGACCAACTCCATCGACAGGCCGGGAATGATCCGCGTCCGGCATTCCGGACATTGACGGTGAAGCTTGGCCAGCGCGTCGGGCAGCAACGAGCGCTGCACCGACGCGATGGCGCCGATGCTCACCAGAACGGAAGCGGGCGTCCCGACTGGCGCGGCCCCCAGATTGTTGTAGAGGCGGATGACCTCCTGGGCCTGAAGAAGGATCTGTTGGCCCGCCTTGTTGAGATGGGCTGCACGGCCTTTCCTGTCGAACAGCTCGAAGCCCAGTTCGGCCTCGAGGCGCTGCATTTGTGCGCTCACGGCCGCCTGCGTCAGGCCGATCTTGTCGCCGGCCGAGGCAAACGTGCCTTCCCGGGCGACCGCAATCAGGGTTTTCAGTTCGCGGATCATATACAAATGCTGTTTGTGTATCTGACAAATATATATTGATTTTATTATCATCGGATTGTTTCTACGATTGCAGCCGGAGCCAGACCGGATTCTGGATAGGCAATCGCTCGGCCGCCTGCGGCGCAACCAAAAGTCTTGGCAATCCAATCACTTCGGAGCACACGATGAATCTCTCGCCGTTTCACCTTGCAATCCCTGTTTACGATCTGCCGGCCGCACGCCGTTTCTATGGCGAGGTGTTCGGCTTGGAGGAGGGGCGCTCGAGCACGCAGTGGGTGGACTTCAACTTCTACGGGCATCAACTCGTGATCCACGAGCATCCGAAAACCGCGTCGCAGGAACACGCGCACTCGAATCCGGTGGACGGCCACGACGTTCCCGTCCCGCACTTCGGCATCGTGCTCGAGTGGGACCAGTGGGAAGCCCTGGCCGAGCGTCTAAGGTCGTTCGGCACGAAGTTCGTGATCGAACCGTACATCCGCTTCAAGGGGCAAGTCGGCGAACAGGCGACGATGTTCCTGCTCGATCCCTGCGGCAACGCGCTGGAATTCAAGGCCTTCAAGGATTTATCGCAGTTGTTCGCGAAATAATGAAAGAGGGCACGACTTCCTTCGTCGTGCCCTTTCGTATTGGCAAACCGACGCGCTACGAGGCGTTGAAGAACCGCTGATATCAGAACGCGACGTAAGGTCCGTTGCCGCGGGGAGTCGGACGGTCCTGAATCGCCGTGTACACCGTGCGGCCGAGGAAGATCGGCAGTCCGAGATCCACGAGCGGCGCGTCTTCTATGGCGACCCTGGGGCAACCTGTTCATCGCAACTAACGGTCAGCGCCGCCAGCCCCTCCGAATTCGGCGAACTGCGCGGCAGTTAACGAGGCTGCCGCGCGTATCCGGTGCGGGCAGGGCGCGCTCACCGCTAGTTCATTCAACGGTTGCCGTCAAGCAGATCGCCTAGCATTTCGTCGAACGCGGCTTGTGCGTCTTCGAGTTCCTGCAGGGCGGCGTCGAATGTTTGCAGCGCGAATTGCGACGGATTGCCGGCGCCTTGCGGCGGGAACTGCGATTGGAGCGACGCGAACGCCGTCTGGACTTGGCGCGTGGCGTTGAGGACGCGCTCCATCGCGCGGGTTTCTTCGGCTCGTGCCTGTTCGGGGTTCATCGGGAAGGCTCCATGGTTCGTCGGCGTCGCCACTATGCCATGCGCGGCCCGGGCAGGTTAGGGGAAAGCTCCAAATGACTTGGAAGACGCTTTGAAAATAGCCGGAAATCGCTTGTGTGCCGGCTGCAAGATAGAGCCCTCTCGAGAAAACGCCGGGCCGCCCCAAGTTTTCCGCCCCGCAGGAAGTCCCCTTGGGGGATTGCCCCCTCGGGGGGCCTGACGCGCAGCGGCAGGTCTGGGGGCGCTATTAATCAACGGTGTGCGTCATGGTTTCCAGTCATTTGCTGATCGTTTATCTCGCTGCATTGGTGGTCGTCTTTGCGATGCCGGGGCCGGACATGGCCCTCGTGCTGCAAACGAGCATCGGACGCGGTGCGCGCTCCGGGCTCGCCGCCGCGGGCGGCCTCGCCGTCTCGCGGGCGACGCACGTGACGCTGTCGGCGTGCGGGGTGGCGGCGCTCTTGCAAAGCGCGCCGTGGCTCTATGAAGCGGTGCGCTATGGCGGCGCGGTGTATCTGGCCTACGTCGCGATTCAGATTTTCCGGTCGCCGGTGTTTGCATTGCCGGCGGGCGACGAGGCGGATCGCTCGTCCCGTCCGTTGCGCGCGATGTTCGTCAAGGGCTTGCTGACGAACCTGCTCAATCCGAAGGCGCTGTTGTTCTGCTCCGTGCTGCTGCCGCAGTTCGTGCGCCCCGAAGCCGGTCCGGTCGCGCTGCAAGTGACCGAACTCGGCATCCTGCTCGTCGCAGCCGGCGCGACTTTCGATATGGTCTATGCGGTCGGCGCCGCGCGGATCTCGAACTGGATGCGCTCGCATCCGCTCGCCCAGACCTTGCAGCGCTGGACGTTCTCCGCCGCGCTGATCGGCTTTGCGCTGCGCTTGTCGCTCGACTGAAATCCCCTCAGCGGATGATCCGGATCGATAGGGAATCCGAATCAACCTGCCCGCCTTGCGACGCCGCGGCCATCTTCGCCCGCGGCTTGCGCGGCGTTCGCTTCGCTCGATTGCGGCGGGCATGCTCGGACGCGTGGCGCACGGCCGCCGCAAAACGCTCGAGCGCGGACACCGAGCCGCACACGCTTTGGTAGATCTCGCTGCCGATCCGGCCGTCGAGGATGACTTGCATGCCCGAAGCACGCGCCAAGTCGATGATGTCCATTTGCGCCCCCTCTTTCGAAATCCACAGCTCTTGATTGGCTAACACGGCGTCGTGCGTGTTTATTCCGCTTGGGCGAGGCTTTCCTTTGCGGTGCGGGCGCTGGGAAGTCGGCCTTCATGCGGTCAAGACGAACGCGGCGGCCGGGCTTTTCAAGGGGGAGGGATCGTGGCTGACACGGATGCGCAGCGCCCCCGCCGGCGGGGGCGCTGCTGTCGCGTTGAAGACGCGGGCGCGTGCGGTGCTGGTGTAGTCCGTTGCACCCGGCGCGATCAGCTCGCTCAGTCGGATTTGCCGAGATAGTCGAGCTTGCCGATTTCGACACCGTTGTGCCGCAGGATGTCGTACGCGGTCGTGATGTGGAAATAGAAGTTGGGCATCACGAAGTACATCAGGTAGCTCGCGCCGGTGAACTCGACCGGGCCGGAGCGCATCTTGAGGACGACGCTGCGCTCCTCGGTGCCGTCGATCTGCGCGGGCGTGAATTCCTTCAGATAGGCGATGGTCTTGTCGAGGCGGTCGCACAGCTCGTCGAACGTCGCTTCGACGTCTTCGTACTTCGGCGCTTCGACGCCGGCGAGGCGGGCGACGCAGCCCTTGGCGGTGTCGGTGACGATGTGCACCTGGCGGTTGAGCGGCAGCATGTCCGGAAAGAGGCGGGCGCCGAAGAGCGCCGATGGATCGATCTGCTTTGCGGCAGCGTGTGCCTGGGCCTTGCCGAGAATGGACTTCAGATTGGTCAGGCCGCGCACGAGCACGGGCACCGATGCTTGATACATGGACAGGGTCATGGAGTATTCCTTGAGTTCTTCGATGGGCGCAGCCGACGTGCGCCGGAGGCAGCGCGGCGGTGGACAAAACCGCCGTCCGCATGATATGCCGAAAGCGGCATGGCGCGCCGGCTTTCAAAGCGGCCTCGACGATTCGTCCAACGGTCATCATGTGCCCCGGAACTGCGCGCGAGTGCTATTGTCGGAGCTTTGGCGTAGTCCTCGAAACGGCGGCACGGCGCGGGTTTCGGCGTGATGAAGCCAACCTCCCGCGCGTTCCCGTGTCCGCCTCTGTTGCAACCGCACCGCCGCGAGCCGCGGCATCGCACGGCGTGCAGCCAGCGCTGAGCGGCGCCAGCCGGCCGGTGGTGCATTCAGGAGCGTCAGACCATGGCAAAACATCCATTGGCCGGCAGTGAACGAGCGGTGGCGGAAGGATCGAAGTGTCTGGGGCAGTGCGACCCGGGCGAGAAGATTCAAGTGGTGGTCATGCTGCGCCGCCAATCGGAAGCCGCGCTTCATGCGTTACTGGGGGAAATCGGCAAGGGTTCGAAAATCGCGCCGCTCGCGCGTGACGATTTCTCGCAACGCTTCGGCGCCGCAGCTGAAGACGTCGCCAAGCTGCGCGCGTTTGCGGCGCAACATGGGCTCTCGGTCGTGCGCGCGGAACCCGCCGAGAGCACGGTCGTGCTGTCGGGCACCATCGCCCAATTCCAGGCGGCGTTCGACGTCAAGCTCGAGCGCTATGAACACCGCACGATCGGCCAGTATCGCGGCCGCACGGGCGCCATCAGCCTGCCGGACGAGCTGAGCGGCATCGTCACCGCGGTGCTCGGGCTCGACAACCGGCCGCAGGCGCGTCCGCATTTTCGCATCCGCCCTCGATTCCAGCCGGCGCAAGCGGCGCTGGAATCGTTTACGCCGCCGCAAATCGCTTCGCTCTACAACTTCCCCGCCGGCGACGGCAGCGGCCAATGCATCGGCATCGTCGAACTCGGCGGCGGCTATAACAGCGGCGACCTGCGATCGTATTTCTCGAACCTCGGTGTGCCGATGCCCAAGGTGGTGGCGGTGTCCGTCGACAGCGGCAGCAACGCGCCGAGCGGCGACCCGAACGGCCCCGACGGCGAAGTGACGCTCGACATCGAAATCGCCGGCGCGATCGCGCCGGCCGCGACGATCGCCGTCTACTTCTCGACCAATAGCGACGCCGGCTTTATCGATGCCGTCAACCGCGCGGTGCACGATACGACGAACCGTCCGTCGGTCATCTCGATCAGTTGGGGCGGGCCGGAATCGTCGTGGACCCAGCAGTCGGCACAGGCCTTCAACAGCGTGCTGCAGGCGGCCGCGGCCGTCGGCGTGACGATCTGCGCCGCGTCCGGCGACAGCGGGTCGAGCGAAGGCGTCGGCGACGGCGCCGATCACGTCGACTTTCCCGCGTCGAGCCCCTACGTGCTCGCTTGCGGCGGCACGCGCATCACGGCCTCGGTTGGCGCGGCCGGCAACACGATCAAGAGCGAAGTCGTATGGAACGACGGCGCTTCGGGTGGCGCATCGGGCGGCGGCGTGAGCACGCTGTTCGCGCTGCCGGCGTGGCAGGAAGGCCTGAGCGTGACGCGCACGAAGGGCGGCGCCACGCCGCTTGCCAATCGCGGGGTGCCCGACGTCGCGGGCGACGCCTCGCCGGATTCCGGTTTCGTCGTGCTGGTCGACGGCAGCCAGTCGGTGGTCGGCGGCACGAGCGCGGTGGCCCCGCTCTGGGCGGCGCTGATTGCGCGCATCAACGCGGCCAAGGGCGCGCCGGCCGGCTTCGTCAATCCGAAGCTCTATCAGGCGGCAAGCGCCTTCAACGATATTACGAAGGGCAACAACGGCAGCTTCGAGGCATCGCCCGGCTGGGATGCCTGCACCGGGCTCGGCAGCCCCAACGGCCAGAAGGTGGCCGCGGCGCTGTAGCCCGGGTTCGGCGGATCGCAAGCGAAGTCCGCCGACGCAGTACCGGAAGCACGCAAACGAAGTCCGCAGGAGCAGTTCGTCACGCAGTCCGCAAAACCAAGCACTGAAACGACGCCAAACGTCGCTAACGAAATCGATGGAGCGGTCATGATGAATACCGATTCAGGTTCCGGCAGCACGCAATCGCATCACTCGCCTCATAACTCGCATGCCTCGCCCACGCCGGGAGTGGTATCGATGTCGCCTGCATTCGGCCATGCCGACGGCGACCAGCCTTTCTTCGATCCGGTCGCCTACGGCAACGGCCCGAACGATTCGGTCACGGACATCACCGAAAGCGCGGCCGTCACGCATCACTCGATCGTGATCGGCGGGCGCAAGATCGCCTACACGGCGACGGCGGGGCACCTCGTCACCGTCGACGAAAGCAGCTCGCAGCCGAACGCGAAGATGTTCTACGTCGCCTTCACCGAAGACAACCAGCGGGAGGAGACGCGGCCCGTCACGTTCTTCTATAACGGCGGGCCGGGCTCGTCGTCGGTGTTCGTGCTGCTCGGCTCGTTTGCGCCGCGCCGCATCAAGACCGCGATGCCGAGCTTCACGCCGCCCGCGCCGTATCAGATGGAGGACAACCCCGACAGCCTGCTCGACAAGAGCGACCTCGTCTTCATCAACCCGGTCGGCACGGGCTATTCGGCGGCGGTCGCGCCGAACAAGAACCTCGACTTCTGGGGCACCGATCCGGACGCGGTCTCGATCAAGCAGTTCATCAAGCGCTTCCTGACGAAGAACAACCGCTGGAATTCGCCGAAGTTCCTGTTCGGCGAATCGTACGGGACGGCGCGCAGCTGCGTGCTCGCTTACCTGCTGCACGAGGACGGCGTCGACTTGAACGGCATCACGCTGCAATCGTCGATCCTCGACTACACGCAGGCGGGCAACCCGGTCGGCGCGCTGCCGACCGCGGCCGCCGATGCGTGGTACCACAAGAAGCTGGGCGTCTCGCCGACGCCGACGAACCTTGGCGCTTTCGCCGAAGAAGTCGCGCAGTTCGCGCGCAGCGACTATCTGCAGGCGCTGCAGAAATTCCCGCAGACCGACGACGCGACCGTGGAGAACCTGAGCGAATTCACGGGGATCGACAAGACGACGCTGATCGCGTGGAGCCTCGACATCGCGGGCTACGACAGCCGCGGCAATTCGCTGTTCCTGACGACGCTGCTCAAGTCGAAGGGGCAGGCGCTCGGCGCCTACGACGGCCGCGTGACCGGCATCGAGACGGGCATCGCGGGCAAGATCGATCCGAACTCGGGCGGCAACGACCCGACGATGACGGCGGTCACGGGCGTCTACACGGCGATGTGGAACAGCTACCTGAACGAGCAATTGAAGTACACGTCGAACTCGGCGTTCACCGATCTGAACAACCAGGCGTTCCAGAACTGGAATTTCAGCCATATCGATCCGACCGGTGCGCAAAAGGGCGTCGACGCGCAGGGCAACGTGATCCTCTACACGGCGGGCGATTTGGCGGCGGTGATGGCGCTCAACATCGACTTGAAGGTGCTGTCGGCGAACGGCTTCTACGACTTCGTCACGCCGTTCTACCAAACGGTGATCGATCTGCAGAAGATGCCGCTGATCGAGCAGCAGGTGCGCGCGAATTTGTCGGCGCGTTTTTATCCGTCGGGGCATATGGTCTATCTCGACGGCAATTCGCGCACGGCGTTGAAGGCGGATCTCGCGAAGATGTACGACGCGGCGACGGGCGACCAGCCGGCGATGGGGCGGATCCGCGCGCTGCAGCAGCGGCATAAGGCGTAGCGGACGGCGGGTTCGATGAGGCGTTCGGTGGCGTGACCCGTCGCATGCGGCTCAGATCGGCGGAAACAGGCGGGGATGGCCGGCGCGTTTCAAGCGCCGGCCATCCCCGCCGGCCTTTGCGCCGGGGCTTTCGTCGCCGATGCGCCGCGCTGGCAGGCGGTCGCTGCCGGCACTCACGATCGCGCCAGCAACACCCCCGCCAGCGCGACGCCGAATCCGGCGATCTGCACGAGCGACAGCGTCTCGCCGAACCCCACATAGCCTTCGAGCGCCGCCAGCGGCGGCGCGAGAAAGAGCAGGGCGGTGGCGCGCGAGGCGTCGCCGCGCCGCACCATCCACATCAGGAGCGTCACGCTGACGCCCGACAGCATCACGATCCCCCACGCGACTGATATCCAAAGCGTGGTCGACGGTACCCAGTGTTTTTCATGCAAGGCCAACGCCAGCACGGCGGCGACGAGCGCCGCGCCGAAGTTCTGCACGGCGCTCGCGCTGCGGATGTCGGCCTTCGCGAGCGACGTCTTTTGGAACAGCGTGCCGGCCGTGATCGCGACGACCGCCAGGATCGAAATCGCGACGACGAGCCACGACGGGGCGTGACCTGGCCGAGCGGGAGCGGCCGCGAGCTTCGGCGCCAGCACGAGCGCCACGCCCGCGAGCCCGAGCGCCATCCCGCTCCAGCCGCGCGGCGACAAGCGCTCGCCGAAGAGCGGCGCCGCGAGCGCCGCGGTCATGAGCGGCTGCAATGTGCCGAGCAGCGCCATCACGCCGGCGCTCAAGCCTTGCGCGACGGCCCAATAGCCGGCCCCGAGATAGACGCCCTGCAGCAAAGCCCCGGCGAGCACGTGCTTGCCGAACGCGCGTGGGCGCGGCCACGCCGCGCCTGCCGCCGACGCAGCAAGCGCGAACAGGACCGCCGTGCCGCCGAAGCGGCAGAGCAGAAACAGATTGGGATCGGCGTAAGGCTTGATCGCGCGGGCGACGACGAACCCGGTCGACCAGAGCAAAACGAAAACGGCGGCTATGACGTTGGCGAGCATCGCAAATGGGCGTCGGCATAAGAGCAAAAAAAGACGAGCCGCAGTATTGCGCGGGCCACGCGGCATGTCTTGTTCGAGACTGCAACGCAATAGCGACCGGGAAAACCCGCGTATTTGCCGCGCCATTCGTGCGGCTTAATCATGAATGGCGCATCGTGCCAAGGCGGTGCGCGAGCCGGCGCGCCGGCACGAAGTTGGTGCCTCCCGCCGGCAGGGGATTGAGCGGCAGGACGCCTCTTGGCGACTCGCCAGTGCATCGCGCGCACGCGGCAGGTGCGCTCGGCGCTGTGTTGCGCTGCGCGATACGCCGAGCGGGCGGAAGACCCTGTATTCGGCATGGAAGTTGCGTTTGCCGCTATCGACGCCTGGTTGCCTCGGCGTCGCGACGTCAGCCGCACATGGCGAACCACGGCTTGGTTGCGACGCAACGAGTGAGCGGTCCGGCAGCATCGGACTGCATGAGCGATGTTCCGATCGGGCGCGAAGTACGCTGCGAGCCGCAGCCCATTCCCGCAGGACGCCTGGCCACGGCCGGCAGGCCCCATGCGAATGCACTGGCGGATCGGCGGCTCGATCGGAAGAACGCGAAGCGACGGATTGCGGGTGCAACCGGGCGGCACATTGGGCACGCACAACAAACGGGTACCGCTTATGACGCAAGCATTCTTCAACGAGATGTTCGAGCGCAACGAGATCGAGGCCCGCGGCACGACCGCAGCCGCTTTCCTGTCGAGCGGCGAGCCCCGCGCGCATTACCGCCAGTTGCTCAGGTGGATGCAAAGCCAGAGCGAGCAGCAGATCCGCGACAAGCGCGCCGAAGCCGACCTGATCTTCCGCCGCGTCGGCATTACGTTCGCGGTATACGGCGCACAGGATGAAAGCGGCGTCGGCACCGAGCGCACCATCCCGTTCGACGTGATCCCCCGCATCTTCCCCGCCGAGGAGTGGGCCGCGCTCGAACGCGGCTTGCGGCAGCGCGTCAACGCGCTGAACCAGTTCATCCACGACATCTATCACGAGCAGAACATCGTGCGCGCGGGCGTGGTGCCCGCCGACCAGATCGTCGGCAACGCGCAGTATCGTCCGGAGATGCAGGGCGTGAGCGTCGCGCGCGACATCTACGCGCATATCGCCGGCATCGACATCGTGCGCGCCGGCGCCGGCGAGTTCTACGTGCTCGAAGACAACCTGCGCGTGCCGTCAGGCGTCTCGTACATGCTCGAGAACCGCAAGATGATGATGCGGCTCTTTCCCGAGCTGTTCTCGCGCAACCGGGTGGCGCCGGTCGCGCACTACCCGGACCTGCTGCTCGACACGCTGCGCGCCGCGGCGCCGCAAGGCGTCGACAACCCGACCATCGTCGTGCTGACGCCGGGCATGTACAACTCGGCTTACTTCGAGCACGCGTTTCTTGCGCAGCAGATGGGCATCGAGCTGGTCGAGGGGCAGGACCTTTTTGTCGAAAACGATTACACGTATATGCGCACGACCCAGGGCCCGCAGCGCGTCGACGTGATTTACCGGCGCGTCGACGACGACTTCCTCGATCCCGACGTCTTCCGCCCCGATTCCGCGCTGGGCGCGGCGGGCTTGATGTCCGCCTATCGCGCGGGCAACGTGACGCTGTGCAACGCGGTCGGCACGGGCGTCGCCGACGACAAGTCGATCTACCCGTATGTGCCCGACATGGTGCGCTTCTATCTCGGCGAGGAGCCGATCCTCAACAACGTGCCGACGTGGATGTGCCGCAAGCCCGACGACCTCAAGCACGTGCTCGACCGCCTGCCCGAGCTCGTGGTGAAGGAGACGCACGGCGCGGGCGGCTACGGGATGCTCGTCGGCCCCGCATCGACCCAGGCCCAGATCGAGGCGTTTCGCGCGGTGCTCGTCGCGCATCCCGAGAAGTACATCGCGCAGCCGACGCTCGCGCTCTCGACGTGCCCGACCTACGTCGAGGCGGGCATCGCGCCGCGCCACATCGACTTGCGTCCGTTCGTGCTGTCCGGGCACGACGTGAAGATGGTGCCGGGCGGTCTCACGCGCGTCGCGTTGCGCGAGGGCTCGCTCGTCGTGAATTCGTCGCAGGGCGGGGGCACGAAGGATACGTGGGTGCTGGAACGCTAATCCAATCAAAGACGAACCAAGCCTCTTTTGGGAGTTTTTATGAACCACCCCCACGCTTACTATCGTTCGCTGTCGACCGGAGTTAGCGCTTTAGCGCTTACTCCGGTCCCATGCAAAGCTCCCCCCGCGGGGGCGGATGCCTCCCTTGGGGCGGCCCGGCGGGAGGCATCATGCTGAGCCGCACTGCCGACCACCTCTTCTGGATGGCGCGCTACATCGAGCGCGCCGAAAACACCGCGCGGATGCTCGACGCGAACTACCAGCTCTCGCTCTTGCCGCAATCGGACGAGTTCGCGAAGTCCGGCTGGCGCGCGATGCTGTCGATCTCCGAGCTTTCCGGCGCGTACGCCGCCGAGCACGAGAACCTGACGAGCCGCGACGTGATCGCGTTCATGGCGTGCGACAAGAACAATATGTCGTCGATCGTCAGTTGCCTGCGCGCCGCGCGCGAGAACGCGCGCGCCGTGCGCGGCTCGATCACGACGGAATTGTGGGAGAGCCTCAACACCACCTGGCTCGAATGCCAGAAGGTGCTCGCCGACGGCATTCTCGAACGCGATCCGGGCGAGTTCTTCGAGTGGGTCAAGTTCCGCGCGCACCTCTCGCGCGGCGTGACGCTCGGCACGATGGTGCGCGACGAAGCGTTCTGTTTCATGCGCCTCGGCACCTTCATCGAGCGCGCGGACAACACCGCGCGCATCCTCGACGTGAAGTTCGAAATGCGCGAGCAGACCGGCACGCCCGGCGGCGCGCAGTCGCTCGACTACTACCACTGGACGGCGCTGTTGCGCTCGGTGTCGGGCTTCGAGGTGTATCGCAAGGTCTATCGCGACGTGATCACGCCGGAGCGCGTGGCGGGCCTCCTGATCCTCTTCGGCGACTGGCCGCGCTCGCTCGCGGCGAGCCTCGAGGAAGTGCGCGAGATACTCGGCCGCGTGCGCAACGCGCGCTCGGCGCAGACCGAGCGCATGGCCGAGCAGCTGTACGAGGATCTGCGGCGCGGGCGCATCGGCGAGATTCTCAGCAGCGGCTTGCACGCGTATCTCACCGTGTTTCTCGCGCGCGTGAACGACTTGGCGAGCCGCATCAGCCAGGATTTCCTCGTGCCGCTTGCGCCGCAGGAGCCCGAGAGCGTCGCTGCGTGAGCGCGTGACCTCAGGGTCTGCGCCCGCTGGTAACAGGCCCTGACTTCTTTGCTAACCCTTTGGAGCCGAAGTGAGGATCACGCGATGCACGAAGCGCAGCTTGTCGATGACGGGGGGCGGCAGCGTGAACGGGTAGCCGTCGGGCATGCCGAGGCTGCGGTTCAGGCTGTTCAGCACATAGGTGAGCGGAAACCAGCGTGCCATCAGGCTATCGAAGCCGGCGTCCTCGACGGGCGTCTGGTCGGTCAGCGTCGGTTCGAGCGGGCTGTCGGGCAAGAGGGCGAGTCCGCACGACACGGCCGTGTCGATCGTGTCGACGACGTGCAGGTAGTGCGCCCACGTCTCCGCCCAGTCTTCCCACGGATGCATCGCCGCGTACGCGCTGACGTACGACTGCGCCCAGTCGGCGGGCGGGCCGTTCTTGTAGTAGGCCTCGAGCGCCGCGGCGTAGTCCGCGGTTTCGTCGCCGAAGCGGCGGCGAAAGAGCGGCAGCCAGCGCGTCTCGCCCACCAGGCGGTCGAAGAAGTAATGGCCGGTTTCGTGCCGGAAGTGGCCGAGCAGCGTCCGGTACGGCTCGCCGAGCGACGAGCGGGTGTGCTCGCGATAGGCGTCGTCGGCCTCCGCGACGTTCAGCGTGACGATGCCCCGGTGGTGGCCCGTCATCACGGCGTCGTCGTCGCCGGTGCTTTGGAGGAAGTCGAATTGCAGGCCGCCCTCGGGGTTTTCGGCCCGCGATTCGAGCGTGAGCCCGAGCGCCATCAGCGTATAGAGCAGGCGCCGCTTCGCGGTTTCGAGCCGGTACCAGTAGACGCGGTTCTCCGCAAGATCCAGGTTCGGGATCGTGCCGTTGAACTGGCACGAGCGGCACAGCGTATCCGGTGCAGCGGCCGGGATCATCCAGTTGCAGACGTTTTCGACCGCGTAGTTGCGGCACTGCCGAAAGAGCGCAGCGCCCGTGCCGGGATGCAGGCTGCGCCAGAGGCCGTCGCCCGCGTCTTCGAACGCGCTGATCTCGCCGACTTCGGGGACGTAGCCGAGCAACGCGCTGCAGCGCTCGCAGAGCACGTTCTCGAAGAACACCTGTTGCTGGCAGCGGTTGCAGTGGAAGGTTTTCATCGCGCTGGTTCTGGTTTCGCCGGACTCGCGTGAAGGGCGGTCATGGCGTCGCGCGGGGCCCCGCGCCACGTGCGGCCTGTGCCGCAAACTTTATGCCGTGCCGTGCGGCCGTGTCACGTGTTTCACTCGGAGCGCACGCAAAAATGCAGTCTTGTCCATCGGTTGGCGTTCTAGTCAGGAGCCCTGTGTGTCTATTCGAGTCGCGTTGAACCACGTCACGCATTACCGCTACGACCGCCTGGCCGGGCTGTCGCCGCAAGTCGTCCGCCTGCGGCCCGCGCCGCACTGCCGCACGCCGATCGTCTCGTATTCGATGCGCGTGGAGCCTGCGCAGCACTTTATCAACTGGCAGCAGGACGCGTTCGCCAACTATCAGGCGCGGCTCGTGTTTCCCGAGAAGACGCGCGAATTCAAGGTGACGGTGGACCTGGTCGCCGAGATGGCGGTCTACAACCCGTTCGATTTCTTTCTGGAGCCGGACGCCGAGCGATTTCCGTTCGCCTACTCGGACGATCTCGCCCACGAGCTCGCGCCGTACCGCGTGAAGCGCGAGCCGACGCCGCGCTTTGCCGAGTTTCTGGCGAGCATCGACCGCACGCCGATGAAGACCATCGACTTCCTGGTCGACCTGAACCAGCGGCTGCAGCGCGAAATCGGTTATCTGATCCGGATGGAGCCCGGCGTGCAGACGCCGGAACGGACGCTAGAGCTGCGCTCGGGCTCGTGCCGCGACACCGGCTGGCTGCTCGTCGAGACGCTGCGGCAGCTTGGGCTCGCGGCGCGCTTCGTGTCCGGCTATCTGCTGCAGCTCACGCCCGATACGAAATCGCTCGACGGCCCGAGCGGCACCGAAGTCGACTTCACCGACCTGCATGCGTGGTGCGAGGTCTACCTTCCGGGCGCGGGCTGGATCGGCTTCGATCCGACCTCGGGCTTGCTCGCGGGCGAGGGGCATATCCCCGTCGCGTGCACGCCGGAGCCGGGCAGCGCCGCGCCGATATCGGGGGCGGTCGACGACTGCGAGGTGGAGTTCGCGCACGCGATGTCGATCGTCCGCGTGCTCGAGACGCCGCGCGTCACGAAGCCGTATGCCGAAGCGGATTGGGCCGATGTCGTGAAGATGGGGGCCTACGTCGATTCGCAACTGTTCGAGCAGGACGTGCGGCTGACGATGGGCGGCGAGCCGACTTTCGTCGCGGTGCGCGACCGCGACGCGCCCGAGTGGAATACCGACGCGCTCGGCCCGACCAAGCGCGGCTATGCGGTCGCGCTGATGAGCAAGCTGCGCGAGCGCTACGGCACGAACGGCTTTCTGCACGGGGGGCAGGGCAAGTGGTACCCGGGCGAGCAGTTGCCGCGCTGGGCGATGTCGCTCTATTGGCGGGCCGACGGCGAGCCGTGCTGGCGCGATCCCGCGCGCTTCGCGGACGAGCGCGAGCCGGGCGTCTACACGTCGGCCGATGCCGAGCGCTTCATCCGCCACGTGGCGGCGAAGCTGTCGGTCGACGCGAAGCATGTGCTGCCGGGCTACGAGGACGTCTGGTACTACCTGTGGCGCGAGCGCCGCCTGCCGGTCAACGTCGATCCGTTCGATTCGCGGCTCGACGACGAGATGGAGCGCGTGCGGCTGCGCCGCGTGTTCGGCGCGGGGCTCTCCGCCGTGACGGGCTATGTGCTGCCGCTCGCGCGCGAGAACGGCAACGACCGCGGCGGGCCCGCGCTGTCAGGGCCGCGCTGGGTCAGCGGGCCGTGGTTCTTCCGCGACGATCGGATGTACCTGATTCCCGGCGATTCGCCGATGGGTTACCGGCTGCCGCTCGATGCTTTGCCGTGGGTGTCGGAGGCAGACTATCCGTACCTGCATGCCCAGGATCCGTTTGCGCCGCCGTCGCCGCTGCGCACGGCGGCGGAATTGCGCATGCAGTATGCGCTCGACAGGGCACCCCATACGACGGCTGAGATCGACCGCGGCGAGCGCGCCGCGCCCGACTCGCAGCGGGTGCCCGCGCGCGGCGAATCGGCAGCGTGGATCTGGCGCACGGCGCTGTGCGTCGAAGCCCGGGATCCGGCGCGCGCAGCGGGCCCGAAGGTCGAGGCCGACGCGTTCGGCCGCGGGCGGAAGCTGCTGCACGTCTTCATGCCGCCGCTCGCGGCGCTCGACGACTATCTCGATCTGCTCGCCGCCGTCGAGGCGAGCGCGGCCGAGCTCGAGGTCAAGGTGGTGATCGAAGGCTATCCGCCGCCGCGCGACCCGCGCCTGAAGGTGCTGCAGGTGACGCCGGACCCGGGCGTGATCGAAGTGAACATCCACCCGGCGTCGAACTGGGACGAACTCGTCGACCATACGGAATACCTCTATCAGTCGGCGCACGAGTCGTATCTGTCGACCGAGAAGTTCATGCTCGACGGCCGCCACTGCGGCACGGGCGGCGGCAACCACTTCGTGCTCGGCGGCGCGACGCCCGCGGACAGCCCGTTCCTGCGCCGCCCCGACCTGCTCGCGAGCCTGATCGCGTACTGGCACAACCATCCGTCGCTGTCCTATCTGTTCTCCGGGCTCTTCATCGGTCCGACGAGCCAGGCGCCGCGCGTCGACGAGGCACGCAACGACCAGGTCTACGAACTGGAAATCGCGTTTCGCGAACTGCAGCGCCAGGTCGACTTGCTCGCCGGCATCGGCGACGTTGACGGTAACGGCGCGGGCGGGCAGATTCCGCCGTGGCTCATCGACCGCGCATTGCGCAACATCCTGATCGACGTCACCGGCAATACGCACCGCGCCGAGTTCTGCATCGACAAGCTCTATTCGCCCGACGGCCCCGCCGGCCGCCTCGGCCTGCTGGAGTTGCGCGGCTTCGAAATGCCGCCGCACGCGCGCATGAGCCTCGTGCAGCAGCTCCTGCTGCGCGCGCTCGTCGCGCATTTCTGGCGCACGCCGTACACGACGCGCCTCACGCGCTGGGGCACCGAACTGCACGACCGGTTCCTGCTGCGCACCTTCGTGCAAATGGATTTCGACGACGTGCTCGCCGACCTGCGCGAGGCCGGTTTCGCGTTCGAGCCCGCTTGGTTCGCGCCGCATTTCGAGTTCCGCTTCCCGCTCGTGGGCGAACTTCATACCGGCGGCATCTCGATGACCGTGCGCAACGCGCTGGAACCGTGGCACGTGATGGGCGAGGAGGGTTCCGCGGGCACCACGGTGCGCTTCGTGGATTCGTCGGTCGAGCGGCTCGAGGTGCGCGTGCTCGGCCTGAACGACAATCGCCACGTCTTGACTGTCAACGGCATGCCGCTGCCGCTGCAGCCGACGGGCCGCGTCAGCGAACTTGTCGCCGGCGTGCGGTTCCGCGCGTGGGCGCAGCCCTCCGCGCTGCATCCGACGATCGGCGTGCATGCGCCGCTCACGTTCGACCTCGTCGATACCTGGACGGGCCGCTCGCTCGGCGGATGCCAGTATCATGTCGCTCACCCTGGCGGCCTGAGTTATCAGACGTTTCCGGTCAATGCTTACGAAGCCGAAAGCCGGCGGCGCGCGCGCTTCTTCACGATCGGCCATACGCCCGGCCCGCTCGACGTGAAGGTGCCCGATCGCATGCTGGAATTCCCGTTCACGCTGGATTTGCGGCATCGTTGAGCAGGAAGCAGTGAAGCGGGCCGCCGGGCTTTTGAACGACCAGAACCGATACGACCTTGTCTTTCCAATCGACCTTGCCCTTCGACGCCACGACGCTCCATGCGGACGCCGTGGCGCGTCTTCGTGCCTTGCCGGTGCGCGAGGGGCATTGGGACGAGCTGCGCGACGCGTCGGGTCTCTTGCGCGAGCCTTGGCGGCATTTCTTCGAGCTGCTCGGCGACGAAGGCGTGGCTGGCCTCGACCAGGCGCGCGCGTCGGTCGCCCAGCAGGTGCGCGACAACGACATCAGCTACAACGTCTACGCCGACAAGGGCGAGCCGCGTCCGTGGTCGCTCGACCTGCTGCCGTACCTGATCGACGACGGCGAGTGGGCGGTGATCGAGCGCGGTGTCGCGCAGCGCGCGCATCTGCTCGACGCGATCGTCGCCGACATCTATGGCCCGCAGACGCTGCTTTCGCACGGCCTCCTGCCGCCCGCGCTCGTGTTCGGGCACGCCGGCTACCTGCGCGCGGTGAAGGGCTTCACGCCGCCGGGCGGACGCTATCTGCAGATCGTCGCGGCGGACCTCGTGCGCGCAACCGACGGGCAGTGGACGGTGATGTCGCATCGCACCGAGGCGCCGTCGGGCCTCGGCTACGCGCTCGAAAACCGGCTGATCGTCTCGACCCTGTTCGCCGAGCCGTTCCGCGCGATGCGCGTGAGCCGCCTCGCCGCGACCTACTCGCAACTGATCGCGACGCTCGCCGACGCGGCCCGCACGACGATGCGCGGCGGCGACCCGAGCGACTCGCCTCACATCGTGCTGCTCACGCCCGGCCCGTTCAGCGAGACCTACTTCGAGCATGCGTTCCTCGCGCGCTATCTCGGCATGACGCTCGTCGAAGGCAAGGACCTGACGGTGCGCGACGACATGCTGTATCTCAAGACCTTCGCCGGGCTCGAACGCGTGCACGCCGTGCTGCGGCGCCTCGACGATACGTTCTGCGATCCGGTCGAATTGCGCGCCGATTCGACGATCGGGGTGCCCGGTCTCCTGCAGGTGATGCGCGCGGGCAACGTGATGGTGTCGAACGTGCCCGGTGCCGGCTTCGCCGAATCCGCGGCCCTGCACGGCTTCATGCCGGGCATCGCCAAGGCGTTCCTGAACGAGCGGCTCGCGCTGCCGAGCGTGGCGACCTGGTGGTGCGGCGAGGACGCCGCGCGCGAGGCCGCGTTCGCCCAGCTCGACGAAGCGTTCGTGCTGCCGGCCTGGCCCGCGCCGCAACCGGGCGGCGCGCCCGGCATGGCGCAGGGGCGGCAGCGGCTCGCGGCCTGGCGCGAGCGCATCGAGCGCGCGCCCGACGCCTACACGATCCAGGCGCCGCTGCCGTATTCGTACACGCCGCGCTACGAGGAGGGCACGCTCGCCGGACGGCCCGCCGTGCTGCGCGTCTATGCGATCGCCGATTCCATCGGCGGCTGGCACGTGATGCCCGGCGGCTTCACGCGCCTCGCCGCCGAGCGGCAGTCGAGCGCGTCGATGCAGTTCGGCGGCAGCAGCGTCGATACCTGGGTGCTGTCGAGTCAGCCCAGTTCGACGTTCACGCTGCTGCCCTCGCCGATGGCGCCGGGCGATCTCGCGAGGAAGCCCCATCGGATCGTGTCGAGCCGCGCGGCGGAAAATCTGTTCTGGGCGGGCCGCTACGGCGAGCGCGCGGAAAACAGCGTGCGCTTGTGCCGCTTGATCCTCGGTTCGCTCGAAAGCACCGACGACGAAGCCGCGCTCGCGACGCTCACCGACCTCGCGACCCGCTGCGGCCTGCTGCCGAACGACGACGCGCTCGCAAACCTCACGCCGGGCGCGTTCGAGCGCGCGCTCGTCGCGGGCCTCGGCGAGCACACGGGCGCGTCGAGCATCGGCTACAACCTCGCGAGCCAGGCACGCGCATGCGGCGAAGTGCGCGCGCGGCTGTCGAACGACCACTGGCGCACGATACTCGCGGCGCGCAACGGCTTTCGCGACGCACTCGCGTGCTTTACGCAGACGGGCAACGGCGCGCGCTACGATCGCGTCGCGCTGATGGACGCGCTCGAACATCTCGCGACGCAGCTCTCGGCGATCAGCGGTTCGCAGGGCGACCGGATGACCCGCGACGAAGCGTGGCGGCTGCTCTTTGCGGGGCGGCACATCGAACGCGTATGGGCGATGTCGACGTTTTTGCGTGTCGTCGCCACGCACGGGCGGCTTGCGCGCCCGGAGAGCTTCGATCTGCTGCTGCAGCTTTTCGACAGCACGCTCACGTATCGATCGCTGTACCCCGGCCGCGTCGAGGTGCCCGCGCTGCTCGATCTGCTGGTTGTCGACGCAACCAATCCGCGCGGGCTCTACGGCGTCTACGCCCGGCTGTGCAAGAAGCTCGACGAGATCGCGGAAGCGGCGGGCAGCACATGGCGGCTGCCGTTTGCGGAACTGATGCCGGGCGTCGACACGCTGCCGACGCTCGAGCGCCTGTGCGCGTCCGATGCGAGCGGCGCGTACCCCGAGCTGTGCGATGTCTGCGACCAGCTCGGCATGTACGTCGCGGCGGCGTCCAACGAGATCAGCGCGCGCTACTTCAGCCACGCGAACACGTTTACCGCGCAGGTGTCGTCATGACCGCCGCGCGTACCGTGCTGTCCGTATCGCACCGGACGACTTATCGCTACTCCACCTACGTCGAGACCGCGCAGCATCTCGCGACGATCCGTCCCCTGTCGTGTGCGTGGCAGCACGTGATGTCGCACGAAGAGAAGATCGAGCCGAAGCCGTCGTATCAAACGAGCCGCGTCGACGCGTTCGGCAACGACGTCCTGTACTTTTCGCTCGATGCGCCGCACGACAGCCTGCATA
The DNA here is from genome assembly GCF_017315705.1 of Trinickia mobilis. Taxonomy (GTDB): domain Bacteria; phylum Pseudomonadota; class Gammaproteobacteria; order Burkholderiales; family Burkholderiaceae; genus Trinickia_A; species Trinickia_A mobilis. The sequence continues at coordinate 128,580 of NZ_JAFLRF010000006.1, read as the reverse complement.
TGACGAGCGAAACGATGGTGCATCTGCTGCCGCGCTGGGCGTCGCTGGACCCGGAGCAGACGCCCGCGTGGGAGAAGGTCGCCGAGCGTTTGCGCTATTGCGCGGGCGCGGCGTTTCATCCGGAGTCGGAGTTTTGCTTCGCGTCGCCGAACATCCTGCCGCGCCCCGAGTGGCGCATCTACGCACTGCCGAGCTTTGCGCCGGGCACGCCGGTCGTGGCCGGCGCGATCGACCTGATGCACCGCATCCACGCGGATTTCGAATACCAGCCGTCCGCGACCGCGTTCGATACGCCGGCCTCGCGTGCGTTCGAACTGCGCCGCGGCGTGTGCCAGGATTTTGCGCAAGTGATGATCGGCTGCCTGCGTTCGCTTGGCTTGCCGGCGCGTTATGTGAGCGGCTATCTGCGCAACGATCCCGCGCCGGGGCAGCCGAGGCTGATCGGCGCGGATGCGTCGCATGCGTGGGTCTCGGTGTTTTGCCCGGAGAGCGGCTGGGTCGATCTCGATCCGACCAACGACGTGCTGGCCGATCTCGATCACGTGACGCTTGCGGCGGGGCGTGATTACAGCGATGTGTCGCTATTGCGCGGGATGATTCTCGGCGGCGGGCAGCATCAGGTCGAAGTGGCGGTGAGTGTGTTGGCGCTTTGAGCGCGGGGTGGGGCCGCACTCGAAGATCGCTTGATAATCGTCCCGCTCGGTTCGCGACCGGCTAACGGCGACGTTAGTGCACAAGGCACATCGCCCCGACGCCAAGCAGCCCGCCGCACACCACGCACGCCCACAAAAGCACGCGTGTGCGCCGGTATTCGCGCTCCAGTTCATGCGCCCATGCGGCCGTATCGAATTGCGGGCGATGCCGATCGTGATGCTGTTGCAGCGCCCGCATCACGAGTTGCGGCAGCCGCGGCGCGATGTGCGCGAGATGGGGCAGCTCTTGCGACAGGTGCTTGATCCAGCCGCGATGATCGAGATCCTTGCGCGCGATCTCGCCGAGCGTCTCTTTGGCGATGAGCCAGGTATCGACGCTCGGATGCAGCATGCGCGCGAGCGATTCGGCTTGCGCGAGCGAATGCTGCGCGGCGGCGAGACGCGGCGACACGTCGCCGTCGAACGCATGCGCCGCGCCCAACAGGTGCTGCAACAGGCCGCTTGCCGAGCGCTCGTGCGTATCCGCCGCGAAGTGCGCCTCGCTGCGCCTGCGCAGCTCCGCTTCGAGCACTTCGGTGCGCGTCGATTGCGGAACGTGGCCCGCTTCGCGATGCATGTCGGCGATCCGTCCGTAGTCCTGAGCGAACAGCGCCGTCGCGCCGTGCACGAAAAACTCGCGCTCGGGCGCAGACAGGCTCGACATGATCGAGAAGTCCGCGAGCACGAGGCGGCCGAGCGTGGCGGGCTCGATGCTCACGCGAACGCGTCGCGCGTCGAGCGCCGCGTGAAAGAAGCCGTGTTCGAACGCCTGCTGCGCGATGACTTCGACGATATGCGCCGCAAGCCGCGCGACGTTCACGCGGTGCGCGTGCAGGCCGTCGATATCGGTGGCGGCCAGCGTGTCGACGCGCTGCGTGACGAGCGTGCTGGGCGTGACGAGATCCCAGATGACGTCCGGCACGACGAGCCGCGTGTCGCGTTCGAAATGGCGGCCCGACTGCGAGAGATTCGCCGCTTCGGCGCGCGGATCGAAGCGGCGCAGGATGTCGGCGGTGAACGATTCGGCGAGCGCGTGCATTCGCAGCCTGCGCGCGGCTGGCGAAAACTTCTCGATCAGGCGCGCTGCCCAGCGCAGCAGCGCGGCCTCGTCGCCGATCTGCTGGACTTGCTGCATCCGCAGCAGCTTGATCGTGACGTCTGTGTGGCCGCTTTCCGGCATCGCCAGCCGCGCGGCGTGGATCTGTTCGGCAAAGCCGCTTTGCACGGGAACGAGGTCGATTTCGGCGAACAGCTCCGCGAGCGGGCGGCCGAAGGCCGCCTGCAATACCTGCCCGGATTGCTCGGGAGTCAACGGCGCTTCGAGATGGCTGACGGCGTCGATCGCGTCGTGCAGCGTGTGCATGGCGAGTTCCGGATGCTCGCCGAGGCTTTCGGCAAACGCGCTCGCAAGCGGGCCCAATCGCGGCAGTGCACGATGCAGGCTCGCGCGCGTGCCCTCGGACTCGTGCATGTTTTTGACGAGGGTCGCAAACCAATGAAGCTTGTGGTCCTGCGGCGCGGCGAGCCAAAGCAGGCGCGCGCCGTAACGCAGGATACAAAAAAGCAGCAGCAGCCGACGAAACAGAGTCCTCATGAACGGGAGCGGCGAGTCGAGCAGGCGGGTCGCCTAGGTTAGCAGGGATGCACGGCGAAGGGGAGCGCGGCTTTGCATTCAGGCCGGACGCAAGCCGCATCCTCGTGTCGTGTAAGGATTGCCCTACAGGCTAAAACGGGCGCACGTAATACAATACGCGCGCTTACATTTGACTCCACGCGCCGCTTCCCGGCCGCCATTCGCGATGCTTGCAAAACAACGGCACCAATACATTCTGTCGCAATTGACGAAGACCGGCGCGCTGTCGGTGGCCGAACTCGTGCAGGCGCTCAACGTTTCGCGCGAAACGATCCGGCGAGATCTCAACGCGCTCGCCGAACGCGGTCTCATCATGACGACGCATGGCGGCGCACTCGCCGCGGACCGCCGCGAGCCGAGCCTCGAAGCGCGCGAAGCCGCCAACGCCGCGGCCAAGCGTGCAATCGGCGCGCGCGCGGCCGAGCTGGTGCCGGATGGCGCCTCGCTGATCGTCGATTCGGGCACGACGACGCACGCGGTGGCGCGCGCGCTCGCGGATCGCCATCAGCTGACGGTGTACACGAACGACTGGCGCATCGCGCAAGCGCTCGCGCGCCGCAACGGCAACCGCGTGACGCTGCTCGGCGGCGAACTCTCCGACGACGAGGACGCGACCTTCGGGCTCGACACGGTGCAGCAGCTTGCGCAATATCACGTCGATTTCGCATTCGTCGGCGCGGGCGGCATCTCGGCCGAGGCTTATCTGACGGATTACACGCGGATGGCCGCGGAAGTGCGCAGCCGCATGATCGCGTCGGCGAGCGTCGCGGTGGTCGTCGCCGATCATTCGAAGTTCGGCCGCGTGACGCCGGTGCGGATCAACGGCTTCGAAAACGTGCGCTATCTCGTGACGGAGCTCGCGCCCGAGCGCGCCCTGCGCAAGGCGCTTGCGGCGCGCGGACCGGAGCTGCTGATCGCGTGACGCGCCACGAGCGGGCGTCTCTGCCCGTGCCCGACGGGGCCGTCGCAGACATCAATGCGCGCCGCTTGCGTCCCCGCCGCCGCCTTTGCCCGGCCGCGTTATCCAGATCAGCGGAATGATCAAGAGAAAGATGACCGCGGAGACAAAGAAAATATCGTCGAGGCCCATCATCGCCGCCTGCGTGTTCACCGTGAAATCGAACAACGCATGCGCGGTCTGGCCGTTCACGTTCAAGAGCGATTGCGTCGAGCTCATTTGCTGAGTAAATACCGGATTGGTGGCGCTCGCCTGCTCGGTCAGCCGCACGTGATGCAGGATCGTGCGGTTGTTCCACTCGTTGCTGGCGATCGACGTCCCCACCGCCCCGCAGAACACCCGCACGAAGTTCGACAGCCCCGCCGCCGCGGGCACCCGGTGCGGCGGCTGCCCGGAGAGGATGATCGCCGTCAGCGGCACGAAGAAGAGCGCCATCGGAATGCCTTGCAAGAGCGTCGGCAGCACCAGGTGCCAGGTGTCGATTTCGGTCACGTAGTTCGAGCGCAGCCAGAATACGAACGCAAAGCCGATGAACGCGAGCGTCGCGATGATGCGCGCGTCCGAGCGCGGCAGCACGCGGCCCATCACCGGCGCGAGGATCACGGCGAATATGCCGAGCGGCGCGGTGACGAGCCCGGCGTCGACCGAGCGGTAGTTCAGATACTCCTGCATCCACTGCGGCAGCAGCACCAGATTGCCGAAGAAGACGGCGTACGCCACCGAGATCGCGACCGTGCCGCCCATGAAGTTGCGCTGCGAGAAGAGGCGCAGATCGACGATCGGATACTCCTCGGTCAGCTCCCATACGAGGAAGAACGCAAAGCAGATGATCGCCGTGAGGCCGAGCCCGACGATGAAAGGCGATGAGAACCAATCGAGATCCTTGCCTTTGTCGAGCATGATCTGCAGCGACGCGACCCACGCGATCAAAAGCCCGAGGCCGACGACGTCGATCGGCGGCCGCTTGGTCGGGCTTTCGCGCTTGCGGTAGATGACCCACGTCGTGAAGGCCGCGAAAAGGCCGACCGGAATGTTGATATAGAAGATCCACGACCAACTGTAGCTATCGGTGATCCAGCCGCCGAGCGCGGGGCCCGCGATCGGGCCGACGGTGGCGGTCATCGCCCATAGCGCGAGCGCCGTCGACGATTTTTCCTTCGGATACGAGCCGAGCAGGATCGCTTGCGAGAGCGGGATCAGCGGCCCGGCGACCACGCCTTGCAGCACGCGCGACGCGAGCAGGAACGGCAGGGTCGGCGCGACGCCGCACATCCACGACGACAGCACGAACATCAGGATCGCGCCGACGAAGAGCTTCACTTGGCCGATGCGCTGCGTGAGCCAGCCGGTCAGCGGAATCGCTACGGCATTGGCCGCGGCGAACACGGTGATGACCCAGGTGCCTTCATCGACCGATACGCCGAGATCGCCCGAGATGGTCGGAATCGCGACGTTGGCGATCGACGTATCGAGCACGTTCATGAACGTCGCGAGCGCCACGGCGAGCGTGGCGAGCGCGAGCTGGCCGCCCGCGAGCGGCGGTGGCGGCGCCGGCGGCGCGGCGGGGGCAGCGGGGGCGGCCGAAGCAGGGCTCTCCAATCGTTTCTCCACTTCGCAATGAGGAGCGGGCGATGCGCGCTGCAGGCCGCATGCCGGATGCTGCGAAGCCACTGAGAATACGCGTTTTCCGCAACGCTTGCTGATGGCTGAACGCGTGGCGGATCGGGACGGGAACGGGCAATGCGGGCGGTGGCCGGTTCGAGGCGGTGCCGAAGTTGCGACGGGCGCCGTCAGGCGGGCACTCGCCTGGAAGGCACAAACGATTGCTCCTTATCGCTTCAGGGCACTAGGGGCTTTCTTGCACGCTCGGGCACGCGAAGCTGAAGTTCGAAAGGGCGGCGTCGTTCGTGGCGCCGATCGAGCGCAGATGCTTGCTGCGGATGTTGAGATAGTCGCCTAGCGCATGCAGCGCCGAGGGCACGCGCCGCAGGTGTTCGTCCTCGAGCATCACCTGCGGGTCCGTCATCAGCGACGCGAGCAGCTCCAACGTATCGGCAACGGCTTCGACATCCTTCAAGCCGAGTGAGAACTCGGCGGTATCGACCAACGTGTAGTCGCTCGAATAGGCGGCATTTTCCATGATCGCTTGCTCCGCTCAATGGATGGGCTGGACAAAAAAGGGCGTGCTTCCGGCAATCGACGTGTGTGCCACCGGCGCTCAAGCGTCGCTTCCGACCGCCCCCAGATTGTCGAGCTGTTCGTCCTGCACCGGTTCGGGGTAGGCCTCGCCCGATATCCGCATCGCCACGGCCGTCGCGACGGTGCTCGCATAGACATTCAGCGCGGTGCGGCCCATGTCGAAGAAGGCGTCGATGCCGAGGATCAGCACGACGGCTTCGGCAGGCAAGCCGATGGCCGACAGAATGACGGTGATCGCCACGATCGCACCGGACGGCACGTTGGCGGCGCCGTCGATCGTGACGATCGTGAGCACGGCGATCGTGAAGAGCAGCGGCCAGCTCCAGGTCAGATGGTAGGCGTCGGCCAGGTACCCGACCGCGAGCGCGGTATAGAGCACCGCACCGTCGCGGTTGAATATGTAGGACAGCGGCAGGATCGTGGAAGCGACGGACTTCGGCACGCCCATCTCCGTCAGCCGCTTGAGGTGAACGGGGAACGTGATTTCCGAGGACCGCGTGGTGAACGCGAGAATCAGAGGTTCGCTGACGCGCTTGACCACGGCGGCCGGCGACAGGCCGATCGACTTGACGATCAGCGTGAGCAGCAGCGCGAGGATCGCCATGCCGAGATACGCGACCCCGAGCAGCTTGAGCAACGGCACGATCGCGGTCAGCCCCTTTGCGCCGAGCAGCGACGCGAGCCCCGCGAAGATCGCGAGCGGCGACAGCGCGATGATCCACTCCGTCATCTTGAAGAGGGCCGCGAGCATCGATTCCACCACGGCGATGAACGGCGCCGCGCGCGCTTCGATCGTGGACAACGCGGAACCCAGCAGCACGCCGAAGACGAGCACGGGCAACGCGTTTCCGGACGCCAGGGCGCCGACGAGGTTGGTCGGCACCATGTCGACCAGGAAGTTGGTCCAGTCGATCCCGCCGGCGAGGTTCTTGGGCATCGCTGCAGTTTGCGTCATGGCTGCATTGAGACCTGGCCGGAAGAACAGGTTCAACCCGAGGCCCAGCGCGCCGGCAACCGCCGTCATCAGCAAGAAGAACCCGATGCTGAGCAGCACGGTCTTGCCGAGGCGGCTGCGCTGCACGCCGAGCCGGAATACGCCGACCGTCACCGAGAGCAGGATCAGCGGCATGACGACCATCTTGATCGCGTGTCCGAACAGCGTCGCGAGAAAGGCGAGCTTCGTGCCGGCCGACGGCGCGAAGATTCCGAACAGAATGCCCAGAACCAGCCCGGCGAGCATTTGCACCGGCATGGAGATTCGCTTACTCGGTCGGTTCATGTTCGCCTCGTATGATTCGGATTCGTGCGTCGGTGCCGTCGACGATGTGATTCCACATATGCCGCCGTGCCGCTTCGGGTTCGCTGGCCCGGATCGCTGCGTAAATCTCGAGGTGCTCCAGCGTGCCCCGGCGCACCGTCGCCACATCGTTGCGCTGCAATTCGTTGAGCGCGAGACCGGTCTGTATACGCAGCATCCGGTACGTGGTGAAGAGGCGCTCGTTTTTCGAGGCCGCGAACATCTCCTGATGAAACACCCAGCCGATCCGCTGTTCGATCATCACGTCGGCCGAGTCGTCTTCGATCAGTTGCTGCAGTTGATCGGCTGCTTGGGTCAGTCCTGCCGTCGCCCCGTTGACCGCGGCGAGGTAGGCGGCCGTGCTTTCGAGCGCGAGCCGGACTTCGAAGATTTCGCGCAGGTCGTCGAAAGTCGGGGCGGCCACATAGGTCCCCTTCCTCGGCACGACTTCGACCAGTCCTTCGACCACCAGGCGCTGAATCGCGGAACGCACGGGCGTGTGGCCGAGCATCAGTTCGTCGGCCATGTTCCGCGGCGAAACCGGACGGCCCGGCGGGAGGCGGCCATCGAGGATTCGAGAGCGGATCTGAACGTAAGCCGCCTGCGTATCGGATTGATCGTTGACGAGCATCTGAGATCTCAAGATTCTTAAAAAACCCAAAGCAAATTAAGACGAGGTCGAGAATACTCAGTCGTGTTGAGTTGCACACCTGTCAGATTTATGAGGTATCGGTCCGAACTTCGGACACCTGGCGCTACGCATGTTGCATGGCGGTCAAAGACTGGGTAGCGTGCACGCCTAGCGGTTCGACCTCGGCACGCGATGAGACCAATAGCCGTCGAAAATAGAACCTGTCGATCCATTGCCGCGGGGATAGCGCCGACTCATGTCCGACAATCACATGCTTTTTTCTGTCTGCTCCGTCGCCGCGGAGCGGGTGTTTCCGTTGCGAAGCAAAGTCTTGCTGGAGGGCAACGCCGAATCGTGCCGCTTCCGCCACGACGAAAACGACTCGACCTTGCATCTGGCTGTCTATCGCAGCGACCGGATCGTTGCGGTCGCAACGATATGCCGGGAATCGCTGCCCGGTTCCGCTAGCGATGCCGAATGGCGGCTGCGCGGGGTCGCCGTCGAAGCGAGGCTGCGCGGATACGGCCTGGGCCGGCTGCTGACCAAGCTATGTCTCGATCATGCGCAGAACGAAGGCGGGCGGCTCGCGTGGTGCACGGCGCGCGAGAGCGCACGAGGTTTCTACGAGACCTTGGGCTTCGCGTCTTGCGCGCCGCCGTTCCAGTTGCCGTCGCGCCCGGACGTGCTGTTCCACGAGATGCACTGTGTCCTGCCCGTCGAGGCCGCATCGAAAGCCGGCTGAGACGCCGTCACGTACCGGTCACACACACGAATCGCCAACCCGGCGTATGCTCCCGCCTGTGCATCACGCGCCACCGCCTTCTGCGGGGCGGGAAGCCTGCCCCGACGGGGCTGCCCGGGAGACTCCGATGGACTGGAACCGATTCGAACATGGCTGGCGCCGCGCCCCGCTCGAGGGCCCGGCGCAATCGCTCGTCGTGCTGCTGCACGGCGTGGGCGGCAGCGCGCGCGACCTCCTGCCGCTTGCCGATTCCTGGTGCCGCGCGCTGCCCGACACGGCCTTCGCATCGTTGGACGGCAGCGAAGCATTCGACGGCGGCGCCGGCGGGCGTCAATGGTTCAGCCGGCGCGAAATCGACGAGTCGCGCCGCCCGCTGCGCGTCGCCAATGCGTATCCGGCGCTGTATCGCATGCTGAGCGAGGAGCTTGCGCGTCACGGCCTGGATTTCGATTGCCTTGCAATCGTCGGCTTTTCGGAAGGTTCGATCATGGCGCTGCATCACGTCGCGACGAACGCCGCCGGCGCGGCGGCCGTGGTCGCTTATTCGGGCCGGCTCGCGTCGCCGATCGTGGCGAAGAGCCGCACGCCCATTACGATCGTCCACGGCACCGACGACGATGTCGTCCCCGTGCTCGAACTCGAGCGCGCCGCCCACGCGTTCAGCGACGCCGGCTACGCAGTCGGAGCGTACGCCCTGCCGAAAGTCGGCCACACCCTCTCCAGCGACGGCGCGCTGCTCGGGCGCGACGCGCTGGTGCGCGCGCTGGTCGAGCGTCCGCGCGTGCTCGCCCACTTGCGCACCGGAAAAGCCGTCGGCGCACATGAAACGCTTTGAAGCGGGCGATAAAAATCGTTAGGGCACACAAATTGTTCTGAACATTGGGTTTTCCCTGGCCTAAAGTCATGGCGCGGGATGCCGTAATTCGCTTATCGGCAGAGTCGATGTCGACCCTTCAGCCTGCTGTGACGGGTAGTCTGCACGGCTTGACAACAACAGGCCGCCGGCGAGCGAGTGACTTCAGAGCCTACGATGGCGCACACACCATTCTTTGGACGATTGTTCCATCAAAGCGTCGCGGTCGATCTCGGCACGGCGAACACGCTCATTTATATGCGCGACAAGGGCATCGTTCTGAACGAGCCGTCGGTGGTGTGCTTCCGGAAGCACGGCACGTCCGGGCCGGGGTACGCGCGCATCGCGGCGGTGGGCACGCAGGCCAAGCAATTGCTCGGGCGCTCGCCCGGCAACCTCGAAGCCGTGCGGCCGATGCAGCACGGCGTGATCGCCAATTTCCCGGCAGCCGAGCAGATGTTCCGCGAATTCGTCGACATGGCGCAGCTGCGCTCGCTCTTCGTGCGCCGCGCCGAGTTCACGGTCTGCGTGCCGTCGAACGCGACCGACGTCGAGCGCCGCGCGATCCGCGAAGCGGCGATGACAGCGGGGGCGTCGAAAGTGAATCTGCTCGGCGAATCGCTCGCCGCCGCCGTCGGCGCGGGACTGCCGGTCGGACAGGCGCGCGGCTCGATGGTCGTCGCCATCGGCGGCGGCACGACCGAAGTCGGTGTGATCGCGCTTGGCGGCGTGGTCTACAAGGGCTCGGTCCGCGTGGGCGGCGACCAGTTCGACGCGGCCATCATCAACCACGTGCGCAGCCTGTATGGCGTCGTGCTCGGCGATCAGACCGCGGAGTACGTGAAGAAGACGATCGGCACGGCCATCTACGACGTCCCGCAGGAAACGATGCGGGCGACCGGGCGCAGTCTCGAAGACGGCTTGCCGCGCACGATCGAATTGTCCAATCACGATGTGGCCGATGCGCTCGCGGTGCCGCTCAAGCAGGTGATCGGCGCGGTGAAGGCGGCGCTCGAAAATGCGCCGCCCGAGCTCGTGACCGATATCGCCGACACCGGCATCGTGCTGGCGGGCGGCGGGGCGCTGCTGGCGAATCTCGACCGGCGGCTCGTCGAGGAGACCGGGCTGGAAGTGCGGGTCGCGGACGAGCCGCTGACCTGCGCGGTGCGTGGAGCCGGCGCGGCGGGGGAGATGCTCGACGTGGGCGTGTTCGAGTAACATCGCGGCTGGCAGCCGTTCCTCTTCCCATTCCCCGCATTGCCCCATGCCAGCCATCAGCCAACTCCTCGTCTATCCGATCAAGTCCTGCGCAGGCATCGCGCTCGATTCGGTCCGTCTTCTGCCGTACGGCCTCGAATACGACCGCAACTGGATGCTCGTCGACCCGGCGGGCCAATTCATCACGCAGCGCAGGTTTGCCGGGCTCGCGCTCGTCAAGGTCGAGATCGGGGCCTCCGAGCTCATCGTGCGCGCGCCCGGCATGGACGAATTGCGCACGCCGCTTGCCGCGTCCGATTTGCGCGGTGCAGAGGGTGTCGACGCGACGGTCTGGGGCGACACGGTCGCCGCGCTCGATACGGGGCCCGTTACCGCCCGCTGGTTTTCGGCGTTTCTCGGCACGCCGGTGCGGCTCGTGCGTTTCGATCCGTCGGCGCAGCGCCTGGCGAACCGCAAGTGGACGGGCGATCTCGACGTGCCGACACAGTTCGCCGACGGCTACCCGCTGCTCGTGATCGGCCAGGCATCGCTCGACGACCTGAACGAGCGGCTCACGCGCAAAGGGGCGACGGCGATTCCGATGAACCGGTTTCGTCCCAACATCGTCGTGACGGGGATGGAGGCGTACGAGGAAGACTACGTCGAGACTTTTCGCAGCGAGGGCGGCGGCGCGATCGAGTTGCGCGTGGTGAAGCCGTGCGCGCGCTGCCCGATGCCGACCATCGATCAGGCGACCGGCGCGCCCGACCCGCAGTGGCCGAACGAACCCACCGACACGATGAGCGCCTATCGCGCGAACAGCCTGCTCGACGGCGCGCTGACGTTCGGCCAGAACGCGATCGTGGTTGCCGGCGCTGGCGCGCAGCTCGCAGTCGGACAAACCTTCGACGCGGAACTGGGCTTCGCCGGCTGACACGCCGGCGGCTCATCCCAACCTCGATTCCCCCAACGAATATGGATTCACTGGACGAGCCCGATTCGCGCCCGGAAGCGCCGCACGCGTCCCGTTTCGCGGACGCCGCCGACCCGTCGCTGCGCGAAATCGAGCTGGCGAGCGGATTGCGGATGCCGTACGTCGTGCGCGGCGAGGGGCCATTGCTGCTCTTCGTACACGGCTCGCTGTGCGATTACCGCTACTGGCAGCCGCAACTCGATGGGCTGTCGCCGCGCTACCGCTGCGTGAGCGTCAGCCTCACGCACTATTGGCCGCGCATCGGATTGCCGCCCGACATCCCGTTCAGCTGGAGCCGCCATGCCGACGAGCTGGCCGATTTCATCACACGATTCAATGAGGGACCGGCTCACGTCGTCGGACATTCGCGCGGCGGTTGCGTGGGGTTTCACTTTGCGCGGCGTCACGCGCAGCACGTCCGCACGCTCACGCTCGCGGATCCGGGCGGCCCGCTGCAGATTCCCGGGCGGCCGCTCGCGCAAATGCCCGAAACCGTCAATGCGTTGCGCGCCCGCGCAGCGCAACTGATCGAGAGCGGAGAGATCGACGCCGGGCTGCAACTGTTCGTCGATTCAGTGAGCCGCCCGGGCTTCTGGGAGAAGAGCACGACGGCTTTCCGCACGATGGCGGCGGACAACGCCGGCACGCTGCCGCGCCAGTTCCGGGACCCGCTGCCTGCCTACACCGCCGAAGATGCCGCCGATGTGCGCTGCCCGGTGTTGCTGATCGACGGCGAAAGGAGTCCCCTCATGTTCAAGCGCGCGGTCGCCGCGCTCGAATCGTGGCTCGGTGACGCGCGGCGGCAAACCGTGCGCGGCGCGTCGCATGGAATGAATCTCGCGCATCCGTCGGCATTCAACCGGTTTGTCGACGAATTCATTCGCAGCGCGGCGTGAATGAAGCGACCGACGTGGCCGAGGCGACGCGAGCGCAACGCATCGCCTCGCCGCGTTGAACTTCCGGCTTGCCCATACCTCTCTACAATCGGAACGAAGTCAACGACGTTGCATGGGATCACAGGAGGCAAGACGATGCTGGACCCAGAATCACTCGGCGGACTGAGCCATGGCGAGCCGCCCGAGCATGAGCATGAACCGGACGGCGCATTCATCCCGACCGAAAACCCCAACATTGCAAGCGCAAGTCAGTACGTCCTGAAATCCGGCGATACCTTCGTCGTCAACGATCCGCTCGGCGACATCATCGGCCACGACGATGGCCTGTTCGTCAACGACACCCGCGTGCTGTCCCAATTGCGTCTGACGTTCGGCGGCCGCGCGCCGTCGCTCTTGTCGGGCAGTGTCAGCAGCGACAACACCGCGTTTACCGCGCATCTGACCAATCGCCCGCTGCCCCCCTTGGGCGGCGCGGTGACGCCCGAAGGCGTGATCCACGTCGAGCGGCTGCGCGTGTTGTGCGGCACCGTTCTTTACGAAGCGATTACGCTCACGAACTATGGCATGACCGATGCGGTCGTGCCGCTTTCGGTGTCGTTCGCGAGCGACTTCAAGGACATGTTCGAAGTCCGCGGCTTGAAGCGCGAGAAAAAGGGCGCCGTCGAGCCGCCGCGTGTCGAGAACGGCGAAGTCCTGCTCGGCTACGTGGGGCTCGATCGCGTCGAGCGCGACGTGCGGATCGCGTTTTCGCCGGAACCCGACAAGCTCCTTTCGGGCCGCGCCGACTACTCGGTGACATTGCCGGCGCAGGCGTGCGTGTCGATTTATTTGTCGGCGGCCGTGCAGGCGCGCGCGCAGCAGTCGGTGCCGGGCGCCGCGACGGGCGCCGACGTCGCGCGGCCGCCGCACAGCGCAAGCCCCGCGCACTTGACCCAGATCGATGCCGCCCGGCCGCGCGTGGGCCGCGCGGCGGTGCGGGCCGCGCTCGCCGACGCGCACCTGGCGATGCGCGAGCGGCGCCGCGTAACGGCACGCGTGCGCTCGAGCAATCCGCTCTTCAATGCGTGGATCGATCGTTCGTTTTACGACCTCGGCCTCTTGACGACCGATCTCGCGACCGGGCCGTATCCGTACGCGGGCATTCCGTGGTTCTCGACGCCGTTCGGGCGCGATGCGGTCATCACCTCGCTGCAGACGCTGTGGCTGCAGCCGCTGCTCGCGCGCGGCGTGCTGCGTTTTCTGGCCAAGCACCAGGCGCGCGAAGATTCGGCGTTCCGCGATGCGTCGGTCGGCAAGATCATGCACGAGATGCGCAAGAGCGAGATGGCCGCCACGGGCGAGGTGCCGTTCGCGCTCTATTACGGCGGCGTCGATACGACGCCGCTGTTCGTCGTGCTGGCGGGCGCCTATGCGGCGCGCACCGGCGACATGGCGCTGATCGACGAAATGTGGCCCGCGCTCGAGCGCGCGGCGCAGTGGGTGGCGGGTGTTTGCGACAAGAACCGCTTCGGGCTGCTCGATTACCAGCGCGCCTCCGACGGCGGCCTCGCGAACCAGGGCTGGAAGGACAGCCACGATTCCGTGTTCCACGCGGACGGGCACTTTCCCGAGGGACCGATCGCGCTCGTCGAAGTGCAGGCCTACGCGTGCGCCGCGTTCGACACGATGTCGCATTTCGCCACGCTGCGCGGCCATCCCGCGGATGCGGTGCGCTACAAGACGCGCGCGACGGCGTTGCGTGAGCGCGTCGAAGAGAAGTACTGGATGCCCGAGGAAGGGTTCTATGGCATCGCGCTCGACGGCAAGGGCGAACTGTGCCGCGTGATGGCGTCGAACGCCGGGCACCTGCTCGCGTTCGGCCTGCCGGCGCGCGAGCGCGGCGAGTCGGTCGCGCGTCATCTGGAATCGACCGTCTTCCATACCGGCTGGGGCGTGCGCACGCTCGCGGCGAATCAGGCGCGCTTCAATCCGATGGCGTATCACAACGGCTCGGTCTGGCCGCACGACAACGCGTTGTGCGCGCGCGGCCTCGCGCGCTACGGCGACAAGGGCGCGGCGGTGCGCTTGCTGCAGGCGCTCTTTCAGGCGGCGGTCAATTTCGACATGCGCTTGCCCGAGCTGTTCTGCGGGTTCCCGCGCCGGCGCGGCGAGCCGCCGACCGCCTATCCGGTCGCCTGTCTGCCGCAAGCGTGGGCCGCGGGCGCGCCGTTCATGATGCTCGAGGCCTGTCTCGGCATGACGATCGACGCCGAGCGCCACGAAGTGCGGATTGAACAGCCGGCGCTGCCCGAGGGCATCGACTGGCTCGAGATCGGCGATTTGCGCGTCGGCGACAAGATGGTGTCCATTATGTTCAGCCGGGTCGGCGGCAAGGTGGTGGCGTCCGCCGAGCAGGGCGACGTCCGGGTGGTGGCGTTGCTGTAGCCTCGCGCGCAGCGGACGTCGTTCCGGCGGCGTCCGCTTGAACAGTTCGGCCGCTGTCGGAGAGGGCCTCGGCCGTCCACGAATCGAACGTGGACATGGCTTGTCGTTCAGAAGGACGTTGCATGCTTTCACCGCAGCATGGCGTTTTCTTGTGCCATCATCGAGACACCACGGTGGGTTGCCAGGCGGCAGAAGCTGGAGAATTTATCGCGGCGGTGCGCAAGCCGGCGGGTAGGTTGGTCAGACCCTGACGGCACGCCGACTCGGTGCCGTTTTGCCGGAAACCAGTGAGGAGGCGCGATGACCATCGAACTATCCGACATGAGGTTTTTCGTTGAAGCGGTGCGCTACGGCAGCATCACGCGCGCAGCGCTCGAACTGGACATTCCCAAGTCTTCCGGAAGCCGGCGCATCACGCGGATGGAAAAAGAACTCGGCGTGCAACTCGTGAAGCGCACTACACGCAAGGTGAATGCGACCTCCATCGGCAAGGCCTACTTTGAGCGGTGCGTACAGGTGCTCGAGGATGTCACGCGTGCGGAACTGATGGTCACCGAAGAACGCATGACACTCGGAGGCCGACTGCGCGTCGCCATTCCCGCGGAACTGGGCGCACACCGTTTTGCCGCCTGCTTTGCCGAATTCATGCAGGCAAACCCCGGTATTTCGATGGAAATCGAAGCTGGACCGGGGAGCCGCCTCGTCGATGTCGTCGCGAGCGACGTCGATGTCTGGATCAAAACCGGCGAGGTGCCGGACTCCAACCTGATTGTCAGGCGCCTCGGCGCGCTCACCCGGTCGCTTTGTGCCAGTCCCGCGTATCTCGAGCGACACCCTGCGCCCAACCGCCCGGAGGAGCTCGAAGCTCACGAGTGTCTGCTGCTCGGCGACCAGATCTACTCGGTCGAGCCTTGGTCATTTACACGGGACAACAGCTGCATTACGCCTGAGCCGCCGAGCAACATGTGGGTGAACAGTCTCGCGGTGCTGCGGCAACTGGCCGTGTCGGGACTCGGCCTCGCGGTGATCCCGGATATTCACGTGCAGGCCGACGTGGGCAGCGGCAGCCTCGTGAAAGTCATGACCGACTGGGCGCTCGACCCGGTCGAGGTCAATCTGCTGATGTCGCATCGCGAACTGTTGCCGGCGCGCATCCGGTCGTTCGTCGACTTCATGGTCAGCAAGGCCAAAACTTGGTAACGCGGGGCGTCCCGCAGTGTTCCATCGGCAGCAACCAAGCGTTCCACTGCTGCACCCTCTCCCGGATACCCTCACTCATACTCAGACATCTACGCGCTGCGTGCCTCCCCGGCACATAGCACTCCAGAGCAACTGATCGTTCCCCCGCAGCGCCCAATTCGCGCGTCGTTTCGTACCTAGAATGCGACGTAACATCGAGCGCGCACCCACGACCCGAAAGCGCGTTCGAGCGATTCGGAGACAGTCGAATGAACCCTCTCGAAGTACGTCGTGCGCCGCCGGCCGTGGAGGCTATCCAATGAACGCGCGCCGTCTCTTTTCTTCCGGAGCGGGCCTCGCGTCCGAGGTGCGCACCGCGCTGGCGGACTGGGTTCGCAGCGGCGGCATGAGCTGGCTTCACGTTCTCAAAACCGTCGCGGCTGCGTTGCTCGCCATGGGCCTTGCCATGCGCCTCGAGCTCCCGGCGCCCCGCACGGCAATGGTGACAGTCTTTATCGTGATGCAGCCGCAAACCGGCATGGTGCTCGCCAAGAGTTTCTATCGCTTCGCGGGCACCGTGGTCGGCGCGGTCGTCACCGTCGCGCTGACGGCCGTCTTTGGCCAGGTGCCCGAGCTCTTCCTGCTTTCGATTGCGCTCTGGATCGGGGTCTGCACATTCGGCGCTGCCCTGAACCGCAATTTCCGCTCGTACGGATTTGTGCTTGCCGGCTACACGACCGCGCTCATCGGCATCCCCGCCCTTGCCCATCCGGATGGCGTATTTCTCTCGGCCATGACGCGACTGAGTGAAGTGTCGATGGGCATCCTCTGTGCGGCGACGATCAGCGCCCTGGTGTTTCCGCAGCGCGTCGCTGACACAGTGCGCGACACCGTACGCGCCCGCTACACGCGCTTCGCCCAGTTCGTGACGGATACGCTTTCACGTGGCCGTCATCACGAGAATGCGAGGGAGGTCCACACACGTTTTGCCGCGGATGTGGTGAGTCTCGAAGCGTTGACCAGCGTAGCCGTATTCGAAGACTGGGGCACCCGCATGCGAGCCGGCCGGATGGCGCGTCTGAACACGGAGTTCATGAATGTATCGACGCGCTTTCGTGCATTGCAGCAGTGGCTTGGCCGCATACAGGCGCAAGGAGGCGCCGCCGTTGTCGACGCGATTGATGCTTGCCTGCGGGACGTTCCGCCGCTGCTCGCCAAACCAGACAATGAACCGATAGGCAGCGCGGCCGACGCGGCCCACGCCGTGTCGCAATTGCAGGCTTTCCGGGGCTCACTGCCTAAGCGCCTGAGTCTCTCACGCGCGCGCCTTGAACATCTGCCTGACGCGACACCGCTTGAATTCGACACCGCGGCTGAACTGCTCGAACGTTTTGTCGACGAGATGCATTCCTACACGGAAACTTACGCGTCACTCGCGGTCGATTCTCACAAGCGCGAACTGTCGACCAAGCGTTTTGTCTCGAAGACCAACCTCGTGGCGGGCGGTGTCGCCGGCTTGCGCGCGGCTGTGGCGCTCCTCTCAAGTGCGGGGCTCTGGTATGAAACGGCCTGGACAAGCGGGGCGGGTGCTGTGCTCAATACGGCGGTCAACAGTGCGCTCGTCGGCACGATGCCGCAACCGGCGGCCGCGGCTTCGCAGATGGCGTGGGGCACGCTCGTGGCGGCCATTGTCGCGGTGACGGTGCTCTTTGGCGTCTACCCGAATATCGATGGCTACGTGCTGCTGTGCGTGGTCCTCGCGCCGGTGCTGATGTTCGGCGTGTATATCACTACGCGTCCCGGCGGCATGGGCTTTGGGCTCGGATACTGCATTTCGTTGTGTGTGCTGGCGGGGCCCGACAATGCGATGAATTACAACATCGAGGGCGTCATCAACGACGGCCTCGCGCTTGTGGCGTCGATGATGATTGTGACGGTGGCGAGTGCGGTCATTTTCCCGCCCGCACGACCGTGGTTACGCAAGCGGCTGCTGCGCGATTTGCTGGACCAGGTGGTGGCCGCGTGCACCGGTGGGCTGCCGCGCGCGCGACTTCATCTGGAGAGCCGAACCCGCGACCTCGTCCATCAGCTCAATGGGTTGTCCACGGAGGAACCGGCGTTTCAGGCGGCCGCGGCGAGCTGGATGTTCACCGTGCTGGATGTGGGGCACGCCGTTATTGAACTGCGCTCCGAACTGGCGATACATCCTGAGGCATGGCAGGGCACCGAAGGTGCGTGCCGGTGCGTGCTCGACAGTCTTGCGCTCTTGTTTGATGCGCCGACGGCCGCCAATCTGACGGCCGCACGCGAAGCGGTCGACGCGGCTGTGAGCGCCGTTCGTGAAGCGTCGCAAACCAAGCGCGCGTCGCCGGATGCGCGCGCCCGGTTCCAGCGCATGTCGGGCTATCTCCACTTCATCCGCGTTACGTTGGCCGAGTTGCCCTCGCCATCGAACGCCGACGCGCACGACTGGCTGGAGGCCTTTCTTGCCCGGCGCTGACTGCTGCTACAGGACCGCTTCGGCAATGGATGCTAGGCGTAGGCCGCTTTGGCGGCATTGCCGGTTCGTTTCTCGTCGCTGAGCTCTCCAGGCAACAGGTCAGCCTGCCGGGCATCTTCACGGTCGTGGCATTCTATGCTCTCAATGCTGCGGCGGCGTAACGTCGTACGCAATCCGTCCGGCGGGCAGGAAGAACAGTGCGATAACAGCGCCGCCCTTGGGCGCTCACGTATTGGCGATGGTTCGAAAATGTCGGATGCGTTACCGCGTAGTGTGACGATGCCACAAGCTCGCGACCTATAGAAGGGAAACTGTTGCAACACAATAATTCACGGTGTGCACAATACTGGCACTCCTGTTGAACACGGCGAAGCGAGGGCCTTCGGGCAGCACCATGGCACATGGTGAGGTTGCATGCGCAACGTTATGCCAAGTATTGTGCGCGTGTGCGTCGCTGGCTGTGAGAGCGATCACACGCCAATGCGTCCTGTGGTCGATTTCTGCATGTCAGCCGCGGGTGGAAACACGTGCCAGGTGCCGTCGTCGTGCCGAAAGAAGAAAAGCACGCGCAACCCGGTCGGTGAGGACGTCTCGACACAGACATAACGCGTCCGGCCCCAGCGTGTCCGGCCAAATGCGGTCACGTGAACTGCCGACGTGGGAGCCGGCGCAAGCCATTTTTCGACCTCATAGCGAAGCGACCTGTTATCCGTATGCCTCATGTTCCGCTCCAGCAAGTCGGGGGCGGCACCCGTTAGACCTGGTGCAGGCCGCGACCGAATCGACCACAACTACAAAGATGGCCTTTGGCGTGTGAGTTCTGAAACCGGATATTTCGGCAAGAGCGAACTCAAGAACGTGTCATGCCGAGGTCGATACCTTCGCGACGATGTCTGCCACGCGTTGGTTATCGTAAAAAAAGCACTCGAAAAAGCGAGCAGGGCTCGCTTTAAACATCGGAAGGCGATGGCTGACGTCAGTAACGCTACTTCTTCTCATCCGTTTCGGTGTGTTCAACGACCTGCCTGGCGGACCTAGTCGGAGCGTCAAGCGCGGTGCTGACGTTGTTTTCAGCAGTCTCCACCGCCAGCGTCGCGGCCTTCCGGACAGGTTCTAACGCTGAACTGGCGGACTCGATAACAGACCTCGACGCGGACAGGTCGGCGTCGCTCCCAGCGGGCGCGTTCTTCGCGAGGTTGTCGATGAACGCTTGCACATCGCGCTGGTACCGGTTGAACTGGGCTTCAACTGTCTCAGTGAATTCAGCCTGGACGCTGGCCGTGATTTCATAAACGTGTTGCCAGTACGACTGCGTTTTTTCTACTGCCGGTTGCACCTGACTTGCCTGCGGCGCAAACAGTTCCTGCAGGTCTTTCACCGATAACGCCTTGGCTGCGAATTCCTGATTTGCAGCAAGGGTTGATTTAAATGCCTGTAGGTTCAGACTGACGAACTTTTCAAAGCCTGCGAAAGTTTTGTTCAGGAGACCAAACGTCGATTCGAAACTCGCTTTCTGCGTGGCTAGGGTTTGTTCGAGGTCGAGACTGCTCATCACTAACTCCATGGGGGTGGGTGGCGAATGTCCGAAAGACCGCTGAACGGAATGACGAACGGCGAGTTAGGGCAGGAATAATTGGTGCGATGCAGCGAAATCCCATTCTAGAGCCGGGACTGCGAATGTCAATCGCTCGTTGCGTACAGGCGCTAAACGGCGTGTGAGAGGAACCGTGAGAAGCCCGTTGGCGTTGAGACTCAGCCATATTTCGGGGGAAACCCTGCTACCCGTCAGCCTGTGGACGGAAGCTGAGGGCGAACTTTTTTCTCGGGCTTGTGCGACGCGGCAATAAATGCAGGTGCCAAGCTGCCGAAGCCGCTTCGGAGCGCTGTAGCGCTGGACGCCGAGAGGCGATGTCTCTGTGAACAGGTTCTTACGTTACGGTCAACCCGAGACGTTGAAGCAGCGCCTCGCCCTCGGAGGTCAATCGTAATTCGGCATTCGTGGAAGTCGTTCGCACGACTTCCACCAAGCGTTCCTGCCGAAGCGTGACCGCGTCGGGGTCAGCGAGCGCCACCTGCGCCGGCGCACTGAACAACACCAGCAGCATTGCAATCTCGTGGTGACTGAGCGGCTTTCTTCATCAGGCGTCTCCTTGATAGCTGCGCACGCAGCCTATCGCGCTCGCAAGATGGCGAGCGACGGCAGAGGATAAGCGCAATACGGGGAACGCGGGACTGTAGCGTCGCCATATGACATTGAAGTGACCGCCTGTGTATACGGGCGCCAGAAAACCAAAATGGAAGAAAATGACTTCAACGATTTATGGCCGATGGTGCGGCTCAGTCTTCCGCGGTGCGATGTCCGAGGTATGAATTCAATAATCCGCTGATGTTCTCTCTTCCGACGGGATTGGCGCTGTGCACTGAGAAGAAAAATTCCGGCGGAATGAATCGCCCCGCAGCATCGAGGTCCATCTCTATCATCCGCTTCACGACGACCATTCCCGTATCGTCGCCACCTAAGTCGTGGTCGAAAGAAATCTCAAGGGGACAGCCCATTGTCTCCAGCAAAGCGATTGCTTTCGCAGAGGTGCGAGCAATTACCCATCCTTCGCTCGCCGGGTCGCGAATGTCGTCGATGAACAGACGGTAGGTGCCGGTATGCACGAGTTATAAGTTTTCGAAGTACGAGTAGACGTAGATAGACGACGAGAGCGACTAGTCCCGCCCTCGCCGCAGCTAACCTGGGGTGATGGCCATCATGCCGATACAGCAGCAGGGGTACCGTATTCATTGCCGGGAGGCAATCCATTTCTTGTGCAATTTCACGCCCTGCCGGTCAGCTTCAGTTTTGTTCAAGCAAGTCCTCGGCCGCTTGCCAGTGCCCAGCGACGGCTTTGTCTGTTACGCGTACTGTTGCAAGCAGTGGCACATAGCCGCGCAGTTTGCTCTCGCTGACCGCGAGAATCTCTGAGCGGTAAACCTCTTGGCTAACTCTGGTCCCGTCTTGAAATTCGACGGTATAACCCTCGACGGGACCCCATCGGCCCTTCGGTACAGGTTCCACATAGACGTGCTGCATGTGATATCTCCAGCATTATAAAAAGCACTGGGCGGTTCGCATCAACTTGCCATCGGTCGGTTGGCACGTCATCGAACATCCACCTCTTGTATAAGAGGGTACCGAAGAAAGCGATGTCCGCACCGTCAGAATGCCGACCAAGATTCAAAACAAAAATGGCGAAGAATCAACGGTTTGCCTAAGAAATTTCACGAAATAAAAAACCATTTCCCGATGCGCAGCGCCGGCACGGCGTCGTGCATTCAACCGTTTTGAGACACGAGCCTCCATTTTGCATCGTGAGATTTCCGGGGGCTCGGCCGTATGACGTGAGGCGCATGCGCCCAGTGGCCCACGCGTTTATTTACCGCTTAGGCGTGCATCTACGATTGCTGGCTCGTTACGGCCTCGGAATTGACCCGTATTCGAGTTAAGGTTGGGCAATTTCCCTGGGCGCCATTTCTTGAGTTGAGCGTGTTATTGCGGCAGGAGCGCCCGCGCCTAATCGGGGAGCGCGACCTCGCCCAGCCAGCCGTGAAACTTGCGCTTTGCTTACTTTGTGGGCAGCGTTGCGCTTACCATTTCACGACTTGAATGACCTGCCCCGTGATGTCCTCGACCAGGCTTCGTTTGTATGCCTGGGCCACGGCCTCGGCGGGAACGCCCGCAGAGCGGGCTTGGCCCATCGCGGCGAGTGTTTCGGACACCCAGCCCGGACTGACGACATTGACCCGCGCCTTGCCTTGCAGCTCGAGTGCCGCCGACCTGCCGAACGCTTCGACCCCCGCATTCACGATGCTCACGGCGGCGCTTCCTTTCATCGGATGTAGGGCAAGGATGCCGCTGGTTAGCGTCAGGGACCCACCTTGCGTAACATGGCCGACGGCGCATCGGACGAGATTGACCTGACCCATCAGCTTGTTGGCCAGACTGAACGCAAAATCTTCATCCGTCAGCGATTCAAATGGTGCGAATTTCGCCGCACCTGCGGCGCAAATCACGGCATCCACGGTTCCGAGTTGCCGGTACATGGACACGATGGACGCTTTGTTTGTGAGGTCTACGGACAGGTCCGAGCCTTTCCGGCTGGCGCCAATGACCTGGTGTTCGGGCGAGAGCAGGCGAACAACCTCCTTGCCGAGCAGTCCGGTTGCGCCGACTATCAGTACGCGCATAGGTCCTCCTGTGTCTGTAGAGGTCACACCTGCGCGGCGTGACGCTCACGCATGCTGTGAGGAGAAAGGACAAGCGAATATCGTACTACTGCTCGCGGCAACGCGAACACCGCACCTCACACGGCGCTGCGCGGCAGGCGGGCTAGAATTGCCCGTTGACTCACATGGAGAAATGAGCCGATGTGCGCCAGGTCCTGCCCGTCACCGTGCGCACAATCGGAAAGTTGCGGGCAGAGTTGATGGAGCACGCGCAGTTCGTGGAAGAACTCGAGACCGTTCGCCAGACGTATCGCGCCAAGCGCAACTTCATCAAGCTGCTGGCGACGCTGGCCTGGAGATTCCACAACGCGTGCATACGAGACCGGCGTTGCCGGTCTCTTGATACATGCGCACCCAACGTAATCGCATCGCGATTTCGCGCTCCATCGTCCCATATTAGTTGAAACGATGTCCGCGAATCACACATCTCAGACGAACGGCAGTTACGTCGAGACCTCTGCAGTAGCGAGTCTTTGCTTGCCATTGAGCAAGCCTCCCACCATCCGCGCTTCAGCCTTGGCAATGCTATCAAGGGGCGCCACATACAGCTGGCGACCGAAGAGTTCGAACGCCACGCATACCCATGCGTAATCGGCATCACCCATCACCCAGACGCCGTCTTCCTTCTCGGCAGCATCGATATGCATCATCGCTGCGTGGGCTTCTTGTATGTCCGCAATTTCGTCTGGATGGTATCCGAGCCGACACAGCTCCTCGGCAATCAAAAGCTGTCGCTCCAAAGTCGTGAAGAGTTCGCGCGAACCACGACCTCGCCGAAAGGCGTCCAGGCCCGTGTAGCACTGAAGGAGCATGGCTTGGGTTATGGGCTCATGGGCAGCCCGACTGAAAGTAAGTGCACGCAGCAATGGTGACATCGCCGGCCGGGCGTGTTTGCGGGTTCGCGATTTACTAGGCATGTTGATTTCAAACTCGTTCAATAACTCTCAGTGCCGCCACCGACGCGACGCCCGCCGGTAAAAGACGCCGCCGATACGTTGGCGGGGAAACAGGGGACTTTGGACGTGCGTGCGACGATGATGGGAGGCAATAATTAAGACAGGCTTAAACATTGCGGCGAGCAACGCTGTTCCCGAGCATTACTCTTCGTGTGCCGCGTGTTTCTGCGCCGCCTGTTCCTCGGCGTGCTTTTTCGCCAGGTGATGTCCGACGATACAGCCGCCAACCGCTCCTGCGACCGCGTGATGTCCAGCATAGTGTCCGGCAACTCCGCCCACGACCGCGCCCTTGACGCAACCGGCTGCGTTTGCCGTTCCGATGCCTGCGAGTGCTGACATGGCAATAGTGAGCGCGAACTTGCTTATCGTTTTCATTTTGTAATACTCGTTGGTTGTGTTGAGGGGATGTTGAGGCTGTTATCGAGATTTCAATCGCGACGCAGGCGTCGCTCGTCACACGCTATATTCAAGAACGCCCACATCGGAGAACTCTCCTGTGCACGCTGACGCATATAACGCTCGCGCCGTCATTGCCGTGCACGTTGGAAACATGGCCTTTGTAAGCAATTGTCAGCTGCCGCAAGCGCATCGTGGCCGTCGCAGAAAGGAAGATACTTGCGCACTCCGGCGAACGGATTGTGTTGGCCGCGGCTGATTTCGGGGTGCGGATGTAGCGCGCCGCCTCGGCCGGGCTGTGCGCGCGCAGGAAACGAAGTGACGACAGTGATGTCCAAATCGACCAAGACGTTGCGGCGACGGCTGCACTGGTGACAGAGACATGACGACACGAAACACACTCTCGCCGGAAGCCATTGCGCTCGAGCGCATTGCGGTCGCGGCGCGGGAAGTGCAGGCAGCCTCGGCTGCACTAGAAAGGCATATCACCGTCGACGCGGGCGCGCTGCCATCGACGCTGGAACTCGCGCGTTTCGCAGCGGCGATGCAGGAACTGCTCAATGCGCGCGAAGCATTCGACTGCCTCATGGCCAAATCGCCGCCTCAGTAACGTGCCGGCAATGGCGAAGGCCGTCGGGCTTTTCGTGTGTGCCTCGCATGCGACATCGGATTCCGCACGCGAGCGACCTCGCTTCGCTAACGGTCTGTTACCTAATGCATACGTTGGTTTCAGCTATTCACGAGTTCCGTCCGTAGACTCTAATCGTTCCGTCGCCATGGCGATTCTTGAGACGAGGCTGAGGCTGCGCTTCCCATGCTGTCAGTCGTTGTGCAGCCGTCTGGTCCATCCCGTCGCACATGATAGGAGTGACTGATGCCACAAACACGTTGCCTGCGAGTCATCACGCAAGTGAGGGGTATTGAAATATGCGTCGAGTATAGTTCGGCGACGGGTCGCGTTCGCCTTCTGCGCGATGGCGCTGTGTTGCACGAGTGGTTCCCGCCGAACTCGTGGATTGCTATCGCGTCGGTAAGCGGCGCTCGAAACTGGGGAACACCTCCTAGTTCTGATGAACTTCGTGCGCTGCTCGAAAGTCACGTGTCAACGTTGTCCGAGAGATACTGTCTATGACGGGCATCGCTATCGGCAACGTAGAGCGTGGGAGGAGCGTCAGCAAGAGCTAAGGATGCCAAAAGAATCATCCATTCGACAGATAGGTAATTGTGCTGAGCGCTCCAGATTGCTGCTGCCGAAATCGGTGCGATTCCCTTCGCGATATTCGATGGCATGGACAGCAGGCCGCTGATTGCCCCATAGCCTTCCGTCCACATAACGTCCTGCACGATGGTGCCGCGCAGTATCGTCATCATCCCGTTTGCGCCGCCGTACCTGAGCGAAAACAAGATGACCGCGTTGGGGATTTGCCTTTCCAACATTAGCGGCACCAGGTGTAATGTCAGCGCAGCGAAGGTAGCGTAGTAGGCGGTGAAGCACACGGCCGGCGCCCAGAAAGCCGGCGTACGAAGCGCGCGCCGTGTTGAAGCCTTGTTCGCAGCCTTCAAATGCATCCTGTCGCTGATAGTCGTGTCGGAGTCTTCACCCCGTCCGATAGCCACCAAGTGAATAGGTAAACTGATCAATCCAGGTGCCAAGGGGGTACGCAGCAAGCCCTGACACCAGCAACCCGAGCGACAAGGCGGCATTGGGGGCCGGCCAATCGAACAACTCAACGCGGTCGCCTCAGGAGGGGTTGATGTTGTCACACAGTACGTCCCCACAAGCGGACGCCTACCGGAAATTCTACTTGTAATTTCTCCATATTTCCATAGAATTGGAAATATCAAATATTCCAGCGATTTACGGTTTCGATGACTTCTCACCTCGCCCCAGACAACCATTCGCTTTCTGCTGCAAAGCCGCAGTTTCTGGACACCAGCATCGCCGGACGGCTTGGCATGCCGGATGCACCGCCCGTGCGCATCCTTTTGCTCTACGGCTCCTTGCGGCAGCGGTCTTATTCGCGTTTGCTCGTCGAGGAAGCGGCGCGCCTCCTTCAGCTCTTGGGTGCTGAAACGCGCATCTTTGACCCCCGTGGACTGCCGTACCCGGACGAGGTCGAGGGCAACGACCATCCGAAAGTGAAGGAGCTGCGCGATCTGTCGGCGTGGTCGGAGGGGCAGGTCTGGTGCAGTCCGGAACGTCACGGGACGATTTCCGGGGTGCTCAAGACGCAGATTGACCAGTTACCCCTGTCGATGGGCGGTGTCCGCCCCACGCAGGGGCGAACGCTCGCCGTCATGCAGGTCAGCGGCGGCTCGCAGTCGTTCAACACCGTGAACCAGTTGAGGCAGTTGGGACGCTGGATGCGCATGTTCACCATCCCCAACCAGTCGTCGGTCGCGAAGGCATATGAGGAGTTCGACGATGACGGGCGTATGAAACCTTCGTCCTACTACGACCGTCTGGTCGACGTGATGGAAGAGCTCGTGAAGTTCACGCTGTTGCTGCGCGGCCGGGCCGATTACCTGGTGGACCGCTACAGCGAGCGGGTCGAGGAAGGGCGGCCGCTCGACCCGAGCACCGACCTGGCGTCGCTGGCGATGGGGCTTCGATCGGCGGTTCCCCAACAGGAAGACATCGAGTAACCAAGATGGCGACCATCGACTCAAAGTCAGCAGTGACGGCGTTGGCAGCCCTCGCGCAGGAGTCGCGGCTTGCGGCGTTCCGGCTGCTCGTCACGGCGGGGCCGTCCGGCATGAGCGCGGGCGCGATTGCCGAGGCCCTCGGACTTCCCTCGCCGAGCCTTTCATTCCATCTGAAAGAGTTGAGTCACGCCGGACTCATCGAAGGCCGGTCGCAGGGTCGCCACATCATGTACAGCGCCAACTACGGCAACATGCAGGCGCTTATCGACTTTCTGCTTGAGAACTGCTGTGCGGCGCAGCAGTGCGCCTGCGCGCCCAACCCGATGGAGGCTTGAATGAAGCGCTTTCACGTGCACGTGGTGGTCCCAAAACTCGACGACAGCGTTCGTTTCTACCGTGGTCTGTTCGGTGCAGAGCCTACTGTGCTGAAGGACGACTACGCCAAATGGATGCTCGAGGACCCACGCATTAACTTCGCCATCTCCGCGCGTGGCGGCGAAGTCGGCGTCAACCACCTCGGTTTCCAGGTGGACAGCGATGAGGAGCTCGCAGCACTGCGTGAACAGGCCGTCGCCGCAAGTGTGAACGTTGTTGACCAAGCGGATGCGCAGTGTTGCTACGCGTCGTCCAACAAGTACTGGAGCCAGGACCCGGCCGGCGTGCCGTGGGAGACGTATCGCACGCTCGGCGATATCCCGCTTTTCGGCGCGGATGACCGCCAGGCCGCAGCGGCGAAGAGTGAGGGTTGCCGTGTTCCGACGACCTCGATTCCGGCGGCCATTGGCCGGAAGGTCAGCTGCTGCTGAACCCCGGAAAACCGACGGCCGCCCGAGAGGCGGCCGTTGCAGGCGCATTCTCTTTCCCGTCAGACGCGGTACCCGCTCCGCCGGGACCGGTTTCCCGGCGGCCCTGCGCTTTTTCATCCACTCGCGCAGGTTACAGGTTATCGGGGCCGACTGCCCGCCGCTCGAAGGCTCAGGCAGGCACGGCCTTCGGCTTGCACTTCACCTTCTTCTTGGGCGCGCAGGCGGCCGAATCCACTCCCTGGCAGCAGTTTTCGGTCAGGAACCCGATTAGCTCGTTCATGTGCTCGATTTCGGGCGCGTAATAAACGAACCGGCCTTCCTGGCGCGACGCCACCAGGCCGGCGTGCGTCAGCTCTTTCAGATGGAAAGACAGCGTTGCACTCGCCAGTTCCAATTGTTCCTGGATAACGCCCACGCTCAACCCATCCGGGCCGGCTGTCACGAGCAGTCGAAAAATTCCGAGGCGCGTCGGCTGGGCCAACGCGGACAGGGCTTTGATGGCGTCTTTTTCCTTCATGATGCGAGCGTTGTGGGAATGAACGAACGATTCTAAACCGATTGAGATAACCGTGGCGCCCACTATCGACCAGAATCACTCCGGCCGCGAAACACCTCATGGCTTACGACCGTTGCAAGTGATGCGACAGCCGCATAGCACAGCGTGGTGTGGTTGATAGTCCAAAGAAAATGAGGCGAAGCACTCGTCTCTCTGGAGTCAGCCCATGCGTTAATGAAATGTCTGTGACGCCACCGACTGGCGACCCACTAACGCACCATCCTCCAAAACAAGCTTGTCACGGGTAGATAGTTCCATTAAATTGGAGATATCGATATATAAAACCTGCCCGAGGCACAACTCGGCCGGAGCGCCCCGTGGCTGAACACCGCAAATACAACGTCCTCTTCTTGTGTACGCATAACTCTGCGCGTTCCATCCTCGCTGAGGCTACCCTCAATGCGGTGGCCGCCAACCGGTTCGTCGGCTACAGCGCCGGTAGCCACCCGGGCGCGGCTCCCAATCCGTTTGCCCTGGAGTTGCTACGCTCGTGGAACATCCCGACGGAAGGCCTGCGCAGCAAAAGCTGGGACGAGTTCGCAAAGGATGGCGCACCGCAAATCGACTTCATCATCACCGTATGCGATGACGCTGCAGGCGAGGTTTGCCCGATTTGGCCGGGGCATCCGACGAAAGCGCACTGGGGCGTGCCCGACCCGTCAAGGGCCGAGGGTGGGGACGATGAGAAACGTGCGGCGTTTCGCGTGGCATACGGTCAACTGCGTAAGCGCATCGACCTCTTCACGAACTTGCCGTTCGACAAGCTCGACCCTATCGCCATACAGCAAGAAATGCAGGACATTGGCACGTCTTTGCGTGAGAAAGGGGAATAACGCGTCCGCGTCTCAGAAAGAGGAGGTGATATGAACGACAAGGTCTATAACGTGCTGTTTCTCTGCACAGGCAATTCAGCCCGAAGCGTACTCGCTGAGGTTCAGTTGAATGCATTGGGAGGCGGGCGCTTCCACGGATACTCCGCTGGCAGTCATCCGAAGGGAGAAATCAATCCGCTTACACTGGAGCTTCTGCAGCAGATGAGACTTCCCATAGAGGGTCTTCGGAGCAAGTCGTGGGACGAATTTGCGACCCAGGAAGCGCCAGTGATGGACTTCGTCTTTACCGTTTGCGATGCCGCGGCGGACGAGCAATGTCCGGTCTGGCCGGGTCAACCCGTTACCGCACATTGGGGCGTTCCCGACCCGGCTGCCGTGGAAGGCTCCGACGACGCGAAAATGCGCGCCTTCAAGGATGCTGCGGCCACATTGCGCAAGCGCATTGAACTCTTCAAGAGCCTTCCACTGGCATCGCTCGACCGTCTCGCAATCAAGAAAGAAGTCACTGATATCGGGAAGTCCGTACCATGAGACTGCGTCATGCTGTCGTCGCCGAATTCCTTGGCTCGGCAATGCTCCTTGCGACCGTCGTTGGCTCGGGCATCATGGGAGAGCGCCTTGCTGGCGGCAATGTCGCAATCGCGCTGCTGGCCAATACCATCGCGACTGGGGCAGGCCTGGTCGCACTGATTGCCACGTTCATCAGTGTCTCAGGCGCGCACTTCAACCCTTTGGTGACGCTCGCGGAGGTCTGTCTCGGCAAGTTGCGATGGAAGCACGCCGCAGCCTATGTAGCGGCACAAGCCCTCGGTGCGATTGCCGGTGTGATAGCCGCTCACGGGATGTTTGACCTGCCGTTGATAGAAGCCTCGCGGCACGTTCGCACCGGCCCGTCGCAATGGTGGAGCGAGGTGGTTGCCTCGTTCGGCTTGCTCACGGTCATTCTGAACGTAGCAAAGCGGCGCATCGAGTTTATTCCGCTGGCCGTCGGCGGCTATATCACGGCGGCCTACTGGTTCACGGCTTCGACCTCGTTCGCCAATCCGACGGTGACAATCGCACGTTCGCTCACGGACACCTTCGCTGGCATCAGACCCGTCGACGCGCCTGGTTTTATCGTCAGCGAAGTGGTGGGCGGCGCCCTCGCAGTCCTCCTGTTCCGCTGGATGGAGCGCTCACACGATTCATCGCGAAGCGAGCCTGAAGCGGTTCACAAAGAAGGCGCCCGCGATGATGCCGGACGCCCGCGTGAAGAGGCTGCCAAGCAGATTGACGACGCCGGACTCCGGGTTGTGGAGAGGCGCTAGCGCCTATGGATCGTGAAAGCGCACCTTCTTTCACCCTGGCGATTCGCCCGCCCTTACAGGGTGGGCAACCGCTCGAAGTTGTCGAAGCGGGCAAACGGCGGCTGCAGTTCGGTCACCTCGAGCTCGTCGACGAGCGCTGCGGACATGCCCTCGCTTAACCAAGCGCACATGTCTGCCAGCTGTTCTGGCGAGCCCTGCAGCATCGCCTCTACCGACCCATCCATACGGTTGCGGACCCAGCCGGTGACGCCTAGCGCTGTCGCCCGGCGTACACAGGCCTCCCGATAGCCGATGCCCTGTACCTGACCACGCACCTGCACCAGTCGGGTCTCGAGCGGCTCGTCCTTGTCGTGAGATTCCATGCGCGTACTCCGGTTGCAGGTTGATGCGCCTGCGAGGGTGGTTCAATGAAGAGGTTCGGCTGCAATCGCATGTTTGCGCATCTTCTCCCACAGACTCTTCCTGGAAATACCAAGGGCATGGGCGGTCTCGGAAATGTGGCCTTGGTGCTGCAACAGCGCGGCGCGAATGAACGCGTTTTCGCAGGCGGCCATGTAGCCCTCGAGCGGAGTGTCCATATCCAATACTGCAGCAGCCTGAGTCCCGTCTTCCTCGAAAATATCGGTCGAAAAGAGCATGTTGCGGGAACACACGATGCATGCCCGCTCAAGGCGGTTTTGCAGCTCCCGCACGTTGCCCGGCCAGCCGTGCGTTGCGAGCCGCGCCTCCGCCGATGGGTGAAACAGTTTCGTCGATTCTCCGAGCCGGCCGGCGATATCTCGCACGAAGCGGTGAGCAAGCCACAGGACATCGTCGGGCCGGTCGCGAAGCGCCGGCACACGTAGTTGCAGGATGTTGATGCGATAGAACAGGTCTTCCCGAAACTTCCCGATGCGGACCCGTTCCGCAAGGTCCCGATTCGTCGCACAGACCAGCCGGAAGTTAGTTTCGAATTCTCTCTCCCCTCCAACTCTCGTGATGCGACGCTCCTGCAAGGCACGCAGCAGCTTTACCTGCATCGACAGCGGCAAATCACCTATCTCATCGAGAAAGAGAGTGCCTCCCTCGGCCTGCTCGAAATAGCCTTTTTTCTGCCGCTCTGCACCCGTGAACGCGCCTCTTTCGTGTCCGAAAAATTCGGATTCGAGAAGCGACTCGGGAACGGCGCCACAGTTGACTGCGACGAACGGGAACGCGTCGCTGGGCGCATGCCGATGAATGAACCGTGCGAGCACTTCCTTGCCGACACCCGACTCGCCGGTAATCAGAACCGATTTGGCGCGGCCTGCGACTCTCGGTACAAGTTCAGCCAAGCGCCGCATGGCTTCAGACACACCAAGCTCGCTGTGGGCGGGCATGGCCTGGTCGGGGATGCCAGTGCCTGTGAGGAGCCGGATCTTGTCGACCAGCGCCCCGATGTCAAACGGCTTCGTGATGTAGTCCGCAGCACCGCTCTTCAGGAGCGAAACCGCCGTGTCGACCGACGCATAAGCCGTAATAAAAACAAATGGCGGGATGGACGTCTGCGCTGAAGTGGAACGTGAAAACAGGTCCTCTCCCGATATGTCAGGCAACCGGATATCGCTGATGACCGCCTGATACGGACGAGTTTGAAGCGCTTCGAGGGCGGACGCGCCGTCGGTATGCCAGTCCACGTCGAAACCTTCCAGGCGGAAGCGGTCGGCCAATGACTCTCCCATGATGGGATCGTCTTCGACGACACAGATAAGCGTAGTCGACATGATGCGCTCCTGCTTCAACGAGGCGTAATCGGCAACAGTACAGCAAAGCATGTCTGACCAGGCTCGCTGTTCACTGAAATGGTGCCGCCAAGCTGCGTAACAATTTGATAACTCACCCACAGACCTAGGCTGTACGACCGCCGGCCCTCCGTTGCAGCGACCGAACCGAACGGCTCGAATAGATGCTCCATGGCAACACCCGATATGTGCTGACCCGTGTTGGAAATGGTGATTTGAAGACCGGCTTCACCGACCGTCGCAAGGCAGTTCACGCGTCCACCGATTTCCACGGCTTTCACTGCGTTCAGCAGCAGATTGAGGACGAGCTGACGCACCAGGTGTGCGGGCAGTGCAATTGCCTCATCCAGCTCGACTTCCCAATGAAATGCCGCTTGCTTTGCGTGTATCTGCGGCGCCACCAGAAGCTTCAAATCCTGCCAGTCTGACAGGCTCATTGCTGGCGAATCCAGTCGCGCCTCAAACAGCAGCGCACCGACGATCGCACGGATTTGGCCCAAACCTCGCTCAAGGAGTCCCAGGGTTTTCCTCGTCTGGGCATCCGGCTCCCCATGAGTGTTAAGCGTGTCGATGGCGTTTAGCATGCCGCCTAACGGATTGTTGATTTCGTGTGCGATGCCCGCCGCGACCCGCCCGACAGCCGCAAGCCTTTCGGACACGACGACTTCGCGTTCGAGCGCCTGCTTTTGTTCAAGTTCGGAAAGCATGAGTTGGAACTGCTGCCCTAGTTGACCTATCTCGTCGTTGCTCTCTGTCGCTATCCCCGCGCCGACTTTCTCCGGCGGCTCCTTCCCGATGCGGGCCATGGCCGCCGAGAGGCGCAGGAGCGGTTTGGCCATCCGGTCACCCCACAGCCATCCCAATGGGATGAGCAGGAGCAATGCGGGCACGGTAGCCAGCGCAAGTTTGAGAAGCGTTGACTGAACCCTGCTGTACACAACCTTGGAGTCGTAAACGAGCACCACATATCCAAGCCGACTCCCGTCGTCGGAATTGACCGACATGCCGGCGGAAATGTCGTTTGTTGAGAGCGGGCCAGGAAAATCGAAATAGAACGAGTTGCCGGAACCCGTGAGATGCGAGATTGCAGCGCCGTATAGTGCCGGCAGCTGTGCCGCCACGCTTTGGATGTGTTCCTCCCTGGGAGAGGTTGACGCATACACGCGTGCGTTGCCGTCGAAGAGGATGATTTTCTTGAGCGGATTCATGGGCTCGCGGACAGCCACCGGTGTTCGAATAATTTCGAACGCTCGCCACAGGTCATCTTTGACCATCGGGTCCCGGACGGAGAGGGTGAGAACGCGGCAAAGATTCTGAGCGCTGCTTTCGAGGTCGCTCCTGGCGTCCGAAACGGCGAGCGTTATCAGCCCGATGGTGACGACAAGTTCCGTAAGCAGAATAACGGCGCTCAGCGCCAGCGGAATCTTATAGCGGTAACTGAGGCGGGAAAACATCTGCGCGGCCTTAGACTGGCCCAGCATGCAAAATGGCAACCAGACGGCGGATGCCATCGAACACCTTGTCGTCGTCGGGCACAAAGCCGTCGAGATTCAATCGCTGCAGGACCTCTCGACCAGCCGGCTGGTCTTTCATGCCGACCAAGGCGTGCTGAATGCGAAGAAAAGCTGCTTCATCGAGCGAGCGGCGCGCCACTATCGGCGGAAAGCCATACTGAGGCGAGCGCCATGCTACCCGTACGTCGCGAGTGCGCTCCGGGTACTGCTTCTCGATGGTGTCGTACACGTACCCATCAATCTCACCTGCATCCGCAAGCCCGGATGTCACTGCATCAACCACTTTCCTGTGTGCATACGTGAAAAAGAACCTCTTGAAAAAACGAGTGGGCCGGATACCCGTACGTATCAGTTCGGTAGTTGGAACGAGAAAGCCCGAGTTCGACTCCGGGTCGCTAAACGCGAACACCCGGTCCCGCAACTGCTTGATATGGGTCGTCTGCGTATCGCTTCTGGGAACAATCAAATAAGAACGATAGAGCGGATGCCCGTGATAGTCGGGAATCGCCATCAAGCGCATTGTCTGCGGATGCGTAACGTACGGAAACCCACAGACCCAGGCGAGGTCGACACGGCTGTCGGCGAGCAGGCCATCGATTTCACGATAGCTATTGCGCTGCACAAACCTCACATTGGCGCTGCACACATCTCCGAGTTCCTGGCTCCACTGGTCGAGCAGGCTGATTTCGTTGTCGAGGAACACAGCGGTCGTGCCGAACGCGACTGCCGGATTTTCGTTGCAGGCAACCCACTTGAGCCGCAAAAGGAGCGGAAGGCTGAGGGCGAGGCGCAGAATCTGTCGCCTTTGGACGTTACGAATTGGTGACATAACGGCTCACTCCCCATCACGAACCGTTACCGGACGGTAATGCTGTCCAGCAGCCTGGCGGCGGCAACGCTACCGCGCGCGGGCCTCTCAGCAAAGGTCGAGCCAGGTGGCACACCTCTTGCCGTTGAATCGATGCTAACGACAACACCTGCAAGATTCAAGCAAAGGAGGAGGCCATGCCAGCAGAGTTGAAAATCGCGCGCCGGACATTCCTGAAAATCGGTGCTGGCTCGGTCGCCGCAACGGCGGCAACGGCCCTGGCGCCGAAAGCCGTCGCTGCAGCGGCCGCTGTGGATACAAGTAAGACGAATCTTCCGTATCCGACGAAGGTCGTGGCTCAGGTGGGACGCATGGCGCTTAACACGCCGGTCTCCTTCACCTATCCCGACGCAGCATCACCCTGTACGGCCCTCAAAGTGGGTAGCCGAGTACCTGGCGGCGTGGGTCCCGATGGCGACATCGTCGCTTATAGCGCGATGTGCACGCACATGGGGTGTCCTGTCACGTACGACGCCTCGACGAAGGTATTCAAGTGCCCGTGCCATTTCAGCATGTTCGATGCCGAGAAGGCTGGGCAGATGATCGCCGGGCAGGCTACGGAAAATCTTCCGCGTGTGCGACTTCGCTACGACGAAAAGACGGGCACCGTGTCCGCAGTGGGCATCGAAGGGTTGATATACGGCCGTCAGGCCAATGTTCTTTGAGTTCGAGGAGCTGAAAATGGCTAAGGACAAGGACCGCATTGCGCTACCGCCGGTCACGGCCCAGCGAACCAATATGACCTGCCACTTCTGCATCGTCGGGTGCGGGTATCACGTGTACAAGTGGCCGGAAGACCAGGAAGGTGGTCGCGCACCGAGTCAGAATGCGCTTGGCGTGGACTTTCGCAAGCAGTTGCCGCCGCTCACGCTCATCATGACGCCTGCCATGGAAAACGTGGTCACGGACCACGACGGCTCGCGTCATACCATCATGATCGTCCCCGACAAGAGCTGTGTCGTGAACAGCGGCCTGAGCTCGACGCGTGGCGGCAAGATGGCTACCTACATGTATACGCCGGACGGCATCACGCAGGAGCGGCTGAGGAATCCTCGAGTGTTCATGAGCGACCAGTGGGTCGATACGAACTGGGACGACGCGATGGCGCTCTATGCCGGCCTGATGAAGAAGGTGCTCGACAAGGACGGGCCGAACGGCATCGTGTTCTCTTGTTTCGACCACGGCGGCGCCGGTGGCGGATTCGAGAACACATGGGGTACCGGCAAGCTGATGTTCACGGCACTGCAGACGCCGATGGTGCGCATCCACAATCGCCCGGCCTATAACTCGGAGTGTCACGCTACGCGCGAAATGGGCATCGGCGAGCTGAACAATTCGTACGAGGACGCGGAAGTAGCCGACGTCATCTGGTCCATTGGCGCCAACTCGTATGAAACGCAGACGAACTACTTCCTCAATCACTGGGTGCCCAACCTGCAGGGTGGCACGCTCGACAAGAAAAGGAAGTGGTTCCCGGGTGAGACGTTCCCGAAGACGAAGGTCGTATTCGTCGACCCGAGACGAACCCCGACCATCGCGGTCGCCGAGCAGGTCGCCGGAAAGGACAACGTGCTGCATCTGGATATCCAGCCGGGTACGGATGTCGCGCTCTTCAACGGACTCTTTACCTACGTGGTCCAGCAGGGCTGGATTGACCGCGACTTCATCGCGGCTCACACGAACGGGTTCGACGACGCCGTAAAGGCGAACAGCCTGTCCCTGGATGAATGCAGCAAGATTACCGGCGTGCCCGTCGAAAAGATTCGGGCGGCGGCGGAATGGTCGTACAAGCCGAAGGCGCCGGGTCAGTCGCCACGGACGATGCACACCTATGAAAAGGGCATCATCTGGGGCAACGACAACTATCTGATTCAGTCGTCGCTCGTCGACCTTGTCCTCGCCACGCACAACGTTGGCCGGCGAGGTACGGGATGCGTGCGCATGGGCGGCCACCAGGAGGGATACACGCGACCACCGTATCCGGGCAGCACGAAGATATACATCGATCAGGAACTCATTCACGGCAAGGGGCGGATGATGACCTGGTGGGGGTGCAACAACTTCCAGACGAGTAACAACGCGCAGGGATTGCGTGAGGTGGTGTTGCGTCGCTCGCAAATCGTGAAGGACGCGATGCAGGGAGCACGCGGTGCGACCACCGAGCAGATGGTCGACGTCATCTATGGCGCGACGTCGAAGGGTGGCCTGTTTGTAGCGAGCATCAACATCTATCCGACGAAACTGGCGGAGGCCGCGCATCTCATGCTGCCCGCGACACACCCCGGCGAAATGAATCTGACTTCGATGAATGGCGAGCGCCGCATGCGTCTGTCCGAGCGGTTTATGGATCCGCCGGGCACGGCGATGCCAGATTGCCTTATCGCCGCACGTGTAGCTGACACGCTGCGCGACATGTATCGCAAGGACGGCAACCAGAAGATGGCCTCGCGGTTTGACGGTTTTGATTGGAAGACCGAAGAGGATGCGTTCAACGATGGGTTCCGTCGCGCCGGACAACCGGGGGTAGAAAAGATAGATAGCCAGGGCGGCAGCACGGGCAACCTGGTTACCTACGAACGCCTGCGGGTGATGGCAAACAACGGCGTGCAGTTGCCAACAAAGGCGTGGGAAGGGGGCAAACTGGTTGGCACGGAAATGCTGTACATGGACGGCAAGTTCGATACACCGGACGGCAAGGCGCAGTTCAAGACGTCACCATGGCCGGGATTGCCGAAGCTGGTCGCGGACCTGAAAGGGAAGTACCGTTTCTGGATTAACAACGGCCGTACGAACGAAGTCTGGCAAACGGTGTATCACGACCAGTACAACGAGTTCGTCCGCGCCCGGGATCCAATGGCCTACATCGAAATCAACCCGGCTGACGCACAGGAACTCGGCATCAGTGCGGGCGATATCGTCGAGGTTTACAACGACTTCGGGTCCACGTACGCGATGGCGTACCCGGCGGCTGAAATAAAGCACGACCAGACTTTCATGGTGTTCGGCCACATCAACGGCATCCAGGACGACGTGACGACCACGTGGACCGACCGCAACATCGTCCCGTACTACAAGGGGACATGGGCGAATATCCGCCGCGTCGGGTCGATGGAGGACTACAAGCGAACGGTCAGCTTCAAGAGCCGGCGTTATATATAAATGGCTGTGGCCGGTGTATTGCCGGCCGCATTTTGCCGATGGTCAGGGAGCAATCGGCGTCATCTCGAGCGCCACACAGCCTTTCTGCGGCGGCCGCACGCGGCTACGGTTGTCAGCGGACGGCCAACTCTTCACCTCTGCGGTTCATCGTCCCTTGTGTTCCGCTACTTCACGCGACGCCCGTGCTCGTCAATTACCACCTCGCCATCTTCTTTGGTAAATGGAATCTTCTGCGCTTCTGGCAGGATGTCCAGAACCAATTCTGACGGCCGGCACAATCGCACGCCATGTGGAGTCTCCACGAACGGGCGGTTGATGAGTATTGGGTGTTTCATCATGGCGTCGAGAAGCTCATCGTCGCGAAGCAACGGGTCGTCAAGGCCTAGCTCCGCGTACGGCGTACCTTTCTGCCGTAAAACTTCGCGCACGCTGAGACCGGACTTGCCGATAAGCTCCACCAGCCGTTCGCGGGTCGGCGGTGTTTTCAGGTATTCAATGACGACCGGTTCGATTCCGGCGTTGCGAATCATGGCCAACGTATTGCGCGAGGTGCCGCATTCCGGGTTGTGGTAAATCGTGACGTTCATGGTGTCTATTCCTCAAGAGTATTCAAATACTGGTCAATCTGCGCCGCCGCCGCCCTCGTGTTGTCGCCGACGAATTACGGTTAGACATGGCGGGTTGGGTAGCTGATACTTCGATCACAGTCCTTGTTGGTACCGGGCGGCTGCGCGACATAGGCCGGCCGACGACTTGTGGCTCGTCGGCGTCCCGGGCCCGCGTGTTCGGCATCCCAGACTGGGAGCGAGCATCACGAGTCTCGCATGGAGCGTGCAGCCCCTGCTGTCTCGCGGATACGCCCGGGTTCATATGGTCTAGTTGGTAATCGTGCAGGCCGTTGCCAATGTGTTCCGAATTCGCCCAGGTCGCCTATAGTGGAATCATCGTCGCCCTATGGGCGAGCTATCGATTCAGGACACGCATCTTTGACTGGGGGACGGCAAGATGGCTGCCGCTTCAGATTTGACGTACAGCCCGCAGGGGCAGACGCCAGAGTCATTGCGGACGCTGGCCAAGTATCTCGAGCTCTCGCTCGACGAGGGGAAGCGAGTCGTCATGATGCGCAATAGTACAGGCGTCTGTTTAGTCTACCTCGGCGACCCAGGGGGCGAGGAGGACAATTTGACTGGTCATGGGACCATTTCGGCAGCGGTGGCCGACGAGATACTTCAGTTGACGCAGGTTGGTGTAAACCGGATAAAAGTCGGCGACCAGACGTATCGGTTTTTTCGAAGCTTTACGCACATCGCCGATGTTGGTGCGGTGGTGTTCACTCCGGCGTAGCTCGGCATCTCCACTTCGCGTTTCCTATAAAACTCTTCAATGTATTCGAACAAGTCCG
The DNA here is from genome assembly GCF_017315705.1 of Trinickia mobilis. Lineage (GTDB taxonomy): Bacteria > Pseudomonadota > Gammaproteobacteria > Burkholderiales > Burkholderiaceae > Trinickia_A > Trinickia_A mobilis. The sequence goes on along the minus strand of NZ_JAFLRF010000006.1, from coordinate 89,931 downwards.
CCACGGCTTCACGATGCGCGCAATACCTCGTGCCGTGTACCCGCTCGTTCTTCAGGCTGTTGCATGGTGAAGGTTTCCGGAATTGGGACGTACCGCCGTGAGTCGCGATCATTCGCACCCTCTCGTTGCGATCGCCGCTGAATTGAGTCTCCTACGGAGGAAGCGCGTCGGGCAGCGCTTCGATTCCGGGAATTCGCGTATCGGCCTCGCTGAGGCGGCGACAGACATATCGCTTTCCTGTTGTTCGCACCTCGCCGGCCGCGAATGGCAGATTGCCGTCGCCGCGTATCCGCAACACCGCGTTTTCTCATTGTGACCCTTCCTGACAATTACTTAACGAAGGAAGCAATTGGGTGAGGGTGAAGAAACGGTCGCGGCGGCCGCCGTATTAGCAGGCTGATCGCCCTTACTCGGCGATTGAAACGCGAGCCGAGCGGCGTTGCGGAGATTTGGCGGTTTGCTCAACGCGCGCGCTGGCGCCGCGGATGAAGAGGATTGCGCAGATAGCTACCATCGTCCAAATGCAGAGAATTACGGTCAAGGCACTCATTTCGGTCTTCCGAAGTTCGACACTGCGATGCCCGCCTCGAAGTAGGGCGACGGACTGTTCCATTCGGACATCGATGCGTCCGGCAGGCCAACCTCGAACTGACGACTTTTGTTGTGACGGAAAGTCATCTCAGGCTCCCTGCGCGATTGGCACGATGTCAGTGTGCGCCGACGAGGGGGAGTCCAATCCGTTGAAAAGAAGCCAAATTATGAGTTATTCCCTCGCCATCGATAGGACGAAAATTTTGCCAAGAATGGGGGCCAGGCCGCGCGCAGCTAGAAACTGTGGTGCGGGCGGATATTTTGCGGGACGCAACATAATGAGGTTACGTCAGCTACCTTTGCTTCAGCTCAGCGACGACGCTGACCTGCAGAAAGCCGAGATAGAAGCCGCGTCGATTGGCAGGCGCCACCTCGCTCAGATAGGTCGCGCTCGTGCCGTATTCACCTCTCATGCTGAGGTTTCGCTCACGACCGGTATACCGGCGATCTTTGCCTGCCATTCCCTCGGCCCCGTTTCGTGGACAGACGTTCCGGCGGAGTCCACGGCAACCGTAACTGGCATGTCCTCGACGTCGAACTCATAGATGGCTTCCATACCCAGATCCTCGAATGCCAGTATCTTCGCGCTTCGTATTGCTTTCGAAACCAGATACGCTGCTTCTCCAATCGCAATCATGTAGGCCGCACGCGATACTGTTGGATAGCCACAATTCGTCGATCGTCTTGTGTGCTGGCCGATTGACGTGAGTCGGTCTGGGATAGATCGTGCAACCGGGAAATCGGAACCACATTCAACCCCGCGGCCTTCAGTCGGTCTGCGAGTTCTTCGCGGAACGGATTGACTGCGACGCCGGCCTCCGTAACGACGACGTCGATAGTGGAACCCGGGGTAGTGACGGTCGTAACGTTTTCGACAATCTTCGGATAGTTTCCGGCCTTGAGTTTGGTTGTGACGATGGCCAGTTTCGCGCCGCACGCAGTGTCGGCGTGACCTCCGGAGCCGCCCATCAGTACGCCATCCGAGCGAGTTGTGACATTCACATTGAAGTCGAGGTCGATTTCTGCAGCATCCAGAATCATTGCGTCGAGGCGATTGACCACGGCACCGCGGTTCCAGGGATTCGCATATAGGGACGCGGACATGCCCTGGTGCGCTGCATTCTTCCGATACGACTGGACAGCGCGCAAGTCGAAGCACTGAACGTCGAACAGGGATCTGAACAGTCCTGCTTCGAGCATCTCTACGATGGTCCCGGTGATCCCACCTGCTGCAAAACTTCCCTGGATTTTTTTGCTCTGCATGCGTTCCTGGACAAACTTGGCAACCGCGAGTGAGATTCCACCTGCGCCAGTCTGAAACGAGAACCCATCCTCAAGCAGACCCGAGACCTCGATAACCTGCGATGCGGCGCGGGCAATCTCAAGCCCTGCCGGATCCTCGGTCACCCGAGTCGAGCCCGAGACGATCTGGGCTGCATCTCCGATTTCAGGAACAGCGACAACGAAATCCACGAAATCCTGGGTGATTTCGGCTGGACACGCGGGATAGGGGACCAGATTGTCGGTGACCGCCACAACGCGACGCGCAGCGCGCGCGTCGACCTGCGCATAGCCAAGCGTGCCGCATGCGGAACGTCCTTGAACACCGTTCAAATTGCCGTAGTCGTCAGCTGTCGGCGCTGCGACAAAAGCCACGTCAATGGGGAGTTCGCCAGACTCGATGGCCCGCGCGCGGCCCCCATGTGTTTGCAGGACAGCGGGAGTTTTCAGCAGACCTGCGCTGATTGCTTCCGCGGCCGGTCCCGAGGCGTAGCCGGTATATACGCCAGTGACTACGCCCGTCTTCATGTGCTCTACGAGGGGTGCGTGTACCGGGAAAATCGAGCTAGGCGCGCGATCATGCGCTGGCGCAGTGGACTGGCGTTTGCCTGTGAGGTCATGATGGGGCTCCTGCAGGAGAACGAGGCGGATTGCCTCATTCGCCAACATACGGAACCGCGTTGCTGGCCTCTCCTTGACCACCAGCGCCTGATCGGAGCCCTTACCGCGCGAGCGGTTTCGTCCTGTGTCGAGGGTTATTCGATGCCTGCCCGCACACGGCAGCGCGCACTCGCCGATCGGTGAATGAGGGCAGGCATCGAATAACCCTCGACACGAACCGCCGTTCACATGAGTCGTCGGTCGGACGTTCAGGCGGCGGCTCCACCATCAGAATCAGCCATTCCATCCGTGACAGCGAGTGTTGCAGTCTTTGTGCGAAATAACATGTTGGCTGACGAAATATAGTGGCAAGGAAGAAGCGACGACAAATGGAGCCGCATCAGGGTTATCACGGACCCCACCATGTTCGGCAAGCTCTTGTCTCGTTTGGGAAAAACGCGCTTGACAGACGGAATCGCCGTCAGTAGTATTTTCTCCGTATCGAAACATCGTTTTGCTCAAACAAACACACGGCCTGTTTCGACAGCCTGAATACGATGTAGTCGTGGCCCAGCTGACCGATCAAGGAGACATCACATGAGCAGCACAGCAAAGTTGCACAACTGGAACGACCTGCCGCGCGAAGTCGTGCGCAAGGGAGTCGAGCGCGTCGGCTTCCGTGGCGAAGACACGATCTGCGTGATGAACTGGCTCACGCCCGGTATGGACATCAATCCCCACAGTCACCCGTTCGAGCAACTGGTGATCATCGTGCAGGGACGGGTCCGCTTCCATCTGGGCGATGAGGTGGTCGAGGGCGGCCCGGGCAGCATGATCCGCATCCCCCCGCAGGTCGTGCACTACGCCGAACCGGTCGGCGACGAGATGGTACTCAACCTGGACGTGTTCTCGCCGCTGCGCGCGGATTACCGCCATCTGGTCGAATACCAGCGTGACGAGTTCGCCGCTGCGTCGGAATGAGCGCCATGAACACAAACACCGAGTTCCGCACCCGCCTGCGGCGCGGCGACCCTATGTGCGGCCCTTTCATCAAGACGCCCCACTATCAGAACACCGAGATCGCCTGCGCGGCAGTGGCCAGAATCGCCTACGTCGCTTTCCGCAAGGAGACGAACGGCGTATCTCTGGAGCTGCGTCATTAGGCAGAAATCCTGTCTGTGTGAAGCAACGGCCGGTGCACCCGTCGTTGATGATTCGAGCCGGCCATGAAGGACCTGCTTTTTAAGCTGCTAAGTGAGGACTACTATGAAATTGGCGACCTTTACGAACGCGTCGGACGCGACTCCTCGAGTGGGCGCGGTCCTGGACGACGAAGCGGGCATTCTCGACGTGCGCGCCGCGTGCGAGCGTCAAGGCGTGAAAGCGCCGTTTGACGTGCTCGACATGCTGTCGTTGATCGAGCAGGGCGCCCCCGGGCTCGAATTCCTCGACGACCTGCAGCAACGCGATCCGGCGCGCCTCGCCTTGTCCGACGTGCGACTGCTCGCACCGATTCCGCGGCCGCGCAAGAACATCTTCTGCGTCGGTTGGAACTATCTCGAGCATTTCGCGGAAGGCGAGCGCATTCGTCCTCACGTGAAGGAAATGCCGCAGTATCCGACCTTCTTCAGCAAGGCGCCAACGACGGTCAACGGCCCGTACGATCCTATTCCCTATTTCCCCGAGCTGTCCAAGCAGCTCGACTGGGAGGTCGAGATCGGCGTCATCATCGGCAAGCCGGGGCGCGACATTGCGGAGGCGCATGCCGCCGATCACATCTTCGGCTTTACGGTGCTCAACGACCTGACGTGGCGGGATGTCCAGCGTCGCCACGGCCAGCAATGGTTCAAGGGCAAGAGCATTGATGGAACCTGTCCGATGGGTCCGTGGATCACGGTCGCATCGGACGTCGACGTGTCGAGTCTCGACCTCACCTGCCGCGTCAACGGCGTGGTCAAGCAGCAATCGAACTCGAGCTACCTGTACTTCAAGATTCCGGCCATCATTGCGGAGCTTTCCCGGGGGCTGACGCTGGAGGCGGGCGACGTTATCGCGACCGGCACGCCGGCCGGGGTGGGCCACGCCCGAACGCCGCCCGAGTTCATGAAGCCGGGCGATATCGTCGAAACGGAGGTGGCTGGTCTGGGTCGCCTCGAAAACAGGATTGGCGCGGCGTGAGGCGCCGCTGCGCCGGAATGAGCGCCATGAAGACAAACACCGAGTTCCGCACCCGCCTGCGGCGCGGCGACCCTATGTGCGGCCCCTTCATCAAGACGCCCCACTATCAGAACACCGAGATCGCCGGCGCGGCCGGGATGGACTTCGTGGTGCTGGATGCCGAGCATGCACCGTTCTCCGTCGAGGCAATCGACCGCTGCCTGCTGGGTTGCGCCGCCGCGTCGTTGCCCGGCCTCGTGCGGCTGCCGGACGCCGAACCTTCGACGATCCTGCAAGTGCTGGATATGGGTGCGGCGGGTATCGTCGTGCCGCACGTCGTGTCTGCAACCCAGGCGCGCGCGGCAGCAGCGGCCACACGCTATCGCGACGGGGTGCGCGGCTTCAGCAATTCGCCGCGAGCGGGCGGCTATGGCCGGCTGGCGATGACGGAACACCTGCGTTTGCACGATGCGGCGGTGTCGATAGTCTGCCAGATCGAAGACCCCGAGGCCATTGATCACGTCGACGAAATCGCCGCCGTGCCCGGCGTCGACTGTCTGTTTATCGGGCGCGCGGATCTGGCAGTCTCGTACCAGGCAACTTCGCTCGATGACGAGCGTATTGAACGCGACATTGACCGCACCATCGAGGCAGGACGGGCCGCTGGCGTCACCGTCGGCATGTTTCTGCCCGATGCGAGCGCGGCGCGGCGCTATGCCGAACGGGGAATGCGCTTCTTCATCCTCGGCTCTGACCAATCGCTATTGAGCAGCGGTCTCACGCAGATAGCCCGCACCTTTCACGCCGTATGAACGTCGCGCGAGTCGAGGCATGCTTTCGCTGCGGCTCGCGCACGCCCCGTCTCACCCATCTGAATTGATATCCGGAGACAGCCGTGGCTTCCGACACTACCCGAATCGCAACACCTTACTCAACCGAAACGGTCGACGCCCTCGTGCGCGGCTCCATCGACCTGCATTGCCATAGCGGCCCCTCCGTGATGCCGCGCTACCTCGACCATATCGAGGCGATGCAGGAAGCCTCTGCCGCCGGTTTGCGCGCGGTACTGCTGAAGGACCACTACTACTCCGCGACGCCGGTCACGGAACTGCTCAACAAGCACTATGCGCACCTTGGCGTTTTGATGCTGTCGGGCGTCCCGCTGAACAATTCAGTCGGCGGTCTGAATGTGCATGCGGTAGAGCACGGCCTGGAGCTTGGGGCGCGCCTCGTCTGGATGCCTACTTTCTCGTCGGCGAACCACATCGCGCACCACAAGCACGATGTGGACTTCAACGAGAAGTTTCCGCAGACTACGCAAAGGATGCTCGAACCGATTCCACTGACCGTGCTCGACGACGACGGCAAGTTGAAGGAGGAGGTCAAGGCGATTCTCGATCTGATAGCAGCCGCTGATGCGGTGCTGTCCGCCGGACACCTGCACATCAGCGAGATCTGGCCGCTATTCGAAGAAGCGCGCAAGCGCGGCGTCAAGCGCCTGCTCGTGAACCATCCGACCTATGTCGTCGATGCGAGCCTCGACGACCTGCGCCAACTGGCGAAGGACGGCGTTTATATGGAACACTCGATGTGCATGTGGGTGCCAGGCTCGAAATTCCGGTTCTACGACCCGGAGTTTCTCGGTCAGGTGATTGAGGCCGGTACGGTCGATCGGACGATTCTGGGCTCCGATCTTGGGCAAAAGGGTAACCCAACCATTGCCAACGCATTCCGCAGCGTGATCCAGATGGTGCTCGATATGGGTTACAGCGAAACCGATGTCCGTAGACTGACCGCCACGAACGCGGCCAAATTGTTGGGTCTCTGAATCCAGTATCACGGTTTCCCGGGCTTGCATCGGCCAGTCTTTTGCTGATGCAATACCGGAATTTCATGTCCTTGAGGAAAATCACATTGGTAACAACGCGCACGCCCGACACTGCACCTGCCGCGGGGCCCACCGGGCCGGTGCTGCTCGAATCCGTCGGCATTGTGTTCCGGCTGCTAGATGAACTCGCGCTTGCGCGACGGCCGCTTGGCGTCACCGAACTGGCGCAGATCGTCGGCGAACCGAAGCCGCGCGTCTACCGTCATCTCGCCTCCATGAAGCAGGTAGGCGCGGTCGAGCAAGACCCCATCACCGAGAAATATCGGCTCGGAGCAAAGCTCGTCCTCTTCGGCACGGCCGCCGCGGAGCAGTTTGACTTGCGCGCCCTGGCGGACCCTTACCTGACCCGCCTGCGCGATGTCACTGGACAAACGGCCATCCTCTCGGTTGCGACTCACGATTCGGCACTTGTCGTCGCTGCGGCGGAATCTACCCGGAGCGTGGTGATTTCCGTCAAGCCTGGCAATCGCCCGGCGACACATTGCTCCGCGCAGGGCAGACTCGTGCTGGCCTATCTGGACGAAGCCGCACAACAGCGTGTGCTCAGGCGTAAGTTACAGCAATTCACCGACCGCTCAATGACGGATCCGGCCGAAATTCAGGCACGCCTGGCGGTAATTCGTGAGCGTCTCTATGAGGACGCGGACGGCGAAGTCATCGACGGCATCAACGTGCTGGCAGCGCCGATCTTCAGGGAGCGCGACGTCTTGGTCGGCTCAATTGGCGTGATCGGTCCAAGTCGCGATGTCCCGTCGCCTCCTACGGCTGATCTCCTTGGGGCAGTCCAGTCAACCGCCGCGGAACTGAGCACGCGACTCAACAGCGACATTTATGAGCGTCGGCTCGGCAACGCGAGGCTTGTTGCGAAAGGCTGAGTCCGGACCTGCGCTGCTAACTGATAGCGGCTAGGCGGTGTCTGCTTTTTCTTTGTTCTGGAATGTGCGCTTCGGCCGATGACTTGCCGACCGACTCGAAGGAACGGATGACGTCTGGACTGACATAACCGCCGTCGGGATGGCGGCAGTGCCGATGACGGAAGAGGGTCGGTGCATCGGGGTAAGAAACCGCGTTAGCCGCCCCCCGAAATCGATGTGCAGCTTGATTCTACATCGCGATTGGCGCGCAGATCGCGATGAGCCTCAGACATTGTGAGCAGCCCAATCTTAGCGGAGAAGGCATTTGATCCGCTTGATTCAGCACTGTCGACGTTTCGGCGTTCCTGTGGCGGACGGTATGAAAAGCCGGCGGCTGAGCCAATCAACAGGAAGTAGCATGACAGTGTCTAGAACGAGACGAACGGACATTTTATTGATCCTTGTAGGTATCCTAAACATCTGGACTCCGTCTTACAGTGAAGATTCCTAAACCGCGGGACTCGCTATGCGATTCCAGCTCCATTCCCGTAGATGTAGACTTTCGCGCCTGAGTGTCTCACTCGGCCGTGAGAAGGTGAGAATCAAGTTGCCTTATTTAGGCAGAGTTGTCCTCGCGGGTCGTTCATCCCGGGACCGAGCCGCGTTTTGACTTCGGTGTTCTCCTAAAACCAAGACTGATCTGACCGTCCTACATGAATCGGGTCGATTATGGCGCATACATAGTAATACTAATTTATTTAGGCTAATGGAATGGCATCGAGATTTGTGGGCAATTACAAGCGTCTCCTGCTGTTTACAAGTGAAGAATTCCCTTCTCACCTACAAAGATGTGGGTAATCCTGACGGGACCGAAGTCATCCGTGATGCAGGAGACGAAGCGCAGCGGACGGTCACGTCATTGGCGTTTTGACGAGCGGCGGCTTTGGCCGCACAGGCGCGCTAGGTGGGGATAGTGATTCGCTGGCGCGATACAAGTAATGATCGGCCTCGCAGGCCGAGGAGACACTCATGCGATTTCTCGCACGCACAAGCTTCGACGATCCCGATGACGATCGGATCTACAACCGGGTCGCCACCCGCCTGTTGCCCTATCTGCTGCTGACCTACATCGTTTCGTTTCTCGACAAGGTCAACGTCGGGTTCGCCAAGCTGCAAATGGCCGCGGACATTGGCCTGAGCGACGAGGCGTTCGGGTTTGCAGCGGGCATCTTCTTTATTGGCTATTGCCTTTGCGAAATTCCGAGCAACCTCATGCTGCAAAAGCTCGGCGCGAAGTTCTGGATCGCCCGCATCATGGTCGTGTGGGGCGTAATTTCCACTTGCATGGTGCTGGTGCGCTCGGAGCACATGTTCTATGTGCTGCGCTTTCTGCTCGGTGTGGCCGAGGCCGGGTTCTATCCTGGCATCGTGCTGTACCTCACGTACTGGTTTCCGACCCGGCTGCGCTCACAGGTGAATGCGATTTTCTTTCTTGGCATTGCGCTGTCGGGGGTGGTAGGCGGCGCGCTGTCAGGGCTAATCATGGCGAGCCTGAGTGGTGTGGGTGGTTTGCGCGGCTGGCAATGGCTGTTTCTGATCGAGGGAGCGCCAGCCGTGCTGCTGGGCGTCATCACTTACTTTTACCTGGACAACGGTCCGCGTGATGCACAGTGGTTGCCAGCAGAGGACCGCGCCAGGGTGGCCGGCCAACTCGCCTCCGAGCATGCTTCGCAGCTGGCGGCAGGCACTGGGCATGCGTTCGGCGCCGCCTTTAAAGACATCAATATCTGGCTGCTCGTGGTCGTCAATTTCGCATTGCTTGGCAGTACGTATGGCGTTTCGTTCTGGCTACCGCAAATCATCCGCAACCTTGGCATCCGGAATTATCTCGACACAGGATTGGTGGCGAGCATTCCGTTCGTTGCCGCTGCAATCGGCATGGTGTTGATCAGCCGGCACTCCGATCGCACTAAAGAGCGACGCTGGCACGCGGCGGGTAGCGCTTTTGTGTCGGCCGCCGGACTCGCGTTCACCGCGCTGTGCTCGACGAGCCCGGTGCTTTCGTTAACCGGCTTGTCGTTCGCGATGATCGGCGCGCTCGCGGGTCTTGCGGTGCTTTGGTCTTTGCCTGGTGTGCTGTTGACGGAGACAGCGGCGGCGGCAGGGATCGCCTTAATGGCGACCGTCGGTAATCTGGGCGGTTATGTGACGCCGTATGTGATCGGCGAGCTCAAGCAGCGCACCCACCATCTCGAGTACGGCCTGTATGCGCTGGCGCTTCTCACGCTGGTGGGCGGCCTGGCCATGTTAGGCCTGCCGAAACTGCGCGGGCGCTTGGGCGAGCCGCGCGTGCGGCCTACCCCGTTAGGACACGCCGCAGTTTCCGATGATCAGCGGCTTTGACTCGTTCGGCGCCGCCGCCATGGCGTCGGACTTCAACAATCTGGCGGCTTACACGTTTCGCGTCAGCAATTCGGTCAGTTAAGCGTCATGCGAGGAGATTAATCAATGAAGATCCGTAGTACGGTTATTGCAACGACAGGCTTGTTGGTGGTGGCCGCCGCCCACGCTCAAAGCAGCGTGACACTTTATGGAGTTATCGACACCGGGGTCATGTATGTAAGCGGACAGAAGAGTTCGACGGGTGCCGGGTCCAGCAACTGGCTGATCAACAGCGGGACACTCACCACTCCGCGCTGGGGCTTGCGAGGCAACGAAGATTTGGGCGGCGGTCTGAGCGCTATCTTCTGGTTGGAAAACGGCTTCAATTCTTCGACCGGCACGCTCAGAAACGGCGGCACTTTCTTCGGTCGTCAAGCCGCGGTGGGTATCCAGTCGCAGCAATTCGGCGCGCTTACTTTGGGCCGTCAGTATGACTTCCTCGTGAACTATCTGCAGCCCCTCAGTGGGGCAGGTGCGGGGGGCCTTGGCAACAACATTGCCATACACCCGTTTGACAATGACAACATTGGCAACAACGTGCGCATCAACAACTCGGTCAAGTTCAGCAGCACGTCGTTCGGTGGCCTGAAGGTCGGCGCAATGTACGCGTTCTCGGGGGCGGCCGGCGGATTCGGAAACGGCTCCGCATACAGCGGCGGCGCAAGCTACTCGTACGGCCCGCTCGATTTTGCAGCTGCCTATCTTCAAATCAACGGGACCCGCGTGGCGGGCAGCGCAGGTGGGGCGACAAGCACTTCTGACTTTGATGCAGAGTCGTTGGGTGGTCGGCAGCAGATCTATGGTGCCGGCGTGAAGTACAGGATCGGTGAGTCGTCGATCGGCCTCCTGTGGACGCATTCCTCGATCAACAACCCGACGGGCATCATCCAAGGCGCAAGCTCCTACGTCGTGCTGCCCTCAGGCAGCTCCAATCTCAAGTTCGACAACTTTGACATCAGTGGCCGCTATTTGGTGCGCCCGAACCTGAGCCTCGCTGCGTATTATTCGTACACGATAGGCGAGCTCAGTTCGGCGACCCACGGAGCGAGGCCGCATTGGAACCAGGTTATGGGCCAAGTTGATTACCTGTTCTCGAAGCGGACCGATGTCTACTTCGAAGGCCTTTATCAAACCGTCGGCGGAGGTAACGGACTCTCGGTCTTCAATGCAGAGGTAGGTGTGCTCCCCCCCTCGGCAACCGGCTCGCAACTGGTGGTCGGGGCCGGTATCCGCCATCGCTTCTGATTTCCGCGGTCGGCAAGACGCGTGGGCAGGTATATCAGGAACTGGTGCAGGCACAGGAGGATGGCGAAATGACGTATCTGAGGCAGCTCTACAAGGGGCGTTAACGTTGGCAACAGTCCTGCTGTCGTCTACGCGGTTACGCAACAAGTACAAGCTCAGGCGTCGCAGGGGCGGGAGCTATCCATCCTCGCACCTCTACGGGCACTTCGGTCTCGTGCGCCTGACGGGGCCTTGGCTGTAACCTGCCGTGGACGAAGGCGTGCTGTCTTGTCCGAGAGCCGGATGCGGGAGATCTGCCTGTCCGGTTCGATGAGCGGGGTGTGGAAACGGGGCTAAGGCGAGGTTACTCGGGCACCGCCAGACGAAAGGGGCGGCTTCATATGACGCAGAAGCCGCTGGGCTCGTTCAATAACCGGTGCGTCGATCATGCGGCCCTCGAACATGAACACACCGCTGCTCGACGCGGCCCGTTCAATTACGCTGTTCGCCCATTCCATCTCGGCGGCAGTCGGCACGAAGCATTCGTTCACGGCCGACACCTGTGACGGATGAATGCACAGCTTTCCGCCGAACCCGGTGCGGCGCGCCCGCCGCGTCGCCACCGCCAGTCTTCCGGCGTCGCCAATGTCGAGCGTCACACCATCGACGGGAGCCTGTAAGCCTGCTGCGCGTGACGCCAGGACGAGCAACGAGCGGTATGAGGCGAGGTCATCCCCGTCATCCTCGATTGCCAGATCAAGACAAAAGTCTACCGTTCCGAACAACAGACGGAGGACGCCCGGCGCCGTAGCGATCTCTTTGACATTCATCATGCCATTCGCGGTTTCGATGATCGGCAGGACAGGCACGCCGGGTAGCAGGCGTCCGGCGACCTCGGCGATGTCCGACTTGCTTTCCGCTTTCGACAAGACGACTCCTTGCACGCCGGACAAGCCGCACAGCGAAAGATCTTCCGACGCCCATTCCGTGCCGAGGGCGTTGATGCGAATGCAGCCCGTGCCGCCGCTTTGCAGCCACGTCCGGCACGCTGCCCGCGCGGTCTCTTTGTCGGCGATGCCAACCGCGTCCTCTAGGTCAACAATGATTGCGTCTGCACCGCTTGCTGCGGCCTTGGCAAACCGTTCCGGGCGGTCCCCCGGGACAAAGAGAAACGACCGCGTGGCGAGATGCTGGCTCATGAATTCACCTGTGCGCTTGCTTGCATTCCTGCAGGAAGGGCTGCGGTTTTCGATCGCCCAAGGAAGAAGGATGCGCAGACGCTGACGAGCGACATGACTGCAAGATAAGCTGCGACCGCGTATCCCGAGTGGAACGTCTGAAACAACCACAGCGAGATCAACGGTGCCGGGCCTCCCGCGATAATCGACGCTCCCTGATATCCCAGTGATGCTCCACTGTAGCGAATCCGAGCCGGGAAGGATTCGGCGATATAGGCGGCCTGAGATCCATACAGCGCTGCGTGAATGACCATCAGTACGACAGTGCCTCCAATCACCGCGATGGGCAGCCGCGAGTCGAGCATCGCGAAGTACGGAAACGCGAACAACATCATGCAAATGGCTGCTGACATGTAAGTGCGGCGGCGGCCAATACGATCGGCGACGTAACCGAAGAACGGCAAGGCGAAGCAAGCGACCACGGCGGCGATCAGCACGGCATTGAGCATGAAGTCCCGGCCAAGCGCCAGGTGTTTCGATCCATACAGCACCGCGAACGTCGTGAGCGTGTAAAACGCTGCCTGCTCACCCGGGCGGATGAGAGCGGAGAGGAGAATGGCGCGCCACTCGGTGCGAATCGCTTCCCCAAGTGGGCTCTTCTTGCGATCGACCGATTTGTTGGCTTCGATGAAGTCGCGCGTTTCGGGAACGCCGAAGCGAATGATCAAGCCGAAGATGAGCAGGACGCCGCTTGCAAGGAACGGAATCCGCCAGTCGTGTTCCAGCAGTGCTGAACCGCTCAGATGACTGCACGCGCTCCAGACGAGGACCGAAATCACAAGCCCGAGCGGAACGCCGACGTTCGGTAACGAAGCCATGAAACCGCGCCGCTTCCCGTTATGCGATTCCATTGATAAAAGCACGGCACCTCCCCATTCGCCCCCGACCCCGATCCCTTGCAGAAAGCGAAGTCCGATCAAGAGCCATCCCGCTGCAGGCCCGATCGCTTGTGCCGTAGGCAGAAAACCGACCAGCACGGTAGCGACGCCCATCAGGGTCAAGGTAGCGACAAGGGTTGACTTGCGGCCGACCCGATCGCCCATATGTCCAAACAGGGCGCCTCCCAACGGACGCGCGAGGAAGCCGACAAAAATCGTGGCGAAGGACTCCATCAGTCCGTCCGATCCACCGTGTGAGAAAAACAAAGTTGGAAATATGAGTGCTGCAGCAGTGCCATAGATGAAAAAGTCGTACCACTCAATGGTCGTGCCGATGACACTGGCGATCGCCGCGCGTCGTTGCACACGCTTTGAGGCAGATGGGTCCTCGATCGCGTCTTCGTGCAGGCCGGGTGATTGAATCGGGTTCATGGTTTGTCTCCTGATATCCACGTGAACTTCCTGTATTGCGTGATGCTGCGCCCCTCAGAACATCGCCTCGGCGCGCATCGAGATTGCACCGTCGGACAGTCCGACCCACAGCACAAGCTGGTCGCCGTCTGACGCGGCGTTGATCGTCAACTCTTGCCCGAGAATGGCGGGTTGCACGCCTCGGTAACGAAACTGCTTAAGCGGTCGTCCTTTCACTTCCTGTGCAAAACCCGCCAGCAAGGTGGCGTTAAGCGGACCGTGGATGACCAGATTGGAATAGCCCTCGACATCGCGGCAATAGTCGACGTCGTAGTGAATGCGATGCCCATTGAAGGTGAGCGCGGAATACCGAAAGAGGCTCGTCGAGTCCGGCTGAAAGCGTCGACTGTGCTGGGCTATTGGCATGTCAACGGACGTTGAGCGGGTAGGCGCGGTCGTGGCCTCCTTATAGACAATGTCGTGATGCTCGCTAATGACGGTTCTTCCTTCATGCACGAGTTCGTGCAGGACCGTGACGAACACAAGTTCTCCGCTTCGACCATGCTTGTGCTCGACCGATACGACGCTCGAGCGCTTTTCGACCTCGGTACCGAGCGGAACGGGGCAGTGAAATTCCAGCTTTCCGCCAGCCCACATCCGGTTAGGCAGTGCGACGGGCGGCAGGAAGCCCCCGCGACTCGGATGCCCGTCGCGGCCAAGAGCTTGCGGCGCCTGGCCTTCGAGGAAATAAAGCCAGTGCCAGAGCGGCGGCAGCGGTGTGCCGTCCGTGAAATCCGACTGCGGGAAGCCCAGTGTGGCGGCCATCAGGCGGGCATGGCGCGATGACAGTACGTCGCGGTCGACGACTGATTTGCCGACCCATTGGCGCAAGTGATCGAGATCGACGGCGCTCATGCCATTGCTCCGGTGTCGTGCTCCGCGAATTCGGCCCGGAGGCTTTCGCTGTGCTCGCCGACGGCCGGCGCGCGGGCAAACCGTTGCGCATCCCATGGCGCACGCACGGGCGGGGCAATCATCTGGATTTCCGCGTCGTCCACTGGCATTGGCCAGGTGCGAAGTGCCGGGTGTTCGGCCATTGCGCGGACCGAGCGTACCTGGGCATAGGCCGTGTTGGCCGACGACAGGCGATCCAGTGCTGCATTTGAATCGAGGCTCGCGAAGGTATTGGCGATCACGCGGTCCAGCGCCTCGCGGTTGCGAACCCTTTCCGTATTCGAAGCAAAGCGCCGATCTAACGCAGTCTCGGGCTGCTGCAGGAATACTTCGCAGAAGCGCTGCCACTCGCGCTCGTTCTGGATGCTGATGACGATGTCACGCTCGTCGCAGGTGGTGAAGGCGCCGTAAGGTGCAATCGATGGATGCTTGAGCCCTTGTCGTGTCGGCGCCCCATTGCCATAGACTTCGTGCAGGTACGGAATCGTCATCCAGTCTGCCGCCCCGTCGAACAGGGACACAGATACGCCCGCACCGTGGCCTGTACGCTCGCGTAACGCCAAAGCGGAAAGCACTGCAATGGCCGCATTCATGCCCGCGCCGATATCGCAGATGGAAACCCCAATTCGGCCGCAAGCCTCTGGCGCGCCGCTGATGCCGGCGAGGCCACTCTCGCATTGAACCAACAGGTCATAAGCCTTCAGGCTGCTCGCGTCGTTGTCGGTGCCATAGCCGGTAATGTCGCAGGTGATAAGACGCGGATAGCGGTCTCGCAGGGCGGCGCTGTCAAAGCCAGCGCGTGAAAGCGCCCCAGGCGCAAGGTTCTGCACGAAAACGTCTGCGCCGGCAAGGATACGGTGCAATAGGTCGGCGTCTTCGGGCTGCTTGAAGTCCATGACGAGCGACTCTTTACCGCGATTCGTCCAGACAAAATAAGACGAGACTCCGTTGGCAGCGCGGTCATAGCCACGCGAAAAATCGCCCTCGGCGCGCTCTATCTTGATCACGCGTGCGCCCATCTCCGCGAGTCGCCCGGTGCAAAGCGGCGCGGCGAGCGCCTGTTCAATTGAAACTACGACGATGTCGGCGAGTGGCTTGGCCAGCGACGCCTCTTTTGCGGGCACGTGCATTGTTGTCTCCATGGTTTGCGAAATCGGTGGATTCAGTATCGACAAACGGCCGTTGCAGATAAAGCGAGCTTTTCCGAACGTAGCGTTCGCCAGCGACGAAATGGCGCGGCGCAGCAATACGTAGCGCCTCTCACTACTTGGGGAGGATTGAGATAAACTCGATGAAAATTCGGCGATGTCTAACGCTATGCCCTACGATCTAACCGACTTGAAGGTCTTTCTCGCCGTCGCCGAAGAAGGCAATCTTTCGCGCGGAGCCGAGCGGTGCCACCTGGCGGCATCGTCGGTCAGCCTGCGGATAAAGAATCTCGAAGACGCGGTGGGCGTGCCGCTGCTGACTCGTCGGGCGCGCGGAGTCAGCCTCACTGGCGCGGGGCAAGTTTTGATGGAGCATGCGCGGCGGTGTCTGGCTCAGCTTGAGCAAATGCGCGCAGATCTCCTTCCATTCGCGCAGGGCCTCACGGGCCACGTTACTGTGTTCGCCAACAACAATGCGATTAGCTCCCACCTGCCAGACGACCTTGCCCGGTTCTTCGCGCTGTATCCAAGTGTGCGGATAACGCTCGAGGAGCGTCTGAGCCACGACATCATTGGTGCCATCTCGGCCGGTCGCGCCGATGTTGGCGTGGTCGCGCTCGAAACAGGGCATCCGGATCTGGAATTTCTTCCTTATCGCAAGGATCAACTCATTCTCCTCACACCCGTAGACCATCCGCTCGGGCTGAAAAGTACGGCGAGTTTCGCCGACTGCTTCGGTCAGCCATTTATCAGCCTGCAGTCAGGTGCGGCGCTGCACACGTTCCTGATGAACCATGCCAGCGCTATCGGCGGGCGCCTCGACGTCCGTGTGCAGGTTTCAGGCTATCGGGCGATCGCACGCCTGGTTTCCTCTGGGGCCGGCATAGGCGTCGTGCCGCGCTCGGCTATCGAAGCCTCAGACAAGGGACGGCTTGCTGTCGTCGAGTTGATCGAGCCTTGGTCTCAGCGCGACCTACGCGTATGTGTGCAGCGGCATTCAAACGAGAAGAATGTCTTTCGCGATAAGTTGATCGAGGTTCTGTGTGGCGGCGCCAAAGATTGTCACGCGCCTGCTACCCTTGAGGGCTGACTGGAACTACGACGGTCAAGGTTCGGCGGAAGCGAGTGCTGGCCCCTTGTCTGTTGCGAGGGAGAAAGACCATCAAGCAAATGGCCGCTTTCGAATTGAAGCGAACCGCAACGCCTCTCGGGCGAGTGGCGGCTGGGGGTCGACCGCGGGCCTTCGACTTGGGATCTGCTGAGCCGGCGCGGCCGGACCCCGCGATGCGGGCGGTCTTGCGACACTCCGTACACGGCCGGGGAGCGCGGGGCCATCCGGCAGAAGGGGCACGCTTGGGTTGAGTTCAGTCGTCTGCATTGCGTGGTGCCGTTAGGGTGGCCCATCGCTCGACGATCTTGCGATTCGCAAATCGCCATAGCACGAAGCCGTGGAATTCGATCTTCTGTCCGGTCGCCGCGTCGGTTGCGCGCCACGTGTTTCTCACCATCACCTTGTCACGCTCGGCAATCATGTCTTCGATCGTGACGTGAAGGTCCGGCCATTTTTGGTAAGCCGCCTTCATCATGGTTATCGCCGCTTCCGCGCCGACCTGGGGCCCCGACGGTTCGTCATGGTCGAGGAAATCCGCGCTGAAGTTATCCCGTGCGACCTCCGGATTCTTGCGGTTCACGAATTCGTCGAAGTGTTTCGCAACGAACTGCTTCATCTCGTCGAGCGTGAATCCCGGGTCGCCGTCGGGCGGTACTCGGTAAGCTTCCATAGCGGCCTCTACTCAGTCAGCATCTTGAACGCGTGATGCCAGTCGTTGCGGAGAAGCCCGGGCAGGCACCACAGCATGCATAACGGCTCCAGCGCCCGCGCTGAAACAATGCTCCCACAGTCATAGGGTTCCCAGCCGAATTGCCGTGCGATCGCGCTAACCTGGGCCTTTGCATTGTCATCGTTACCGCACAGGAACATGGTCGGCGTGCCCTGCGAAAAGTGCGGATTCACCATCAAGGCATTGCCGACGCTATTGAAAGCTTTCACCACGTGCGCCTGCGGAAGCTGCGCCTGAATCCACTCACCAAGCGATTCGTTTGGCCCGGTCGTGTATTTCAGGATCCCGCTGACCGGCGGCTCGTCAGCGAGCGGGTTGGTCGCATCGACGACAGTCTTGCCGGAAAGGTTCTCCGCACCTGCAAGTGCGATCACGCTCCCGGCGATGCGGCCAAGCACGGCCAGCACGATGAGTTCGCCAAACTGCGCCGCCTGCTCGAACGTCCCGGCGCGTGCTCCGGCTGTGTCTCGGACCCACTCCTGCACGTCGCTCTTTTGCGGATCCCGCGTGCCCAGCATCGTGTCATGGCCGTGCTTGATAAAGCCCGCGCCAAGCGCCCGGCCGACCACTCCTGATCCCAATACGCCCACTTTCATTTCAGCCTCCTCTAGTGCAGCCGCGGCAATGCCGATGCTCAGGAACGCGAGCCTTCAGGCGCGCTGCGCGGCGTCTCATGCAGCAACGACAGCCCGATCCGGGCGCCGAGCCCCTGTTGATAGGCGAGCTGCACCAGCAGCATCGCCGCTGGTTCGGCGTAACGCGCAAGGGCAAGCGGCCCCGCGTCGACCGGTTGTGCGCCAATCTCGTCGACGAGCCTCGCGATGACCGCCCGCGCATCGGCGTCGTCGCTGCAGACAAACACGTTTGGTCGGTGCTCGCCGATGAGCATGCGGGGCGAGTGCAGCATCTGCGCGAATGGCGGAATTGCCTTGACAACGGTTGCCCACGGCGCGAGTTTCGCGATCTCTTCCGCGCCGGATGTAGTTGTCCCGACGGCAAGGCCGCTCAGGTCGGGTTTGAGCGCGTTCGTGCAATCCCACATGATCTTTTTACCCTGCACGCTGCCGGTCTGTCCGAGCGCGTCGGAGGTGACAGTCCAAGGCGTGGCCAGCACCACCACGTCGGCGAACTGCACCGCTTCGGCGACCGTGCCGACGCGCGCGCCGAGCTCGGCGGCGGTCGCATTGAGCTTGTCCATGTCGAGACTGAAGCTCAGCATCACGGCATGGCCGTTCGGGATGAGATGTTTCGCGAGGCCGGTTCCGACGTTACCTGCTCCGATGATTCCAATGTTCACGATCGGGTCTCCTTCCATGAACTCGAGTTCATGCAATGTTTGCCCAGATGGACTTGTACTGCGTGTAGCTTTCGAGCGCCTCCGCACCTTGTTCGCGCCCGTAGCCGGACATCTTGTAGCCGCCGAAGGGCCCGTTGGGATGGTACTTATGCCAAGTGTTGATCCAGACTGTGCCGGCCGCGATGCGGTCCGCGAGACGCAGCGCTCGGCCCAGATCGCGGGTCTGGATGCCCGCAGCGAGGCCGTATGGCGTGTCATTGGCGATGCGCACGGCTTCTTCGTCGCCATCGAACGGGATGATCGGCAGGACCGGCCCAAAAATCTCCTCGCGACTGATTTTCAGTTCGTTGGTCGCGTCGCCGCGCCGTTACGGATGATGTTCTGCCCCACGGCTGTGGACCCCGTAAAGGCAATCTTGTCGACGAGCGGATGTTTGACCAGCGCGTCGCCAAGCGTGCCGCCGGGGCCCGTGACGAGGTTGTACACGCCGTCCGGCACACCCGCGTCGAGTATGACCTGGGCGAGGGCCAGCGCCGTCAGCGGCGTGTCGGAGGCTGGCTTGTGCACGATGGCGTTGCCGGCGGCCAATGCCGGCGCGACCTTGGAGCAGGTGAGTGCCAGCGGAAAATTGAAGGGCGTAATCGCGGCCACCACGCCGAGCGGCTCGCGACGCGTGAGAATCCGGGTATGCGGTTCGTAGGACGCGCGATAGGCGCCGTCCATCGCATGCATGGCAAGCCCGCCGAAAAAGCGGAATAGCCCGGAACAGTGCGGCATGATGACGTCGAGAAAGTCGCGATAAGGCATGCCCATATCCATTGCTTCGCGCAGCGCGAAGTCTTCCGCCCGCTCGTCGAGCAGATCGGCCACGCGGAACAGGATTTTCGCGCGCGCTTCGTGATGCAGGCGCGACCAGTCGCCCGCTTCGAATGCCCTGCGCGCCGAGGCAACCGCTGAATCGGCGTCCTCGGGGGTCGCTCTCGCAACCTCCGTGATGGTTTCCTCGGTGGTGGGATCGACCGTCGGGACGGTTGCGCCGTCCGACGCGTTACGCCATTTGCCGTCGATCAGAAGCTGTCCCTGCGGCAGACGCTTGCGCGGAGGGATCCGCGCCGGTTCCTGATTCATGGCCGCGCTCCTCACGGTTCACACGGTGCAGTCCATTGTCGGCGTGCTGTCGCGGCTGGTCTATGCTACGGAGCAGCGAAACAGTTGTGAGCAAGGGTGCAAGATGAAAACGAACGGCGGCGGATCGATCGACCTGTTCAGGGCCCTGAAAACGTTCGCCGCAACCGTCGAGTCGACAAATTTCTCGGCGGCCGGCCGTCAACTTGGCGTGACACCCGGCGCGGTGAGCAAACAGATCGGCATGCTGGAGACATTGCTCGGGTGCCGGCTATTCCAGCGCACGACACGCCACCTGTCGGTGACGGACGAGGGGCGGCGCCTGTACACGATGGTGCACGAGCCCGCGCAACAGATCGAAGATGCGATCGCGGCTCTGTCGTCTGACGAAACCCAATTGAGCGGCACCGTGAAGGTATCGTTGCCGATCGCCTTCAGCCGCGTCGCGTTGCTGCCGGTGTTGAGCCGGTTCCGCGAGCGCTACCCCCAGGTCACGCTCGACCTGCGATTCGAGAATCGCCACGTGGACCTGATTTCGGAGGGATATGACTGCGCGATCGGACAATTGCACGATACGGATTCCAGTGTGGTCGCGCGTACGCTCGCTCCTTTGACGCTCATTTTGTGCGCGGCGCCCGCGTACCTGGAGCAGCACGGCGAACCGCAGTCGATCGAGCACCTCACGCATCACGAACTTATCGCGTTCCGTTCTCCCAGTTCGGGAAGAATCCAGACGTGGAAATTGCAGGCGCGGAACAAGGAAGTCGTTTTACAGCCAGGCTCGCATCTCATCGTTTCCGATACGGAAGCGTTGACGGAGCTTGCCCTCGGCGGGTGCGGCATCGCGCTGCTTGGTGCACATCATGCGGCAGGGCTGATTGCCGCCGGCAAGCTGAAGTGCGTACTGACGAAGTTCGTGTCACGGCGCAGCGACATCTGCATCTACTACGCAGCGAGAAAGCACTTACCGCCGCGCGTCGCGGCGTTCGTCGAATTCGTGGTCGAGGAAGTCCGGCAGAGCGAGATCGTCAATCGATCAAGGGAACTCGTTCAGCGGCGTACCGTTCGAGTCCTCTGAATTGCCGCATGGCCTTGGCTGCAGGCTTTGAGCAAATCCGTCCGGCCATCTCGAAGCACCTGAAGCTGTTATGCGACGCGGAACTTGTCATTGCGGAGCCAGCGGGGCGCGAACGGGTGTATTGCCTGCAAGGCGCGCCGCTGCAACAAGTGGCGGGCTGGATTGACGCCTACCGAACGCACTGGCAGGTCAGTTTGGACAATCTCGAGGAACTGATGGAGAAATCATGAGCGCTTCGCCCAATAGCAGAGCCCGCGCCGTTGCCGATGTCAACCGCGGCACGATATTGGCCGTCGTGGAAATCGCGGCTGCCGCGCAGAAGATTTTCGACGCCTTGACTTCCAGTGAAGTCACCCGTTGGTGGGGGTCGCCTGATACTTATCAGACCACCGAGTGGCAGGCCGAGGTTCGACCAGGCGGTAAATGGCGCGCGGGTGGCGTGAGTGCAGACGGCCGCTCCTTCAGCGTGGGGGGAGAGTACCTGGAAGTGTCGCCGCCAACGCGACTAGTGCAGACCTGGGTGGCGGATTGGGACGGCGGCAACACCACGACGATCACGTACGAACTCAATCCGATCGATGGCGGCACGCGACTGACGCTGTGGCACGAAGGATTCGCCGGCCGTCCGCAATCCTGTGCCGGACACGCGCAAGGCTGGGAGCGCGTGTTCGGGTGGCTCACGGCGTACGCATCGGAAGAGGGTACGCTCTCGCATTTCCTGTGCCGGCTGATCCCCCCGCGGCCAGACTTCGCCCAGACGATGAATGCGCTGGAGAAGTCGGCGATGAGCGAACATGCCAAGTACTGGGCTGGGAAGCGTCAGGAGGGCGTTGTCGTCGCATTCGGACCGGTGCTTGACCCAAGGGGCGTCTGGGGTGTGGGTATCGTGCGCGCCAAGGACGAGACCAGTGTCGAAGCGATGCGCGATGCCGATCCGGCGATGGTGGCGGACATTGGTATGCAATACGAAATACTTCCGATGATGACTGCGGTGTACTAGTGCAAACCGACATGGCGGGTGAACTGGAGGGGTCGACCTCGGCCGACCGGTTTGGCTGCAGGGTCGGCGATGCACGCAAGGCCGCACGTCCGGCTAAAGTCATGACTGGCATCCGGACTAGATGCATTTCAGGGCTGGGTCAGTCGATTGAGATGAGGCGGAGCCGTGACTATCCACAAGCTGAGGGTTCGCACACTCGCGTTCTGCGTGACGCTCGCGTTACTGGGCCAAAGCGCGGCATTGGCAGGCGAAGTCAAGGTAATGATGTCGGGCTGGTTTGCGCCAGCGTATCGCGAACTGGGCCCGCAATTCGAGGAAGCGACCGGCGATACACTGGTCACCATCTGGGGGCCCGCAGTGGGCACGGCCGTGAATGCCATCCCCGTGCGGCTTGCGCGTGGCGAGTGGGCCGACGTGCTAATTGTGGTCAGCTATGCGCTCGACGATCAGATTAACGCCGGCACGGTGGTGCCTGGCAGCAAGGTGGACTTCGCACGCTCGCCAATCGGCATGGTGGTTCGCGAGGGTGCGCCGAAACCGGACATCAGCTCTGTCGACGCATTGCGCAGCACGCTGCTCGCAGCGAAGTCAATCGTCTATCCGGACGACGCGAGTGGAGTCTATATCGGCAGCGAACTGTTTACGCGTCTTGGCATTGAGGGGCGTGTAAAAAGCAAGAGCCGCATGGTTCCGGCCGAGCGGGTCGCCATTATCGTCGCGAACGGCGAAGCGGAGCTCGGGCTTCAGCAGGTCGTGGAGCTGTTGCCGGTGAAGGGGGTGACGGTGGTCGGCAGTTTGCCCGCGGAAGTACAAAGCTACACGGTGTTCTCCGGGGGCATCGCCACCACTGCGAAAAATCCAGCCGGCGCAGAGGCGCTGATCCGGTTTCTGTCGTCGCCGGAGGCGGCGCCGGCGATTGCGAGGACGGGGCTCGAACCGCTCACGGCGGCGCCTGCGAACTGAGCGAAGCAGCAGCGCTGCCGACAAGCCAGCACCGAAGGGGCTGCCGCCATAGGATAGTCATGCGCGGCAGCTACCAACGAGCAGAAGGCCAACCTTTAACCGCGATCGTCTCGCGTTGGTCTGGGAACGGACCGTCGCAACTCTTTCCTGAACGGCACGGCCACGAAGCGTCATTCGCTCGCACCATCGCTCAGACATTCAGGCGTCGGTTCCACTCAGGAATCAGCCATTCAATTTGCAGCGTGAAAGTGGTGCCTGTGATCTTACCCACGTTCGGCTGTCGGCATTGGTGAGGCAGCAACCAGTTGCATTCCTGATATTCCCGCCTCTATCGCCATGAATGTCATGGCTTCACTACATGCGGATGCGTACTTTCGACCGAAATAGCAGGACTCCCCCGCGGTATGACATTGGACAAGCGAAGGTACTGAAATTAGCTAGACGCGGGACGCCAGAAGTCTGATGCCGGCAATCCCGAATACTACGGCCAGGCATCCTTCCAGGGCACGACGGGTCCGCACATACAACCTGCGAGCCGAGTCCGTTGAAAACAATACCGCATAACCGCCGAACACCAGACATCCGATGGCCGCACAACCTGCAATTACAGCACGATGGGCTGATCCCGTGCTGTTCGACGATAGAGCAACAATTGAAACCCACACGAGGATAGCTTTTGGATTAGTGAGATGGAGCATCACTCCGCGGGAGTAGACGCTCGTCAATGTCGGTGTTCGTTCCGCCTGCAGTACGGATTCAGCTGCTGTCGCAAGCGCATTGCGTCCGGATTTGAAGGCTAGCCACAAGAGATATAGACCACCAAAAATCTTGACTGCAATGATGAATTGCGAATAGGCGATCAGGGCAGCCGACACGCCTAGCGTTGCCACCGTCGCCCAAAACATTGACCCCGAGATGACACCGAGTGCGAACATCAACGCCGCTTTCCGGCCGTGACTGGCCGCTATGGACATAATTGCAAGGTTGCTCGGCCCTGGACTTGCGGTGCCAACGAAATACGCTGCATAGGCAAGCAGCAGGTTTGTCGAGAAATAGGCGTTTCCAGTCATGTTTGGGTTCCAGAAATATAAAGTCGCCTAATTATCGGGCTCTGCCGAAACGAGCAGGAGTGGCAATATTGCCATCTTTCGAGGAATATCAGACATGCGCGCCAGTGTTCGTCGAACAAGGCGGGCGGATGGGGCCGCACGGCCGAAGCAAGTCAAGCGCCCGGGCCGCCTTCATGAATGCCTCAGTCCGACCTGTTTCGTCGAAAACCCGTGTTTCGCAAGCGGACCCGGGGCCGAACCAAACGGCAGATCAATGCGAACAACATCGCATGGACCCGACTAGCGCGATGATATCGAGGAGCGCTCCGACGCGTGCGCGTCGGAGCGCTTCGCACTTTAGGCGCGCAGGGGCCTTAATCCTGCACGCACTTCATTCGCGAAGATCATCGGTTCTTCCCATGCCGCAAAGTGCCCGCCTGTTTCAGGTTTGTTGAAGTAAATCAGGTTGTGATAGGCCTTTTCGGTCCAGCTCTTCGGCGCCTGATAGTTTTCTCCCGGAAACGCGCTGACGGCGGCAGGCACGTTGACGTCGGCTGCGAGGAAGAAGTTCGAGTGCGACTCCCAGTAGAAGCGCGCTGCCGAAATGCCCGTATTGGTCAGCCAATAAAGCGTGATGTCGTCGAGCACGTCGTCTCGCGTCAGCGCGCCTGCTGAATGACCGTTGACGGGATGACCGAGCACGGCCGCGCTCAGCGCCGCGGCTGGCTGGCCGTAACCGTCGCCATGGTCGAGAAGCCAGGAAGCCAGCGCGACGGGCGAGTCGGCGAGTCCGTACAGCGTCTGCGGGCGCGTGCCCATTTCGAAAGCGTAGCCCCGCTTCTTTTTGAAGTTGGCACTCAACTGCTCATACGCGTGCTTTTCCTCGTCCGATAAGCCGGCAGGCATCGCGTCGCCCGCGGCCAGCGACTTCAGAATCTCCGCCGGAACGGAGGCAGGGAAGTTCACATGAATGCCGATCAGTTCGGGCGGCGCCTGTTTGGCCATGATATTCGTGACAATCCCGCCGAGATCGCCGCCCTGCGAAGCAAAGCGCTCATAGCCGAGGCGTTTCATCAATGTGACCCACGCGCGCGCGGTGCGCTCCGGTCCCCAGCCCGTTGTGGTAGGTCTCGCCGAAAAGCCGTAACCGGGCAATGACGGAATCACGAGGTGGAATGCATCCGAAGCCGGCGCGCCGTACACAGTCGGATTGGCGAGCGGGTCGATGATCTTGAACTGTTCGATGACCGAGCCGGGCCAGCCGTGGGTCACCATCAACGGCATCGCGTTTTCGTGCTTCGACCGCACGTGGATGAAATGGATATCGAGTCCGTCGATCTCGGTGATGAACTGGGGATACGAATTCAGCCGCGCTTCGCATTTGCGCCAGTCGTAGCCGGTTGCCCAATATTGCGCGAGTCCCTGAATGGTGGCGAGCTGAATGCCCTGTGATTCGTCGGGCACCGTCTCGCGATCCGGCCAGCGCGTGGCCTTGATGCGGCGCCGCATGTCGACGAGCTGCGAGTCGGGAACGTGAACGCGGAACGGCCGGATCGCCGTCTTGTCGCCGTTCGCGGCTTCGGTGATCTTGCCGATTGCCGGGCTCGTTTCCGCGAAGGCGAGCCGGCTCAGCGAGCCTGCCGCGAGCGCCGCGGCGGCCGTACCGACAAAGTGCCGGCGCGATGAGGATTGGGGCGTGTCTTTTGACATGGGATCGATCTCCTGCCTTGGATCAGCGTGTTGCGTTGCGCGTGAAGTCTGCGATGTGCAGTCTCACGAAGTCATACATGCTCATGGGTTTGCGGCCCGTGAGTTCGAACAGATCGTTCGTCATGCGGTCGTATCGTCCCTGAGCGTGCAGGTCGGCCATCACGGCCAGATGCCTGACGACGTGGTCGGGAATACCGAACTCGCGCAGTCTGTCGGACCACGGCGCGACAGGCACATTTCGGTAACGGATTGGCCGGCCGAGCGCCTCCGAAAACACGCGAGCGGCATGATCGAGATCCGTCGACTCAAGGCCCGTCAGGTTATAGATCTTGCCAATATGCGGCGCCGGGTCTTCGAGAATCACCGATACCGCATTCGCGACGTCAACCGCTGAAATGGGCGACGTCTTGCTGTTGCCGAGCGGCAGCGCGAGTTCGTCGTTGTCGCGAACGCCGGCTGCGCCAAGCGTCAGGAAGAAGCTCTCGAGAAACGCGGTGGGCCGTACCGTGACGACGGGCAGCCCCGACCACTGCAATACCTGCTCGGCAAGCCAGTGCAGCTTATGCTGGGGGCTGTCGGTCGTCTCCGTGATGCTCATTTCCGTGACTGTCATCTGCGACATGTTCACGATGGCTTCGACGCCATGATGACGCGCCACGGCAGCAAAATTGACGGTTGCTTCGAGATAGGCCGCAGAGACGGACATGCCGAAATAGACGCGCGAACAGCCTTCGATTGCGCGGTGCATCGAGGCGAGCTCGGTCAGATTGCCGACCACGACTTCGGCGCCAA
This sequence comes from Trinickia mobilis, assembly GCF_017315705.1. Taxonomy (GTDB): domain Bacteria; phylum Pseudomonadota; class Gammaproteobacteria; order Burkholderiales; family Burkholderiaceae; genus Trinickia_A; species Trinickia_A mobilis. The sequence goes on along the minus strand of NZ_JAFLRF010000006.1, from coordinate 63,410 downwards.
GGCGGCGCAACTCGTTCGCGCGATCGTCTTCCTTGCGGACCAGCGCCCGCACTTTATAGCCCTTCGCGAGCAATGACGTTGTCACGTTGCGGCCAATTCCACCAATCGCGCCTCCGGCACCCGTTACGAGAATGGGCCCGTCATGGGCAGGTTTCGTTGTCATATCACATACCTTTCAAGGAGAGACTTCACTATATTCATATATGTATATACACACTTATGTATGAAAATGTGCGCGTGCATACATCGATCAACGCGACGAGCGGGTCATCAACGAGGCGGCCGCCATCAGCGCCGCAACGACGATGCTCGCGCAGCCGGTGCTGATCATTGCTTTCAAAGCAAATCCTCCTTCGATAGAGGGGCAATTCCGAAGTTCGCGGGTCATGCAGCCTGGGTGCGCAGATCGTCGGAGCCCTGGTCGTTGACGAGCATCGGGTGAGAAGCGCGTTCGTGAACATGCGCGGCCGGCGTACGGTCGATCATCAGACTCAGCAATTCGGGGCGGTTGTAGTGGCCGGCCGAGTCCATTAGTATCTTGCGGCGGTCGATTTGCGTGAAGTCGAGATCGACGATCACTTCGCCTTCACCCGAGCGAAGCGGCTCGGCCATCAGCATGCCGTCAGGAGCGACGATCGTGGTGAAGCAGCCGCCCGAGATCGGACCGATTCCACAACCGGTATCTTTCATGATTTGCGCCTGCTGGTCTGCGTCCAGCCACGCCGTTGCATTGACGACGAACGCGCCGGATTCGAGCGCATGCTGGCGGATGTTGATTTCCATGCGCTGGGCAAAGCCCTCGCCAAAGGCGGAACCCGGATACATCGCCGAATGGATCTGCTCGCCGTCGGCAATCATCGCGTAGCGGGCGAGCGGGTTGTTGTGCTCGAAGCATGCGAGCTGGCCGATGCGGCCGACTGCGCTGTCGACTGCACGCAAGCCCGAGCCATCTCCCTGGCCCCAGATCATGCGTTCGAAATGCGTCGGCGTGATCTTGCGGCGGCGCTGGATTAGCGTACCGTCGGCATCGAAGAGCAATTGTGTGTTGTACAGCGTGCCGCCATCGCGCTCATTGACGCCAATGGACACGACCATGCCGGCCTTTCGCGCGGCTTCGCCGATCGCGTCGGTAGCAGCGGACGGCACAGTCACAGCCTGTTCGAGCAGGCGCAGATGTTCGGTGCCCGACAGAAGCTCGATGCCCGTCTGGACGGCCGCAAAGTAAGGGTAATAAGGCACGACCGTTTCGGGGAAGGTGGCGAACTGCACGCCTTTCTGGCCGAGTTCGTGGATCTTCTGCACGACCTTGGCGACGGTTGCTTCACGGCTATAGAGCACCGGGCTGAACTGGACGGCGGCGGCTTTGACGACATTCATGACACACTCCTTGACGAGGGGGGCGGGTACCAGGCGTTGGTCAATCTCGCATATGCAACATCGACCGAAAAACTTCAGACCATGCGCAGCGGCAATTTGCGCGCGATCTGGCTGCTCAGCGGTTCATCCGCGGCGCGGTCCAGTTCAACGGTTCCGTTCGACTCGTGTTGCGAATGCACTACCTCGGTAAGCCCAGTTTTTTGCGGTGCGGTGTGTTGCTCGCGATGGGCGTATTTGAGCAGATGAACGTATCCCGCTCGTGTCCGAAAGTCGGTTGTGTGTAAGCGTGCGTATTCCTATCTGTTGTAGATACGTTGAGATACAAAAGGACAGTGCGGGGAAAGAGTGAGGGAAATGACGAGGGCAGCGGCGTGATGATCTCGCGAGGCCTCAGCCGCCGTTGCGGCCTGACACGGCTTCTATATTCTCTGCCGCTGCACGCGAGAACCGCATTTGATATTCACTCGGCGACAACCCGGTCTTGCGCTTGAACAATTGCCGAAATGTGCTGATATCGCCATAACCGACCCGCTGACTCACCGCCTCGAGCCCAATTGGCCGCGTTTCCAGCAACCTTTTCGCGACCTCGATGCGCAGATTCTGCAGATATGTCAACGGTGCGAGCCCGACGGCTTCCTTGAAACGGCGATTGAGCGTGCGTTCGCTGACAGCAAGCGACGCCGCCAGATCGCTCAACCGGAATCCCTGCTGCAACGTAGCCTCCATCTGCTTCTGGGCGCGCGCGACGAGCGTGTCGGTATGCCCATGTTCGTCGAGAAGCGTTGCAAAGGAAGCCTGCGAAGTCCGGTTCATGTCGATCAACAGCGCCTTCGCGGTCGTCGTGGCGAGTTCTTCGCCGGCGAATGTTTCGACGAGCCGCACCGCGAGATTCAGATACGACGTCACGGAACCGCCCGAGATGATGCGGTCTTGCGCGATCAGCAGTTCCTGTGCGCGAACTTCGACACGCGGATAGCGGCGCGCGAAGTCCGCGGCTCTCGCCCAGTGCGTCGTTGCGGCGCGGCCATCCAGCAGGCCCGCCTCGGCGAGCAGGTAGTTGGCCGTGCAATAAGCCGCCAGCACGGCACCTGCCTTGCGTTGACGCCGCAGTGCGGAAGACAGCGCGTTCAACTGCTCGCGGCGCCCGATGAACTCGTCGATGTTCGAGAAAAACGGTGCCGTCAGCAGAACGGCGTCCGCCCGTTTGCGCGGGTCGATCCTGCCGTCGACGTGAATGGTCTGGCCCGACGCAGCCGTGACCGGTTGCCCGTCGAGAGATTCCACGCGCCATGCAAACACGGGCGCGGATTTCGTGCCCGGTGCAGCCTTGCGCGCATGGAACTGATTGGCCGCGCTGAAGACGTCAACAGGGCCCGCGACGCCGGACGCGAGGATTCCGTCATAGACCCAGATGCGGACGATGGCCATTGCGTGTCTGAAATTCCCTGAATAATGGCGATGCTGCCACTTCCGGCCGCGCGAGTAAACCCCGATCATGGCCACATCCAATGACCTGAATACAGGAGCAGCACCATGCCAATGATCGATGCACTGTGGCCCGAAGACGCCTTGACGCCCGAGGCCGAGGCGCGCCTCGTCAAGGAACTGACCGACATCCTCATCGAGGCGGAAGGGTACGATCCCGCCAATCCGATCGCACAGCGTGTCACCGTGTTCCATCTTCATCGGCCTGCTGCGATCTATATCGGCGGCGAACGCACGAACACGAAACGCTACCGGATCATTCCGTCTGCACCCGAAGGGCAATACACCGACGAATCGCTTCGCTCGCTCGTCAGAAACGTCACGGAAGCGGTGGCGCGCGCGGAGAACCGGCCGTTCGACGACGTCGCGCCGTGTGTCTGGGTCTTCCCGACCGAGATTCCGGATGGCGCCTGGGGGACGCGCGGCGCGATCTGGATGCTGCCCGATATTCATGCGCTGCTGGCGGGCGAGTCTGAGCGCGGCGCGGGCGTTGGACGCCTCGCGCGACGCCGCCTCGAAAAGGCGCGCATCACGCTCGAAGCAGCGCTCGATGCCGCTAGCGCAGGCATGACGAGCAAACCGTAACTGGAGCGCCCAGCATGAAATTCAACGACACAGCCCCCGTGCTGGCGCCCGCAGGCGGTCCGCCGCTCTGGCTGGCGAGGCTCGCCGAAAACGCGACGCTCGAAGCCACCGTCCTGAAGCGTCCGATCGAGGGACGAGCCGATATTCTCTCCGTGATCCAACACGCGGTCTCGCTCTACGAATTCCAGCATCACAGCTACAAGGGCGAGATCGGCAACGGTTTGTACATGGAATCCTATCGGACGCAGATCCAGGGCGTGCCGATCGAAACGGTGGTCGTCGCGCATCTGAACGAACAGGGCGAGACGGATTCCGTGGTCATCAACCATCGCCCGCTCAACGCAGCGCTGCTGTTTTCGAAACGGATGTGGGAACGCGTCGATGAGCGCTTCCGCGATTGCTATCTGACGGGACCAGAAGCCGCAGCGCTGAATACGGCATCCGGTGTGGCCTCGCGTCAGCCTTCAGGCTAATGCGACAAGAACAGGACATGATGAAACGCCTTCTTCTTAATTTGACAACAGCCTCCGTGCTGGTCGCTTCTGCTGGAGTCTCCATGGCGCATACCACTCCGATGCCAACCACGCCAACCACGAAGATATTGGCGATTGGCACCTTTCCGCCGGGCACGGACATGCAACTTGTCCAACACATTCTTCCGACCGAAGTTCGCGAGACGGCGCAGCTCTACCTCGAGGGCAAGATTGACCAGTGGTATTCACTGCAAGACCGGGCTGGGGTGGCGTTCATCCTGAACGTTACGGACGTCAATCAAGCGCATGAAATGCTTGAGGCACTTCCCTTGGGGAAAGCGCACTTAATGACATTCTCGCTCCTCCCAATAGGCCCACTGAAGCCGTTGAGTAAGCTTTTGAATGCGCCTTCCGCCCAGTAGAAAGCGCTAGTGCGCACTGGGCTGCTGCGCCGCCTGTTTTCCTGGAGAGGCGGGCAACGCGGGCAGGCCGCCGGAGCAGCGATATTCATTGGCCTGCTCGTGTGATCGTTATTCCGGCATCGGCAAGCCGAGCCGCCACGTCAGATTATCGCGCGCACGTTTCTCGCAGCGCGCATGGAAGAAATCGGTGTAATAGAGGCGTGGCCGCGCAAGCAGGCTACCCAGAATCGTCCGTTCGTGCAGGTCGTACGCGCGATCGTCGAGATCGGGGCGTTCAGCTCTCAAGCGTCCTCCATCCTCGCGAAACCGGCTGCGCGGCACGCCAAGCACTGCGAGGTCGATGTCGCACGCGAAGCGATCGTCTAGTCCGTCCGGCACGCATGTATGTTTGGTCGCGAGAATGATGTCGCAGATGCGGTCGCGCACCAGGATGCGGTCGTCGGCCCAGCGCCGGAACCAGTCTGCGCTGCGCTGCTCGTTGTCCCGTGCGCCGGGGACATAGATCACGTCGTGGCACCACAGCGCAAGCTCCACGACATCGGGATCGGGAATCACGCTGCGCGCTAGATCAAGATCGCGTAGACAGCGACGCACGTGACGCAACGTGTGATAATGACGCACCGGTTCTCGGTAGCATTGCGTCAAATCGATATAGACCGCCTCGGCGCGCGCGCCACCGCTGCGCGACCACAATGCAACGAAACGTGCCTGCGTCCGGCTCATCCCCGCTCCTTTCCACCCGGCGCGAGCGCATGGCTTCCCGGCGCCCTCACCTTGATTGCGACACTCAAAGAAACTCCTTGCGAATGTCGATACTCGACTGTTGCCCGATGTACCGATAGTGCTGCATCTGCCATGCCTCGGCTGCGCGCCGGCCGTTATCGCGCAGCTCGCACAGGAAATCCCAATCGGCGTTGTACTTGCTGGACACGCTGAGCGCGCACATCGCTTCGTCGGAGCGAATCGAATGGATCAGCATTTCCTTCATTTCGTCGCGATCGACCTTGTCTTGTTGGATCAGATCGGTCACGAACGCGATCGCGCGCAGCTCTCGCATCAGCGACGAGTTGAAGCTGATTTCGCTGATACGATTGAGAATTTCGGCCGCCGTGATCGGCACGCCGCGGCGCACGAGCGGGTTGATGTGGACGATCACGACGTCGCGCGTCTTGCAGTGGTAGATCAGCGGATAGATGGCCGGGTTGCCCATGTAGCCGCCGTCCCAATAGTGTTGACCGTCGATCGTGACCGCCTGGAAAAGCGTCGGCACGCATGCGGATGCCAGCACGGCGTCCACACAGATATCGTCGCCCGTGAAGATGCGTATTTTCCCCGTCTCGACGTTGGTTGCGCACAGGTAAAGCAGGATCGGACACCGCTTGCGCAGCACACTGAAGTCGACCTGCCTTTCGAGCACTTCGCGCAGCGGATTCAGATTGTGCGGATTGAACTGGTACGGCGAAAAGCTGCGCAGCACCATGTCGGCGAACGCATAGAGCGGTGAATGATCAAGCCCGAAGCTGTGCTTTCCTTTCAACCACGGCATCCAGCGCAGCGGGTTGTAGCGCTCGGCCGATTCCGCGACCGCATGCCAGAAGTCGTGCAGCGCCTGCCGCGCTCCGTCCTCGCCGCCCTTCAGCAGCCCGTACGCGAGCATCGTGCCGTTCATCGCGCCGGCACTGGTCGCACTGACGCCTTCGATCGCGAGCTTACCGTCCTCAAGCAGCCGGTCGAGAACACCCCATGTGAACGCGCCGTGCATCCCGCCGCCCTGCAGAGCCAACGCGACCTGCTTGGGTGCGTCATCGCCGCGCCGTCTGCTATGCGAGTTCGTCATGTCCCGCCTCCTCGGTCGGTATGGGTCGACGTTGCTCACCCGACGCAGGGCACCGGACTGTCACGCGCAGCCGGCAGCATGCCAACGCGCCGTTAAGCGACACTACGCGGTCCGTGAGCGCGGCGCGGAGGGCGTAATCAGGCCCGCGGCATCTGTGCCGCCTTGGACAGCACCCGGACGGGCACTGGGTCATCGCGGCCCCTCAGGCGTGCGGCAAGCTGCGGCAGGCCAGCGGCTGAAACGCCGGCATACTGGAAGACCTGTTCTGAGACGATCGCCTCGCAAGCCATCTCCTTTGTCAACTGCTCAAGTCTCGAGGCCACGTTCAATGGGTCACCAATTGCAGTGAATGTGGAATGCTCGCGAAAACCAATCTCCCCCATTACCGCCCGGCCGCAATGCAATCCAATGCCAAACCGAATTTTCGCTTGCAACTGCTGCTCGAGCGCAGCGTTGAGTTCGTCAATATTGGCTGCCACCAGCGGTACCGCGCCGAGCGCCTGACGACAGGCGATGGACGGCTCGCAGCTAAAGCCAAATATTGCGAGCACTGCGTCCCCCAGGAACTGGTTAGGCAGGCCGCCCGCCTGGACTACCGCGGAGCTGACCGCACTCAGGAAGCGACTGACCACGAATAGGCTGTCGAACGGTAATTGTGCCGCCGCAAGCCTTGTGGAATCCCGCATATCCACGAACATGAACGCTGCGAATCGCTCTTGCGGCATCAGGTCCCGCTGGCGCCGTTGCAAGAAGGCCGTTGATGCTCCCGGAGGCACGAGTGGCCACACGGAGAGGTCATGAGTCGGCCGCAACTGGCAGGCGAGGCGCACTGTCTGCGAATCAGCTCCCAGCCGCTCCAGAACGCGACGCTCCGGCTCGGCAGGCGCGGGCAGCGGCACATTGCTGAGCACGCGTACCCGGCACAACGTGCATCGGGCACGCCCACCGCAGCTGCTGGCATGGGGAACACCGGCCATGCGGCTAGCCTCGAGCACCGAAAATCCGAGCGGCGCGAATACCCTTCGCCCGTCTGGATACAAAACGCAAAGCCGACCGACCCGGCGCTCCCGCACCGTGCGCACCAGCCGCGCGGCGAGCACGAGCAGCAGCGCACCGCCATCGAAGAGCAAAAAGTCGTTGCGCAGCTCGGCGAGCCAATGATTTTGTAATCCCGTTCCGATAATCGTCGGCCGGGTCGCCGCGGCGCGCCAGACAGGATCTCGCGCGAGCGCGATCACTTCCCGGCCGCTCTGCAAGAAGCCAAGCAGCGCGAGCACCGGGAGGAGGACCGCTGCGCTCAGCAGCACGCTCCGCCACGCTCCGAACCAAGGTTTCAATCGCAACCAGAACCAGATGCCGTAACACCCATGCAGCCAGGCGACCACCAACAGCATCAGCTGCACACGGCCGAAGAACGGTGAATCGATCCAGAACGAGTACAGCAACTGCGCGTAACCCTTGTTCAGGCCGAACTCGGCAAAGGCGGCCCGCGTATTCACAAGATGGTTGGCGAGCAGCGGCGGTATGCACAAACCGAGAACGAGTTGCGCCATTTCACCCGGAGTCCAGTGCAACGAGCGTCGTTCGTACAGAGCCCACAGACCCAAGAAGAAATGCGTCACCAGTGCGCTGTACAGCACGGCCGTCCCAAGCCACCCCTGCCAGATGAACTTCTGCACAAGCAGATCACGCTCCATCCATGTGAGCGAGACATTCCCCAGCGAGTGATTCAAGAGGTGCGTGCCCACGTAGGCGAACACCACCAGTCCCGTCATCAGCCGGATCGATCGCACACCCGCCGGCCGCAACCATTGAGGAAAGGGAACGTGTGACATGCTCTACTCTCCACGCGTCTCGATGCGCACGTTCTTGACTACCTCGCTACACCGTGTCGATTCGGAATCCGTTCGATACGTCGAGGGCGGGTTCCCGCACTGAAGGTGTCCATCGTTCACGTCGTCAGGCCGCCCCACGCTGCTACGCTGAGGATATCCCTTTTTTGCTGACCAGTTCCTCTTTTACTGTGGCCTCGTCAGCTTTCTGCATTCACGGTTTGCAACCGACCGATACGATATCACCCACCTCTCGAAAGCTCAGAAGTTCGCCCTCGCATCCCAACTCCCGTCCGGATTGCCAGTCCCGGAACTTCATATCGTCCCGGGCGAGCACGACGAATTCCTCTAACGATTAAGAAATATATGCAAGGCGACCGTCAATCGATCGGTAGTGCTTAAAATACACGCCATCGAATACTCTACCGGGGGAACCCGCATGGGATTGACCACCTTTGCCTGGCAGCGCCGTTGGGACCGCCACGTCGAGCCAATTGCGGCGCTCGTCGTCCCTCAATCAGCTAGACGTGTGCCTATCAAACCGCGACAACGAGCGTCTTATTCCCGATCAAATCATTTGGTGTCGCCGACGCAAATGGCAGGGGTACGCAACAGCCGCCGCTGACATGATCGCTGAGCATCTCCAGGCTGGGTTTGTTGCAAGGCGTTTCTTAACGGCTTGGGCCAGCGTGAAGGCGGACTCTCCGGTCTGAACATACCAACGCGGAACCATCAGTGTGTTATTGGAATCTGACAACGCTCGACGCCGATTCCTCGATTCTTTGTAAACAGTGGTAAGGACACTCCAGGCGATCATCGTGAAATAGATGGAATTTTTTGTGGCTTTCCTGCGTTTCTATCTCTGTCACTACCATGACGGAGGGCATATGTCTTACCAAGAGATTAATGGCGGCTTGCAGATAAATGATCATTCAGATCTGGCAGAAGCGAGGCGGCGCTTACTGGATCACACTATTTACAGAAAAGTCGCTAGCGTCGAAAGTCTGCGATCGTTCATGAGAGCGCATGTCTTTGCTGTATGGGATTTCATGTCGCTGGCCAAGCGACTTCAACGTGAACTGACGTGCGTGTCATTACCCTGGATGCCTCCAAAGGATCGAGAAGGTGCGCGCCTGATAAATGAGATAAGTCTCGCTGAAGAAAGTGACATTGGCCCGGATTGCTCGCCGATCAGTCATCTTGAGCTATATATCGGCGCAATGAAAGAAGTAGGTGCGGACACGAAACAGTTTGAGACATTCTGCGGGCTAATTTTTCAGGGCGTCTCGCCGACCAAAGCTATGAGCGAGTGTAATGTTCCTGAACACGTCCAGGATTTCGTTCTGACTTCTTTGCGCGTTGCGCTGACAGGAAGTCTGGAAGAGGTAACTGCGTACTTTTTTTTCGGACGAGAAGATGTCATTCCAGGAATGTTCGAGCGTCTGAAAGCCGCCCTGGACGGACAAACTGAGATGACCTACTTTAAGCATTACCTCAACCGGCATATCGAACTAGATGGCGGCGAGCATGGACCTGCGGCCCTCAACATCCTGCTGAGGCAGGTTGGAAATGATCGAGACCGTCAAGAGCAAGCAATCAAGTACGCGGTATCGGCAATCGAAGCACGCATTAAATTGTTCTCGGGTATAGAGCTTTCGCTGCCGGTGTGAAGGAGGCGACCTAGTGTGACCGACGGGCGCGCGCCCGTCGACAACGTCATTGAGCGCGACATCAGGCTATTCTGCGAGCATCGAGCCGAAGAGCGTCGTTCTCGCACGATAGACCTCGTCGACCGGCAGCGTCCCGATCGATTCGAAAAGCGTTCGATCCGCCCAGGCGTTGTAGTCGGCAAGCTGCGTTGCCGTGTCCGTCTGCATCATCGCCGCATCTCCTCGGTGATTCGTTGGGTTGCAGGCCTGTAGCCCGTTCGCCGCTCTGCGCCGTATCCTGCTGCTCACATAGCCGCCGCGCTGGCGTACGGCGGCTGTTGATGCGGCACGCTCAATTCAGCCGTTTGAACGTATCGTCTTCGGCACACCAGTCTACCGTTTGCCCGTCGTTTTGATCGTGACAGCCGCGCCGCGCTCCAAGGTGCCAGGCGTCGCGGCGGATGAGGGAACGCCTGAAGGTGGCGGCTTCGAGTGCGGCTGCTATCGCACGAGCGGTATGAGCGGCACGAGCGGCGTGAGCGCGAAGACTACCGCCATGATTCGGGGCGCCCGCCGAGCGCGCCACAGACGGCGATCGCGATCGCATGCAGCTTCGCTTCCGAAGTCGCGCCCGAGAGCGCATAGCCGAGATCGGCGTTGACCCAGTAGAACGTGCGTCGATCGCCGCCCTCCAAGAGCCGGAACGAGGGCTCGGCCTTGGTGACGTGAGCGAGGTAGAGCGTGAGTCTCGCGCCCGCCTGATCCTCATACATGAATTGCGCGGCGGGCCCCGTCTCACCCGGCAACAGTCGTCCACCTACGAGCGTGTAGCCGTATTCCTGTAGGGAAGGCGCCGAAAGAGGCTGGCCAAGCCGCTTCGAGAGCCAGCTCGTCAATTGCGCTTCGTCGGCCGCGCCCACTTCCACCGGATGACGCACCTCAGGCGAATAGACGGCGTAGGCGACGTCTGCAAGCCGCGCAAATGCGGGTGCTTGCGACGGCACCCCGAACGATCGCGGCACGAAGCCGCCGATCGCCGCGCCGAGGCCGACACCCACCGCAAGCCAGCCCGCGGCGACGGCCATCGCGCGAGGCCACGACCGCCGCTTGCTCACCACGACGAGCGGCGGCGCCTTTTTTTCCAACTCGCGGCAGAGCGCGCGAAGCGCAACGTCCTGCGCGCGCCACGCCGCAACGCGCGCCTTGGCCTGCGGATCGCGTTCGATGCGGGCATGCAAAGCGGCCGCTTCCGATTCCATCAGTTGTCCGTCGACGAACGCAGAGAGCGTCTGCGGGTCGATCGTCACCGGATCGCCAGGATTGTCGTAGTCGCTCGTCATGACGTGTTTCTCACGACTTTGAGCGGAGCCACCTTCGGGACGCGCTCGCCGCTCAACAGCATCCGCATCTGCTCGCGAGCGCGCGACAGACGCGACATGATGGTGCCCATCGGCACTGCGAGCACGGACGACGCCTCCTGGTATGTCATCTCCTCGACCCCGACGAGCAGCAACACCTCGCGCTGCTCGAGCGGCAACTGGTAAAGCGCGCGCTGCACGTCGCGCAGCAAAAGACCGTCCACCTCCGTGCGCGGCGCCTCGAGAAATCGCCACGGCGCGCATTCGTCGTCAACCGCGATCTCGCGCCGAGCGCGCAACTGGTCAATATAAAGATTGCGTAAGATCGTAAACAGCCACGCGCGCAGGTTAGTCCCCGCACGAAACGCACTATTGCGGACGAGCGCGCGCTCCGCCGTGTCCTGGACGAGATCGTCGGCCCATGCGGGGTCTCCCGTCAGCGTGCGCGCATAACGACGCAGCTGCGGGAGCCTCGAAACGACCTCCGCTTCGAAGCTCACGCGGTCAGTGCCGGGCTCACGCCGGCACTCAGTAACCGCCGCCGCCTGAACTCGAGCTGGTCGACTGCATCGAGCCGTCAGGCGTCGAGCACGCCGCGACCGACAGCGACCCCAGGCCGAGCACGATCGTCATCAGTAACGTGGAAAGGGATCTAAGGTGTCTCATTGTCATCTCCGTGGAAAGGGCTGGTGGCGTGCGTCGGTGCGATTGCGTTCAGTCATGCAGCGTTGCCGCATGCAACCGACGCACTACGAAGGCATAACGTGGCCTCGCGCTGTTTTATTCCCACGGCCCTATGCTTTTAACCGCTGTTTTCATGACCTTAGTTATGTTTTATTGAGCTGGCTTGTCGCTCCCTCTCAGACGTAGGCGTGTTGCGACCTGCGCTCGTGAATTTTCACAAGGGCCTTTCCGAAGCTTGCTCGCATAGGAGCCTGTGGGCAGGCGTTTCGCCGGCTAGCAGCGCGGTGGTCAGCTGCACATGGCCGGTGGATGCCGCGAACTGATTGCCCGCTGCCGAGGTGCCGCCGCTGGTGCCTTTGGTGGCTGCGTTTTGTTGGGCGAGATGCGCCTGCTTCATGCGGTCAACCTGTGCCGCGAACATCGGATTGACGTCTGGGTACGAGGTTTCGGTGACGTAGTTCAGACCGTTCTGCTGCGCCTCGATCAGTTCCTGATAGACCTGCGCGCGGGTTTTGCTCTGGGCAAATGCGCCCGGCGACGCGATAACGGCCAGAGAAATGGCGACCATGGCATATTTCTTCATTGCATGCTCCTAAGCGTGTTGTGCGATATGCGATGAGGAGACGCCGTTTCGTCGCCGGATATTCCCACGCCTTCAAAAAAACCGTTTGCCCGGCCGTGCAACCCGCTCGCCGTCGGCTAGCCGGCAACGACAAGGCCACGAATTCATTCGAAATGTCCGGCAGGCGGGAATAAAACGAATGACCCGGCAGTATTAGCTCTCGAACCCATTCGGGAGGCCCATTGGATGATCCGGCGGTCTGCTTCCCGAACCTAATCGCGAGGGCACCATGTCGTCAGATCTTCCATCCGATCCGTAGCGCCGCGGCGCGTTGAAATGTCTCGCCTTCGGTGGCGTAGGCACCGTGTTTGTCCTGAGCGGCGGAATTCTCACGCCGGT
>NZ_JAFLRF010000006.1:0-50606 GCF_017315705.1 Trinickia mobilis | reverse complement strand
GCTCGACGGCCTATCCGCAACCGACCGCAGGCAACGGGCCCGGACCTGGGCCACTGACGGTGGCGAGCGATCAGCTCCCCAGGATGCTTGGCGTGACCAGCATCAAGATCTCGCGCCACCCCCACGCGGCGATGCTTTCCGACACGACCCTCGCCTGACTTCGAATATCGCTCACTGAACAAGGATCCAACCCATGCTATCCAGTCTCTTTCGTCGCGCGTTTGTCCTCTCCGTTGGCAGCGGGATGCTCATCGCGGCATTGGTCACCGGGTTGCCTGCTGCGCAAGCGCAGGAGCCCAATGAAATCGTTATCAAGAATTTCATGTTTTCGCCGATGTCCCTCACGGTTAAGGTTGGCACGACCGTGACCTGGAAAAATATGGACGGCGAACCGCATACGGTCGTCAACGATGCCGGCATATTCCACTCCGCCGCGCTCGATCAGAACGATACATATCAGTTCAAGTTCGACAAGCCGGGGATATACAAAGTGCTCTGCGGCATACATCCGTATATGAAGGCCACCATCACTGTCCAGTAGGTGCGCTCTGCGGGAGCATGTGCCGCCAGAAGTTGAGGCGCCGTCCGGAAGAAGGCTCGATGACGCGGTGTTCACGACATCGACCGCGAGATCCTGACGGCGCTCACCCACCATTCCAGGTGTGCTTAGCTTGACGGATGGACATTGGATGGTCTTGGGAAGGTGACGGAAATCAGCCGAGAGCGGCTGTTGACGCTGGCCGGCACCGCCCTGACTACAGCGCCGCCGACATCGTCAGCTCGTCGCGGATCGAATGACGGCGGTGGGAGTGGACCGGGTCGCGACGCGTTTTACGACAGGAGCGGTTTCGAAGAACACGTGCTCAGCGTTGACGACTCGTTTCTGGTTTAGGGAGCTGCGGGGTGCCAAACCGGCCTAAGAGTGGGAAGCAATCCAAATCGCGATTTGTGCTTGCCGCAGATTGCTGCGGGTCCCCAAAATAGCGCCGCTCAGCGCCATCCTGGTTAAACCGAGGTCAGGCATGAATGATCGTGTCCGTGAGTGCGCGGTTTGACCGCGGCTCAGCGGTAGTCGCCGGAGCGCGGCTTCCTTTCCTTTGCGTCGACGTCGGCCATTTCGGTGCGCGGCAATTCGAGCTTACATGCGTGCCTTCGGAATAAAACGGACGCTGGCGTGGTTAGCTCAGTGTACGCAGCACGATCCACAGGTCGCAGGGTTCTGCTACCAATCGCCGATCGGCGTGAGCTGCGGAAGAAATGGAAGGAGGCGGACATGAACATCGCCGAGAAGTCCCTGCGGTTCCTGGTAGAAAAATGGCTTACGCCAACTCCGACGACGCGGCTCCGCGTAGTTCAATTCGGCCGCACCGGTTGCGAGAGGAGACGCTATGTGCGCATCGAGGCCTTGGCCCCGAGCGGTTCGCGTGCGATTTTCTTCTTTCGCCACGATGACGGCTGCTGGTGCGTCTTTCCGCCCGCGATTGCACGCCCGGCATTCGCGGGTCACCGGCTTGCAGCATAGGAGAGCGTCATACGGATCGAAGGAGCTTCAAACTAAAACAGAAACCGCCGTATTCGTGAGCCACCAGGAAATCTTTGACTGTGCCGCCATTCACCCGTCGCAGCAGGGCAGAGCCGGACTTTTACAATGTGGGGGCGACGCATACTGCGGTCACGCTGGCGGGTACCCGCTGGGCAGACTGATCCGGCCGTGCGATGACAGCACGACAATCGAAGGGGTACCTGTTCGCCTGTTCGTGTTCTCGCAAAGGCATCAAACGAAATCCCCGGAGCCGGTGGCCAGCATGCCCGCGTCGTCCCGTGTCGTGCAGGTGAGGGCGGTGGGTAGGCCGTCGCCACGGCGGGGTTATTCACATCCATTTTTTCAGTTCGAAGCTGGAATAAATTGCGAGCGATTTCGGTAAAGGCCAAGAGAGCATGCCAGCGATCAAGCAGGCGGTCCGCCTGCAAATTCGCGGTGCATAAACGATATGCGCCGACCCGGCGCGCGCGGGGCGTCAGGGATGCCGAGGATTTGGTCCGGGACGCCTATCCGCGCGGGCGGTAACGGATTGATTCACTTTAGATGACTCGGCGTCTGGGCAAACATTGGGAATGACCATGTGTCAACCGGAAGGCATCCAATCCCGTGCGGCAGGACGTCGTGTTGTATTGCCTGAACGACCCAAAGCCGACCTTCTCTGGTGGCTTCAATAACGTAATTAGACGGGTTCCGTGAAGTCGATCAACAGAGGTCTGACGGGGATAACGTTGGATTCGCCGCAACATTCAAATCATTCGAAACTCAAGTTGTTTGTCGCTGCCGATGCGCCCCCTGCCCCAGACCCGAGGTCGATGATGAGATCGCTGCTAAGTCACCATGAAATCGCCATTCTGTTTCTACTGCTTGATGCACCCAGCCAGGTCGCGCCTGGTGATCCAGATGCGATCGCTCTTCAAGAAGCGAGCCTCGTCGAAATCGTGCCCACGGCTTTCGACGAGGGCAGATTTCGGCTAACCCCAGCCGGTGCGGAACTACTCCATCGTCTAGGCATGACAGCGGGTTGAAGTACAAATTGGTTCGCGCCGCGATCGACGATCGCGCACGTGGAGGTCGGTACAGCAAATCAGCCTGCTGCGTTTGTCTGCGACGCAGGTTGCCCACAAGGGGCCGATGTCGTGTCCTCCGATTCCTGGATACCTGTAGGCCCACTCGAATCGAACCTTGATCACCCCATTTGGAGTCAATATGACGGCGGATACTCGCAATCTTCCCTTGCGCGTGGTCTTTTGCTGCGGCGTGGGATGCGTGTCCGTTTTCCGACAAGCGCGTCTTGTCGGTGTCGCCGCCGGCATTGCTTGACTTCGTAGCGTCCTCTAGAGTGGGCAGCGTCGCTGCGAATGGCGGCTGCCGTCAGCGGGCCAGCCGACGTTCAGATACGCTGTTCTGAGCGCTTTGCTATCGAAGTGCCCGCCGAAATCCCAGCGCGATAAATCAAGCCACATGCGCGGTCGATCCAGGCCACCCCCTCCTGGAGCGGCTGGTAGCCCTTTCAATGAATATTAGTTTTGCATCGGCGAGAACAGGGCACTGCTCGATTCAATCCGTGTCGTGGGCACCTTCACATTCTCTCCGAGACAATCGGCACGGTATTTCAACCTGAGCCGCGCTTGCGCCAACAGGACGTCCGATGGATAGTAGCTATCATCGTAGGCCGATGGATCGTAGCCGACCGATTCCAGTTCTCTGAGTTCTTGCATCAGTTGAGCATGCGTGACCGGTTTGCTCAATCGCTTGAAAGGATAGTCGTTGCATTCGGCCGGCGTCAGCTTGCTGGCTGCCGACGCCGCACCGCTTGCCAGCAGCACACAAAGCGCCACCGCAGTTTTGCTCCAGAAAAGTTTCATGTCGTCCGCTCCTTGTGCGGTGTTGTGACGAAGCAATGTTGGGCTGCGCAACGTGTCGAACTGCAATGAAACAGATGAACGTTTTGCTAGCCCGCGGCGCGCCGCTTCGATAAAACAAGTTTCAGCATTTCATTGTCGCCATCTGTCGATCGAGATAAATTAGTAATCCTTTACGAATCTAACACCGAGAGTGAGGCATAGACATCGAACCTCGATCTTGAGGGCAGCGCTCGCGCTCGCCGGCCGGGCCGACAACGATTGGGAAACGTTAGGGCTTAATGTGCACCAAAGTAGATCGGTTTCGTGCCGTCATTGGGGTCGGGGCGAATCGACGAACGAATCGCATGTCCCATCGAGTGAATCGAATGATCCAGTGCTAGAAGCGGATGATGCGAACCCGACGCCGACGTGTCATCGGCCACACCGCCGTAGCCTGACACAGCGGCGTTGTTCTTGGCGGCGCTGGCGTCCGACTGAGCAAACGATACGGTCGGGACGCTGAGTACCGCGGCAACTGCAATGGCTTGAATGAGCGATTTCATGGTGAACCTCCAGTCTTGGCTTCGCTTCGAACCGTTATGTGAGTGGTCCGAAACGCGGTAGTCGTCACGAGGCCTGCTCACGCGAAGGTATACCTGGGACGGGCGCCGCTTATTCCGCCGGCTTCAATGGGCTTGTACAAAAACTTGGGGCACTGACGAATGCGTCGCGCAACGAGTTGCTGCCGCAGGACTATGGCATCGGGTCGTTCCATCACTGACGACGTATTCACCGAAGATGCATGGCGCCGCGTCGAGGATCGCCCTCAGCGACGCGGCGCTCCCCTATCAGTTCGATCCGAAGTGGCAGCGGCGGATATCCGATGCGTCAGCACGAACGACGGAAGCATGTGACCCGAACTTCGTGTGCAGCACGTGGCACATCGTTGGAACCGGAGGGTTGCTACCCGTATGTCCCAGTCACCACGCCGGAACAGAACTGCAGCCTTTGCGAGGCCCGTCGCATCCCGGCACGCCCCGGCCCCGGTCTTCCGGCCTCGTGGTTGTTCATCAGCAGAATTCCGGCGGCTTCAGTCGTTCTTCAGAAATTACTGAAATTCATCGTCGCCTTGCGTGTGCGGGCTTGAGTCGGTCGGCGGTTTGGTGTCTGACGAAGCGTTGCTGTTCCCGATCCCATTGCGATACTATCGCCCGAGCCGCCCGTACGGCATAAGCATTTCACCCGGCTCCGCGCTGCCCAAGCTTTTCCGTCGACGAGCCCGCTCGATGACGTCGGCGTCAGTCTGTGTTGCTGCCCTTCTGGGGTGACCCTCAGCAATCCACGGCTCCAGCAGATCAGTTGCCTCCAGCAGCGGCTCTCAAACCATGGGGCGCGGCGCGCGCCTGTGCAGTGGCCAAAGCATGCTCGCGCCAGCCAAAGCAGGGATGGCCATGGTTCCTCACCCGACTTGCGATGGTCTGCGAGATCCCGTTGCAGCTGGCTTGGAACGTCCTGTGCTCGCCTCTTTTCGTTGTCCATCTGCGTATCCTCCGCACTCCCGCGTCTGATCGGAATACCGGAGAATGGGCCGGTTTATTCCCACGATGTGCCGCGTGCAGCGCATGAAGTTCGGGTCACATGCTTCCGTTGCTCGTGCTGACGCATTGGATAGCCGCCGCTGCCACTTCGGATCGAACCGATTGGGGAGCGCCGCGTCGTTGGGGGCGATGCTCGGCGCGGCGCCGTGCAGCTGCGGTGAATATGTCGTCAGTGATGGAACGACCCGATGCCGCCATGGTCCTGCGGCAGCAACTCGCTGCGCAACGCGTTCGTCAGTGCCTCACGTTTTTGTACAAGCCCATAGAAGCCGCGGGAATAAGCGGCGCCCGTCCCAGGTATACATTCGCGTGAGCAAGCCTCGTGACGACTACAGCGTTTCGGTCCACTCACATTGAAGCGCGCGGAGAAAAGGAGACTGCCGTAACCAACGTTCTGCCCCACTGGATTCTGGTCGATTGCAACGCATACGACGAGTATGTGTTTGTGGCGTGGCTCAATAAATCCCTATACCGGAGAACGGTGGCATCGCGACGAGTCTGCCTTCTATAGGCCAAGCCACTACGATGCGTGTGGCCAGATAGAAATAAAACGAGTCGTCCGCGCGATTCTTATTGCAACACAATTTCATTATAATCATCTACTTAGGAATCTAAAGTGATCAAGCGAATCGTGATTTTCTCCCTGATGTTCTGCGCCGGAGCGGTCATTGCCGCCAACACGCCAGCTCAAGAAAAGACCCGAGAGCAAGTGCGTCAGGAATTGATCGAAGCCGAAAGCAACGGTCTGAATTCTGTCACCGACGCATCATCCCCCGACGCCGCCCCGATCTCTGAAGAGCAAGCCCCCGGGCTCAAGCAGCAAAAAGACGACGGCGGTACGGGTGCCGAAATGACAGACAGGAGCGACGCCGGTCACATCGAGCGCAAGACGTCTCCATCCGCCCCACCGGCCTGCGTCGGACCGGTTAGCTTCTGCAATATTCATTTCGGCGGCTACAATCCGTCGGCTGTCAAGGATTCGAATTGCCCTGCCTACATTTAGGATGCGGGGGCGAGGTTAGCCGCCCAAAGCGCTGCCCAAAGCGCTGCCCAAAGCGACCAGCAAAGTGCTGGCAAAGGAATGCCGCATTGCGTCGCCTCGCATGCTCCGCACCTGGCGCAAGCTGCCTGTATGACGCGGGAATAAACATCGACCAGGAACGGTTTTCCTCGGTAAGCCTGCCGACAGACGAGCCCAAACGAGCGGCTGTCTCAGTGCCGGCCTGACCCGAGAATTATGTAGTAATCCTAGATGAATCGGTGCTTTGCCCGTGCCGTCGATTCGAAGTACGCCTCTGTAAGAAGCACAGGGGGCGTGACGAACGCCCCTCGTGCAACGGCCGTGCCGGGAGATCGCGATGAAAAACTCTCTGTTGCTTGCCAGTCTGATTTCAGGATCGGTTTTGTTCTCCATCGGCTCGAGCGCTCATACTCGACCGCCTTCCGCACAAGACAACGTCTATTCACCGAAGAATAGCCTTGCGCTAATGCCGGATGCTCCACTCGGAAGCGAATATCCCACGCATGGAGCCAGGCAAGCGGGCGAACTCCCGCTGAACCCCGCCGATCCGCGTGCACAACTGGCAAACGGCTTGCCCAACAACGCGCAATCCGGTGGCTATGGCTCGCCGCTTGCCGGGGTGCGTCGAGCACCGGTTGTGCCGCCCGGTAATCAATGACCGTCCTCCCGAACAGGCTGTTGAAAAGCGCCTCGTCATGAAGACCAAAGCAATGGTCAGGAGTGTTTCGCGTGCGATTTCCAGTCGAAATTCTCCTCGATACGCTGCGGATGACTTGGCTAATGCGGTATCCCGCACATCAGCTTGCGTTCAATTCCCTCTACCTCAGCTTTCGGATCGCTGCCCCGGTGCGCTGACGGTTCGGCGGCTTCGACCGGTGCGGACGCAGCGACTGCGCCTTGAATGAGATGGCGGCGGCTCAGCTTCGCATCAGACAGCTGCTCGTCGGCTTGGTGCGGTTTAACGCCTGACTTCTTCATTGGACCACTCCTCATGACGGCACGATGGGCTCGAATTGAATCGCGCTCAGTCGCCGACCTTGATCACGACCTTGCCGAAGTGGTTGGCCGATTCCAGGTACGCGTAGGCCTCGCGCGCCTGATCGAAGCTGAAGACCCGATCGATCGTCGGCCGAATCTTTGCGGCCGTGACGAACCGACTCAGATCCTCGAACATCGCGCGGCTGCCGACTAAAATGCCCATCAGGCGCGCGGCTCGCATCAGGACCGGCTGAATCTCGATCTCAGTTGCCCAGCCGCCGACGCCGCCAACGATGGAAACCGTGCCGCCGGGGCGTATGGAGGCGACCGAACGACCCAGAGTTCCGTCGCCGCCGACTTCGACGACGACATCGACACCCCGTCCGCCGGTGATCCGCCGCACCTCCTCCTGCCATTCGGGATTGCGGCGATAGTTGATTGTGTGATCCGCTCCGAGGGAGCGCGCGCGCTCGAGCTTTTCATCACGGGAGGAGGTGATAATGGTGCGTAGTCCCGCGGCTTTGCCCAGTTGTAGTGCCCATATCGAGACTCCCCCGGTTCCAAGAAGGAGCACGGTGTTCCCGGGTTTAGCGGCACCCCCGACGAAGAGAGCGTTCCACGCCGTGACGCCCGCACACGGGAGTGTCGCCGCCTCGGTGAACTCCAGCCAGGAGGGAACCGAAATCAGCACGTCCTCCGGGACGACGATTTCCTCCGCCAACATGCCGTCGATGGTGGCGCCCGGCACCCTATGAACACTTTCGGGCGTCGGCTCGCCATCAATCCAATCGGGGTAGTAGGGGATGGCCACGTGGTCGCCGACTTTGAAGCGAGTCACTTGCGGGCCGATCGCGATCACCTCGCCCGCACCATCAGCAACGGCGATGGGAGGTGGATCGCTCGGGATCGGGTATTGGCCCCAGGCAATCAATAGGTCGCGATAGCTGAGGGATACGGCGCGCACGCGCACTCGGACTTCGCGCGCTGTGGGGTTTGAAACAGTGTGCTCGATGAGCTCGAGCGCATCCTGCTTTCTGCCGGAATAAATGCGATACGCTTTCATCCAAGATTCTCCTGTTTTTGGAGCCGTTTTGCATGGGGGCGACCAGCTGGGAAATTTCCCTGAAGGCATGGAATCTCATGGTGGGCAACGACACCGATCCGGGAGCTGTACCAGTCCGCCCATGGTAGCCGGAGGTAGATTCGCCTGTGCGTCCACATGCAGGATTAGGCACAACTCTCGGGGGATTGATGCAACTGATGCGTCCCGCTACAGATCGCTTTCGATTAATTACGCAACAGCTTCTAGGTGAGCAGGCTCATGAAGAGTATTGTGATCCGGTGTGGCAAAACTCTCGCGGGATTGATGTAACCGATGCGTTGGTATCCGTGGCATCGTTCGCATGGGGTCGTGGCAACGGGCGGGTAGAGCGTAATGAATCCGTCCCCCCCTTGCTCGTGACGACAACGCGAAGCGCGACCGCGTTTGACACATCTATTTCGCACGCGAGCTTTGCCCAGTAAGACTCTCCGGTGGTCATTGGGCCGTTCGGACGGCCCGTTGACTCTTGCGCGTCGCTTGGGATGTACAAGCAGGTCCGGCAGCTCGGTTGAGAGGAATAAAGCGAACGCTCCATACGTTTTTCTGTCCGAAGGATAGGGAGCACAAAAGCAGTGAAACACTGGGGCGCCAGGCTGAAGCGGCTACGCCGCGCACGGTGCGCGCTCCTGGCAGATGAATCATGTGCAACGTAGTTCGACTTGGACCGGCGCTACTCGCCGGTCTGGTCTGCGTCGCCCCCGTGGCGGCCGAGACTTACGAAGGGCAGCCGATCGATACTTCCACGTGCCGTGACGTGTCAGGTCAAGCAGAAATCGATGGCGTCATGCAGCCGTTCACCGCGCGGGCCTGCCAGCAGCCTGACGGCACCTGGGTGTTCGTGCCCGTCGATGACCAGTCATGGGCCGTGCCGGGCTACGCGAACTCTTATGAGCCGTACTCTTACGAGCCTTGGTACTGGGGGCCGGTCGGGTTCGGCGGGTCATTCGTTTTCTTTGACGAATTCCACCGCCACCACCACCATCACCATCACTTCGACCACGACTTCGATCACGATCGCTTCGACCACGATCGCTTCGGCCAACATCTGAATCACATCGTAGGCACGCCTTCGGGGTTCCGTGATCATCCGGGGCGCGGCGTAGACATGCCGTCCAGCGTCCCCCCCGCTCAACGGTCGCACAGCGTAGCCATGCCGCCAAGCGTCTCCGCTCAACCGGGGCACATGGTAGCGATGCCGCCAAGCGTCCCCGCTCAAGCGCGGCAGGTGGTAGGAATGCCGCCAAGCGTCCCCGCTCAAGCGCCGCACGTGGTAGTGATGCCGTCCGGCGTGCCCGCGCAAGCGGGGCACATGTCGACCGGCGGATATGGTGGCGGCGAAGGCGGACATGTTTCGAGTGGCGGCGGTGGTCGTATGGGAGGCGGCGCAGGCGGACATGCCTCGAGTGGCGGAGGTGGTCGTATGGGGAGCGGCGCAGGTGGACACTTCGTGGGAGGAGGCTTTGGCGGCGGTATGCACGGGCATTGATCGAGCTGGAGACCACCACATAATCCCTCGAACATCGGATCCTCCCCCGGACGAGGCCGCGGTCTCCGGTGAGTACGACGATCAAAGTGGGGGAGGTCTACGCTCATCTTGTCGGCGATGTTCGTGAGGGGCACCTCCAGCCCCATCGCGCTGCACGCTTGCCACTTCCTGACGGTGACGAGGTCACCGCCAGGAAGCTGCGCAGGGAGCCACGCGCGATTTTCGGCTATTGGCTGTGCTCTTTTGCCTTCGAGACGCTCGTCGGTGCTATGGTACCGAACAGTCCATTGGTCTCCTGGTTAGGACCCGCCGAGAAGTACAGCGTGTCCGAGCTCGAGTGGCTGCCGCCACCTCGCGTCAGGGTCCACAAGCCGTCGATAGCCAGTGGATTGCCGTACGGGTCCTCCAGCTGATCAACGAACGTGCCGTCATCGTTGAAGACATTGATTCGGCCATTGCCGAAGTTGCCAATCAAGATCTTGCCGCTGAAGCGGCCGAACGCAAACGATGCCCGCGTCATTCCCCAAGGCGAGTTGAGCGCCCCTCGGCTGGCGAAGCGGCGCAGCAGGTGGCCGTCTGTATCGAATACATCGACGAATCCATGACCGTTGCCAGCAACGTCGTCGTGCTTCTGAGCGTTCTGCAGCGCATAGGTGACGAAAAGGTCGCCATCGATGTTCGCGATACCAAACGGCGCGTATCCGGCTGGAATTTGTGGATCGATGAAGCCGCCGTCTGTCGTCGCGGGCGTGAACAAGCCGTTCGCACCGTTCGGGCCGAATACATCAAGCCGACCCGCGCGAAAGTTCGTTGCAAACAGGAATACTCCGTTCGCGTTCACACCGAAGACAAGACCCTTGTAGACGGCGCCGCTGGCGGCGGAGGGATTGGACGAGTTATCGACCGCGATCACGGCGTTGGTTGCCGGATTCAACCCACCGGCCCAAGCGGAAATCGTACCGTCCTCGGTCGCGAAGATGAATACGGCCGGGATCTTGGTACCTGGCACGAGAAACGTCGGCGAGGAATTCCACACCATTCCGGTCGGCGCCGCAGGCGTGGGATTCGTGTTGGGAAAGACGGGGTGACACGCGCTGGCCGGTATGACATTGCCTGGCAGCGGGATGGAAACCTGCAGCGGCACCTTTGTCCCCTCGCCGTCATACAGCGTGGCGCAGCCGGTAGCATTGTCGTTGATCCAGAATGGACTTGCTGCCGGACTAAAGGCAATACCCCACGCGTTCTGTAGTACCGTGTCGACCTTCGGAGCAGCGCCCGCCAAGTTGGACACGAGTGGTGTGACGACGTAAGCATCATCGTCAGCGGCATGCCCGATTGTGAATCCGGCGGCGAGAATGAGCACGGCCGCCGCTTTGAGACCCCAAGAGACCTGAGACATGACTGCCCTCCCTACGCTGCCTGGTGAGAAATTGCTCCGCGAGTTAGCGCCAATGAGGTTAAACGACGGCTGTAGCTCAAATATTCCCGCTGTAATTCAAAAATTCCCATTGCCAGCCGGTCGAATGGCGCAGTTGGACCGCGGCCCTACGACTTGATTCATAGATCAGGACGTGCTTTAAGCAAGTTTCTTTGAGTGAGTCACGATAAATTCACGGCACTGTCATAGAACTCGAGCGGTGAATTTCCCGGCGCCGCCCGGCCGTTCAGTTCGGTCGCACAAAGTAAGGCTATCCCCAGCAACCGTGTACCAATTCGGCGCTGAGTTTGGATACCTTGGCGCCCAACAGACAGCCAGAAAACGTTAATGTGGGAACGCTGGCGGAACGGCGAATCGCTTCAGAAGATCGCCCAGCTGTTTGACCGGAATCACTCGTCGGTACAGCGGATTCTGGCGGAAACAGGCGGAAGACAACCGGCACGACGACTCCGCTCCGGACTTGCGTTGACGCTTGCCGAGCGAGAGGAAATATCGCGCTCAGTGGTTGCTGGTAATCAACATATAAAACCTGATCTAGGGTGATGAATTAAGTCGTTGATTTACATTGAATTGTTATCTTTGGCAACTTTGGGCGGAACAATAAAATTCGACTGGCGCCCATTGGGCTCGCCGCCAGTAATGACAAACGAAATCTGATCCGATGTAGGTCGCAGCCGCGATCAACATAGCGGCGGAATGAGCGCCACCCCATTGGTAAAACCGGGGTTGTGCCGAGCCGCCCAAACTAGAAGAGTGAATGTCTGTCGGATGTTGCCGGTAAATCGCAGGCAGCTACGAAGGGCATTATGTTCCATTTTTTCGACCAGCATGAACTGGCACCATAGCGCGCCCGCGAGGTGAGTGTCAGCCTGGAGAACGAGATTGCGGTACCTGCGTCGTGGTATTGGTCGGAACGAACACGGCGAATAGAAAGTGGATCAACTACGAGATCGTCAAGGCCTGGGACGACGGCCTGGGGGTCGTGGGAATCCATATTCATGGCCTGAAGGATTCGGCGCAGACGATCTCCACCAAGGGCAGTAATCCGTTCGACTACATCGGCTACGGCAACACCGGCTAGGCCGCTTGGCCTGTCGCCCGCAGAGACCCGAGAACGACTGCCATACCGAGCGTCGATTCCCGGGGCACATTCAGCGAATGGCGGCTTGCACAGTGCGGAGCCGCCAGCCACTACGTGCGCCACAGACATACAGGTCTCGTTGATTGCCACTGAGCGGCGCGTGCGTGACTCAAAGACTGTCAGACTTGCCACAGCACATTCGCGCTTGCGCAGTCTCAGTAGCTCGCATATTCGTTCGACAGGCTGACGATATCCTCAGGCGATCGTTTCGACGACGCCGCCATCCACGCGCAATGCCGCGCCCGTCGTCGCCGATGCTTGCTGCGAGCAGACATAGACGATCATGTTCGCCACTTCATCCACGCTCGCGGCGCGTTGAATGATGGACGAGCCGCGATGCGTGCGCACGAACGCGGCAGCCACTTCTTCGACGGTCTTCCCTGTCGCGGCGACTTCACCCTTGAGCATGTCAGCGACGCCGTCGGATAGCGTCGGCCCGGGCAGCACCGAATTGACCGTCACGCCGGTTCCGGCGAGCCGCTTGGCGAGGCCACGGGCCACCGCCAGTTGCGCGGTTTTCGTCATGCCGTAGTGAACCATATCGGACGGAATATTCAAGCTCGACTCCGACGAAACGAACACGATGCGTCCCCAGCCCTGCTGCGCCATCGCGGGGGCGTAAGCGCGTGCGAGGCGCACGCCCGACATCACGTTTGTTTCGAAGAAACGCATCCATTCCGAGTCCGGGATCTCGAAGAAGTCCTGCAACTGAAACACGCCGAGGTTGTTCACGAGGATATCCACCTTCGGGAACGCCTCTACCAGCGCGCCGCTGCCAGCGGCCGTCGAAAGATCACCGACGAAACCCTGCACGTCGGCGCCGGGCGCGATCGACCGGACGGCAGCTTCTGCCACACGCACGTGTTCGGCGTGGCGACTGCTGACAATGACCGCCGCTCCGGAGGCGGCGAGGCCTTTGGCCGTGGCGAGACCGATGCCCGCGGCCGAGCCGGTTACGAGCGCAAGTTTTCCTGTGAGATCGATATGCATTGTTGCTCCTGGCAGTGGAGGCCCGTGCCCGTGCCGCGTCAGCAGAGGCGATGTACGGACGCAGCAGGTGGGGATCGGGGGAGGAGAAAGTGTACTGCGGAAGTTGGTGCCTCGCTCCATCAAACCAAATTTATCAACCGTACCAGACGGCGAAGTACATAAAGCGTCTGCACGAGCTTTCCCGTGGCACATGTGCCATGGACCATCGAGGTATCCGGGGAACCCGGCTTTTTTATCCAACCAGTAATGGAGTGATGTCGTGAAGAAATTGACCGTTGCAGGTTTGGCTACGATGTTCTTGTCGGTCGGTAGGATTGCGCTCGCACAGGATCAGGGCACGATGTCCAACGACGACATGGCCAAGCACGCCATGGACAAGGATGCGATGTTGGACGACACGATGCGCTGTCCCTATTCGGCGAAGGGACAGGGGTGACTGGCGGTCGCGAGAACCCGGGCTATCGCTTCGACGGACGCACGCCTCCAACGTATCGGCCGGCAACGGTCATGCGCCAGAATTCGGCGGCTGGGGTTCTCTGTCCGCTATGTGAGCCGATTTTCGGGAAGGCATCAATCTCGAGCGAGTGGATGACTTCCTCCGCTTAGATGTCCCTCTATCCCGCGCGCTGGGGGTGAACCACTCGCGCAGCTGGCCTTGGAAGGACGGTTGCGCGGTCGGATGGGGAGTGCTTTCCCGCTCGACGGGCGGGCACGCGGATAAAAGTGACTTACTTATGCAGGTCGCCCACGCCCACGGTCGCCTTGATGAAGCCTTCGAACTGCTTCTCCGGCGGGAACGGCTCGGGAATGGCGACGCCCTTCTGGACCGCCGGCCGCGCCAGCACCCGCTCCAGCCAAGCCTTGAGATTAGGGTTCTCCGCGAGGGGAAGGTCGGCCGTGAACGGGACGTTCGCGGCGAACCGAATCCAGGGCAGGAAGGCGATATCGGCGATGCTGAATTCGTCGCCGGCGAAATAGGGCTGGCCTTCGAGACGCTTGTTCAACACGCCATAGATGCGGCTGACTTCCTTGAAGTAGCGGTTCGTCACCTCCGGCGCCTTGTTCTGCCATGGACCACGGAACACGACCAACTGCCCGATCATCGGCCCGAGCGATGACATCTGGTTGAACAGCATTTCGATGGCCTTGATGCGCGCCTTGGGGTTCTTCGGCAGGAGCTTGCCTGTCTTCTCCGCCAGATAGAACAGGATGGCGCCGGACTCGGTCACCACCACGTCGTCGTCGACCAGCACCGGGATCTTCTGGTTCGGGTTCAGCGCCGTGAATTCCGGCGTCATCTGTTCACCGCCGAGGAAGACGCGGCGAACCTTGTATAGCAGTCCCAGCTCCTCAAGGGCGATGGAAACCTTCAGGCCGTTGGGCGTGGCGTCGGTGTAAACTTCGATCAAGGTCTTACTCCTGTGGGGTGGTGGAAAGTTACGACGTGCGCATCCAAGCCGGCTGCGCGCACGCCAACCGGTGGTCAGCTCGCCGCCCTGGCGATTTCACGTTCAGCCCGCCGCACCGGCTGCGGCGCCTGCGGATTCATTTCTTTCGCGATCGCGTAGGCACGCTCGGTCGCCGGGCGCGATGCGACCGCCTCCAGCCAGCGCTCCAGCGCCGGGTAGGTGTCGAGGCTGAGGCCGAAGAGGTTGTACGGAGCCGCCCAGGCATATGTCGCGATGTCGGCGATCGAATAGGCATCACCGGCGAGCCATTCCCGGCCTTCGAGCCGCTTGTTGAGCACGCCGAATAGACGCTCGGTCTCCTTCGTGTAGCGCTCGATGCCGAAGGGATGCTTCTCGGCGTTGCGAAGGAAGAAGATGAGCTGGCCGGGCATCGGCCCGAGCCCTGCCACCTGCCAGAACAGCCACTGATTCACCTCGACGCGGCCGCGGAGGTCCTTCGGTAAGAGCTGCCCAGTCTTCTCGGCCGGATATTGAAGGATCGCGCCGGACTCGAAGATGCTGATCGGCTTGCCGCAATCGACTGGGTTGTGATCCACGATCGCCGGCATCTTGTTGTTCGGAGCGATCTCAAGGAACGCCGGCTCGAACTGCTCATTCTTGACCAGGTTGACCGGCACTAGCTTGTAGGCTAAGCCGGTTTCCTCAAGGAACATCGTGATCTTGTGCCCATTCGGCGTGGTCCAGTAGTGCAGGTCAATCATCATTTTCTCCGTCAGATTCAGAAATTGACGGCGTCCAGGTCACTCCGACTGCCCATCGCTGATCACGCCCGATTGCCAGCATCGAGGCACAGGACATACTGGATGTTGTCCACGCGATCCAAGCGCGCGGCGATCCGTCTATCAGACTACTTCGAACGTACCGGTAGAGAAGTCTGCGGAGATAGTTATTTTCCCTTCGTTGAGAATCCACGGTCTGATTTGGCTTGCAATCGTGGGAACGATTGACCGCTAGTAATCTTGCTCCCCATTTTGGGTTCCTAATTTGTTGCCCCACAAGTGCCGCCGTTACGCCAGCTTCGCTGACCGTTCGCCTAGATAGCGTCAGTCTGCCGGAGCGTAGTCGACGTATCCTTGCGCGCCGCCTTGATAGAACGTTTCGACCATTGGCGACGTCAGCGGTAGATCACGCTCCATTCGCCGCACGAAGTCGGGATTGCCGATGAAGGGCTTGCCAAACGAAATCAGATCCGCTGCGCCCCTCTCGATCTCGGCGGCACCCGAGGCCTTGTCGAATCCCAGGTTGGCGATGAGCGTTCCCTCGTAGCGCTCGCGATAGTAGCCAACCGTGTCTTGCAACGTTGCAATAGGGGAGTCGCTCAAGTCGCCTGCGGCACGAACGACATGTAGATAGGCCAGTGACAGACGATTGAGCCCGTTGATAAGGTGGTCATACGTTTCGACGGTTGCCTCAGTCGAGCGAAAGCCACCCTGACTCAAAGTGGGACTGATCTTTAGCCCCACCCGTCCCGGCCCCCAAGCGGAAATCAGGGCTTCAAGGATCTCGATGACGATACGGCAGCGCTTCTCGGCGTTGCCGCCGTAACCATCTTCGCGTCTGTTCAGTTCGCTGTTCAGAAACTGCGGAAGAAGGTAAGTGGTCGCGCAGTGCAGTTCGACGCCATCGAAGCCAGCATCACGAGCATGGATCCCCGCTGCGCGGTAATCGGCGATCGTTCGTCGAATGTCGTCCAACGTCATCGCGCGGGGCGTTACGGTGTCCTTGAACCCCTCCGGTGTGAATGCGCGCAGACCTGGATTGATCGCTGATGGAGCGAGCGGCGGTTGTCCGTTGAAGAAAGCAGGGTGCGAGACGGCACCCGAATGAGCGAGCTGGGCGAAGATAGCACCGCCCTGCTGGTGAACAGCGTCAGTGACCTTGCGCCAGCCATCGACCTGCGCGGGCGTGAATATCCCTGGCACATTGATGAAACCCATCGCATCGCGACTGACCCACGTGCCCTCAGTCAGGATCAGGCCGGCACTCGCGCGTTGCCGGTAGTACTCGACTTGAAGTTCGTTTGGAACCTGTCCCGGGTTTGTCGTGCGTCCTCGCGTCATGGAGGCCATGACGATGCGATTCTTGAGATCAATCTGACCAAATTTGAAGGGAGTGAAGAGAGTCACGGCGTGCAGTCCTATCTCGCTGACTGTTAGAAATTTGACCAGATGCCATTCTTCACTTATACGAATTTTGGCGGTAGTATGAAAACGTGTATTTGTTAAATACGGTTTTTGTATGAATGACAGATTCACCGCCATGCGGATTTTCGTCCGCGTCGCTCGCAACGGCAGCTTCTCGAGTGCCGCTCGGGAGTTGGGCATGACGCAGCCGACGGCATCGCGGATCATAGCGGCGCTCGAAGAGCAAGTGGGCGTGGTCCTGCTCTTACGCAGCACCCGGGCCGTGACGCTCACCGAGGCCGGCGCTGACTACCTCGCTCGCTCCGAGATGATTCTCGCGGCTCTTGACGAGGCGGATCACGCCGCGCGCGGCACTGGCGAATTGCGGGGCACGTTGCGGGTGGCGACATCTCCCACCTTTGCAAGCAGGAGCATCATGCCCCGACTCTCGCGCTTCACCGACCAACATCCGAAGCTGTGCATCGAGTTCGCGTTGAACGATGCGAGGCATGACCTCATTGGAGATTCGGTTGACGTCGCGGTGCGTATCGGAACGTTGAGCGACAGCACCGCAGTTGCCCGCAAGATTGGGACGGTCCGCCGTGTTATCGTCGCATCCCCGTCCTACCTTTCCAAGGCAGGGACGCCGCTCACCCCTTCCGATCTGGCGGATCACACGATGATCGTCGGACCGGCGGGCCAAAGTTCCGAAGGCTGGTCATTCCATAAAAACGGCAAGACAAAGTCAGTCCGGATTCAAGGGCGCTTCATCATCAATGCGACCGAGGCGGCTAACGCAGCTGCAATTGCAGGACTCGGTATCTGCTCAACCGGAGAAAGAAGCGTTCAGGCCGAGTTGCAATCGGGGACCCTCGTCCGGCTTCTACCAGACTGGGAGATCGGTTCATCGGATATCAACGTGATTCTGCCCGCAGGTCGCGCCGCAACGACCGCGGCGCGCGCATTTGCAGACTTCATCGCTGCGCAGTTTCACGAAGGCTAGAGCGACTCCGACGCTCCACCGTCCGGGTCACGTGACGGATGCGTGATGCCAGCGATCATCAGGCGAAGCAACTGGACACGTGCACTGACAGCGCAGACACGGACTGACGCGGCACGTACGGCAGCGAGGCACAGACTCGCCATTCGCTGAGGTTCAGCCCAAATGGTTTCGTGCCTTCGCGAACGCGTTTCCTATCCTGCTTCGGGCGCGTGTCAACAGGAAGGGAATCGCCTGCTCGAGCTCTTGTGGTCGCTTGGGAGTCTTCATGATTTTTGGTGTGTCGAGGGTTTACGTGAGTTCTTGTATTTGAAAAATCAAATATACTCCGCTTGCATAGTGTTTGAATAATCAAATAACTCGGCTGGTCAGACGAACCCGGGTAGCTGGCCTCAGCCTGATATGGGCAAGGCGTCACACGTTGAACCGGAGCAGATTGATGAGAATCATGTATTCGGTCGATTACCCGTTTGAACGCATGAGAGGCATCTTGGCGGTTCGAAACGTGCGCGATCAGCAAGCCCGGCCGCGTAAAGATTGGACGGGAAAACGCGCGACGTCTTTTCTGTTTTGAATGATGCGAGGAACAGGAGGAATCGGATGTCCGTAACCGAGTTGGCGCCCGCAGACATGTGGCGCAACAAAATCTACAGCGGCGGCTGGAAAGCCGCCGGCGCCGGTACGATCCCGGTGACCGAGAAGGCGACCGGCGAGGAAATGGGATCGATTGGTTGTGCGTCGGCCGCCGACGTATCCGCCGCCGCCGCCATCGCGACTGATGCGCAACGCGCGTGGGCCGCGACGCCGGGGCCTCAGCGAGGCGATGTTTTGCGCGAGGTCGTTCGTTTGCTGCAGGTCCACGGAGACGAGATCGCCCGTCAGATCATTCGCGAGACCGGGTCGATACGGCCGAAGGGGCAGCTTGAGGTGAAGCTGGCGGTCCGGGAGATTCTCGAAGCTGCGGCGTTGGCCAGCCAGCCAACGGGCTTCATCACGACAAGCGACATGAAGGGGCGGCACAGCGAGGCGCGGAGAATTCCGATGGGCGTGGTCGGCGTCATTACCCCGTGGAATTCCCCGTTCATACTCGCGGCGCGAGCCATCGCACCGGCGCTGGCCACCGGCAATGCGGTGTTGCTCAAACCCGATCCTCAATCGTCGATCAGTGGGGGCGTCCTGTATGCGCGGCTGTTCGAGGCCGCGGGGCTGCCCGAGGGGCTGTTCCATGTTCTTCCCGGCGGCGCGGAGACAGGCGATGCGCTGGTCCGGGATCCGCTCGTCAATATGATCAGCTTCACGGGATCCACGCGAGTCGGGCAACAGATCGGCGCCGTAGCGGGTGGGTTGCTCAAGCGCGCGAACCTCGAGCTCGGCGGGAAGAATCCCTACATCGTGCTTGACGACGTCGATGTCGAAGCGGCGGCGAGCGCGGGCGCGTGGGGATCGTTTTTGCATCAGGGCCAAGTCTGCATGGCCGCTGGCCGGCACCTCGTACAAGAAAGCATTGCCGACGCGTACCTTGAAAGCCTCGTCCGGCGAACCAAGGCGCTAACGGTCGGTGATCCTTTCAAGGGCGATTTCCACCTTGGCCCTATCGTCAACGAACGGCAGGCCGCCAACGTCGATCGCATCGTTGCAGACTCGGCAAGCAAGGGCGCGAGGATTCTCGCCGGCGGCTCGCGCGACGGGCTGTTCTTCAAGCCGACTGTCATGGTGGACGTCGCACCTGGCATGGCTGCATTCGACGAAGAGATCTTCGGTCCCGTCGCCGCGGTAACCGTGTTCAAGGACGATGACGAAGCGGTTTCGTTGGCTAATCAAAACCGGTACGGGCTGGTAGCGGCAGTCGCCTCTTCCGATTTGCGCCGGGCCCAGCGGATTGCAGACCGACTTCACGCCGGCATCATCCACATCAACGACCAGACAGTCATGCACGAGGTGTTCGGGCCGATGGGCGGTTTAGGCTTGTCCGGCAATGGGCATAACTACAGCACGCTGACCAACGCCGACCAGTTCACGGAATGGCAGTGGGTGACGAGCCGCGAACACCTTCCTGTCTACCCATTCTGAAAAAGGGTGGAGCCGGACTCCCTCGCTGCATACGGTCAGGGATCCGGCGTCGCCCGGTAGCTATGGCGAGCAGGTGGACACGACCCAGTGACGGATGATGTCATGATCAGCTCCCTCCACCGATGGCCCCAAAATCCTGATTTTAGTAAGGACTACGTCATGAATAAAGTCGCTTTGATCACGGGTGCAGCGCGAGGTATCGGCCAGGCGTTTGCGCAAAGACTTGCCCAAGACGGTTTCACTGTTGCTCTCCTCGACCGTCTCGACTGCCAGGCCACTGCGAAGCTCGTCCACGAAGCCGGATCGGAAGCACATATTTTCCGCGCCGAGCTCAGCGAGAAGGCAGAAATAGACCGTGTAGTGGCGGAGGTGCTCAGTCAATTCGGCGCCGTCGACGTGCTGGTCAATAACGCCGGGATTCTCCCCAACAAATCCTTCGATGAAGTTACCATGGAAGACTATCGATTGCTAATGTCCATTAACCTGGATGCGCCATTCTGGCTGGCACATGCACTCGTGGGAAATATGCGCAAAAAAGGATGGGGGCGCATCATTAACATCACGTCCAATACGTTCGGCGCGCCGATAAGGGATTTCACCCATTACATTGCCAGCAAGATGGGGTTGATCGGCTTGACGCGCGCATTGGCAAGCGAGCTGGGTGTCTCCGGCATCACGGTCAATGCCGTGGCGCCTGGATTGACGAGAACACCCTGGATGCTCGAGCCCGGACGCAAGGGTCCGGGCGGGATGAGCTACGAGGAGGAGTCGAAACTCATTGTTTCCATGCAGTCCATCCCGCGCGCGCAAACGCCGGAGGATCTGGCCGGAATCGTTTCGTTCCTGTCTTCGAAGGATGCTGACTTCATCACGGGCCAAACCATTGTTGTTGATGGAGGATTGGTTCGCGTTTAGTGCAGAGGCACCCGCACAAGACGTTTTCAAGTCGTCACCGGCAGTTGCACAGAGGCGATTGCTACGAATCGCTTCGTGTGCAACAGCGAAGCTCGCATGATCGATGCGCGACAGCTCAAAGGACTTGCATTTCGGCGGATCGCTTTACAACGGTATGGAGTCAATGGAATTTCCTTTTGCAGAAAACCGTTCAGGCTACAACGGTGTCGCCGTGCTATTTCATTGGCTGATCGCGTTGTTTATGCTCTGCGGCTTCTATCTCGGCTGGGTTATGACCGACATCCCAGGCTTCACTCCGACGAAGCTCAGGTACGTGTCGTGGCACAAGTGGATCGGCGTTACCGTGTTTGCGCTCGCGTTGCTTCGCCTCCTGTGGCGCGCAATGCACGGAACACCGCCGATGCCCGCCGCGATGCCGAAATGGCAAAGGGCCGCCGCGCACGCAACGCACTCGCTGCTCTATGCGCTGATGCTCGTCGTACCCGTTACAGGCTACTTGTTCAGTTCGGCAGCGGGCGTGCAAGTCATCTATCTCGGCATACTGCCGCTGCCGACCATCATCGGCCCTGACCAGGCGCTAAAGGCGCTGCTGCGCACAACGCATCTTGCGCTGAACTACACGCTGCTCGTCCTGTTTGCCACGCACGTGCTGGCGGCACTCAAACATCATTTTGTGGAACGTGACGGGCTTCTCGCACGCATGATTCCTTTCCTTAAATGAGAGCGCCATCTCAGCGCGCGTTCACTCTGGATCTTCGAATGACTTTCGGAAATAGCTCTTCTCGCCGGCTTCTGGCGAGTGCCGCGGCCGTTCTGTTCGCAGTCGCCTTGCCCGGATTCGCGCAAGTCGACGCAAGCAAGAGCACGGTTATCGCTACGTTGAAGCAAATGAACGTGCCGGTCGACGGTGCGTTCAAGAAGTTCACCGCGCAAGTGGCGTTCGACCCCGCGAAGCCCACTGCGGGCAGCACGAACCTGTCGGTCGATATGAGCAGCTACGACCTCGGCGACGCTGAGTACAACAAGCAGGTGCGCGACAAGGAATGGTTTGACAGCGCGACGTTGCCGAAAGCGACGTTTGTCTCGACGGCCATCTCGCCCGCCGGCGGCAACCAGTACAAAGTGACCGGCAAGCTGACGATCAAGGGCAAATCGCAGGTCGTCACGGTACCCGTCGCGATCACGCAGCAGGGTGCGACGCAGACGTTCGACGGTTCACTTCCGATCAAGCGCACGCTGTACGACATCGGCACGGGCGAATGGAAAGACACCTCAGTCGTGGCGGACGACGTCGTCATCAAGTTTCACATCGTTGCCGCGCAGCACTGAAGGCGTGCGAGGCACACTCGTCAATCAAGGAGAGCAGCGTGAAGAAGCAACTATTGATCGTAGCGGGGGCGCTGGTCGCGGGTGTGTCGTCTGCTGCCGTGGCGGCCGCCGAGACGTACCAACTCGATCCGACTCACACCTACCCAAGCTTCGAAGCGGATCACTTCGGCGGGATTTCAGTGTGGCGAGGCAAGTTCAAGAAGTCGAGCGGCATGGTGACGCTTGACCGTGCCGCGAAGACGGGCATGGTCAACGTGACGATCGATACTGCGTCGATCGACACGGGCAATGACATACTCGACAAGCGCCTGCAGACCCCGGAGTTTTTCGACGCATCAAAATACCCGACGGCGACTTACGCGGGCACAAGAATTCGCTTCGACGGCGACACGCCTGTCGAAGTGATTGGAACGCTGACAATGCACGGTGTTACCAAGCCGCTGAATTTGAAGATTGAATCGTTCAAATGCTTCATGAATCCGCTCCTCAAGCGCGAAGTGTGCGGGACTGAGTCGACGGCCACGTTCGACCGAGCCGACTTCGGGATGGACTCGGGCAAATCATACGGATTTGGTATGAAGACCGTACTGCATATCCAGACGGAAGGTGTTAAACAATAAAACCACTTATTGCGGCAACCGGCGTGCTGACTTAAGGCGGGTAGGAGGCCGTCGGTTTGCCCAATTCTGTTCCCGCTCGGCTGCCGACGCCCGACGGGCGGCCGTCCGGGTGGGAACAAAATTGTGCATACCGACGGGGAGAGGCAAGGCGCCAGGAAGAAGGACCGTGTGTGCACTGAATACACGACTGCATCGGTGACGCGTCACGGACCGCAGAAAATGGCCGTTAGCAAGAGAGGGACGACTTCGTGAATGACAGCGCTGCTGCCGGCCTGGCGAGCGTGTGCTTCTACTGAGTCGGCGGCGCCGATTACTACCGCCCCATAGGCTGAGTTCGTAATAGGCTGACCATCTCCGCGTTTGAAAAGTGCGTCTCCGTGTTCATACCCGAGGACGGCGAATACGCGAAATCCAAATGCCGTCAAGTTGCCGACTTGCGCCGGCCGAAATGCGTTGACTGAGTTCGCTTCGACGCGCATTGGTTTCGGATCGATATACCGATCCTTTAGCAGCGGGGCGATGAACGCATGTGCGTTCGATCTACAGTCGAGTTGCGGATCGAGCGCGTAGGCAAAGGACGAGATCGGCAGCAGACCGGGGGCGACCGCAGCAAGCACCGTTGCCCAGGCATAGATTGCAAAAACCTTCATCAGCCTCTCCGCTTAACCGAGCTTGTTCCCCAGTGTGGGCAAACACAATCTGGCACCAGTATGTCCTGTACCCGTTTCAATTTCATGGCCAGCGGCCAGATGAGCATTCCGGGTGCGAGCGAGGGCCTACTTAGAAGTGCTCTCGCGCTATTTCTTCAAGATGACGAAGACTCCGCGCGTAGGTCACCCCGACGCCGAGGTTTATCGGACCCGTCGGCATTCGCCAATGCCGATTCCAATGCCTGAACAAATCGCTGAAATGCATCCAGGGTGCCATGGACACTTCGGTACTCGGTGCGACCGATTTTGCCGTCAAGTACTACTAGCATTCCAGCATCCCCTGCTAATTTCAGGATGTTCATTGCGTTCTCCTCAGATTGCATGACTATCGCCCCATTGCTCACGCCGCAAGCGGGTAAGTGCGCATCGCCGGCACATTCGCCTTTGCCGGGAACACGTTCCAGGAGCCGTCATCGTGCCGGAAAAAGACGATGGTCAAACCTCCGTCAGCCAGCACCGCGCCGATGCGCACGTAGCGCCTTCGATCCGTTCGTGTGCGACTGAACTCCATCACGCGTATCGTCACCACCGCAGAAGGGCCAAACCACTTGCCGACCAGCGTTCGCAAGCACTTCTCGCCGGAACCCATCTCGCTCTCCTTTGACTGCCGCGCGACCACCATGCCTCGCCACCTCGTGGCTAGAACATCGCAAGGTCTTGTCGGTTACCTTACCGACAAATATAGGTTAGAAAACCTATAAGTCAACAACGAAGTTTGGGTCGTCCGGGTAAACGATGTTGACCGTGAAAGCCGTATTTCATTGGAGGTTTGTCGTGTCGGTGCCTGGAAATTATCGGTTATTCAACCTATACTTAAGTACGGTTTGGCAACCTATTGCGTTGCGCGCTTCCGGAGGCAGCGGTAGCATCCGCGCAGCCGCAAATCGCGATGTCCAAGAGGTTCCGACCTGCAACGTTGACTGTTGTCCCACAGGGCAAGCGCGACCCCACGGTCCGCCGCCGGACGCTAACTTTGCGCTGAACTGCGAGACAGGCAGCGCCTCAGAACGGAGTGCACGTGAAAAAACTGACCCTCACTTCCGCAGCGATATTTGATCCGCAAGCCGCAGCATCGGTGAGACGGCGTGGCAATCGGGAGAGCCGGGTGCCCGAGATCATCGATGTATCGATTAACGTGCTAATTGCGGCGGGTTACGCAGGGTACACGATCAACCGCGTGGCTAACGATGCGGGCATTCGTCTGAGCACGTTGCAGCACTATTTTTCGACCCGCGAAGCACTTTTGCGCGCGACAATCGAGGAAATCGCAAGACGGTATTTCGAGCGCTTTCGAGCGTTTGTCGAAAACAAAAGCCGATCCCCGCAGGCACGGCTCGAAGCACTCATCGACGACGCTTTCGCCGAGTTTGTCAGACCTGGAATGCCCGCGGGGATCCTCGAAAGTTGGGGATTGGCGCTGCATGAGTCCTTCGCGCGCGATGTCGTTGTAGAGGTACAGAAACGGTTCACAGCACTCTTTGGAAAGCTCGTCGGAGAAATCAACCCAGCTCTATCGATGGAAGAGCGCGAATTACGAGGTGCTTTGATCGTGTCCAGCTGTCAGGGCCTGGTTATTTTCCTTCGCTGGAGTGAAGACGACGCTTCGCGAATGAATGCCTTCCGAAGGGCTATCAAAGTCGTATGGACTGGCCTCGGCAAAGCTGACGAATGAGCAAGCGGCGGCAGGGTTTTGTCGCCGTAAGGTGCGTGGAGGAACTGCAGTTGCTTTGCCGAGCATTGCTTTTGTTGGCATCGCCAGCACCAACGTATTGTTCCAGATGTCTATCCGCTCGTTCTCGACGATGTTCGCCGCTTCGAGCAGGTCTTCGTCGATCGCGCACGAGCCTTCGTAGTGCAGTTTGCAGTGCGTGACTGCGGCACGGTGATCAGCGCATCTGGCGACGAGTTCGCTGATGCTAGATTGCATAGCACCTGGTGCTCCCATCCGTGCGTGGATTCGCGGACCAACTGGATGCACAGGCATCGCGATCGGAGAATCTCTAGCACGAACAGCATTTCAGCTTCGGGCGCGCCTGCATATTTACCGGGCCACTTGGTGACAAACCATGCCCGGCTGTCATTATGAAGAGTAGAAGAGTCCCATTGCCGCAGCGGATCTTTGGGCATAATTGTCCTCTGGAGACTGATCTTGCTGCACCGCGCACTTGCCACGGGTCGCCAAAGGGTCCGGGAGGCGTCCCGGGGCGTCTATCTCGCATGTTAGTAAATGCTATCGAGCATGTGCGGTATCTTGCCCACAGCCATCGTAAGCAAGTCGAGGTCCGCAGGTTCACGAGGCGGCGGTTGTTTCGGTCTGTCGGCCATCAATTCTCCTAGCGTATATACGTAGCATCCTACGACACTGTATCCCCGTACCCAGGCCGTTCGAGCACACGAGGGCCTGCGTTGTCACGTGTGACAAGGCAGCGGCGACTACGTCCCGCTTGGGGTGGTTTGGGAGAAATCCCATAAAATCAAAGGTGTGGAGGAAAAATCGCCAGGCCAGAAATCGATTGCTAGCGTCGTTTCATAGGCCAGTTTTGTTTGCGATGCTGCGAGTTAAGCTTTTGATATTGCGATGGTCTCACTCGACAGAGTTCCAACTCTCAAAGACCTGTCGGCCTTTGTAAATATTGCAACGGCGAAACAGACACCGTCGACGCGGTGTGTCGTTGTCGAGCTAAGTCTGGTCTACGCGCTTTCGAATCAATAGGTTACGACGAAAAGAGTGGTCTGGGTCGACGACTCTCCTTTGTGCTGGGCCAATTTTATTTGCGAGAAACGGCGGGAACAGATTTGTTTGCGAGAGGACAGGTTTCGTTTGCGAGCCACCATTGCCTGGCCGCGGCCGGTCGCGGCACATGGGCGGTGATAACATTTGTTGTCAAAATCCACTTGCGATTCACCCCATGCCCGAGAGCTTCGATCAGCTTGCCTCCCTGATCCGCGCGCAGTTTTCCGAAATGAGCCCGCAGTTCCAGGCGGGCGCAGCCTTCTTGCTCGACCATCCCGACGAAATCGCCGTGTCGTCGATGCGCAAGATCGCCGAGCGCGCGCTGGTGCAACCGGCGGCGCTCGTGCGGCTGTCCCAGCAACTCGGCTTTCCCGGCTGGAACGAACTGCGCGAATTGTTCGTCGCGCGCGTGCGTACGCGGCCCGAGGCCTTGACCGACCGCGCGCGCTCACTCGTCAAATCGCCCGTCAAGGAGGCGCTCGCGCACGACCTGCTCGCGGCGCAGCAGCTCAATCTCGAAGTCACCGGCGCGCGCAACGCGCGCTTGATCATCGACGCCGCGAAGCTGTTGCGCAAGGCAACGCACGTCCATGTCGCCGGATTTCGTTCGTGCTATCCCGTGGCGTTCGGGTTCGTCTACGGCTACCGGCTGTTTCGTTCATCCGTGTCGCTGCTGACGGGCGAAGCAGGCACGCTCGAAATGCAATTGCGCGGCATCGAGAAAAACAGTGCCACGGTAGTCGTGGGCTTTGCACCCTATTCGGTCGAATCGGCGCGCGTCGCGGCCGCAGCCCAGGAGCGCGGCAGTCAGCTCGTGGCGATCACCGATAGCGCCGTGGCTCCGATCGCGCTCAATGCCGACAAGGTGCTGATCTTCTCGCACGAAAGTCCATCGTTCTTTCCGTCGCTCGTGGCCGCGTCGGCGATTGCGGAATCGCTCGTCGCGCACTTGCTCGCGCTCGAAGGGGACGAGGCCGTCGCGGCGCTCGAGAAAGCGGAAACCGAGCTGCATGGAAAGGGCGCGTACGTGCCTTGAAGGCGGGGGGGCAACCTCGCGCCGGGAGTTTTTTGCTTTGTTGTGTTTTGTGTTGAGTGCGACAACATTTGTTGTTGTACAATGACC
Source organism: Trinickia mobilis (assembly GCF_017315705.1). Lineage (GTDB taxonomy): Bacteria > Pseudomonadota > Gammaproteobacteria > Burkholderiales > Burkholderiaceae > Trinickia_A > Trinickia_A mobilis. The sequence continues at coordinate 23,372 of NZ_JAFLRF010000006.1, read as the reverse complement.
GAGCAGCGTCATTTGAAGTGAAGTGCGTGCAGGCCACGTCATCTCGCAGAACAGCAAAGGAAACAGCATGACTACCGTCTTTCACCGCGCCCCCAAGCGGACGCTGCCGGTCGCCGTCGCGGGCGACGGCATCGAGATCATCGATTCGACCGGCAAGCGCTATATCGACGCCTCGGGCGGCGCCGCGGTTTCGTGTCTCGGGCACAGCAACCAGCGCGTGATCGACGCGATCAAGCGGCAAGCGCAGCAGCTCGCGTACGCGCATTCGTCGTTCTTCACGACGCAGCCGGCCGAGGAACTGGCCGACTGGCTCGTCGAGCGCGCGCCGCGGGGGCTGGGTCACGCGTATTTCGTGTCGGGCGGATCGGAGGCGGTGGAGGCGGCGCTCAAGCTCGCGCGTCAATATTTCGTCGAAAAAGGGGAGCCCGAGCGGCGCCATTTCATCGCGCGTCGGCAGAGCTATCACGGCAATACGCTCGGTGCGCTCGCGATCGGCGGCAACGCCTGGCGGCGCGAACCGTTCCTGCCGATGCTGATCGAGGCGCATCACGTGAGCCCTTGCTACGCGTATCGCGAGCAGCGCGAAGGCGAGTCCGACGCTGCGTTCACGCAGCGCTTGGCCGACGAGCTCGAAAGCAAGATTCTCGAACTCGGGCCGCAGACGGTGGCGGCGTTCATCGCGGAGACGGTGGTCGGCGCGACGGCGGGCGCGGTGCCTCCGGTGCGCGACTATTTCCGCAAGATCCGCGCGGTCTGCGACAAATACGGCGTGCTGTTGATCCTCGATGAAATCATGTCGGGCATGGGGCGCACGGGCTACCTGTACGCGTGCGAAGAGGAGGGCGTGGCGCCCGACTTGCTCACGATCGCCAAGGGCCTCGGCGCCGGTTATCAGCCGATCGGCGCGACGCTCGTCAGCGACAAGATCTACGACACGATCGTCGGCGGCTCGGGGTTCTTCCAGCACGGGCACACATATATCGGGCACGCCACTGCTTGCGCCGCGGCGCTCGAGGTGCAGCATGCGATCGCCGAAGAGAACCTGCTCGACAACGTCAAGGCGCGCGGCGAACAGTTGCGTGCGCTTTTGCGGGAGCATTACGCGCAGCACGAATTCATCGGCGACGTGCGCGGCCGCGGGCTCTTCGTCGGTGTCGAACTCGTGCAGGACCGCGCAAGCAAGTCGCCGTTTGCGAGCGAGCTCGCGTTGAATGCCGCGATCAAGCGCGAAGCGATGCAGCTCGGGCTGATGGTCTATCCGATGGGCGGCACCATCGACGGTGCGACGGGCGACCACGTGCTGCTGGCGCCGCCGTTCATCTGCACCGCGCGCGATATCGAAAACATTGTCAGCCGCTTGACCGATGCGATCGAAAGCGCGCTGCGTGCCGCCGGCGTGCGATAAGCGCGGCGCCTTTTAACGGTATCGATCGCAACCCTTGCAACCCAGCCCACTCACGACACGACCATGACCGAACGCTCATCCGCTGCGCGTCTGCCCGCATTCGACAGGGCGCATGCCACGCCCGCACAGCAAGCGGTGCTCACCGAAATCCTGTCGGGCCCGCGCGGCAATCTGAACGGCCCGTTCCTCGGCTGGATACAGAGCCCCGAACTCGCGCAGCACGCGCAGCGTCTCGGCGCCTTCTGCCGCTATCGGACGGGGCTGCCGCTGCGTTTGTCGGAGCTGGCGATTCTCGTCACGGCCGCGCGCTGGCAGGCGCAGGCCGAGTGGCACATCCACTATCCGATCGCGCTGCAAGCAGGCGTGCCGGCCGCGACGGCGCAGGCGCTTCGCACGGGGCAGCGTCCCGTTTTCGAAGACGCCGACGACGCGCTGATCTTCGATTTCGCCACCGAGCTTTATGAGGCGAAGCGCGTGTCCGATGCGACGTTTCAAAAGACCGTCGAGCGTTTCGGGCATCCGGTGACGATCAACCTGGTCGGTCTGCTCGGTTATTACGCGCTGGTGGCGATGACGCTGAATGTCTTCGACATGCGCGCGGACGGGCAAACGGAGCTGCCGTTTCCCGAGTGACGCGGCGCTCGCCCGGGGTTCGAGCGACGTTTCGAGACATGCACGACAATGAAGGCCCGCTGGCTTCTTCGGAGGAGTCGGCGGGCCGTTGCTGTTTGTCAGGGCGGCGCGGCGTGTCTCTCGCGATGCCGGCGAGTCGTGCATCGACATTTCATCGCAAGGCGTAACGTCGATAGCGGCGCTTGGCCTAGAGTTCAGCAGGGACGCCGCACGCGGCTGCCGATTTTCGAGTCCCATCCATCGAGGCGGAGCAGGCAATGAACATTCTGAGCAAGCAAAACGAAAGGGCGCGCGCGTTTCGCGCGTATCACGAGGCACCGGGCGCTTTCATCATCCCGAATCCGTGGGACATCGGCACCGCGCGGCTGCTCGCGCAAGCGGGCTTCAAGGCGCTCGCGACGAGCAGCGCGGGCTACGCGTTTTCGCGCGGCCTGCCCGATGGCGCGGTAGGACGCGAGCAGATGCTCGTCCATCTTGCCGAGATCGCCGGCGCAACCGATCTGCCGGTGAGCGCCGATCTCGAGAACGGCTTTGGCGATGCGCCCGAGGATTGCGCGGAAACGATCCGGCTCGCGGCCCAGGCGGGCGTGGCCGGCGGTTCGATCGAAGACGCCACGACGCGCACCGACGATCCCATCTACGCGCATGACGCGGCCGTGGAGCGCGTGCGCGCCGCAGCCGAGGCGGCGCGCGCACAGCCGTTTCCGTTTACGCTGACGGCGCGCTGCGAGAACTATCTTTGGGGCCGTCCGGATCTGGACGATACGATCCGCCGCTTGCAGGCCTACCAGGAAGCGGGCGCCGACGTGCTCTATGCACCGGGCCTCAAGACGCGCGAAGAGATCGCGACGCTCGTGCGTTCGGTCGACCGGCCGGTCAACGTGCTAATGGGCTTGCAGGGCGTGCGCCTGAGTCTCGACGAACTGGCTGAGCTTGGCGTGAAGCGCGTGAGCGTCGGCGGTTCGCTCGCGCGCGCGGCGTTCGGCGCGTTCTTGCGCGCCGCGCGCGAGATGAGCGAGCACGGCACCTTCGGCTATGCGGACGAGGCGATTCCCAGCAAGGAGATCAACGCGTTGTTTGCGCGCGCAGCGCCGCTTTGCAGCTAGCGAAAGTGAAAGCGATCGCTTTCGAGCGGCGCGCCTTTGCCGTCGCGCAAAGCGTTGCCGTCGTTCCACATCGGGTAGTACGACGGCCCGTGGATGACGGGCCAATTTCGCGTTCCCGCCGTATTCCCCTTGACGCGCAGCATGCCGTTATCGGGGCGTGTGTGGCTGATCGTAAATGGATCGAGCATCGCCAGCTTGGTGCTGCCTGCCTGCGCATGAACAGGAAGACTGACAACGAGCGTGGCCGCTGCGGCGAGTGAGGCAATCAGCTTGGGCAACATGGCTTCCTCATCAACGTTGGCGTTAGCGAATCGCGGCAGGTGTCACCGCGAGAACAATCGCACGAGGAGACCGAATACGCCTAACGTGATGAACAGCGCGGCGATCATGACGGGAAGCACCAGCACGATGACGGTATAAGGCCCATGGCCCTTGGACGGTGCGCGCTCGCGCGCCGATGCCGACGTGGAGTCGGCGCGTGCGCTTTCTGGAGTGACATCTTCGCTGGTTGGCTTCACCCGATCTCCTTTTCGTTCCCGGACGATCCGGGCATTCCGGGCGTCGAGCATTTGATTCAGTGGCGCCCGGCTCGGTGCTACATCGCCCAGATGAACATCTCGTGCGCACGCGTGCTGGACGCAATATTCACGGTACGGCGTTGCATTTTCCCGTCGTGACGCGCCGTCACAGTGTAGCGCCCGTCAGGCAGCGATAACAACATAAACGGCCCCTGTGCGTCGGTCTTGAGGACCGTCGTTCCATGCGCGTCTGCGATTTGAACGGGGACGTCGGCCAGATATTCGTTGCCGCTGTTCGTCTTGCCGACGAATTCCAAGGTGAGCGGATATTGGTGCATCACGTTCTTGATCGCCGCGGATTGGTCGCTGCCTACGCCTCCGGACAAATAGCTGATGCTGCCGCTGTGCTGAAGAGGAGGCAAAGCCGGCGTTGCGGCCGTTGCGATCTGAGACGTACCGGCCGCGAGAATCGCGGCCGCGCTAATTAACGAAAGCAGACGTAGCTTCATTTCTTTCTCCATCGAACACCAACAACGATGCTTGTTTCCCTTGCGCGGCAACAGAAAAGCCCTTCCGCTGCGCTTTCCGAAGCGGAGCCGTTATTGCCGAGCCCAAACGAGGACCGGTAAGCGTTTTCCGGTCATCTTTGCTCGCCCTGTTCACGTCCGCTTTTGACGGCGCAGACCTGCATAGGGATGTCCTTGAGCGTAGGAACGGAACCTTAAAAATGCCTTAATTCATAGGGGTATTCGCGTGCTGGGGCGCTGCTCGTTGCCCCTGATCGACGAACGGTTGGGCGCGGCCGAAGCTTCGGCGACGGGTCAAGCCTCCAGCGCAAGCAGCGCGAACGTGGCGAGCCAATGTTCGCCCATATAGTCGCCTGCAACGTGTTCGAGCGCGCTGCGCAGATGCAGCTCGGCCGCGTCGTTCAAGAGCGTCGCGCGGATATCGCCGGCCGGCAGTGCGCGCGCCAGCGAACGCTGGCACCACGCGCGGCTGAGATTGAGGCCGTCGAGGTGCGCGATCTTGCCGTCGGTCCGGTCGGTGACGGTGGCCGGGGCGAACAGCGTTTCGGGCCTGCGTGCGGCCAGATCAGGGAGGAAACGATCGAACCAGCCGGCGAACTCGCCGGCTGGAAGCACGCGCCGCATCAATTCCGCCTCCATCAACGCGGGCGACAGGAACTCGTCGCCGCTCGGCTCCCACGCCTGGCAGCCCGCATCGTTCGAATGCCAGCGCTCCGCCGTCAATACAATCAGCGTTTCGAGCGCGCCGTGCGACGTGCGGCGCGCGAAGTCGAGCGCAAGCGACAGCGCGAACGCCGTGTTGAAATGCGTGCCGACGCGCAGCGGATAGGTCGATTTCGGCAGGAACTCGGTGAAGCGTTCGACGAACGCTTCCGTGAGCGGGGCGAGTGTCTTGCTCCATCGCGCGGCATCGGGCAACGTCATCGAATGGAGTTGGCCCGCCAACGCAAGGAGCCATGCCCAGCCATAGGGCCGTTCGAAGCCGCGATGGTGGGCGAGGTTCAGGTAAGCGAGTTCGCCCGCGACGTTTTCATCGGTGAAGTGCGCGTCGGCGACGGCGACGATACGCGACGCTTCCGGCAGATCGGGGTAACGGTCGATGAGGCGCAGCACCAGCCAGTAACCGTGCACGCACGAGTGCCAATCGTAGCTGCCGTAGAAGATCGGATGCAGGGAGCGAGGGCTTTGCACATCCTCGGGGCCGGCCAGCGAATGCGTGAGCTTGTTCGGATATTCGCGAGTGAGGTGGGCGAGCGCCAGCGCGGCGAACTTCGACGCAATGGCGGGTGTGAGTCGAGCGGTCATCGGCGTGTCGTCAGAAGTGAAGTGGGGCGGGCAGACAGGCGGTGCCTTGCACGAGGCGCAGCCCTGCCGTCAGACCATTCTGCCACGCGTCGCTGCCTCGTAACGCCGCGTTGCTTCGTCGACGTCGTTTTTCAATTGCACGAGCGCGGCAAGCTCCGCTTGCGGCGGCTGCAGCGCGGCCCACAGCACGTCGACCAGACGGTCGGCGGTCGCATCGATATCGGTGCGGCGGTGCGCGAGCGTCGCGTCCCACAGCACGTGCTCCATCGGGCCGAACACCATCGAGCGCAAGAGGCGCAGCGGCATGTCGGCGCGAATTTGGCCGGTTTCCTGGCCGTGCGCGAGCACGCGCATCAGCGGCGCGGTGTAGCGGCGCTGGAGTTCGGTCAGCTCGTCGCTGAGTTCATGGTGCTTCGTGCGCCCCTCGGACAACACCAGCGCACAGAGCCCGGTGCCGTTCAGCAGCATGAGCCGCAAATGCGTGCGGACGATGAACGCGAACTGCTGGCGCGTGCCGCCGTCGCGCGGCAGGCCGATTTCGATTGCAGCAATGATTTCGTCGTACCAATCCGCGATGACGCGCGCGCACAAGTCACGCTTGCCGCGGAAGTAGCTGAAGACGGTGGCCTCGGAAATGCCGAGGCGCTGCGCGATTTCGGCGGTGGTCGCGCGGTCGTAGCCTTTCTCCGAGAACACGTCGCGGCCCGCCTGAAGAATTTCCTTCACGCGTTGCTGCGATTTGCGCCCGGCTGGCCGGCGGCGCGCGTTTGCGGGCTCGGCCTTGGTTTCCGGCAGCATATGAGTCGAGTTCAGATTTAGGGGTTTGTGCGGGGTGGTTGGCGCCGATATTAGCACGCACGGGCGGGCTTTCAAGCCGGTTTCAAGAAAATTGAGCTTTGCTCATAAAAACCTATTGACGTTTACGTCAATGTAGCGTGAAATTCGCGCTGATCGAGCGAAATCGAGCGCAACATAGGCGGCGGGCCGCGAGTCTGCCAATGCCGCGGTGCCGCATTGCGCTTTCAAACTTCGGCCGTTCGCCCGGCCGCCTTAGGAATTTGAGGATTCGAGGAGAAGACATGAACCACCCCAACGCTCACATTTGTTCGCTGCCCCCCGAGGGGGCCGATGCCTCCCTTGGGGCGGCCCAGCGGGAGGCATCATGAGCAACTTGCCTGGACTGCAATTCCCGCTTGGCGAAGACATCGAAATGCTGCGCGACACGCTCGCCAACTTCGCGGCGAAGGAAATCGCACCGCGCGCGGGCGAAATCGACCGCAGCGACCAGTTCCCGATGGACCTGTGGCGCAAGTTCGGCGAGCTCGGCGTGCTCGGCATGACGGTCGCGGAGGAGTACGGCGGCGCGAACATGGGCTATACGGCGCACATGGTCGCGATGGAGGAGATCTCGCGCGCGTCGGCGTCGGTCGGCCTTTCTTACGGCGCGCATTCGAACCTGTGCGTGAATCAGATTCACCGCAACGGCACCGAAGCGCAGAAGCGCAAATACCTGCCGAAGCTCGTCTCCGGCGAGCACGTCGGCGCGCTCGCGATGAGCGAGCCGAACGCCGGCTCGGACGTCGTCAGCATGAAGCTGCGCGCGGACAAGCGCGCCGGCCATTACGTGCTGAACGGCACGAAGATGTGGATCACCAACGGCCTGGATTGCGACACGCTCGTGGTCTACGCGAAGACCGACGTCGATGCCGGCCCGAAGGGCATCACCGCGTTCATCGTCGAAAAGGGCATGAAGGGCTTTTCGGCCGCCCAGAAGCTCGACAAGCTCGGCATGCGCGGCTCGCACACCGGCGAGCTCGTGTTCGAAAACGTCGAAGTGCCGGAAGAGAACATCCTCGGCCAGCTCAACGGCGGCGTGAAGGTGCTGATGAGCGGTCTCGACTACGAGCGCGCCGTGCTCGCGGGCGGCCCGACGGGCATCATGCTCGCGTGCATGGATGCGGTCGTGCCGTACATTCACGAGCGCAAGCAGTTCGGTCAATCGATCGGCGAATTCCAGCTCATTCAAGGCAAGCTCGCCGATATGTACACGACGCTGCAAGCGTGCCGCGCGTATTTGTATGCGGTGGGCCGCCAGCTCGATTCGCTCGGCCGCGATCACGTGCGCCAGGTTCGCAAGGATTGCGCGGGCGTGATTCTCTACACGGCCGAGAAGGCGACCTGGATGGCCGGCGAGGCGATTCAGATCCTCGGCGGCAACGGCTACATCAACGAATACCCGGTGGGTCGCCTATGGCGCGATGCGAAGCTCTATGAAATCGGTGCGGGCACGAGCGAAGTGCGCCGCATGCTGATCGGCCGCGAGCTGTTCGCCGAAACGCTTTGACTTGGTCCAGAGACGCACGGAGCTGACCCACATGCCGATCATCGAAACCAAGCTGAACCCGCGCTCGGACGACTTCCGGGCCAACACCGCCGCGCTCGAAGCGCTCGTCGCCGATCTGCGCGCGAAGATCGAGCATGTCGCACTCGGCGGCGGCCAGGCTGCGCGCGACAAGCACGTCTCGCGCGGCAAGCTGCTGCCGCGCGAGCGCATCGCGCAACTGCTCGACCCCGGCACGCCGTTTCTCGAGTTCTCGCAGCTCGCCGCGTTCGGGATGTATCACGATGCCGCGCCGGGTGCGGGCGTGATCACAGGCATCGGCCGCATCGCGGGGCAGGAGTGCGTGATCGTCTGTAACGACGCGACGGTCAAGGGCGGCACGTACTATCCGGTCACGGTGAAGAAGCACGTGCGCGCGCAGGAGATTGCGCAGGAGAACCGGCTGCCGTGCGTATACCTCGTCGATTCGGGCGGCGCGAACCTGCCTAACCAGGACGAGGTGTTTCCCGATCGCGACCACTTCGGGCGCATCTTCTACAACCAGGCGAATCTGTCGTCGCAAGGCATTGCGCAGATCGCGGTGGTGATGGGCTCGTGCACGGCGGGCGGTGCGTACGTGCCTGCGATGAGCGACGAATCGATCATCGTCAAGAATCAAGGGACGATTTTTCTGGGCGGCCCGCCGCTCGTGAAGGCGGCGACCGGCGAAGAAGTGAGCGCCGAAGACCTCGGCGGCGGCGACGTGCACACGCGCTTGTCGGGCGTGGTCGACCATCTCGCGCAGAACGATGCCCATGCGCTCGCGATTGCACGCAACATCGTCGGCAAGCTCAATCGCGTGAAGCAGCCGAGCGTTGCATTGCAGGAACCGAAACCGCCGCGCTATGACGCCCAAAGCATTTACGGCGTGATTCCGGTCGATACGCGCAAGCCGTTCGACGTGCGCGAAGTCATCGCACGCATCGTCGACGATTCCGCCTTCGACGAATTCAAGGCCCGCTACGGCACGACGCTCGTCACGGGCTTCGCGCATATCTGGGGGCACCCCGTCGGGATCGTCGCGAACAACGGCATTCTGTTTTCCGAATCGGCGTTGAAGGGCGCGCACTTTATTGAACTGTGCTGCCAGCGCAAGATTCCGCTCGTGTTCCTGCAGAACATCACGGGCTTCATGGTGGGCCGCAAGTACGAGAACGAAGGCATCGCCCGCAACGGCGCAAAGATGGTGACGGCGGTGGCCACGGCGAAGGTGCCGAAGTTCACGGTGATCATCGGCGGCTCGTTCGGCGCCGGCAATTACGGCATGTGCGGCCGCGCGTATTCCCCGCGTTTCATGTGGATGTGGCCGAACGCGCGCATCTCGGTGATGGGCGGCGAGCAGGCCGCGTCCGTGCTCGCGACGGTCAAGCGCGACGGCATCGAAGCGAAAGGGGGCACGTGGCCGGCCGAAGAGGAAGAGGCGTTCAAGAAGCCGATCCGCGATCAATACGAACACCAGGGGCATCCGTACTACGCGAGCGCGCGGCTGTGGGACGACGGCGTGATCGATCCGGCGCAGACGCGCGACGTGCTCGGGCTCGGCTTGTCGGCGGCGATGAACGCGCCGATCGAAGACACGCGCTTCGGCGTGTTCCGGATGTGACGAGCGTGGCTTCCGACCGCGAAGCATGGGGCCTGAGTAAGCGCTAAAGCGCTAACTCAGGCCGACCGCAAAGCATGGGGCCTGAGTAAGCGCTAAAGCGCCAACTCAGGCCGACCGCAAAGCATGGGGCCTGAGTAAGCGCTAAAGCGCTAACTCAGGCCGACAGGAGATAAACATGCAATACGAAACGCTGAACGTCGAGTTTGCCGAGCGCGTCGCGACGGTGACGCTCAACCGCCCCGACGTCCGCAACGCGTTCAACGAAGCGATGATCGCGGAGCTGACCGACGTCTTCACCGCGCTCGACACGCGCGACGACATTCGCGCGGCGGTGCTCGCGGCGAACGGCGCCGCGTTTTGCGCGGGCGCGGACCTGAACTGGATGAAGAAAATGGCGACGTTCTCCGATGCGGAGAACCGTGCCGATGCGAAGCGTCTAGCGAACATGCTGGCCGCGATCTACCGCTGCACGAAGCCCGTCATCGCGCGCGTGTCCGGCGATGTTTACGCGGGCGGCATGGGCCTGATCGCGGCGAGCGACATCGTCGTTTCGGTCGATACGGCGCGCTTCTGTCTTTCGGAGGCGCGGCTCGGCCTCATTCCGGCGACCATCGCGCCGTACGTGATTCGCGCGCTCGGCGAGCGCGCGTCGCGCCGCTACTTCACGACAGCCGAGCAGTTCGATTGCGCGACGGCGCTGCGGCTCGGCCTGGTCCACGAGGCCGTAAGCGCGGACGATCTCGATGCGGCCGTGCAAAAACTCGCGCAGACCCTGTGTTCGAATGGTCCGAGCGCGGTGCGCGAATCGAAGCAGCTCGTGCAGGACGTCGCGGGCCGCGTGCTCGACGAAGCGCTGCTCGACGATACCGCGCAACGCATCGCACGCGTGCGTGCCGGTGTCGAAGGGCGCGAAGGTGTCGCGTCGTTCCTCGAAAAGCGCCCGCCCGTGTGGCGCGATTGACCCGGTACGACCTTTCCTTACGTCATTAGCCGAAATTCAGCCTCTTTACGAGATTTTTCATGTTCAACAAGATTCTGATTGCGAACCGCGGCGAGATAGCATGCCGCGTCGCCGCAACCTGCAAGCGGCTCGGCATCGCGAGCGTCGCCGTCTATTCGGATGCGGACGCGAACGCGAAGCACGTCGCCGCATGCGACGAGGCCGTGCATATCGGCGGATCGACGGCGGCGGAAAGCTATCTGCGGATCGAACGCATCATCGAAGCCGCCAAGAAGACGGGCGCGCAAGCGGTGCATCCGGGCTACGGCTTCCTTTCGGAGAACGAAGATTTCGCGCACGCGTGCGAAGCGGCGGGCATCGTGTTCATCGGTCCGCCGGTCAGCGCAATTGCCGCGATGGGCTCGAAGGCGGCGGCGAAGGCGCTCATGCACGCGGCGGCAGTGCCGCTCGTGCCGGGCTACCACGGCGATGACCAAGACCCGCAACTGCTGCAACGCGAAGCCGATGCGATCGGCTACCCCGTGCTGCTGAAAGCGAGCGCGGGCGGCGGCGGCAAGGGCATGCGCGTCGTCGAGAAAAGCGCGGACTTTGCGGCGGCGCTCGCGTCGTGCAAGCGCGAGGCGGCGTCGAGCTTCGGCAACGATCGCGTGCTGATCGAGAAGTACCTGACGCGTCCGCGTCACGTCGAAGTGCAAGTGTTCGCGGACCGGCATGGCGGCGCAGTCTATCTGTTCGACCGCGATTGCTCCGTGCAGCGCCGTCACCAGAAGGTGCTCGAGGAAGCCCCCGCGCCGGGGCTCTCCGCCGAACTGCGCCGCGAGATGGGCGAGGCGGCGGTGGCGGCGGCGCGTGCAGTCGAGTACGTCGGCGCAGGTACGGTCGAATTCATCATGACGGGCGACGCGTTCTACTTCATGGAGATGAACACGCGCTTGCAGGTCGAGCACCCGGTCACCGAGATGGTGACGGGGCAGGATCTCGTCGAATGGCAGGTGCGCGTCGCCGCGGGCGAACGGCTGCCGTTGACTCAGGCGCAGCTGAAGCTCGACGGGCACGCGATCGAAGCGCGCATCTACGCGGAAAACCCGGCGCGCGGCTTCCTGCCGTCGACCGGCGCGCTCAAGCATGTGCGGATGCCGGCGGGCGTCGAGTTCACGATCGGCGAGAGTGCGCGCGCGCCGGTCCGGATCGATAGCGGCGTGCGCGAAGGCGACACGATCACGCCGTTCTACGACCCGATGATCGCCAAGCTGATCGTGCACGGCGCGGACCGCGACGAGGCGCTCGCTCGCATGAATCGCGCGCTGCGCGCGTGCGAGGTGGTTGGGCCGCATACGAACGTCGAATTTCTGCAGCGCATCGTCACGAGCGAGCCGTTCGCGACGGCGGATCTGGATACGGGTCTTATCGAACGTCACCACGACGCGCTGTTCGCGCCGGCGAACAAGCCGTTCAAGGAAGCGCTCGCGCTCGCATGTGCCGCGTTGATGACGCGCGAAGGCGGCGGCGCGCACGGCGCGTCGCCGTGGGATGCGCTGTCGCACTGGCGGCTGAACGGCACCTACCGGCAGAAGATCGAATGGCGCGATACGGAAACGGACACCGCTTTCGCGGCAACGTACGTGCGCGACAGTGCAACGCGCTCGCTCGACTATGCGGGCAACAGCGAGCCTTTCGAATGGCAGGCGGGTGAGGGCGCGCACGAGTTCCGCGCGACGATCGGCGATGCACGTGTGAAGGGGCGCGTTTTCATCGATGGCGACGTCTTTCACGTGTTCTGCCAGGGCGCTGCATTGGCGTTCGAATGGAAGAACCTGCTCGCACATGCAGCCGACGCCGAGCACGGCGAAGGACGCTTGACCGCGCCGATGCCGGGCAAGGTGATCGCGGTGCTGGTCGAGCCGGGTGCGGTAGTCGAGAAGGGCGCGCCGCTGATCGTGATGGAAGCGATGAAGATGGAGCACACGATCGGCGCGCCGGCGGCGGGGACGGTGGCGGAGGTGCTGTATGCGGTCGGCGATCAGGTTGCCGACGGCGCGCAGTTGCTGGTGATGGAAGTGGAGTGACGCCGGCGGTCGCTTGAACGAGGTTGCCGAGTTCGACGCGCGCGTTCGGCATGCGTCATCCGAGGCGCGGATAGCCGGCTGCCCGCGCCTCGTCTTCCCATTGCTCGATCCGCGCGTAGTCGGCGAGTGACAGCGTCGAAAAGCCTTTGAGGCGCAGGCGTCGCGCGAGCGACGTATCCGAGTCGATTGCGTCGCGCAAAGCCGCGCGTATCTGCTCGACGAGCGCTTCGGGGGCGGCGCGCGAGGCGATCAACGGCAAGCCCGGCGAGGCTGCCGAGAAGCCTATCTCTCGTACTGACCGAGCCAGATCCGGAAGATGGTCGCGCACGAAGGCCATCGTCACGCAGTCGATCGATGCGATATCTGCGTTTCCGTGCGCGAGCGCGCGCAGCGAACCGATGTGCGAGCCCGTGCGCAATACGCTGCCGAAGAACGCGCCGTCGCGGGAAAGCGGTGTCGCCGCGTGCCGCAGCACATTCATGCCGCTATTCGAATCGTCCTGGTTATACGCGGCGCGCAGACCGCGGCAGGCTTCGAGCGTTTGCGCGCTCACATGGCCGCCTGTTACGAGCACGCTGCGGTAGTTCGTGCCTTCGCATCCGGGTGCATCGAAGTGCGGTGTCGCAATCAGTTGCACGTGCTCGCGCAAGCCGTGCATGAGCGGGTAGCCGCACGTCTGCGAAATGGCGAGATCGGCGCGGCGCCAGAACGCATGCAGATCGTCGCCGGGCTCGGTGATGTGGATATCGATTCCGTTTGCGCCCAGCACGCGTGAGACGCGGCGCAGCAGCGTACGCCAGTCTGCCGCGAGTGCGGCACTGACGTTGTACATCGGGAGGGCGGCGATCCAGGTCATGGGCGCGATTGTCGCGTATTTCGGTTGCGCGGACGATCGGGCTCAGCCCGCGAGCGGTGCGGCGTCGCCGTCGCCGGGCGTCGAATGACGTACAGCTGGCGACCTCTTCCGAGACTCAGGCCTCGACCGCGCCCAAAACCCGAGCGGGCTCCTCGACCGAGGGCGTTCGAATCAGGTAGTCGAAGGCGCTCAGCGCCGCCTTCGCGCCTTCGCCTGCGGCGATCACGATCTGCTTGTACGGCACAGTCGTGCAGTCGCCCGCGGCAAAGACACCCGGCACGTTCGTCTGCCCTTTGGCATCGACGGCGATCTCGCCGAACCGGCTCAATTCCACCGTGCCCTTGAGCCACTCGGTGTTCGGCACCAAGCCGATCTGCACGAACACGCCTTCAAGCGCGACCCGTTGCTCGGCGCCGCTTGCGCGGTCCTTGAAGCGCAGGCCGTCGACCTTGTTGCCGTCGCCCGTGATCTCGGTCGTTTGCGCGTTCACTTGCACCGTCACGTTGGGCAGGCTATTGAGCTTTGCCACCAGAACCGCATCGGCTTTGAGCTGGTCGTTGTACTCGATCAGCGTGACGTGCGAAACGACGCCCGCCAGATCGATCGCCGCTTCGACGCCCGAATTGCCTCCGCCGATCACCGCCACGCGCTTGCCCTTGAAGAGCGGCCCGTCGCAGTGCGGGCAGTAGGCGACGCCCTTGTTCTTGTATTCCTGTTCGCCCGGCACGTTGATGTTGCGCCAGCGCGCGCCGGTCGAGACGATGACGCTGCGGCTCTGCAAAACACCGCCGTTTTCCATGCGAACCCCGATCATGCCGCCCGGCACCGCTGGTGCAACGAGCCCGACGGCACGCTGCTGCGACATGATGTCGACGCCGTAATGACGCACTTGCGCATCGAGTGCTGCACCGAACTTCGGGCCGTCGGTCTCGAGCACCGAGATGTAGTTCTCGATCGACAACGTATCGTTGACCTGGCCGCCCATGCGCTCGACCGCGATGCCGGTGTCGATGCCCTTGCGCGCGGCGTAGACCGCCGCCGCCGCTCCGGCCGGTCCGCCGCCGATGATCAATACGTCGAAAGCGTCCTTGGCGTCGAGCTTGGCCGCCTCGCGCTTTGCGGAACCCGTGTCGAGCTTGGCGACGATTTCTTCAAGGTCCATGCGTCCCGCGCCGAACATCTCGCCGTTGAGATAGACGCTCGGCACGGCCATGATCTGGCGTGCGTCCACTTCGCCCTGGAACAGCGCGCCATCGATCACCACCGTCTTGACGCGCGGGTTGAGCACCGCCATCAAGCTCAGTGCCTGCACGACGTCCGGACAGTTGTGGCAGGACAGCGACATGTAGACCTCGAAGCGGTAGTCGCCGTCGAGTGCCTTGATCTGATCGATCATCTCGGCTTCGACCTTGGGCGGATGGCCGCCGGTCCACAAGAGCGCCAGCACGAGCGAAGTGAACTCGTGGCCCAGCGGGATGGCGGCAAAACGCAGGCTCTGTTCGCTGCCCTTGCGGCTCAAGCTGAAAGACGGTTTTCTCGCATCGTTGCCGTCGGTGCGCAGCGTGATCTTGTCCGACAGCCCGGCGATGGTCTGCAGCAGTTGCTCGAGCTCGCGCGAGCTCGGTTGCTCGTCCAGCGACGCCACGATTTCGAGCGGCTGGCTGACGCGCTCCAGATAGGCTTGCAATTGGGCTTTGAGGCTGTCGTCCAACATGAGGGTCCCCGGGACTTGAGAGGTTGCGTGCTTGCTAGGTCAATTCCGGCCGGGCTGTCCCGGCCGGTCCGTCAACGGCGGTTCAACTTCAGATGCGGCCGACCAGGTCGAGCGACGGCGTCAGCGTCTTCGCGCCTTCGCGCCACTTGGCCGGGCAAACCTGACCCGGGTTGGCGGCGACGAACTGCGCTGCCTTGAGCTTGCGCAGGGTTTCCTGAACGTCGCGGGCGATGGCGTTGTCATGGACTTCCATCGTCTTGACCACACCTTCGGGGTTGATGATGAAGGTGCCGCGCAGCGCCAGGCCCTCTTCGGGGATGTGCACGCCGAAGGCGTTGGTCAACTGGTGTGTCGGATCGCCAACCAGCGGGAACTTGGCCTTGCCGACGGCATCGGACGTCTCATGCCACACCTTGTGGGAGAAGTGCGTGTCGGTCGTGACGATGTAAACCTCGGCGCCGGCCTTCTGGAACTCGCCGTAGTTCTCGGCGGCGTCTTCGACCTCTGTCGGGCAGTTGAACGTGAAAGCGGCCGGCATGAAAATCACGACCGACCATTTGCCCAAGAGAGCCTGTTCGGTGACTTCAACGAACTTGCCGTTGTGGAAAGCCTGTGCTTTGAACGGTTGGACTTGGGTGTTGATGAGCGACATAAAGTTTCCTTGAGCAGTGGTGTTGGTAGGACGTTCGTCGTGTGACCGGGGTCGATATTGAAGGAAACTTATAAATTTCTCCATTCGATAGTTTCTATCTAAGCGATAGGGAAAATCTACTCGAGCCATAGCGTGTTGCCTGGCCTCAGCGCTGAGCGACCGCGCAGGCGTGATCGAGCAGCGGCTCGGCCGAACCGCTGCCGCCCGTGACATCGGTGCCGCTGTTGAGGATCAGCCAGCCGTCGCTCGCCGCGGCGGGCCCGGCGCCTGTCACGAGGATCGTCTGCATGGCCATCTCGGCCGATCCCGAACGGTCGCGCGCGACGATGTCGAACGGATCGACGTCGAACGCCGGGCCGGCGACGCGCATGATCCGATAGCGGCTGCCGCCGATCGTGTCCCAGGTCCATTGGCCCGGCGGGTCGCCGCGATGGCGCTCGAGCGCGGCGCTCGCGTCAGCGTGCATGCAGTCGACATGGATGTGCAGTTGCTCTTGCGAGCGCCGGTACTTCGAGTTGACCTCGAGCCCGATCAGGTTGTCGGGCAGCGGTTTCTTGAGCGACGCTTCGACGAAACTGCGCGCGGTCCACGCATCGGCCCAATAGTTCGGCGCGTCGGGCCCGAGCAGAAGCGGGCTTTCGATGCCGGTGACGCGTTCGGTCGGGATCAGAAGATGCTGTGCGACGCCGTTGCGGTCCTTCAGGAGTGCGTAGTGCTGCGAGAGATTGACGTTCGCGCACAAGCCCGTCTTGCCGCTGTTCTGCGCGGCGGGCACGCAGTCGAGATGGACGATGTCCCACAGCGCGTTGGGGTCGGCGGAAGCGATGGTCTCGCAGCCCGTGCTCGCCGCCGCGAGGACCAGCGCAGCGAGCACGGATTTGAGGAAAGGGTTCGAGCGCATCAGGTACGTGCCCCGCTTGTCATTTCTTCAAGAACCGCAGCACGAATTTCGCGATGCGCGGGACCGTGGCCGGGCGCAGCAGACGTCCGTCGTAGCCGCTCATGCGCCGGTCGTTCTCGGACAGGCAGAGTTCGATCATCGCACGCGGGCTGAGCGCTTCGCCGACGCTGGCCGCGCCCGTCGCCGCGAACGTGGCGTCGTGCATGACGCCGTCGGTGTCGATGCCCTTCGCGATGCCGATCCGTTCCCAAATCAGGAACGCCCACACTGCGCACACGCGCAGCGAGAACCACGGGCGCCGCCACCGCGGCAGGTTCTTGCGGTACCACGCGGCCCAGTTCACGAAGAACAGGATGTGGCGCGCTTCCTCTTGGATAACGGGCTCGAAGGTCTCGACGAGTTCTTCCGGGAAATAGCCCGACTTCTGTGCCGAGCGAAAGAGGCCGAACGCGAAGAAGCTGTCGATGCACTCGCTATAGCCCGTCACGAGCCACGCCCACTCGGGATCTTTGGGGGCGGGATAGTCAGGCTCCGGCGCGAGCTCGATGCCGTACGCTTCTACGAGCTTCGACAAGACGACTTTGTGGCGCGCTTCCTCTCCTCCGTTCATGTCGAGTGCTTTGCGCAGCAGCGCGTCCTGCACGGTGGAGGCGAAGGTCGCGACGCGGATGGAGGCGCGGCCTTCCGTTTGTACGGCGATGTCCCAGATCGGCAGGGACGTGATGCGAGGCAGCTCGGCGGGTGCGAGCGGTGGCCAATCGATGACGACGGGCTTGTACGGATTGTGCGTTTCGAGCAGCATCCGGCAGAACATTTGCTTGTGCTCGTCGGAACCGATCCGCACGGGCGTGCGGCCGGGGGATTTCCAATGGCGCATTGCGTGGTCTGCCGCTGCGTGTTGAGGCAGCGTTTCGGACATAGCGTTTGCTGATGTAGGGCAGGAGCAAAGTGCGGCCATTTTGGCACAGTTCACCCTGCATTGCCGCGAACTGCGACGTCCGCGCCGGCGCCGTGGCTATCCTGCGGCGCGCACGATCGGCAACGCAGCACCCGGCGTCTTGCGTCATTGCGCCGTTTGCTGCCGCTGATACTCGTTGTTCTTCATCTGCAGATAGTCCTGCCGGTCCACTTCGTGCAGTTGCCGCGGATATTGCTCGGTGGCGTCGAACCAGGCCGCGAAGCGCTGCGCGAGTTGCTTGTCCGGCGGGCTCGCCAGCGCGCCGAGATACGCATCGATCGCGAGGTAGTAGCGCATCGTGTTGCGCTCCACGAGCCCGCGCACGCCGCCGATGTAGTGAAGCTGTCCGCTCGACTGATCGCGCGTCGAAGTAAAGCCGACCTTGCCGGCGCCCAGGGTCGCCAGATAGGTTTTCATCGCGAGCCGTCCGGCGAGGCCGTAGCCGTACGAGTAGGTCAGATGCAGGAAGGTGCGGCCGCCGCCGATCGACACGGTTTCGAGCACGATGCGGTAGTCCTTGGTGCTGAGCGGGCCGCTATCCGCGCTGAGCTCCACTTTGAAGTAGTCAGGCGCGCTCTCGACGGGGCGGTAGTCGAACTGCACACGATAAGTGGACGACAGCGCTTCTTCGACTTTCCTGCCGAGGTTCACGGTCAGCACGCTCGCATTGCCGTTGCTCGATGCGTGGCAATACTTGATGTTCAAGTGCAGGATCAGCACGTCGCACCAGTTGCCGGGGCCGCGCACCGGATCGTCGAGTGCGCCGTTGACGGTCGCAAACGGGTAGTCCATCACCGCGTAGATGTCCCCCTTGAGCGTCGACGACGTCTCCTCGGAAACGAGGTACAGCTCGCGCTGAAACGGATTGTGGGCGAGCTGCTGCGTGAGACTCCGGTAGGTGTCGCGCAGGCTCCGGGCGTCGTCGGCCGCCGCCGCATGCGCGGCGAGGCCGTGCCAGCAAAGACACAACACCAGCAGCGTAGTCAGCACCGCTGTCAGCTTGTTGGGCTTCATTTGTCAGCTCCAGTTGCGGTGACGCTGGCTCGACGATATCGTGCAAATTCGTGCAAAAACAAGATCTTTCGTGCAACCGCCTTCATGCTTACCCGTGAATCGGCGACCCAGCGTGCGGTCGCCAAGGCGGCCGCCGGCATGATCGGGGACGGGCGGGTCGTGATCGTCGACGGCGGCACCACGGCGGTCGAGCTGGTGCGGCAGTTGCCGCGAGCGCTGTCGGCAACGGTGGTCACGCACGGTCCGAACGTCGCGGTGGAGCTGGCCGAGCACCCCGGGGTCGTGTCGCTTGCAGGTATCCTGCTCGTGCTGACTGCACTCATCTGAAGACACCTTTGACAACCCGGAGCCGTACGTCATGACCGATCAGACTTCGACCATCGAAATCGAAACCGCACCGAACCCCGAATTCGCCGTGATCCTGATGCACGGTCTCGGCGCCGATGCGAACGACTTCGTGTCGCTCGTCCCCGAACTTCGCATCGCGGACGCGCCGGCGGTGCGCTTCGTGTTTCCGAACGCGCCGGAGATCGCGGTCACCGCGAACGGCGGCTATGTGATGCGCGCGTGGTACGACATCTACGAGTTCGGCGGCGTCAGCCGCAAAGTCGACGAAGCGGGCATCGAGGCGTCCTGTGCAACGGTGCGGCGCTTGATCGGCGAGCAGAACCAGCGCGGGATTCCGGCTTCGAAGATTTTTCTCGCGGGCTTTTCGCAGGGCGGGGCGATGACCTATTCGGCGGGACTCACGCATCCGGAGGCGCTCGCCGGCTTGATCGTATTGTCGGGGTACGTGCCGTCGATAGGCTTCATCGACAGCCGGTTCGAGGCGGCGAACCGCGAGGTCCCGATCTTCGCCGCTCACGGCACGCAAGACGACATCTTGCCGATCCGGCTAGGCGAAACCGCGCGTGACTTCGCGCTTGCGCGCGGCTGCAAGGTGGAGTGGCACGCGTATCCGATGCCGCACTCCGTGTGTCTCGAAGAAGTGGAAGCGTTGCGCACGTGGCTCGCCGCGCGCCTCGCGCAACGCTAGCGGTGTTCCTTGCCGATGCGCCGATCCTGATCCTCGATGAAGCGACGTCGAGCCTGGACGGCGAAAGCGAGGTGCTGATTCAGCAGGCGATGGAGTTGACGAAGGGGCACGATGATCGTCGTGTCATCGTCGCTCAATTCGTATGCCTTGCGAGCGGCGCTTTGACCTTCCGCCGTCCCCACCACGCCCACATCAAAGCCGCGACCACGATCAGCACGGGAAAAATCAGCACGCTTCCCTCGGGGCCGGTGGCGCCGCCGCTGAGCAGGACGTTCCCGACCGGATGTGCCGTAAACAGCGAGCCTTGCGATATCTCGCCGCTATCCGGCGTCCCGTAGAAATACGACTCGCCCCAATCCCACGCCGCGTGAAAGCCGATCGCCCACCAGAGCGATCCGGTGTACCAGAGCGACAGGCAAAAAACCAGGCCGGCGAGCACCGCCGTCACGAGGCCCACCGGGGTCTCGCCGGGATTCCAGCCATGTAATGCGCCGAACAGGACCGACAGCAGGATCGCCGCCCACCCAAATCCAATGCTGCGTGCGAGCGTGTATTGCAGATAGCCGCGCAGCACCGACTCCTCGAAGAGACCTGCCATGACGAAGACCGCGGCCCACATCGCCGCGTACTTCCAGGCCTCGCCGGCCTGCAGCGTCGAGGCATTCAACTGCAGCAGGCCGGCTTTGCGCAGCGTCAGCACCAGCACGGAAATCGCCGCGAAGCCGCAGACCGCGCCCGACGCGAAGCGCAGCCCGCGTGCCACGCCTTGCAGGCCGAACGCCAAGAACGACTTGCGTTCTATTGCCGCAAGCACGGCCGTCGCCATGGCCGCGGCAGCGACTTGAATGCCCTCGCTCAGCAAGGCCGCGCCCGGCGGAACCGCATGGAAATTGGCTGGCCGCGGCACGACATGCCGTGCGGCGAAGGACAGGCCGAAGGCGACGCCCGCGACGATCGCGATAAACAGCAAAGCGAGCCATCCGCCGCGAATGCCGTCGCGTCCGACAACAATCCGGCGCAGCCTGCCGCCGCGCCGGGTCGAGGTTGCGGTTGACGTTGCGCCCGCGGGTGCCGGCCGATGTTCGAGGTCGTCCAACTTGCCTCCGTACCATGTGCGTTGTTCCAAACCCCGCCACCAGCGTCGTCTCGCCGTCAGAACGCGATGGTCGTCCGCACGCCGACGATCGCTTCGTCGCCGACCCGTTGCGACGGGTTGTCCGGATTCGGAATGCCGCCTGCCGGACGGAACGCGTACTGGAAGTCGCCCTGCACCTGCCACCACGGCGTGACCTGGTACAGATAGGTCGCCTCCAGAATCGTCTCGGCGCTGCGCGACGGATAGCCCGGCGTGATCGTGCCTTGCGCGTTGGCGAGGTCCTGGGCGTGCGAGCCGATGTGCGCGTAGCCGACTGCAAGTCCGACCACGTCGTTGTCGCGGCCCTTGAACGGCGCCTTGAGCGTGACACCCGCGTTCACGCCGAGGTCGACGAGATTGCGGTCGCCGGGCGCGCCCATGATGCGCGCGAACACGCCCACGGCTTGCGGGCTGTCCGCGCTCGGGCGCCACACCATCTGGTCGGCGACGGCGTAGATGCTGTAGTTGCCGCTGTGGCTCGCCGGGATGCCCGTGCTGTTCGGGTTCGCGAGCGACAAGCCCGTGTTGTCGAAGCCTTGGTCCGCAAAGTGGTTGCTGTTGTACCAGAAGCCGAGCTTGTAGGTGCCCGGCAGGCCGCTGGGCTTCGGGGCCGACGGGTCCGACGGCGGCTGGTTGATCGCGTACTGCACTTCGCCGATGACGAGCGCGCCGTTGTGCAAGTTGAAGTTGGTGCCGCTCGAATTGAGCTTTTGCGGATCGCCGTTGCCCGGCGCCGGATTGCCGTCGAATATGCCGCCGAGCACGGTGATCGCGTCGGTCGGCTGGGCGCGCAGGCGCACGCCGAGCGACGAGAGCGGATACGCCGGGCCGCCCCCCGGCAGGTCGGCGGAGGGCACGATCTCCCAGCCGAACGTCGCGTTCATGAAGGTGCCCGCGTACTGGCTCGTCATGAACTCCTGATCGAGACTTTGCTGACCGACCTTCACGTCGACCTTGCCGCCCAACAGCGACTGCTGATACCAGAGTTCCCACAGGCGCGTCGAGGCGTCGGCTTCGACGCCGGTCGCGTTCTGAATCGTCTGCAGGTTGCGCGACGTGAGGTTGGTGCCGTGAATCTGGAACGCCGACACGTTGAAGGTGCCGCCCGGCAAGCCGAACGCCTTTTGCGTATCGACGCCGAGGCCGAACTGCGTCACGCCGTCGTAAGCGCCGCCGCGCCTGGTGCCGCCCGACAGGTTGGCCATGTACTCGCTGGTTTCCTGCAGTCCGAACGTTACGCCATAGTTGCCGAGCCACGGACGCAGGCCGCCCATGTCGCCGAGCAGGTTCGAGCGATCCCAGAAGCCGGTGGGCGCGGGCGGTGTCTGGTCGGCCGCAGCGCCGGCAGCGGGCTGCGAGGACGACGGTGCCTCCGTCGCAGCGGGCGCAGGTGACGGGTTCGCAGCAGGCGCCGCCTCGCCGCTCGCCTGAGCGAAGGCGGGCGGCACGAGGCCGAGGGAAAGCAGCAGCGTGAGGCTGGCGGGTGCGCCGGAGATTCGCAGAGCGGCTTTAAGGTTCTTTTTCATGACAAGTGGGGTGGTTTTTTCTGGCGGGCAAGCCAGGATGTTAATGAATTTGACTCACGCACTGTTGCGAAGCTGTGACCAGAGGACGCCGATCAGGCGAAGTAAGCGTTCAGGCGTAACGCACCCTCCAGTTCGTTGCCGGTGGACGACGTGGCGAGCATCGCCACCATCGCGATGGCGCCGACGGTCAGCGCCAGAACCACATAGCCGGTTGGGGTCAGCGGGCTGCCGACGTAAGCAGCCCGAAGCGCTGCGGCCTGCGGACGCTGGGCGCGTCCTGCGCCCATGAACGACATGACAAACGATTTGACGAACATGATTCCCCCCGTCCGGCCCGACGACGTCAGGCGACGAATGAATACGTGACGGCGTCTCGCAAGCGCGGTTGCGAAAGGCGGTCGATCTTATTAGGGGAGCGTGCTGCGGTCGGACCGGCACGGAGCCGATCGATGATGAAGCGCGCTAACCCGACGAAAGCGAGTTAGCGGCGAAGGAGTGAACCTGTGGCAGCTATCTCGCGGCTGTGCCGGCATGGGCCGGCAACGGACTTCCACTACTTGAAGATGCGTCCACGAGGGACTCCTTTTTATGAGACCGGCGAATTGTATTCGGAGGTTGTGCAATGCGGCAAGTAAATAAAGCATAAAAACCGCGGCTGTTGTTTTCTCTGGTTAAAGTCGGCGAAGCATCGCACTGCGTAATATCGCGCGCGCTTTGGGATAGTCTCACCCGGCACCTTTCTTTTTGGTTTCAATGAAAGGGATATGTAGTGTAATGAGCGCCGCAAGCGGGTCTGTTTGCGTTTCGTAATTTTCGGTCGATCTCTTGTCATATATCGATGCCATCGTTTAGTCCTGCGGAGGTGTGCCCATTGGATTCGTTGCTTAAGAACCCGTGCCGGGGAGGCATTGAATGAATTTCAGTTTTGATCTGAATCGCACCGCCAACGCTTCAGCGTGGAGGCTGCTCCCCAATCGCTGGGATTTTGTGGCGTTCCCGTTGATCATCGGCCTCATTGCGATGGCGGCGATCGGCTTCCATCAGACGATGGCGCCGATCTCGGCGCTCAAGACCCA
>NZ_JAFLRF010000059.1 GCF_017315705.1 Trinickia mobilis | reverse complement strand
GCCGCCGGGCGCGGACGCCGCCGCGGCGCCGCTTGCCGCAGGCGACGCCCGCGCGACCTGGATCTTCGCGCCGTCGCTCAAACGGTCCATGCCGTCGGTCACGACCGTGTTGCCCGCCGCGAGCCCGGACGCGATGACCGTGTGCTTGCCGTCGCTCGGCCCGAGCGTGACCTTGTGCACGGAGACGGTGTTGTCGGCATTCACCAGATAGACGTAGTCGCCCGGCGCGCCGCTCTGCACCGCGGGCGTCGGCACCAGCACCGCGTTGTGCATCGTATCGACGAGCAGCCTGACGTTGACGAACTCGTTCGGGAACAGCGCCTCGTCGTCGTTCGGGAACGTGGCGCGCATCGTGACCGTGCCCGTGGAGGTCGCCATCTGGTTGTTGAGCGCGTACAGCGTGCCGGTGCCGACCTCGCGGGTGTTGTCGCTGCTGTACGCGGTGACCGACATCTTGGCGCCCGCGTTGAAGCGCTCCAGCACGTCGCCGAGCGAATTCTGCGGCACGGTGAATTCGACCGTGGTCGGCTTCATCGTCGTGATGACGGCGATGCCCGGCGAGCTCGACGCCGTCACGTAGTTGCCGGGATCGACGAGCCGCAAGCCGACCCGCCCGGAAACCGGCGACGTGATATGGCAATAGGCGAGATCGAGATCGAACTGCGCGATGTTGGCGCGATCGACCTTGACCAGGGCTTCGTCCTGCTGGACGAGGAACTTCTGATCGAAATAGGTCTGCTCGGCGATCGACTTCTTCTGGTAGAGATCGGCGAAGCGGGTCAGATCGGAGCGGGCTTGCGCGAGCGAGGCTTGATCCTTGGCTAACTGGGCTTCGGCTTGCTGCTTGGAAATCTCGTATTGGCGCGGATCGATCTGCGCGAGAAACTGCCCTTTCTCGACATCCTGGCCTTCGCGATAGCCGACCGCCACCAAATAGCCGCTCAATTGCGGCAGGACGGTGACGGTGGCGACGGGAGTGACCGTGCCCAGTTCGCTCAGGATGACGGGCATCTCGCCGAGCGTCGCGGCGGCGACCGTCACCACTTGCGGCGCCGACCCGCGCGCGGGCTCCTTCTTGCGCAGAACGTGCACGGCGATGAGCGCGACGAGCACGAGCAGCACGACCGCGGTCACCAGGCGCCAGCGCCCCGAGCGCTTCACCGGCGCATGCGAAGCCTCGCTCATACCAGCCTCCGGATACGATGACTGCCTTCAGATGACAGAGGGACTCCGGCCTACCGGCGACGGCTTGGCAAGCACGGCAGGCGCCTCCTGCTGGGCGCAACCAACGCGTGAAGGTGAAGCGGGCGGGGTTGGCCTGGAATTTGCCTCGAATTTGCCTGGACAGCCCGCCGTATTCACCGCGCATTGTCACGTGGCGATCGACCACGCGCAAGTTCGCAGCGTAACGCACGCAAGACGAGAATACTGTGCGGGCAAGTTCCGATTCGTTACGAGGCGGGCGTTGGTAAAGGCGCGTAACAGTTTTTCGGGACTTGCTGACTCGAGGGTGCCGGTTCGAGCGGATTGCGTCGAAAATGGCGGGTCCGGCAAGCAAGAAACAAGCCGCGTTTCACACGCTGTTCGCAGCACGCGCCGAACGAGCACCTGCTCGGCTCGGTCGCGCGCGAAGGGCTGCAGATCGTGGCGGGGGTGTTTTGGGATCTTGGGGAGGCTGGAGCGCGGGGGGTGGCGCAGGGAGGTGACTGATTCGGACATTGAGTATCAGCCACGGTCGACACTGGGCATCAAAGCGACACCGCAAGCAATAAAGCCCGCCGAGACGGGCTTTATCTAATCTTCCCGGAGTAATGAAAATTACCCCTGCAATATCCTCTTTAACTCTTCGAGAAATGAAATCGTAGTATAGCCCCACAACTCGGGGCCAAACCGCGACCCATATGCCTCCTCAAACGCAGAATCCAGGTCCCCCTCATTTTCTTTTGTGAATCTCTCTATTTCAGAAATAGCCTTCCTTATGTCTTCGCCCGAAGCATCTCTCTTATAGGCATTCACAATTTCGGCAATCGTATTGCCCCAGTACGAGCAATCTTCGTTAAGGTACGCGCCGAAAATTTGATTCATTTCCGGGTAATCCGGGTTTTCCGACATCATATCCATGCCTCACAGATCGATAAAGGCCGTCAGAATATAGTATGGCATCCCATTATATTTTTCTTTCTTGATTAATACCATCACCTTATTCCCGCTTACCAGCTTCCCTGTTTTCCTGACCACGCCGTAGCCGATGTCGCCCGATATCTGCCTCGTCAAGCGTAACGGCGATGTGATAGATGGGGTTCGCGCCCAGGCTTTGACGCGAGCAGCTTCGGCCATCATTACTTCTGATATCGCACGAAGCGGTGCGCCAATATGTCCACTTTCAAGCGAAATACGGGAATCGATTCGAGTTATGCCGCGACCAACACACCAATAAAGAACGACAAGATATCGTCTCGCGAAGCAATCATCGGGCCCCCGCCGCGTCAATCAGATGGGCCGTGACGACGCTGTGCGGACATCCCAGGTACTTTTCAAAGAACGGCGGAACCTCGGGGTTGGCAGCACCATCCGGCGGCGCCCAGGCCACGAAGAAAGGGCTCAAAGCTCCAGCTTCATCCCCTCGTGGCTCGCCACGAACCCGAGGCGTTCATAGAAGCGCTTCGCGTCGACGCGGCGCTTGTCGGTCGTCAGTTGCACGAGGCCGCAGCCCGCCGAACGCGCGATGCCGATCGCGTGCTCGAACAAACGCTCGCCGATGCCCTGCCCGCGCCGCGCGCGGCTCACCCGCACCCCTTCGATCTGCGCGCGCGTCATGCCGAGCCGCGACAGCCCCGGAATCAGCGTGAGTTGCAGCAGGCCGGCGATCTCGTCGCCGTCCACGCACAGCAGCACGCTGTTGCCGGGCTGCGCCGCGATCGCGCGCAGCGCCGCTTCGTAGCGCGGCAAATCGCCATGGCCGGCGCTTTCGCGGCCCGCGCCGAGATCGTCGTCCGCGAGCAAGGCGACGATCGCGGGCAGGTCGTCGAGGGTTGCGTCCCTGAACGCCAGCATGAAAAAGCTCTCCTCCGCAGCACGTTGGAAATTAGTGCGGCTCGAACGGCCGCTGATACACGTCGGCCCCGCGCACGATGATCGCCGTGCCCTCGGGCACTTCCTCCCACGCGCCCGGCAGGTCCACGAGCGGCTCCGACAGCACGAGAAACGCATCCTCGCCGACCGCCTTGATCCGCGCGTCGTCGGGATACAGCTCGTGCAGGCGGCGAAACGACGTGCTGTGAAAGAGCGACCGCGACGCGCGCTCGCTCGAATAACGGACCGCGATGATCTGCTCGCCGTCGGTCGCGCAGACGGTCATGTTCAGCGGATGCCGCACGCCGTTGCGCCAGCCGATGTCTTCGATCGCCGCCGCCATCCGCTCGAGCGCCGGCACCGGCTCGTGGTCGAGCCCCATTGTCAGCGCGAGAAAGAACATCACCTCCGAATCGGTCGAACCTTCGATCGACGAAAACAGCTCGGGCTTGACCGCCAGCATCAGCTCGCGGCGCACGTTGGCGTAGTCGCGGATCAGGCCGTTGTGGACGAACAGCCAGCGGCCGTGGCGAAACGGGTGGCAGTTGGTCTCCTGCGACGGCGTATCGGTGGCTGCGCGGATATGAGCGACGAACAGCGGCGCGTGGATCGCGCGGGCCGCGTCGCGCAGGTTGCGGTCGCTCCAGGCCGGATGCGCGCAGCGATAGCGGAACGGAAGCTCGTTCGATCGGCCGTACCAGCCCACGCCGAACCCGTCGCCGTTGGTGGTCGTGGCGCCGAAGCGCGAATGGAGGCTCTGGTCGATCAGCGAATGCTGTTCCCGAAAGAGCACGGTTTCGAGCTGGATCGGGTTTCCCGTGTAAGCAAGCCAGCGGCACATGGTCGGACTCCGGTGACGAGGATCTCGCGATTTTCGCTCATTTCTCGCGCTTTTTTCGCGAATGGAGCCGCTCGGTTCGAGCGCCGGTCAATCGAGCCGATCACGGCACGAGCCAAAGCGCCAGCGCGTAAATCACGAGCGACACGGCAAACGTCACCGCCGTATACCCCATCACGCGCTGAATGCGAATGCCCGCGATGGCGACGACCGGCACCGCCCAGAACGGCTGCAGCATGTTCGACACGTTCTCCGCCATCGCGACACCCATCGCCGTGCGCGGCACCGACGCGTGCAGGCTGAGCGCGGCCGGCAGCACGAACGGCCCCTGCACGGCCCAATGGCCGCCCGCGCTCGGAATGAGCAGCGTGATGATCAGCGAGCTCAGATAGCTCCACAGCGGCAGCGTGGACGCCGTCGCGATCGCGACGAACGTCTTGGCGATCGTCGACGCCAGGCCCGTCCCCGTCATGATCCCCATGATCCCGCCGTACACCGGGTACTGCAGCAGCATCGAGCCGGTCTGACGCGCCGCGCGGCGAATCGCGTCGGCATAGGCGATCGGCGTGCGCTGCAGCGCGAGTCCGATCAAGAGGAAGATCAGGATCGTCGTGTTGATGTCGAGTTCGAAGCCCTTCGCGTGCCACGTCATCGCGAGATAGCCGATGCCGAGCGCCAACAGCAGCAGCGTGCCGAGAATCGAGTGCTCGACATAGGTCGCGAGCGTCACACCCGTCCCGACGCGCGCGTGCGGATCGGATTCGGCGGCGCCGGCCCCCGCGTCCGATTGCGACTCGCTGAACGCCACGACATGCTCGGGCTTCGGATGCATCCGGATGAAGATCGCCGTCATCACGACGACCACGAGTACGGTCGGCACGAAGACGAACGGCGCGAATATCGTCTGCGTCAGCGGCACCACCTGCCCCGTGGCCTTTTCGACGAGATTCAGCGCATTGCCGTGCGAGGCCTGCGACAACGCGATCGAGCTCGACAGCCCGCTATTGCAGACCGACCACGCCGAATAGCTGCCTGCGACGAGCCAGGCGAAGTCGACCTTCACGCGCTTGGCGATCTCGCGCGACAGCAGTGCGCCGACGATCAGCCCCAGCCCCCAATTGAGCCATGCGGCGACCCCGACGATCGGAAACACGAGCAGCGCGGCGCGCGCCGGCGTGTTCGCGCTCGCGGCCATCGCCCGCAAGCCGCGCTGGACGATGGGCGCCTCGGCGATCGCGTAGCCGGTGGCGAGAATCAGGATCATCTGCAGCGCGAAGCCGAGGATGTTGAAGGTGCCGCCGTACCAGGACGCCAGGATGACCGGCAGCGAGGCATGCGGCGCAAACGCCGCCGCCAGAAGAATGACGACGAGCGTCAAGCCGATCGAAAGGACGAACGGGTCGGGCATGACCTGCTCGAACAGATAGACGAGGCCGGTGACGATGCCCCGGCGCTCGCCGCTGCGTGGCTGCGCTTGCGGGCGCGTCGCCGGTGTGTCGAGGTGTCGCTTTTCCATGGTGGTAGTCTTCCGGGCGCGCGCCGCCGGGCGTCAGTCGCCGGCGCAAACGCGTCATGTGGATTGGGGACCAGAAAATCGAAGGCATGCGGGCAGAGAGATTCGCGGCACGAACATGCATTCGCATAGCGAACATACAGGAATTCTGTGGATACGCATAATCCACTCGCGCAGTGAGGTTGTCTGCGTCTGCGATGGGAGAACCTTGCCGTCCGGACATCATGCGAGCCTGATAGTCCTCCTTGACGAGCCGCTTGACGGCGGAGGCGTACCCGATCGTCCGGTTCCGGTCACTGCAACATGAACGTCTCATACTCGAGCACGTCGAGCTTGTGGTCGAGCAGATAGAGGCTCGCGAGCACGACGACCAGCAGCGCACCGGCGAACCCATAGCCGTACCAGGCTGGATTGAGCGCGAGCGTAAAGCCCGTGAACACGACGTTGAGCAGCACGAACGCACCGACGAGTCCCGTCACGACACGCCGTTCGTCGAGGTAGAAAAATACGTTGATCACGCCCATGAAGAGGACCTGCATGCTCGCCGCAATCACATCGATGTACAGGAGCGGCAGATAGAGCGTCGAGATCCGCAGCCACGAGAGCACGGCCGCGCCGGCGGCGAACAGCAGCATCGCCGCAATCGACTGCACCTTGATGATTTCCCATAGCCCGAGGCGCAGCGCCTCGACCATCGCGTTGCGCGTGCGCTCGATGTGCTGCAGCGACGCCCCTTCACGCACGGCTTTGAAGAAGGCGTCGTAATACTCGACGAAGTCGGTTTCGATCCGCAGCAGGAACACCGCCATCCCTGGAATGATCGCGAGATAGGCGAGAAACACCGGGATGTCGTAAATGAGCGATGCGCGCAACGGACCGATCACCTGCTGCCCGGTGCCGGGCGCATACCAGAACATGAACTTGTCGATCCAGACGCCGAGGTTGTACAACAGCCCCGTCAGCATCAGGGACGGGTAGCGGTAGCGCTTCTGGAACACTTCGAACGAGATGAAATGGTCGCTGCGGTAGTCGCGGTAGATCAGCACCAGCAAGCCGGCCAGCAACACCGTCTGGCCGCTCACGAAGCCCGCCATCAGGCCGCTTAAGCCGTAGCGATTGAGCGCGAGCGCAGCGCACGTGGTCAGCGCGTAGCCGGCCAGAAACACGAAGATGATCGCCATGTACTGCTTCATGCCGGACAGGAAGATCGTCGCGATCCAGATGTTCGCGACGACTACGAAGCCTGTCAGCATCAGCAACCGGTAGCCGGCCGTCTGCGACGGGAACAGCAGCCACGCCGCGAGGCCGCCGAGCAGCGCCGACGCGACGGTCACAACGAACGCGACCGCGTGGTAGTTCGACAGCACGAGGTCGTCGCGCTTTTCGAACAGACGATCCGACGTGAAGCGCGTATAGGCGAGTTGCAGCGGCCCCGTCAGCACGAGCGACGTCGAGATCAGGTAGGTGACCGACACCTGGAACTGCGTGATCAGCGTCGTCGGCAGCACGAACGGCAGGCTGAGCACGCCGATCATCAGGATGCCGACGATCGACAGGATCCACGGCCCGGAACTGATCAGCCCGGCATAAGCGTACGCCTGCATCATCCCGAGCAGCGTGTTGCGGCGCAACATCTTGCGCAGTTCGAATCCGATCCCTGCCATGTCGGGCCCCTTAGCGCGCGTGACGGCCGGCGGCCATGGGAATGGCCGCGCCCGCCGGTTGGGCGCCGGCGAGATCCGGCATCGCGGTCAGCCGCCCGTACAGGCCGCGGTACGCACCGAACATCTGATCCTGCGTGTAGTACCGCTCGACGCGCGCGATGCCGGCCTGCTGCGCCGCGTGCCAGTTGCGCTCGTCGAGCAGGTCGAGCGCCGCCTCCGCGAGCGCGCGCGGATCGGCAATCTGCACGACGCGCCCCGCCGCGCCCAGGCTCGCGTCGTCGCCCGCGAGACCATAGATCAACTGGCGGCACGAACCGACATCGGTCGTCACCGACGGCACGCCGGCGGCGAAGCCCTCCAGCACGACGAGCGGCAGCGCTTCGGAAATCGAGCTCAGCACGAGCACGCCGCACTTCGGCAGCAGCTCGTCGATCTTCTGAAAGCCGAGAAACTTCACCTTGTCCTGCAAGCCGAGGCTCTCGACCAGCGCGCGGCATTCGCTCGCGTACGACGGGTCCTCGTCCTCCGGCCCCGCGATCCAAGCTTCGGCGTCGGGCAGCCGGCGCACCACCGTCAGCATTGCGCGCACGAACGTCTTGATGTCCTTGATCGGCACGACGCGGCCGATCAGGCACAGCGTCTTCGGCACGCCGGGCGCGCGCCGGCTGCGCAGCGGCACAAGCCGCGCGAGATCGACGCCGTTCGGCACGCTGGTGGTTTTCTCGGCCGGCGCGCCATCGGCGATCTGCCGCTGGCGGTTCCCTTCGTAGAGCGCGACGATGTCCTGCGCCGCGTCATAGCACACGCGGCCGAGCGTCTCGAAGAAGCGTATCCACAAGTCGCGGAAGTAGCCGATCTGCGCGACGTCGCGCTCGAAGATCGTGCGGTTGTCGCGGATCCACTGGCTCTGGAACAGGTCGATCTTGCGTTCCTTCGTGTAGATGCCATGCTCGGAGACGAGCAGCGGCCGTTCGTGGCGGTAGCGCGCGAGCGCGCCGAGAAAACCGGCGTACCCGGTCGACACCGTGTGAAACACCCGCACCGCCGGCAGCCCCTCGGCGATCTGCGCGAGCTGCCACAGCGGCTTGTGCATGATGCGCACGGTCCAGAAGTAGTCGACGAACGACGGGTCGGTGCAGAACTGCCGGTACTGGTCGGTCAAATACCGCCAGGCCTCGTGCGAATACAGGAACGCGCCCTCGCCCAGCGCGCCGCCCGGCCGCAGGTCGCCGAGCATGTCCTTGAGCATGCGGCCCGCCGCGTCGCGCATCGCCGGATTGCGCAGGTGCTCGTGCAGTTGCGCCGAGCGCGCGAACGCCGCGGGATCGCCGCCCTGGCGCTGCACGGCCGGCGGCAGCGCAAAGTCGTACAGATAGTGACTCTCGAGGTGCACGACATTGTCCGGCAGCGCATACGCCATCTTCGGGTAGTCCTGCGGCCGGCTGCCGAGGAAGCACAGCGCGAACGTGTACTCGGGAAACCCGCGGATGATCTGATTGACCCAGCTCGACACGCCGCCGCTCACATACGGGAACGTGCCTTCGAGCAGCAGCCCGATATCGGCGGACGCGGCGCGCGGCAGCCGCGGCGCGGCCGATGAGACGACAGGGGAGGAATCGGCAGAAGGCGTCATGGCATCAATGCGGATCGGGTGTCTGGGAACGGTGCTGCAACAGCCAGTAGTCGAGCACCGGGCGCAGCGTCGGCAACGTGCCGTGCAGGTCGACCTCCGCCAGCAGCTGGCGCACGCGGAGATAGTCGCGCTGCAAATACGCGGTCTCGGCGAGATACGGCAGCATGCGAGCGCGAGAGAATCCGCAATCGATCGCACGCTGGAGCATCGGTTCGGCCGCACCGAGATCGCGCCGGTCCAGCGCGAGCCGGCCGCGCAGGCGCCATAGCGACGCGTCGGCCGGATCGGCTTCGAGCGCGGCCTTCGCATACGCGTCGGCCTGGTCGGCGGCGTTGCGGTACACGTCGCCCGTGACGAGGTTCGCGTAGATGAGCTCGCTGTACAGTTCGGCGAGCGCCTTGTTCGCGCGCCTGCGCGCGGCGCCGGTTGCGGCAGGCTGCGTCTTGCCGTCCAGCTGCGCGCGCTCCGCAAGAATGCGTTGCGTGAGCTGCTTTTCGCGATTGTCGAGAATGCCGTACGCGAGCAGCCGGATATCGTCGAGCGGGTCCGCCAGCATGCTTTGCAAGAGCGGCGAAACGGTCCGGGTCGGCATCGATTGCATCGCCAGCAGCGCCGTCATCCGGAACGAAGTCGCCACGTCCGCGTTCTGCAACTCGGCTTTCAGGCGCGCCCCTCGTCCGTACGACACGGTGCCCATCAGGTTCGCGGCGAACTGCGGCTCGTCGACGCGCTCGATCGCGGGGTTGCGCACGCGCTGCGGCAGCCGCGCCGCGATCGCCAGCGCGCCGAGCGTGCAGACGACGCCGCCGAACGGCACCGCGAAGTTCAGCACCCAAAGGTAAGACAGCAGCTTGGCGAGCGGCGTGCGATAGCGGCGCGGCATGACGTGCGCGCTGCCCACGGCGATGAAGAGCGCCGCGACGGCCTGCAGCGCGAGGCATGACAACAGCAGCTGCGTGTTGACGTACGCCGCGCGAGCGTCGACAGGCGCGACCGGCAAGCCGGCCAGCACGTTCGCCGAGGGATCGGCCAGGCTGCGCAGCGCGAGCGCCACGGCACATGCCTGCCCGAACACGCCGAGTGCGATCGCCAGCACGGCGCTCGCGGTTGTCGGCGCACGGGCGGCGCGGCGCGCGTCAGACGCTGGCATCGCAGCGCTCCAGCAGGTGCCGCAGCACGGCCAGCGACTCGTCGCGCGGCACGGCGATCGCATGGACCGCGACCCGCGCCGCTTCGAAATCGACGCCGTACTGCGCCCGCATGTTCTCTTCGATCCGCAGCAGGTAGCCGTCGACGGCGCCCTCGCCCGACAGCGGCATCAGCGTGAGCATCACGAGGTGCCGCTCGGTGCGTATCGCCCACTGCGCATCGAGCGCGCGGCGCGTGCGGAGCACGTGCTGAAACCAGGTCTCGCTGCGCTCGTCGTTGGGGAATACGAGCGCGACGAGCGACGACGCCACCTGCGTGTCGCGCGCGAGATGGACGAGCCGCGCGTAGTCGAGCGCGAACTCGTACGGGCACGACGCAAACGCCTGCAGCACTTCGCGGGTAATGGCCGCATGCCGTACGCCGTCGGAATAGAAGTGGCACAGCACGAGCAGAAACTGCAGGTTGTCGTGGTTGAGCGCGAGAAAAGGCATGCTGTGCACGACGACGAGCCCGATCGGCTCCTTCTGCGCATCGACGAGCGGCACGCAAACGACATAGCGCGAGCGCGCCGCCTGCTGCTGCGCGGCCGAGCCGACGTCGACCAGCGTGCGCGACTCGAGCGCCTCGCGGATCAGCGGATCGTCCGGATCGAGCTCGAACGGCGCGCCGATCGACGCTACCGCTTCGCTGAGAGGCTCGCCGCCGCGCCACGCATAAATGCTTGCGCGCTCGAACCGGCAGGCCTGCGCGGCCGTGTCCAGGAACGGCTGAGCGCCGCGCAGCGCGAGATCGCCTTGGCGGGCGGCAGGCAGATCCTGCGTCAGCACGAGCTGCCTCAGCCGGACGAGCGAATCGCGCAGTGTCGCGGGCCGGCTCATCAGGTCGTGCTCGAGCCGCTCGTGCGACAGCCGCAGCATGAACTGGTTGCGCGTGAGAATCGCCAGCTTTTCCGACAAATAGTCGTTCGCGACACGCACTTGCCGCAACCGCGCCGTCCAGATGTCGCCGAACTGCCCGCTGATGAGCGTCAGCACGAAGCCGCCGAAGAAAAAGCTGACCGAAAACGGCTGCGAGCCCGGCGCCGACACGGCGCCCGGGCCGAGCGCGCCGGGATGCGGCAGCGCGCCGCCGGAGCCCAGCACGTACCACGTCGCGAGCACGATCAGGCCGGAGCACGCGCCGAAGAGCGTGCCGTAGCGCAACGCGAGCACGACCGGCACGATCCAGATCCAGCCGAAGCCGGTCGCCATCAGCAGCGGATCGTGCGGATCGAATACCGCGCACGCGCCGAGCGCGGCGAGCGTCGCGACAACGGTTTCGACGAACGTCACCGCGCGCCGGCGTGTCGTCCCCGGCGGCGCCACGGCGCGCCTCCAACGCGAACCGTCGCCGGCGCTCGCGTGCCGGCGACGCTCCATCCGCGCGCGCGGCAGCGATTCATTCGGTGCGGGTGAGTTCATCGTCGTGATCCAATGGGTGTCCAGCAAAAACCGCGTGTCTCATCGCCGCACTTCATCGCGCGAGCGGCCCAAGCAGCTCGCGCTCGAGCTTCTGCGCGACGCCCGACACGGCGTCCCGGCTCCAGCCTGTACGGCTGCCGCTGCTGCTCCATACGACCTTGCCCGTCTCGACGTCGAGCACGTCGAAGGTGAGGCCGACCGCCGGCTCGCCGTCGACGCCCACCTTGTAGCGCCACTCGTTGACGGCGCCTGCGAGCGCGTAGCGCACATTCTGCCGGCGGGCCCACTCGAGCGCCGTCTGCTGCTGGTCGGGCTTGGCCGGGTCGAACAGCGTCTCGTCGCCGCCCGACGCGGGATAGCGAACGAGATTCGCGTAGCCGTACGACGTCATCAAGCTCTGCGCGATCGACGCGGCGCGCTGCCCCGCCTGCGGCGTCTCCGTGTTGTTCGCGAACGGCAGCACCGCCCAGCTGTCGCGCGCCGAAAAGGCCGGCGCCTGGCTGCGATCGACCACCGAACAGCCGGCGAGCGTGCCGCCCGCCACCAGCACCGCCGCGACGGCGGACACGACGCGCGTCGTCAAAAGGGTCTTCGCTTGGTCCTTCATCGATTTCTCCGTTCGGGCATTTTCATATCTAGTACATCCATCGATACCGCACCCCCACTTCCTTGACCGACGTGGAACGGGTGGACGAGACGCCCTGGTAGGCCGCATAGAGCAGCGCCTGGTCGGCGCCGAACACGCTGCCTGCGATGCCGAGCATGGCCTGGCCCGACCAGCCCGCGCGCGAGTCGCGCAGCGGCCCGGCCGAGAACATCGGCCGCCAGCCCTTCGAGTCGTTCTCCGGCAAGTCGTCGCCGAACGAGAACAACAGCCCGCCCTGCGTGAAGGTCTGCGGCATGAACGACGCGGCGTCGAACGGCGTGCCCGCCGGCAGCAGCACGCGCAGCGCGTTGCCGGGCGTGCCGGTCGCGTTGTACTGTCCGTGGGAGAACACCGCGCGGATCGTGTAGTCCGGATAGTCGGCGCGGATCTTGAAGCCGACGTTGAAATCGACCAGATTGCCGCCGCCGAGGAACGAACGGTCCTGGCCATGGAAGCGCGCGTACTCGTCGCGGCCGTCGACGAACCAGTGCGAGTCGAACCGATAGTCGAAGCCGACCGATGCCATGTCCTTCGTGCCGCCGACTTGCAGCTGCGCCGTCTCCGTCGCCGCCTGGTCGTAGCCGAACGCGTAGCTGAGCGTCAGCGCCGGCGACCCGATGTAGCGGCCTTCGATGCGCGCCGTCGTGAAATCTTCGAGTGCGTCGCGTCGGCCGAGCGTCACGCTTTCGTCGTCGTACTGGCCCGCGTGACGATAAATCGCTTCGAACAGGCGGTCGTATTCCGGCGCGTACGCGAGCGACGTGCCGTCGACCGATTGCTCGCGCTGCATGTAGCGCAACTGCAGCGATTGCGAAGGCGCAAGGCGCAGCCCCCCCGTCAATGACGCTTCGGTAAAGCGCAGCGGCCCCTGGTCGACATAGCGCAGCGCGGCGGCTACCGCCTGCGCGCTGCGCAGCAACTGCTCGCGCAACTGGCTTTGCATCACTTCGTCATCGGGCAGGCGCGTCATCGAATCGAACGCGTCGCTTTGCGCAGCGCCGTAACGGCCGGTCAGCACTTCCGCATCCACCTTGTTCTGCCGCGGGATCTGGTC
Source organism: Trinickia mobilis (assembly GCF_017315705.1). GTDB lineage: Bacteria > Pseudomonadota > Gammaproteobacteria > Burkholderiales > Burkholderiaceae > Trinickia_A > Trinickia_A mobilis. The sequence continues at coordinate 16,948 of NZ_JAFLRF010000059.1, read as the reverse complement.
GGGCAGCGAATCGAGAAGCCGCGCGAGCGCATTCACGTCGCCGTCGTCGATCGCGAGCTGCGCCTGCGCGTAGACCGGCCGAGTGCTTCGATCGATGTATTGCTTCTCGAGCCATGCGCGCTCCAGTTCGCTCTCGCCCGCCGTTTGCGCCCAGCCGAGCACCGCTTCGCGTGCAATCGACGAATACCTCGCCTGTTCGTCGCGCAGCGCCTGCTGCCTGACCGGCGGCAGCTTGTCCAACTCGCTCAGGTTGCCGAGCTCCGAAGCGCTGCCGCCCGCGGATGCCGACGCCGCTTGCGCGCGGTCCGCGCGCAGCATGTCGATCAGCACCGCCCGCGAGCGGTCGCCGCTGGCGAACAGCTGCGACAGCGCGACCATCCGGCCGCGCAGCTCCAGTGCGGTCTCGCTCGGCAGCGCAGCCTGCTGCGTCGCGGTGCGGCGGCGTTCAGCCATCTCGCTCCAGACCTGCCGGCGCACGCGCCACGCGTCGTCGAGCCGGCCGTTCAGTTCCAGCGCATCCGCCCACGTAAGCCGCCATAGCGGATCCGCAAGCGATGTCGCCGCCTGCTTGTGAAAGTAGTGAAGCGCCTGCCGTCCTTCGCCGAGCCGCATGCTGGCCGCGCCGTAAGGCGCCCATAGCGACGGATCGGTTTCGGCGTCGGCGGCGAACCGGCGCAACGCGCGGCGCAGCTCCGCTGTCGTGCCGCGATCGACGAGGCTCCACAGATAGGCCGCGCGCGCCTCCGAGTCGTCCGGCGCGAGCGTCGCGGCACGCCGCACGTCGCTCGAAGCCCCCGCGATATCGCCGATCGTCTGCCGATATCGCGCGCGCACCAGTAGAAACGCTGCGGACTGCCCGGCGCTCGTGCGTTGTTCCGGGCTCAGCGAGTCGAGCAGCGCCGCGAGCCGTCCCCATGCGCGGGCGCGCTGGTAGTTGTAGACGGCCACTGTCAGCATCCGGATCCGGCCGCCCTTGTGGTAGGCCATTTCCGCGAGACGCCCGGCATCGACGGGCGAGTCGCCATAGAAACCGATCATCACGTCGTAGTCGTCGGTATCGAGGGCGCGCGTGCCGAGCAGACGGCGGTTCGCCTGATTCTGCGCGTCGCGCCGCTGTCCGATCGACGCCACCAGCGCATAGAAGCGCCAGAAGTCGGCGTCGGTCGCCGATGCCGCCTGCTGCACTTGCTGCATCGCTGCGAACGCGGCGTCGAACTCCGTGCGCGCATAAAGCATCGTCGCGATCTTGTATCCGTACGCCGCGTTCGGACCGTATTCGCGCTCGAGCTGCTGCCACGTGTGCAGCGCGAGATCGTCGTCGCCCTTGCGTTCGGCGAGCGCTGCATAGCGCTCCATCGCCGCCTGCCGGATCGCACCGCGTTCCCGGCCAGCGAGAAAGCTCAGCCCGCCGGCGGGATCGGCGGCGCGCTCGTAAGCATCGACGGCCGCATCGAGCAACTCGAGGTTGTCCGGATCGCGGTTCGACTGATACACCGAAACCGCGAGGACCGCGGCGACGTCGTTGACGCCGGGTGCGAGACGCGCGACCTGCCTCCACGACGCGTCGTCGCCGCGGGACTGCGCAAGCGCGAGCCAGTTGCGCAGCGCTACGTCGGGCTGATGATTCCACTCCGCGACCTGTGCGAGGCGCGCACGCCAAAGCGCCGATTCCGGGGCTTTGTCGAGCGCGCGCTGCGCCACGCGCTGCGCGTTCGCGACATCCCCGTTAGCGAGGAACACGCTGTACGCGAGGTCCTCGTCGGCGGTGTTCGGCGGCACGGCGCCGTACGTGTCCGGGCGCACCGGTGCGCCGTTCGCGCGCGTGCCGCCGGCAGCGACGGCACGCTGTGCGGCGGCGACCCGCAGCGCACCCGAGTCCGCCCCCGGCCCGCTCTGTGCCTCCTGCGCCGGCCACGCGATGCGCACGAACCTGGCGCCGGCGCGCGCAATCCGCATCGCGCGGACGTCGCCGTAGCGCCGCATCGACGCAAACGCAAGACGCGGCCTGCCGTCCGCATCATCGCGCGGGCGCGACAGCGACAGCTTCAAGAGCCGTTTCACATAGATTTCCGCGACGTCGGGGCGGCCCGCCGCCATCGCGAGCTTCGCAAGATAGCGCAACGTCTCGGGGTCGTCGCCGAGGCCGCCGATGTGCTGGTTCGCCGCATCGAGCGCCTGCGGCAGCAGATTGCCCGCCTGCAGTGCGCGCAATCCCGCCAGGAACAGCGTGCGCCGCTCGCCGAGCGCGAGCGCGCCGGCCTGCGCCGCGAACCACGCGTCGGCCGCCTCGCGGTAGTGCCCGCTGCCCAGCAGGACCTCGGCCTGCGCGACGCGCCAGTCTTTCGCGTGAAGCGGATCCAGCGCGACCAGCTGCTCGTAGAAGTGGCCCGCGAGCGCGCCGTCGTTCAAGCCGCGCGCCTTCCGGGCGAGCGCTTCCAGCTGCTCGCGGTTCCACGCATACCGGGCGGCTTCGCGCAGCAACGCATCGAGCTCCGCGATCCGCGCGCCGCGCGCCGGATCGGCGGGACCGAGCGCATAGAGTTGCTGCTGGGCGAGCGACACCCGGATCGCGAGCGCCGTCTGACGCGCGCCGGGATCGTGCGAGCGCGCGAGCCGGTCGATCACGTGCGCGGCGTCCGCGGTGCGCTGGCCCTTCAGATATTCGCGCGTCAGCTCCGACAGCACATCTGCGTTGTCCGGATCGACGCGCAGCCACGCTTCGAGGTAAGCGATCGCCAGGCTGTCGGCGCTGACGCCGCCGAGCAGGCGCGCTTCGAGCTTCACCCGCGGAAACGCGAGCGCGAGCATCAGCACGACGAACGCGCCAAGGACGGCGATGACAGCCGGCGAAAACAGCCGCTCCCGTTCAGGATCCGCAGACGACATCGACATGCAGGCTATTGGAACCGGAAAGGGGCTGCTGGCCGACGCGGCACGCTTCTCCATCGGCCAGCCGGAAAAACGGCGTGACATGCGCATGCAGGTCAAAGGAAAAGTTCTGGCCGGTCCTCGTGAAGTTGTCGATCCTGCCGTTCGCCTCCGCCAGGTATGCGGCCCGCGGCGCCTCTCCCCGATCCACGACGGCAAAGCGCGCCTCGCTGCCCGTCAGGTGAACGTAGGTTCCGCCGGGGCCCGGCAGATAGCCGGCGACGCCCTGCGCCGTCGTCATGTCCGGCACCTTGCCCGGCGGCAGGCGCACCGTGCGCAGGTTGCCGGCGTTGCGCACGATCCAGAAGCGGCCGTCGGGTGTCACGCTCGTGTCGAGGAAGTCGAGCACGCCGCGGGCGTACTCGGACACGAACACCGGCGTCACCGGCTGCTTCAGCACCGCGTCGAGCACCTCCTTGAGCGCCTGCACCGAGGCGTACTTGGTGCCGCTGAACATGTGGTAGTAGATGTCGATCGGCTTGAAGCGGATCGGCTGGTCGGTCATCGCCAGCGTCTCCAGCACGCGCGAGTATCCATAGAACGGGCCCTGCCACAAGCTCGTATACATCTCCTCGTTCTGATCCGGCGCGAACACCTGGAAATAGCCGCCCTTGCGCACGCCGAGCGGCGCGATCGCAGTCCACGTCGGATCGGACTTCGTGATCAGCGTGTCGCCGCCGTTCAGGTTCAACACGCCCGCGTCGTACGCCGCCTTCAGGACAGGCGCCGGCACCTGGCCGTCGCCGCTCCACAGCACGACACGCACGGGCTTGCCGGACGGCGCGACATGGCTGTTCAGATAGCGGATCGATCCGCCGATCTCGCGGTCGATGCTGAACCGATAGCCGGGAATGTCGATCGACAGCCCCGTGCGATTCGTCTGGCTGCCGCCCTCCGTGACGACGTCCTTCGTCGTCGATTCGCCGAGCCCCGTCACGCGCATCCATTGCAGCGGATGGGTATAGGTATGGGTCGCCACTTCGACATTCGGCAACTCGAAGATCCGCGTGCCGATCGTGCGCAAGTGCGGGGCGATCTTGCGAAACGGCCCGTCGTCGCTGACCTCGCCTTCGATCAGCGACACCGTGGTGGGCATACCGGTATCGCGCAGCAGGCGGTACAGCACGTCGCCCGAATATTGCGGCGACGCGTCGGTGTTCGGGTGCGTGCCGTCCGCAAACTCCGCGCGCGACGCAAAGCCGTCGCCGTCGATATGGGACATCAGCAGACGCCGGCCATTCTCGGTCGTCGTGTCGGGTACGGGCATGTCGGCAGGCAGGCGCAGCGCGGCGCGCAGGAAGTCGATCGGCTGCAGCACCCAGCGCGCCTGATTCACCGCGCCGAGATCGAATACCGCGAACGGACGCATCGCGTAGCCGCCCCACGGGGTCAGCGCCGCGCCATCGATCACGAAATCGCCCGAGCGCAGGCGCAACAGCGAACGGCTCCCGGGACCGGCCCGCACGGCCGTGTAATCCTGCGGATTGGGGTGCGGCTTCATCTCGAAGCCCATCAGCTTCGGATCGTACGATTCGACCTCGAGCTTGCCGCCCGCCGGCGCGCCCGGCACGGTCTGCAGACCGAGCTTCTGCGCGAGCGGGCCATCGAGCGCAATGCCGAACGACGCAAACACGGCAAGCGGCACATGGGCGTCGACCTGCGCGGCGAGCCACGCGCGGTAGTCGCTCTGGCGCGGCACTTCGCCGTTCAGCCACAGCACGATGCCCGCGTAACGGTCGCGCAGATCGCCCTGCGGCAGCGGGTCGCGGACGTCCCGGTAGTCGATCGAGTAGCCGAGGTAGTTGAGCGGCATCGCCAGAAAGCGCACCCCGGGCGACACGTTCAGATCGGTGCGCAGCGGCGGGTCCTGGATGACGAGGATGCGCCGCTTGAGCGGCGCGACGGCGCCGATCCCCATCGTCTGCAGCCCGCCGTCGGTCACGTACGGCACGATGCCGTGCGCCTCGATTTTGGCAACGGCCGCTCGCGCGCAGGCCGGATCGGCGCTCGGGCAGTAGTCGACCGAGATCACCGGCAAGCCGTAGCGCTCGCGGATCGTGTCCGCCTGCCCGATGAGCCACTCGCGGTCGGCGGCCGGCACCTCGACGTAGCGCTGCTGCGCCTCATCCCAGCCGCGAAAGAGCGATTCGAACGCGACCGCGTACACGAGGTCGTGCACCTGCGGCAGGATCTCGAAGCCCCGGTTGACAATCAGCTTCGCGTCGGGATGGCGCGCCTTGATCGCGCGGATCACCGCCACCAGGCCGGCCTCCTGCCTCGCGCGCGCGTCGTCGGTCTGCGCAGCGAGACGGTACGAATCGAGCGTATCGAGGAAGAACCCCCGATACCCCTTGTCCCACAGCGGCTCGATCACGTGATCGACGAAGAACGCGGGCCAGGCCGGCTGGCTCTGATCAACCACCCGCGACGCCCACGATTCGTTCTGCCCGAGAAGCCACGCTTTCGGCAATGCCGCATAGTAAGAACGCGACGGCAAGACTTCGCCGACGCTCGCGTACGCGAGCCACGTCGTGTGCGGCAATCGATGAGCGCGCGGATCGAACCCGCTGTCGGGTTCGACGATCGCGGCGTCGTAGGCCGACAACAGCTCGACTGGCGGGTCCTGTCCGTAATACAGCGCGAACGACGGCGCTGCCGCGGGCGGCGTGCCGGCTAAGCCGCCGGACGGCGCCGCGGCCTGGGCGGCACCAACCGTCCAGGCGAGCAGCGATGCCAACGTGAGCCGTACGATCAACCGAATTAGCGAAAAGGCCATGCGTACAGCCGCTACCTGGAGTCAATATTCACGGAAACGGGATGGGAAAGCCGGGCCGTACTCGACGTTTCCGCGACTTGACTATGCGATGCGCAGGCAATTGCGGCCTGACTGACTTGTCCAGCAATTCGCGCAGCCCCGCGATTTTATTGTGGAATGTCTCAAAAAACTAATTCGATGCATGCGCGCAACAAACCATTGACCAACAAACGGCCAACAATTGGAGCCTACAACGTCGTCAGGCAGCCCTATACGGCGATTACGCAGTTGCGGCCATGCTTTTTCGCGCGATAGAGCCGCTGGTCGGCCGCGCGCAGCAGCGAGTCGGTCGTATTGCCGTCGTGCCCGAACTGCGAAATGCCGATGCTGACGGTGACCGAGACGGGAGCCGCCCCCATCGCGTCGAAGCGGGTGCCTTGAATAGCCATTCGAATCCGCTCGCCGACCATCAGCGCGACATCGAGCGCCGCCTGCGGCAGCAAAACCATGAACTCCTCGCCGCCGACGCGCGCCACGCCGTCGTAAGGCCGCATCGCCTCCAGGCAGGTCTGCACGAACGCCTTGAGGATCGAATCGCCGACCTGGTGCCCGAAGGTGTCGTTCACCCGCTTGAAGTTGTCGAGATCGAGCGCCAGCAGCGAGAACGGCGCCTCGCCGCGCCTGACCCGCCCGATTTCCGTCTCGACCCGCTCGAGGAAGATACGGCGGTTGACCGCGCCCGTGAGCGGATCGACGGCGGCCAGATGCTCGAGCTTCTGATTGGTGTGCTGCAGCTCCTGCAACGCGGCTTCGGTGCGCGCCATCGCTTCGGCCAGGCGCGCCATCAGCTCGTCCTGGCTGTAGATCGTCGAAAACGAGCGCGTCGTATGAAACGCCTGCACGACGCCGAAGCTCAAGAGGAAGAAACCGCCCGCGAAGATCGCATGCGCGAGCCACCACATGTGGTTCCACGGCTTGCCGAGAATGAACGCGAGCGACGACAGCGCAAACGACATCACCGAAATGCCGAAGATCAGCATCAGCGGCGAGCGGATCCGGCGCCACAGCATCAAGCCGACGTTGACGAGCGAGATGACGAGCGCCCCGCCCTCCATCGACAAGCGCGTGCCGAGCGAACCTGCAATGGGCGAGTACGCGATCACCGCGACGAACAAGTCGATGACCAGGAACGCGATCAGCCAGGTGAGCCAGGACCACAAGTCCGAGCGCTTCGCGACCGGGTCGGGCGGCGACTTGTACGAGAGCAGGCCGACCAGCAGCAGGATCGACATCACGAGACGCGACGCCGGCCCGTACAGCAAGAACAGCCAGATATTCCGATGCGAGAAGCCGGTAAAGACGCCGTGCAGCGTATAGATCACGACGAAGCCGGCGAAGCCGAGCGTGAGCCAGCGCAGGATCGGCTCGCCCGAGAGGCGGTAGCACTGCCAGGTGACATAAGTGACGAAGAGCCCTTCCAGGGTCGCCGCCGCGATCGCGATCTCGTGGAAGAGATGGTTTTCGAACTTGAGAGACGGGTCCTGAAAGTAATACAGGTAAGCGATCAGATAGGCCGGGGCCAGCGCGAAGCCGACCAAGAGCAGGCGGCCGTAGATTTGCGTCACATGCCGGACGCCCGCGGGCGGTTCGCCGATGACCGCCGCGCCGGTTGCGCTATTCAGGCTCATGTTCGCGTTCCCTTGGAAAATGGTTTCCAGCAGTCCGGCCGCCCGGCTCGCATCGACCGGCCCCCGCAATCGGACTCGAACTTTACCTTAAAGATATAGAGATAAGATAAGACAATTCCGATCGATTGGCATAGCGCCTTTCGAAGGAAAAGACAAAAAAAGACGGCGCAATCGCAGCGAGAAACGCTTCAATCGCACCGTAAAAGGATGCTCTTTGATTCGGTCTACTTCGCCACGACACGCTCGGTTTGTTCAACCGCGCGCTTGGTGGTCTTCGACACGGCCGAATTCACGGCCTCGACATTGGTCTCCGCCGCTTCGATCGCTTGCTGCGTGGCGTTGCGCGTCGACTCGTACCACGCGCTGGCCGCGTTGATCGCCGATTTCAACGCCGTGATGGCGGGCTCCGCGGCGGCGGGCACGTGGCGGCCGGCGTCGTCGACGAAATGATGCATACGGCGTTGATGTTCCGCGTACTGCTCGCTGGCGACGCTCGCGAACTCCGCCTGCGCGGCGGTCACGATCGAGAAGAGACGCGACCAGTAGGTTTGCGTGCGCACGACCGCCTGCTCGGCCGGGTTCGCTTGCAGCGCGACCCATTCGCGCGGGCTCTTGCCCGACACCGCATGAAGCAGCGCCTCCTGCGAATCGCCGGCGGCCGACTTGATGGCGTCGAAATTCAGTTCGACGACCTGCTGGACATGTTCGAAAGCCTTGTTGGCGAGGGCAAACGACGACTCTAGATTCGCGCGTTGTGTTGCCGCGTATTGTTCCGGATTCCAAAAGCTCATTACTTCGCTCCCAAAAGCGCCCTTCTTCGCGGGCAGTAGTGACGGCAATGTGCGTCAGATGAAGGTTGCGAATCTAACAGTGGGCAAAAACCGCAGGACCTAGCGATCTTGCTAGCTAGGAGGCCGATTTACCGCGGTTCGCTCGTCCATGCCCGGCCCGAGGCGGCGTCGATCGCGCCGTTGCTCGAAGCGCTGGGGCCCGATCTCGCAGACTGAGCGCACCGGTCGAATACCCGCTCAGGTCTAACGAGACGTAATCATGTGTAATATTCGGGCATTTATTTAACCCGCTTCGGATGGCTTGGCCGGTGTTGCGCGAAACAAGAAAAAGATCGGCGGCATCGGTCCGTCCAGCCTCGCCCGCATGCCGGGCGCGCCGCGCGGCAGCGCTCGCCGCCGTCGTCGTTGCCGCCGTGCTCGCGCAACGCGAGGCCGCAGCGGAGGACGTCTGCAAAGTCGTCGGCGATTCGGCATCGCGGCCCTCGGTCGGCCTCGTGCTGTCCGGCGGCGGCGCGCGCGGCTACGCGCACCTCGGCGTGCTCAAGGTGCTCGAGGAAGACCGCATTCCGGTCGATTGCATCGCCAGCACGAGCATGGGCGCCGTGGTCGGCGGGCTGTACGCGAGCGGGATGAGCGCGGCCGAGATGGAAAAGCGGCTCGAAAACGTCAACCTCGCCGATATCGCCTTCGACGTGAGCGAGCGCGCCGAGCTGCCGCAATCGCAGCGCGAGGACGAGCGTCTCTATGTCGGCAGCCTCGGCTTCGGGCCGAACGGCGTGAAGCTGCCGGCCGGTCTCGTGCAGGGCAACCGCTTCCGGGCGCTGCTGCAGGACTGGACCTCGAGCGTGCCCGGCAACCAGCCGTTCGACAAGCTGCCGATCCCGTACCGCGCGATCGCGACCAACCTGCGCACCGGCGAGAAGGTCGTGCTCGACCACGGCTCGCTGCCGCAGGCGATCCGCGCGAGCATGGCGCTGCCGGGGCTGTTCGCGCCGGCGGACGTCGACGGCGTCACGCTCGTCGACGGCGGGCTCGTCAGCAACTTGCCGATCGAAACCGCGCGCGACATGGGCGCGAACGTGGTGATCGCGGTCGATATCGGCTCGCCGCTGCGCCCGCTCGACGCGCTGTCGTCGCCCGCCGACGTGATGCAGCAGACGCTCGGCATCCTGATCCACCAGAACGTCGCGCGGCAGCGCGCGCAGCTCACCGCGAGCGACGTGCTGATCGAGCCGTCGCTCGGCAATCTCAGCTTCACGGACTTCGCCAATGCGCGCGCTGCGATTGCCGCCGGAGAAGCCGCTGCGCGTGCGGCCTTGCCCTCGCTCCAGCATCTGGCGCTGTCCCCCGAGGCCTACGCCGCGTATCGCGCGGCGCACGCGGCGCGGCCTGCCGTGCCGATTCGCGTGACGAGCGTCGTCGTCGAATCGAACGGCGAGGTGCCGCCCAAGCGCATCCTCGACCACCTGCACGTGAAGGCCGGCGACGTCTACGACCCGGCCAAGGTCAACCGGGATCTGCAGGCGCTCACGACCTCGGGCGACTTCGAGAGCGTCACGCAGCAATTGATCAGCGATGGCGACGATCATCGTCTCGTCATCGATGCGCGCGAGAAATCGTGGGGGCCGAATTTCCTGCTGTTCGGTCTCGGCATGTCGAGCAGTTCGGACGACCAAGGCGGCTTTCGCGTGAACCTCGGCTACCGGCGCCCGTGGCTGACGCCGTCGGGGCTCGAGTGGCGCGTCGACAGCATCCTCGGCAGCGATCTCCTCAGTTTCCACACGGAGCTGCGTCAGCCGCTGTCGACGTCGTTCGGCTACTACGTTGCGCCTTACGCGGACTTCCAGCGCCGTTTCGCGAACATCTACGACAACGACACCGGCTTCCGCCTCAACCAGTACCACATCCAGACCGAGCGCGCGGGGCTGGACTTCGGCGTGCCGCTTGGCCGTCTGGGCGACTTCCGCATCGGGCTCGCGTACGCGCATGCCTACGGCTCGCCGGTCTACAACAGCTTCGACGACGCGGGCGACAACGCACTCTTCTATCCGGACTTCGACGGGCGGCAAGTCACCGCGCGCGCCCGGCTCGTCATCGACCAGCTCGACGATCCGCTCTTTCCGCGCAAGGGCTACTTCACCGAGCTGCGCGTGGAGCGCAGCGCCTTCGGCGGCAGCGACCGGTTCACGGAGCTCTACGGCAAGACGATCGTGGCCGCGAGCCTCGGCCGGCACAGCGTCAATGCGAGCATCGAAGCGGGCGCGGACATCGGCGGCGTGAACGTGGTCAACCCGCTCGGCTTCACGCTCGGCGGCTTCCAGCATTTGTCCGCCTACGCCGCCGACCAGCTCTCGGGCAACTCGCTGCTGTACGCCCAGGTCACCTACCTGAACCAGCTGATGACGTTCAACGTCGCGCCGCTGCGCGGCCTCTTTGCGGGCGTGAGTCTCGAAACGGGCAACGTCTGGGACCAGGGCGACCGTTTCGGCAGCGGGCCGCTCAAGCGCAGCCTCACGTTCTTCTCCAGCGTGACGAGCTCGTTCGGCCCGATCTATGTCGGCATCGCGTTCGCGCCGGGCGGGCGGCGCAATATCTACTTCCAGTTCGGGCACACGTACTGACCCGCCTTAAGCCTGATTCCCCGCCGGCCAGCTCAGTTCGAAGCGCGCGCCCGGCGGCGTGAGCGGATCGGTCGCGACGATGCGCCCCTTGTGGGCGTGCAGGACCTGCCGCGTGATCGCGAGCCCGAGCCCGTAGCCGCCCGTGCTGCGATCGAGCCGCACGAAGGCGTCGAAGATGCGCTCGCGCTCCGCCGGCGCGACACCTGCGCCGTCGTCTTCCACCGAGATTTCGACATTGCCGTGCGCCATCGCGACGCACACGCGGATTTGCGAGTTCGCATACTTCCCGGCGTTGCGCAGCAGATTGCGCATGGCGTAGGACATCAGACGCTTGTCCATCGCGACCCGCACGCCGCGATCGACATCGACTTGAAGCGTCACCGCCTTGTCGCCATAAAGCAGATTGGCGTCCTTGACCTGCGCATCGAACCACGCGGCGAGCGGGGTCGGCTCGAGGTGCGATTGCAGCGACATGTATTCGAGCCGCGCGTAGGTCAGGCTCATCGCGATCAGTTCGTCGAGCTCGGCGATGTCCTGCTCGATGCTCGTCACGGCAGTTTCGTATTCGAGCGCCGACGACGGCTCGCGCAGGATCTCGAGCGCGAAGCGGGCACGCGCGAGCGGCGTGCGCAATTCGTGGGAGATGCCGTTGGTCAGATCGCGCTGCGCCGCGATCAGGCGCTCCATGCGCTCGGCGAGCGCGTTGAGGGTGCGCGCGAGCGGGCCGATCATCACGCTGTGCGATTCACGCGCACGGGTGTTGAAGCGCCCGCCCGTGAAGTCGATCGCGCGCTCGCGGACCATCACCAGGTCGAGCCAGATCGGCCTGATCCAGCGGTAGGCGGCGAGCGCCGGCGCGCCGAGCCCCACCAGCGCGAGTGTGGCCGCCCCGCCCGGCAGCCCATCGAAGGCGTGCCGGACGACGCCAGGCGTCAAGCCGATCGACAGCGCCGCGAACACGCAGATCAGCACGGCCAGCACGAGGGCGAGAAGGTTGAGATAGGCCCGCAGATACAGCTTCGACCAGCTCGGAATGCGGTCGGCGCGGGTGTCGGTCCAGGAACGGCGAAAGCGCAGCCAGCGCCATTTGCAATAGCGGAAGGCGGAGAGTCGTTGCGTCGGGTTCGGGGTCATGAAGCGATCTCAACCTACTCCCACGCCACCTTGCTGAACTGATAGCCCTTGCCGCGCACGGTCTTGATGCGCTGAGGGTTCGCCGCGTCGTCGCGCAGCTTGCGGCGCAGCTTCGAAATGCCGCCGTCGACGGTGCGGTCGAGCCCATCGAACTCGATGCCGCGCAGCTCGCGCATCAGGTCGTCGCGGGTCACCACCTCCCCCGCGCAGCGCACGAGCGACCAGAGCAGGTCGAATTCCGCCGACGTCAGGTCCGGCGTGCTGCCGTCGGGAAGCGTCGCCGTGCGGGTCGCGCGGCTGATCGTGAATTTGCCGAAGCGGTAGCTCTCGGGCTGCGCAGCCCCCTCGGCCGCGCGCACCGGCGCCCGCCGCAACAGCGCCTTGATTCGCGCGAGCAGCACGCGCGGCTCGACGGGCTTGTGCACGTAGTCGTCGGCGCCGAATTCGAAGCCCAGCACCTCGTCGAACTGGTCGTCGCGCGCGGTCACCATGATGATGATGCCGTCGAAGCGCTCGCGCGCCTCGCGGCAGATCTGAAAACCGTCCTTGCCCGGCAGGTTGACGTCCAGAATCACGAGATCGGGGCGGCGCTCGACGATCGCCGGCACGGCCTCGTTGCCATGCAGCACGACGTCGACCTCGAACTCATGCTTGCGCAAGTAGCCGGCGACGAGCGCGGAGAGTCGACTGTCGTCTTCGACGAGCAAGATCCGTAGTGGCATGGCGGTGTGGTTCGATGCGGATGGGCGTAACGCCGTCGCGGGTGGCTGCGAACGGCATTTTACGGCACGTCCCGCGCGGCTGGCAGGAAACCGCGCGGCGCAACGCGGCGGCATCGCTGCGCTCAAGCCGCTTCGCGCAAGGTTTCGGGATCGAACACGAGCTGCACGAGCGTGCCGGGCGCATGCAAGTCCGCCGCGGACCGGTTCAGCACGTCCACTGATCGTGCGTGACGAAGATCGTCGTCAACTGCAGTTCCTGCTGAAGGCGGCGGATCTGCTCCGGTCGAAATTACGTGGTCTAGATCAGAAAGATTGCGCGCAGTCTAATTCCGCTCGATGATATTTCCGTGTCAGCGCTAGACTGGCCATCCATGCCTTGCAAGCGGACCGCTCCGGCGGAATCGGCCGATTAGGCACGGCATGCCGCAGCGCGGTAGAGTGTGTGCCGTGTGTGCCGTGCGCGTGCACTGTCACAGTTCGGCCATCTTTTACAGGTACGGTGCGAATTAAGCGACGGAGCAAGAATCGCACGAGAATACGAAAATTGTGCCCGGAAACGGGCTGGACTATGCCAACTAGAGACTCAATTCAAGTCGACGCGCCGCGAACCACGGCGCGCATCTGCCGCGCGCTGACAGAGCAGATCGACCGTAGCCTGCTGCCGCCCGGCAGCCGCCTGCCCGCCGAGCGCAAGCTGAGCGAATTGTTCGCCACGACCCGCATCACGTTGCGAGAGGCGCTCGGCCAGCTCGAAGCGCAAGGCCTGATCTATCGCGAGAAGCAACGCGGCTGGTTCGTCGCGCCGCCGCGCATTCTGTACGACCCGCTCAAGCGCACGCACTTCGAGGCAATGGTGCGCGAACAGAGGCGCGAGCCCGGCACGGAGGTGCTGTCCGCGGAGCAGATCCCGGCGAGTGCGGCGATCTGCGAGATGCTCGTGCTGCCTGCGCTCTCCAGCGTGATCCAGATCCGGCGCGCGCGCTCGATCGATTCGCGCGCCGTGCTGTATGTCGAGCACTATCTGAATCCCGCCTACTTTCCGGGGATTCTCGCTTTCGACCTGCGTCAATCGCTGACTGGGCTCTATGCGAGCGAGTACGGCATCCGCTACGGGCGCGTGCAGTTCGGCATGGTGCCGTCGGTGCTGCACCGCCAGGCGGCAGCGCCGCTGAAAGTTGCCGAAGGCACGCCGGCGCTGCACATCACCCGCGTGAACTGCGACCAGCATGGGCGGCTGATCGACTGCGACCTCGAGTTCTGGCGCCACGACGCGATCCGCGTGTGCGTCGACGTGCCGGATCGGATGGACCTTTAGGTTCATTGCGTTAAGGTCAGTGGAATCGCGTCGGGTCGCGGGAGGACGTAGGCGATTCCCTATATCAAGCAAGTCACGCACGGTGTCTGTCGCACGGTGTCTATAATCGAAGTCGCAATTCACCGTCACCGTGCGAAAGCATCGGCATCGAAAGCGGTTTCGCGCGGACCCCAAGCTCGCAGCGCAAGCATAGGAGGCTGAACATGACTATCCGCATCGGAGAGGACGCACCCGATTTCACCGCTGAAACGACCGAAGGACAGATCAAGTTTCACGAATGGATCGGCGATGGCTGGGCCATCCTCTTCTCCCATCCGAAAGACTTCACCCCCGTCTGCACGACCGAGCTGGGCTACATGGCCGGACTGAAGCCGGAATTCGAAAAGCGCAATACGAAGATCATCGGCCTCTCCATCGATCCGGTGAGCGATCACAAGCGCTGGGTCGGCGATATCGAGGAGACTCAGGGCCATGCAGTCAACTATCCGATGATCGGCGACCCGGATCTGACCGTCGCCAAGCTCTACGACATGATTCATCCGAATGCCAGCGGCAGCGGCCCGCGCACGGCGGCCGACAACGCCACCATCCGCTCGGTGTTCCTGATCGGGCCGGACAAGAAAGTGAAAGCGATGTTCGTCTATCCGATGAGCGCGGGCCGCAATTTCGACGAAGTGCTGCGCCTGCTCGATTCGCTGCAGCTCAACGCCAAGCATGGGGTGGCGACGCCCGTGAACTGGCGTCCCGGCGACGACGTCATCATTCCGACGTCCGTATCGGATGAGGATGCGAAGAAGAAATATCCGCAGGGCTTCAAGACGCTCAAGCCGTATCTGCGGGTGGTGGCACAGCCCAAGTAGCTCGCCGGGCTGCGTATTTGAAACCTGCTTTGTGAATCACACCTTGGCGGTGGCGCGGCAGGCAATCGGCAGCGCCGCCGCCCGGTTCCTATCGCCATATTGATAAGCGATGCTAAGCAACTTCAACCCAAGCCGGCGCCTTAAAACCGCTTCATGATCTCGGATTCAAACGCCGCGTTCCGTTCTTCCGCGGCTTCAATGGGGTCCATCGTCTCGTCGACGAAGAACTCGGCGCGCTCTGCCAAGGTTCTCGTGTCGTCGTAGTCGAAGCCTTCTTCGTCCTCGTCCGGCGGCTGCAGCATGTCGTGCAGCATGGCTTTCAACTCCGGCGTGTCCCACTTCTTGCCCTGCTGCTTGCGGACTTTTATGTAGTGCCTCACTTCAGCATCCTGCTCGGGCGTCAAGGGAAGCCCGCGGAAGGTACGGCCTGGGTCGATATCAGCCATGATTTTCTCCAGCAATCCGCTCGTTTGTGCCGAGTGTAGCGCTAATTTATATGCGTAAGAACAGGTTAAGCCTATTCCACGCATCCGCGCAATGAGTCATGGAAGTCCGTCAACGGTATGTAAATCGCGCTGCAAAGACAGACTCTCTCGCTCAAAATGTGGCAAATAGCGTCATGCAGAATGACCGTTTTTGACATTGAGCGGCGTGCCGCGCGCGCATAACCTTAGCCGCACCGCGTCGGTGCGAACGAGCGTGCTGAGCCGGTCCTCCGCCTGGCAGCGCGCTCCGTGGCCGTTTCGCTTGCACAGTTTCGACCCGATTCAACCCAACCGCTCGACCGTCCAGCCATGATGCAAACTCGACCGAACAGCAATTCCCCAGGCGCGCGATTCCGCGCTGCAGTGGCTACCGAGGCACCGCTCCAAGTCGTCGGCGCCATCACCGCATACGCCGCCCGCGGCGAAGAAATGACATCCCATTGAATCTGGAGGACGATAAATGAAGCACCCCCACACTCACATTCGTTCGTTGCCCCCCGAGGGGGCGGATGCCTCCCTTGGGGCGGCCCGGCAGGAGGCATCATGAGCGAAGCAGACAACAGCACGGCAGGCACGCCCGGCTTCAAGCCGAAGAAATCGGTGGCGCTCTCGGGCGTGACGGCGGGCAACACCGCGCTGTGCACGGTCGGGCGCACCGGCAACGACTTGCACTACCGCGGCTACGACATTCTCGACGTCGCCACGACCTGCGAGTTCGAGGAGATCGCCTACCTGCTCGTGCACGACAAGCTGCCGACCCAGGCCGAGCTCACCGCCTACAAGACCAAGCTCAAGGCGCTGCGCGGCCTGCCCGCGAACGTGAAGGCCGCGCTCGAATGGGTGCCGGCCTCGGCGCACCCGATGGACGTGATGCGCACCGGCGTCTCGGTGCTCGGCACGGTGCTGCCCGAGAAGGACGACCACAGCCTCGCGGGCGCGCGCGACATCGCCGACCGCCTGATGGCCTCGCTCGGCTCGATGCTGCTCTACTGGTACCACTATTCGCACAACGGCCGGCGCATCGAGGTGGAAACCGACGACGATTCGATCGGCGGCCACTTCCTGCACCTGCTGCACGGCGTGGCGCCGTCGAAGGCGTGGGTCGAGGCGATGCACACCTCGCTGATCCTGTACGCGGAGCACGAGTTCAACGCATCGACCTTCACCGGCCGCGTGATCGCGGGCACGGGCTCGGATATTTACTCGGCGATCACCGGCGCGATCGGCGCGCTGCGCGGCCCGAAGCACGGCGGCGCGAACGAAGCGGCGTTCGAGATCCAGACGCGCTACCAGACGCCCGAGGAGGCCGAGGCCGACATCCGCCGCCGCGTCGAAGCGAAGGAAGTGGTGATCGGCTTCGGGCACCCGGTCTACACGATCTCGGACCCGCGCAACAAGGTCATCAAGGAAGTCGCGCAAAAGCTCTCGAAGGACGCCGGCAACATGAAGCTCTTCAACATCGCCGAGCGGCTCGAGACGGTGATGTGGGACGCGAAGAAGATGTTCCCGAACCTCGACTGGTTCAGCGCGGTGTCGTATCACATGATGGGCGTGCCGACGGCCATGTTCACGCCGCTCTTCGTGATCGCCCGCACCTCGGGCTGGAGCGCCCACGTGATCGAGCAGCGCATCGACAACAAGATCATCCG
>NZ_JAFLRF010000058.1:2500-30612 GCF_017315705.1 Trinickia mobilis | reverse complement strand
TCCGGGCAATGGCGACATGCAGGTGATGGGCCTCGACTCGGGGCTCGAGCGCGTGCTGTCGCAGACGCTCTCCACCGGCGCGAACCCGGGGCTGGCGCATACGCTGCTTACCGAGACGCAGAAGGCGATGCTGCGCCAGCAGAACGTGGGGCTGCCGCCGGTGCTGCTCGTGCAGCATGCGCTGCGGGCGATGCTTGCGCGGTTCCTGCGACGGAGCTTGCCGCAGTTGAAGGTGCTGTCGTATGCGGAAGTGCCGGACACACGCACGATCAAGGTGGCGAATCTTATCGGCGGGTAGGCTCGAATCCCGTTGTCCATCCATGTCGAACACGTGCAGTACGCTCACTTTGAGTCCCCGGCTGCCGCCGTGACGACGTATGCGCGCCATCCCTCCGGAAGCGTCTCCTTGCGCCAGATTGCGAGTACGGCCGCGCTGGCGGGGAAGAGGGGGGTGGGTAATTCGTCTGGCTTGAACCAGCGCCAACATGCAAACACATGTGGCTCGAGAACATGCGGTTCGACGTCTGCTTGACCGGGAGTCGCTACGACTGCACCTGTAATGGCGGGCGATGGTCCGTCCAGCCGTTGCGCAAGCGCAAGGACCTTGGGGTCAAACGCCTCAATGCCGGCCTCTTCCATCACCTCGCGAATGGCAGATTCTTCGAACGACTCTCCGGGATCAACGTGTCCCCCCGGTAAGCACCAGCTCGGAGATTCGCCGACCTTGTGTCGATATCCGAGCAGCACCGCGCCACTCCGATGCACGACAATTGCACCCACGCCGACTACTGGTTTGACTTCCTTGCTCATGCTTTTCCTCGACTAACATTGGTTCGCGTGAAAACTGTTTCGCCATTGCGGCAGGCACAGAATGTACGCCATTCGACTTCCTCGGAGTTTGATTTAAATTTCTACTTCGGATCTAACTGAGACATTCCGCCAAAGATTAATTTCAAGTGGGCGGAAAGAGACAAGTAGTCGGACGGATAGTCCTTGAGTATCCACTCGCCGGAGCCTGCGGAGTAGTCGCTGGGGCGGCCGGGAAGGCCGGTGTATCCAACCCGTGAGTCAATTCACCATATTTATATTCGCAGCTAGTGGAGTATGAAAAATTAGAACTATCTATATATTAATAAAATGATTCGCTATACTAATGAATTGAAAAATAAAATAAACCTATTAATGTTGTTGGTAGCAGATTTGCTCTAGGCGTATTAGCTGATATCTCCGTCTTGCCGTATGTTGGGCCGGTGACGATGTGGCCCTTCACGCTCTTCGGGGGCGGATTGCCCGGTGTTTGCGGCGCGGGCCTGGTGGATGAGCGAATACATTCACAAGAACAAGAGCCATAACGCAACCATGTTGCGCTACCCCCAGCGTTTTCATTTGCTAGCACCACGACGGCGTCGTGCTTGCCAAGGGGGCACCCGAGCCGAGAGCCGTCGACGCGTGAGATTCCTCGACGTCTGCCGTCAGAGTCCGCGCTTCTACAGGAAGCCGAAGGCACTGCTCCCCGGTCCCCAAGTCCCCCATCACTCGAAATACACCCCTTTCCCCGCCTTTATCCGCCGATCGTCGGTTGACCGCCGCGGGAATAATCGCTGTCAGTGGAAATCGGCATGTCACCGCGCCCGCATCGAGGGCCGCGTGGCGGGCGACGGCAGCCTGATAGGACCGAATCAGACGCCTGCGCCGTACGCCGAAGTGCCGGATAAGCGCAAGAAAAAAAGTCGTCAACCTCATCGGGGGCTAGCTTGAACATTCGTAAATTCATCGGTGCGACGAGCCGCGACGCACTGCGCCTAGTACGCGAGGCCCTGGGCGCCGATGCGGTGGTGCTGTCCAACCGCACGATGGACGACGGCAACGTGGAGATCGTCGCGCTAGCCGACAGCGAATTGGCGTCGATCGCGCCGAAGGCCGGCGCCGCCGCCGCATCCGCGCTGTCCGCCGCGCGCCCCTCGTTCTCGCAAGCGAATCCCTATGCGAGCGGGATGCCCGATGTGTTTTCCGCCGTGTTCGGCGCGAGCCCAGAAGTGCGGGTCGACACCGCAGGCGCCGCTGCGCCGGACGCCGCCAAGCCAGCCGCCGCGCCGAGCAGCGCTGACGTTCAAGGCGTCGCTGCGTCCGCCGCCGCCTCACGCACGCTGGACGCCGCCGCCCTCGCCGCCGACCGCGACTGGCAAGAGGCCGTCTCGTTCGAACCGCGCGGCGACCGCGCGCAGAACCTGCCGCGCCTGGAGCGGCGCAGCGAATCGCGCGCCGGACAACGCATCGAAGCCCGCACCGACGACATCACGCCGCGCCTCGACACCCCCGCAGGCCCGGCCTCGTTCACGCCGACCCGGGTCCTCCCGCCCGTCGGCCCGCGCGCAGCCGAAGCGCCGCGCACGATGGCCGAAACGAACCCGTGGCTCATCGATCACGCCCGCCGCATCGCGGCGCAGAGCCAGGCCGCGCACGTCTTCAAGCCGCACGCGATGACGCCCGCCGCCGCAGCCGCGAAGGGTCTCGGCGCGCCGGGCAAGGTCCTCTCCGCCGAAGAACTCGCCGCCGCCGAGCAGCCCGACTGGGCGCGCGAAGCGACCCAGTCGGCCGCGCGCCGCGCCGCGGCGCGCCTGGGGCTGCCGCCGTCCGCCGTCGTCACGCCGGCGGGCGAAATCGACAGCGCCACGACCGCGATGGCCGAAGCGGTCCGCGCGCGCATGGAGCAGATGGTCGCCGAGACGGTGATGACCGAGCTCTCGGCGATGCGCGGCATGATGGAAGAGCAGTTCGCGGGCTTGCTGTGGGGCGACCGCCAGCGCCGCAGCCCGGCGCACGGCGCGCTCACCAAGCACCTGTTCGCCGCGGGCTTCTCCGCGCAACTCGTGCAGATGATGATCGACAAGATGCCCGCGGTCGACAGCATGGAAGCGGGCATGGAATGGGTCCACACGGTGCTCGCGAACAACCTGCCCGTGATGGAAAACGAAGACGCGCTGATGGAGCGCGGCGGCGTGTTCGCGCTGATGGGCCCGACCGGCGTCGGCAAGACGACGACCACGGCGAAGCTCGCCGCGCGTTGCGTGATGCGCTTCGGCGCGAGCAAGGTCGCGCTCCTGACCACCGACAGCTACCGGATCGGCGGCCACGAGCAGCTGCGTATCTTCGGCAAGATCCTCGGCGTCTCCGTGCACGCGGTGAAGGACACCGCCGACCTGCAGCTCGCGCTCGCCGAGCTGCGCAACAAGCACATCGTGCTGATCGACACGATCGGCATGAGCCAGCGCGACCGCACGGTCTCCGACCACATCGCGATGCTGTGCGGCGCCGGCCAGCCGGTGCAGCGCCTGTTGCTCCTGAACGCGACGAGCCACGGCGACACGCTCAACGAAGTCGTGCAGGCCTATCAGAGCGCGCCGGGTCAGCCGGAGCTCGCGGGCTGCATCCTCACCAAGCTCGACGAGGCGACCAACCTCGGCAGCGTGCTCGACACGGTGATCCGCTACAAGCTGCCCGTGCACTACGTGTCGACCGGCCAGAAGGTGCCGGAGAACCTGTACGTCGCAACGAAGAAATTCCTGATCAAGAGCGCGTTCTGCATTCCGCGCGACGGTTCGCCGTTCGTGCCGGACGACGACGATATTCCCGCATTGCTGTCGGCGCTGTCCGCGCGCTCGACGGCCGAGCTCCATGAGGTTCGATTTGGATAAGGTCATGGTCGACCAAGCAGAAGGACTGAGGCGGTTGCTGTGCAAGAACGGTTCGCGCGTGGTGGCGGTCACGGGCGGATCGAGCCATGTCGGACGCACGTCGACCGTCGTGAACCTCGCCGCGGCGCTCGCGGCGCAGGGCAAGGATGTGCTCGTCGTCGACGAATCCCTGGGCGGCCGATCGGTGTCCGCCGTGCTGGGCGGCGTGTGCGGCGCGGGCAATTTCAGTGCGGTGATGAAAGGCGAGATGGCGCTCGAGGAGGCGGCGGCGCGCCATCCGCTCGGCTTCGCGGTGCTCGCGGCGTCGCGCGAGGACTGCGAAGGCTACAGCGTCGAGGAGCTTGACGCCGTGCTGAACGGATCAGCCGACATCGTGCTGATCGACGCGCAGCTCGACAGGCACGGGGTGCTGTCCGCGCTGGCGGTGCAGGCGCACGACGTGTTGATCGTCACGCGCGTGGCCGCGCAGGCGATCACCGAGGCGTACGCGTGCATGAAGCGGCTGCACTACGCGCACGCGATCGCGCAGTTTCGCGTGCTCGTGAACCACGTGTCGAGCGTGGCGGACGCGCACACCGCGTTCGAAAACCTCGCGGAAGTCGCGGGGCGCTACTTGACGGTGCAAATCACGGATGCCGGTTTTGTCGCGTCCGATCCGCTGATGGAGCGCTCGTCCGAACTGTCGCGCTGCGTGGTGGACGCGTTTCCGTCGACGCCCGCGGCGCGCGATTACCGGCACCTCGCCGCCGAGATGTTGTATTGGCCGATGCGCGCACCCCCCCGGCCTCACGCCGGGCCGCCCCAAGGGAGGTCTCAGCTCCCTCGAGGGCGGCGTGCCGATCCGGAGTTGGCGCTTTAGCGCTCACTCCGGTCCCATGCAAAGCAAGCAGTGAGCGTGGGGGCTCATCTGTACAACGAAGGGACGAAGAAAGGAGAGCACGATGTACAACGCTCAAGGAAAGATGTCCCAGGAGGACGTGCTGACGCAGTACGCACCTTTGGTGCGTCGGCTCGGCTTGCAGCTCGTCGCCAAGATGCCGGCGAGCGTGGATTTGGACGATTTGATCCAAGCCGGGATGATCGGTCTTCTCGACGCGGCGGGCCGCTATAAGGAAGACCAGGGCGCGCAGTTCGAGACCTACGCGAGCCAGCGCATTCGCGGCGCGATGCTCGACGAGCTGCGCAGCAACGACTGGTTGCCGCGCAGCTTGCGCAAGACGTCGCGCGAGGTGGAGTTCGCGGTGCATCAGGTGGAGCAGCAGCTCGGCCGCTCGGCAAGCGAGACGGAAATCGCCGAGCAGCTGAAGATGCCGCTCGACGCGTATCAGGCGATGCTGCAGGACTTGCACGGCAGCCAGCTGATCTACTACGAGGACTTCGACCGCTCGTCCGACGACGAGCCGTTCCTCGACCGCTACTGCGTCGACCACTCCGACCCGCTGTCGGCGCTGCTCGACGATAGCCTGCGCGCGGCGCTGATCGAGGCGATCGAACGCTTGCCCGAGCGCGAGAAGCTCCTGATGTCGCTTTACTACGAGCGCGGCATGAACCTGCGGGAAATCGGCGCGGTGATGGAGGTCAGCGAATCGCGCGTGTGCCAATTGCACAGCCAGGCGGTCGCGCGTCTGCGCACCCGGCTGCGGGAGATGGCCTGGGCGAGCGTCGAAGGCTGAGATCCGAAGGCATTGGAGGTCATGGGCGGTGCGACTGGAGTCGCGCCGCTACGTTGTTTTCGCCAAGGGCGCCAACACGTTCAACTTCGCCGCGCGCTGACTGACAAGTGCGCGGCCCGTCCCGGCTAGCCGTGGTTCCTCAAACGGCCGCCATCCGCCCATCCGGTCCGTATACCGCGCCGTTCTGCGCCGCCCCGCGCAGGATCGCGAGCGCGCTCTGGTTGTAGTTCATCCGCACGCGGATCATGAGGCCGTTGTTGGTGTTCGCGCGCCGCGCGCGCTGCACCACCGCCTGCAAGAGCTGCCAGTGCTCGGCGAGGCGCGTGTCGGCGGCGGCCGCGAGCTCCATGCCCTTCCAGCCCGGCGGAAACCCCAGGTCGCGCAACTGCGCGTCGCGCGCTTTTTCGAGCGCCGCGAGCTGTCCGGTCAGTTCGGTTTTCTTTTCGACGATCGAAGGCAGCGTCCCGAGCGGCGAAACGGCCGCGAGCGCCTTCTCTTCGTAGGCGAGCAGCGAGGCGAACGCCTCGACCGTCGCGTATTCGTCGATCACAGTGGCAAGCAGGGCATCTTTCATGGCAACTCGCTAAAGCGTTCACGGGACCCGAGTAACCGCTAAAGCGCTAACTCGGGTCGACAGCTGTGCATGGGACCCGAGTAACCGCTAAAGCGCTAACTCGGGTCGACAGCGGTGCATGGGACCCGAGTAACCGCTAAAGCGCTAACTCGGGTCGACAGCGGTGCATGGGACCCGAGTAACCGCTAAAGCGCTAACTCGGGTCGACAAAAACAAAAGGGTTCGCGTGCAGTACGCGAACCCTGGCGCCGGAATGCCGCCCGACAGCGGCTGCGATCAGTGCATGGCTCAGCCGCCGGTCGACGGGTTCTTCTGCAATAGGCTGCGCGCCGTTTCCAGCACGCCGTCCGCAATCTTGCTCGTGTCGATCGTCAGCGTGCCGTTCTGGATGGCCTGCTTGATCGACTCGACTTCGCCGGCGTCGATATCGGCCGCGCCGGATGCCGCCAGGCTGCGCAACGACGACGACAGCCCTGACAAGCTCACGTTCGAATTGCCGGCAAAGCCGCCCGCGCCTTGCGCCGGCGCCTTCGAGGCGCTCGGTGCCGCAGCCGCGGCAGTGTCGGCCTGCTGCGTGCGCTGCGCGCCGTCCTTCACCGTCGGCAGGCTCGAATTGGTGGTGGAATCGATTTTCACGATTGGCTTCCCGAATGATTTGAGTGTAATAACGGCACACCCTAATCAAACTTTAGCGCGATCGTCGATTCCCTTTTTCACCGGCCGGCGCTCCGGCGATCCGGCCCCCGCTCACAGCTGGATCTCGACCGTTCCGCCGTCCTTCACGACGCCCTGGATGATCTGGCCCGCCGCCGTCTTCACCCGCACCGTCTGTCCGGGCGACGCGTTGTTCATCGCGCTGCCTTCCGACGAAATCGAAAATCCCTGTCCTTTCGCGACGATCCGTACCGTCTGCCCGATCGTCACCGCTGATGCGCTCCGGATCATGTCCTGGCGTAGCGGCATGCCCTCCGACACGCGCATGAGCGCGGTCGAGCCGACGGCTTGCGACGGGTCGATGATGACGGCCAGCGGCAGGGCGGTCAGGTCGCCGTCGCGCACGACGAGGTCGGCGGCCGACAGCACGTCGCCGGGCGCGAGCGAACGTGCCGCGACGTAGTAGGCGGCTTGCACCGACACGCGCGCTTGCAGGTAGAGCGTCCACGGATGGTCGCCGACGCAGCGCACGCCGACGGTGGTGCGGCCCCACATGCGCGAGCCCGCCGGCATGAACGGCGTGAGCGACGTGCAGGCGGCGAGGCCGCGCGGGAACACTTCATTGACGGTGATGCCGACCTTGCCGGGCAGCCCTTGCGCCTGCTGCTGCAGGAACGCGAGCGCCGCCTGGCGGATCGATTCGCCGTCTTGCTGGCCGGCGGGGGCGGCCGCGGCGGCCGGTACTGCGGCAGTCTGCACGGCGCGCACGGGTGGCTGGACCGCAGCGCGCGCGGCGGCAGCGCTCGCAACCGGCTGTGCCGCTTGCGGCAGCGAAGCCGGCGCCACGTTGGCGGCGTTGACGGGGCGCACGCCGCGCGGGTTCGCGGCGGACGCGAACTCAGGCGGTTCTCCGCGCGCGGAAAGCGGATCGATCGGCGCGCCGGCGGGCGTGTTCATCGCGACGGCCTGGCCGCTTTGACGCGAAATCTGCGGCGCCGAGGCCACCACGACCGGAATCACCTGACGCGGATTGACGTCGGCGTTCGCGAGCGGCATCGCACGGTTGTCGATCGCGGTGATCGCGGGCGCGCCCAGAGCCGCAACGGCGGCGGCGCGTTCGCCGGGACCGGGAATGACAATCGCGCCGCTCGCCGCGGCGGCCTTCGCAAACTCGTCTTCACGGGAGGCGCTGCGCGTGACGGGCGCCGCGGCGGCAATCGCCGGCATGGCCGGCGCCGCGTTCTGCATGCCGGCGCTTTGCGCCATCGCGAGCGCCGCGGCCGGATTCGTTTCGCCGGGCCCGGGAATCACGATCGGGCCGCTGCTGGCCGTCTGCGCGCGAACCAGCGCGGGAGAGGCGACGCATCCTGCGGCGCACGCGCTCACGAGCGCCCAGCGCCGAAGCCGGGGCCACGCCGCCGCCCGCACACGCCCCATGCCCGCGCCTTCGGCGCGAACACGGCGCATGACATAGGAAGCGGGCCGGGACATCGCGAATCTCCATCGGAATACATCGGTACGCCTCGCATTCTAGAGATCGCGCCTCTCACGCAAACGTTGAATAGAGGGGCGCTTCCCTGGCTATTCGTCCGATTGCTTCTTGCGTTGCCCTCCTAAGATGCAGTCCATGTAAAAAGGCCTTCCGCGCCGGCGCCCCCGTCTTTGCGGCGCGCACCGGCCGGGTTCCTGCAAAACGCTTGCGCTTGCTTTCGACGGAGAAACGCCCGATGGACAAACTCGATGCCGAATTCGCCTTTGGCCGCCAGTCGCTCGACGTGCGCGCCTATCGGCAGGAATTGCTGTCGTCGAACATCGCCAACGCGGACACGCCCGGCTACAAGGCGCGCGACGTCGATTTCTCGTCGGCGCTTACGACCGCGCTCAAGCAAAGCGGCGCGGCCGGCGCCACGGGCATGGGGGCGAGCAACGCGCAGCCGCTCGCGCTCGCGCAGCCCGCGGGCGTGACGAGCGGCATGTCGATGACGACGACGCAGGCCGGCCACATGGCAGGCAACACCAGGATGATTCCGACCGGCGGCCCGGCCGACAGCTACGGCCAGCTCGCCTACCGGAATCCGGTGCAGCCCGCGCTCGACGGCAACACCGTCGACCTCGACACCGAGCGTGTGCAGTTCGCCGACAACTCATTGCATTACGAATCGCAGATGACGGCCGTGTCGGGCGACATCAAGACGATGCTCGCGGCGATCACGTCGGGCGGCTGAGCGGCGCAGACCGCATGACACGAGCTATCCGACCGGCGGCACGAACGCCAAACGCAACTCACCACCGCACGCAACGGGGTTTAGAGAGAGGTCAACGAAAGCCATGCCATCTTTGATGAACATTTTCGACGTCGCGGGCTCGGCGATGTCCGCGCAGTCGGAGCGACTGAACGTCACCGCATCGAATCTCGCCAACGCGGACAGCACGACCGGCCCCGACGGCAAGCCCTACAAGGCGAAGCAAGTCGTGTTCGCCGTGGATCCGCTCGGCGGCTCGCGCACGGCCTCCGGCCAGCAGGTGGGCGGCGTGCGGGTGACCGGGGTGATCGACGACCCGACGCCGATGAAGACCACCTACGACCCGAGCAACCCGGCGGCGAATTCGGACGGCTACGTGACGTTGCCGAACGTCGACCCGGTGCAGGAAATGGTGAACATGATCTCGGCGTCGCGCTCGTACCAGGCCAACGTCGAGACGCTGAACACCGCCAAGAACCTGATGCTGAAAACACTCACGATCGGCAGCTGAGGAGAGAAGACCCGTGACGACCAATACGACTATCGGCAGCGCCAACTCCGTCCTGCAGAACCTGATCAGCACGGTGAACGGCACGACGGGCAGCTCTTCGAGCGCGAGCGCGAACTCGTCGTCCAACTCGACGTCGGCGTCGAGCCTGCAGAGCACGTTTCTCCAACTGCTCGTGACCCAGTTGCAGAACCAGGACCCGACCAACCCGATGGACAGCTCGCAAATGACGTCGCAGCTTGCCGAGATCAACACGGTGTCGGGCATCAGCCAGTTGAACACGACGCTGACGTCGCTCGCGTCGCAACTGACGGCGCAACAGCAGACGCAGTCCGCAAGCCTGATCGGCGCGACCGTGCTCGCGCCCGGAAACGCGGTGAGCGTCTCGAGCGGCGCGGCGACGCCGATCGGCGTGACGCTCACGGGCGCGGCGACGAACGTGCAGATCAACGTGATGAATTCGGGGGGGCAGATCGTCAACACGATCAATCTCGGCAAGCAAGCGGCGGGCACGGTGCCGGTCGAATGGACGCCGGTCGACGCGTCGGGCAACACGCTGCCGAACGGCGTCTACACGATTTCCGCGACCGCGACGATCAACGGCTCGTCGGCCACGCCGGCGACGCTCACGGGGGCCACGATCGCAGGCGTCGTGCCGCAATCGAGCGGCAGCCCGAACGTCGTGCTGTCGAACGGCAACACCGTCAACCTCTCGTCGGTCGCCGCGATCCTGTGACGAACCGAAGCCAATTCAGCCTTCCCTAAACCGGAGACCGCAATGGGTTACCAGCAAGGATTGAGCGGCCTCGCGGCCGCATCCAACGATCTGGACGTGATCGGCAACAACATCGCCAACGCGAACACGATCGGCTTCAAGAGCGGCACCGCCGTCTTCGCCGACGTGTACGCGAACTCGATCGCGACGTCAGTCAACAATCAGATAGGCATCGGCGCGCAGCTCGCCGAAGTGCAGCAGCAATTCGCGCAGGGCACGATCAACCAGACCGGGCAGGCGCTCGACGTCGCGATCAACGGCAACGGCTTCTTCCAGATGTCGAACAACGGTTCGGTCGTCTATTCGCGCAACGGCGTATTCCAGCTGAACAACAGCGGCCAGATCGTCAATGCGGAAGGGCTGCAGTTGATGGGCTACGCGGCCAATGCGAACGGCGTGGTGAACACGGCTCAGACAGTGCCGCTCACGGTGCCCACCACCAACATCGCACCATCCGCGACGACGAGCATCACCGGCCAGTTCAACCTGAACGCCCAAGGCAACCTGATGCTCACCACGCCGACCGTGACCGTGACCTCGGCGGGGCTGGTAAGCAGCGGCGCGGCGATCACGAACGCCGCGGCGGGCTCGAATGCCGACAACTACACGATCACGTTTACCAGTCCCACCGCGTACACCATCACCGACGCCACCAATCCCGCCAATAACGGCGCCGGGAACTACACCGCGGGCCAGGCCATCACGCTCGGCAACGGCCAGACGGTCACGCTGACCGGCGTGGCGGCGATCGGCGATACGGTGACGGTCAAGCCCAACCCGATTGCGTTCAACCAGAACAGCGCGTCGACCTACAACTTTTCGCAATCGGTTCCGGTATATGACTCGCTTGGCGGGTCGCAGACGGTCAACATGTACTTCGCGAAGACGAGCGCCGGCAATTGGAACGTGTTCGCCGGTCCGTCCACGGGTGCCGCGCAGCAGGTCGGCACGGCAACCTTCTCCAACTCGGGGCAGCTCGCGAGCGTCCAGCAGCTCACCGGATTCGGGCCGCCGCCCACCTTTGGCCCGCCGGCTTCGCCGGACACCTTGAGCTTCACGATTCCGAACACCGACGGGGCGGGCACGCCGCAGACGCTCATGCTGAACCTGACCGGCACGACGCAGTTCGGCAACCCGAACGGCACGAACAATCTCGTGCAAAACGGCTTTGCCGCGGGCCAGCTGACGAACTTCTCGATCGGTACCGACGGAACGCTGACCGGGAGCTATTCGAACGGCCAGACCGCCGCGCTCGGCCAGGTCGTGCTCGCGAACTTCAACAACCCGAACGGTCTCGTCAACCTCGGCAATAACGAGTTTCAGCAGACCGCCGAGTCGGGTGTCGCGCAGGTTTCGACGCCGGGCAGCACCAACCACGGCACGCTGCAAGGCGGCGCGGTGGAGGAGTCGAACGTCAACCTGACCAACGAGCTCGTCGACCTGATCACCGCGCAGCGCAACTATCAGGCGAACGCGCAGACGATCAAGACGCAGCAGACCGTCGACCAGACGCTGATCAACCTGTAAGCGCGACTGCAAAGAACGGGCGAGTCATGGACCGATTGATCTACACCGCAATGACGGGCGCGAGCCAGGCGCTCGCGCAGCAGGACGTCGTCGCCAACAACCTGGCGAACACGTCGACCACCGGCTTTCGCGCGCAGCTCGCGAACTTCCGCTCGGCGCCGCTTTCGTTCGGCGACGGCACCACGGTCAACGACGACACGACGCGCACGTTCGTGCTGTCCGCCACGCCGGGCGCCGACTACACGCCCGGCCCGATTTCGCAGACCGGCAACCCGCTCGACGTCGCCGTGCAGGGCCCGGGCTGGCTGACCGTGCAGACGCCTGACGGCAACGAGGCCTACACGC
Organism: Trinickia mobilis; assembly: GCF_017315705.1. Lineage (GTDB taxonomy): Bacteria > Pseudomonadota > Gammaproteobacteria > Burkholderiales > Burkholderiaceae > Trinickia_A > Trinickia_A mobilis. The sequence goes on along the minus strand of NZ_JAFLRF010000058.1, from coordinate 18,618 downwards.
GTGCGGGCAACCTCCACGTCGACCCGAACGGCCAGTTGCTGAGCGCGACCGACCTGCCGGTGGTCGGCAGCAGCGGGCCGGTTTCGGTGCCGCCGGGCTCGGACATCACGATCGGCAAGGACGGCACGGTGTCGGCGCTGGTGCCGGGCAATCCGCCGCAAGCGATCGCGGTGGTCGATCAGCTGAAGCTCGTGAACCCCGATCCGGCCACGCTCGTGCGCGGCGACGACGGCCTCTTCCACACCGCCGACGGCAACCCCGCCGACGTGGACCCGGCCGTCGCGCTCGCGCCCGAATCGCTCGAAGGCAGCAACGTGAATCCGGTGGCGGCGATGGTGTCGATGATCACCAACGCGCGGCAGTTCCAGATGCAAACGAAGCTGCTGCAGAACGCCGATCAGAACGACCAATCCGCGAACCAGTTGCTGACGTTCACTTGATTGCGGCCGCCGGCCGCACGCTAGCGTTTCGCTAAAAGAATTTCTGGAGAAGACCCCAAATGAACCGTTCCCTCTACATCGCCGCCACCGGCATGAACGCGCAGCAGGCGCAGATGGACGTGATCTCGAACAACCTCGCCAACGTGAGCACGAACGGCTTCAAGGGCTCGCGCGCGGTGTTCGAGGACCTCATGTATCAAACGCTGCGTCAGCCGGGCGCGAACTCGACGCAGCAAACCGAGCTGCCGTCGGGCAGCCAGGTCGGCACCGGCGTGCAGCAGGTCGCCACCGAGCGCCTCTTCACGCAGGGCAACCTGCAGCAGACCGGCAACTCGAAGGACGTTGCGATCAACGGCAACGGCTTTTTCCAGGTGCAGATGCCGGACGGCACGATCGCCTACACGCGCGACGGCTCGTTCCAGACCAACTCGCAGGGCCAGCTCGTCACGTCGAGCGGCTACCAGGTGATTCCGGCAATCACGATTCCCGTGAACGCGACGTCGCTCACGATCGGCAGCGACGGCGTCGTGACGATCACGGTGCCGGGCTCGGCCAACAACCAGAACGTCGGCACGCTGCAGATCGCGACCTTCATCAACCCGGCAGGCCTGCAGTCGAACGGCGAGAACCTGTTGTCGGAAACGGCGTCGTCGGGTGCGCCGAACGTCGCCGCGCCGGGCTCGAACGGTTCGGGCACGCTCAATCAAGGCTACGTCGAAGCGTCGAACGTGAACGTCGTGCAGGAGCTCGTGAACATGATCCAGACGCAGCGCGCGTACGAGATCAACAGCAAGGCCGTCACGACGTCGGACCAGATGCTGCAGACCTTGAGCCAGATGCAAGTCTGACGCGCGTTCGATGCGCAGTTGACGAATAGGCAATAAATAAGGCGGTAATCGAAGATGTCGCAGTTCTCTCGTATTCCGGTTCCTTTGCGCGCGCTGCGCACAGCCTCGAGGCTCGCATTCGCCGGCGTGGTGGCGGCGGGCGTGCTCGGCGGCTGCGCACAGTTCAAGCGGGAGCCGATCACGCAGCAGCCGATGTCAGCCACCCCGCCGGTGCCCCCGCAGTTGAACCCGCCCGGCTCGATCTACAACCCGGGCTATGCGGGGCACCCGCTCTTCGAAGACCAGCGGCCTCGCAATGTCGGCGACATCCTGACCATCGTCATTTCGGAAAACATCAACGCCACCAAGTCATCGGGGCTCGCCGCAAACCGCAACGGCACGACCAACTTCTCGGTGCCGACCGCGGGCTTTTTCGGCGCTGTGTTCAGTCACGCGAACATCAACGCGACGGGTGCGAACACGTTCGCCGGCACGGGCGGCGCGAACGCATCGAACACGTTCAACGGCGTGATCACCGTCACCGTGACGAACGTGCTGCCCAACGGCAACCTCGTGGTGAGCGGCGAGAAGCAGATGCTCATCAACCAGGGCAACGAGTTCGTGCGTTTTTCCGGGGTCGTGAACCCGAACACGGTAGCCGGCGACAACAGCGTGTTCTCGAACCAGGTGGCCGACGCGAAGATCGAGTATTCGGCGAAGGGCGTCATCAACGAAGCCGAGACCATGGGGTGGCTGCAGCGCTTCTTCCTGAACCTGGCCCCATGGTGATGCTATGAAATCGAAACTCATTCGCGCCTTCGCGCCTATCGTGTTTTCGCTTGCGATTGCGGCGCTGTTCGGCGCCGGCGCGCCGGCGGCGCACGCCGAACGCCTGAAGGACCTCGTGCAGATCCAGGGCGTGCGCGACAACCCGCTGATCGGCTACGGCCTCGTCGTCGGCCTGGACGGCACCGGCGACCAGACCACGCAGACGCCCTTCACGACGCAGACGCTCGCGAACATGCTCGCGAACCTCGGCATCTCGATCAACAACCAGCAGATCGGCGGCACGAACAGCACGTCGACGCTCACCAACATGCAGTTGAAGAACGTCGCCGCCGTGATGGTGACGGCGACGCTGCCGCCGTTCGCGCGGCCCGGGCAAGCGATCGACGTGACCGTGTCGTCGCTCGGCAACGCGAAGAGCATTCGCGGCGGCACACTGCTTCTCACGCCGATGAAAGGCGCCGACGGCCAGGTCTACGCGCTCGCGCAGGGCAACGTTGCCGTGGGCGGCGCGGGCGCGAGCGCGAACGGCAGCAAGGTGCAGGTCAATCAACTGGCCGCGGGCCGCATCACCGATGGCGCGATCGTCGAGCGCGCGGTGCAGACGCGCGTGAGCGACGCGGGCGGCACGATGCAGATGGAACTGAACGACACGGACTACGACACGGCGCAGCGCGTCGTGGCCGCGGTCAACAACGCGTTCGGGCAGGGCACGGCGACACCGCTCGACGGCCGCACGATCCAGCTTCGCGCGCCGGCCGATACGTCGCAGCAGGTCGCGTTCATGGCGCAATTGGAGAACCTCGACGTGAAGCCGGCGCTCCCCGCCGCGAAGGTGATCCTGAACGCGCGCACCGGCTCGATCGTGATGAACCAGATGGTGACGCTGCAAAACGTCGCGGTGGCGCACGGCAACTTGTCGGTGGTCGTGAACACGCAGACCGTGGTGAGCCAGCCGGGCGCGTTCTCGAACGGCACGACCGTCGCCGCGCGGCAATCGCAGATTCAATTGAAGCAGGACAACGGCTCGCTCAAGCTCGTGACCGCAGGCGCGAACCTCGCCGAAGTGGTGAAGGCGCTCAACGCGCTCGGCGCCACGCCCGCGGATCTGATGTCGATCCTGCAGGCGATGAAGGCCGCCGGCGCGTTGCAGGCGGACCTCGAGATCATTTAAGTGCGCGCCGGGCCGCCCCAAGCGCACTGACGCCCCCTCGGGGGGCAGCGAACGAAGTGAGCGTGGGGGCTCTTTCCTTTAGGCAGCAAAGAACGAAGAAGGACGACGGACGATGAACAATTCGAACGCATCCAATGCCGCACTCGACCTGTCGCAGCGCTTCGCGCTCGACACGCAAGGCTTCGACGCCTTGCGCGCGCAGGTCAACGCATCGCCGCAGGCGGGCCTCAAGATGGCCGCGAAGCAATTCGATGCCGTGTTCACGCAGATGATGTTGAAGAGCATGCGCGAGGCGACGCCGCAGGACAGCCCGCTCGATTCGAACGACACCGCGCAGTTCACGTCGATGCTCGATCAGCAGTTGTCGCAGCAGATGTCTTCGAAGGGCATCGGCGTGGCGGACATGATGCTCAAGCAGTTGATGCGCAATACGGGCATGCAGGCCGGCGCGGGCAACGAGGGCAACCACGCCGCGCTGGACGCGCTGTCGAAGGCGTTTGCGAATGCGAAGGCGAACGGCGCGCTGTCGTCCGGCAGCAGCACGGGGTATTCCGCGAACAGCGCGCTGACGCCGCCCTTGCGCGGCAACGGCGCGTCGCCGAAGGTCGATGCGTTCGTCGACAAGCTGGCCGCGCCGGCGCAGGCCGCGAGCGCGACGACGGGCATCCCGGCGCGCTTCATCATCGGGCAGGCGGCGCTCGAATCGGGCTGGGGCAAGAGCGAGATCAAGAAGGCCGACGGCTCGACGAGCCACAACGTCTTCGGCATCAAGGCGACGAAGGACTGGACCGGCAAGACGGTTTCGACGCTGACGACGGAGTACGTGGACGGCAAGCCGCAACGCGTGATCGAGAAGTTCCGCGCGTACGACTCGTACCAGGAGGCGATGACCGACTACGCGAAGATGCTGAAGGACAATCCGCGCTATGCGTCGGTGGTGAATTCGTCGCGCGACGCCGCGAGCTTCGCGCACGGGATGCAGCGCGCGGGGTACGCGACCGATCCGCACTACGCGAACAAGCTGATTTCGATCATGCAACAGATGGGGTGAGGGCTGATACGGGAATGCTTAGCGCAAGCTCGGCAAGCAGCTAATTGCTTCTCGCGTCGAATAGCCGTCCAGCGTATTCCGAACTGCCGCCCGCAATCCATTTCAGCAGGCACCGCTCAGCAATGTAGTCACCGTCTGGTGAAGTGGATCGTTTGCATTCCGTGCCTCACGGCGCGTGATTGAAGAGAACACACTGTCATTGCATTGGCGGGGATTCCCGCCATGGACATGTCACTTCTTTTCTTGTCGTGCTGTCTAGGCATCGCACGGTCTGATCAATATCGAAGTGCTTTTCGAATTCCTGGTATGGCGACCAGTTGCCGGTCACATACTCTGATGAGGCTTGATCGAACACAGACCATTTATGGTTGCGGGGGCGTGCCGCGAGCAGCTTGTCCCATGTGGAAGGAGGCAAAGTTATATAACCGGAACCATCGCCGCCATCACCGCGGGAAAATGCGAGGTCTCCACTTTTAAACCATATAATTTCAGGATCCGACGTAAGGAACGTGCTCTGCAACAGCATCTTTCCACTTTTTGCGTCGTATAGCCGGCCAACGTATTCTGGAATATCGCGCGAACTCCACGTCAACAGGCATAGCTCGGCTATGTAGATGCCATTTGTGGACCTGGAAATTATGCAATTATTTCCACGTGGTGTGCGATTGAAGAGGCACAGATACAGCACCCCCACAATGACGACGAATAATGCAATGCACTTTCTGGAGGGGAATCTCATAGGTAGATCTCGAGAGGCGGATTGACCCGAACAAACCGGCGGTCGGTATACACAATGAAGTCCCCTCCTCGCTGATGCTTGATCGCCCACTGTCGAAAGCTGCTGTTGTAGACCGGGTAATGAACATTGCCCTTGGTGGATATATCGCCAACGGCAACGGGTGCATCGAAAGAATAAGCAACGATGGAAACGTCTTCGTCGTAGGGCAGACGAGATATCTTCTCCGCTGCGGCGTCGTATGGCACGACGATAACGCGATCCTTGCTCCAGTGCCCGAGGTACTGTGAACGTGCGCCTTCATCATCGGTGAATGTGTAGCCGTCTTTCGCGTAAACATAGATACCGGTTACCTCGGCTTTTGACCTTCCCGCGTCGGTATTCCAGGAAATGCTGGCGGTAGCAATGGCAGCATAGAAGTTGAACGAACCAAGCGCGCCAGTGAGATCGTCAGGCGAACCGTTATTTGTCAGATTCGCTTTCAGCAGTAGAGCTATTTTTTCCCCGAACGTGCCATCAACCATGGTGCGTTGAAACTGGAACTGACGGTGTAAATCGGTCGGGTTGCTCTTGGCAAGATCTGAGTTCTCGATGGCGAGGATACGGTATTTGTACGCGCCATCGTATTTGTCCTTGTAACGAGAAAATTTGTCTTCAAGCACCTTGCGTGCCCCCTCTGACCGAATCGCCTTATTGATCAGATAGTCGAATTTCTCCTTGGCGCGAGGAAATTCAAGCACCCAATCCAGCGTTACCGTCGTCAAGTCGTACATGTCGGGCGGATAAGGCTTGCCCACCTGATTGATTTCCTTTTCCTCGTCCTCAGTGGTGGGCGAATAGTTCAACCGCCCAGCAAACCACCGCTCCATCAGCTTGGCCGATATTGGCATGAACTCCTTGCGCATCGCCCCCGGAATCTCCTGAATATCGAACGGCGGCACCGTTTCTACTTTCTTGACCGGTTTTGGCGGGCTGGCCGGCCTCGGCGGCTCGGGCGTGTTAAGCCACGTCTTGAAACGCGAGAACGCGTTGGCGATCCGCTCGATATCATCGACCAGTTTTTCGGCCGGATCGAGTTTTGGCGGCTTCGGCGCGGAGGCTTCTGCAACCGGAGGTTCGGGCGGCGCGGGTAGCGGCGGCGGGGCCTTGTCCATCGAGAGCGACGCCTCGCGAACGACCCGAGCGCCCTCTTGGCGCTTCCATCGCCACAGCAATTTGTTGATCTTGTAGTACAGCACTTCCTCGTCTACCGAAGCCATATCCGTTGTCTCCCTGACTTATGTGAAGCATCTGTTCGCGGATGGAGCCTACGACCGTATCTATTCGGAGAGTTCTTGATAGTTTTCCGCGTTCGTTCGGCGTGTCGCAGTGGTGGAATCGGCGGCATCGGCAACGAACGATGCGCAGAGCGGAGCGGTCGCGACTAGGCGAGCAGCGATCATTTGAGTGCTTGGTTCGAATGAAAATTAGGCGACCGCCAGAGTAGCACGGCAGTGAAAGCTATTTGTCGGCTAGTGGGCGTGACATGGCGCCGCGAGTGGGCTTTCGATGCACAAACACGGCTCGTGCCGCAGCGCTCTTCTGTTGAAGTGGATCCAGCCTGACCGTTCCCTGCTTCCGGTTCCTTCAAATATCTTCAACATTTGCTATAAACTTCGCCGGTTAGCTGCCGCTAATCATAGAGACCAAGTGCCGGATTCCGCACGAGTCCGGCCTAGACGCGCGCCATTGGTCTCTTGGCGCGCCCGCGAGAGAACGGAATACCGGCAAGCCCATGGAAATCAATCAGTCGAATGAAATGCCGGAGGAATCCGCGGATTCCGGTCCGAGCTTCGGCCGTCGCAACCCGCTGGAAATCGGCGTGCAGTTGCGCAACCTCCTCAACCGCGGCGATTTCCTGACCGTCCAGTACAACGGCGGACAGCTCGTCACGCGCATTCTCGACGTCGACGTGCGCGAGCGCATGTTCGTGTTCGACTGGGGTGCGCTTGCGGAGCAGAACAAGGGGATGCTCGCCGCGCCGCGCTGCATGTTCCACGCGTCGCCGGAAGGCGTGCGCGTCGAGTTCACCACGAGCACGCCGAGCGAAACCCGTTTCGAAGGGCTGCCCGCCTTCGAAGCCGCGTTTCCCGAGGTGCTCTTCTACGTGCAGCGGCGCGAGTATTTCCGCGTCGACGCGCCGATCCTGGACCCGTACGTCTGCAAGGGCCTTCTGCCCGGCGGCGATCCGTTCCGCTTCGAAGTGCACGATATCTCGCTCGGCGGCGTCGGCCTGCGCACGACCGACGAGCGCGTCGCCGAGCTGCCGATGGGCACGGTGCTCGAAGACGTCGAGCTGTTCCTCAACACGCACGGCACGCTCTCGCTCGGCTTGCAGCTCGTCTCGCATCGCGCGGCGAACATGCCCAACGGCCTGCGCCGCTATCAGCTCGGCTTTCGCTTCATGTCGCTGCCCGGCAGCGCGGAAAACACGTTGCAGCGTCTCATCACCCAGCTCGAAATGAGGCGCCGCTCGCTCGTGCGCGCGTGACGCATCCGCATCTTCCGCACGTTCTTCGCCCGAGCGGATGCCGGGCGAAGAATTGACCGCCGATTGCCGCGCTGCTCGGCGGTTTGCCCGCCTGCCGCGCCGCCGATAATGCGGTGACGCATCGCGCGGCTCCGCTTGCTTGTCCCCTCAATTTTCTCCGTGCGGTGCCGTTATACAGCCAGTTCACGCAACCGGCGGCCCGATATCGCGCCCGCCCCATCAGGATGACGCATGTCCAACGATCTCTTCAGCATCGGTCTTAGCGGACTCCAGGCTGCCCAATGGGGCCTGACGGTGACGAGCCAGAACATCAGCAACGCGACGACGCCGGGCTATACGGTCGAGAATCCGGTTTTCGCGGAGTCGAGCGGGCAGTACACCGGCGCGGGCTACATGGGCAGCGGCGTGACCACGGTGACGGTACAGCGCGCGTACAGCCAGTACCTGACGACGCAGCTGAACAACGCGCAAGCGACGAGCAGCGCATCGACGGCCAGCTACACGATGGCCTCGCAATTGAACAACCTGGTCGGCAGCCCGACCGCGGGCATTGCGGCGGCGATCACCGGTTACTTCAGCGGCCTGCAGAACGTCTCGAACAACCCTGGCAGCGTCGCCGTGCGCCAGACCGCGATCAGCGATGCGCAGGAGCTCGCGAACCAGATCAACGCGGCCGGCCAGCAGTACGACCAGCTGCGCCAAAGCGTGAACCAGCAGCTGACCAGCTCCGTTTCGCAGATCAATAGCTACGCGACCCAGATTGCCCAGCTCAACAGCCAGATCCTGGCGGCGGGGTCGCAGGGCCAGCCGCCGAATCAGCTGATGGACCAGCGCGATCTCGCGCTCTCGCAGCTCTCGCAACTGGCCGGCGTCTCCGTCGTGCGGAACAACACTGGCTACACCGTGTCCCTCAGCAGCGGACAGCCGCTCGTCGCCGGCAATCAGGCCTTCCAGCTCGCGGCCGTCACGTCGCCGAGCAACCCGAGCGAGGTCGCGATCTCGTACACGGGGGCCGCGGGCTCGCCGGCCCCGGCCACGCCGCAATACCTGTCGAGCTCCACGCTTACGGGCGGCTCCGTCGGCGGCCTGCTCTCGTTCGTGAGCCAGACGCTCGACCCGGCAGCAGCGCAGCTCGGCGCGATCGCGACGAGCTTCGCGTCGCAGGTGAACGCGCAGAACCAGCTGGGCCTGACGCTGACGGGCGCGGCGGGCGGCCCCCTGTTCTCCGTGGCGGGGCCGGCGGTCTACGCGAACGCGGGCAACACGGGGACGCAGTCGCTGACGGTGACGCTGGCGAACGCGTCGCAGCCGCCGGCCGACAACTTTTCGCTGTCGTACAGCACGGTCACCGGCACGGGCACCTATACGCTGACCGACACGACGACGGGCTCCGTGGTCGGCACGTCGACCACGCTCGCCGTCGGCACCCCGGTCACGATCGGCGGCCTGACGCTCAGCGTCGGGGGCGGCGCGATCCAGAACGGCGATTCGTTCACGATACAGCCGACCCAGGGCGCGCTCGACAGCTTCGCGCTCGCGACGACGGATCCGACCGCGATCGCCGCTGCGTCGCCGGTGCTGGCGCACGCGGCCACCACGAACACGGGAACGGGGGCGATCACGCAGGGCACCGTGGGCGCAGGCTACTCGATTCCGAACCCGCCGCTGACCGTGACCTACAACACGGCGGTTCCCCCGGCGCTTTCCGGATTCCCGGTCGGTTCGACGGTCACCGTCGGCAGCGGCGCGCCGATCGCGATCACCGCCGGGCCGCCGGTCACCACGGTCCCGTATACGGCGGGCGCGTCGATCACGGTCAACACCCCGCCGCCGGCCGCCGGCCCGAACGCCGTGACGTTCACGATCAGCGGCACGCCGGCAAATGGCGACAGCTTCACGATCGGCCAGAACACGGGCGCCGCCAGCGACGGGCGCAACGCGCTCGCGATGTCGAACCTCGTGTCGAACCCCGTGCTGTCGAACGGCACCGTGACGCTGACGAACGCCTACGCGAACTACGTGAACAACATCGGCAACGCGACGAGCCAGCTTCAGGCGTCGAGCACGTCGCAGACGGCGGTCGTCACGCAGATCACGGCGGCGCAGCAATCGGTCCAGGGCGTCAACCTCAATGACGAGGCCGCCAACCTGATGCAATACCAGCAGCTCTATCAGGCGAACAGCAAGGTCATCCAGACTGCCGAGACCTTGTTCCAAACGTTGATCGGCGTCATTCAGTGAGGCGTTGAGCCATGCGCATTGCCACTTCGCAGATTTACAACCAGAGCGTCCAGACGATGGACAATCAACAGGCTCAACTGGCGCAGCTGTCCCAGGAGCTGTCGAGCGGCACGGCGCTGAACACGCCCGCCGACAACCCGATCGGCGCCGCGCAGGCCGTCACGTTGAGCGTCGCTTCCGCGACGCTGACGCAGTACACGACGAACCAGAGCTCGGCACAGTCGGCGCTGCAGCTCGAGGGCAGCACGCTCGGAAGCGTCACGAGCGTCATGCAAAGCGTCAAGTCGCTGATGATCCAGGCCAACAACGGCTCGCTCTCCGATACCGACCGCAACGCGATTGCGCAGGAGATGCAAAGCTACCGCAACCAGCTGTTGGCGCTTGCGAACACGACCAACGGTTCGGGGAACGCCATATTCTCCGGGTTTCAATCGACGACGCAGCCGTTTACGAACCTTCCGGGCGGAGGCGTTTCGTACAACGGCGATACCGGCCAGCAGCTGGCGCAGGTGTCGGGCTCGCGGCAGATTCAGACGAACGACAGCGGCCAGAGCGTATTCATGAGCGTGCCGACGACGGGCACCACGCCGGTGGCGGCCGGGGCATCGGGCAATACCGGCACCGGCACGATCAGCCCGGTGACCCTCTCCAACCCGGCGATCGCGACCAATAACGATAGCTACACGATCCAGTTCGCCGGCACGGCGGCCGCGCCGACCTACTCGGTGACGGACAACACCACCGTCCCGCCGACCGTCATCACGCCGCCGACGGCTTACGCGGCCACGTCCGGTTCGACGCTCACGCTCAATCTCGGCGCCGGGATGAGCACGACGATCTCGGGCACGCCGAACAGCGGCGACCAGTTCACGGTGACGCCGGCCACCTCGCAGGTCAACAGCAGCGTGTTCGCCACGCTGGATTCGGTCATCACGGCGCTCAAGACGCCGACGGCCGGCAATGCGAGCGCCCTCGCGAACCTGACCAACGTGCTGACAGCGGGGCAATCGGCGCTCCAGAACTCGCAGACCAACGTGTCGATGGTGCAGGCTTCGGTCGGCGGCCGCGGACAGGAGCTCACGGCGTTGCAGACGTTGACGTCGACCAGCACGCTGCAGACGCAGACCAGCCTGTCCGCTGTCACCAGCACGAACGTGGCGGCGACGATCAGCCAGTTCGAACAGTTGCAGACCTCGCTGTCGGCTGCGCAGAAGAGCTTCGTGCAGATCCAGCAGATGTCGCTGTTCCAATACGTCAATCCGTGATGCCGTACCGATGACCTCGGCTGGCCGGGCGCCGGCCCGCCGGCGTCATCTCAGCCCGGCCGCCACCTGCCCCAGCGCATCGATCCCGAGATCGAACATGCGGGAAAAAAACGGAATCATGTTCGGAAGCATCAGCTGCACAAGCAGCATGCCGACCAGCATCGTCACCGGAAAGCCGATCTGGAAGACGCCGATCTGCGGGGCGGCGCGATTCAAAATCCCGAGCGCCAAGTTGGCGATCAAGAGCGCCGCCACCACCGGCAGCGCCAGCAGCAGCCCCGCCGAGAACAACATCCCGCCCCATTCGACGAGCGTTCGCCATCCCGGTGCGCCAAGCACGTTCGCCGAAATCGGCACCGTCTGGAACGTCGCGACGAGCGCGCCGATCACTTGCAGGTGTCCGTCGAACGCGAGGAAGGCCAGCATCGCGATCGTGTTCAGGTAGCGCGAGAGCACGTCGCTCGCGTTGCTCGAACCGGGTTCGAAGAACGACGCAAAGCCGAGCCCCATCTGCATGCCGATGATGCCGCCCGTCGTTTCGACCGCGCCGAACACGACCTGCATCGTCAAGCCGAGCGCCGCGCCGATCAGGAACTGGTTCACGATGATCCATATGCCCGCCGCCGAAAACACCGTGGGCTGCGGCAACGGTCCGATCGTCGGCGCGACGACGATCGCGATGAACGCGGCGAGGCCGATCTTCACGCGCACCGGCACCGACATGTGGCCGATCACCGGTGCCGTCGCCACCAGCGCGAGGATGCGCACGAACGGCCACAGAAAGGCGGTCATCCACGTGTTCAACTGCGCATAGGTGACGGAGAACATCGCGGCGCGCGGGAACGAAGAAAGGCGAGCGGGAAAGCGCGGTGCCTGCGCGTCAGCCGGCGAGCTGCGGCACGCTCGTGAGCACGTGGCGCAGATAGTCGAGCATCGTCGTGAGCATCCAGGGGCCTGCGATCACCATCGTCACCGCGACTGCAAGCAGCTTCGGGATGAACGACAGCGTGGTCTCGTTGATTTGCGTGGCCGCCTGAAACAGGCTCACCACAAGGCCCACCACGAGCGCCACCAGCAAGAGCGGCGCGGCAAGCAGCAGCGCAACGTACATCGCCTGGTGCGCGAGCGACATTACGGATTCTGGCGTCATGGTTCAGGCCTGCTTCGAAGTGGGATCTGACTAAACGGTTCCGGCGCGGCGCTCATAAGCGCGCCAATTCAGGTGAAGCTCTGCGCGAGCGAGCCGATCAAGAGCTGCCATCCATCGACGAGCACGAACAGCATCAGCTTGAACGGCAGCGAGATCGTCGCGGGCGACACCATCATCATCCCCATCGACATCAGCACGCTCGCCACCACCATGTCGATGATCAGAAACGGAATGAAGATCGTGAAGCCGATCTGGAAGCCCGTCTTCAGCTCGCTCGTCACGAACGACGGCACGAGCAGCGACAGCGGCACGTCCTCCGGCCCCTGCATCGGCGCGGCGTGCGAGATCTTCGCGAAGAGCGCGAGATCGGACTCGCGCGTCTGGCGCAGCATGAAGGTCTTGAACGGCGCGAGGCCGCGCGAGACGGCCGTATCCATCGGCAGCGTGCCTTCCGAGAACGGCTTGTAGCCGTCGTTGTACGCCTTGTCGAGCACGGGCGACATCACGAACAGCGTCAAGAACATCGCGAGGCCGACGAGCACTTGGTTCGGCGGCGTCGTCGACAGCCCGAGCGCCTGGCGCAACAGCGACAGCACGATGATGATGCGCGTGAAGCTCGTCATCATCAGCACCATCGCCGGCAGGAACGACAGCATCGTGAGCAGCAGCATCGTCTGCACGCTCAGCGAGTACGTCGTGCCGCCGTTCGGTCCCGGGCTCGTGTTGAAGGCGGGCAGGCCCGCGCTCTGCGCGAACGACAGCGCCGGCAGCGCGCCGAGCAGCGCCGGCAGCAGGACGGGCAGCGCGGCCTTCGTCAGTTGCCGGAAGCGTTGCGGCAGGGAAGCGGCGCGCGCGCCCGCTTGCGCGCCTCGGGTGAGGGTACGGCTAGACGGCATTTACTTGTCTCCGCTCTCGCGGCGCTGAAAACGTTTGCTCGCCTCGCTCATCAACGCGGTGCGAAAGCGCTGTCCGAAGGTGCCCGTGAGTGCGGTTTGCGCAGCGTGTGCGCCGGAACCGGAACCCGAGCCGGACATGCCGCCTGACGCGAACCCCGTGGCGCCTTGCGCGCTTGCCGAGCCGGCCGGCATCGTATGCAGGAGACGCACGTTGCCGGGCGCGGTGCCCAGCACGAGCCACGTGTCGCCGATCTCGACGACGGCCACGCGCTCCTTGCCGCCGAGCGAGGTGCCGGCGATGACCTTGACGTGCCCGCCGCGGCTCGACGGCTGCAAGCCGAAGCGGCGTGCGAGCCACGCGCATGCGAACACGAGGCCGATGACGACGATGAGGCCGACGATCGTCTGCAGCACGGCCCCGACGCCCAGCGACGGCACCGCGGTGCCCGCACCGACGCTCGAGGCTACGCCCGTGGCGATCTTCGCTGCGTTGTTGACGGCGTTCATGTCGGCGGCCAGCGCTGCGCGCGGGGCCGACGATGCCAAGGACAGCACCGGTACGAGCCACGCCCGCGCGCGCCATCCACCCGGAGCGGCAAGCGAAAGCCGCCCGCCGGGGCGCTGCGCGAATCTCATCGATTGAGCTTCCGGATGCGCTCGGACGGCGTGATGATGTCGGTCAGGCGAATGCCGAACTTGTCGTTGACGACGACGACTTCGCCCTGCGCGATGAGACAGCCGTTCACGAGCACGTCCATCGGCTCGCCCGCGAGGCCGTCGAGTTCGACGACCGAGCCTTGCGCGAGCTGCAGCAGGTTGCGGATCGCGATCTTCGTGCGGCCGAGCTCCACGGTCATCTGCACGGGGATGTCGAGGATCATGTCGATGTCGTTGCGCGTCGACGCGGGCTCGACCTTCGACAGCGGCTGGAACACGCCGGCCGCGGCCGGATTGACCTCGGCGTTGTTGTTCTGCTCGGCAAGCGCGCTCGCCCAATCGTCCATTCCCGAATCCTCAGTTGCGGCGGCATCGGCCGCTTCGATCATTTCGCTCGCCATGGCAGCCGCCATTTGCGCATCGACATCCGATTGACCGGACTCCGGCGTCGCGTTCAGCTCAGTCATATCCACCTTCCTTCATCGATTCGCTGACGCTGATCATCTTCTGAACCCGCAGCGCGTATTGACCATTGAAAATGCCGTAGCCGCATTCCAACACCGGCACGCCGTCGACCTTCGCGGTGATGCGCTCGGGGATGTTGACCGGCAGCACGTCGTTGACGCGCATGTTGAGAATTTGCTCGAACGTCACGGGGATTTCCGCGAGGTTCGCCGTCAGCTCCACTTCCGCGGCCTGCACTTGGCGCGACAGCACGCGCACCCAGCGGCGGTCGACTTCGAGCGCTTCGCCCTGGATCGGCGAGGAGAGGATGTCGCGGATCGGCTCGATCATCGAATAGGGCATGCAGATGTGCAGCGTGCCGCCCGTCGGCCCGAATTCGATCGAGAACTGCGTGACGATCACGATCTCGTTCGGCGTCGCGACGTTCGCGAACTGCGTGTGCATCTCCGAGCGCACGAATTCGAACTGCAGCGGACGCACGCTCTTCCACGACGTCTGGTAGTGCTCGAACACGAGGTTGAGCAGCTTGCTGATGATGCGCTGCTCGGTCTGCGTGAAGTCGCGGCCTTCGACGCGCGTGTGAAAGCGCCCGTCGCCGCCGAACAGGTTGTCGACGACGAAGAACACGAGGTTCGGGTCGAACACGAACAGCGACGTGCCGCGCAGCGGCTTCACGTGCACGAGGTTCAGGTTCGTCGGGATCGGCAGGTTGCGCGTGAACTCGCTGTACTTCTGCACCTTCACGGGGCCGACGGAGATCTCCGCGGTGCGCCGCATGAAGTTGAAGATGCCGACGCGCAAGAGCCGCGCGAAGCGGTCGTTGATGATCTCGAGGCCGGGCATCCGGCCGCGCACGATCCGCTCTTGCGTGGCGATGTTGTACGGGCGCACGCCCGAGCGGTCGCCCTGGTCGGAGACCGAGTCGGCTTCGCCGGTTACGCCTTTCAGGAGGGCATCGACTTCCTCCTGGGACATGAACTCTTCGTGGCCCATTTCCTGGTTCTCGCTGGTGCGTCGTGGCTATCGGATAACGGCTTGAAACGCCGCCGGGTTCAGCTGCGGGGCCGTGTCACTGGACAACGAATTCGGTGAAGAGCACGTCTTGCACATGCGGCGGTGCGCCGCCCGCGTCGGTCGGCTTTTCGACGAGCACCTTCAGTTCGCTCGCGAGCGCGTGCTTGCCATCGAGCGTCGCGAGGTCGTCCGGCTTCTTGTTCGAGAGCGCGAGCAGGATGCGGCTGCGAATCTCCGGCATGTGCTGAGTGAGCTGTTCCTGGGTTTTCGGGTCGGTCAGCTTGAGCGACAGACCGACGCGCAGGTAATGCATGTTGCCGTCGTCGGACTGGAGGTTCACCGTCATCGGCTCGAGCGCGAAGTAGATCGGCGCGGGCGGCGGCGCGGGCTTCGAAGCCGACACGTGCGGCAGGCCGTCCTTCAGCACGAAGAAGTACGCGCCGGCGGCGGCGCCGAGCGCGACGATGATCGCAATGATCGCGATCAAGATGATGCGCTTCATCTTGCTCGGTGCCGGGGGCGCGGCCTGTTGCTGCTGTGCTGCGGTCGTCGTTGCCATGGGTTTGCCTGCTTTTATGCCGTAGTCTGCATTGTTCGGGATGGGCGGTCTTGGTGATAGGCCGAAAAGAAGGGGGATTTTGGGTTAGCTCGCACGTTTGCGGAATGCGGAGTTTGCTGTCTTTGCGGCGGCTGGGGCTTCTGCTTGTCGGTTTTTCGTGCACTGGCGTCTCCCTGCGGCACTGGCAATTCCGTTCGCTTCTGCGGATAGCGCGGCAGCGAAGTTGTGCAAGTCGACGGCCTTGTTATCGGGCGGCGCGGGAGCTGCGGCTCGATTGATGGTGTGGTGTTTTGCGAAAGGGCAACATCGAGTCATCTCAAAAATATT
>NZ_JAFLRF010000058.1:0-2490 GCF_017315705.1 Trinickia mobilis | reverse complement strand
GGAGATCCACGATGGCTCAAATCAATGATACGGATGGCGTGCGGGTCGTGATGAGCCCCGCGCAGTTGGCGGCGGTAGTGTCGGGGAAATCGATCAGTCGATCGGAGACGCTGACCAACCGGCTATGGGGCGGTCTGCAAATCGTCGGCGGGGTATTGGAAATGGCCGGCGCGAGCGTACTCTGTGTGATGCCGGAACCGACGATGCTCAGCAAAGCGGGATGCATCGTATTCGGCGTGCATGGTTCGGACACGGCGGCGGCGGGGATTCGTCAAGTATGGACGGGGCGGGATACGGCCACCCTGGTTCAGCGGGGCACGGCCAAGCTGGCCGAGACGCTGAAGGCTCCGCCGGAGATGGCGAACCATATCGGCTTGTCGGTGGATATCGGCGTGTCGTTTGGCGTTGCCGGGATGGTGAAGGCAGTACGTGTCGCCAGTGTCACGATGGGGCGCATCGAGCTGATGCAGCATGAGGCGAAAACGCTAAAGGGACCGGGTGGGCATACGTTGCTAAAGCATGTCGGGCAGACTGAGGGCCAGTTGCGAGCAAGACTGGCGAAGGAGTCGGATAGAAAATTGGTTTCATCATTCAAAAATATGCAGGTGGCTGAATTTGCTATTTCTGCGGTAATGCGGGCCAATTTGGCGAAAATCAAATCGTGGGCGCAGGTCCCGCCAAAGCCAGGTAAGACGTTAACTATTAATGGCTATGTTGCTGGCGATATAGGTTATGGGGTGGTGCGGGCGACAGGGCAGCTTGTCAAGTTGAATAACGTAAAAATCATATTGAAGTACGAATTTTACAATGGGTTGGCATATTATGTATTAACCTCGTACGTTGAGTGAGATGAAAGATAATCCCTATTCCGAACTCGATCAATTTCTGGGAATCTGCTTGAGTCAAGACTATGATATCTTTGGAAGTAATTTGGCAGAGATAGTTGAGTATTACAAGAAAACTGCTGAAAAAAATGATATCGATAAGTTGATTCGAGAGGTTGTGCAATTTAAGGTCGATAATTTTGATGATTTGGATAATGTTTTCGATGCTACTTACGGGCGTGAGGTCTCAATTCAGGCATGGGGTTATACAACCGCTTCATTCCTCGATGAGCTAAAAAGGCTATTGCAAGAATAGTTGGCTTGAGCGCGTTCGCGTTCGGCGTCAGCGCGGTCGCTTGGGCGCTTTGCGGCGGCTGGGGCTTCTGCTTGTCGGTTTTTCGTGCACTGGCGTCTCCCTGCGGCACCGGCAATTCCGTTCGCTTCTGCGGATAGCGCGGCAGCGAAGTTGTGCAAGTCGACGGCCTTGTTATCGGGCGGCGCGGGAGCTGCGGCTCGATTGATGGTGTGGTGTATTGCGAAAGGGCAACATCGAGTCATCTCAAAATATTCAATGTAATCAGTCTGTTAGGATCGACTCCTTCTTTCTGAGGAGGAGATCCACGATGGCGCAAATCAACGATACGGATGGCGTGCGGGTCGTCATGAGCCCCGCGCAGTTGGCGGCGGTAGTGTCGGGGAAATCGATCAGTCGAACGGAGACGCTGACCAACCGGCTATGGGGCGGTTTGCAAATCGTCGGCGGGGTACTGGAAATGGCCGGCGCGAGCGTACTCTGTGTAATGCCGGAACCGACGATGCTCAGCAAGGCGGGCTGTATCGTATTCGGCGTGCATGGTTCGGACACGGCTGTGGCGGGGATTCGTCAAGTCTGGACGGGGCGGGATACGGCTACGCTGGTGCAGCAGGGCACGACTAAGCTGGCCGAGACGCTGAAGGCTCCGCCGGAGATGGCGAACCATATCGGCTTGTCGGTGGATATCGGCGTGTCGTTTGGCGTTGCCGGGATGGTGAAGGCAGTGCGTGTGGCCAGCGTCACGATGGGCCGGATCGAGCTGATGAAGCATGAGGCTAAAACGCTAAAGGGACCGGGTGGGCAAACGTTGCTAAAGCATGTGACAACATGAGTGATTCGAGATATGAAAATCTATGGAATATCGTTGTTGGATATTTTCATGAGGATTATGATCTATTTGGAAGAGATGTATTTGAAATCATGGCGTATCATAAATCAGTTTCTGATGAGGCGAACAGGAAGCTTGCAATGGAGGAAATCGAAAAATTCAAATCGGAAAACCAGGGGAATATCGACGCAGCCTTCAGGGACGAATTTGGAGATCGATTGGATTTTCGAGCGTGGGGCTATGCAACAACCGCCTCATTCCTCGACGAGCTAAAAAGGCTATTGCAAGAATAGCTGGTCTGCCCTGAACAATCCCAAGACGAGTGGCGGACGGATTGATGCAACAACGCCTCTCAAACCCGCAAATTCGTCCGCCTGCCCCTCATATTCTCCCCTTCGACAGCGGAATTCCGCGGTGTGAGGCGCAGGCTCCACGCTCTAACATTCGAAGGTAGTGTGCGGAGATATGTGCAAGAAGGCTGAGGGGGCAAGTGCCTGAGGTGGAAGGTGACCATGGTGTAAGTT
>NZ_JAFLRF010000057.1 GCF_017315705.1 Trinickia mobilis | reverse complement strand
CGTCGCGCAACCGCTCGGCTCGGCGTATACGGTGATGGTGGCCTCGCCGGATTATCTGAAACGCCACGGCACGCCGCTCACGCGGGACGAACTGGGAGTGCATGCTTTGCTCATGCTCGAATCGCCCGTATCGCCCCCTGACGAATGGCACCTCGAAAGCGAAGATGACGCTCGAATCTGGAAAATCCCCAAGTCGTCGCTGCAAATCAATGTGCCCGATGTGCTGCGTACCGCCTTACTCGCTGGAGCGGGCATCGGCACACTCGCGACCTACACGGTCGTCGACGATCTCGTCGAAGGAAAGCTGGTGCGCGTGCTGCCCCACTATCGGCTAAAGCCGTTCACTGTGTTCGCCGTCTACCCGTCGCGTCGCTACCTCGATGCCAAAGTTCGGACGCTGCTCGAACACCTGCGCTCGACGCTCTCGCCTTCCTTGAAAAGTGCCATCGAGCGCGTCGAGCGAGTCGCCCGCGCCGATACTCCGCAGACGTGAAGCGTTGCGTCGCCGGGCGAGGCAGCTCGTCTCGCATGCATGCCGGCGGCGCTTTCCCCCCACCGCCGGACGACCCGCCTTCAGGCGGATTACGTGCAGCCCCATCAAAAATCTTTATCTTCGTCACCGGCTTAATTGCACGGCGGCCGCTCAATAGACTGATTCCCAACCGATAGATGTTTGCCACGGTGTTGGCGTCTACCGGATCACTTATGGGAGAACCAGTCATGAAACGCATCCTCATTGCTTCACTGCTCACCGTCACAACCGCCTTGCCTATCGCGGCCTTTGCCCAATCCGGTCCGACTCGCGCGCAGGCGCGGGCTGAACTAGTCGAACTGCAACAGGCCGGCTACCGCGGCACGACATCCGACGCTACGTACCCGTCCGAATTGCTCGCGGCCGAACAGCGCGCCGCTGCCCTTCACGCATCGCGGACAAACAGCGTAGCCGACAGCGGCTACGGCCTGTCGACATCCGGCTCGAATGCAGCCGGCCGTCGCACGGCGGTTTGGGCGGCGACCACGGACGCACGCTCGATCTATTTCGGTCAATGACGGGGAGTACGCCATGAACAACCTCCAGGTCACTCACCACACCGTTGTCGCGAACGGCATCCGCCAGCACTATGTTGAAGCGGGCGCGGGCGCACCCGTGGTGCTGCTGCACGGCTTTCCGGAAACGCATTACGCCTGGCGGCACCAGATTCCCGTGCTCGCGCAACATTACCGGGTGATCGCACCGGATTTGCGCGGTTATGGCGAAACGGAAAAACCCGCAGACGGTTACGACAAGCGGACGATGGCCAACGATCTACGTGCGCTCTTGCGCGAACTGTCGATCGACCGCGTTGCGCTCGTGAGCCACGATCGCGGAGCACGTGTGGCGACGCGCTTTGCGAAGGACCATCCGGAAGCGGTCGATCGCCTCGTCGTCATGGACAACGTGCCGACGCGCATCGTCGCGCAGTCGATCAACGCGCAGATTGCGCGTGCGTACTGGTTCTTTCTGTTCCATCAAGTCCCCGATCTGCCCGAGACGCTGATCGCGGGCAAAGAGCGCGCATGGCTGCGACACTTATTCTCGGACTGGTGCTACGACCCGCACGCGATTTCGGGAGAAGCCTTCGAGACCTACGTTCGCGCCTATGAAGCGCCGGGTGCCGTGCGCGGCGCAATGGCAGATTACCGCGCGAATCCGGTCGACGTCGCGCAGGACAAGAGCGACGCGTACGTGCTGATCCAGGCCCCGACGCTCGCTCTGTGGGGCGAGGAATTCTATGCGGTCGGCAAGATGTTCGACATGGCGAGCGTATGGAAAGGCATGGCCCGGGACGTCGTCACGCAAGCCATTCCGCGTGCCGGCCATCTACCGCATGAAGAGCAGCCGGAAGTCGTCAATCAACTTTTGGTCGACTTTCTAAAAGATTGGAAAGGCTGATGCTGCTCGACGCCGACGCGCGCGAGAAGATATCGCTCGCCGCCTGCCCGGCAAGCGACTTCTCACGCTCGGTGGCGTTGCGGAGCTGGCAGTCAACCTAAAGATGACCAATCACGCGGCCGTGGAATGTCGCAACATCTGGCCGGTAAATTCCTGCTCGCCACCGGCGTCGTCCGGCGCGTACTCGCTACCCGCCAACGCAGTAGCGCTGTTGAAAAAGTCCCGCGTATAGGTACTCGGCGTCTTTCCGGTAAACGACGTAAACGCCAGGGTGAATGCCGCGACACTATTGAACCCGACATCAAGCGCGGTCTGCGTAACAGACAGCCGCTTGAGCGTCAGCAGTTCAATGGCGCGGGTCATCCTCAGTTCCCGGAGAAAGCGGCGCCAGCTCATGCCGAGCTCGTCCTGAAAGTATCGGCGCAGCGTACGCACGGAGGTGCCGGCTGCCTCCGCCGCGAGCTCGATCGTCACCGAATCGAGCCGCGTCCGGCTATAGGCGATCGCCCGCTTGAGCTCGGCGGACTCCCCGAACGGAATCCACATCATCCGCGAGCACTGGAACCACTCTTTGCAAAGCAACCCTAGCGCATTGAAGTACGCGTCGGCGACGGGATCGTCCGCCGCACGATCCCTGTCCCAGCGCAACGCGTAGCCCAGCATTTCCTTGGCCAGCCCATTGATGGGGGCGGCCCAGCATCCTTCGTGCTCCCAAACAGTATGTTGCGCGCTCAGGTGTGCGACGGTGACCACGGCGTCCGCGCTCGAATAGATGCGGTAGGGCCTGCTGTGCGGAATGAAGATCATATGCGCCGGGACCAGCACCCATTGGCCGTGCGGCCCTTCGACTTTCACCCTGCCTTGCTCGATGCCAAGGATCTTGTTCTTGGGGTCGCCACGCGAGCCGATCACCGCGTTGCCCGTTTTGACCTTTTCGACACATTCCGCGAAGTCGTCGGTGCATTTGAACGGATTGACCCGGTCGTCTTCCGGCATCACCCAGTCAACCCGTGCACTGTCACCTTTCATGGCGTCTCTCTCCAATGTGTCTCGGCCGTCCAGCCGGGTGGCCGAATTTCGATGATGCGATGGCCGGTTTTAGTTTGGTCACCGTTCGTGCGCCGTCCAATAATTCTAAAAACAAAAAAACACTACAGCAAACACTGAATTCGGCCAACCGGCCTACATGGAGTGAGACATGGAAGCAACCCATTCGGAAGAAAGGGCCGGCGGCTTCTCGCCACCCGCGCCCATTCTCGCGGTGCAAGGGATCAGCAAGCGATTCAATGGTGTACCGGCGCTTCAGGACGTCAGTTTCGATGTCAGCCCGGGAGAAATCGTGGCGCTCCTGGGTGAGAACGGCGCAGGAAAGTCGACGTTGATCAAGATACTGGCCGGCGTTCATCCGCCGTCCGGCGGACGCTTGCTCTTCCGCGGCGAACCAGTCGATGCACGGGATTTGCACGGCCGGCTCGCCTTCGTCCACCAAGACCTGGGGCTCGTCGACTGGATGACGGTCGCGGAGAACATCGCGCTCGCCACAACGTTTTGCAGGAAGCGCGGCCTGATCGCGTGGCGCGAAGTACGCAAAAGGGCGCAAGCAGCGCTTGCGCTGGTAGGCGGCGATATCGACCCCGACCAGCGCGTATCGACGCTATCGAGGGCCGAACGATCGCTAGTCGCGATTGCGCGCGGCCTGTCGAGCCGTGCCGACCTGCTCGTGCTCGACGAGCCGACGGCGAGCCTGCCGGAGAGCGAAGTGCAGAGACTGCACCAAGTGCTGCGCAAGCTCCGTGAGCAGGGCGTCGCGATGATCTACGTGTCGCATCGTCTCGATGAAGTCTTTGCGCTGTCGGACCGGATCGTGGTACTGCGCGATGGCCGGCGCGTGGCCGATCAGAAGACGTCCGCCACCGAGCCCGCCCAGCTGATTCGTCAGATCGTCGGCCGCGAGCCCGATTCCGTGTTCGTTCGTCCGTCCAGCACCGCGGCGGCGCCCGTGGCGCTGTCGGTTCGCCGCCTTTGCACGGAAGAGGCCGGCCCGTTGAACTTCGACGTACGGCGCGGCGAGATCCTGGGTCTCGTCGGGCTGCGCGGCGCGGGCCACGACAACGTGGGCAAGGCGCTCTTCGGTGCCGAGCGCATTCTATCGGGCACGGTCCTGCTCAATGGCCGGAGCGTCGACCTTTCGACACCCGGGGCCGCGTTGCGCAACGGCCTATGCCTTGTCGCGGGCGACCGCTATGGCGAGTCCGTGGGGCCGGGCCTCAACGTTCGCGAGAACCTCTTTCTGAATCCGAAGGCGACAGGACGCAAGCTGTTCGCGCTGCGTTCGGCGGCGAGCGAGGCCGACGAAGCGTTGGACCTGGGCCGCCGCGTCGCCCTCAAGCCGAACGATCCGAATGCGCTCATCGAAACGCTCTCGGGCGGAAATCAGCAAAAGGTCGTGATCGCGCGATGGTTGCGCATCGGTGCCCATGTCCTCGTGCTGGAGGACCCGACCGCCGGCGTCGATATCGGTGCGAAGGCGGAGATCTACACGTTGCTTGGCGAAGCGGTGCGCACGGGCATGGCCGTGATACTGATCTCATCGGACTTCGAGGAAACCGCGCAGATATGCCACCGGGCGCTCGTATTTCGCAACGGCGCGATTGCCCGCGAAATGCCGCTCGAGCAGTTGAGCGTTTCCGAGCTGCTTCATAGCGCATCGCTCGACTACGGCATCGCGCCGTCCGCCGTCCACTCCCTGAACGCTTGAAACCCCATCATGCAATCGCTCAAATCCAACGCTCTCGAGCCGACGCGCCGCGAACTGGCGGCCTTGCCACCGTTTTCCCGGGTGCTGCGGCTGTTGCCCGTTTTCGGGCTGCCGATTCTCACGTTCGTGCTGATCGCCGTGTTTTCGGTGGTGTTGCCGGACACGTTCCCGACCCTGCTCAATGCACGCTCCATCATCGGCGACAAATCGATCATCGCCATGCTTGCGCTTGCCGCGATGATTCCGATGGCAACCGGCCGCATCGATCTGACGGTGGGCTATGGGATCGTGATGTGGCACATCCTCGCAATCAGCCTGCAAACCACCTATGGGCTCGACTGGTGGGCTGCCGTGCTCATCGTGCTGACGCTCGGAGCGCTGTTGGGGCTCGTCAACGGCCTGCTCGTGGAGGTCGCGCAGATCGATTCGTTCATCGCGACGCTCGGCACCGGCACGGTGCTGTATGCGCTTGCCATGTGGCATACGGGTGGCAGGCAGGTCATCGGTTCGCTGCCGGACGCGTTCACGTCCCTCTTCTCGACGTCGCTCTTCGGGCTGCCGATTGCCGCCACCTACGTGGTCGTGCTCGCCGTCGTGCTGTGGGTCGCTGCGGACTATCTGCCGATCGGCCGCTACTTCTACGCTATCGGCGCGAACCCGCGCGCCGCTGCGCTCAACGGCATTCCGACTCGACGCTACGTGATGCTCGCGTTCGTCAGCTCGGGCCTGCTCACCGCGTTCGCCGGCGTGGTGCTGGCCGCCAAGCTGCGGATCGGTCAGGCGAGCGTCGGTCTCGACTATCTGCTGCCCGCTCTCGTAGGCGCATTTCTCGGCTCGACGACCATCAAGCCTGGCCGCGTCAACGTGTGGGGAACGATCTTTGGCGTATCGATCCTTGCCGTAGGCATTGCGGGCATTCAGCAGATGGGCGGCGACTTCTACGTCGAGCCGCTCTTCAACGGCGCCACGCTGCTGATCGCGATCGGGATCGCCGGATATACGCAGCGGCGCCGCCGCAGCCCGCGTCGCAGAGCGCCTGCAACGGCCAACGCCGGCGCACACACCGCCACACAAACGCCCGAGGAGAACTCGCCGTCCAAAACGTCGAATTCCTGATGGTGGCAAGCCATACCTTCACTCAAAAACACACTGGAGACGTCATGAAACGAGTACTCGCATCTTCCGCGGCGGCCATTTTTCTGGCCGCTACGTCCGCCAACACCTACGCGGCCGACGACATCGTCGCGCAGGCGAAGGCGTACACGGCCGACGTCATGAAATCCAGCCAACCTTGGAACGGGCCCACGACGGGACCGGCCGCTCAGCACAACAAGACCATCGTATTCGTGTCGGCAGACCAGCGGGACAGCGGACCGCGCGGGGTCGCCGAAGCCGTAGAGCAGGCGGCGAAAGCGATCGGCTGGAACTACCGGTTGATCGATGGGCAGGGCTCGATCTCGGGGCGCTCCGCCGCGTTGAACCAAGCGATTGCGCTCAAGCCGGATGGCATCGTGCTGGGCAGCGTCGATGCGAAGGAGCAGGCGGTGCTGATCCAGCAGGCCGCTTCGCGCGGCATCAAGGTCGTGGGCTGGCACTCGCTGTCGAAGCCGGGCCCGGCGCCGCAATACGGCATCGTCACCAACCTGGCCACCGATCCGCTCGATGTTGCAAAGGCCGCGGTCATGTATGTCATCGCCACGTCGAACGGTAAGGCGGGCGTGATCATCTTCACGGACTCCACCTACGAAATCGCCACGGCCAAGGCCAATGCCATGGCCGCGCTGGTCAAGCAGTGCTCAGGTTGCCAGTTGCTGAGGGTCGAAGACACGCCGCTCTCGGATACCGCGGCGCGCATCCCGCAGCTTTCGGCGACGCTGCTGCAGCGCTATGGCGCAAAGTGGACATGGGCGCTGACCATCAACGACATGCCGTTCGACTTCATGTCTCCTGCGCTGCAGCAAGCCGGCTACAAGGGCACGGGACCGCTCCTCGGCGTCTCGGCCGGCAACGGCAGCGAATCCGCATTCCAGCGCATTCGCAACCACGACTATCAGGCCGCGACCGTCGCCGAGCCAGTATCGCAGCAGGGGTGGCAAGCTGTCGACGAGCTGAACCGCGCATTTGCCGGCGCTCCGGCAAGCGGCTATGCGGCGCCCGTGCATCTCGTCACCGGCTCCAACATCGCGTTCGACGGCGGAAAGCAAAACGTCTACGACCCGGACAACAACTACCGCGATATCTATCGGCATATCTGGATTACCAAGTAGTAGTGCGAATCTACTGAATTTAATTTGGTTATTCGAACGACGCTCAACGAAAGCCTATCCATGAAACACGGAAGAAAGCCATGACACATTCATCGAACGTGAAACCCGACTTCGCGCGCAACATGCGTTTCGTCGGGTACAGCGACCAGGATGGCCGCGCGGACGGCGTGCAACTGATGGTTCACAAGGGATACGCCTACATCGGTCATATGTTCTCGAAAGGTTTCAGCGTCGTCGATGTTCGTGACCCGCAAAGCCCAAAGGCCGTCGCCTACATGCCGGCGCCGCCCAATACCTGGAATATCCACCTGCAAACCCACGATGATCTGCTGCTTGTGATCAACGCCAAGGATATGTTTGCCGCATCGGAGTTCCAGGACGAGCGCGAATACTATCAAGGCGCCTTGGGCAGGAAAGTCGGGACGGCGCAAGCGCCGAGCGGGTCGAGAAACTGGCGCGCGGGCCTGGCTGTCTACGATATTTCCGAAGGCGCTAGCCCTCGGGAGATCGGCTTCATGCCGATCGAAGGCGGCGGCGTTCATCGGCTCTGGTATGTCGGCGGGCGGTGGGCCTATGCCTCGGCGCTGATCGACGGCTTCTCCGATTACGTGTTCATTTCCATCGATATGTCGGACCCGACCCGCCCACGCGAAGCGGGCCGATTCTGGCTGCCCGGGATGAACGTGGCAGGCGGCGAAACGCTGTCGTGGGACGCGTCCCGCCGCTACGGCTTGCATCATCCGGTCGTGCATGGCGATATCGCATATTGCGCATGGCGCGATGCCGGGCTCGTCATGCTCGACGTAGCGGATCGCACCGAGCCCAGACTGCTGGCCCATCGGAACTGGTCGCCGCCGTTCGGCGGCGGGACGCACAACTGCCTCCCTTTGCCCGATCGCCATCTGCTTGTCGTGCTAGACGAGGCCGTGCTGGACCATCAGGAGGACGGCGAGAAGTTCATCTGGATGTTCGATGTCCGCGAACCGTCGAACCCGGTGAGCATTGCCACGTTCCCGAGTCCCGGCGAATCCGACTTTCGGAATAAGCCCGGCCACTTCGGCCCACACAATCTCCACGAGAACCGCCCTGGAAGCTTCGTCAGCTCGGATTTGATCTTCGCGACTTATCAGAATGCCGGCGTGCGTGTCTTCGACATCCGCGATGCGTTTCGGCCCGTCGAGGTCGGCGCCTTTGTTCCGCCCGAGCCCAAACGGCTGATGGATCATCGGCCCAACCGGTCGAAGGTGGTCCAGTCGTGCGACGTGTTCGTCGATGCGAGCGGACTGATCTATTCGACCGACTACAACGGCGGCCTTTATATCCTCGAATTCGACGGCTTGTGCTGACGCATCACCATGAATGCGGATTCCTTCGTGATGTGAATCGGCCATCTCTGTCAACTCATCTCAGGCAAGCGTTGAAGACACATTTGCAGCAAGCCGGCGGCCATGCATCTCGCGCGGCGGCTGGCGTTACGCATTGCTGGATCGATAGCCTTTTGCCGGCGCGCAGCTCAACGGGCGACTCGCGTTGTCCGCTCGCGAGCAATGCGAAAGCCGTCGCTGAGTTGCGGTCAGCGGTTTGACGAATAATAGAAATTCCCCTCCGGAATACCTTCCCGCCCGTCGTCACCAGCCCGCAGGCCCCAGGGGAGCGAAACCGCCGGAGCCGTTGATGGGAAAGGCCGAATCGATCCCGGACTCGCTTGTTGAGCGACTTCTTTCTTCCGCATCGACGTGACGCCACGTCTAGGCGCTTCAAGGTATCATCATAGTCATCACTGTCAAAGATCAAGATGATGCGAGGCTTCATCTCGGTGTAGGCCGGAAGCGAGCAGATGTTCAACGCAGCGCGAACACGTGCCCGGCCCGCGGCTACGCCGTTTGACTAAATAACCCCCTATCCAATCCAGGAGTGAAAGCATGAAGAACGCCGTCCTCAACGTAGCTATTCTCGACGACTATCAAAACGTATCGCTGAGCATGGCGGACTGGTCGCCGCTGAACGGGCGCGCGAACATCAGTGTGTTCAACGATAACGTGGCCGACGCCGATGCCGTGATCGACCGGTTGAAGCCATTCGACGTCGTATGCGTGATGCGCGAGCGTACGCCGTTGCCGCGCGCAATCCTCGAGAAGCTCCCGAACCTCAAGCTCATCGCTTCGACAGGCACTGCTAATGCGTCCATCGACGAAGCCGCCGCCGAAGCCCTTGGCATCGCCGTTCGCCATACAGGCTATGCGTCGACCCCGACGATCGAGTTTACGTGGGCGCTCATCCTCTCGATGGCCCGTAGCATCCCGCTGGAGAATCAGTCGTTGCGCACGGGCGGATGGCAGGTCTCACTTGGCGACGAGCTGGCGGGCAAGACACTGGGGCTGCTGGGGCTTGGGCGCGTCGGATCGGCGGTCGGCGCGATTGGAAAAGCTTTCGGAATGAACGTCGTCGCCTGGAGCCAGAACCTCACGCCAGAAGCCGCCGCGGCGCACGGCGTTCAGTCCGTCACGAAAGATGAGTTGTTCTCAAAGTCGGATTTCCTGTCCATTCACGTCCGCCTCAGTCCTCGCACCCATCATCTGGTAGGCGCCGCCGAGTTCGCGAAGATGAAGCCGACGAGCCGCCTGATCAATACCTCTCGTGGTCCGATAGTCGACGGGGCCGCGCTCCTCGAAGCGCTCAGGACAGAGCGAATTGCCGGCGCCGCGCTGGACGTCTACGACGTCGAACCGCTCGAAAACCCGCACCCGCTGCGCGAACTGCCCAATGTGCTCGCCACACCCCATATCGGCTATGTGTCGAGAGAGCTGTACCGTACGTTCTACGGCGACACGGTGCAAAACATCGTTCGCTGGCTGGACGAAGACGGTTACGCAACGAAGAACTAGCCGAAATGCCGGCGCGGCCCCTACTCGTCCGGGAAGCCTGACGGTCGAACCTATCGGACAGTATCCAAGCCCGTATTTTATTCTTGTCATCGATGTCAAACATTACTATAGTGTCGTTACTGGTTTCGACGAGAACCGGGATCCGTGATCTTGTGCGACACGTGATGCAACGGCGTCGATTGTCACCTGTTAATTAGGATTTTGAAATGATCAAGGCTAGCAAAAGAACACCTGATGAGAAGGCGGTTCCGTATCAGCATCCTCAGCCGCCGGACATGTCTGCCGACATCGTGCATGCCGGCGTGCTGGACAAATGGCTCGAGGACGACAACCTGTGGGTGCCGATGACGCAATCGGTGTCGTTCAAACCTCTGCTTCTCAGCGCGAGTCAGGGTTACTACATCAACTTGCTTCGCGTGCGTCAGTCCGGCGTGCTCTCGCGGCATCGTCACACGGGTCCAGTGCATGCGATGGTTCTGAAAGGACGCTGGTACTACCTGGAACATGACTGGATCGCCGAACAGGGATCTTATGCCCACGAACCGGCTGGCGAGACCCACACGCTTTATGTGCCCGACGACGTCGAGGAGATGATCACGTGGTTTCACGTGACGGGCGGCTACACCTATGTCGATCCGGAGGGAGTCGCCGTCGGCTACGAGGACGTGTTCACCAAGATTGAAGCGGCACGCAAACACTATGAGGCGATCGGTCTCGGCGCCGATTACGTCAAGCAATTTATCCGCTGAATCGTGTTGACCTATTCAGAGAACTTGAATCCATGCAAAGAAAGACTGTAGACGTAGCAGGCACGTCGGCCAGCTACCTCACGGCCGGCGAACAAGGCCCTGTCGTGCTGATGCTCCATGGCACATACTGGAGCCGTGTGTGGCAACCCGTCATCGACGATCTCGCAGCCGCGGGCCTGCGCCCCATCGCCGTGGACCTGCCCGGCTTCGGCCGTTCCGGCGGCGAGCTTGCGGTGGCCGACGCCTCGATTCCGGCGCTCGCCGACTGGGCGGCGCAGTTCCTGCGCGCACTGGACATCACGGGTCCAGTGGGCGTCGCCGGCCACGATATTGGCGGCGGTATCGCCCAGCGTTTCCTGGTCGACGGCAAGATCGAGGTGAGCCGCCTCGCGCTGATCAACGCCGTCATGTTCGATTCGTGGCCCGTTCCCGGCGTCGCGCGCTTTCGTGATCCGGACGTTGCGGCTGCCACTACGACCGAGGATATTTTGGCGGCGCGCAGGAAATCGGTCGTCACAGCGTTGGCCCGTCCCGCGACCGAAGCGGAAATCGCCGAATATCTGGAGCCGTGGACCGATCCGCGGGTGGCACGCTCGTGGCTCGCCCTTGCGGGTGCCGCATACAGCCATTACACGATGGATCTCGTCCCGGCCCTGCGTGCGTCCGCGATCCCCAAGCTGCTTGTTTGGGGAGAAGACGACAGCTTCCAGCTGGTCCAGCACGCGGAGCGTTTCGTCAAGGAGATTCCGAATTCCTCGCTCATTCGCATCCCCGCGGCGGGTCACATACCGATGGAGAACGACGCCAAAGCCGTGGCGCGCGCCTTGATCGAGTTCTTTGTGTAGCGCGCCAGGCGCGGCAACCAGGCAACGTCGATCCGCGACATCTCCCCCGTCCTGATTGCTGCGCCCAGTCGCCTCCCTACCGAACCGATTAATTGCGGCGAGTCTGAACGAACGTCCTTATGGTCACCCGGGTCGGACCATCGTATCGATAAGCGCCGACGCCGTTTGCCTGAGACGCTTCGGGTCGCTGTACACGCGTTCCATCACGGCGATTCCACGCGTCATCGTCACGATGATGCGTGCAGCCTGACGCGGCGGAATGACGAGTTGGGCGCGCGCCTCGGGGGATTGGAGAACACCGACCAGGACATCCTCGAGTTCGTCGAGCATCTTCTTCACCAGTTCCTGCTGGCGCGGCGACTCCGAGGCGATCTCGACGGCGATCTTAGTCGAAAGGCAGCCGCGCGCAGGCGAGCCTTGTGTGATCGAACGAATTGCGAACACGAAGAATTCGACCAGTGCTTCCCGCAAGCCGGCCTTGTTGAGTGCCACGCGTGCGTCGGCAACGAAGCGGTCGGCGTAGCGCTCGAATACCCGCGAGAAGATCTCTTCCTTGTCGCCATACGCGTTATACAGCGATCCGCGTTGCACACCCGTCGATTTCGCCAGATCCAGCATCGAGGTCGCGCGGTAACCTTTAGCCCTGAATACCTCCAGGGCCTGCTCGAACGCGCTGTCTTCATCGAATTGTCGGACACCTGCCATGAGTCTCTCCCACCGTACATGAATTCCGCCGATATTTTACACCTATGACAAAGATGCACAACCAGCGCCTTTTGTTAGCACGACATGCGAAGGTGAAGCGCTTAATATTCCGCGGCGATCTGCCCGAAAATATTTCATGGACTATCGCGTTAACTGAGCACCGTGCGTGCATCGGCATCGCAGCTATCGGCGCAGCGCTCGAATACCCGCAGGAGGATCTCTTCCTTGTCGCCAAGCAGGCTTTCGAATCAAACCTCATTCCGTCGCGCAATGATTGTTATTCCTCCCGGTACATAGCGGGCTTCGTGACCCCCGGTTAATCTTCGAGAAGAATGCGGCCGATACGCGCTTTTGGACAGCCGCTGCGACAAGACTAAGACATTGGAAGTCAGATCCAGTAAATCACGAGGAAGTGACCGTGCACGACATCTATACGCTCTACGGCGCCCAGATTTCCAACTATACGGCTAAGGTGAGGTCGTACCTCATCTTCAAGGGCATCCCATTTCAGGAAGTCGTTGCGTCCAATGCTGTTTACGACAACTTTCTCGTCCCGCGGATCGGCTATCGAATGATGCCCGTCCTGCGGATGCCGGAAGGCAATATGCTTCAAGACTCGACCGACGTTATCGACGAGATGGAGACACGTTTCCCGCTCGTTTCCGTCTATCCGTCCACGCCGATTCTGCACTTCGCTAATCTTCTGGTGGAGGCTTACGCTCATGATTGGGTGCGCATTCCGGCTATGTACTACCGATGGGCGTTTCCCGAGACGAACTATGAATATTTGAAGGCCGAATTCGGCCGCATGTACGAGCCGATGGCCCAGGCCAGCCAGCAATTGATCGTCGGCGAGCAGAATTGTGCCTGGGCCCGTGATCGCTTGCCGTCCCTGGGCATAAGTCCGGAGACGGCGCCCGAAATAGAGCGATGGACGGAGAATCTTCTCGGCTGGCTCGAGGCACACTTCGAAGACCATGACTATCTCTTCGGTTCGCGGCCGTCGACCGCGGATTTCGCCTTCATGGGGCCGCTATATGCCCACTTGTATCGCGATCTCTATTCCTCCGCGCTGTTGCGGCGGGATTTCCCCAACGTCGTGCGTTGGGTGTTGCGCATGAATTCGCCCGCCAAGGGGCCCGGTGAATATTTCAGCGAGGACGAGGTCCCGGAAACACTGATGCCGCTACTGCGGCATCTGTTCGCAGAATACGTTCCGGTCGCCTGTGACACGATCGACCGCGTGGCGGACTGGATCGATGCGAATTACTCGAGCCCGATTCCCCGGCTCCTCGGCACTCAGGATTTCACAATCGGCAAGGCACCCGGTAAGCGCAATGTGTGGACGTGCATTCAATACATGTTCCAGAGGCCGTTATTCTATTACCAGCGCGCGCCGGAAACAGTAAAGCGCAAGATGAACCTTCTGCTCGCGCGCATCGGGGCGGATATCAAGCTCGACAAGGTGGTACGGCATCCGGTGCGGCACCACAATCATCGGCTGGTGGTAGACAGATGAGCGAGCTTGAACCCGACGGCACACCCCGACTCACGACGTGCTGCCGATGTGCGTACACAAGGTGAAGTGGAAGGTGGCACCCCGAGGCGCTCCGGAGGTTACCCATATTTTTCCTCCATGCGCTTCGATGATTGACCGACAAATCGATAGCCCCATCCCCAGTCCGCTGGATTTGGTCGTGTAGAAGGCGTCGAAAACATGCTCAATGCTCGTCGGGGTGAGACCGGGACCCGAATCCCGTACTTCGACCAATACGCCCTCCGGCACGATAGCAGTGCTGATAAACAGCTCTCGCGGTCCTTCGTCGATGTCGCCCATTGCTTCGACGGCGTTGATAATCAAGTTCAGGATCACCTGCTGCAATTGAACGCGATCTCCTTCAACAAGTGGTAAAGCTTCCATGAGTTGCGTCCGCACCGAGACGTGGTTCTTTATCGCTTCGCCATGAGTCAGGGCAATGACCTCAATGATCGAATCGTTGATCTCAACGGAATCTTTCCTGGGAGGCGTCTTCGTGACAAGCGCACGAACCCGGGTGATGACATCGCCAGCTCGCTTACCATTCGCGACGATGCGAGCGAGTGCCTGCCGGACCTTTTCCATATTCGGCGGCTGAGCGTTCATCCAGCGCAATGCAGCGTCGGCGTTGGTGATGGCCGCCGCGATCGGTTGGTTGACCTCGTGGGCAATCGAGGCCGACAGTTGCCCCATCGTCGCGACACGGTTCGCATGTGCCAATTCGATCTCTATCTCGTGGTACCGCCGCTCGCTCTCTCGCGCTGCTCTATCGGCCCTCTTGCGATCGGTGAGGTCGACCACAAAGCCGACGCCTTCGTCCCGCCCCTCCTCGAAGCTCGCAGCACCCACTAGCACGGGAACCCGGTTGCCGTTTTTCTGAAAGTACTCTTTCTCATAGGGGCTAGCGATCCCGGTCGCTTTCAGCTCCGCCTCTCTGCGGTCGTCGGCATCGCGCCATTCGGCCGGCGTCAGTTCCCGCCAGCGAGGGCGGCCCGAGATGAGATCCTTGCGGTCGTATCCCAAGAGGCGCAGGAAGGCTTCATTGGCATCGATGATCCGCCCTTCGGTGTCCCAGATGAAGATGCCAATAATGTTGGCGTCGACGAGACGCCGGATCTTCGTTTCGCGTTCCAGAAGGTCGTTGTAGAGCCGTGCGTTCTCCAGGGAGATAGCCGCTTGTGACGCCAGGATCTCTAACACCGCAGTCCGAGCGGGTGTGAACACGTGCGGTGTCAGATTGTTCTCGAGATAAAGCAGCCCGACGAGCCTGGACTGCTTCATCAGTGGCAGACAGAGCACCGAGCGCGCGTGCTCCTGATGAAGGTACTGATCTGCCGAAAACGGATTCGGTGCCGAGGCGTCGTCCAGGATCACGCTCTGCTGCGTTCGGATCACGCTTTGGAGAATGGAGTCGGGCAGTGAGGCCGATATCGCCGTTTCTTGCCGAAGTTCGACCTTAACCGCCCTCTGGTCAAATTGCGCCTTTGCTTCGATCCGTAGCGTTTCTCCCCGCATGAGAATAAGCAGCCCGCGCTCAGCACCCGCATGTTCGATCGCGATGCTCATGAGCGTTTTGATAAGTCTGCCGTGTTCGATTTCTCCAGAGACGGCCTGCGATGCCTTGATCACACT
This sequence comes from Trinickia mobilis, assembly GCF_017315705.1. Classification (GTDB taxonomy): domain Bacteria; phylum Pseudomonadota; class Gammaproteobacteria; order Burkholderiales; family Burkholderiaceae; genus Trinickia_A; species Trinickia_A mobilis. The sequence goes on along the minus strand of NZ_JAFLRF010000057.1, from coordinate 16,552 downwards.
GGCGACATCGAGTTGTGTGACTGCGGCGTCAAAGACCGTTGTGAAAAGTGTCGGCCTTGGCTCGTCGCTCAGATTTCCGTGAAACTGTTCGATCTGGCGGATCTTACCTGCGGCCCCCCAGCGGGCATAACAGTGGCGTGCTTCTTTAAGATGTGCGAGGCCTGCGGTCGTAGATCCGCGGTCAAGATAGAAGCGTGCGGCAAGCTCGTGGGCCATGCCCTCGTTCTGGACGAAGCCGTTGTCGTTAGCCGATTGAATGGCCTGTTCAAATAGCCGCATGGCTTCGACATCCCGTCCTGCGATGCGGGCGATCTCGGCCGACACCAGTGCGTACTTGTCGCCAAAGGTCGGTGCATTATTTTTGGCCCACTCGAGCAGATCTCCCTGGTGCCTTGCCAACATGTCGCGCCACAGCGTCTGATTTTCGGCGGATGCCTTTTGGTACAAAGCCGCCATCGTCAGTGCGGCATAGTAACAATACTCGAGCATCTGGATTTGATTGGCGCCTGCCCCAAGGAACGACTTGGCATTGTTGGCGGCTGCCAGAGCTTCGGCGTAGTTCCCCGACAGGAATCGCGCCTTCAGTTTGATAATCCAGTACCAGCAGATCAGCAAAGGCATCCGGTCCGCGGTCAGCTGCGACTCGAAAACCGCTTCGTCGAATTCCCCGCCGCTAAACGTGGAAAACGCCGCTGTCCGGCCTTGCATAGTGGCGATGAAGCGCCGCTGAATCACAATAATGTCCGCGATGTCGCGAAATCCCGATTTCGTCACGAAGGCCAAACCCCTCTCCGACTCACGCCATACCGCGTCTAGCGGATCGTTCCGCAAGAGAAGGTCCATGAAGGACAAATATAAGCTGTAGCAAGCGTAAGCCGGGTCCCCCGTCTCGTTTGCGATGCGAAAAGACTCGCGGTGAAATTCCAGCACATCCGAGATGGGTCGCGTCCAGAAAACGCAGGCTGCCATCAGGTAGTAGGCCTTTGCTTTATAGGCGATATACCCGTGTTTTTCGATCAGATCGCACGAGAGCTTGACGAACCGATATCCGTCTTCGTAACGGTGAAAAGCCATCCCTAAGAGATGCCCGAGGGCAGCATAGCCACGCGCGCACGCGCCGCTCATCCCGTATACCATGCTGAGATTCACCAAGCGGCACTGCAGCAAGCAATACAGGTTAGCGTCAGTGAACAAGGCGGAGGTATGCAGCGCCGCGAGTATTTCTATGGCAGCCTGCAATTCGTCGTCGACCATCAGCGGCAGGTCGATAAAGCTCTCGATCGGCCGGCCATCGAGATTGCGCCAGACCGTGTCGTATTCGGACTGGAGTTGCGCTGCGCTCGGGTGCGCCGGGATGTGGATGCCGAAGAGACCCAGGCACGTGAGTGCGCTGTCGACGCCTTGCGGGTATTCCCCCTTGACGACATGCAATTCAACCTTCAGGTGATAGACAGCTGCCAGGTCGATCTTCGACTCCCCGTGCTGCAGCAACTCCCCAATCAGCTGCTCGGCTTTGCCGAGGTTACCGGTCAAAAACTCGCACTCGGCGCTTTCGAGCCAGAGGCTGAACATCAGCTTATGATGGCCGGCCCAGCCGTTCTCACCGAGCAGAGCCATGCCGGCCGCGAGATAAGCGCTCGCGGACGCATAAGCCGCCGACCCCTTGGCCTTTCGCCCGGCACGCAGGTTGATCGTGGCCACTTGGAATTTCTCGTTGCCGTCGGTCAACGATGCGGCGCCACGATTGAGCTGGTTAGCGACTTCGAATAGATGGTCGTCAAGCTCCCCGATCGTAATGTTCGCCAGCAGCGCGCGCCCTATCCTGAGGTGGAGTTCTGGAAGGCGCTCTTCCGCTATCAGTGAATAAGCTGACTGATGGATACGGTCGTGAAGAAATTTGTAAGCGCCGTCCTGGTAAATGATGAGGCCAGCGCGAACCGCTTCCCAAAGTGCCTCATGGATGGTCTCCTCCGGCGCCTCTTGAACCCGAAGCAACGTCGCAACCGATGCGAAGTTCCCCAGGCAAGCGAGCCGTATCAGGGCCTTCTGTGTGGTGGCGGATATCCGCTTTAGCTTACCGATCATGAGAGCTACGACGTTGTCGGTGTAGCTCTTGGCGCGTATCTTTTCCATGTCCCATAGCCACGCTTGCCGAACTGCGTCGTATACGAGCAATCCCTCCTCCGCCAACGTGATAAGAAACTGATTGACGAAGAACGGATTGCCACCCGTCTTATCTTGAACTAATTCCGTCAATAGTCTGCAGTCCATAGGTTCACAGCGGAGTGTGTCGGCGACGAGCTGGCAGACATCGTCGAGCACGAGAGGGGCCAGCACGATGTCGTTGACTCGCACACCGGTCTCCCGGATCGCATGTATGGTTTGCATGAGCGGCTGTGCGGGATTGACCTCGTTGTCGCGATAAGCGACGACCAGCAGCAGATGCGTCACATCAGGATGCGTAATCACGTGCTCGAGGAGGTCAAGCGACGCTTTATCCAGCCATTGCAAGTCGTCAAGAAACAGGACAAGAGGGTGCTCCCGCCGCGCGAAGACGCCGACGAAGCGCCGAAAAACCAGCTGGAAGCGGTTTTGTGTGTCCTGCGGCGGTAGGTCCGGGACCGGCGGCTGCGGTCCTATGACGAGTTCCAGGTCATGAACCAGATTGACGATAAGTTGACCGTTAGGGCCAAGTGCCTCGCGCAACGCGTTTCGCCATTGGCCAAGTTCGCTCTCTCCCAGATTCAGAAGCGGTCGCACAAGGCTCTGAAACGCTTGGGTCAGGATGGCATAGGGAATGTCGCGCTTGTACTGTTCGAATTTGCCCGATGCGAACAAGCCGTGCGACGGGGTGAGGACCCTGTGGAGCTCGCTTACCACTGAGGATTTGCCGATGCCGGAGTAGCCGGACACGAGCACGAGTTCGACTGTGCCATGGGTCACGACCCGGTCGAATGCAGTGAGCAGCATTTCGATCTCGCACTGCCGCCCATACAAACGCTCCGGGATCATCAGGCGGTCAGACACTCCCTGGGTGCCGAGGGAGAATGGGTCGATCCGGCCTGACGACTCCCATGCCGTGAGGCATTTGCGAAGGTCAGCCTCGACGCCGGCGGCAGTCTGGTAGCGCGCCTCGGCGGTCTTGGCGAGCAGCTTCATGACGATCGCCGAGAGTGGCTCGGGTACGTGAGCGATCATCTCGCTGGGCGAAACAGGCTGCCGCGCGATATGGCAATGCACCCACTCCATGGGATCGGCGGCCGTAAAGGGGAGTTTCCCCGTAAGCATTTCGTAAAACGTGACCCCGAGCGAATAAAGATCGCTCCGCGAATCGACCGAGCGGTTCATGCGCCCGGTCTGTTCGGGGGCCATGTAGGCCAACGTGCCCGCTATGAACGCCGGAGGCTGAGGCACCTGGCGTTCCCGCGGAAGACGCGACGCGATGCCGAAACCGGTTAGCCAGACCTCATCGGTCGCGGGGTTTACCAGCACATTGGCCGGCTTGATGTCCTTGTGAATGAAGCCGCGTTCGTGCAGTCGATCAAGGGCGAAAGATAATCCGATGGCCAAATGCAGAAATGTACGCACCTCCATCGGCCGGCCGAGATAGCGGTCAAGCGGCTCGCCGCCGGGGTCCTCGAGCACGAGCATCATGTGGCCGCCTTCACGGACCAGTTCTAGCGGCCGCACTGCCCACGCGCCGCCGAGTTCATCCTTCAGCCTGAATTCGTGCGCGAGACGATCCTCGCTGGCGGGGGCGGGATGTTCGGCGGCGGCCCTAGCTACCAGTACGGTGCTGCCGCACTCATCGCCCCGGCGACGCTCTCGATAGAGGACGCGCTCGCCATCGTCCGACAAGACCTGGAGACTGTTACCCATCGGCATCGTCCTATGTGGGTTGACCCGACGCGCCCTGCCGTTGGGCCACCGCTACCATTCGACTTAAAAGCGGACGCCCGTGGTCGTCTACCTGACTTTGGCGAGGTGCACTCCAAAAGTAATTGCAGATGGCTGCCGTCCGCTTACAGCAACATGTGCAAATGCGGTGAACGAGTATATGCTTCGTCCATCATACCGCCACAGGGACCTGGTCTAAGATGCCTGATTCCAGCGCGATCCGCCCCCTAAGACAGGATGCCCTCTCAACGTCCCTTCATATCATATTGCCCTACTCCGACCAAGGGAAGTCCACGCCATTTGGGCGAACGTCGACCCGCCCTTCGTCGCCCTGAGACAACCTATAATTATCTGCAGTCGACGAGACAAAGGAATCTGCTCGCGGCGAGCAGAGCTCCGGCGATGCAATGCTTTCATAGCAGCCTAACGGCAATGCTCTAACGGTCAAAGAGGTACTGAAATGCTTCCTCGATCACTTTCGACAACTGCGGGCGACGCGAGTGAGACTTCGATCGTGTACATCATCGACGACGACGAATCGATGCAGGAAGCACTCAAAGACCTACTATGCACCGTCGGCATTCGTGCGGAAACATTCGCGTCACCAAAGGAATTTCTTGCATTTCCCAAGCGCAGTAATGTGGCTAGTTGCCTGATTCTCGACGTCAGGCTGCGCGGCGAGAGTGGTCTGGCGTTCCAGCAGGAAGTGGCGAAGAGCGGCATGCACATGCCGATCCTGTTCATGACCGGATATGGCGACATAGAAATGTCAGTGAAGGCGATGAAGGCCGGTGCAGCGGACTTCTTTCCCAAGCCGTTTCGCGACCAGGAGATGCTGGAAGCGATCGTTCACGCACTCACACGCGACAAGGAACGACTGGCAGCCGAGGAATCCCTCGCGTCGCTGCGGGCGGCCTACGATTCCCTGACTCAACGAGAGCACGAGGTTATGGGATTTGTGGTGGCCGGACTGATGAATAAGCAGATCGCCGCAGAGATGGGGCTCAGCGAAATCACCGTGAAGGTGCACCGCGGACAAATGATGAGGAAAATGTGTTCAACGTCCGTCGCAGATCTCGTCCGGAAGGCAGACGCGCTCCGCATCAAGTCGCCTCAGTTTCAAACACGCTAGCCAGGCGCACGCCGCGCCGTCTACGGGCTGCCGAGCGCGACCGAAAGCCAGTGCCCCACGACCGCGATCGAGAATGGTTTCCCCAGCAACACAAGCCCACCGTTGCTCGCCACTTTTGACTGTAGAGCTGCAGTTGGGTATGCGGTGATAAAAATCGTCGGTGGTGCGATACCTCGGGCAACGAGACGCTCGTGCATTTCGATGCCGGTCAATCCCGGCATGCGCACGTCACAGATGAGGCAAGCGGTATCTTCTGCGCCTCCGGAATCGAGGAACTGTTCAGCGGACTCATATAAGCGAGCTCGCCACCCCATAGATTCGACGAAGCTTTCCAGCGCAAGCCGAACGTCTTCGTCATCGTCCACAATCGACACAACGCTCATAGTCTGCACGTTAGCGCCCCCAATTTTTCCCTTCAATGGACTAGTGGCGAGTGTGCGCTCGTCTGCGCTGCATCTTGAAGAATATCTACTGGAAAACCTTTTGTGACTATACGTGCGTATAACCTCTGCGAGGGAATAATCGTGTCGAATGGACTCCACACTTGGATCTTCGTTGGTGCGAACGCACATATCGAATCCACGTTCGTGTCCTGGCTAGGCAGGAGCATTTATCGGAGAACGGTCGGTAATCCCCCCGAAAAAGCGGTGAGCTCGCGGAGCGACTCTGTGCGCAGCATCATAGTGTCGTAGCGTTGGTGTCGCGCTGCGAAGCATCGGAACCGGTCAGCCGAAAAGTCAGCGAAAAAGACCGCCGGCCGGTCGAGGTGCATCTGCTTCGGCGCGGCGAATGGGCGCTTTTGCGGCTTGCTGAAATACACCAAGTCCAGCTCATGTCAATTGGATGGTTGCGGCATATCTTCGAGCTGTCCCGCGCACCAATCCTCCGTGAAGGTACGCAGTGAAGAAAGGCTTCCGTTGGTTAGCATACCCTTGATGGCCGACTCGAACGCAGTCGATGCAAGACTTCGATAAGCGCGCTTGCGCCTGAGCAGCGCGACCGTGCGCAACGGAAATGGCGGATTCAATGCGAGATGGCGGATGTTTCGGTGTTCGAACTCTATAGTGTTCGGCAAAATTGTCGCGATCTGCCCTCTGCTCACAATCTTGAGAACTGCGCTGATTGAATTCGCCCGCAGCACAACGGTGGGATTAATTTTATAAATCTCGAAATAGCTGTCCACGTAATATCGTGAGATGAAGCCTTTTGTGAGCAGGGCGAGCGGTGTCTCGGCGAGCTGTTGCGGAGTCACTGGTGTTCCCTGGGCCATCAGCGGATGAGCATCTCCGACCGCAAGCATCAGACGCTCCGGGAACAGCGGCTCCACTTCGATTTCGTCTGACTGGACGTCGATAAATCCGAACGCAAGATCCACTTGATCGTCTGTGAGCTCATTTTCAGCTTCATCGAGGGACATCTCCAACAGCTCGATGACGATACCGGGATACATCGAGTGAAAGTGCTCGATAACGGGCGCAACAAGGTATTCGGTAAAAGTTGGCGTGAACGCCACTCGCAACTCTCCTTGCGACAAATCCTGCACGTCCTGCAGCGCACGCTGCGCCATCTCCAGGTCCCGGAATGCGCGGCGGGCATACCTAAGGTACGTTGTTCCAAAATCAGTGAGACGCACCACCCTTCCGCTGCGGTCGAACAGTTGCACACCCAGATCATCTTCGAGTTGTTTTATCTTTTGAGACAACGCTGATTGAGACACGTGGAGCGCGTCCGCAGCTCGCGTAAAGTTGCGATGCTCGGCGAGTAAAAGCAGATAGCGGATGTTCCGAAGGATCGAGTTGCCTTTCATGGCTTTGCCGTGGTTCTGGTGCAAATAGCGTGGTCGAAACGGTTGCAGTTTCGGGCTGAGCGGGTAGGATGCAGGCTGTCGTAGTCCTCATTAATTCACAAGATGAAATCGGGTTATCCCTGTAAAAAGTGCTGCTCGTCGTCGGCACACGCCCCGATTCCAAGCGAATCGATATGGATTGCGAGGATCATGGCGGAGGCATTCGCGGGTCTCCCGCCGTTCATCCCAGGCCGAAAAATCATATCTCCCCGACGTATCGACGCCCCGCTCATCGCGCACATCCCGGGTCGTTTTGCTATCGCCTTGCGCCACGTCTGATAACCGTATCTGCAACCGGTCGGATCACGCCATGAGAGCACTATTGTCGACTGCGTCGGACGATCGATAATTTCAATCTTCGCGTTGCGACCGGAGTAGTCCTTAGGAGCGTATCCCCGACATCCGTTTCGCGCTCGAAGCAGGGCATCATTTACGATAGCGTTTTCGCCGCTGCACGCATCGAGCACCATAGTGATGTGACGCCAACGTAGAGCCGGCTCGCTCGCCGTTAATGGCGTTTTGTGCAGGTCATTTGACGCGACGCCACCGCCTCGCATCCTTACCGACGCGCGAATACCGACGGAAGCCGAAATGCTTGTCCGCTTTTTCATTACTGACTCCGTTGACTCGATCCTTGACAGTTACTCGCGCTCGGGTAGACCGCAGGCGCGCCTCAAAGGCTCTTGAAAGATGCAATCGGAAGTGCGACTCAAGGCGCGAGCAAGGCCACGTTGTTCAACAGAACTGCTCTAGCAAACTTGAAGCGATTGGGAATCCATTTGCGCTCGTCAACGTGATACCGGACGTGTCCAGCACAACATGCGTTGTCAGCAAGAGCGTACAACTCGCCGTCGCGGCGCCGAGTGCCGGGATAACCGGGCCCACGGAACCAGCCCGCTCGATACGGTCACCGAAGAAAACTCGTCAATTTCCATATGACTCGATGTTAGCGTCGGGATCGCGAGGTAACAACATACGTTTGTATCGTCTCTCTGTACTTTGGAACACTGCTTTGCGCCAGATTCACTCGCTCTCCGGTTGGCGCGCCGATCCCATCGGTCCGACGATATCCGGTCAGCTCGGTCCACTCGGACCGAGCTGACCATCTTTCTCAGGACAGGCCGCCATCTGCCACATCCGCTCACTGATTACACGATGCTATATGGACACGATACGTATGTATGGTTGCCGTCACAATGCGCGGCTTATATCCTCTTTGCAGGACTACCGGGACTACCGGGACTATCGGACCTGATGATGGACCGCGACTGGTCAGCTCCACAGCCCGTGCGTAAGGCGAAATAGATCAATTGATCGTCTCCGGGGACATCGCAGCGATGCCCTCGCATGCTGGTCCCGGCGGCCAATACCCTTCTGCACCCGCTGTTTGCTCGCTGAAGGAGAAAAGATAGTGGATCAATTGACTGCACTGGGAACCTTCGTGCGCGTAATCGAAACCGGTTCCTTCTCCCTCGCTGCACGTTCGCTCGGCGTGGGGCAGCCCACTGTATCGAAAGCAATCTCTACATTGGAAGAACGCTTCGCGGTCCGGCTACTGCTTCGATCGACGCGCCGCTTGACCCCCACTGACGCGGGTGAAGCATTTTTCCAACAGGCGAAGCGCGTGATTCTGGAAGTCGAGCAAGCGGAGCATGTGGCGCGAGCAGCTAGCACACACCTATCGGGGCGAGTACGCGTAAGCGCAGACGTTACGTTTACACGATTGCACCTCATGCCCGCGCTCGAGCGGTTTCTCGACAAGTACCCGAATCTTTCACTTGATATCGTTCTGGACGATCGAAATGTCGACCTGCTCGAGGAAGGCATTGACGTCGGGTTGCGGACCGAAACGCTCGGCATTTCAAATATGCCGGCACGCAAGCTCGGAGAGGCACCGCGGTATGTCGTCGGTTCCTCCGCCTATTTCGAGCGCGCCGGCAACCCCTGTACGCCATGCGAACTCACCCAACATCACTTCATCAACTATAGCCAGCAAGGTGGTGGGCGTGTGTGGACGTTTCGACGAAACGACACTGAGTTATCAGTTTCCCTTAATGGCAGGCTGTCGTTGAGTGCGTTTGAAGGGGTACGCGAGGCAGTTCTTGCTGATGTGGGTATAGCGATCGCGCCCGAGTGGAGGTTTTCCCCCGAATTGAAGAGCGGTCGGGTCATGACCGTACTGACGGACTGGCACCTCCCGCCGTGTGAACTATGGGCAGTCATTCCCGCTGGCCGGATGGCAAGTGCAAAGACACGTGCTTTTCTCAACTTCGTGCAGGAAACGCTCGGGCATGCGAATGCGTCGGGAGCGGCGGCGGAGCCACGCAGCAGCTATATTGCGCCGCCTATCCAGGAGGCACTGGAGCCTCTGCCTCGTCGACCACATCGATCGTCTTCTTCTTCCGTTCCATCACCGCTCTGACGCGTCGGCACGCGAGTAGCCATCTCTCCAGTACACCCCGTCTGCCCGTATCGTCGTTCGATCGAGGATACGATGCTGATCCATGGAGATCGGCGTAGCGCGATGGGCAACCCTAAAGTTGTCGGCGATGACGACATCGCCTTCGAGCCAGTGATGCACGTAAGAAGCACCTGCGCGAGAAAGGTGCTCGTTCAGGTCGTGCCGCAAGGCGATGAACTCTTCGTCCGTGTAGCCAACGATGCCGTGAGTCAGGCCGACATTGAAGTACAGCGACGGGTCGCGGGTGGCGGGATGGCGGATGACGAGCGGGTGTTCCACTCCGTTTCTATGGAGAGTAATGAGGCCTTCGATCGAGGCCTTTCGGTCGTCCGGAAAGGTCCTGTACGCTTCCCGCAGATCGGTAAACAGCGTTTCGCCGCCATCGGTCGGTCGTGCAACCAGATACCAGATCGAGATAGGCGTCGCCTGTGCACGGAACGAGCCGTCGGAATGCCAGTAGCGGCCCACGTTTGTGTGGCCGTCGGAGGGACGACTAGCCACGCGGAAAATTTGAGGAAAATCAGCCAACTGGCCTTCGCCGGGGGGGAACGTCTCAAGCGCTCCAAAGACCTCTGACATCCCGACCTGATCGGCGGGCGAGAGCTTCTGATTCCGGATGGCCAGCAAGCCATGCTCGAGAAGTGCCGTGCGCAAGTGATCTGTATCCCGTTGCGTCAACGAAGCCAGATCGACCTCTTCGACCCGCGCGCCAAAGCTCGTATTCATCGCGCTGATCTTCATCGTTTCCTCCGATTGTGACATCCGTGCCGGATCTCTCACGCTCCCGGCTTTTTTTGTTCATGCAGATCAAGCCGCCGCGCTTGCACCGACCGGCTTCGTCCATTCGTTCCCCTTCATGAACGGGTCGTATTGGGTATGAACGATGTGATTCGTGTAGTTGCTCATGACCTTCGTTGCCACGCCGAGGATAACTTCGAGCACGTTTTGCCGCGTATATCCGGCGGCGAGGAACGCGTCGACATCGGCGTCCGACGCGAACCCGCGTTCGCGAACGACGATCGTCGCGAAACGGTGCAGCGCTTCAAGCTTCGCGTCAGGCAAAGGCTTGCCATCGCGCAGCGCCGCGATGACGCCGGCGTCCATCTTGATCATCTTCGCGAGAGCAGAATGGCCGGCCATGCAGTAATGGCAGTTGTTCTCAAAGTTCGAGGTCAGATAGACGACCTGCTGTTCGTGCGGCGTCAGCGTGCTTTTCGAAAAGAGATCCCACAATGCCGAGTAGCCCGCAAGCAGCTCCGGAGACTCGGCCATGTGGGACTGCAGGTTCGGCACGAAGCCGAAAGTCTTTTTTGCGTCTTCCAAGCCGGGTTTTGAGGCGGCCGGGGCCGTTTCGATGGTGTACGAGTTGAAGGCGCTCATCGTCTGCTCCACTGAGTGAAATTGATGATGCGCAGATGCTACGCGAGGCGCCGACGCCGCAGAAGGCAGCCCTGCGGCATAACGTTCATTCCTGACACGCATGGGTAGAATGCGGACGGGAAGCAGAGCTTCATCGCGAAGAAGGCAACGACATGGACAAACTCTCCGCACTCCGGGCGTTCGTGGAAGTGGCTGAAGCCGGCGGATTTTCCAGCGCGGCGCGGCGCCTCGATCTGGCGGCCTCATCGGTGGTCCGATCTGTGGACGCGCTCGAAGGATCCTTGGGCACCGTCCTGCTGAACCGGACAACCCGCCAGGTGACGCTGTCCGATGCGGGCGCCGTCTATTACCTCCGGGCAAAGAAGCTGCTCGACGACCTGGCCGACGCCGATTCGCTGGTGGCCGACCGCGGCGACGAGCCATCCGGACCGCTGCGCGTCTCCGTGCCGGTCTCCTACGGATCGCGTCGAATCGCACCGCACATCGCGGCTTTCCTCTCGCGCTATCCGAAGCTGGACCTGGATATGAGACTGAGCGACGACATGGTCGATCTCGTCGCAGAAAGGATCGACGTCGCGATACGGCTCGGAGAAGCGGCGCCCACGGCGGACGTCGTGTCCAGGCGGCTGGGAGCGTTTCGCCGTTATGTCGTAGCCAGCCATGGCTATCTGTCAGCTCACGGAACGCCGACATTGCCGGGAGAACTCGCGACTCACCATTGCCTGCGGTTTTCCTACGGCGACGAGCAGCAGGTCTGGAAATTTTCCCGCCTCGATGACACGACGCAGGTGGCCGTTTCCGGGCGCATGAAGTCCAACAGTACCGAAGTGCTGCGCGAAGCTGTACTGGACGGCGCCGGCATTGCGCTGTTACCCGACTGGCTGGTCGATGCGGACATCCAGTCGGGCAAACTGATGAAGCTTTTTGAAAGCTACGATATCAACCCCAACGACACCCGCTCGGTCGTCAGCGCGCTTTACCTGCCCAATCAGCGCGGATCGAAGCGAGTCAACGCATTTATCGATCTGATCACATCGCTCATCGGCGTGCAGGAGTGACCGCCGGGTGTCGTCGTCGGCCGCTACCCTACCCTGACTATGGATTGGACAGCTTCGTGCAGCGCGTTTCGCTTCGCTACAACCTGTTCCGGCTGGCGTTGCGCCGCGTGCAACGGACGATTGCACAGCGGCCATATTCTGCGCGACGCGGTGAATGCTTAAGCTTTCGACAGTCGACGCCGGATGACAACACCTCGCGTCGCCGGAGTCGGGGTCACGGAAATGGTCTTGCCTAGGTCCCGCACACTGGACCAGACCTTCAGGTCTGAAGTGATCTCATTGCTCAAGGAACCAACATGTCTACTCTCTCGCGCCCGCTCACCGGACGCCCGCACTCGGCCCAGCTCACACAGGGGCTAATCGCCCTGTTTGCCTTCAGTTGCGGAGCGATCGCCGCCAACCTCTATTACGCACAACCCATCACCGAGTTGATTGCGCCGGCACTGCGCATGTCCGCCGGAACCGCGAGCCTCATCGTTTCGCTCACGCAGATCGGCTATGCGCTGGGCCTGTTCTTCATTGTGCCGCTCGGCGATCTGCTCGAGAACCGCAAGCTGATGATCGCCACTGCCATCGTGTCGATCGCAAGTCTTGCGGGGGCATCCGTCATGCACTCGTCGGGCTGGTTCCTCGCCATGTCGTTGCTGATTGGTTTCAGCTCGGTCGCAGTCCAGATCCTGATTCCCCTCGCTGCGCATCTCGCGCCAGACCACTCTCGCGGACGTGTGGTCGGCACGATCATGGGTGGACTCCTGCTCGGTATTCTGCTGTCACGGCCGCTCTCGAGCGTGGTGGCCGGTTACTTTGGCTGGCGCTTCGTATTCACAGCCGCCGCTGGACTAATGACCCTCGTCACCGCCGTCCTCGCGCTGACGATTCCGGAGCATCAGCCCAGTCATCGCGCCACGTACTTCGAACTCATCGGCTCGTTGCTGCATCTCGTCCGTACGACGCCGGCGCTGCGTCACCGCTCGGTCTATCAGGCGTTGATATTCGCGTCGTTCAGCCTGTTCTGGACGGCAGTGCCGATTGAACTGACACGCCACTATGGATTGTCGCAATCCGCTATCGGGCTCTTTGCCCTGGTTGGCGCGATCGGCGCCACGTCCGCGCCGGTGGCAGGCCGCCTCGCTGACGCGGGCCATTCGACGCAAGCAACCTTTATCGCGCTCATAGCTGGCGCCCTGTCCTTTGCACCCGCACTTGTGCACCCTGCCTGGGGCGTCTACGGGCTCGTTGTCACCGGTATCGTGCTCGACTTCGCCGTGCAGATGAACATGGTCGTCGGGCAGCGCGAAATTTATGCCCTACACGCGGCAAGTCGCAACCGTCTTAACGCCCTCTACATGACAAGCATTTTCGTCGGCGGCGCAATCGGCTCCGCGATCGCCAGTGTCTTGTACGAGCATGGCGGCTGGACGCTGGTAGCGAGCACTGCCACCGTGTTCCCGGTCATCGCGTTCGTGCATTTTCTGGCCATCGGCCGCCCGCAGGCACTGCGTCGCAGTTAAGCCAGCGCAGCCATCCCAACAGCCCGGACCCATCGCCCTTGTCGCGACACAGCCAGGCGCCGTTGTCTTCGCTCCGATCACGCCGCTGATGTATTCAGTCTTCGCCACAACGTTGTCTTGCTGATGCCGAGCTTCCGACACGTAGCGTCGCGATCGCCATTGCATGCGGCGAGTACCGCCCGGATTTCGTCTGCCTCGACGTGGCGGCTGCGTTCGCGCAAAGTCATCGGCGTGTCATCGCCACGCGAAGACGCGTCGAAGATTTCCGGCGCGATCGCTTGCAATTCGTCGTCCGTGAGCGCCCGCGCCGCTACCAATCGACGGTCTTTGCGTGGCACGTCACGGACGACTTCTCTATCGGCCAGCTCGACCGCGATCCGTTCAATCACGTTTTGCAGTTCGCGCACATTGCCTGGCCACGTATGGCGCCGTAACGCGTCGTCGACGCTCACGAGTAGGCGCTCGGCCGCGTCGCGATCAGGAATCTGCTCCGCTAGACGCGGATCGCGGCACGCTGCCTGCCACAGCAGTTCGGCGGCGAGCGGCAGCAGATCGGTGGAACGGTCGCGCAACGCAGGCAGCGCGATGTTCAGGATGTTCAACCGGTAATACAAGTCCGCACGGAACATGCCCGCTTCGATTCCATCGCTCAGAGCGCGGTGTGTCGCGGCGACCACGCGAATGTCCACACGTGTCGGCTCCGTCGCACCGAGCCGCACCACTTCGCGTTCCTGCAGGACGCGCAACAGGCGGCTCTGCAGCGGTAATGGCATCTCGCCGATCTCGTCCAGGAACAGCGTGCCGCGATGCGCCGCTTCGATCAGCCCCGCCTTGCCGCCTTTGCGCGCGCCGGTGAATGCGCCCTCCTCGTAGCCGAACAGCTCGCTCTCGAGCAGCGCCTCGGGAAACGCGCCGCAATTAATCGCGACGAACGGAAAGTCTCGGCGTACGCTCAGCCGATGCATGCTCTGCGCGACCATTTCCTTGCCGGTTCCACTTTCGCCGAGAATCAGCACGGTCGCATCCGATTTCGCGTAGCGCCGCACCAACGTTCGAACGCGTTCCATCGACGCGCATTCCCCAATGAGTTCCTCAAGTTGATACCGCGCGGTGAACTGCGGTGCGCGCTGTCTCGAGCGCAGTGTGCGATCGAGCCGCTCGACCGCGCGCGATTCCTGGAACGTCAGCACCGTGCCTGCCGCGGGGCCGCTTCCGGCAAGAGGCCCGCGGTGCACCACGTAGCTCACGCCGCGGACGGAGGCGAGCGTATCGCCATCTGCGTCCGGCAACACGCCGGCAAGCTCGGGGGCGAGTTCAAGAAGCGGCTGGCCGACGGCTTTCGCAGCGTCGATGCCGAGCACAGCAGCAAGCCGTTGGTTGATCGCTTCCACTCGCCCGTGAGCGTCGAGCGCGACGACGCCGTCGCGCAGATGTTGCAGGAGGTTGTCGAGTCGCTCGCGGCGCACCGCTTCCTGGCGGGTTGCTTGTGCAACCTCGAGCGCCGTCTCGAACGCGGCACGCACTGACGCACGCGAATAGAGAAATACGGCGCTCATACCCGCCCGGGCGGCGAGGTCGGCTACAAGCCCGGGACCGACGACCGCGCCGATGCCCCGATCGCGCAGATCGAGCACGCAAGTCTCGGCGTCCTGCGCGGACTGATACGAAGCGAACACGACATCCAGGCTGAATGCCGCAGCGAATCGACGCATTTCGTCGGGGGTATCGCCATGCGTGACGAGCGCCACCGATGTCGTGTCGCGCCGCGCCCGTGCAAGTGCATGCATCACGTCGAAACCGGTCGGATTGATCAGCACGACAGGGACCGCGACTCGGGTCTTCAGATACGCGCCGTTCGACCCTCCTGCGACGACAACGTCGGGACGCTCCGCACCCGCGGCGGCAATCTCATGTGCTGCATCCTCAAAGCCGCGTGACACGACACGCACGTCAGCCCGCCCTTCATACTCGCTCGCGATGCCGAGAAAGAGGTCGCGCAGGCGGCTGATGCCCATCGCCCAGATGCGGGGGCGGGGGCGCGGGCTCGGGTCAGACGGGGGAATATTCATCGGGGGCGGGCTTGCAACGCGATCACGGAGTTTCTTCATTATGCACTCGAGATTTCGAAATCGAAATCGAAAAATTCATTTTTGAAACACAATTCCTCAGGATAGCGACTCGTTTCAACATCAAATCAGTGACTTAGCACCTCACGCGAGGTTGGCCCAGTTCCTGCGTTACTGATGCCGTTATTTAACGGGAGCGAGAAATGAGCAAAGCCCAACACCCAGTTAGCGCCGGCGCGAAGTTCCGGGTCGCGGTGGCTGAAGGACATCCGTTGCAGGTGGTCGGCGCCATCACCGCATACGCCGCCAAGATGGCGGAGGCCACGGGCTTCAAGGCCGTCTATCTGTCCGGCGGCGGGGTGGCCGCGAACTCGCTCGGCGTGCCCGATCTCGGCATCAGCGCGATGGAAGACGTGCTGATCGACGCGCGCCGGATCACCGACGCCTGCCCGCTGCCGCTGCTCGTCGACATCGACACCGGCTGGGGCGGCGCGTTCAACATCGCGCGCACGATCCGCTCATTCATCAAGGCGGGCGTCGCGGCCGTGCATCTCGAGGACCAGGTCGGGCAAAAGCGCTGCGGCCATCGTCCCGGCAAAGAGGTGGTGCCGAAGGACGAGATGGTCGATCGCGTGAAGGCGGCGGTCGATGCGCGCACCGACGACCAGTTCGTCATCATGGCGCGCACCGATGCGGCGGCGGCCGAAGGACTCGACGCGGCGATCGAGCGCGCGGTCGCCTATGTCGAAGCGGGCGCGGACATGATCTTCCCCGAAGCGATGGGGACGCTCGACGATTACCGGCGCTTCAAGGCCGCGGTCAAGGTGCCGATCCTCGCGAATCTGACCGAATTCGGCTCGACGCCGTTGTTCACGACGGAAGAACTGAAGAGCGCGAACGTCGACATCGCGCTCTACTGTTGCGGCGCGTATCGCGCGATGAACGCGGCGGCGCTCAATTTCTACGAGACCGTCAAGCGCGACGGCACGCAAAAGGCCGCCGTCGAAACGATGCAGACGCGCGCGGACCTCTACAAGTATCTCGGCTATTACGCGTACGAAGATAAGCTCGATGCACTCTTCGCGGCGAAGAAATGACATCCCATTGAATCCGGAGGACAACACGATGAGCGAAGCAGACAACAGCACGGCAGGCACGCCCGGCTTCAAGCCGAAGAAATCGGTGGCGCTCTCGGGCGTGA
>NZ_JAFLRF010000056.1:12376-32654 GCF_017315705.1 Trinickia mobilis | reverse complement strand
TTGCGCGGACCTGTCAGCGTCGAGCCCGAACAGGCGGGCCGGGCGGCGGCGCCGAAGGTTGCGGCGCTGACCAAGGCGCAGCGGTGGAAGGAACGCAAGACGCTGATCGCGGCGGGGCGGGACCATCCGTCCGCCAAGGTCAATGCCGCTGCGCAGCGGTTGGCGCGCAATAACGTCGCGGTGGAGAAGGCGCGGCTGACGGACCATGTTTATGATCCGGCAAGGCCGGTGCCGGAGGGGTGGAGGAATGCGAGTGGGGATGCGGATGTGCTGAAACGGTATGGATTGAAAGAGGAGGATTTTGAAATTAAGGGTACAAATTTCCGGACCCAACTCTACAAGCCGGACGCAAGCGTTTTCGGCAACGATATGAATCCAACTGTGGCATTCAAGGGAACCGAAATGAGCAGCTTAGCGGACTGGAGAAACAATGCGGCTCAGGGATTGAATATGGAATCTCCCTATTATGAACGAGCAGTAAATGTTGGGAAAAAGCTAAAACAAAATGATCTTCCCATTGATATTGCCGGGCACTCCCAAGGCGGGGGATTGTGCGCAGCGGCGTCAAAAGTCAGCGGTAAGACGTGCTGGAGTTTCAATGCCGCGGGCCTGCATCCGAAAACCGTGGAGCGCTATGGTGGCACTTCGCAACCTTCGGAGATCTATGCGTACCACGTGAAAGGGGAAATCCTGACGACCTTGCAAAGCTGGCTACCGTTGCCGGAGGCCGTAGGGGCACCCTATGCGTTGGACGGCAAAGGATCTTCCATCAGCAAGCATTTCATTAGCCAGATAATCGATGGTATCGACAAGCAGAAGCAGGAAGATATTTCAATTCTTCAAGGCGTGTCGCCATGAAACGACTGCTTTCCGCTTTCATCGTGATCGGCCTATTACTGACTTCCCTTACCGCATGTGCCATGAAAAAATTCCCTGCTTCTGATTTCTTCTCGGGTTCACAACTTGTACTCGCCCAGGCAATCGAGCACGGCGACCTTCCCGAAGTGCAACAGCTTGCGCCGGTTACCGATCTGAACGTACCCGGCCGCAAGGATATGACAATACTGTTTTTCGCAGTTCAGGAAGCTCTTACGCGAGATCCCAAGCAACTGGAAATGATCACGGTGCTCGTCAAAGCCGGAGCCGACCCGCTTCAGGACGTGCCGGACTTTGGCGACGTACTTGGCGTAGTGTTGAACAGTTCGCATTATGAATTCTTACGTGCTTTACTCGATGCGGGGGTCAGTTCGAACACTACGACATCAAAAGGTACACCAATCATTTTCTTTGTTACAAGAGAGGCCACTTTCGAGTCGCTTAAGCTGTTGATTGCTCGCGGCGCTGATGTCAACCGACGGGACTCATTGCGCAATACCCCGTTGTATGAAGCATTAATGAACAACGCACTGGATCAAATTGATTTTCTGCTTGCTCATGGAGCGAGCCCCAATACCTACAACATTAATGGCGTGTCGTTCTCTCGTGCGCTTTTAAACGACATTGAAGCGAATGCTTCCGCGCCAAATTCAATCACATATAAAAAACTAATCGAAATCCGCGATCGCATCATAAAAATGGGCGTCAAATGGCCACCTGAATCGCCGACACAGCTACGTGCCCGCTGGGGAGATGCTGAAGGATGGGTGGACGACAGCAAGCACCCGTTGCCGTAGCCGAATGCACCTACCGGCGAACGAAAGTCGAATCGCGCGTAACTGACTCGTGGCGCTGCGCCAACAGCTCATATGGGGCCGCTGGGTCGTGTCGGCGCAGGGCGGTACGTTATGCACAATCAAAGCGCCTATTGAAGCACGACAGTTCGATCGCCGTTGATAAACACGCGCCGTTCGATATACGCCTTGACGGCCCGCGCGAGCGTGACGCATTCGACGTCCCGCCCGACCGCAAGCAACCGCTCGGGGCGATACGAATGATCGACGCGCTCGACCGCTTGCTCGATGATCGGCCCTTCGTCGAGGTCGTCGGTGACGAAGTGCGCGGTAGCGCCGATCAGCTTGACGCCGCGCGCGTGCGCTTGATGATAGGGCTTCGCACCCTTGAAGCCCGGCAAGAACGAGTGATGGATGTTGATCGCGCGGCCCGCCAGCTTGCGGCTTGTGGATTCCGACAAGATCTGCATATAGCGCGCGAGAATCATCAGCTCGGCGCCGCTTGATTCGAACAAGTCGAATACTTTCCCTTCTTGTTGCGCTTTCGTTTCGGTGGAGATCGGCAGATGATGGAATGGCAATCCATGCTGCGCGGCCATGGGTTCGAGGTCCGTGTGATTCGAGGCGATCCCGACGATATCCATTTTCAGTTCGCCCATGCGCCAGCGGAACAGCAAGTCCGCGAGGCAATGCTCGAGCTTGGACACCATGATGAGCACCTTGGGGCGCGCGTCGACGTCGTGGATCGCCCACGTCATATCGAAGTGCGCGGCGATCGGCGCGAACTCTTTTTGAAGCGTGTCGACACGTAGCGGCGCCTCGCTTTCGTTCGTCGCATGAAAGACGCAGCGTAAGAAGAAGCGCGAGCTGAGCTCGTCGTCGAAGACGGTGAGTTCGTCGATATAGCCGTGATGGCGGTCGAGAAAGCCGACTACGGCGGCGACTTGTCCGGCGGCGCTCGGGCAGGCGAGCGTCAGAACGAATTGACGAAGGTGATCGGATGCGGGCATGCGGGTCCCCG
Organism: Trinickia mobilis; assembly: GCF_017315705.1. Taxonomy (GTDB): domain Bacteria; phylum Pseudomonadota; class Gammaproteobacteria; order Burkholderiales; family Burkholderiaceae; genus Trinickia_A; species Trinickia_A mobilis. Next base: position 29,963 of record NZ_JAFLRF010000056.1, on the reverse strand, counting down.
GAAGGTCGATGAAACGTCCCGCGCGGTAAGGGTGTAACGCGATGTGTCTCGCGCGGTGTGCCTCTAGTAAAGCAGCACAAATGGTGCGCAGATAGAATCGACGCGTCGTGATGATGGAACGGGCGCGTCACCGGCAAGGACTGAGCTGCGTCACGCACATGCGGCAAACAACCAGCGCCTGAACGCCGGGACGGCCGGCGCTTCGAGGATTGACCATGAAACACCCCCCGCGCTCACTTGCAGCGTCTTTGCCGATCTACCGCGATAGCGTCCGCGCCGAATGGGTCGACTACAACGGCCATCTGCGCGACGCGTTCTATCTGCTGATTTTCAGCTTCGCGGCCGATGCGCTGCTCGACCATATCGGCCTCGACGACGCCGCGCGCAAGGCGCGAAAGCGCTCCCTGTACACGCTCGAGGCGCACATCAACTACCTGCACGAAATCAAGGAGGGGACGCAGGTTCGCGTCGACGTACGTTTCATTGCGCACGACGCCAAGCGCCTGCATCTGTATCTGGAGATGTTCGCCGCTGATGCTGTGGAACCGGCGGCGGCGAGCGAGCAGATGCTGCTGCATGTCGATACGAATGGGCCGAAATCGGTTGCGTTCGATCCGGACATTCAAGCTCGCATCGAAGCCATAGCCGCCGCGCATGCGGCGCTTGCGCCGGCGCAGTTCAGCGGCCGCGTGATTGGATTGCCCGGTAACGCGAATCAATGAGTCAGTAGCATAGGCATTACGTCTGATGAATCGACGCAATGCCTCGTCGTTATTCGTCAGCCGATTGGCCGAAGACTTCAACCGAAATCATCGCCTTTGCATTCGACGGCGCGGGCCGATCCGCCGGCCTGAATACCGCGTCGCCGCGATGGATCGCACGGCGCGACAGCACGCAGGTTCCCGACGAGTTGGCCGACCGCCGGCGCCATCGCTGTTCGCCGTAATGGCATCGCCCGGGCTCCACCCATCGCAGGATCAGGGTCGTATCGGTACGTTCGAGGATTTCGATCTGGACGCGGCTCATGTCTAGGGCCGGAGACTGTTTTGTCTTCATTTGCTGCTTCCTTTAATCGAGCCCTGTAAATGTATGCGTGCGCGGGCAGAATATCCATTCTTAAGCCAGGTGAAACACTATTCTGTAAACGGCAACAATCGGATTCCATTATTGAAAAGCGCCGGTTGGCGCGGCTGTGAGAGTGCCGTCCGAGACAATAGGGTGCTTTTGCAACAGAGCGTTGACCCAATGCCGCGCAGACAGATCATTCTTCTGCGGAAATCCGCCGGTATTAATAGAGGGAAAATGACCGCGTCGGGGGCGGACGTGCAATAAGTCAGGTCGCGGCGCTTAAATGGCGCGCCCTCACGCGCGTGGGGGGCCGTTCTGTCTGATAGCCTCGTTCATCGTTTATCATTGGAACATCGTTCTGTGGAATAGAACGAATGCGGCGTGCAGCGCCGCATCGGCAGAATGCCGGTTGCGACACGAACCTGAGGGAGCCGGATATGGAATTGCCCTTGCACGGCATACGCGTGCTGGACCTCTCGAACGTATTGGCCGGGCCCTTCTGCGGCTATCAGCTCGCGTTGATGGGGGCGGAAGTGATCAAGATCGAGGCGCCGGGGCAGGGCGATCTCGCGCGGCGTCTCGGCGCGGACCCGAAGGCGTCGGCGCGGCAGATGGGTGCGTCGTTCGTTGCGGTGAACGCGGGCAAGCAGTCCGTCACGCTCAATCTGAAGGACCCGCGCGGCCGCGCGATTCTGCTGCAGATGGTGCGCGAGTCCGACGTGCTGATCGAGAACTTCCGTCCGGACGTGATGGATCGTCTCGGGCTCGGCTACGACGTGTTGCGCGATGCCAATCCGCGCATCGTCTACTGCGCGATTTCCGGCTTCGGCAAGGATGGCCCGCTCGCGCATCGGCCTGCCTACGACCAGATCATCCAAGGCATGTCGGGCGTGATGAGCGTGACGGGCGACGCCGAATCTGCCCCGTTGCGCACGGGCTTTCCGATCAGCGACACGGTCGGCGGCATCACGTCCGCGTTCGCGGTCGCGGCGGCGCTCGTCGATGCCGTGCGAACCGGCGCGGGCCGCATGATCGACGTCTCGATGCTCGAAGCCACGCTCGCGACGATGGGCTGGGTCGTGTCGAACTACTTGAACGCGGGCGTGAAGCCCACGCCGATGGGCAATCAGAATTTCACCGCGGCGCCTTCGGGCACGTTCCGCACCGGCGACGGGCTCATCAATATCGCGGCCAACGAAGACAAGCAGTTCGCGTCGCTGTGCCGGATCGCCGGCCACCCCGAGTGGCTCGACGATCCGCGCTTTAACGAGCGCAACGCGCGCAAGGCGAATCGCACTGCGCTGACGCAAGCCCTCGAAGCCGCGTTGGCGAGTGCGCCGGCGACGCAATGGGAGCGGGAGTTCATCGCCGCCGGCGTGCCGGCCGGGCTCGTGCTCGACGTGCCCGGCATTCTCGCGCATCCGCAAATCGCGGCACGCGGTTTCGTGGCGTCGTTCGACGACGCGGACCAGCATGTGACGCGCGCGGGCTTCCGCATGTCCGATGCCGACCCGGCGCCGCGCGCGCCCGCCCCGCAACTTTCGCAGCATACGCAGGCGTGGCTCGCCAAGCTCGGCTACGACGAAGCCGCAATCGAAGCGTTGCGCAACGAAGGAGTGATTTGATGACCGCCGACGAAACCACCACCGATAACGTCGACTACCGGCAACTCGGCGCCGACTACTGGCGCACCGACATCATCGATATCGAGCCCGGCAAGATTCACGTGCGCGGCTATCCGATCCAGGAGCTGATCGGGCGGCTGAGCTTTCCCGACATGATCTGGCTGATGCTGCGCGGCGACGTGCCGGGCAAGACGCAATCGCGCCTGCTCGAAGCTGCGCTCGTTGCGTCGGTCGATCACGGGCCGCAGGCGCCGTCGATCGCGATCTCGCGCATGGCGGTGAGCTGCGGGCTGCCGTTGAACGGCGCGATGGCGTCGGCGCTCAACACGCTCGATGACGTGCACGGCGGCGCGGGGCAGCAGTCGGTCGAGTTGTACCGGCAGATTCGCGATCGGGTGGCGCAAGGCATGCCGCTCGACGAGGCGGCAAAGGTGTGCGTCGATGCGTTCGTCGCCGGCCATGGCAAATATCTGCCGGGCTTCGGCCATCGTTTTCATCCGGTCGATCCGCGTGCGGGCAAATTGCTCGCAATGGTCGACGAGGCTGCGGCGGAAGGCGCCGTCACGGGCGAATACGCGCGTATCGCCCGCGCGATCGAAGCACGGCTTGCCTCGGGCCGCAGCAAGCCGGTGCCGATGAACATCGACGGCGCGACCGCCGTGATCTACGCGGAACTCGGGTTCGCGCCGGAACTTGCACGCGGGATTTTCTGCTTGTCGCGCGCGGTCGGCATCTTGTCGCATGCGTGGGAGCAGAGCGGACGCGGCGAGCGCAACAAGGGGCCCATGCCGCGGCAAATGCCCTATCGCTATACCGGCCCTGCAACCCGGCATATCGAGGACGCGCAATGAGCTGGAATCCTGTGCCTCGCAACATCGCGAACGGGCCGAGTCCGAACGGCCTCGTGCTGAACGGCGAACAAAACGTGCTGTTCGTCGCGATGAACCGGGATTCGAGACGGCAGCGATCTTACCCACACCAACCGCCAAACCACTGCTCATGGTTGCCGCAAAACGTCCTGCCTCCGATGCGCCGGCGCCGCCGGTTGCTTCGCCCGATGGCGTGGCCGCGCTCGATCGCGCATTCTCGATCCTGTTCGCGTTTCGCCCAGACGACCGAGGCCTGTCGCTCGCCGAGCTGGCCGCTCGCACCGGGCTTTACAAGAGCACGATCCTGCGGCTCGTCGCGTCGCTGATCCACCACCGGCTATTGGTGCGCCTCGACGACGGCCGCTATCAGATCGGCCCCGCGACGCTGCAACTGAGCGCGATCTATCAGCGCGGGCTGCAGCTCGCCGATATCCTCCTCCCGCTGATGCGGCGTCTGCGCGACGAGAGCGGCGAAAGCGTGTCGTTCTACGTGCGGCAGAAGAACTTGCGCGTGTGCTTGCATCGCGTGGATTCCACCCACGCGATTCGCGACCATGTGCGCGAAGGCGACGTGCTGCCGCTCGACAAAGGCTCGGGCGGCCGCGTGCTGAGTGCGTTCGGCGGCGCGCGCGGCGCGCTCCACGACCGCATTCGCCGCAACGGCTACTACGCATCGTCGGGCGAGCGGGATGAGGAAACGGCCGGCATTTCGACGCCGGTCTTTTCAGCCGAGCAGCGGCTTGCGGGCGCGTTGACGCTCGCCGGTCCGCGTTCGCGGGTCGACGAAGCGCTGATGATGCGGATGCGCCGTCCGATGCTGGAGGCGTCGCTCGATGCGAGCGAGATGCTGGGGGGCGATGTCGCGCCGCTGCGCGCGGCGCTGGCGCGTCTCAAGCCGGAGTGCGCGCGCTAAGCGATGCGCTGACCAAGGCGCGGGCGGGCGGTGGTGTTAGCCCGCACGCCATAAATGGCGCGCCAACTGAACAAAAATCGGTGGCGGATTAACGAGGCTTAACGAGGCTTAACGAAGCGAAGCGCGCGAATATCCGTTAAATGCGCGGCAGGTCGTCCATTGATTTTTCAACGCTGCCGTCGGGCACTTCGGTGTCGATGCCGTCGATTCCATTCGGATGCGGAACCGCCTTGATTTTCGGCCCCAGGAATCTCATGCCCCCGAGCGTAAAAAGGGAATAAACGACGTTTCCCGAACGGATGCCGCTTGCGACATCCGACACCTCGGCGATTTGTGGGGGGGAAAGCCAGTCGTGAGTTCTGGGGTCGATTGGCGCCCAGCGCACGTGCGTCACGCGATCCGTAGAAGAACTGATGCGTACGCCGTCTATAGCATACGTAGCCATGGCTGTCCCCCACTTGACTGATTTGAACATGCTAGTCCGATCAGCGGCCGGTGGGAAGTACCGGTAATTATCTGGAGAAAACGCGTTTTCAATGGCGCGCGATTTTCCATAGTATGGAGAACGTGGAGCCGCCCTCCGTGACGTATCCGGCCGACCTGCAGTTATCCGCCAGTGGATCGCATGTAATGCTTAACGTCTGTTTATCACCAAAAGTGATATTGACGGTCGCATTGGCGCCGGCAGGTTGTTTATCCGGCACTTCATAGACAAAGGCAACCGATTTCGGCGGGGTTTTCGTCCGGTCGCCAAGGATGACGAGCGTTCCGGCATGTGATGGCGCGGGGTCGAAACGCAGCTCGACGGTGTCGCCCATTTGGTTTTCGCCCGTCATCACGACCGGTTTCGAATAAAGGCCAGCAAAAGCGCTCGCAGTCAATGTAACGAAAATGAAAGCGCAAGCGGCTCTCGCAAACATGTGTTCTGACTCCGTTGAATGGCGCCGAATCCTAGCATGCGATGCCTGAGCTCCGCAGGTATCCGGACACGCGGCTTGCACACGCCGATCCGCTCGGCCCGCGCGGTGTCAAATCTCCGATGCATCGGGGACTTCGATCACGAGGTCCGATTGGGCGATTGCCACACAAGGCAGAATCAGTCCCTCGGCTTTTTCCTCGCGGCTGAGCCCCGGCCATTCGATCCGGTAGGAGACGGTGCCGCTGACGAGCCGGCAAAGGCATGTTCGGCAGGTGCCGTTGCGGCACGATCTCGGCAGGTGCACGTTCGCGAAGCCGGCGGCTTCGACAAGCGACAGCGAATCGGGCGCTTCGAATGAGCGCCCGAGGGGCTCGACGCGGACAACGCAGGGATGATCGGCAGACGACATAAACGCAGCGACACAAAGACTACGAGATGGACACGCCAAGCAGCTTGCCGACGCCGAACGTGAAGCCGGCGGCAAGCAGTCCGATCAGGATCTGCCGCAGCGCGGAGAACGCCGCGCCGCGGCCGTTGAAGAGCGACGTGAAGACGCCGACCGCGGCAAGGCCGAACGCGGCGAGCGCGACGCACAGAACGATCGCCGCAAGACCGTGAGCCCAGAGAAAGGGCGCGGCCGGAAAAATCGCGCCGAGCGAGAAGAGTCCGAACGAAATCGCCGCCGCCGACCACGGGTTGCCGCCGAGTTCCGCCGGGTCGAGGCCGAGTTCCTCGCGCGTGAGCGTATCGAGGGCTTTGTCCTTGTCACGCATGATCTGGCTCGCGACGCGGCGCGCTTCGTCCGCCTCGATGCCTTTGGCTTGATAGATCAGCGCCAGCTCGTGGCGCTCGGCATCGGGCGTGTGCTCGATCTCGTCGGCTTCCTTCGCGATTTGCGTGCGAGCCAGCTCGCGCGCGTTGGTGACCGAAAGCCATTCGCCGAGCGCCATCGAACAGGCGCCCGCGATCAGGCCCGCGAGCCCGGTCAAGAGGATCGTCTTGTTGGCGGCGCCGGCGCCCGCCACGCCCATGATCAAGCAGAAGTTCGAGACGAGTCCGTCGTTGGCGCCGAGAACGGCTGCGCGCAAGTCGTTGCCCGACGTGACGCCCTTGTGCCACGATTCGGCGCTCGCGATTTGCGCGCCCTTCGACGCGCTTGTCGATTGCCCGTTGGCGACTTCCTGCACGATCGCAGCGTGATGCTGTTCGTCAGCGGAAAGGTGCGCGGCATCGGGTTGATGCGAGTACTTGTCGCGGTCGGCGTATTCGGCGGCGGCGATCGTCGGCAGCACGAACGACGGGCCGAACGTGTGGATGAGGCCGCGCAGCAGATGCGTCTTCAGGCTTTTGCGGTGCACGCGCGCGTGCACGCCGTTCGCGTGCAACTTGTCGATCCAGAGTTGTGCGTGCCCGCGTTCCGACGCGGCGAGTTCGCTGAACACGGCGGCGCGCTTCTTGTCCGCTTCGACGTGTGCGAGCGTTTCGTAGAGCGCGGCGCTATCGAGTTCGTCGGCGAGGTTCGTCTTGTAGCGCTTGAGTTCGCGTTTCGATGCCATGTGCAAGTCGCCCCGGAGTGTCGGGTTGAAGCATACCCGAAGCGGCGCGTTCACCAAAGCGGACGGCAGCCGCTCACGTCGAGCGCGCCGATCGTGCGGCCGAACGGGTCCGTGCGGCCGCTGCCGCTCGGGACAGCCCGTCTTGCGTTCCCTGCGAAAGGTGCAATCATGAAAGCGGGGAGCGCGCACGCGCCGCGTTTCTCGGGGCCTGTGGTCAGTGGCCCGACGCCCCGAAGGAAGTCCCCTTGGGGGACGCCCCGAAGGAAGTCCCCTTGGGCGACGGGAGGCAACATGGTGCGGACGGAGTTGAGAATCGTATTGGCCGTCATCGCGGCGTTCGTCGCGATTGCGGGGATCGCCGTGGCCATCCACGGCATGCTGTTCGAGCAGGACAACTCGATGCTGTACGGCAGCATCGCAATCGGCATCGGCATCGTCGGATGTGCGGTACTGCTCAACGTCTGGCCTAAAGACACCAAAGACGAATCCGAGAATCAGCACGCGCCCTGAGATTTCACTGTAACGGATTACCGCGGTTTCGTCGGTTCACTGGTGAATGACGCCGGCTATTGCGGGAAAACTTGCTCCTCTCGGGAAACCGTCTAAAGTGAATGAAATTGGTGTGACAGGCTTGGTCCGCCAATTTGATCGCGTACCGATAACAATGGAGGCAAGTTGCAGCGGTGCGCGGCGACAAGCGTATTCATCCGTCACGGCAAAGGCGATTCCCATGCAGATCAATTTCCCGAACGAAGCCCCTGAATACTCGGGGCGCGAACTGACTTTGGCGTTCCCGGCGTTGGTCGATGGGGAGCGTGTGCAGTGCAGCATCACCGCTGAGGCGCTGGAAGATCACTTCGGCGCGGCGTCGTATCGTCTCGAAGACATGGTCGGTGCGTTCGATATGCACCGCGAGCGCATCGAGGCCGCGGCGCGCCGTCTGTTATCGGAAACCAGGGCGCAATGCCTGGTTTTGCGCAGCGGATATGTGAGGTTCTACGAGGCGAACTGGCGCGCGTAGCGTCATGCGCGGGCAGGTAAGCGGCCGCGCGGCGCCTGCGCGGGTCCTGATCGGCGCCGGCTTCGCGCCGGGCTGCAATCACTCGGACCCGAGATAGAAATAGCGGAACAGAAAGATCGCCGCGATGATCCACACGATCGCCTTGACTTCGCGCGCGCGGCCCGTGAAGAGCTTGAGCCCCGCATAGGTGATAAACCCGAACGCCACGCCGTTCGCAATCGAGTAGGTGAACGGCATCAAGAGCGCGGTCAACGCGGCCGGCACGACTTCGGTCGCATCGTCCCAAGGCAGTTGGGCGAACTCGCGCAACATCAGGCACGACACGTAGAGCAGCGCGGGCGCGGTGGCGTACCCGGGCACGACGCCCGCGAGCGGCGCGATGAACAGGCACGCGAGGAACAGGATCGCGACCGCGATTGCCGTCACGCCCGTGCGTCCGCCCGACTGCACGCCGGACGCGCTTTCGATATACGCGGTCGTCGACGATGTGCCGAGCAGCGAACCTGCGACGATCGCCGTGCTGTCGGCGAGCAGCGCCTTGTTCAGACGATGCATCTTGCCCTCGACGAGCAGCCCCGCGCGATTGGCGACGCCCATCAGCGTGCCGGTGGCGTCGAACAGCTCGACGAGAAAGAACACCAGCACGACGTTGATGATGCCGGTCGACAGCGCCGCGCGAATGTCGAGGTGAAAGAGCGTGGCATCGATCGACGGCGGCGCCGAGACGACGCCATGGAACGCATTGCCCCCAAAGAAGAAAGACAGGACGGTCACGGCCAGAATGCCGATCAGGATCGCGCCGCGAACGCGCAGGACGTCGAGCGTGACGATGACGAAGAAGCCGATGGTCGCGAGGACGACCGGCGGCTTGTGCAGATCGCCGAGCGTGACGAACGTGGCCGGATTGGCGACGACGATGTCGGCCGACTTGAGCGAAATGATCGCGAGAAAGAGCCCGATGCCGCTGGTAATCGCGACGCGAATCGAATGCGGTATGCCGTTGACGATCATCTCCCGCACGCGGAACAGCGTGACGAGCAGGAACAGACACCCGGAGATGAACACGGCGCCGAGCGCGGCCTGCCAGGTGAACCCCATGCCCTTGACGACGGTATACGCGAAGTACGCGTTGAGCCCCATGCCCGGCGCGCAGGCGATCGGGTAGTTCGCGTAGAGGCCCATGATCAGCGAGGCAAGCGCGGCCACGATGCAAGTCGCGACGAACACGGAGTCTTTCGGCATGCCGGCGTCACCGAGGATCGCCGGGTTGACGAAGATGATGTAGGCCATCGTCAGAAAGGTGGTCACGCCGGCCAGCACTTCCGTGCGCAGGTTCGTGCCCGCTTCTTCGAACCCGAAGTACCGCCTCGCCGACTCCGTGAACGAAATCCCTCTCGCTTCTGCCATGAGCTGTTTCTCCTGTTTGCCCTTCGGGGGGATACGAAAAGCCGTGATGGTACTGCAGAGAAAAGGGCGGGAAGCTCCAGTTTGGAAGCCTTGCGGCGATCTAAGGGCTCGCCGACGTTCAATAGTGTTACGGCAACGGGACTTCCGCAAGCGCTTTAAGGCGCCCAGCGATCGTCGTCGAGCAAGCAATCGAACAAGCCATCACGCGACCAGCCGGCATAAGGTGCAAGCGCCTATGAACGAGATTCATGACCTGGTGCGTCGACAACTCCCGCAACGGTTCGCGCCGCGCGACGCGCCGATGACGCTCAATTTCGAGAATACCCACCGTTAAATCATGCTGTTCCGACGATCAACGGTGAGGCAGGTGCCCGACAATCTGCAGTTGCTCGCCGCCGGCGGCGCCAAACCAATCAATGGAATTCACCCCAACTCCCGCTTTGTCGAGGTAGACATGTCAAGCAGCGTGACCATCACGGACGAAATGATCGCCGAGATCGCCAATCGGATGGCCGATGAAGGCCAAAAAATTTCGCCGCTTGCGATCTGGTCTGAAGTGCATACCGGTTCGGTGGTCGCTGTTGCCGCGGCGTTGCGCAAGTGGCGCGAAACGCGCGCCTTGCGCGCGCCCCAGGTGGCGGAGCGTCCGGCGCTGCCGGAAGTCGTCACCGATACGATGCGCGACGCGCTCGACCGGCTGTGGACCTCGGCGCAGGACGAGGCCGAGCGGGCGGTGTCGCGGCGCCTGAGCGCGATGACCCAGCGCGTCGAGGACGCGAGCAACGAGCGCGACGACGCGCTGGCGGAGCTGCAAAACACGGTCGAGGAACTCGAGACGGGGCGCAGGCAGCTCGTCGAAATGACCGACGCCTACCACGCGAAAGCCGATGAAGCCGGCCGTTTGGCGGAGGACATTGCGCTCGCGGTGCAGCGTACCGACGCGGCCGAACTGCTCGCGCAGGCGCTTGCGGCGCGCGTTGCAGCGCTCGAGGCCGAGGTGGAACGCCTGACGGCCGAACTGGCCGCGGAACGTGAAGCCCATTCGCGGCAGGAAGCCGATGCAAGCGCGAGCAGCATCCCGACGGATGACGCGCTTGCGCATGCCGCCTCGGATGCGGCGAATTCGGAGCAGGTCGCCCGGCTCGAAAGCGAACTGGAAGCCATTCGCGCTGTGCTGGAGGCCGAGCAGCAGGCGCACACGGCCCAAACCGAAGAGGCGTCCCGCGCGCGTGCCGAATTGGATTGCGCTGCGCGCGATCTGCAGGAGGCGCACGCTCAGCTCGCCACGCTGGCCGAGGCGCGCAATGCCGATGCGTCCGAGATCGCGAGGCTGTCGGCGACGTTGTCGGCGGCGCAAGAGCGGGCCGAGGTGCTGCAGCAGCATGCAACCGAACTCGCTGCGCGCGCGACGGCGCCGAACGGGGCCGTCGAAGCGCCGGGCGCCGCGGCGCCGGCGGGCGTCGACGCACAGGAGGTCGACGCGCTCAAGCTCCAGATTTCGCGCGACGCTCAGGCCCATGCCGCTGCGCTCGCCGAAGCCCGCGAGAACATGAAGAAGTGGTCCGAGTACGCAAATGGGCTCAAGCAGCAACTGGCTCAGGCGAACGAAAAAATGATCGTCATCAATGCCCGCGGGGCGGGCGAAGCCTCGTTGAGCCGCAAGCTCGCCACGGAACTGAGCCGGCTCCAGCCGGAGCACGAATTGCTGCGCCGCGAATATCAGCAGCAGTTGATCGTCGAGTCGATCAGCGCCCAGCTCGAGCAGCAGGGCTACCGGTACGACCCGAAGACGGGCGTGGTGTCGAAGCAGACCGCCGAGTGACGATAGCGGCTGCGGCGGCAAAGAAGGGCAAGCCGTTCTGCGTCCGCTAAGTGTTCGTCGAGGGCACCGGAACGGCTTTTCGTCAGAAAGAAATCAAGTTCGCGCGCGCCGTCCCCCGGGGCATCGCATGCTGGCGGCCGCTTGGCGTCGCGGCGGCGCAAGCGTTTCAACGCTCTTGCGCGGACATTTGCAAATACCGGTGCACGAACGCGATCGCCATGCTTCCCTCGCCGACGGCGGACGCAACGCGTTTGACCGGGCTCAACCTCACATCTCCGCAGGCAAAGATGCCGGGGACGCTCGATTCGAGCAGGTAAGGGTCCCGGCTCAGCGGCCAGCGTCCGGCCTTGACGACGTCGTCGCCGGTCAGCACATAGCCTCGCTTGTCGCACGCGATGTCTGCCGGCAGCCATCCGGTCTCCGCATCGGCACCGATGAAAACGAAAAGACCGCCGCAATCGTGCCGGCTGACCGTTGCGCTCGCGCCATCGCGGATGTCGATTGCCGTCAGATGCGTCTCGCCGTACGCGCCGGCCACTTCGGCGCGCAGCCTGACCGCCACGTTCGATTTCGCGGCAAGCTGCTCGATCAGGTAGCGCGACATGCTCTTCTCCAGCGCGTCGCCCCGCACGACGAGCGTGACCTCGCGCGCGTGATTCGAAAAGTACAGCGCGGCTTGCCCCGCCGAGTTGCCGCCGCCGATCAGATAGACGTCGAGCCCATGCGTCGCGCTCGCTTCGCTGCGCGCCGCGCCGTAGTAGATGCCTTTGCCGATGAAGCGGTCGAAGCCGTCGATTGCAAGACGGCGCCACGTGACGCCGGTCGCGAGGATCAGCGTGCGTGCGCGGATGACGTCGCCGCTGTCGAGGTGGATCTCGCGCGACGCGGCATCGATGCGCTCGACGCAGCGTGTCACCAGAATCTCGGCGCCGAGGCGCTTGGCCTGCTGCAATGCGCGGCTCGCGAGTTCGTCGCCCGACACGCCGTTCGGAAAGCCGAGGTAGTTCTCGATGCGCGACGACGTGCCCGCTTGGCCGCCCGGCGCCTCGCGCTCGACCACCACGGTAGAGAGTCCCTCTGACGCGCCGTAGACCCCCGCCGCAAGCCCGGCCGGTCCGCCGCCGATGATCATCGTGTCGTATTCGGCGCGGCGCGGTTTCGTCTGGAGACCCAGCCGCTCGGCGAGCTCGCGCGCCGCCGGCCGCATGAGCAGCGTGCCGTCGACCAGACGCAGAGCGGGGCAATCCTCGTCCGGCGGGCAGGTCCCGGGCCACCGCGCCGGCAGCTCGGGGGCATCGGGCGTCATCCAGTCGCAGCTGATCTGGTTGCGCGCAAGGAACTGGCGCAGCCGTGTGCAATCGGCGTCCCATCGATTGCCGACCATGGTGACGCGCGCCTTGGGCGGCTCGGCGGAGAGCCCTTGCAGTCCGCCGAGGCGCTCGCGCGCGAGCGCGCCCATCTTGGTCGCGACATCCGGCGAGGCGGCGGCGAGCTTGTAGTAGCGCTGCGCGTCCACGCGCATGACGCGCGACGGCTCGGCGGCTCGATAAGCGCCTGGGAACGGTGCACTGAGCGCGAGCGGCACCTCGCCGAAGATGGTCCCGGGCACGCGCCATCCCAACCTGCGCTCGATGCCGTCGAACGTTTTGACGACTTCCATCTTGCCGGCGAGAACGGCATAGAGCGCACGCTCGCCGCCTTCGTGGACGGCGAATTCGCCGGCGCACAGACGCAAATCGGCGGACGTGTGAGCCAGGTCCTCCAGTTCGGAATCGGGAAGCGTGGAGAAAAGCGCAATGGCCCGGATGTCGTCAATTGTCAGCATGGCTTTACGGTTGAATAACGAAAACGTCCGCAAAGACTGCGGTGCCGTTCAGCTGCGGTTGATCCACGCGTTGAGCAGTTCGATGGGGAGCGGGAAGATGATCGTGGAGTTCTTGTCGGCCGCGATGGTGGTCAGCGTCTGCAGGTAGCGCAGTTGCAGCGCTTGCGGTTGCTGCGCGATGATCTGCGCGGCCTGCAGCAGCTTCTGCGACGCCTGCAATTCGCCTTCCGCGTGAATGATCTTCGCGCGCCGCTCGCGTTCGGCTTCGGCTTGCCGTGCGATCGCGCGGATCATCGTCTCGTTGATGTCGACGTGCTTGATCTCGACGTTCGACACCTTGATGCCCCACGCGTCGGTCTGCGCGTCGAGCGTTTTCTGGATATCGGCGTTCAATTGCTCGCGCTCGGCCAGCAATTCGTCGAGTTCGTGCTTGCCGAGCACGGCGCGCAGCGTCGTTTGCGACAACTGGCTCGTCGCTTCGAAAAAGCGCGCAACCTGGATCACCGCCTTTTCCGGATCGACGACGCGAAAGTACACCACCGCGTTGACCTTGACCGACACGTTGTCGCGCGTAATGACGTCCTGCGGCGGCACATCGAACACGACGGTGCGCAGGTCGATGCGCACCACCTGCTGCACGATCGGGATGATGAGGACGAGGCCCGGCCCCTTGACCTTCCAGAACCGCCCGAGCATGAACACGACGCCGCGCTCGTACTCGCGAAAAATGCGGATCGACGAGGCGACCAGGATGACCAGAAACAGAAAAAGGATGCTGGAAAAGCCGAACGTGAAGCCGATCATGAGGATTCTCCTTGTTTTGATTCGACTACCGGCACGACAGTCAGCGTGAGGCCGCGGCGGCTCGTCACGCGCACGCGGCGTCCCGCCGCGAGCGGCTCGGTCCCCGACACGCGCCAGCGCTCGCCGTGCACGCGCGCCCAGCCGACGTTTTCGCCGGCGCTCGCGCCGCCGCCCGGAAGCAGGCCATCGTCGATGATCTCGCCGACGCTGCCGACGATCGCCTCCGACCCGCTCACGATCGGCCGCCGGCGCGCCCGCAACGCCACGTTCGACACGGCGAAGATGAAGAGCGCGCTCGCGGCGGTGAGGGCGGCGATCATCGGCACCGGCACGCCGTAGCCGGGCACGTCGGTGTCAATCAGCATCAGCGCGCCGACCGCGAACGAGACGATGCCGCCGAAGCCGAGCGTCCCGAAAGTCGGCAGGAACGACTCGGCGATCAGGAACGCGATGCCGAGAAAGATCAGCGCGAGCCCCGTGTAGTTGATCGGCAGCAGTTGCAGCGCGAAGAGGCCGATCAGGAGCGCGATCGCGCCCGCCACGCCGGGCAGCACGAAGCCCGGGTTCGCGAATTCGAAGAAGAGCCCGTACATGCCGATCGTGAGCAAGATCAGCGCGACGTTCGGATCGGTGACGACGGCGAGGAAGTGGCTGCGCCAGTCGGGCTCGAGCGTGACGACCGGCGCGCCCGCGGTGGCGAGGCGGTGGGCGCCGGTCGAGGTTTCGACGGTGCGTCCGTCGAGTTTCGCGAGGAGATCGGGCACGTCGCGCGCGACGAGATCGACGACGTGCTGGTCGAGCGCGTCGTTCGCGGACAGGCTCACCGCTTCGCGAACCGCCTTCTCGGCCCAGTCGACGTTGCGTCCGCGCAGTTGCGCGAGGCCGCGAATGTAGGCCTCGGCGTCGTGGATCTGCTTGCGGATCTCCGTCGATTGCGAATCGGTGCCGGTGGGCAACGACGCGGCCTTGTCCTTCTGTTCGTTCTGCGCGCCTTGTTTGCCGCTTTGGCCGCCGGTCACAGGCTGAGGCGGGCTCTCCGGTCCGCCGCCGCCGATGCCGAGCTGCACGGGCGTCGCCGCGCCGAGATTGGTGCCGGGCGCCATCGCCGCGATGTGGCTCGAATAGACGATGTAGGTGCCGGCGCTCGCCGCGCGCGCGCCGCTCGGGCTGATGAACGCGGCCACCGGCACCGGCGACGCAAGAATCGCCTTGATGATTTGGCGCATCGAGGTGTCGAGGCCGCCGGGCGTATCGAGCTGGATGACCGCGAGCTGCGCGCCGTCGCGCTCGGCGCGCGTGAGGCCGCGGGTGATGAAATCGGCGCTTGCCGGGCCGATCGCGCCCGAAACCGGCAGCACCAGCACCTCCGCGGGCCGCGCCTGGGCGACGGCGCAAGCGAGCGACAGGCCAAGCGCCGCGGCGACGCGTGCGAGTCGTGCGAGTCGTGCGGCATGCGCGGCATGCGCGGACGGGCGGCGAAAAGCCGCGGCGAACGCGCGGCAAGCACCACGCGGCCTGAACTTGACCTTGGCGAACGACACAACCCGGGGGATCGACGCGGTTCGAAGCAAGAGGTGCGTTTTCATCGTTTTCAGCGGCGCCAGGCGCAGGCGAGCGCCGCCGCCGGCTCGACAATGCGGGAAAGGCTTAAAAGCGGCCTGATGCTTACAGATTAGGCGATTCCCGCGCGGGCGTGACTGCTCGGAAACGCGAGCCGCGGCGGCGGTGCCGGGGCGTCGAAGAGGGCAGGGATGGGCCGCGGGCGTTTCGCGCGGCCGTCATCGAGCGGTATTCGAGGCGTTTCTGGGTGAACGCCTCGAAGAAAAGCAAGAATCAGAAGATCGAGCGCCCGCTGAGCGCCGTCAGCCATTCCAGCGCAAGCACGCTTGCGTACTGCCGCTCCGGCACTCAATCGGCTGGATTTCGCTTGGTGCGGCATCTAATCTTAACCAGGATCCTTCCGTAAGCTACGTGATAGCGGACCGAGACGGACTCGCCATATGCCCGCAATACCGGGCCAATGGACAGCCGCGCCGCGGTTTTCCTCGTGGCCTGGGCAGTCATGACGGTCGCAACGATGTCCACGGCGGCGGTCATCATTTTCATCGAGAAGACCTTGCCCGGCGGGCACCGCGTGGCGCCGCCCTGGCTCGGCAAGCGGCCCGTAGCCGGCAAGGAGGTCGACATGGCTCGTAAGCGCGCTGTGTCGCGTTGGACAACCAGCGAACATAAGGAGGCAGTCATGGGCTGGCATATTGTCGGGACCTACTATGCGCCATGCAGTTGCAAGGTTGGCTGTCCTTGCATGCTGGGTGAATCGGAAGGCGATCAGGTTTGGTGCTCCGGCGGCCAGTGGGTGCATATCGGCAGTGGGAATGTCGATGGCGTCGAAGTGGGCGGCGCCAAGCTGGCGTGGGTTGCTGATTGGCCTAAAGGTTTCCTGGGTGGCGAGGGCCTCGGGCGCATCTACTTCGATTCCTCAGTTTCGGACGCGCAGCGGGCCGCGCTCGAGCCGCTGTTCAAGGGTCAGCGGGGCGGCGTCTACGAAGTCGTCGGGCAACTCGTCAAGCAATGGCTGCCGACCCAGGAGGCGCCGATCGACATCCAGAGCGGTCCGGACGAGACGCGAATCACCGTGGGGACAATCGGCGTCGCGATCGCCAAACCGCTGCGCGGTGCCACTGGCGAGTCGACGCGGCTGCTGCACGGCGCTGCCGCCTTCCGCGACAACATTGGGCTTGCCAACGGCAAAGGCACCTCCTGGCGCGATCCCGACATGCGGCAATGGGAGAGCCTGGGGCACGCGGAGATTACCGAGTTCGACTGGAGTGCCTGACACCGGCCGAAACCAGCTAACAGCGGGCGCGGCCGTGTTCCGGCGGATGCAAGACTCCCAAATTTTTTGAGGGCCTGCGCGAGTGTTATCAGAAGATCGAGCGCCCGCTGAGCGTCGTCAGCCATTCCAGCGCGAGCACGCCTGCGCTCGGTGAAAATAAACTTGAATTGTGCGGCGCAGTGGAAGCTGCGGGATGCATGTGATTGTTGGGGGCGCAGGACGGCCAGTTCCCGTCATTCCTCTACCTGAGCAAATGGACGCTCATATGGCCGATGCGCTTCGGCAGCTGACATTCGCCTCTCAGTGTTGCCCCGAACGGGGCGGCCGGCTATATACAGCCATCGGAGCTTCCGCTAGAGAGATCGACATACGCAACGAGTCTCACGCTTCATGTTCCATACAATCGGGATTACCGGTCCGGTAGCCGCCATGACCTTCGTCGCTTGCACGAAAGGGCGGCTGAAAACAAGGCGGCCGATTACCTTGACCCGCCTCCGCCGTTCCCGCCTCCGCCGTTCCCGCCTCCGCCCGAACCGCCTCCGCCGTGGCCGCCCGCACCTGCACCCGAACCGCCTGCGCCGTGACCGCCCGCGCCTGCACCCGAACTGCCTGCGCCCGAACTGCCTGCGCCCGAACTGCCTGCGCCCGAACTGCCTGCGCCCGAACCGCCTGCGCCCGAACCGCCTGCGCCCGAACCGCCTGCGCCCGAACCGCCTGCGCCCGAACCGCCTCCGCCCGAACCGCCTCCGCCGTGACCGCCAGCGCTTGCACCCGAACTGCCTGCACCCGAACTGCCTGTGCCCGAACTGCCTGCGCCCGAACTGCCTGCGCCCGAACTGCCTGCGCCCGAACTGCCTGCGCCCGAACTGCCTGCACCCGAACTGCCTGCACCCGAACTGCCTGCACCCGAACCGCCCGCGCC
>NZ_JAFLRF010000056.1:0-12275 GCF_017315705.1 Trinickia mobilis | reverse complement strand
CCGCCTGCACCCGAACCGCCTGCACCCGAACCGCCTGCACCCGAACCGCCTGCACCCGAACCGCCTGCGCCCGAACTGCCTGCGCCCGAACCGCCTGCGCCCGAACCGCCTACGCCCGAACCACCTCCGCCGTGACCGCCTGCGGGCTGTCCTTCAACCAACTGCAGTGAAGCAGAATTCGGAGAAGGTTCATCGCGGTGATCGAACGAAGCGGAAGACGCGGGCGGGGCGAGCTCAGCACTGTCAATTGCAGTTCCCCGGGCAGGAGGTGACGATGAACTCGCGGCATCACCGGACGAAGACGCTTGTTGCGTTGGCGATGTGGGTCGGGTGATCCCGGGCGCATGCCGCGCGATTGCTCTCACGTGCGGCGCCGAATGGCGGCGAATCTGTGTGGCGGCATAGCTTGCTTGACCAGGCCCTCGCGTAACCGACTGCGGCGCAGCAGAATCCGGAGTAGGTCCAGCGCGATGATCGGACGGAGCGGAAGACACAGGCGGGGCGAGCTCGGCACTGGCAACCGCGGTTTCGCGAGCGGGAGGCGATGAAGATAGCGCGACATGACCGGACCAAGACGTGTGTTGCGCTGGCGACGTGGTTCCGAGGATCCCAAGCGCCTGATCAGAGTCGAACCGATCGCCATACGCGACGATACCCATGACCCCGACAGCCAATGCGCTTGCCGACGCAACCCAAAGCGCAAGGCGTCTGCGCCGCGCAGGCGGTGCGGCCTTGATGTCTGCATCCGGGCTACCTGCACCCGAATGCGCAAGCTCGGCCTGCCTGAACATTACAACACGCTTCGGAGCGTTTCGTCTGATCCTTCCATTCACTACGTTCATGTGCCCTCCCCTTGCGGAGTGCCCATTGAAATGAGCCGCGGGACCGTTCTGCGTGTTCGACCCCCTGGTTTCGCCAAGACAACTGGAGCGGTGTACCGGGTTTTCTATCGTAGGCCTTTGAGCTATGAAAACGCTCGCCATCTTCGTGGCCGATCCCGACGGAGTCGCCGTCCGGCGTTTTCCGCGATGACTCCACAGCGACGACACGATTCGACAGCGTCCAGCAGCATGGCCGGTCGGCCAAGATAATTGGCGCCGCCCACAATGCAGGTGGAGCATTCGCTGTGCCTGTTCGGCCGAACCCCAATTGAATTGTGAGATCGTGGACATAGCATGGGCATACCCGATCCAACAGGATCCTCGCCAAGCGAGGCGCGGTTCGAACTGGGAAAAGATGGAAGTGAATGATCTATTTGTGAACCTGCTCAACCTTGACGGGAAGCGCCGCCGCTGCATGGTTATCCCAGAAGTCCGCTTCGGGTCGAAATGCGTCCGCCAAGCGGCGCACATTCGTGTGCCCAATTTTTGCGACGCGCCGGAGAACCCCGGCATCAACCACAAATACGGACACCCCAAACTTTTTGGGGGTGTCTGCGCGAGTGCTATCAAAAAATCGACTGCCCGGTAAGCGTGGTCAACCACTCCAATGATTTCACGCCCGCAAGCGAATTGCCGTTCGCGTCGAGCCCGGGCGACCAGACGCACACGGCCATCTCCCCCGGCAGCACGGCGACGATGCCGCCGCCGACGCCGCTTTTCGCCGGCAGCCCGACGCGATACACGAAGTCGCCCGCCGCGTCGTAGGTGCCGCAGGTCAGCATCAGCGCCGAAAGGCGCTTGGTCGAACTCGCGTCGAGGACGCGCTCGCCCGACGCCGGCGCGACGCCGCCGTTGGCGAGAAAGAGGGCGGCGGTCGCGAGTTCGACACAGTTCATTTCGATCGCACACTGGCGGCAATAGGCGTCGATCACGATTTCGGGCGGCATCTGCAGGTTGCCGAAGCTCGCCATGAAGTGCGCCATCGCGCGGTTGCGTTCGGCGTGCTTAAGCTCGGAGTTGGCGACGCGGAGGTCGTAGTCGAGGTCTGTCACGCCGGTCAGGCGCCGCATGAACTCGACGAGCGCAGTGTCGGCGCGCACGAAGCGGCGGCACAGCACGTCGGTGACGACGAGTGCGCCCGCATTGATGAACGGATTGCGCGGCACGCCGTGCTCGCTTTCGAGCTGGACGAGCGAATTGAACGCGTTGCCCGACGGCTCGCGGCCGACGCGCTCCCAGAGCGCGTCGCCGAGCAACTGGAATGCGAGCGTGCAGGCAAAGAGCTTCGAAATGCTCTGCATGGAAAAGCGCTCTTGCGCGTCGCCGACCGAGAACACTTGGCCGTCGAGCGTGACGACCGCCATGCCGAAGCGCTCGGCGGGCACCTTGGCGAGTTCGGGGATGTAATCGGCGACGCGCCCCGAGGTGCGCCAAGGCGCGATGTCGCGATGAATCTTTTCGAGGATCGCGGAATAGTTCTGATCGGTCATTGACGGGGGTGTCCGAAAGCCCATGAGCGCGGGCCGCGATGATACCGCAGCCCGCTTTCGCCGTCCTTCAGCGCACCCGCACGCCCAGAGCCGTCAGCGTCCGCTCGATCGCCGCGACCACGTTGCGCATCTCGTTCGCATCGATCGCGCCGATGCAGCCGACGCGAAACGTCTCCATCTTCGTCAGCTTGCCCGGATAGAGCACGTAGCCGGCTTCCCGCACCGCCGCATAGAACGTCTTGAAGTCGTAAGCGGGGTCGCGCGGCGCATGGAACGTGACGATCACCGGAGCCTGCACCTCAGGTTTCAGAAACGGCTCGAAGCCGAGCGCGCGCATGCCTTCGACGAGCACCGCGCAGTTCTTCGCATAGCGCGCGCCGCGTGCCGGCCTGCCGCCTTCGGCCAGGAACTGGTCGAGCGCGGCGCGCAGCGCAGCGACGACGTGCGTCGGCGGCGTGAAGCGCCATTGCGTCGTCTTGCGCATATAGACGTACTGATCGTGCAAATCGAGCGCGAGCGACGGCGAGCGGCCCTCGCTCGCTTCGAGCACGTCGCGCCGCACGATCACGAAGCCCATGCCCGGCACGCCTTCGAGGCACTTGCCGGAAGCCGAAATCAGCGCATCGATGCCGCCGCGCGAGAGGTCGATCGGCAGCGCCCCGAACGAGCTCATGGCGTCGACGATCAGGCTCTTGCCATGGCGCTTGCAGAGCGCAGCGATGTCGTCGAGCGGATTCAAAAGGCCCGCGCTCGTCTCCAGATGCACCTGCGCGATGTGCGTGATGCGCGACTCCTGGTTGAACGCGTCTTCGATGGCCGCCACGCTGACGGGCTCGTCGTCGTCGAGCGAAAGCTCGATGTAATCGATCCCGAGCCGCTGGAGGATGCAGATGATGCGCGCGCAATACGCGCCGTTGTTCGGCACCAGCACGCAGCCTTGGCGCGGCACGAGCGTGCCGAGCGCCGCTTCCACCGAGAACGTGCCGCTGCCTTGGAGCGGCACGCACACGTATTCATGGCCGCCGTTCGCGATGGCGACCAGATCGGCGCAAACGCTTTGCGTCAGCTGGTTGAAGGCGGCGTCCCACGAGCCCCAGTCGCGCAGCATCGCTTGCCGGGTCGCAGGCGAAGTCGTCAGTGGTCCTGGCGTGAGCAGGACCGGTTCGTTACCTAGAATCACAATGGCTCCTTGTCGAATGAGGGGCAAGAAAGGGGTGAAGGCGCCGATTCGGCATATCGATCACCATGTAGTTTATTGGCGAATTGTGTCATTTTTTGGTTTTTGTGAGAATCGTCATGCCGCTGTCACGGAAACCTGTGATTCTTGCCGTGCCCGCACAGGCCTAGGTGAGAGCGCCGGACGTAGCCTTTGGCTCGAAAACGGGCTGTGCAAGCAGCTCTCGGGTTGTCGACAATCTGCAAAATACGGCGCCCGACTGTGGCAATGTGTGCAGCGCAGCCGCGCTGCCGTTCACTCACAACAGGAATCGGGGTTTTCCCGATCATTAGTTTTTTTTCCGCCCTTCGGAGAAAACGAGATGAAGACGATGAATCACCACGCGACTGCCCGTATCGTTCGCAAGCTGCTGCCGGCCCTCGCGGCGGCGGCCTTGTTCGAGGGCATGGCGATGCCTGCGCACGCCGCCGATGCGGTGGTGCTGTACACGGCCGACGGCCTCGAAAACCTCTATAAGGACGTGCTGCCGGCGTTCGAAAAACAGGAAGGCGTCAAGGTCAACATCGTGACGGCCGGAAGTGGCGAAGTTGTGAACCGCGCGACGGTCGAGAAGGATTCGCCGAAGGCCGACGTGATCGTCACGCTGCCGCCGTTCATTCAGCAGGCGGGGCAAACCGGCCTCCTGCAGCCGTACCAGAGCGTGAACTACAAGAACGTGCCGGCGATCGCGAAGGCGCCGGACGGCGCGTGGGCGACGTTCGTCAACAACTACTTCTCGTTCGCGATCAATCCGGATGTCGTGAAGACGCAGCCCAAGACGTTCGCGGACCTGCTGCAGCCCGACTACAGCGGCAAGGTCGCCTACTCGAACCCGGCCACGGCCGGCGACGGCATGGCGGTCATCATCCTGACGACGTCGCTGATGGGTGAAGACAAGGCGTTCGAGTACCTGAAGAAGCTCGAGCAGAGCGCCAAGTTTCACACGAAGGGCACGGGCTACCTCGACGTGCTGCTGTCGCGCAACGAAATCGCGGTCGCGAACGGCGACCTGCAGATGGACCTCGACGACTCGGCCAACGGCGGCCTGTCGCTCAAGCCGATCTTCCTCGCCGCGAAGCCGGGCGGCCAGCCGACCACGTTCCAGCTGCCGTACGCGATCGGCCTGATCAAGAACGGCCCGAACCAGGCTGAAGGCAAGAAGCTGATCGACTACTTGATGTCGACGGACGTGCAGTCGAAGGTGCCGGACATCTTCGGCATCCCGGGCCGCACCGACGTGCCGCTCACGGGCAAGAACGGCGAAGCGGTCAAGCAGGCGATCGCGGGCGTGAAGCTGGTGCCGGTGGACTGGAACCACGTGATGGCGAAGAAGGCCGACTGGACAGCCCGCTGGAAGAACGAAGTGATCGGCAATTCGGGCAAGCAGATCGAAGTCGTGAAGCCGGCGCAGTAAGCCGCGCAATCAAGCTGTAGTGGTCAGGGCCTGTCCTCGACGCGGACGGGCCCTAGCAATCAAGCAGGAGGATGAAGCCGGTGACAACTGCCAGTCTTGCTCACCCCGGCGCGCTGGGCGCCGCACGTGACGCGCGGGAAGACGCGCTGACGGGCACGCCGGACGGCGTGCACATCGAACACCTGACCGTGCGCTTCGGCGCGCGCACGGTGCTCGACGATTTATCGCTGACGATCGAGCGCGGCGAGCTCTTGACGGTGCTCGGCAAGAGCGGCTGCGGCAAGACCACGTTGTTGCGGTTCATCGCCGGCTTCGTCGAAACCGAAGGTCTGGCGGGTACGCTGACGGTCGCGGGCCGCGATCTCACGCAGGTCCCGCCGCACAAGCGCAATCTTGGCCTGCTGTTCCAGAGCTATGCGCTGTTTCCGCATCTGTCGGTGTTCGAGAACGTCGCGTTCGGGCTGCGTGCGCGGCGCGTGTCGTCGGGCGAGGTGTCGCGGCGCGTCGCCGATGCGTTGAAGCTCGTGCAGCTCGGCGACGCCGGCCACACCATGCCGGCCCAGTTGTCGGGCGGCATGCAGCAGCGCGTGGCGCTCGCGCGCGCGCTCGTGATCGAGCCCGATGTGCTGCTGCTCGACGAGCCGCTTTCCGCACTCGACGCCAATTTGCGCGCATCGGTGCGTTCCGAATTGAAATCGCTGCATGAGCGCCTGCCGAACCTGACGATCGTTTGCGTCACGCACGATCAGGACGACGCGCTCGTGCTGTCCGACCGCACGCTTTTGATGCGCGAAGGCCGCGTCGCTCAGCTCGGCACGCCGCAGCAGTTGTACGACGCGCCGAACGACGGCTTCGTCGCGCGCTATCTCGGCGCGGCCAACCTGCTGCCGCCGCAGGTCGCGTTTCCGATCGGCGATGCGCGGTACCTGGAGCGCGACCGCGTCGCGTGCATCCGCCCGGAGCGCCTGCGCATCGTGCCGCTCGGCGAGGGCGCGCTGCATGGCGCGATTACGTCCGTCGAATGGTACGGCTCGGCGCTGTCGGTGCAGGTAGTGCTCGATGCGATGCCGAACGAGCCCGTGCTGGTCGCCACGCAGCGCGGCCTCGGCATGACGCCCGAAAAGGGCGCGCGTATTTCCTTGCGCTACGAGGCGGATGATGTCGTCCTTATCCACCCCTGAAGCGTTGGCCGCACTCGATGCGCGCCGCGCGGCGACCGCCGCCGCGCATGCCGCCGCAGCCCGCCGCCGCGAGCGTGCCGCGCAATGGCATCTCGTGTTCCTGACGGTGGTCGTGCTCGGGCCGCTCGTCATCTATCCGCTGATTCGCCTCGTCCTGTTGAGTCTCACCGGCGCACACGGAGGTTTGAGCCTGCAGGCGTATGCGGCGTTCTTTCAGAACCCCGAGACGCGCGGCGTCGTCGGCACCACGCTGTGGGTGCTGTTCGCGAGCGCCGGGCTCGCTTCGGTGCTCGGCGTCGCGCTCGCGTCGATGCTGTTCTTCAAGCCGTTTCCGGGAGCGAAGCTCGTTACGCGCTTTCTCGAACTGTTCGTGGCGTTTCCGTCGTTTCTCGTCGCGTTCACGCTGATCTTCCTGTACGGCTCGCAGGGCTCCGTCAGCATCGGCTTGCAGCGCCTCTTCCACCTCGATCAGCCGCCGCTCGATTTCCTGTTCGGGATCGGCGGCGTGATTCTCGCGGAGGTCGTGTTCTACGCGCCGTTCGTCGTGCGGCCGACGCTCGCCTCGTTCGCGACGCTCGACATGCGGCTCGTCGAAGCTGCGAAAAGCCTCGGCGCGAACGGCTGGATGGTCGCGTGGCGCGTGATTCTGCCGATCGCGTGGCCCGGTATCGCGGCGGGCACGATCCTGTGCTTCCTCCTCACGTTGAACGAGTTCGGCATTCTGCTCGTGCTCGGCAGTGCGCATCTGATCACGCTGCCGGTGGCGATCTATAGTTCGGCGACCGTCGATCTCGACTTGCCGACCGCCGCCGCGGGCGCGGTCGTGATGCTCGCGATGTCGTTGTCTTTGTATGCGTTGTATCGCCGGGTCAACCGGCGCAAAGCGGGGAGCGCTGGAAATGGCCGCTGATCTGAATCCGGGCGCCGTGCCGCGCCTGCCCAGGGTGAAACCTGCGCCGCACCCGGCGCGCCGCACGCTCATTGCCCGTATCGGCAGCGGGGCATTCCTTCTGTTCGCCGGTCTGCTGTGCTTTTGGCTCTTTGTGCTGCCGGTGCTGGTCGTCGCGCTCTCCAGCGTCGCCGCTCACTGGTCCGGCACGATCCTGCCCGACGGCTTGAGCATGCGCTGGTTCGAGCGCCTCGGCTCGAGCGACTTCGACGCGCTGACGACGAGCCTCGAAATCGGCTTCGGCGTATCCGTGCTCGGCACGGCGCTCGGCCTGTGGCTCGCGCTTGCGCTCGAAGGCCGCGACCGGCGCGGCCTCGGCTCGTTCGTCGACATGCTCGCGATGATGCCCAACGGCGTGCCGAGCGTCGTGCTGGGGCTTGCCGTGCTGATCGCCTATCACAAGCGTCCGCTCGATCTGTCGAGTTCCGCGGCGATCGTCGTGCTCGTGCAACTGGCGCTCGTGATGCCGTTCTGCTACCGGTGCGCGGCCGCCGCGCTGCGCCCCGAGTTGACGGTTCTGCGTGAAGCGGCGGCCAGTCTCGGGGCGCCGCCTTCGACGGTCCTGCGCCGCGTCGTGCTGCCGCAATTGGTGCCCTCGATACGCGCGAGTCTCGCGCTCGGGTTCGCGCTGTCGCTCGGCGAGCTGGGCGCGACGCTGACGGTGTATCCGCCGGGCTTCGCGACCGTGCCGATCGTCGTCGTCGGGCAGGTCGAGCGCGGCTACTACTTGCCGGCGTCGGCGCTGTCGCTGGTCCTGCTGCTCGCGTCGCTCGCCGCGTTGCTGCTGATTGCCGCGCGCGTGCCGCGCAAACGCATCGATTGACGGGATAGAACGAACGCGCCGGCGCGCATGCGGATGCGGGTCGGCCATTAGCGATTCCTATGCGGCGATGTGGCAAAAAATGTGAATATGACTGAAAATATGGAAATGCGAACGCTCGATCCGATCGAGGTCCTGCGCAGCCATTCGCTGCCCGCGCTGGTGCGCGACGAGATCGAGCGCAACATCATCGGCGGCGCGCTGGAGCCGGGCGACAAACTCAACGAGGCCGATTGGGCGGCGCGCATGAAAGTGTCCCGTGGGCCGGTGCGCGAGGCCTTTCGCGCGCTCGAACAAGCGGGGCTGCTGCGCACCGAGAAGCACCGCGGCGTGTTCGTGCGAAGCGTGACGCTCGCCGAGGCCGACGAGATCTACGCCGTGCGCGCGGCGCTCGAAGAGGCCGCGTGCCGGATGCTCGCCGCGCGCATCGACGCAAGGCAGGTCGCGTTGCTGCGCGAGCACCTCGACACGATGAGCGAAGCGCTTGCCGCGCACGACCCCGACGCCTACGCGCGCATCAACGTCGCATTTCATGACGCGATCGTCGCGGCGTCGGGCAACGGCAAGCTGCACGAAACGTATCGGCGGCTCATCGGCGAATTGAGTCTGTTCCGGCGTGCCGCGCTGAGCGTGCACGCCGACGCGATGCAAAAGTCGCTCGCCGAGCACCGCGCGATCGTGACGGCGCTGGCGTCGCGTGATCCCGCGCGCGCTCAGGCGCTGATGCGCGCGCACGTGGAGGGCGGCAGGCGGCGCGCGCATGCCGCTTATGAAGAGTCTTCTGCGTAATCGCCGGCGTGAGACGCGTCGACGGACCCGATGAATCCGATGAACGAACGCGCGTGACCGGCGCGCATGGAACCAAAGATGTCAGCGAATCTTGAACGCACAATCGAAGTAAACGGCCGCGCCTACCGGATGCCGGCCGTGCCGACCGTGGTCGTCTGCGTCGACGGCTGCGAATACGACTATCTGAAAGCGGCCGTCGCCGCGGGCGTCGCGCCGTTCGTCGGCAAGATGCTGCGCGACGGCGCGGCGTTCAAGGGCGATTGTGTGATCCCGTCGTTCACGAACCCGAACAACCTGTCGATCGTGTGCGGCGTGCCGCCTTCGGTGCACGGCATTTGCGGCAACTACTTCTGGGACCCGGACGCGGACGGCGGCAAAGGCGCGGAAGTCATGATGAACGACCCCGCTTATCTGCGCGCCGGGACGATTCTCGCCGCGGCGGCGAAGGCGGGCGCGACGGTGGCCGTCGTCACCGCGAAAGACAAGCTGCGCCGGCTCCTCGGCTGGCAGTTGAACGGCATGTGCTTCTCGGCCGAAAAGGCGGATCAAGCGACGCGCGAAGAAAACGGCATCGACAACGTGCTCGAGCTCGTGGGACTGCCGCTGCCTGACGTGTACAGCGCGGGCTTGTCGGAATTCGTGTTTGCGGCGGGCGTGCGCTTGGCGCAAACGCGCAAGATCGACCTCATGTATCTGTCGACGACCGACTACGTCCAGCACAAGGCCGCACCGGGCAGCGCCGACGCCAACGCGTTCTACGCCATGATGGACCGCTATCTCGCGCGTCTCGACGAGCTGGGCTGGGCGATCGGACTCACCGCCGACCACGGCATGAACGCGAAGCACGATCCGCAAACCGGCGAGCCGAACGTCATCTATTTGCAGGACGTGATGGACGAATGGCTCGGCGCGCGGGCCGCCCGAGTGATCCTGCCGATCACCGATCCGTACGTCGTGCACCACGGCGCGCTTGGGTCGTTTGCAACGATCTACCTGCCGCGCGATTCCGACGCCTCGCAAATCATCGAGCGCATCGCCGCGATGGACGGCATCGACATCGCGCTCGATAACCGGACCGCGTGCGAGCGATTCGAGCTGCCCGGCGATCGCGTCGGCGATGTCGTCGTCGTGAGCCGGCGCAACGTCGTGCTCGGCACGCGCCGCGACGAGCACGACCTCTCGGGGTTGACCGTGCCGCTGCGTTCGCACGGCGGGTTGTCGGAGCAGACCGTGCCGCTTGTCTTCAACCGCAAGACCGACGGCGTGCCGGGCCGCGCGCGCATGCGCAATTTCGACATCTTCGATGTCGCGCTGAATCACTTGTCGCCGCAATCATGAATACGCTCAGCCATCACCAACGGGTCGATCACCCCGCGTTTCGTGCGGAAGCGCTGCGAATCAAGGGCGAACGTGCTGCGCGCGAGCGTACGCTCGACGTCCTCGATCCTCATACCGGGCAGCGTGCCGGCACTGTGCCGCTCGCAAGCGTCGAGGACGTGCGCGACGCGCTGGCGTTTGCGGCGAACTATCGAGCGAAGCTGTCGCGCTATGAGCGCTCGCAGATTTTGGAGTGCGCCGGCGCGCTGTTGCGAGAACGTACGGAGGCTGCCTCCGATTTGATCTCGCTCGAATCGGGCTTGTCGAAACAGGATTCGCGCTACGAGATCGGCCGCGTCGCCGACGTGTTCAAGTTTGCCGCGCTCGAAGCGCTGCGCGACGACGGACAAAGCTTCTCGTGCGACCTGACGCCGCACGGCAAGTCGCGGCGCGTGTTTACGCAGCGCGAGCCGCTTGCGGGCGTGATCGTCGCGATTACGCCGTTCAACCACCCGATGAACCAAGTTGCGCACAAGATCGCGCCGGCGATCGCGACCAACAACCGCGTGGTGTTGAAGCCATCGGAGAAGGTGCCGCTGTCGGCGTATTTTCTGGCGGACATCCTGTATGAGGCCGGGTTGCCCGCGCCGATGCTGCAGGTCGTGACCGGCGACCCGCGCGAGATCGCCGACGAACTCATCACGAACCCTGCGGTGGAACTGGTGACGTTTACCGGTGGCGTGGCGATCGGCAAATACATCGCCTCTAAAGCGGGCTACCGGCGCGTCGTGCTGGAGCTAGGCGGCAACGATCCGCTGATCGTGCTCGACGATGCCGACGTCGAACGCGCCGCATCGCTCGCGGTGCAAGGCTCCTATAAAAACTCGGGCCAGCGGTGCACGGCAGTCAAGCGGATGCTGGTGCAAAAGAGCATTGCCGCACGATTCACCGAGCTGGTCGTCGAAAAGACGCTGGCCTGGTCCTATGGCGACCCGTTCGACGAATCCAATCAGATGGGCACCGTCATCGACGAACCTGCCGCCCAGCTATTCGAGGCGCGCGTGAACGAAGCGGTCGCTCAAGGCGCGCGGCTGCTCACCGGCAACCAGCGCGCCGGCGCGCTGTATTCGCCGACGGTCGTCGACCGCGTCGATCCCTCGATGACGCTCGTGCGCGAGGAAACGTTCGGCCCGGTTTCGCCGATCATCACGTTCGACACGATCGACGACGCCATCCGCATCAGCAACGGCACGGCGTTTGGATTGTCGTCGGGCTTGTGCACGTATCGCAGCGACTTGATCGCGCGCTTCGTCAATGAATTGCGCGTGGGGACGGTCAATGTCTGGGAGGTGCCGGGATACCGGATCGAGCTGACGCCGTTCGGCGGCATCAAGGATTCGGGGCTTGGCTATAAGGAAGGGGTTCAAGAAGCGATGAAGAGCTTTACGAACCTCAAGACGTTTTCATTGCCGTGGGAGTGAGTGAATGGCACTGAGTCTCGACGATATCCGCGCGTTGTTTGCCGAGCATGGCGGCATCGCATACAGCGGCGAGCCTGTCAGCCAACTGGAGCACGCGTTGCAGAGCGGCAAGCTCGCAGAAGACGAAGGCGCAAGCGACGAGCTGGTCGCGGCGGCATTCCTGCACGACCTGGGGCATTTGTTGAACCTGCACGGCGAGACACCGACGGCGCGCGGCATCGACGATCTCCATCAGTATTTCGCGTTGCCGTTCTTGCGGCCGATCTTGCCGCCCGCGGTGCTCGAGCCGATTCGATTGCACGTGGATGCGAAGCGCTGCTTGTGCGCAATCGACAAGACTTATTTTGGCAAGCTCTCCGAGGATTCGGTGCGCAGCCTCAAATTGCAAGGCGGCGTGTTTAGCGACGAAGAGGCGCAGGCATTCCTGCAGATGCCTTATGCGCAGGATGCACTGTGTTTGCGGCAATGGGACGACCGCGCTAAGACGGCAGGAAAAGAGACGCCGGATATCGAGCACTTCTTGCGCGTAGTTGAGCGAGTGATGTGCTAGCGGTTTAGTTGCGTTCTTAACCACGACCACACATAGGCAGCGTGTTCGCAAAGGCGCTATCAACTTCCTCTTCATGTTGAGCGACACGTGCGTCTTCGCGTCGCTCAACTCTCTTCAAAATACCGCTTGCCAGGACGCGAGGGGGTGGCTAGAATTTCGGTCTTTCGCGCTTCGGAGTGGGGCGCGA
>NZ_JAFLRF010000055.1 GCF_017315705.1 Trinickia mobilis | reverse complement strand
AACTCTTCCTCGCTCAATTCGCCGGACAGGCGGCGGCGAACCTGGTCGCGGTACTGCGCGACGCGCTCGTCGACGAGTGTCTGGTCGTACTGATCGTATTGGTACATTCGGGGACCCCAGTGTGATGTGCCTCGTTGCGTCCTAGCCACGCAACGTCCGAAACAGCAGTCGATTCGCACAAGCGCCGGCCGTTAAGACCGTCTGCTCATTTGCTAATGACAAATACAGCTATCGATATTGAAAAACCTGGGGTGATCGTAATAAACTGGCCTTATATTTCAAACGACTAAAAAATTGTTTCCATATGCGGAAGGGTTATAAATGAACCTGCACCAGTTTCGCTTCGTACGCGAGGCCGTCCGCCAGAACTTCAACCTGACCGAAGCGGCCAAGGCGCTGTATACGTCGCAGCCGGGGGTGTCGAAAGCGATCATCGAGCTCGAGGACGAGCTGGGCGTCGAAATTTTCACGCGCCACGGCAAGCGCGTCCGGGCGCTGACGGAGCCGGGGCGGCTCATCCTGGCGTCGGTCGAGCGCATTCTTCAGGAGGTTGAAAGCCTGAAACGCGTCGGCAAGGACTTCGCCGCGCAGGACCAGGGCAACCTAGTCATCGCCGCCACGCACACGCAGGCGCGCTACTCGCTGCCCGCCGCGATCGCCGAATTCAAGAAGCGCTTCCCGAAAGTGCACCTTTCGATTCTGCAAGGCAGCCCGACGCAGGTTGCCGAAATGGTCATGCACGACCAGGCCGATCTCGCGATCGCGACCGAGGCGATCGCCGGCTATAAGGAGCTGGTGTCGCTGCCTTGCTTTCAGTGGCACCACGTGGCGGTCATGCCCGCCGATCACCCGCTGCTCGAGCGCAAGCTGCTGTCCTTGAACGACCTCGCGCAATATCCGCTGATTACCTACGACAACGCGTTCGCCGGCCGCACCAAGATCAACCACGCGTTCCAGCTGCGCAGCCTCGTGCCGGACATCGTGCTGGAGGCGATCGACGCCGACGTGATCAAGACCTATGTCGAGCTGGGGCTCGGCGTCGGCATCATGGCCGACATCGCGTTCAACAGCGAGCGCGACCGGCACCTGCGGGCGATGCCGGTCGGCCACCTGTTCGGCAGCAACGTGACGCGCGTCGCGCTCAAGCAGGGCGCGTATCTGCGCAGCTATGTGTATACGCTCGTCGAACTGCTGTCGCCGACCCTCAATCGCAAGCTGATTGAACAGGCGTTGAAGGGCGAGCACGAAAGCTACGAACTCTGAGTACGGAGAATGATATGAACCGCCCCCACGCCCAGTTACGTGCGCTCGCGCTGGCCGCGCTCGCGTTCGGCACCGCGGCGCACGCCGATATCAAAGTCGGCATCGACCTGTCCACGACCGGCCCCGCCGCCACGATCGGCATCACGAGCAAGAACGCGATGCTGATGTGGCCGAAGACGATCGCCGGCCAGAACGCGCAATACCTCATCCTCGACGACGGCTCGGACCCGGGCGCCGCCGTGCGCAACATCCGCAAGTTCGTCTCCGAGGACAAGGTCGACGTGATCGTCGGGCCGAACGTGACGCCGGCGGCACTCGCGGCGCTCGACCCGGTGTCCGAGTACCAGACGCCGATGATCACGCTGATCGGCTCGGCGTCGGCGGTCGAGCCGCAAGAAGGCAAGCGCGTGTGGGCGTTCAAGATGGCGCAGACCGACAGCGCAATGGCCGACGTGATGACGCGCTACATGGCGAATCACAACGTGAAGACGGTGGGCTTCATCGGCTTCGCCGACAGTTACGGCGATAGCTGGCTCAACGAGTTTTCGAAGTTCGCGGAGTTGCGGCACATCAAGATCGTCGCGACCGAGCGCTTCAACCGCACCGATACGAGCGTGACGGGCCAAGCGCTCAAGCTGATGGCGGCGAAGCCCGATGCGATCCTGGTCGCCGGTGCGGGCACGCCCGCTGTGCTGCCGCAGCGCACGCTCGTCGAGCGCGGCTTCAAGGGGCCGATCTACCAGACGCACGGCATCGCGACGCCCGAGTTCATCAAGCTGGGCGGCAAGGATGTCGAAGGGACCTTGTTTCCGACGCAGCCCGTCGTCGTCGCGCGCACGCTCCCGGCCGATCATCCGGCGAAGAAGGCGGCGCTTGCGTTCGTGAATGCCTATGAGGCGAAGTACGGGCCGGGCACGGTAACGCAGTTCGCCGGCGACGCGGCGGGGGTCTATCCGCGCCTTCAGGACGCCGTCGCGCGGGCGCTGAAGACGGCGCAGCCCGGGACGCCGGCGTTTCGCATCGCGTTGCGCGACGAACTCGAGCACGCGCATGAGCTCGTGGTGCCGAACGGGGTCGTCAATTCGAGCGCGAAAGATCATGTCGGGCTCGATCAGCGCGCGAGCGTGATGGGTGTCATCAAGAACGGAACGTTTGTCTACTTGAGCCAGTGAGCGGCCGAGCTCGCGGCCCTGGGCCGGGGGATGAACGCGGGGCGGAACCGGCGAACTTGCTCGTTTCGCCGTTTTCCGCCATAATCGCCGTCTTCCGTCACGCGCGACCGCGCGCGTGACGCGCCAAGAAGCAAGACGATACAAGACAACACGGCCCAGGTGGTGAAACAGGTAGACGCAGGGGACTCAAAATTTCGTGCGGCAAAAAACTGTGGTAGGCTGTGAGCCTTGTCTATCAAGGGTTTGCGGCAGGTACGAAAGTTGGCAGGATTTTGGTCCCCCCCAATTTCCCCACAAAATTTAGATTTTTCGCTAGACGCACTGAACCACTTTTCGGGGAATTTCCCCGGTGGTCAATGCCCGGGTGGTGAAATGGTAGACACGGAAGACTCAAAATCTTCTGTCGCGAGACGTGTCGGTTCGAGTCCGACCCCGGGTACCAACTAGTTAAAGTATCGCAGAGCCGCTCATTTTGGGCGGCTTTTTGCATTCAGCATGCGAGAAGCCGATGGCGGACGTGCAACAACAAGAAAACCAGCAAGAAGCTCCGGTCGACAACGAACGTGAGGTTGCCTTCTATGCTGCCGCCCTGGACGCGTTCTACACCACGTCGCTTGAATACGACAAGGGCATCTTCACTCTAGCAGCCGGCGGTCTCGGCCTGCTGGTCACCCTCCTCACGACCGTTGGTCTAACGTCCCGAATCGAGCTGGTCGCTTACCTCGTCGGAATCGTGGCCTTCACAGTCACCCTAGTCCTGTTGCTGTGGATTTTCCGACTCAATAAATCACATATCATTGCTGTCGTTGGCGGCAACGATGAACTGAGTACCCGGCAGCTCAGAATCATCGAGACAGCTTCGATGATTGTTTTCGGCGTCGGCATCATCTGCGCCGCAGTCGTCGGGGTGCTTGCCGCGACCGACTCTTACAATACGAAGGTGAAGGCCATGACTGACAACAAGAAACCCAGCGCGCCGATAGTTCGTAACGACAGCGTGCAGGGCATAAAGAATTTGCGCCCCGACGTTCTGCAAAAATCTTTCATCGACGCTGGCAAGCTTCGCCCGCAGGCGAGTACCGGCGCTTCCGCACCTGCGACGGCAAAGCCTGCTGCATCGACGCCTCAAGCATCCGGCGCTGCTCCGACTAACCCAACCTCCAATCCATCTGGCAAAGGGAAGTGAAATGGCAAACGACAACGACAAGCCGGACGTTTCGGGCTTAACCCCGAACTTCGAGAGTTTCGATGGCATTGCGAAGCTCAGGCCCGGCCAAAAGTCGTTTGTGGGTGTGAGCCAACTGCGCCCTGCGGCAACCGGGACACAATCTACTGCCCCGACTGCGCACACGGCCAACACAACTCCCACGGCACCGACAACGACCTCGAGTCCGAAGGTGAAATGACATGGCCAACGATAGCAAGAAGCAGGGAAAAGGGTCGAGCTGGGCAATGGTCGGCGACAGCATGGAGGGCATCAAACGACTGCGACCCGACATGCTGAAGCAGAACGCAGGCCAGGAAACCGTCGCTACTCAGAAGCGCGGCGCCTCTTCGAGCACTACGCCGGTCGCTTCGAGCACGACCAAGCCGACCAAACGAAGGCAGTAAGCAGTTCTCTGTGCTTTTCTGTCTCAAAGTGTCCTAACGGTTGCTAACCCCCAACATACTCGACAAAGACATGAGATAACCTTCAAGCCTGCCGCTACACGTCATAGGTTGACCCATGGCCTTCCGCGCTCAAGACCTTTTGTTCGAATCGGACCGGTTTACCGTTTATCTGACAGACGGCCGCGCGCTGACAGTGCCGCTGGTCTGGTTCCCCACCCTGCTTGCTGCGACGCCGGAACAACGACAGCGATTCCGTATCAGCGCGTCGGGGGAAGGGTTGCATTGGCCGGAGTTAGATGAGGACATCAGCGTTAGAGGTCTTCTCAAAGGCGCCCCCGACCTTACATCAAGACATGGCAATGGCAACTAAGGCAGGGGCATTCGCTCGAGCGCCGGCGCAATTAGATTCGCGTCGGGCCTAGGAACGCCGTCAATCGATTGGCAAGTGCGCTCCGGTCGCGCAGCTCGCACTCCCAAATCACCAATACTTGCCAGCCGTCATCGTGTAGCTGTTGCATATGCCGGCGGTCACGCTCAACATTACTGGCGAGCTTCTTGTGCCAGAAGTCAGTCGACGACTGCGGCATCTTGTAGTGGCCGCATCCATGCTGATGCCAGAAACATCCGTGGACAAAGATTAGCCGCCTGCGACGGATGAAGGCGATATCTGGCTTACCTGGAAGCTCTGACCTGTGAATGCGGAATCGATAGCCCAAACCGTGAAGTAATCGGCGAACAAGCAGCTCTGGCTGCGTGTCTTTTCCACGCACTCGCCGCATTCGCTCGCTGCGTTGCTCACGCGTTAGCGGGTCGCCCACCATGGGATGCTTCCATTGAACTGGGCACGGATTCCGCGCCCCCGATGAAGTGCATCTGGACATCCCTCAGTGTCTTACTTGCGTCGTTGTAGGCCAACACCTTTCCACGCATAAGACTGATACGCCAACCATCCGGAAGCGCCGCACTAATGCGCGATAGTACCTCCCGCATAGGACCGGCGGCGAAAAGGGACTGGCATTCCACGTTCACCGCGGAGAGCGCGGCGCGTGACGCGCCCTCCACACGAAAGGTAAAGCACACGTTCGTCGCGAACCATTGAAGTGCGGAATACAGGTCGGAATTCGCCGGCTGACTTTTCGTCTCCGTGCCTTCGTCGATTCGTTCGGCCGCTATCGCGAAGGCGTCGACGTGGGAGTCCATATCCAGGGAGTATCTCAGGTCGAAGTCCGACGCCTTTTGCGTGTCGCGCTCCTTCCCCGTGTCGTTGGACCCGAAGCCCGAGTTGTTCAGGAACGGCGGTTTGGTTTTTTCGAAGGTCGGCTTGACGGGTTTGATTTCCCTGTGCTGCTTCTTTCGCGCGGTCCACTCGACGTGCGGACTCTCACCGCGCCGCGAATTCAACGGCTTTGTCTCCTCGATTTCTCGGAGTTGCGACTCCCACTTAGACAGTTCATTGGCATGTAATGCCTCGGCTCTTTCAAGCGTTCGCTGGCGCGCAAGGCGTAACAGTAGCGCCTCAACGTCAAGCGCGGCGAAAGAGAAGATTTGCGCCGCCTTGAAATGAACTGAATCAACCGAAATACCAACCCGGTTCGACAGTTTCCGCCGATGCCTTCTCAGCCGAGCCTTCAGCCCCCTCCGGGCGTCCGATTTCCCGACATAGGAGAGCTCGTCATTGATGTAGAGCGCATAAACGCCCTCCACCCCATCATCAATGCCTCCCAGGTTATCGCGAGTGAGAGGCGCTGTTTCAAGCGAATCGAAGAAGGGTCCAAGTTGCTGGGCGAGACTGCGATTCAGGTTTAGTTCAAATGAGCCTAAACCCGGACGGTTGAGACTACCTTTTATCGCGAAGGATACGTCGCTTTCGGGAGGGTTCCAGGCAAAGTCTC
Source organism: Trinickia mobilis (assembly GCF_017315705.1). Taxonomy (GTDB): domain Bacteria; phylum Pseudomonadota; class Gammaproteobacteria; order Burkholderiales; family Burkholderiaceae; genus Trinickia_A; species Trinickia_A mobilis. The sequence continues at coordinate 27,119 of NZ_JAFLRF010000055.1, read as the reverse complement.
GGGGAGCGTCGGCCAACTCGAACTTTGCGGCCACGTCTTCCGTTTCCGCATCTTCAGTGACAGCGTCGTCTTGCTCGGGTGCTTCGCCTGCCCGAAGTGCTTCAGACGTCTCTTGGGCTTCTGGATTTTCTTGGTCGAATAGTTGTCGAGATTGATTCATGACCTTCATGGGCAGGAGTCCGAGCACAAAGGATTATCTCGTTAACCTTTCCGACTAGGCCACCCTCGTCGAAGCGTCTGCCGCTGCCGTCAAGGAAACGAGCCAATCGCCAACGAATCTCGCCAGTTGGACCGGCACGGCGTTGCCAATCTGCCGCATTGACTCCCCCCAACTGCCTGGAAATTCATATTCGTCGGGTAGCCCCTGCAGCCTCGCCGCTTCTCTCACGCTGAAATACCGGACGCTGCCGTCTTCACGAGCGAGCATGTTTTCACCGCCGGGCACGCCGTGAACCCCCGCCTTAAGGGCTTTAGCCGCATCATCGATTGGACTGCCAGTATGCCCCGGGTACGAACGGGCTCCGGGCTGAAAAACGTGATTGGCGATGTCATGGCGAATGCTTGGCTCACCGAGCCCAACAAAGGCGTCTCGACAAGTCAGCCACGCGCGCTCAGGAGGACGACGACCATGCAGCCGCAGAGCTTCGGCGATTCGCGCTTCCGACGCGGGCACAAGTGACTGGTCGGGCTGCGGCAGGTCGTGGCGTTTCCAGTAGTCGCCACTAATCCACTTGTCCCAGACAAGTCTGCTTTGGCTGTGCGTCGGCGCGGGAAAGTCCTCAAGCTCAGCGATATCCTTGCGAACTCCAACGATGACAACACGGTTGCGCTTCTGGGGCGCGCCGTAGTCAGCGGCGTTCACTGGATTCACGGAGACGGCGTAGGTGGCTTTCTTAGCCTGCTTCTCTAACCTGGCGAGGTGGTCGTAGTGCGATTCCCCAACGCGCCTGACCAAGCCCGGGTTTTCCAGATATCGCACAATCCAGCGGACATAGTCTCGAAACGCCGGACGCAACAACCCGCGCACGTTTTCGAAGACGAAAGCCTTCGGCATCGTTTCGCGAACGGCGCGAATCGCTTCCGGCCACATGTCTCGCTTGTCCTGCTCCCCGGCGCCTTTTCCACCCAGTGAGAATGGCTGGCACGGCGGCCCACCCGCCACCAGGTCGAGGTCCGCGTGAGTCGACCAGTCAATTTCCCGCACGTCGCTGTGACGCAGCGGCCAGTGTTTGACGGCGCGCACCCCGTTCGCTTTATTGTGCGCTACGGTCGCGCAGGCGTGCGCGTCCCACTCGACCAACAGGTCATGACTGAACCCGGCCGCGGAAAGGCCAAGCGCAAGCCCTCCGCACCCCGAGAACAGCTCGACGCTACGGGCGTTTCCGCTCTTGCGCAGCGGTACTACAACGTTTTTTTGGGCCATGATTCGACGGTTGCGACGGTTTGCGTCGTAGCTTATCATCTGCCTGCAAATTCTTCAAATCGACCCATCAAAATATTACTTTTGATGGGTCAGAATTCCATGATTGATACTCCCGTACTTCGCCAGCTAGCCCGCCTCGGGTCCCTCGAAGAGGTCATCGCCCGTCAAGTGCCCGGCGGCTTTGTCGTCATTGTGCGAAACGGGATTGAAGAGGAAGCGCTCCTCGCTCAACGAGGCGGCCCACGCACATTCCGGCACCTGGACACGCTCTGCTCGTTCCTCGCCCAGGTCGGGGTCCTCCGCTTCACGGTAGAAGCAGGAAACTTTGGGACTCAGAACGCCCTAAGGATTTGAACCGCTGGCAATGGAGGTGGCGGGAATAACTTGCGTTTAATGCGGGTTACAGCATCGTCGGTGTAATCCAAGCGAACACCTCTTCCGGCCTCGGCACTCGATGTCTGTCACGGACGAAATCACAGATTGATGCCGGCGGTCGACGAATGCCGCCGTGCATATCCAACGTGAAGCGGATTGCTTCTTCCATTTGAGTTCGCGCTTGGTCTGACTCTTTGCAGCACTGTCCATACAGCCGGGATGACTCCTCGCAGCCGCAGTATTCGTCGTCAGTCAATTCGAGCATCCGTTCATATGGATAGCGAACTGATTGACGGCCCGGCCAGCGTCCGAATGTACTGAGGTGCAGATGCCTGACGGCCCACAACGAGTAGAGGTCCAGCAGCAGGACCAGCGGACTCCATACGGTCCAGGTACCGTCAGTCGGCTCAAACGCACATATCGAGCCGTCCGGGAAGTTGGTGTGCCGAGGCCCAATCCATTCGTATCCGATGGCATCGGTGCCCCAAAAACCCCAGCCTCGAACGACGCCACTCGCAAAGCGGATACCAATAATGAACAACGCTTTATGCGAAAGCCCCGGCAGCAGCGAACTCTCGGCAACAACCCACATGCCGTCGTCATCAAGCCAAGTTCGCGTGCCGGGGTAAGCCTGCGCTACCGCTTCCAGTTCACTGGCGAACTTGCGATGGAGTTCTGCGCGGACGAGCGATGCGGCGGGATGGGACGTCCCGGGTCCGACGGGTGCCCGTGATGGCCGTGGGAGTGTCCCGTTCCATGAGGGTGCTCGTGTTCGTGCTGCTGGTGATGCTGGTGATGCTCCGGACGCTTTTTGTCGTGTTCGGGCATGATTGGACTCCTTGCCCAGGGTCGAGGGAGAAATGATGGGCCCCCCGGGCGCAACGAGCCCACCATTCCTTACAACCGGATAGCGCGCCGCATCGAGCAACTGTCCGATTCGACGCAATTCGTCTTGCACTTCGTCTTGCATGTCATCCCTCCCAAGCAGACTGCCGAGGAAGGTGCGCAGAGCTTTTCGCGCACACGCCTCACCAGTGGGCGCCCACGGGGCACTGTGCTAAACTGAACTTGTCGACTTTAGCAAGTTCGGCCTTACTTTATCGAAATATCACAAACTCGTCAACTCAGACTTGGCATTATCGACAAATGGAAGAAGATATCCGCAAGCTGTTCGCACAGCGTCTGCGTTATGTCCGAGAGGAAGTCCGCAAGTTGACCCAAGCCGAACTTGGTCGGCTCTGCAATCTGCCCGCAACTTCGATTTCGCATTTCGAAAAGGAGGATGGGACCCGCAAGCCTTCGTTCGACAACTTGCGTGCACTGGCCAAAGCCTTGGCCGTGACAACCGACTACCTCATGGGAAGAAGCGAAGATATGCATGGAAGTACCGCTCTTGACGAGCAGTTGTATCGCGACGTGAAATCATTGAGTGACGCAGACAGGCAGATAGCGGAAACCTTGATAAAACAACTGGCGGAACGCAACCGCTCCTAGGAGCAATCGTGATTGAGAGCAAGCTACGAGACGCTGAACAAATCGCCGAAAAGCTCGTTAAAGACGAGGGTCTGAGCCTGCCAGTGGATGTGCTTTCACTGGCAGCCTCCAGGGAAATAACCGTCGTTGCGAAACCGGCTTCTGCCCAAGGCGTCTCCGGCATGCTCATCCGGTCGGGAGAGCAGTTCGCAATCGCCTATGCGACCCACATCAAGAGTGAAGGCTTTCAGCGATTCAGTGTCGCGCACGAACTCGGCCATTACTTCCTAGCGGGTCATCCGGAGGCAGTGTTCCGGAACGGCGAAGTGCACGAGTCTCGTGCCGGCTTTGCGTCGTCCGACCGGTATGAACTCGAGGCGGACCACTTTGCTGCCGGCCTACTGATGCCGAGTCATCTATTCGCGGCTGCGTCCGGTCGGTACCCTGACGGGTTGGAAGCCATTAGAGGACTTGCTGACGAATGCAAGACTTCGTTGACGGCGTCCGCCATTCGGTACGCAGAGCTGTCCGAGGCGGCCGTAGCCATCATCATCAGCCGAGGCTCGAGCGTCGACTACTGCTTCGCATCGTCATCCATGAGAGGATGCAAGGGGTACCGTCATCTGAAGAAAGATGCAACCGTGCCACGCGACAGCCTGACTCGCGGCTTCAACCAGAATTCGAAAAACGTCGAGTCTGCGATAGAGGACGGCGCTGATTCCGAGTTGAATCTCTGGTTTCATGTGGATGATGAAATACCTGCATATGAGGAAGTCATCGGTTTGGGTGAATACGGCCGGACTCTCACGGTCATCACTGCAGATATTCCGGCTGATGATGACGAGCGCGACAGTGAGTGGAGTGGACCCCGCTTCCGCTAATGCACGCATCCGTTAGGCTGCGCGCCACCCTCTGACGGTCTCTCTCGCGTCCTGCGGGTATAACGATGATTTAATCCGTCGACAAACGGAACGCGTCCATTGGATGCGCCTGAGCCGGCTCAGCGAATGGTTTTCGCGCCCGACGGGGCTCGCAGCGCTCAGCTGCGAGCTCCGCCTGCGCCCACGCAGGCGGACGCCCTTTGGGGGGGGCCGACGCCCGATTGAGGCGCGTTCAGCGCATCAAAGGCGGCCCCAGCCGCCGGTCGGAAGTTGGGGGGCCGCGAGGCCCCGGGCGTCGCAGAGGAGCGGAGACCACCTGCGTCGCAGTCGGAGCGTAAGGCGGAGGCTCGAGAGGCAGGTGGTCTCCGGCCGCAGGCCGGAACGCCCCTCGCTTTTCGAAACGGGCGCCCTAGTGCCCGAGGGTACGGCGGCGCGTACAGCGCCGGTAAGTGCCCGGTTTCGGGTCGTTGACGTTGCTGTTGCATTCCGCTGCTGTAGCGACTTGCTATACGTAAAGGAAGGGGGGATGCAATGTCCAATGACAATAGCCAGAAATCGACAAATCGAAACACGCAGCGGGCGCGCGAGGTCGAGAACCAGACCGTCGCGACCATCGCCAGCGTCGACGCGATGACCGTTCGCCAAGTCGCGCTGCTCAACTATGGAGTCGCCGAGCGGAGCGCAATCGTCGGCACCCAGCGCCTGCTAAAACGGCTGCGTCAGCGAGGCTGGGTCGCTCGCACCCGCGCGGGCGACGGCGTGTACCGATATTTCCTGACCGAGAGCGGGTGCGCATGGGCGGAAACGATTTACGACGCCCGCTTCTCACCAGGCTACGACCGGTCGTATCTCAATTCGGCGGTCCTCGATATCGTCATTGAGCAGGCCCTCGAGGAAGCATGGCGGATTGCCGGCGGCATTGTAATGGGCCGGGGATTGCTGCGCAGCGGCGCGCTCAGGCTGGCGCATCCCGATATAGACGCCATCGTCGCGAGCAGGCGCGGCGATGACCTGCTGCCGGTTCGCTTCATCGTCAGGGTAGGCAATGCCGCGCCCACAACAATCAGGCGGCTATGCGCTCTGAAACAACGATATGGCGACAAACTTCGGGCCGTGGGTGAACCACGCTTGGTCAGCGCCGTGCAAAGAAGAGCGGAGGCGCTGGGTAATGCTCCAGCCAATCGCGTAAAGGTAGCCGTGGCCTGAAGGGCCGGCGGTCAGAATGCGGTCTACGGTCACCGCAAAGGGGGACCGCCAACGCAAAGGGAGCCATTCGGCATGGCTCCCTTTCGAATCATGAGTTATCCCGCATCGGTTGGACTGAATTCACCCACCAGCGCCCGGTGTCCCAGCAGCCGAGCGAGGTGAGCCATATGCCGAACAATCGCGAGTTCGCGCGCGTTTACCTCCAGCGACACAAAGAAGCGGTCGTTTTGCTTACTGCGCCAAAATTGTAGGTCTTCGACGGTGAAGGGATAGGCATGGCCGCCCCGCCAGACGCGTTCCTCCTCCTTCATCCAGTCGTCCGGCATGCCCATTTTTGCTCCAGTGACCTCGACCATGCCGAAGTCGCCCGCCCACTCGTCGCCCATGGCATAGGCCGTCGGAAAAAACAGTCCGGCCAAGGTATATGTCCCTGGCTGGTCCTTCAGGGGCGAGACCTCTGCGGCCACGGCCCAATCAAGCGAAAGCATCTCGTCGACAACGCTGCGAGTTTTGACCTGCATTTGAGTAATCTCCCGTGTCCTGAATTGCGCACCGAAGTGGTCGCACATTCGTATAGTCACCGCGGCGAGATGGGGATTCAGGTCTTCACGAAAGGGAGTCAAAATCTTCCGCGCGACGTCTAAAGGGGCCAAATTCGAAACGCTGCATGAAGATATCCATGGTCTTGCTCCTGTCGCGCGCGAAGATGTGGTGAATTTCGTATTGACGCTTCGCCCGAGTCCATCTCATTGTCTTGACGACATCCTCGAACACCGCATTGTTCGACCAGCGGCACAAATACGCCGGGTCGCCAGGCGCATAGCTTGGGTTATACAGCCCGACCAGGAATGCCGCGATGGCATTCGTACTGCCACCGATGTGGCGTCCACAGAGACCGAACAACCGATAGGCGGCCTGCGCCCCTTCATCGTTGGCGAACACCGGATGCAGTGGTGGGAGGGTCTGGTGATACGGGATGTCATTGTGTTTCGCATGGGCTGGCATTTCGGTCCGTCCTCTCCAAGAAGTTACAGGTCGACGCGGATGCATCGGGGCTATTTCTTAGAGTAGGGAGCGTTTTTAGCCGGACTCTTCCCCTTCCACTCCTATGAGGGCGGTCCACGCCTGGCCACAGGCCCGCCGGGGTCTCGCTTGCGTGGCGCGCTTGCGTGGCGCGCTTGCGCGCAAGCCAAGGCTGAACTCCGTCCGGCGCAATACCGTCGCGTCCCGCCCCGGTCGCCCGAGCCTGAAGAACGGTGCCTATACATATGGCTAGCAACGTCTAGCCGCATGTACCGGTTCGTAGCGCCGCGTTCCACCCATGCGACATTTACAGGGCGTCGGAGAAACTCATGAACACGAACCTGCTCGACATCACCGAGCTCGCCGCGCTGCTAAAGCGCTCCCCTGAAACCATCAAAAGAGACCTGCGCAGGAATCCGCGCGCGGTTCCGCCAAGACTGAACATTCCCGGAACGCGGCTGCTACGCTGGCGCGCCGTCGACGTTGAGTGCTGGTTGTCCGAGTGCGTGAGGGCGGAACTGTGAAGCGATTCCAACCATCCGTGTACGCCGAGAAGCAATCGAAAACGGGGAATTTCGCCAAAGAAGATTCGGTGCTGTATAGGTGGACCGGAACACATTGGGCCACGCTCACGAACGACCAGGCCGACGAAATCGCGTACGCGTGGCTGAAAGCGCGCGACCGGAACCATGCTTCCGCCGAGCACGCGCGGCGGTGTTCGCGCGCTCTCATGCTTGACGCCCCACGACTGGCTGAGCGCGGTAGCGAGCTTTGCATTCCGTGCCTTAATGGCTACGTGACGCTGGTTGACGACAAGCCGGTCCTCATCGAACCCGACAAGACACGGGGCCTTCGCCACGTACTCAACTGTCATTTCGAGGTCGGGGAAACGCGGGCGCCCCGCTTCGAGCGTTTCCTGACGGAGGTTCTCCCCGACGCTGCGGTCCGCGAACGCGTGCAGGAGTACGCAGGCTACACGCTGACCGGCGACGCGCGCCATCAGCGCACGATGATGTTTTACGGTGGTGGCGCGAACGGCAAAAGTTTGCTGTCCAACATCATTCAGGCGTTGCATGGCGACGGCGTGGGCGCTGCATGGCTCGAAAACGTCGAAGGAGCAGCGCTGTCGGGCGTCATCGGAAAAAGTCTGATAGTGGTCGACGAAATGCCGCAGGCGCGGCTCAATGAAAAGCGCCTGAAAAGCTTATTCGGCGGGGAACGCATACCCATCGACATCAAGTACGCCACGCCCATTTCAACGCGGCTCGAGGCAAAATGGATGATATGCGGCAACTATCTGCCCGTAGTGGTCGACGACTCGGACGGCTTCTGGCGGCGCTGGGACATTGTGCCGTTCAACGTCACAATCGACGAAGCGAACCGGGACACGACGCTCGCTGACGCCATCACGCAAAACGAACTGTCAGCGGTGCTCAACTGGGCGCTAGCCGGGCTGACCCGGCTGCAGCGTCGGGGACGGTTTGACCCGATAAGACCGGCAGCGATTGAAGCCATGACGGAGGAAGCCAAACTGCAGTCCTGTTCCATACGCGCGTGGAAGAACGAAAACGACATCACCGTCAGCGTGGATGCCCACACGCCGAAAGACGAAATTTTTCGGCATTATCGGCATTGGTGCGAGCGCAATCTCCTGCGGCCCGTGGATTCCATGCAGTTCTGGAAGCGTCTTGGACGACTCCTCCCATATGAAACATCGCGGCCACGCGTCGCCGGTGGAAAACAGGAGAGACGCGTCGGCGTGACGCTGCCCCGCGCGGCGTCGTGGGTGCCCAAGGGCGCGTGAAAACGCTGGACGTAGTTGGACCGGCCTGAAGCGCGCTCTTCAGCCCGGTGCCAAGTGAGCCAGGTAACCGACGAACATTCCCGGCGAATTGCAATTGACAACCTTTTTTTCCTTGCCTTTACCTGACTCACTTGGCTCAAGCTACGATTTTGCGGTGACTTTCAGATTGTTTGTTTCCATTGACAATTGCGCGCGTAAGCTCAGTGCCGGGATACACGTAAAGCGGGTTCGTGAGAACCGAAGCGGCACGGATTCTAGAGCCCTGCGACAAGCTGTACGGATAACCGGTGCTCCAGACCTGGGCACCGGTTCGAGCTACACTGCGGACAAAATCTTCTACGCCGATGGAGGACGCGATGCATGTGGGCGACCGCTTAGCTACGGCCGAATTGCTTGCTCGCTGGAGGGCGCTGCAGAATGGCGATTGGGAAATCGAAACTGACTGGTATGAACTCAGCGAGCGGGGTGACATCGTCGTCACTCCACGTCCAACCACCAGGCACCAAATGGTGGCGGGGAGCATCGCGTCCCAGCTGTCGCTTCAGTTGGGATTATTAGCTGTTCAGTCAGTGCCGGTGGTCACCTCTGCTGGCATACTGGTTCCCGATGTCGCCTGGATGCCAATGGAACGATGGAGCGATGCGCGAGAAAGCGACGACCCGCTGCCGTTTGCACCCCACGTCTGCGTTGAGGTGCTAGCGCCATACAATCACGACCTCGAGACGTCCCGAAAAATCCGGGCATACCTGGAGGGCGGCTCCGAGGAGGTCATCATTGTTGGAATGCAAGGTGACGTACGATTCTGGCGACATGATGGCGAGTCGGCGACGTCCGGATTGGGCCTGTCGTTAGTCATCAGCCCATCGCTGCTATCCGCCTCTTGAAAAACCCGATTTGACGGACCACTTGAAGGCCGACGGCCATCGGACTTCCGGCCTATTCGAACGTCGTAGACGGATAGTCTGCGGTGGAGTAGCCCGTCATGACATCAAAACCGTTGACCGTCATGTTCCCGGTCACCGGATGTACCCCAATCTCGGACCCGACTGCATGCTCCCCCACATCGGGCATCTCATCCGCCTCCCCCGCCACGACCACAATGCGCCCGGTCGCTACGAGGAAGGTCAACGCCAACATATAGGCCATTAGCAGGCTCCCGGCCCACAGGAAACCCTGCCAAAAAAACACCGACCGGACCAAACCGCGAAAGGTCGTCGGACTGTCGTTGTACCACGCTATGTATATCGTACAGAGCAGCGGCAACACGCCGACAAGGACGACCACAATTGCTACTCGCCGCAGTACGTGCACGAAGACCTCCGCTTTTTTCTTTTAATTGGTCTCGTCGACTATATGCGTGGTCGCACGCTGCAGCAAGCCACGTAGCCAAAAAGATGCCTCCCAAGGAGGGAGGCAATAAGGCGGCGTTAGGCCGCGCGGACGTGTGTCTCTAACGTCCGCAAATTGGTTTTGTCCTCGGGTTTGCTGGACCCGCGTCAGACCACGTGGGGGAGCATGCTCACTGTGTCACGTGGCACGGCAAGCGCCAGGCGGACCTTGTGGCCTCTGAGTTCGGGAATGTCCACAAGGCGCGCGATAGCGTCATCGAGATACTCGGCGTGAACGCCGACTACGCGATATTCCGGGTCCTCGTGCGTCGTGGTTACCAAATACGTGTTCATGATTAGTTGTCCTATTTCGGGTTGTCGACGACCGGAAAGACCGGCCCCTCCTTACGTATAGTCACCGCCTCGACGCCGCCACGAGCGCGCGCAGGCGCCCCATCGCATAGCCCGCTACAAACGCAAGCAGGATAACCAACACCAGCTGGTTGTACGACCAAGTGACCATGAGTCCTCCGTTAAACGTAGCGGCGGAAGTAACCCGCCGCTTGACGTATAGAGAAAGCCGTTGACAGACTGATTGACGAGGGCACGCCGACATCATTTCCGGTCGGTCCGGGATTGCGCCTCCTCAGAACGCCATTCGATGGATTTCAAATCGGTCCATCAGGTCCAAAATCACTGCGTAGCCGGCGTTGGACGAACCGAAAATATCGGGCAAGTCAAAACCTTCGTGCCGACCTTCGCGAAGCCACGTCATGACAGCGATGATGTCCGTGAAAAGTGCGTCGTCAATGATTCGGCGGCAAAGCGAGCCCGCGTCAATGCGTGTCCATTCGCTAGTGCATAGACTGACGAGGAATTCAGCGATGGGCCTCGCGTCTTCACCCACGCGATGACATGCCTCAAATAACCGCCGAGCGGCCTGCGCGCCGGGAGCGTCGGCGAATTGGTTACAAAGGGATGGTGTCTCTTTCATTTTCATGTCGCGCTTTCATCTCAGATTTGGATGAAAAATATAGCCACCAAGTTTATTTATGGCGCGAATGCGAAGCTCCCGTCCACCCGCGAACGGTTCGATGAACGCCCGCTGATTCATTGACTGACTTCCAGAACGTGCGTAAAATCCCTCCCCCGCTCCAAAAACACAACAAGGGCAAAGATGGGCACCGTAATCGAACTGGCTGCGTTTAGGCGCGCAAAGGCAATTCCTCGCAAGGCTGCTTACGCCGTGCGGCCTCCGTCCGAACCCAGTACAAAGCCTCACCCACCAACAAAAAGCCTGTCGCCCGACGACCGATGGAACGCGCTCACGCGCCCGGTGGCCTTCAAACCCGGCGCGCCCATTGACAGCCGCAAGAAGCAGGAAGTGCTTCAGCTTCTGGAATTCGAATTCTCCACGAACATCGTGGTCGATGATGACGGACGCGAATATCTCTGGTACCCAGATGAACACGAAAAGGCCCGTGCCTATTTCAGACTATTCGGGTTCGACATCGATACCCTTAGCGATGCCGATGCCATGTATGCCCTCTGGCTTCGACTGTCCGCATGCGCCCTTTATGTCAAAAAATATCTGGAAAATCACCAGTGGTTTTGCGAGTCGATGACCGCCGACATGCCCGCAGCGTGGTTCCGGTACGTCAAAGCGATTGCACGGCGGGACTACGGACAGACCGCACGTCTTTCGTACATTCTGGACCTCGACCCGTTCACACGGCCCACCCAGGACCACTGACTGAGGCGCGCAATAGGACTAGTTGCGGGCGGCGCTAAGCCCCAGTGCCGACAGGCGCTCATCTGGTGTCGGGTGCTGCGGGTCTGGCATCAGATGCGAGAGGGCGGTGTATGCGCCATCTTTAGCATCGAACCCAGCCTTGCCCGCAAGCGCAAAACCAAACTTGTCCGCCTGGTACTCCTCTTCTCGATAAAGACGCCATTCCTGCCTGGCGTATCGAGCCAGTTGTGTCCAGCGAGTAACACGGCCGCCTGCGTCAGCTATCAGTGCCGCGTAGCGTTGCTGCAGGTGCCCCAAGATGACGTGTCCCATCTCATGGGCAAAGACGAATCCCAGCTCATCGTCATTGCTGTCGTCGACGAATTCCTTGGAAACCACAACCCGGCTGCCCATCAGCGCCATCACCGGCCATCCGAGCCTCGGATATGAAAAAACAACGACTTGCCAGTCCCCGTCGCCCAAGGTATCGCTCAATTGGCTAACGATACGCTTCGCCCGGTCAATGTCCGGGTCACCTGGAGCAACCGCGACCGTCGATATCGCTCTCCACGTATCGTCGCAATACTGTTCCGCGATGAAATTGGCATCGGCGACGTTGGTTGAAACAGCGGCCTGCGCTGATATCGCCAATAAAGCGGCGACAAGCGCGCTACAACCCTCTAATAGTTTCACTGGCGTTGCCCTTTTTCTTTATTTTCGCGTCGAGCCTCGGGGACACACGGCTGGTCCGAACAGCATGCGGCGCGTCCAGCGCCTTGATGTTAACAGGCTGCGAGCGCGGGAGGACGGACGCCCCAGAAGTAACGATATTCCACGCGTCGTCGCAATAAACAGCTGAGGAGCTCAACCGGTTCATGCCTATATGTAACAGGCCAGACGAAAAACACATCGTCAGCATAGGCCAAAGGCGGGAGCCGGAATATCGAGCGAGCCCGTTCTAATCAAAAAGCCCCTCGTTTGAGGGGCTCTTCATTTCAATCAGCGGCTACGGCTGATATTGAATCGTCTGCATCATCGTCATCCGCCTCAGGAAAATCTTTGTCAGGTTGATAGTGGCTCGGGTCAATGCCTCTGCTTTTAAGCAACTCAGCGACCCACTTCTCCATTGCCTTGGCCCTACTCACCTGCAACAGGAATTCAGCCGTCCTGTTAGCCACGTGCCTGCGCGCCATCAATTCCTCGCTGATATAGCCGAACGTAACCGACTCCTCGCGCATTGTCTCATCGTTATCGTCAGTTGCCCATTTGTGGCCAAGCAACGTGGCAACCATCTTAAAATCGCTGCCTGACACGGTTTTCACTGCGGTACTGAATCCCCGGCGCAGGTCGTGCGGGATGTAGTATTCACTGGTCTTCAGCCCCATTTCCTCGCAGCACTTCTTCACAGAGTCACCCAAACGGCTCAGGTGGCCTGATGAACGCGTGACGTGGGCGGGGAAGACCCACTCGCCATGCGGGTCAGCTTCGCGTCGCTCACGCAGAAGGTCAAGCACGTAGTCACTCAGCGCCATGCCGCCTGTGTAGCCCTTCCAGCCTACATCGCCTTCTTTGACTGTGTAGATACCAAGCTCAAAGTCGACCTGCTCCCACCGCATCCTACGAGCAGCGCTGTTGCGGAACCCCGTCAGAAGGATAACCGTAATGCAGTCCTTGCTGACCTTGACTTTCTTGCGGTTTTGCAACGCCTTCCAAAAATCGGGCATATTGAGCGTCGGAATTGCTCGAACACGCCGCGTAGGTTTCTTAACCCGCCAGCGCTTTTTCATCGGTTTAATCGGATTGAACAACCGATTATTGTCGTCAGCAAAATAGGTGTAAATGCCTGAAACGAGATTCGCTGCCTGTATCACAGGCGACGATTCCAATTTCTTAATGTCAGACTCTTTCACCGAATTCAGGCACTTTTCAACACCTGCGCGTTCCTCTTTAGCCAGGACTGTCCACCACGGCTCTTCTTGCCATTTTCCAGAAAGACCACGCTCAAGCCTTTTGATTACAGCGAGTTTTTGCGCACCATTAATATCTGCGCCTGCACCATATCCCTCGTGCACGCTTCGCAAAATCTCGCGCTTAATGCAAGCCTTCAACGCCTCCTCTTCGAACATGCGCTGCCACTGGAAAGAATCGGTGTCTTTCAGCACCCAGTCTCCGGCAAGCGGACCCAACCACCGCCACTGGTCGGAATACGCGCTCTTGGTCTCGTCGGACAGATTCCGCTGACTCGACTGCAAGACCTTGTTCTCGAGGTATTTAGGAAAGGCCTCGGCAAGCGTCATCCCTTGTCGCGCAACCTTCTCGCGTTCCACGGGACTCATCAGTGCCTTCACACGGACGCGGCGGTAATGCTCGACGGCCATCAGGTAGTCGTAGTGCCCGTGCGGCACCGGAAACTCTGTTTCGTCGCCCTTGACCCTGGGAGCAATGAAGAAGGGCACTGAGCCCTCGACATGCTTACCACCGTAGCCACGGAACTTCCATTCCCACTTCGGCAGACCCAGCGGCGAGATGCGCAGGCCGAATCCCTTGGTGTTCGAGTCCCCCCAAGTTTTGCCCCAAGCGGGATTGACACCCTTCTTCTTCGTCTCGATGAGCCCGGCCACGACAGTGTGGCTCGACAGGTCGACTTTTATCGATTCTGCGCGCGGTTTTTTTGGGATTGCATCGTCGGCCATTTTGCCTCTGCGCGTATTTGTGGGAAAGTGGTTCCCCCCAATTTTCCCACACTTCCCCCCAAATCTTTAAATTTTCCCACACAAGTACTTATACAGACGCACCAATCTTATTGTGGGAAATTTATAAGTGTATGAATTTAAACTGTTTTCATAATCTCTTATATAGACGCACCAAACTCAAAATCCCCCGCCGCAAGGCGTGCCGGTTCGAGTCCGGCCCTGGGCACCAAACAACATCCAAGCATTCCAGCAGCCCCCATCCACCCGCGATAGCGCACGGCTTCGCGGGTTTTTGCTTTTTTAGCCGCAAACGCGTTTCGGCGCAGTCCATTTCCTCCTACCGATGTCAGCCGATTTCCCTTGGCGCGTGCTTCGGGAATACATCCTCGCAGATCGGCGTCTCCCTACGACAAAGCGCATTTCCGGAAAAAAAGATTTTCACGTTGCGCCCTATCTAAAAAGCTTCCGCCGCTGTCAAATGGCAAAGACGACCCTTAAGGAGCACGTCATGAAGATTCGACACCTCGCTTGTGCGCTGCTCGGTGTCGCCGCCTTCTGGGCGGCCGACAGCATGGCCGCGCAACCCGCTTACGCCTATCAAACGACAGTGCAGCTTGCCGGCGGCAAGACGCTGCAATGCGGCGTCAACGAGCCGCTGCCGACAGGCGACGCCCCCGCTGCCCTCACCCGCCGCGAGCAAACGCAAGCCGACGTCCTCGCGACTCAGCGCCTGCGCCTCCTGAGCGGCCCGGCGTCCGACTATCCGTCGCCCTACACGGCGCCGACCGTCACCTGCTCGAGCGCCGGCTGAGGCTGACCGCGTCGCGCCGTCCGGCGTTCGAGGCAATTACGAGGTGCGGTGCGGAACATCGTCCGGGAACGGATACGGCGCGTGCGGGCCGGGCCATTCGAGGGCGGGCGGCCCGCTCAGCGCGTCGCATCCCGCGACGCTCGTCAGGACGCCGAGGCACAACGCCGTGCAAAGCCAGCAGACGATCGATAGCTTGTCCATTGCAGGCCTCCTTTTCGCAAAGCCAAGCTAATGGTTTCGACTGCCGCGAGCGGGCAACGGTTGCGCGCGAACGGCGCGCAGCCTCAGGCGTGCTCGGCGACGATGCGGTTCGAACCCGACGACATGTCCGCGATCACCTAGACGATCTGCCCGACCACCTCGCCGCCGCGCGCCGCGATCCGCGCGGCGTTTTCGGCGAGCTCGTTCGCGTGCCGGGCGTTATCGGCGTTTTGTCTGACCGTTGCGGTCAGCTCTTCCATGCTCGAAGCGGGCAAAAAGGCCAAGCGCGATGGCCGCGCACGCGACCGCCCCGAAGAGCCCAAGCAGCAATGTGAAGCGCTGTTGCGCTGCTTCGAAGCGCGCCTTTTGGTGCTGCACCTGAAAGTCTTCGAGCGCGAGCGCCGCTTGCTTGAAGTCGGTGAACACGGCGTCCGGCGCCTGTCGCTCCGTCGTGCGGAAGGTCATGAAATCGTCCTGATCGAGCGCCGCGATTTCGGGCGTCAAGCTCTCGTTCAATAGACGATCGCGCTTCGCACGCAACGTATCGACGAGCGCCTTCTCCGCGTCGCTCGAGCGTTGCAGCGCCGTGTAACCGGCAAGCTCCCGATTGCTGCCGGCCCATTCGGCATGCACTCGCGCGAGCACGGGCGCCGTCGGCTTGCCTTGCGCGACGAGCGTTTCGTACGCGCCGAGATCGACCCGCACTTGCTGCAACGCTTCGCTGCTCGACGTCAGGTAGCGCAGCGCGGCGGTCTCTTCGGCGTACATCCTTTCGAGCGCGTGATTGGCGCTTTGCAAGCCGGCAATCGACGCCGCGATCACGAGCATCAGCGCCGCCGTAAAGCCCGCGATCGTCATCGTCAGCGCCACGCGGACGGTAGCGTTCCTGAACATGGTTGCCCTCTTGATGCAAAGACCAGAAGAAAGCGGCGAGCGGACAAGTCCGCCGCCGCAATTCGGAGCTTCTTTGGCGAGGTTGGTACTGCGAGGAGAGGATCCCGGAATCAGAAGCGCGTACGGATACCCGTGGTCGCCTCGACCTGGTTGGTCGCACCAAAGGTGGTCCCAACCGTGTAGCCGCCATGCAGTCTCATATAGTCGGCAGCCAGATAGACTTCCGTGCGCTTCGAGAGGTGATAGAAGATCGAGCCGTACAGCGTTTCCTTGTAGCCGTTGTGCGTGCCCTGGGTCGGATCGAAGGCGCCGAGGTTCGCGTTCGGGATGTCCCCGTCGCTGTTGTACGCAGCGTTATGCACGCGCATCTGCTGGTAGCCGAGCTCGTAATCGAGCGCGCCCTTCGGCGCCAGCTTGAACGACACCGTCCATGCGTTGTCCTGGCGCTGGCCTAGCGCGCCCTGGTTGCCCCAATAACGGAAGTAGCCGGCGTTGGCACGCAGGATGCCGAACGTATAGTTGCCGCCGACCGAATACGCCTGGTTCGTGAAGCCGTCGCGGTTCACGTGGTTGTAGAACGTCGACGCGTTGAACGGGCCGCCGTTGTAGCCGAGGGCGAACTGGTAGTTGGCGTTGCTGCCGAAGCTCGTCGAGTTGCCGAACGCGTAGCCCGCGCTCGCGAAGATGCCGTTGTTGAACAGCTTCTTCCACGCGAGGCCGTTGCTGTAACGCGTGCCCGTGGCGCTCGCCGCGTAGAAGATCATCTGCTTGAAGTTGTTGGCGTTGGTCCAGCCGCCTTCTTCGGTCGTGAGCTGCGCGGTGCCGTACGGGTCGCCGTAGATCGCTGCCGCGTCGCGCGCGATCGTGTTCTGGAAGCCCGCCGTGAACTTGCCGATCGTGTCGTTCTGGACACCGACCCAGGCGTCGCGGTCGAAGATCTGGTTCGGGTCTTCCATATTTCCGTCGCTCACCCGGTATTCGCTTTCCAAGCGGAAGATGATCTTCGTGCCGTTGCCGATGTCTTCGGCGCCCTTCACGCCCCAGCGGCTGCCGCTGAACCACGGCTCGCCGCCGATGCCCATGCCGATCACGTGATTGCCGGCCGCGTCGGCGTGGGATTGATACGTGGGCACGCTCAGGTCGATGAGGCCGTAAAGCTGCACGCTGGATTGCGCGTGAGCGTTACTCGCTGCGAGTGCGCCGGCTGCAACGGCGAACGCGAGGTACTGTTGCTTCAAGACTGTCTCCTCAGATTGCTGCGTTGAATTTCTGATTTTTCCGCTGTCGGTTGCTGCCTGCCGGTTGCCCGGTCGCTACGACGAACAACGGATGAGACGAATCCTAGTTACCTCAATCCTTCACGCTCCTTTCGTGTCTCATTCGTACAACTTAGTGATATCACTGATACAGGACACTAAGTCCTGCATACATTACGACGCATCCCTGGCGCGAAGGATGTAGCCGAGGCCGCGCAGCGTCATGATCTGTGCGCTCGAGCTCGCAAGGTGCTTGCGCAACCGGTGAATGTAGATGTCGATGGCGTCCACGCTCGGCTCGTCGTCGAAGCCGAACACGCTGTCCATCAGCGTGGTCTTCGAGACCGTCTTGCCCTGCCGCAGCATCAGCGTTTCCAGGATCGCATGCTCGCGGCGCCGCAGGTTAAGCGGCGCGTCGTTGTGGCGGAACTCCCGCGTGTCGGAGATGTACTGCAGGTCGCCGCACATGAGCCAGCCCGACTTGTCGCTCGACTGCCGGCGGATCAGCGCCTTGATGCGCGCCACCAGTTCGCGGCCGTCGAACGGCTTGACGACGTAATCGTCCGCGCCCGCGCTGAAGCAGTCGACCTTGTCGTCGATCGAGCCGTGCGCGGTCAGCATCAGCACCGGCACGTTGTCGCGCCGGCGGCGCAGACGGGCGAGCACATCCTTGCCGCTCATGCGCGGCAGACGCATGTCGAGCAGCACGACGTCGTAGCGCTGGGTCGTCAACACGGAATCCGCGGCTTCGCCGTCGGGAACGCAATCGACGGCAAAATTCTCCGCACGCAGCAGGTTGACGATCCAACGCGAAAGTTCGGCATTGTCTTCGACGAGCAGCAGCTTCATTCTTTTTCCTCAGTCCTCCACATGGGCAAGCGGACCGTCACGACGAGCCCGACGCGCCCCGCACCGGGCGTCAGGGCAACCGTGCCGCCGTGCGACAGCGCAATCTGATGGACGATCGCGAGCCCCAGCCCGGAGCCCTCGACATCGCTCGCCACCCGGTAGAAGCGCTCGAACACATGCGCGCGCGCTTCGGCCGGAATGCCGGGACCGTTGTCCACCACTTGCAGCATCACCTCGTCGCCGTCACGCCGGCAAATCGCGGTGACGCTCCCCCCTTCGTGCGTATAGCGGATGGCGTTGTCGACGAGATTCGCTACGAGCGCCGCGAGCAGGCTCTCGCTGCCCGCCACATGGACGCCGTCGTCCAGTTCGGCGCCAAGATCGAGCTGGCGCCGCTGGGCGGCCACCACGGCTTCCTCCAGCACCGACGACACCACCGCCGCCAGATCCAGCTTGGCCTGCATGCGCGGCATCGATACCGACTCGGCCTGGGCAAGCAGCAGCAATTGGCTCGTCATATCGGCCATCTTCCGGCTCGTGCGGCGGATGCCCGTCAGGGCCTCCGACAACGCCGGATCGCGCAGATCGCACTGGCTTGCGCATTGCACCTGCGTGTCGAGCAGCGTCAACGGCGTGCGCAATTGATGCGCCGCGTCGGCGATGAACTGACGCTGCGTCGTCGTGTGCAGCTTCAGGCGCGCGATGCATTGGTTGATCGCATCGACGATCGGCCGCAGCTCCGACGGCAGGTGATGCACGCGGATCGGTTCGAGCTCCATCGGCTCGCGGTCTGCGACGTCGTCCTTGAGCTTCATCAGCGGCCGCAATTCCATGGTCAGGCCGAACGGCACGAGCACCACGACCAAAGCCAGCATCAACCACTGGCGAACCAATTGCGGACGCCACAAATCTTCCAGCATGGCTTGCCGCGACGCCTGCGTCTTGGCGACGATCACGGTGACCTGCTGGGCCGTGCCCGAGTCGTACAGCTGCCGCTCGTAGGCGACGGCATGAATCGGGAGATCGCCGAGCTTGGTGTCGTAGAACACCGGGAACCGGGTGCTGCCCGCGGGCAGTGCGAGATCGGGACTGCCGCCCAGCAGCCGGTCGCGGCCGACGACCACTTTATAGAACACCTGATCCTGATAAGGCGACGCGAAGATCTCGAGCGCGGCAGGCGGGATGTTCGCCGTCAATGCGCCGTTCTCCCAGTCGACATCTTCGATGATGGTTCGTGCGGAAGACAGCAATGCGTTGTCTTGCAGCAGATCGGCGGTCTGACGCGCCGCATCGTACGACATCCTGCCGGTCACGAAGACAAAGAGCGCGAGCGGCAGCAGCAGCCACAACAGCAGACGCGCACGCAAGCTAAGCAACATTGCACATTCTCCAACATGATCCGGCCGGGCCGGCAAAATGCAACATCGCCCTTGCCTGTGCCGGCAAGGACGGTTGTCTTTGACAATCAAGCCTCAGAATGCGGCGGGCCGCCACTTCAGCAAGCGCTTTTCCAACGTGGTCAGCAGATAGTCCGTAGCGAGCGCGACCACGGCCAGCACGATCATCGCCGCGAATACGCCGCTCGCGTTGAACGCCCCCTGTGCGGTGGAAATCAGCAGGCCAATGCCCTGCTTGGAGCCGAGGAATTCGCCGACCACCGCGCCGACCAGCGCGAAGCCGAAGCTCACGTGCAGGCTCGCGAGAATCCACGACAGCGCAGACGGAATCACGACAGACGTCGTCAACTGGCGCTTCGAGGCGCCCAGGATCTGCGCGTTCGCGATCATGTAGCGGTCGGCTTCGCGCACGCCCTGGAAGGCATTGCCGAACACGACGAAAAATACCATGACCACGGCGAGCGCCACCTTGGAGGCCATCCCGAGGCCGAGCGCAATCACGAATATGGAGCCGAGCACCACGCGCGGAATCGAGTTGGCGATCTTGATGTAAATGCTGAAGACATCGGAGAGCAGCTTGTTGCGGCCCAGCACGACCCCGCACACGATGCCCCCTGCCGAGCCGATCAGAAAGCCGAGCAAGGTCTCTTCGAGCGTGACCCACACCTGCACGAGCAACGGCCCCTGCGACGTGCCGTTCTGGAACCAGTCGACGATCTGCAAAAAGATCAGCGACGGCATCGAGAAAAAGAACGGGTCGATCCATTTGAGGCGTCCGGCGAGTTCCCAGCCGCCGAGCACAGCCACGAGCACGAGGATCCGCAGTGCGATGATCAAGGCGTGCCGCTGCCGCATCTTGCGTTGGGCGATCAGTTCGACCTTGGCGGCCGATTCGCCGTCGAACGCCATCTTCATTGAGCTATCACGAGATGCCATGAGTGTATTCCGTTGTGCCGTCGTGTTAAGCAATTTGCACTTCCTCGCGCAAGTCGCGCCAGATGTCGCGCGAAATGTCGATGAAGTGCGGATCGTAGCGAATCTCCGATGTGACCCGCGGACGCGGCAGGTCGATCTCATACACCTTCTTGAGCGTCGCCGGGCGCGCCGTCAGCACGAACACGCGGTCGGCAAGCGCGATCGCCTCTTCGAGGTCGTGCGTGACGAACACCACCGACCCCGCGTTCGCCGACCACAGCTGCAGCAGCTCGTCCTGCATCAGCGTGCGGGTCTGCATGTCGAGCGCCGAGAACGGCTCGTCCATCAGCAGGATTTCGGGCTTGTTGATGAAGGTCTGCGCGAGCGCGACACGCTTTCTCATGCCGCCCGACAATTGATGCGGATAGTGCTTGCCGAACTTCTCGAGACCGACGCGGCGCAGCCACTGGTTCGCCTCGTCGTAGGCCGCCGATTTCGAGCGGCCGCGAAAAAGCGGGCCGGCCGCCACGTTGTCGAGCACCGAGCGCCACGGGAACACCGCGTCCGCCTGGAACACGAAGCCGATGCGCGGATCGATGCCGTCGACGGGCGAGCCCATCACGCGCACCTCGCCGGCGGTGGGCTTCAAGAGCCCCGTGATCATGCTGAGCGTGGTGGATTTACCGCAGCCCGTGGGGCCGACGATCGCGATGAATTCGCCCTGCGCGACAGACATGCTGAAATCGCGCAATGCGACGGTTGCCTTGCCGTCGGGAGAAATGAAGCGGCACGACACGGAGCGGAATTCGATAACCGGTGCGTCTTTGGGTGGAACTGGGTTCATCGGGGACCTTCCTGGAAAAAACCCGGGCCGCGCGAAGCGGCTCCCGAGGCGCAATGAAGTCAGGCGGCGCCTGACGCACAAACGCGATCGGCTGAAGCCGATTTATTTGGCGCTGACGAAATCGTTCGTGTAGGTCTTGGACAGGTCCACGTGCTTGCCCTTGACCGACGGGTTGAAAGCCGCAAGCACCTTCAGCACCGTGGCCGGGCCGTCGGCGGGCATCTTGCCGTCCGGCGTGTACATCGGCAGCGAGGCCTTCAGCGCGCTCACGTAGAGCGTTTTGTCTTTCTGGTAGTCGTCAGGCATCTTCGCGGCGATTTCTTCCGCGCTATGCGTGTGGATGAACTGCATCGTGCGCACGAACGCATGCGCGAGCTTCGCGGCCTGCGCCTTGTGCGAGTCGGCCCACGCGGCCTGCACGTAGAGGCTCGACGCCGGGTAGGTGCCGCCGAGCGCGGCCCTCGTGCCGTCGACCGAGCGCATGTCGACTAGCACCCTCGCCTCGCCCGATTTCTGCAGCGCGGAAACGGTGGGCTCGGTGGTCATGCCCGCGTCGATGCGGCCTTGCTTGATCGCGGCGATGAAGCTCGCGTCGGCGCCGACGGGCAGCATCGTGTATTCGGTCGACTGGATGCCGTGCTGGCCGGCGAGGTATTGCGTGAGGAAGCTCGTCGACGAGCCGAGGCCCGTCACGCCGAGCGTCTTGCCCTTGACGTCGGCCATCGACTTGATCGCCTCGGCCGATTTCGTCGACACCATCTCGACTTCGCCCGGCACCTGTCCGAACACGACGATCGCCTTGACTTCCTTGCCCTTGGTCTGCAGATCGATGGTGTGATCGTAGAAGCCGACGACGCCCTGCACAGCGCCGGCAAGCAGTTCGTTTTCGGCGTCGACGCCGGCCGGCTGCGACAGCAGCTCGACGTCGAGCCCTTCGTCCTTGAAATAGCCGAGCTGCTCGGTGAGGCGCGCCGGCAAATAGATCAGCTTCGTGATTCCGCCGACCATGATCGTGATTTTTCCCGAGTCGTCGGCCATCGCATGTTGCGATGCAATGCCGAACAGCAGGCTGGAAGCGAGAGCGATATGGCGAAACGTGCGGAAGGTGGGTCGCATCGATTGTCTCCGTTATTGTCGGGAGCCGGCCCAATGCCGACTATCTCTATCGATGGCGGGATTCTAGTGGCGCGAACCCTTCTTCATGCTTTCACGAAGATGCACCTTCCGTACGGGATTTCCATGAGGGCGGAGGCGAACGGCGTCGCGCTGCCTGCTGCCGAGCCGCCCGCCTGCTACGCTTCGAGCCGCTCGAACGCCTGTCCTTTCGTAAGCACACTACGAGTCCAAGTCACGCTATCACTCGGGCGAACCGTCTCGGTGCTCGGACAGTTGGTGACGCAGATCCGAACTTTCGCTGTATGAGGCTTCGGCCCGTTCATTGTCGCCCCGTGCTTGGAAGACATCGCCTATGTTCTGCAGCGAAACCGACAGGTCGAGCAGTGCTACGGGCGTGCCCCCCAGGCGCTCGACCAGTTGGCGGCGAATCGCCAGGCTTTCTCCATACACGGCTTCTGCCTGCTGCCAGTCTTCCCGTGCGCGCGCAACGTCGCCTACCTTGTTCAGCGAGATTGAGAGATCGCGCAGCGATTCAGGCGTGCCACCCAGGCGCTCGACCAGCCGGCGGCGGATCTCCAAGCTTTCTCTATATGCAGATTCCACTTTCGCTACTTCGCTCCGCGCTCGCGCAACATCGCCTACCTTGTTTAGTGAGACCGAGAGATCGCGCAGCGATTCGGGCGTGCCCCCTAGGCGCTCAACCAGCTGGCGGCAAATTGCCAGGCTTTCTCCATATACGGATTGCGCTTTTGCCCAGTCGCCCTGTACACATGCAGCGTCGCCGACGTGGTCAAGCGATACCGAGAGATCGCGTAGCGATTCGGGCGTACCACCCAGGCGATCGACGAGTTGACGGTCTATTTCAAGGCTTTCTCGATATGCAACTTCTGCCTGCATCAGGTCCCCTTGCGTACGCGCGACTTCGCCAACGTTGTCGAGCGCCACCGAGAGATCGCGCAGCGATTCAGGCGTGCCCCCTTGGCGCTCGACCAGCTGGCGGCGGATTTCCAAGCTTTCTCGGTAGGCTGCCTCCGCTTGCGCCCAGTCTCCCCGCGCTCTCGATATACCTCCGACATTTTCCAGCGAGACCGAGAGATCCCGTAGCGATTCGGGGGTCCGCCCCGAGCGCTCGACAAGTTGGCGGCGGATTTGCAAGCTTTCGCGATACACAGCCTCCGCTTGCGCCCAGTCACCTTGTGTACGTACAACGCTGCCAAAATTGTTCAGTGAGATCGAGAGATCGCGCAGCGATTCAGTTGTGCCCCCCAAGTGCTCGACCAATTGGCGGCGAATGTCCAGGCTTTCTCGATACGTTGCTTCCGCTTGCGCCCAGTCACCCTGCACTCGCGCAACGCCCCCAACACTGTCCAGCGCGACCGAGAGATCGCGCAGCGTCTTGGGCGTACCGCCCAGGCGATCGACGAGTTGACGGCCAATTTCAAGGCTTTCTCGATATGCGACTTCTGCCTGCGTCAGGTCCCCTTGCGTACGCGCGACTTCGCCAACGTTGTTGAGCGCCACCGAGAGATCGCGCAGCGATTCAGGCGTGCCCCCTTGGCGCTCGACCAGCTGGCGAGAAATTTGCAGGCCTTCTTGACATACGGCTTCCGCTTGCGCCCAATCGCCCTGCATCAACGCGACTTCGCCAACGTTGTCCAGCGAGACCAAGAGATCGTGCAGCGACTCGGGGGTCCGCCCCGAGCGCTCGACGAGTTGGCGGCGGATTTGCAAGCTTTCGCGATACACGGCCTCCGCTTGCGCCTGGTCACCTTGCGGACGTACAACGCTGCCAAAATTGTTCAGCGAGACCGAGAGATCACGCAGCACTTCGGGCGTGGCACCCAAGTTCTCAACCCGTTGACGGCTTATTTCAAGGCTCTCGCGATACGCGGCAACTGCTTGTCCCCAAGCGCCCTGCGTGCGCGCGACTTCGCCAATCATATCGAGCGACACAGAAAGGTTGCTCAGAGACGCGTCATCTCGCGCCTCACTATAATGTCGCCGTGCTAGAAATACTGCGTCTAACGCCACCTGCTCCGCGTCGGCCGGCCTCCCCGCCGACAACAATTCACGGCACGCACGCCAAGCTGTAGGTAAAAAAATTCGTTGGGACGGACCGCTTTCGTGGATACGCTGCCACTCGAGATATGCAGATAAGGCAGCGCCTCTTTTAGCCTGAACGACCGGCGCCGTTGCGCGTTCGCCCTGCGCCGGAACAAAAACCGGCACCGCTGCACGCAACTCCTCGCTCAGCGCCCGCACGTGCCAGATATCGGGCGCGATGCCGCGCGTTTCCGCCCGGAAGCCCGCAGGCAAGACCAGCACCAACGGACGGACCAAGTCTCGCTCAAGCAAAAAACGTCTTTCGTTAAGCCGAGCCAAAAACTCTTTACGAGCAACATTCCACCGCTTGTCGCTGGGATAGCGCTGCAACCCGAACCATAACGCGCCTTTTTGCTTGGAATACGCGGCAAGCTCGGCGATGAGCGTGTCCACGAGCGCAGCCGGATCGCGCACGAAATCGTCCTTCACTTCCCGCCGCTGCAATGCCCGGTCTTGCAGTACCAATCGCTGATCGATCCAATCCGCCAATTGCAGCGACGGCCCAACGTCAGCAAAGAGAAACACTAGCGAAAAGTCATCCGGCTGCCACTCAAGATGGCGCAGGATATTGACCGCTACGCGTTCCGTAACCGCATCAAGCGTCAGCGCTGACATAAGCGTCTACCACGTCCCGCAACAACGGATGGACGTCATACCAATCGCTGCCGTTGCGATAATTGAGGACCAGCCGGTTGTCGAGAAAATGCGCCAGCGTAGGCAAGTCGGCATCCTTCTCCAAACAGGTGTCATGGGTCTGTGATATCCGTTTGAGCCAGCCCAGATGGTCTTCCGGAATCGGCAACATCTCGCCGCGCGCAGCATTGTTGGCCTGCTTGATAGCCTCGACGTTGAGCGGCAACTGAGCATCGTCGCGCACTGAGGGAAGACAAAGCCTGATAAGCCGAAAGAACTCACGCAGGTCGCCGCCCGAATTCAGCGCCAACTCGTCCAACGCAGCAGGCTCGAAGATCTTCTTCCAGTCGGGGTAGCGTTTGGCAATAACGGTACGCAGCCTCTCCAGACCAGCACGGTCCGGTTCGCGGCTGCGATCCTTGAAGATGTGCGTACTGACGAGGCGCCGCGTGACGGCTCCCCCCATCAGCGCCCCGGCACCGGCGGCAAGCACCGAGAGATAGGGCGGAATGGTGTACACCATGTGCAGCACCGGAACCTTCAGATGCTCGGCATGACCAAAGAACAAATTGCGCACGCTCTCGTACACCGCCATCGCTTCGCTGCCGACACCGCGAATACGCTCGACGGAATCGATCAGGAGCACCACTTTGCACTCCGGATCACCGCGCTGCTCTCGAACGTATTGGACCCCTTCGGCGAGAAAGTCGTGCGCATCCCGCACGAGCTGCGCAACATGGCCGCGCGCCGCCTCCTGCACTCGCCGCTTGAAATCGGGATCGTCCTTGAGTGCGGCCTTAATGTCGACACCGGCGACCTTGAAGCCCAGGTCCTTGATTTCAACCTTGGTTTGAAGAAACGCGGAGATGCGATCCCAATAGCTGCGGTCTCCCGGAGACCCGCCGTAACGATCCTTCATCTGTTCCGACATGGCACCGGCAACGGCGATCAGAAAGTCGCTGATCTCGACTTCCTTGGTCAACAGCAAGAATTCAGAGAGATCGGCATAGAACACTTCGGCCCCGAGATCCTCCAAACGCCGCTTGAGCCGCTGCAGCTCCGTGCTCTTGCCCGTGCCGCGTTGCCCGGTGAACAGGCATACGCCGCCACCCTCCTGCCAGTCGATTTCAGTGGCCATCTCTTCGACTGGATCCACAACGACGTGGTTGGCAATGCCTTGATTGATCTCCTCCACGTAGACGGGATCATCGGGCTCGAGGATTCGATCCTTAAGCGCGTTATAGAGCTTTTTCAGTTCATCCCGTGTGGCAGGGGCGAGCGGCATGGTTTGAATCTCCGGAGCGTACGTTCGGCAATCGTCAAACGGCAAAGATGGAGCAGCCGTCGCTTTACCCGCCCACGGGCCAATTACCAATATGCCGAACTGAACGGGCAATACTGTTAGATACGAAATACTAGCAGTATTGCTGGCGCCCAAATAGGCGCCACCTAACTGATCGGCTTGCGCCCGACCTTGCCGCGGCCTTGCCGCCATTCGCCGCTGATCAGGATGTCGCCCCGTCGAAACGAAACTGGAATCGAAATCAGCCATGTGTGTCGTCCGTCTTTCCGGTTGCGCACAGGTCACGCTTCCTTGCGCCCTACACGTCAAATCACGCAGCGCACGGATCGCGCTGAATGCCGATCATCGCGACATCGATCGGCGCGAGATGCCCACGGCGATGCTCGTCCTGCAGACGGTCACGCATGTTCAGGCTCCTCGGTCTTCACCGGCGGGCCGGCGAACGCCGTCGCGAACTGGCCGATCGAGAGCATGTCGACTTCGACGAGCACCGGCCCCTCTTTCGCGAGACCTTCGCGGATGACCGCATCGGCCGCATCGAGCGACGAAATGCGATAGTGCGTGAGGCCAAGGCTCGCGCAGAACTGCGCGAAGTCCGGCTGGTGCAGATCGACGTAGTAGCGGCGCCCGCCGTACTGCGCGTCCTGGATGTTGCGGATCACGCCGTAGCACTGGTCGTTCATCAGCACGATCATCACGTCGGCGTTTTCCTGCACCGCCGTCGCGAGCTCGCCGACGTTGACCATCAAGCCGCCGTCGCCGACGAGGCAAACCGTCTTCGCGGCCGATCCGGCGAGCGCCGCGCCGATCGCCATCTGCATGCCCTGGCCGATGCCGCCGCCCAGCGCATGCACGCCTG
>NZ_JAFLRF010000054.1 GCF_017315705.1 Trinickia mobilis | reverse complement strand
GGCGTTCGGAGAGTTCTCCGTGCTGTACCAGGGCGCCGTCGACAACCCGAATCCGCTGTTCCGCCGGCGTGCCGCGCAGCAGGTCGCGGCCTGAGCTTCGTCACGCCAGCGTTTCAAGTAACGATCAAGCCTCCCGAGGCGCTGCCCGTCCCGATCGACGAGCTGACGCGTCCTGCGGCGGCTGCGGGCGATCCATGCGTACTTCGCCTGAATGCGCTCGCACACGACGCGTGCAAGCGCGAGCCGAAACGGGAGACTTCAGGGCAATGGGAAAGGTATATCTGATCGGCGCTGGACCGGGCGCGGCGGATCTCATCACGGTCCGCGCCGCGCGGCTGCTCAGCACGGCCGACGTCGTGCTGCACGACGCGTTGGTCGAGCCGGCCATGCTCGACTATGCGCCCGGCGACGCGAATTTCATCGCGGTCGGCAAGCGCTCCGGGCAGCGCTCGGTAGCGCAGCATTTGATCAGTAAGCTGCTCGTCGATGCGGCGCGCGAGCACGACGTGGTCGTGCGCCTGAAAGGCGGCGATCCGATGCTGTTCGGCCGTGGGGACGAAGAGATGCGAGCGCTCGAGGCGGCAGGCGTTGAGTACGAGATTGTTCCGGGCATTACGGCGGCGCTGGCGGCCGCGGTGACGCTGCGCCGCTCGCTCACGCTGCGCGGCGTCGCGCGCAGTGTGGCCCTTGTGACGCACTCGCCTGCGGCCGACACCACCGAAATCCGTGAGCATGCCAATGCGGACTCGCTTGTGTTCTACATGGGCCGCGACAGCGCACCGGAAATCGCGCGGGGGTTGATCGAAGCTGGCCGCGCGGGGGCGACACCTGTGGCGATCGTCGAGGCATGCAGCACGGCGCGCGAGCGCACGCTCGCGCTGACGCTCGCCGCCCTCGCGGACGGCGAGGCGCAGACGTGGTTCGACCCGACGCAGCCGAGCCTGCTGATGATCGGCGATGCCTTTGCTCTGTGAGTGGGCGCGGCTCACGATTCGGCCGGCGACGCGCAGCCCGCGGCGGGAGCAGCATGACTTGGCGTGAGCAAAGGGGGTTTTAGCGGCGGCTCTCGTCTTGTCGATCGAATCCGCAAACGGCGCTAGAGCGCCTGGGTTGCAGTCGCCGCGCCTCGTTCCCTGGTCCTGCGCAACCTGCAGACAGTTCCGCGCCACCGCGTCGAGCACGGAAAGCCATGTTTAGTCGGCACTGGCTCCGTGTGGGCGCTCCATCGACTACGTTGCACTTTTCCTGCGCGGAATGACCTTGGGCGTCTCGCGCGTCCGGTAGGCGGAGTCGACGGACGCTGCCGTCGAGTCGACGACGAGATCGAACAGCGCCTGGCTGCTCGGCGAGAGAGAGCGCCCCTTTACCCATACCATGTACAGCGGCCGCTTGATGCTGAGATCCTCGACGTCGATGATCGTCAGTTCGCCGCGCCGCAGCTCGTCCTTCACGCTGAGCACGGACACATAGGCGAGCGCATGCTGAGCGAGGAGCATGCGCTTGATCGCCTCGGTATCGCTCACGGACATGAGCGGCTCGATGCTCAGGCCGATGCGCACGTACGCTTCCTCGACGATTGCTCGCGTGCCTGAACCGGGCTCGCGCATGATGACTGCCTGGCCGACGAGCTCGCGCGCCATCAGCCGCGATCCCGCGCGCGGATGACCCGCGGCCGCGACTACAGCGATTTCGTCGGAACCGATGCAGCGCGCGTGCAGGATCGTGTCATCGAACGGTCCTTCAATGAAGCCGAGCGTGAACGTCAGGTCGCGCAGCCCGGCTTCGACGCGCTCAGTGTTCGTCACAGTGAGGTCGATCGCGACGCGCGGGTGGCTCGCGTTGAAGCCCGCAATCATATCGGGCACGAGATACACGCCAAGTGTGCCGCTTGCACCGATTTTCATGTGGCCGGCACCGAGGCCGGCAAGTTCTTTCAACTGGCTCTCTGCTGCGTTAGCCAGGGTGAAGATCCGGTCAGCATAGTCGAACAGAATCGTTCCTGCTTCCGTCAGGGCGACGCCGCGCGGCAAACGGTCAAACAGGCTCATGCCGAGCCGTTCCTCCAAGTCGCGTATTTCGCGCGTAACGGCGGGTTGGCTCACGTGCAGCCGTTCCGCACCAGCACTGACGCTGCCCGCACGGGCGACTTCGTAGAAGGCGAAGAGGTGAGTGAAATTCATAGGGGTCGACCGGAAAAAGTTGGACTTCTTAGCCGGATGTTCCAGATCAGCCACGCGTCGAGGCCGGGCCGCGAGATCCATGTCTGACGCGCGAGAGCGCTGTTGTTCGCGTAGATCACGATATTCCGGCGCAGCGCCTCGGCGGTGCGGATGTCGCCGAGATGGCCGGCCACGTCCTCCCACCCGCCGTTATGTCCGGCGCCGTTGACGACCAGCAAGTCCGACATCATCGTTTCGGCGCCGCCGTAGATCAGGTCGGCATCCGTCCGCGCGTGGTTGGTCCGGGAGGGAGTCGGGCCGGCGGTGACTTCGACATGCGTCTCGGTCTGTTTCTCGACCGCGGCCGCTGTTTCCCGTATTGCGGGCGCAGGACCGCTGGGGCCATAGACGTACAGTGTGGACTGTGCGGCCGCATAACCACGCCCGGGCGACACGCAGAATGCGCCGGCAGCACGCGAAGTGAGCTTCACGACAGGTTTCCTTGTAGAGCGATGACGAGCTAGCATACGAGCCTGCAAACACCGCCGCGCGGTGTTTATTCCCGCTTATCGCTTTTTTTTTGCGCGAAGCGACTGACGATGAGACTCGGAGTTGTGTTCGCGATCGGCGTAGAGGACTTAAGGACGCAAGGTCACTGTGGCCGCGAGCATGTTTATCTAGTACGAGTGCGTTGCACATGGCGCCCAAAACCGGCGGCAGCCTACCTTGGCCATTTGCTTCGATTCCGCCTTCCGCCTTGCGGCGGTCTGTTTGTCGACATCGAAATGCGGGCGAGCCGGATCAGCTCGGTGATCGCGTGCTCGAGCAGCTCGGGCGTGCATTCGAACCGAGGCGGCGAACGAGATGCAGGACCGACGTACCCAGGATCAGCAGCATCGCGCCGGCAACGCTGTTGTCGGAGTGCAGCAAAACGTCGGTGACGTAAGGGGTCAACGAGGTCAACACCATTTGACAGGCGATGCGTAGTGGCGGCGGGTTCATCATTTAACGTGGTCTTCGTTGCAAAGGTCCTGAAGCTGCGGACACTGTAGGCGACGACGTCTGGACAATGCCGGCACATTTGCCGGCTCGTTCGGGCGCTGTCGGGCGAGCCGTCGGCAATCAGTTGCCGGAGAAGATATTGCAGTAGCTCACCGGGCCGACGCAGGCCGGCCGAGCGTATCCGGTTGCGGCAACCGGCGCGCCAGCTGACGACGTGCCGGACATCGACGATCCGCCCATTGCGCTGTCAGCTTGCTGCGCGGCAATTTTTGCTTCCGCGGCCTGAATGTCCTCCGGATAGTTGTCGCCATTGGTATTCGGGTTGTAGCCCGCCTTTTCCAGGCGGGCCAGGTCCGCAAGAACCTCCGCACGCGTGACGGGTGCGCTGCTTTGTGCGAACGTCAATGCGGGAGCGGAGAGGGCGCAGAGGGCAATCGTAAGACTGGCAAGCATTTTCATGATGGGCTCCTTGAAATGAACGAACGGAATCGGGGTATTGGGGGCGACGAAACTTCATCTGTTGTCGAAGTGCGAACCGCCGCCGGAGCGGCGCCGCCTGCCCAGACCGGTACACGCGCCGTATGTGTCCTGCCTTCAGCATGTACGGTGGAAGCGCTGTCTGCGACGGTGGACCGTCTCAAGGACAAGGATGTCGAACCGCACGTAGTCATTTCGGGATCCTTATCAAATGAAGTGGTCAAAGCACTGGTTCAGTGTCGACTGCCAACCTACAGCATACCGGCAGTAAAGCCGTGTAACCGGTATGTATTACAGCGCGTCTCGCTATTGAGGATGACTTGATGTCATCACTCGCGGGTCGGTAATCAAAGGTTAATGGAGAGCTTGCGCGGCTAAAAATACAATCTTGAGATGCGAGCCATGTTCGTCGGTTATAGCAATGAGCAACCCTTTTCGTTCAAGCGCTGGACAGGAAAAACGCCAAACGAGGTCCGGCGCAATCGAGTCCTGTCGGCGAAAGGTTTGTGACGGCTCGGCGCAAGGGAAGACTGCGACGCTTGTCGCCAACGACAAGCTACAGAAAAACGTCGAGGATCAGGCGGCGACGATCGAACATCCGATGTCGTTATCGATTCGCTCTCGAAGCGAATGGAACAAGGTGGTGGTTGACGGTCAAGATCGTGCAACGCAAGGTGGCGTTGCACAACCGAGGCACTACATCGCTTCGTGCTTTCGACCCGGCAAGTGGAAGGTGCGCAGCGCTACATTCACAGCCCGGGTATCGCGACGCCGAACGTTTGCAGCAGCAGGACCGCATTGAGAGCCAGAATCACGACAGTGCCAAGAATGGCTGCGCAGGCCACCCATCCACGATTCGCAAACGCGCCCATCACGTCGCGGCGTGAGGTCAGAATAACCAGGGCGATCATCGGCACGGGTAACGCAAAGCTCAGCACGACCTGACTGTAAATCAAAGCGTCGGTCGCGTTGACACCGAGCGCGACGACCAAGAAGGCCGGCACCATGGTGACAAGCCGGCGAATCCCGACCGGGATACGCGATCCAGTGAAACCCTGCATGATCATCTGCCCTGCCATCGTTCCGACCACTGAGCTGGATACGCCGGATGCCAGTAATGAAACGAGAAAGACGCAGGCCGCAGCAGAGCCGAGTAACGGCGTCAGGCTGTGATACGCCGTTTCTATTTCGGCCACCTCGGGGTGGCCCGCGTGGAAAGCGCCCGAGGCCATGATTACCATCGCCATGTTGACGAGCCCCGCTACGGTGAGGGCAATCAGAACCTCGATATTCGAAAAACGCACCAGCTTGAAGCGTTCTGTGTGGTTGCGTGCTCGCGTACGGTGTTGCGTCAGACCTGAATGCAGATAGATCGCGTGCGGCATGACCGTTGCGCCCAAAATTCCGACTGCGACAGACAAGGCGCCGGGGCCGCTGAGTTGCGGTACGAATGTTCCCGTCATCGCAGCGGGCCAATCTACATGGACGATCAGAAGTTCGATCACATATGACAACGCGACGGCTGCGACAAGTCCGCCAATGATCAACTCGAGGGGGCGGTAGCCCTGCTTCTGTCCAGTGAGAATGGCATAAGTCACGATACCCGTGACGATCATGCCGGGTAACAACGGTATGTGGAAGAGCAGAGATAAACCGATTGCGCCGCCGAGAAACTCGGCAAGATCTGTCGCCATCGCCGCGATCTCGCTCACGCCCCACATTCCGTAGACAACCGCCACCGGAAAATGCTCGCGGCTGAGCTCGGCGAGGTTACGGTTCGTGACGATGCCGAGCTTGGCCGAAAGAGCCTGGAACAACATCGCAATGATGTTCGCGGCGAGCACCACCCAGAGCAGTGAATAGCCGTACTTTGCCCCAGCCTGAATGTTGGTCGCGAAATTGCCCGGATCCATGTACGCAATGGAGGCGACTACGGCGGGGCCGGCGAACAGCAGCTTCGAGCTCCATTTCTTGTTGCGCCCGGCCAGTACTTCGACGATTCCTCGCGAGGTGCGCTCGGTCAATCCCAATTGTGCTTCAGCGGTGCTCATCTCGATCCTCTAGCTCAAATCGGGCAGTCATGTGGCCGCCGATGCGCCAACGTTGGACATGGATCAATGATGCCGGGAGTCCCCGAGAAACAACAATTGAACATTCCAATAATCGCGATAAGGTTTTGGCAAAAGCATCACCTATCCGAACGCCGTTCGCGTCAGTGCCTCGCACGCCTGCCAGAGTCGCCGGGCATCGGCTTCGTCCCTTGCCTGGGATGCGACCTTTGCCGGTCCCACCCGTTCGCCGCGCGCCTCGAACAGGCCGAGCGGGCCGTAGTAGCCGCCGTCGACGACGTCGGGTGCAGTCGCCGCATAGAGCGTCGGCAGCGCGCCGGCCAGGTCGCTGTTCAGCACGGCGCCGATGAAACCGCCAAGGGCGGCGCGGGCCGCCTGGCTAGCGGCCGAATGGTCGCCGCTGCGAAACAGATTGGTATTCGCGACGCCGGGATGTGCGGCAACCGACATCACGCGCGATCGGGTAGCGCGCAAACGCCGGTCGAGTTCGAACGCAAACATGAGGTCGGCCAGTTTCGACTGCCGGTAGGCGAACATCGGCCGGTAGTGTCGCGTTGCCTGAAGGTCGTCGAAGTCGAGCCGGCCCTGCTTGTGTGCGATCGAGGCGATCGTTACCACGCGCGGCCGTTCGGGCGAACTGTCCGCGGCCATCTCGAGCGCGGGCAGGAGCAGGCCGGTCAGCGCGAAATGCCCAAGCACGTTCGTGCCGAATTGCAGCTCGAAGCCGTCGGCGGTTTCGAGGTGTCGGGGCGGCGCCATGACGCCCGCGTTGTTGACGAGCAGGTGGAGCGGCTTGCGTAGCGCAAGCTCGCGGTCGGCAAAGGCGCGCACCGACGCGAGGCTGGCGAGGTCGAGTTGCGCAAGCTGCGCCCGGGCTGCAGGCACTTCTCCCTGCAGGCGGGCGAGTGCGCTTGCGCCGCGCCCTTCGTCGCGACACGCGAGTACGACCTCGGCGCCATGGCGAGCCAAGATTGCCGCGGTGTGATAGCCGATGCCGCTGTTTGCACCGGTGACGATGACGCGCCGGCCGGTTTGGGGCGCGATGTCACCGGGATTCCACGGTTTGCTCATGTTCGTTGCCGGTCGGGCGGGATGCGCAGTTCAAGCTTGCCGATGCGCGTGACCAGGCCTCGGCCGTGGAGCGCGCGCTTCGGCATTGCGAAACGCAACTTCCGACTTGGGTTCTGCACGTCTGGGCATGGGATTTCCCCTGCTTTCGTGTGTACGCAAAAAAGGCGGATGCAAGCGGAACGTCGTGGGACAGTGCATAACAAAAAACCCCGTAAGACTTTGATCTTACGGGGTTTCTCGGACTACTTCGGCTTACGCCGGAACAACTGTTGGTGCCCAAGAGAGGACTCGAACCTCCACGGAGTTACCCGCTAGTACCTGAAACTAGTGCGTCTACCAATTCCGCCACCTGGGCAGGTGCGTGTGCTGCAAAGAACGCCATTATAGCGAGCCTCGCGAAGCTGTCAAGCATTTTGATTCGCTTCGATGGGCCGCCGCCGCAGTGCCGAGCGGCGCTCGCCGCGCGACTGGTCGGCACTGCGGCGGATGTTAGAATGGCCCGCACCACCCGCCAGCCCGCTGCGTCAACGCCCCGGCCAGGGTCCGACCGAGACGAGTACATACCATCGACAAGCCCTTGAGCAAATATCCTTATCCGATCCCGAGCCGCGAAGAAATTCTCGGCGTGCTGCGCACAAGCGAAACGCCGTTAGCCGCAAACGACATTGCCGAAACGCTGTCGATCAAACGCCAGGAACGCGAAGGATTTTTCAAGCGTCTGGCGGCCATGGAACGCGATGGCCAGATCCGCCTCGACAAGCGCGGCTACTACCAGTTGACCCACCCGTCGAACTTCGTCGCGGGCCGCGTGCAGGGTCACCGCGACGGCTTCGGCTTCGTCGTGCGCGATGACGGCCAGGACGACTTGTTCCTGCCCAACACCGAGATGCAGAAGGTCATGCACAACGACCGCGTGCTCGCGCGCATCGTCGGCTATGACCGCCGGGGGCGGCCGGAAGGGCACGTCGTCGAAGTCACCGATCGCGCGAACAAGCGCGTCATCGGCCGGCTGCTGAACGAAAACGGCGCGCTGATCGTGGCGCCCGAGGACAAGCGCATCGGCCACGACATCCTGATCACGCAGAACACGAAGAAGGCGAAAGTCGGTCAAGTGGTCGTCGTCGATCTGACCGAATTCCCGAGCCGCCATTCGCAGCCGCTCGGACGCGTGGCCGAAGTGCTCGGCGACATCGACGACCCGGGCATGGAAATCGAAATCGCCGTGCGCAAGTACGGCGTGCCGCACGAATTCAGCGAAGCCGCGCTCCAGCAGGCTGCGAAGCTGCCCGACGAAGTGCGTCCGGCGGATATTCGCCTTCGCGTCGATTTGCGCGATGTGCCGCTCGTCACGATAGACGGCGAGGACGCCCGCGATTTCGACGACGCCGTTTATTGCGAGCCGATCAAGGTCGGCCGCGGCGAGGGCTTCCGCCTGATCGTCGCGATCGCCGACGTCTCGTACTACGTGCATCCGGAGAGCGGCCTCGACGTCGATGCGCTCGAGCGCAGCACGTCGGTCTATTTTCCGCGCCGCGTGATTCCGATGCTGCCGGAGAAGCTGTCGAACGGGCTGTGTTCGCTCAATCCGCAGGTCGACCGTTGCGTGCTGGTCTGCGACATGGTCATCACCGCGCGCGGCGAGATCAAGGCGTACCAGTTCTATCCGGGCGTGATGCATTCGGCGGCGCGGCTCACGTACACCGAAGTCGCAGCAGTGCTGGCGAACACGAAGGGGCCGGAAGCGGTGCGCCGCGCAGCGCTCCTGCCGCACCTGCAAAACCTCTACGGCGTGTACAAGTCGCTGTTCGCCGCGCGCCAGAAGCGCGGCGCAATCGACTTCGATACGACCGAGACCTACATCGTTTGCAACGCGCAGGGCAAGATCGAGCAGATCGTGCCGCGCCAGCGCAACGATGCCCACAAGCTGATCGAGGAATGCATGCTTGCCGCGAACGTCTGCGCGGCCGACTTCATGAAGCGCAACAAGCACTCGGGCCTGTACCGCGTGCACGCCGGCCCGACGGCGGAGAAGCTCGAAAACCTGCGCACGTTCCTGCGCGGGATGGGCCTGACGCTCGGCGGCGGCGACACCCCGCACGCCAGCGACTATGCCGCCTTGATGGCGCAGATCCGCGACCGGCCCGACGCGCAGATGCTGCAGACGATGCTCCTGCGTTCGATGCAGCAGGCGGTCTACAGCCCCGACAACATCGGCCACTTCGGTCTCGCGTACGACGCCTACGCGCACTTCACGAGCCCGATCCGCCGCTATCCCGACCTGCTCACGCACCGCGCGATCTACGCGATCCTGGCGAGCCGCAAGTATCAGCCTCAGGCGCCGCACGGCGTGGCGCTCAATACGTCGATTTCGCCGCGCGCGCGCGCGATGCAGCAGGCCGACGACGAATCGCGCGGCCGCTCTCGTTCCAATACGGCGATCTGGGAAGAGCTCGGGCTCCATTGCTCGGCAAACGAGCGGCGTGCCGACGAAGCGTCGCGAGACGTCGAGGCGTGGCTCAAGTGCTACTTCATGCGCGACAAGCTCGGCGAGGAGTACGGGGGAATGGTCAGCGGCGTGACGTCGTTCGGCATCTTCGTGCAGCTCGATGCGCTCTTTATCGAGGGCCTCGTGCATGTCACTGAGCTCGGCTCCGATTACTTCCAGTACGACGAGGTCAAGAACGAATTGCGCGGCGAGCGCACAGGCATCCGCTACCGCTTGTCGGACCGCGTGCGCGTGCAGGTGAGCCGTGTCGATCTCGACGCGCGCAAGATCGACTTCCGTCTCGTGCGCGATACGCCGATCAAGGTGCCCGCGAGCCGCCCGGCGCTCGCCGACAAATCGATGCTGGATGGCGAAGCGGGGCCGCGCGTCCGTACGCTGGCAGCAGCGGACGGCACGCACCACAAGAAGGCGACGCCCGCGAAATCGGCGGCCGTGAAGGAAGCGCGGGCGTCGCGCGGCGGGGCGTCGAAGAAACGCGCGGCGTCGAAGCCCGCATCGAAAACCCGCTCACGCAAGAAGTATTGATGCAACGCGTGCCGCGCGCCGCTTGACGGCGCGCGGCACGTAGAGCCCTATCGCGCCGCATGGCGGGCCGTCCGGCCTCGCCATGCGGCGCCTTTCATGGTGTTACGCGCGATGCTCGTGCGGCCGCGCGCCGGCCGTTTCTTCATCGCGCGCGTTCTAGCAAAGGTTGTCTCAGTCATGGCACGTCACAAGGTTCTATACGGATTTCACGCAGTGACCGCGCGTTTGCGGCACGACGCGTCGACGGTCGAGGAGGTCTTTTACGACGCGACGCGGCGCGACCGCCGCATGCAGGAGTTCTTGCAGACGGCCAAGCAAGCGGGCGTGCGGCTGATCGCAGCCGACGAGACGCGCCTGTGGGGTCTCGCGCGGACCGAGCGCCACCAGGGCGTCGTCGCGCGCGCGGGCGATCTGCCGCTCGCGCAGAACCTCGCGGAATTGCTCGACGGGATCAACGGCCCGGCGCTCGTGCTCGTGCTCGACGGCGTGACCGATCCGCACAATCTGGGCGCCTGCCTGCGGGTCGCCGATGCGGCCGGCGCGCATGCGGTGATCGCGCCGCGCGACCGCGCGGTAGGCCTGAACGCGACGGCAGCGAAGGTGGCGAGCGGCGCCGCCGAAACGGTGCCGTACATCACCGTCACGAACCTGGCGCGCGCGCTGCGTGAGTTGAAAGACGCGGGCGTGTGGGTGGTGGGGACGGCGGGCGAGGCGACGGCGAGTGTCTACGAGACCAAGCTCGACGGCCCGGTGGCGCTCGTGATGGGCGCCGAAGGCGAGGGCATGCGCCGTCTCACGCGCGATACCTGCGACGAAGTCATGCATATCCCGATGGCGGGGACAGTGGAGAGTCTCAACGTGTCGGTGGCAAGCGGGGTGTGCTTGTTCGAGGCGGTGAGACAGCGCAGTGCGCTCAAGGCGGGCGCGAAGGCTTAGTCATGGCCGCCAGAACGCGAGCTGCATGATTCATCGACGGCGAGGCCCGCGCAAAGCCGGCTCGCCGCCCGACTCCGGTAAACTTCCCTCTTTCGCACGCTTCTCTCCCTCAGCCATGACCCAAGACGAACTCAAGCAACGGGTGGGCCTTGCCGCCGCCGACTACGTGAACGCCCATGTCCCCGAAGGCGCCGTGCTCGGCGTCGGCACCGGGTCGACGGCGAACTGCTTCATCGACGCGCTCGCCGCCGTCAAAGGGCGCTATCGCGGCGCGGTGTCGAGCTCGGTCGCGACGACTGCGCGGCTCGAAAAGCACGGCATCAAGGTGTTCGATCTGAACGACATCGAGTCGCTTCCCGTGTATGTCGACGGCGCCGACGAAATCGATCGCGGCGGCGCGATGATCAAGGGCGGCGGCGGTGCGCTCACGCGCGAGAAGATCGTGGCGTCCGTGTCGGATGTGTTCGTCTGCATCGCGGATGCGACGAAGCGCGTCGACGTGCTCGGCAAGTTCCCGCTGCCGATCGAGGTGGTGCCGATGGCGCGCACGGCGATCGGCCGGCGCGTGACGGCAGCAGGCGGCGTGCCGGTGCTGCGCGTGAAGACGGACGGATCGCCCTACGTCACCGACAACGGCAACGAGATCATCGACGTCAAAGGCTTGCAGATCGCCGATCCGCGCGCGCTCGAAGCGATCGTGAACGCGTGGCCCGGCGTCGTGACGGTGGGCCTGTTCGCCGGCCGCGGAGCGGATCTTTGCCTGCTCGGCACCGAGACGGGCGTCGAAACGATCGAATACGCCAAGCGCTGAGCGACCGGCCTGACCCGCGCAGCAGGACAAGACTCAAGGACACGACATGCAAGCCGAACTGCGGCACGCGCTCGACACCGCGTATGAGGGAATGAAGCGCAGCGATCCTTCTCCCACGGCGTTTGCGAGCAACTACGCGCTATGCCTCGGCATCATCATCGGGGGTCGGGCGTGCGACGGCATGAGCGACGCAGAAGCCGCCAGCGAGCGCGCTCATCTTGCGATGCTCGCCGCGCTCTACGAAATCGGCGAGCGCGTGCGCAGCGATATCAACTCGCATTGAAGAGCGAGCTGTAAGCGCGCTCTTCGTGAATCTCAGCTGACGGTATCGGTTTGATGCAGGGCCGGCAACAGGCGGTCGAATTCGCGCTTGACGAGGCCGTAGCATTCGCACGCGCGCATTTCGAGGCCTTTTCGATCAAGCACCTTGATGTGGCCGCGGCTGTGATGAATCAGTCCTTGGTCATGCAGCTTGCCGGCCGCTTCGGTGATGCCTTCGCGGCGCACGCCGAGCATGTCGGCGATGAGTTGCTGCGTCACGGCCAGCTCGTTCGTGGCCGCGCGGTCGACCTCGATCAGGAGCCAGCGGCAGAGCTGCTTGGACAGCGAGTGATGACGGTTGCACGCGGCGGTCTGCGCGACTTGCGTGAGGAGCGCCTGCATATAGAGCAGCATCAGGCGGCGCAGGAAGTCCGAGCGCCCGAATTCCTGCCGCAAGCGTTGCGCGCTCATCCGGTATGCAAAGCCCGCGCATTGCACTTGCACGCGGCTCGGCATCGTTTCTCCCCCCGTGAGCACCTGTACGCCGGTCATGCCCTCACGTCCCACGGCCGCGAGTTCGACTGACCCCCCGTCTTCCATCATCGCCAGGATCGAGATGATGGCGGTCGTCGGAAAGTAGACGTGGTGAATCTTGTGGCCGCAGTCGCACAGCAATTGTTCGGTGCGCAAGTGCACCAGTTCGAGATGGGGCGTCAATGCTTGCCATTCGGCGGATGGCAACGCCCCAAGCAAATGGTTGCCATGCAGGTCGGATTGTAGGGTCAACATATTCGGTCCTCGGTGGAAGCTGTGCTGTACACGCCTCGTGTTTCTGGTCCGTTCACGGCATCTGTCGATCGTCATGCTTGAAAGCATTTCGACAGGATTGCCGCGCTTCTTGTGGCCTCGCGCTCTCTCGCGGTGGCGCTCGTCTGTGCGGTTGCGCTCTGTGCGCCTTCCTTGAGCGAGGATCGTGCCAAGCCCCCGAAAAGCTCGCTTGGAAGGGGGCGCTGACCTTGTTGCGACGCGGTTCGGGCGCCAGTCGGTCCGTTTTTGTTTCAAATCTGCAAAATGCGGTGGCGCCGTGGCATGCGCAGCAGCGGCGTTGCGTTAGAGCGCTGCGCGTCCAGACGGGACAGGGCTTTAGGCGGTACGCGCCAAGCATCCGGCCAACGGCGCCAGCCAGACGATTCGGCCGCGTCGGCGGCGGATGGCGACCCAGGCCCGCGTGCCGAAATTGATTCAGATGTGTTGCATCCGGGGCGGATTTTGCTGCGCTGCAATGACGGGTCCGCGCAATCGCAAAGCTTGACGGACAAGGACGCGCGCCGAAATGGTTGCAAATTCGAACGATGAATTGAAGCGCCGACAAAGCTGAAACAAAGGACACCGACGAGTCCGAAAACGTCACGTGCATTGTAATAAGTTAAGCGTGCCGCGAATGACTCATTGTTGAGACATGGGCGTTTTACCCACGGCGCGGCCATTTTCGTCATATCAGTGCCGCTTTCGTCTGAGTGAATTGCCGCGGCGTTGTGGCTGCGCCAACACTCTATCGCACAGTGCCGGTTTACGCCGGATATCGCGGCCATTGCGCCGGTCCGGTGCCTTGCGCAGGAATGCTAAGTACTGGCAACTAATCGGGAAAAGGGAGATTGCGCCGGATACCCCTGAATTCGTAGGCTGAAATCGGTAAATTGGGTGCGATTGCGCACGGTGAGCGCTTGTTTCGCGACGTACCGTGCAACCATGATGATTCGTCGTACTTTCCTGGTGGAAACCAGCGATGAACTGGGCAACGCTGAAATTCGATCAATTGAGCGCGCGCGAACTGTATTTGATCCTGCGCGCGCGCAGTGCGGTTTTCGTCGTCGAGGCGTCGCGCGTGCATCTCGATGCGGACGGTCATGACGAGGCGGCATTGCACGTGTTCGCGCACGAAGACATGACGCGACCGATGCCGATTCTCGCGTATGCGCGGATTCGTCCCGGCGAGATCGAACATCAGGAAGTGTTGATCGACAAGATGCTGACTAGCCCGTCGCGTCGCGGCGACGGGACAGCCTACGCGCTTTTGGAGCATGTGATGCACGTGGTCGACGCGCGCTGGCCGAGACATCGGGTGAGGGCGCTCGCGCCGGCGGCGCAGCGTCCGCTCTATGAAAGATTCGGCTTTCGCGGGGCGCTCGAGACCCGCGCCGAGTGCAGCATGCCGTTCGTCGCGTTCGTGCGCGGCGGGCCGTGCGGCGTGGCCGAGCCGATCGAACGGCGCCATGTTTGCGGGGAGCGTTGCGCGGCGGGACCGTTCGGCATGCGCTGAGGCTCGGGGTGACGCGAGCCAGGGCGATAAGGGGTAATGGGGGGTAATAGGGAGTACGCGTTCGACGCATTGGCGGCAGCGGTGCGCCGATGAGCCGCAATGTGCGATCGCGTACGTTTGGGCGTCGCTCATTTTCTACAATGTCCTATGGTACTCACCGGTTTGAAGGTACGGGCTGGCACGGCGTTTTGCGGCGCAACCACGTTAGGCTGCGCTTTTGTCAGACGGAAAAACCCTGTCAGGTGTTTCCCAACTGGCATACTCATATTGGCCGCAGCACCGTATCAGATCGACAACAGGGCACGCGAGGGCGCGAAATGAATCAGGCGTCGGACGGCGCATCGGGGGGTGTCATGGAGCAGGGCAAGGACCGCTCACTGGTCAG
Organism: Trinickia mobilis; assembly: GCF_017315705.1. Lineage (GTDB taxonomy): Bacteria > Pseudomonadota > Gammaproteobacteria > Burkholderiales > Burkholderiaceae > Trinickia_A > Trinickia_A mobilis. Next base: position 19,430 of record NZ_JAFLRF010000054.1, on the reverse strand, counting down.
CAAAGTGATGGACGGGCTCGTGACGGGCATCGTCGAAGAAAAATATGGGGCGATTCTTCCGCCGCAGGACGTGCTGTCGAAAGAATTCGACGTAAGCCGTACGGTGATGCGCGAAGCGCTGTCGATGCTGCTTGCGCGGCACATGCTGGATGTGCGGCCGAAGGTCGGCACGCGCATCCGCTCGATGCGCGACTGGCGCATGATCGACGAGGACGTCGTGAACTGGCGCTTTCGCGCGAAGCCCGATCCGATCTTCATGCGCGACGTGATCGAGTTCCGGATGCTGATCGAGCCGCGCGCAGCGGCGCAGGCGGCCGCGCGTGCGAGCGTGTCGGAGGTGGCGGGCATCCGCGAGGCGTTCGACGTGTTCAAGACGATCGCGCCCGGCGAGCCGGGCTATGAGGCGGCCGACGAATTGCTGCATACGCGCATCGTGCATGCGAGCGGCAACCAGTTCTTCCAGCAGATGGCGGCGATCATTCGCGGCGCGCTGACCACGGTGAACCCGATGGTCAATCAGAAGCCGGGCGTCTGGGAGATCTCCGTGCGCACGCATGCGCGCATGGTCGAAGCGATCGAGCGGCGCGACCCGAAAGAGGCCGAGTCGGCGGCGCTGGCGTTGATCGACTTCACCGCGGACGAAATCGGCCGCGAGTTCTCGATCGAGATGCCTGGCCGCAAGTAAGCGCCTGTGCCTGCCCGGCGCCTGCCGACGCAGGGCGCCGCCCGAGCGTGTCCTGCGATCGGGTTTCAGTCCTCCCTTCTTTTCGGTCGCCGTGATCGCAAACGTTTGCGCGTCGTTTGCATGTGACGGTCGGCCAGGCCGTTTCCCGACATTTCCCAATCGCTGCCTCAAGCCAGGCCGTTCGCGCGCGCCCACGGCGAGCCGCTTATCATTACGGCGATCCCAGCGCGCGGGCGTCGGCGCCGCGCGATTCTTGAAACCGACCATCCGTCACCCCGTTCATCGATGAATCAGGATACGACTAGCAGTGAGACCGTCCGCTGGGGCGTTTTGGGCGCCGGCAATATCGCGCGCCGCTTTGGACTCGGCTTGGCGCACGTGCCGAACGCGCATATGACGCACGTCTGGTCGCGCCGCGCGTCGACGACCGAAGCCTACGCGCAGCAATTCGGCGCCGGCGCGTGCCCAAGCCTCGACGCGCTGCTCGCGAGCGACGTCGACGCCATCTACATCGCCACGCTGCACGACAGCCACGCCGACTACGCGATTGCGGCCCTCGCCGCGGGCAAGCACGTGCTCTGCGAAAAGCCCGCGACGATCAACGCGCAGCAGCTCGCGCGCGTGCTCGCCGCGGCGCGCGGCGCGAAGCGGCTCTTCATGGAAGCGATGAAGCCGCCGTTCTATCCGCTCTACCGCACGCTGCGCGAACACCTGGCACGCGACCCGATCGGCGAAGTCGGGCTCGTGCGCGCGGGTTGCGCGATGGCGAACGTGCCTGCGGACCATCCCGCGTTTTCGTTCGAGCATACTGGCGGCGCGCTGCTCGATATCGGCATCTACGAGGCGTTTCTCGCGGTCGACTGGCTCGGTGCGCCGCTCGACGTGCAGACGATCGGCCGTCTGGGCCCGACGGGCGTCGACACGTTCGCGAGCCTCAATTGCCGGCACGAACGCGGAATCGCGCAGCTCTTTTGCGGACTCGACCTGCAAGGCAAGGGCGATGCGCTTTTGAGCGGGGCCCTCGGCTGCGTGACGATTCACGAGAACTGGTGGAACCCGGCGCGCGCGACGATCCGCTACGTCGACGGCCGCGTCGCCGAGCTCGACGCGCCGTTCGAAGGCGGCGGTCTCAACTATGAGACGGCGCACTTTTGCGGCCTGATCCGCGCGGGCGAACTCGAGAGCCCGGTGATGACGCACGCGAAGTCGCTGCAGATGATCTCGATGATGGATTCGGCGCGTGCGACGCTCGGGCTCAAGTACCCAGGAGAGTGAGGACGCATCTGTCCGGCGCACCTGCGCGCCTGGGCGACGCTGCCGGCGCGATTTGCCCGGTGCTATGATGACCGCCGCTCATGCCGTGCCCGGGGGCTTCGATGATCGCCTCGGTAAAGCGCATGCAAGCTTTCGAATTTCTTCCAAAGGAGCCGCAGTGATGCGCATCGTGGGCAAACTCTGGCGCGACAACAAGAGCCTGATCGCCTTTATTTTCCTGATGGTGCTGTTTCGCAGCGCGATCGCCGACTGGAACGTCGTGCCGAGCGGCTCGATGCTCCCGACGATACGCGAAGGCGACCGCATTCTCGTCGACAAGCTGGCCTACGATCTGCGCGTGCCGTTCACGCACGTGGCGCTGGCCCACCTCGGCGATCCGCGGCGCGGCGACATCGTGACGATCGATTCGACGGCCGCGCATGAACTGCTCGTGAAGCGCGTGATCGGCGTGCCGGGCGACCGCATCGCGTTGCGCGAGAACGTGCTCTACGTGAACGGCGTGCGTGCCGACTATCAGCCGCTCGCGTCGACGCCGATGGCCGACGGCCCGGCAACGCGCGCCGAGTATCTGACGGAGCGTTTCGACGGTGTCGCGCACACCGTGCGTCTTTCGGAGATCGAGCCGAGCCCGCGCAGCACGTTCGGCCCGGTTATCGTGCCGCCCGGCGAGTACCTGATGCTCGGGGACAATCGCGATGACAGCGCCGATTCGCGCTACTTCGGCTTCTTCCCGCGCCGCGAAGTGATGGGGCGCACGCGCCGCGTCGTGTACTCGCTCGATCCGGACCACGACTATCTGCCGCGCATGAATCGCTTCGGCGCGTTGCTCGACACGCCGGCGCCGCTGGCCTCGCGCTGAACGTGCGGGCGTCGGCGCTTGAAGCTGCGGACGCCGGCGAGCGCAAGCTCAGCCTCCGTCCGCATCGCGCTCAATGCCGCGACGGCAACGCAAGCCGCCGCTCATACCAGTGCTGCACCCACTCGAGCACCTGGCACAGCACCCAATAGACGGCCGCCGCCGCGAGATAGAGCGGCAGCGGCTGATAAGTCGTCGCGATGATTTCCTGCGCGCTGCGCAAGAGTTCGGTCACGGTAATGACGGACACGAGCGACGTGTCCTTGATCAAGCTGATGAGGCTGTTCGACAGGCTCGGCACGGCGATGCGCAGCGCCTGCGGACCGATCACGAAGCGCAGCGTCTGGCGGCGCGACAAGCCGAGGCTATAGGCCGCGAGCCACTGTCCGCGATGGATGCCGTTGATGGCACCGCGCATGCTCTCCGACAGATAAGCGGCGACGTTTGCCGACAACGCGATGACGCCGGCAGGTGTCGGATCGAGCGAGATCCCGAGGCTCGGCAGGCCGTAGTAAATGACGAAGATCTGCACGAGGAGCGGCGTGCCGCGCATCAGGCTGACGTAGACGCGCGCGATCCCGTTGAGCGGCTTGCTGTGGCTGATGCCCATCAGCGCGAGCACGACGGCCGCGATGAGCCCGAAGATCATCGACAGCACTGCGAACTTGACGGTCAGGACGGCACCTTGCGCGAGCACCGGCATCGATTGGACGAGCAGGGAAGTGGTGGACATTTTTTACGAATTTATAACGCGCTGAGGAAACGAATCGAGCGCACATCATAAACTGGTGGCAAATAGCAAAGGGCGGCATCTTCGCGATGCCGCCCTTTTGCGGTCGACCCGAGTTAGCGCTTTAGCACTCGCTCGGGTTCCATACAACGTTGTCTCTGGTCCACAAGCGGGCCGGGATGATCTACGGCTTACTTCGTGACAGGCTTCGTCACGTCGATGCCGAACCACTTGTCGGAGATCTTCGAGAACGTGCCGTCCGCTTCGAGCTGGGTCATCGCGTCGTCGATCGCCTTCGCGAACTTCGGATTGCCCTTCTTGAACGGAATCGCCGACGGGTTGCCCGCGCCGACCGTCGCCCCCGTGCGCAGCGGCAGTTGCGAGTTCTTCAGCAGGTACGCGAGCATCAGGCGGTCATTGAGCGCGGCGTCGATGCGGCCGGCCGCGAGATCGCGCAGATATTCGGGCGCGCCCGGATAGGTCACGACGTCGATGCCCGGCACCGACTTCGCCATGTCCATATAGTTCGTGCCGAGACCGACGCCGAGCTTATGGCCCTTCAGCTCGTCGAGCGAGTTGAACTGGCGCGTGTCGTCCTTGCGTTGGATCAGTTGCGCAGCCGAGTAGGTGTAGGCGGGCGAAAAATCGAGCGTCTGCTTGCGCGCGTCGGTGACGCCGACCTGGTTCACGATCACGTCGAACTTGCCCGCCTGCAGACCGGCGATGATGCCGCTCCATTCGGTCGTGACGAACTCGGGTTTCACGCCGAGCTTCGCGGCGACGGCCTTGGCGATATCCACGTCGTAGCCGACCAGCTCGCCGTTTGCCGCCTTCGAGTTGAACGGCGGGAACGTGCCCTCGAGACCGATGCGCAGCGAGCCGCGCTGCTTGACCTGGTCGAGCAGGTCCTCCGCGTGCGCGGTGACGGCGGTGAAGGTTGCGCCGATCAGGCCGGCGACAAAGAGCTTTTTCAGCAGCGAAAATTTCATCGTGTTCCTTTCCTTGCCCGCTTCGGGCGTTGTTGTGGTCGCAATGATAGCGATATTGCAATCGCTCTATAAATATCGTTTGTTTATTTCTATATTACGCGAAACGACTACGGGCGGCGGCTTCCGCGCATTCCGCGATCAGCGCCGGACCGCGGTAGATGAAGCCGGTATAAAGCTGCACCAGCGACGCGCCCGCCGCGAGTTTCGCACGCGCATCGTCGCCGGAGAAGATGCCGCCGACCCCAATGATCGGCACGGTGTTGCCGAGTTCGGCGTAAAGCTTGCGGATCACTTCATTCGACGCGTCGAACACGGGCTTGCCCGACAGGCCGCCTGCTTCGTCCGCGTGCTGCAGCCCGGCGACGGCGGTGCGCGAGAGCGTCGTGTTGGTCGCGATTACGCCTTCGATCCGGTGGTGCAGGAGCGTATCGGCGATCGCTTTGATCTGCTCGTCGTCGAGGTCGGGGGCGATTTTCAGCGCGAGCGGGACGAGCTTGCCGTGCATGTCGGCGAGGCGCTGCTGCTTGTCCTTGAGCGCGGCCAGGAGCGCGTCGAGTTCGCCCGCGCCTTGCAATTGCCGAAGGTCCTTCGTGTTCGGCGACGAGATGTTGATCGTCACGTAGCTCGCGAACGGGTACACGCGCTCGAGGCAGTACAGATAGTCTTCGGCCGCGCGCTCGATCGGCGTGTCGGCGTTCTTGCCGATGTTCAGGCCCAGCACGCCGCGATAGCGCGCGGCCTGCACGTTCTTCACGAACTGGTCGACGCCTTGGTTGTTGAACCCCATCCGGTTGATGATCGCGTTGGCTTGGGGCAGCCGGAACATGCGCGGGCGCGGGTTGCCCGGCTGCGCGCGCGGCGTGACCGTGCCGACTTCGATGAAGCCGAAGCCGAGCTGGGCAAATCCGTCGATGCAGGCGCCATCCTTGTCGAGCCCCGCCGCGAGCCCGACCGGGTTGCGGAACGTGAGGCCCATCGCCGTGCGCGGCGCGTCGGGCACGCGTGCGCCGAAGACGCGCGCAAGGCCGGTGCGGCCCGCTGCGCCGAGCGCGGCCAGCGTCAGGTGGTGGGCGTTTTCCGGATCGATGCGAAAGAGTGAGGCGCGGACAAGCGGATAGAGGGAGGTGAACACGGGGCGGGCCGGCGGTGCGGCTGAATTTTGATAACCGGCTATTTTAGCGGGTTTGAAATGCGCTCCCGCCGTTGCATGCGAACCGACGCGGGCGTACGACGGAAAATCGACGCAAGCATCGTCTCAGCGCTCGCCGGTGGAAAGCGCCGCGTCGACGGGGGGCAGATCGGCGCTGTCCGGGTCCAGCACTTTCCAGCGGCCGTCGAAGAGGCCTTCGAGCGGGCGGAAGTTCGCCTTGTACGCCATCTTCGCGCTCTCGCGGATCCAGTAGCCGAGATAGACGTGCGGCAGCCGCAGGCTCTTTGCCTGTTCGATCTGCCAGAGGATGTTGTAGGTGCCGTAGCTCGCGTGCGGCTCGTCCGGATCGAAGAACGTGTAGACCGACGAGAGCCCGTCGCCGAGGATGTCGATCATGCTTACCATGCGCAGCCTGCCTTGTTCGTTCGGCGCTCGGTGCGCGAGGTCGTGCGTCTCTTGCGGCGGTTCGCGAAATTCGACGAGACGCGAATTGATCCGGCTTTGCAGCAGGAACTGCTCGTATTGATCCCGGCTGTCGCGGTCCATGCCGCCGCCCGCGTGGCGCGCGGCCTGGTAGCGCATATAGAGCGCGTAGTGTTCTTCGTCGTAGTGCAGCGGCGCGACCGACGCGATCAGCCCCCCATGCTTCTTCCCTATGCGGCGCTGCGTGCGGTTCGGCTTGAACGCATCGACCGGCACGCGCACCGGCACGCACGCGCGGCAGCCGTCGCAATACGGGCGGTACGTGAAGACGCCGGAGCGCCGGAATCCGCTCTTGACGAGTTCGGTATAGACGTCGGAATTGATCAAGTGGCTGGGCGTGGCAACCTGCGATCGTGCGATGCGCCCATCCAGGTAGCTGCACGGGTAGGGTGCGGTTGCATAGAATTGCAGCGCGGAAAGCGGTGAAAGCGGCAGCTCATTCGGGTGAGTCATCGGCGGCTCTCAAAGCGTCGTCTTTTGGTATTGCAAGCCTCTTTGACAGCCGCGGCAAGGCTATCGGACGGGCTCGGTCGTCTGGGCCGGCAGCGCACGATTCATGCATTGCGCGGCGTTGATGACAAGTATATGGCGGACGACGCGGGTTTGTTTCGTCTCGTGTGCCATGGCGCCCATGCGGCAACGCGATTTGGCGTGAATTTAAGTATTTTGAATGATTTGGAGTGGCCCGCGCGCTGACGTGGCGGCAGGACGGCCGCCTCGGATGCCTTGCGATGCGCCCGGGATCAAGGAGCGGAAGCAACGGGCGGCGCGACGAGATCCGCCAGGACGGACTTGTCGAACCGCCACGGAATCGGCGAGGCAGCGACGGCGCTCTTGACATGCGCGACGAACGCCTTGCGCGCGATCTCGCGGCCGCCGAGCGACGCGAGGTGAGCCGTATTCTGCTGGCAATCGATCAACTCGACCTCGTGACGGCGCAGGTGTCCGACGAGCCCGGCGAGCGCGATTTTCGAGGCGTCCGTCACATCCGCGAACATCGATTCGCCGAAGAACATCTTGCCGAACGACACGCCATAGAGGCCGCCGACGCGCTCGCCGTCGAGCCAGGTTTCGATGCTGTGCGCGTCGCCGACCCGGTGCAGCGAAGAATAGGCGTCGATGATTTCCGCGGTGATCCACGTGCCGCGCTGCCCGCGCCTCGGCGCCTGCGCGCACGAGCGCATCACGGCCGCGAACTCGCAGTCGACGCGCACTTCCCAGCGGTCTTCACGCAGCACGCGCTTGAGCGTCTTCTTGAGCGACGGCGACACTTTGAACTCGCCGGGCACCAGGACCATGCGCGGGTCGGGGCTCCACCACAGTACCGGCTGTCCGTCGGAGTACCACGGGAAGATGCCGCGCCGGTACGCGTCGATGAGACGCGAGGGCAGGAGATCGGCGCTGGCGGCAAGCAACCCTGGCGCACCGCTCGTTGCGCCGAGCGCGCGCTCGACAGGCGGAAACGGATCGTCGGGGCCGAGCCAAGGGACCATGCGTCGTCGCGGATGCTCAGGAAGGCTCAGCCGTCGCGCAGCGAGCGGAAGATGTCGCCGGTGTGCAGCCCGTAACTGCCGGCTGCGCGGTCGGCGAAGAAGAAACGCAGGGTTTGGCCGACAGTCGGGAACGCGATGTCGCCCCACGGGATGTCGCGCTCGTCGAAGAGCTTGACTTCGAGGCTTTCTTCGCCGGGCTCGATATCGAGATCGAGCAGACGTGCGAGATAGAACAAGTGCACTTGATGCACGTGCGGCACGTTCAAGAGCGAAAACAGATGCTGCACTTCGACCCGCGCACCGGCTTCCTCCAGCGTTTCGCGCGCAGCGGCTTCGGAAGTCGTTTCGCCCATTTCCATGAAGCCGGCGGGGAGCGTCCAGTAGCCGTAGCGCGGTTCGATCGCGCGGCGGCACAGCAGCACCTTGTCGTCCCACACAGGCACGGTGCCGACCACGTTGCGGGGATTCTGGTAATGCACGGTGCCGCAGTCTTCGCAGACGAAGCGCTCGCGGTTATCGCCGGCCGGTATGCGCAAGCTCACCGTGTGGCCGCAGGTTGAACAGAATTTCATGGGAGGCGGGCGGAAAAGTGTGATGAGAGTTTATCACCGGCAGGGGAGTTTCTCGTCTCTTGCGCTGGATGCTTGCCATCGCAGACCGTGAGAAGCGCGTTGCACGCGCGTCGGACGCGTCGTACGTTTCCTCGGGAATATGCGCTGCTAAAGATGAGACATCAAAGCAAAAAGCCCGATCGCGATGATCGGGCTTTTTGCTGAGAATCTTGCGCTTGACTGCGATTTTGCTGCTTGGTTGCGGGGGTAGGATTTGAACCTACGACCTTCGGGTTATGAGCCCGACGAGCTGCCAGACTGCTCCACCCCGCGTCCGTCGAAGAATTGAATTATAGGGGAAACCCAAACACCGCGCAACACCTTTTGACGGATCGACTAAAAGTTGCCGTCAAGCACCGGGCGCAAGAAGGGCGGGAGCGAGGTGCGGGCAAAGTGCAAATGCGCGCAAAGGCGTGGCGTCGATTGGCGGAACGATGGCGCGTGGCGTGCAATTGCGCTCGTAGGGCGTGCGCTAGAATCGTGGCGAATTCAATTCGCACCGTGTCTTTTCAGCGCGTGACGCACGACGCGGCACAAAGGGACACGCAGCGATGCAAGTCCGCACGCATTTCATCTCGACTCAGGCTGATCTCATGGATATCGCTCACGATCTGCAGGCGATTGCCGCGCAAGAGCATGCGCTTGCCTTTCCTCGCTTCGACGCCGCCCGTGCGTGGCAGCTCGGCGCCTATTTGCATGAGCTCGCGGTGGCGCGCGGTTTGGCGCTCGCGATCGACGTGCGCACCTTCGGCCAGCCGCTTTTCTTCTGCGCGCTCGACGGCGCGACGCCCGACAACGTCGATTGGGTGCGCCGCAAGAGCAACGTCGTCGCGCACTTCCGGCGCAGCTCGTATGCGATCGGCTTGAAGATGCAGCACGCGGGCACCACGCTTGCCGACAAGCACGGCCTGCCGGTGGCCGAGTATGCGCCGCATGGCGGCGCGTTTCCGCTGACCGTCGCGGGCGCGGGCGTGATCGGCTCGGTGGCGGTGTCCGGCTTGCCGCAGCGCGCCGATCATGAGCTCGTCGTCGAGGCGCTCTGCGCGGAGCTGGGTCAGGACTACGGCAAGCTCGCGCTTGCAAAGGCCTGACGCGATGCGGGGATATGTATGGCTTGCCATCGCGATCGTCGCCGAAGTGATCGGGACTTCGGCGCTGCGCGCATCCGAGGGGTTCTCGCGCTTGTGGCCGTCGCTCGTGGTCGTGGCGGGCTATGGCGTGGCCTTCTATTGCTTGTCGCTCACGTTGAAGTCGATGCCGGTCGGCATCGTCTATGCGATCTGGTCCGGCGTCGGGATTGTGCTCATCACGCTGGCCGCCATCGTGCTGTACCGGCAAGTGCCGGATCTCGCGGCGCTCGCGGGGCTTGGCCTTATCGTCGCGGGCGTCGTCGTGCTCAATCTGTTCTCGAAGATGCAGGCGCATTGAAGCGGCGCGTGCAAGCGCGGGAACGCTCGCGCCGCCAAGCAAGCGCGCTTACTTCATCGTAGCGAACTCGATGCGGATGCCGGCTTCGCCGACGGCGAGCCGGCTCTTGTCGCCTTCGACCGTGGCGGCGTCCTCCCAGATGTCGATCGCGCGCGAGATCTCGATCCCCTTGCTCGCGGCGTGCGTGAACCATGCCGAGGCCGCGTCGGTTTCCGGCACCTCGCGGCCTTCGAAAAAGTATTTGCTCACATTGCGCTCCGTCGTTTTCGAACGAACCGCATTTTACGTGCATGTCATGGGCGGAGTTCGAATGCCGGCGATGATTAATCTGCAAAGCGCATCGGTGCGCGGGCGGCAGACGCTTTGTCTTTGCTTCGTTGCCGCTCAGGCCGCAACCGCTAGGGGCGCGCCGGTGCCGCGCGCCGCTTCCAGCGACAGCCGGATGCCCTCGTCGTAAGACGTCTTCTCGATCGGTCCGATCAGCGCGCGCAGGGCGCTGTCGTCGAGCAAGACGGGGTCGGACAGCAAATAGTGCATTTCCACCAGCTCCCGCAGCATCGGGTCGAAGAGACCGAACAGGCGCAGCATCGGCTTCGTTGCGACCATCAGCTTGGGCGTGCGGCCGGCCAGGCGATAGGCTGTCTCGGCGATTTCGCGCTGCGTGATCGTGCCGGCGCCGGCGAGATGCCATACGCGCCCGTACGCCTCAGGCGCGCGCGTGAGCTTTTCGACGACCGGGCCGACATCGGGCAGGAACACGAATTCGTGCGGCACGTCGATCGGGCCGATCATCTGCGCGCGCTTGCCGTGCGCGGCGCCAGCGAACACGCCATGCAAGAAGCTGCGCTCGACGCCGGGGCCGTAGAAATCGGGCAGCCGCAGCACCAGGGTTTGCAAGCCGTCCTTGCCGTGCGCGTCGAGCACGAGGTTTTCCTGCGCAAGGCGCATGCGGCCCTTGAACGTATGCGGCTCGCGCGGATGCGCTTCGGTGACGGGATGGGTTTGCGCCCGCCCGTACGGGTAGACGGTGCCGATCAGAATCAACCGCTCGACGCCGGCTGCGCGCATGCCGTCGAGCGCCTTTTGCATCTGTTGCGGATGCAGCGCGAACTGGTGGTAGGGCACGCCGACCAGATAGACGGCCGTCTTCAAGCCCCGCGCTGCCGCGGCGACCGACGCGGGATCGTCCAGATTCCAGGTCGCGATTTCGGCATGCGGATCGCCGCCGAATTGCGTTTCGAGCGGTTCGCGATGACGGCCGACGACGCGGTAGCCGCGGCTCGCGGCCGCGAGCGCTGCCGCAATGCTGCGGCCCGCGGCCCCAGCGGCGCCGAATAATCCGACTTTCCCCGCTTGTGCGACGTTTTCCATGGCGACTCCTTGAAGGCGATGTGCCCGGCGAGATGACTGTCGAATAGAAATTGAACGATGTTCAGTGAACGGTGTTCAGTTTAATTTGACTTTTCAGTTTGTCAACCTGAAAATGCACGGCATGGGAATCGCCGAACGAAAACACCGCCAGAAGCAGGCACTGCGGGAACGCATCCTCGAAGCGTCGCGAGCGATCGTGATGCGCGAGGGCTTCGCCGCGCTGTCGATGCGCAAGATCGCCGATGCGATCGAATATTCGCCCGCCACGCTGTATCTGCATTTCGAAAGCCGTGACGACATCGCTCGCGCGCTGTGCGCCGAGGGCTACGAGCAACTGCTCGCGAGCCTCGCGCCGCATGCGCAAATCGCCGAGCCTGAGAAGCGCCTGAGGGCGATCGCGCACGCGTACGTCGCGTTCGGGCTCGCGAATCGCGAGACGTACCGCCTGATCTTCATGGAAGATCCGAGCTACGCCGATGCCGCGCTGGGCGGCTCGTCCGGCGGGGGCGTCACGAACGGCGCAGCGGATGTGCCGGAAGCGGCCGCCGAAGCTTCGACCGGCGACGCTGGCGACGCCGCGTTTCATCTGCTGATCGACGCCATCGACGCGCTGAAAGCGGCAGGGCGCGTGCCTGCGCCGGCGGACAGCCGCACTTGGGTCGAGGCGTTATGGGCGACGCTGCATGGCATCGTTGCACTGACGCTGACGTGTCCGGTCTATCCTCAGTCGCCGGTCGAGAAGCTCGTCGATACGGCGATCGACGCCTGGTTCGGTGCGTCGGGCGCGAAACGCTCGCGCAAGGTCGCGGAGGCGAAAGCAGCGGATGCGAATGCTCAGATGAATGCGCGTGCCGGTTCGCCATCGGAAGCGAACGCAGCAGCGCCCGCCAAGCGCAGCCGCAAGGCATCCGCGTAACGTGTTACCGTTGTGCCCGTCCATCACTGCCTCGCAGCCGCATGCGGCCACATCACTCATGTCCACGCCTGAACCGCTTTCCGTCACAGAGAACGAAGAGGTCCGCGCTTACGTCGCGAATCGGATTGGTTATGTCGAGCTGAATCGTCCTAAAGCGTTGAATGCGCTGTCCACGTCGATGATTCGCGCGATGCATGCCGCGCTCGACGAGTGGCGCGACGACGCCGGCGTGCTCGCGGTGGTCGTGCACAGCCCGCATCCGCGCGCGTTCTGCGCGGGCGGCGACGTGCGCTATTTCCACGAGGCCTATGCGCGCGGCGATCAAGATGCGGTCGACGCTTTCTTCATCGAGGAATATTCGCTCGACCACGCCGTCTTCGCCTACCCGAAGCCCTACATCGCGCTGATGAACGGCATCGTGATGGGCGGGGGCATGGGCATCTCGCTGCCTGCGCATCGCACGGGCGGCCTGCGCGTCGTGATGGGCTCGACCAAGATGGCGATGCCGGAAACGCGCATCGGGCTCTTTCCCGATGTCGGCGCGGGCTGGTTTCTCGCGCGCACGCCGGGTGCGATCGGCCGCTATCTGGCGGTGACGGGCACGACGATCGAAGCCGCCGATGCGCTCTATGCCGGCCTCGCTGACGTCTACGTCGACGATTCGGCGGTGCCGGCGCTCCTCGACACGCTGGCCCGCGAGCCGTTCGAAAGCGGCGCGGAGGTCGTCGAGTGCGTGCGGCGCGCGGCGTTGCTTTGCAAGGTCGTGCCGACGCCCGACACGTCGCGGCTCGCGACGACGCGTGCATGGATCGACCGGCACTTCGCGCAGCCGGACGTCGCGCGGATTCTGGCCTCGCTGGCAAGCGAAACCGATTGCGCCGCGAGCGAATGGGCGGAAGAGACGGAGGGCGCGATGCGCGAGCGATCGCCGCTCTCGATGGCGGTGTCGCTCGAAGTCGTGGTGCGCGCGGAAGGCTCGATGGCCGAGCGTTTGCGCAGCGATCTCGATCTGACGCGCTCGACGTTTGCGCGCGGCGACGTGATCGAAGGCGTGCGCGCGCGTATCGTCGACAAAGACAATCGCCCGGTATGGCGGATCCCACGGGTCGAGGATGTGACGCGCGAAGAGGTGGAGCGCATGTTCGAGAGCCCGTGGGCTGCGGCGGAACATCCGCTGCGTCATTTGGTTGGCTGACGCGGTTTGCTCGTCCTGACGGGGCACCGCGCCCCCCAGGGTTGACTGAAAGCGCAAACCAGGTCTAATCCTCTTCCTGTCCCGCCATGAATGCGCGCATGAACACGAGCGCGCCCCAGCCCCACATCGCATTCGCGGCAAACCCGACAGCCAGGCGCGGCAGCATGTTGCCGCTCGGCCAGATGCCGCGCACGGGATCGACGACGAACGTGCTCGCCGCGGTCAGCACGATGCCCCCGAACACGAACGACTGAATCCACGGCGCAACGCGTTCGGGCGATACGCGCAAGAGCCACGCCATCAACACCGCCCAGACGGCGCTCCAGATCGCGTTCGCGATGAATTCGGGGATGCCGAGCGGCAGGAACGGCGCGGTCGAAAAGCCGTTCGCGTCGACGAAGCCGGCCGCGTGCAGCAGCGCGAGCGTGGCCTCGTGAAAGAACAGGGCGGCGAGAAAGCCGGACACGAACGGCAGAATGACTTTTTGCATGGAGTGCACCGCGAGGGGCGCGTCCGATGCTTTTCCCGCAAGCCGCGCCGTAATTCAGAACGAGCGCCATTATAGAGGGCGAGCGCTGTCGCATTGCTTCCTATCGACGTAAAACCGCAGGCAAAAACACAAGCTAAAGCGTCGCGCTAAGCACGGAAGCGTAAAACCTAAGCTCAAAAAAATCGTTCAAAACGCTTAAGGCCCTCCCTAGACTGTCTGCTCCAAGATCAACGGCAAGCACCCTGCAGGAGCAGCAGATGAATGTGTTCTGGTTCATTCCGACCCATGGCGACAGCCGCTATCTCGGCACCTCCGAGGGCGCGCGCGCAGCGGACTACGACTATTTCCGGCAGATCGCCGTCGCCGCCGACACGCTCGGCTACGAGGGCGTGCTGCTGCCGACGGGCCGTTCGTGCGAAGACGCCTGGGTGGTCGCATCGAGCCTGATCCCGGCAACCAGGCGCTTGAAGTTCCTCGTCGCAATCCGGCCGGGCATCGCCTCGCCGGGGCTCTTTGCGCGCATGGCGTCGACGTTCGACCGGCTCTCGGACGGGCGCCTCTTGATCAACGTCGTGACAGGCGGCGATTCAGCCGAGCTCGAAGGCGACGGTCTCTTTGCCGATCACGGCACGCGCTACGAGATCACCGACGAGTTCCTGCACATCTGGCGCGACCTGCTCGCCGCATCGCACACGAACGAGGCGATCGAGTTCTCGGGCCAGCATCTGAGCTCGAAGGGCGGCAAGGTGCTGTATCCGCCGGTGCAGCATCCGCATCCGCCGCTGTGGTTCGGCGGGTCGTCGCCGGCGGCGCATGCGATCGCGGCCGACCATATCGATACCTATCTCACCTGGGGTGAGCCGCCCGCGGCGGTCGAGAAGAAGATCGCGGACATCCGCGCGCGCGCCGCCGAGCGCGGGCGCAAGATCAAATTCGGCATCCGCCTGCATGTGATCGTGCGCGAGACCGAGGAAGAAGCGTGGGCCGCTGCGGACCGCCTCGTCAGCCGTCTCGACGACGACACGATCGCCCGCGCGCAAGCGTCGTTCTCGAAGATGGATTCGGAAGGGCAGCAGCGGATGGCGGCGCTGCACGGCGGCAAGCGCGGCAGCCGCCAGGAGCTCGAGGTCTACCCGAACTTGTGGGCGGGCGTCGGGCTCGTGCGCAGCGGCGCGGGAACGGCACTCGTCGGGAATCCTCATCAAATCGCCACGCGCATGCGCGAATACGCGGACCTCGGCATCGAGACCTTCATCCTGTCCGGCTATCCGCATCTGGAAGAGTCGTATCGCTTCGCCGAACTCGTGTTTCCGCTCTTGCCGGGACGCAAGCGGCACCGCGCCAACGGGCCGTTGTCGGGGCCGTTCGGCGAGATCGTCGGCAACGGCTATCTGCCGAAGGCGAGCCGGAGCTGAGCGGCTTGCCGCGTGCAAACCCACTCCTCGTAGCGAAACCACTGAGTGCGCCGGCATGCCGGCGTGCATCGGCCGACGCTGCCGCGCGCCGCAAACGCGCGCATCGGTAAGGCAGGCGTCGGTAAAGGCAGAGGCATCCATGGCTCAAATCTCTTTCAGCGCGAGCGGCGCGCGCGCGGCTTCGGCGGGCAAGACTCACGCGACCACAACGCGCCTTGCTGCTCACTTCACACGCCGCACGCTTTCGCGCCTGGTTCCGTGGCTCGTGCCGATCGCGATCCTCATCGCCTGGGAGCTGGCTGCGAAAAGCGGCACGCTGTCGGCGCGCATCCTTCCTGAGCCGCTTGCGGTCGTGAAGGCGGCGTGGGCGCTGCTCCAGTCGGGCGAGATGTGGAGGGACGTCAAGGTGAGCACGTGGCGCGCGGTGTCGGGCTTTGCGCTCGGCGGCGGCATTGGGCTAGCGCTCGGTCTTGCGACGGGCCTCTTCAAGCCGGCCGAAACCGCGCTCGATACGACGATCCAGATGATCCGCAACATTCCGGCGCTCGCGATGATTCCGCTCGTGATCCTCTGGTTCGGCATCGACGAGAAAGCGAAGCTCTTTCTCGTCGCGCTCGGTGTGTTTTTCCCCGTGTACGTGAACACGTTCCACGGCATCCGCTCGGTCGACGCGAACCTGATCGAGATGGCGAGAAGCTACGGGCTCAAGGGCTTCGCGCTGTGTCGCCATGTGATTCTGCCGGGCGCGCTGCCGTCGATTCTGGTCGGCGTGCGCTTCGCGTTCGGGCTCATGTGGGTGACGCTGATCGTCGCCGAAACGATCTCCGCGCAATCGGGCATCGGCTACCTGACGATGAATGCGCGCGAGTTCTTGCAAACGGACGTGGTGGTGGTCGGGATCCTGCTCTACGCGGCGCTCGGCAAAATCGCCGACCTGTTCGCGAAGGGGCTCGAGCGCGTGACCCTGCGCTGGCATCCGGCTTATCAACGAGGAACGAAAGCATGACGGCGACGACACTCGCGACGTCCTTCGGCGGCATCGCCGGGACCGACCTGGAGGCCGAGCTGGCCCAGTCGCGAACGCGCGATCACGACCGCGACGAGGCGTCGGCGGCCGAACGCGACGAGGCGCTTCACGATGCGCGGCGCGCCGAGGCGAACGTGGCGCGCGAAGCGGCTGCGGCAGCCCGCACAGCCGTGCAACGGCTGCACACCGATGACGCCGATGCGCGCCGCCAGCCGGGCGACGCCGCCGTCGATCTGCGCGGCGTCGGCAAGCGTTACGGCGAACGCGCGGTGCTGTCCGATTTCGACTTATCGATCGAGCGCGGCAGTTTTGTCGCGATCGTCGGGCGCAGCGGCTGCGGGAAGTCGACGCTGCTGCGCCTCGTCGCGGGCCTCGAAAGCGCGGACGCGGGCGTCCTCGCCAAGAGCGGCGTCGCAGGCGCGCCGTTGGAGACGCGCATCATGTTCCAGGACTCACGTCTCTTGCCGTGGAAGACGGTATTGCAGAACGTGACGCTCGGGCTTGGCCGCGGCGCGCGCGACGACGCGCGCTCGGTGCTCGCGGAAGTCGGCTTGTTCGAACGCGCGAACGATTGGCCGTCGCAGCTTTCGGGCGGCCAGCGGCAGCGCGTGGCGCTCGCGCGTGCGCTCGTGCACCGGCCGCAGCTGCTGCTGCTCGACGAGCCGCTCGGCGCACTCGATGCGCTGACCCGCATCGAGATGCACACGCTGATCGAGCGGCTGTGGCGCGAGCACGGCTTCACCGCGCTGCTCGTCACGCACGACGTGCAGGAGGCGGTTGCGCTCGCCGACCGGATTCTGCTGATCGAAGGCGGGCGCATCGCGCTCGTTCAGCCCGTGCCGCTCGAGAGGCCGCGCGCGCGTGCGTCGGCCGCGTTCTCGGCGCTCGAAGACGACGTGCTGCAACGCGTGCTGGCGAGCACGCCGCGCGCTCACGCGGCGGCGCCCGACGAGCGGGAGCGCGAACGCATCGTGCGGCCGAGCGACGTGCGCTGGGCCGTCTGAAGCGCTTTATTCATCGACCTCGACTGATCCAAACTGGAGCTGACAGACATGGGCATTTCCGCGATCAACGTACGCAATCAATTCCAAGGCAGGGTCAAGGAGATCATCCGCGGACCGGTGGTCTCCGAAGTCGACGTCGACACGCCGTTCGGCATCGTCACGTCGGTGATTACGACGCGCTCGGTCGACGAGCTCGATTTGAAGGTCGGCTCGGAAGTGGTGGCGCTCGTGAAGTCGACCGAGGTTTCGATCGCCCGTCTCTGACCGCATCGGCCATTCCGCCGCCGGCTCCTCCGCGCTCGCTTTTCGATGTGCGCGAGCGCCCGCTTGCCCCCGGCGAAGCGCATGGAAAGTGCTACGATGAATCGGGAACCCTTGCGCGAGGAGGAGCCGGCCATGTCCAAATCCCTGAGTCCTGATGCGGTCGAAGCGCTGCGACGTTTGAACGACGTCGGTGTCGGACAAGTGCCGCCGCTATTGTCGAGCGCCGTCGCCGCCGAATTGCTGCACGCCGGCCTCGCCGGCGAAACCGGCGAAGGCAGGATCGAAATCACTTGCGACGGCCGGAAGTACCTGTCCGGCGACTGCGATTGAATCGATTGGCGGGGAGACCGCGGTGGAAGCGAAAGGCATCGACATGGGCGGCTATCAGGAAGCCTACAACGGCTATGACCTGGAAGTCGCCGTCGAACAAGTCATGACCGGCGTGAAATCTCACTTTCGCGTGCTGAAGGGCGACGAGGTGGTGGTCGACTGGCGGCTTGTGCACATCGACGGCTATTGGCCGACCGAGCACAAGGCGGCGGAGGCGACGTTCAAGGCAGCGCGCGAAGCGGTCGATCGCGAGCTTCAGTCCTGAAGCATCGCATTCCGCCACGGCCGGGCGTTGCTTGAGCTGCCTGAGCTGCCTGAGCTGCCTGAGCGATACCGCCGGCGCATCGTGCGCCTGCGGTTCCTTATGTTCCTTACGGCCCGGTTGCGGAAGACGGCTGGCTGTCGCCGGCCGGCTCCGCTTCGGGCGCCGGCACCGGATCGCGCGTCTCCGGCAGCGCGGCCCATACGAGCAGCACCGCCAGCGCCCCGCAGGCAGCCAGCACGAGGAAGCTGACCGCATTGCCGAAGTGATCCGAGATAAACCCGGCGACGAGCGTGCTGAGCGTCGCGCCGATCCCTGCCGTCAGGCCGAAGAGGCCGATACACAAGTTGTAGCGCCCCTTGCCGCCCGCTACGTCGGCGGCGATCAGCGGCAGCATCACGCCGAACACGGCGGCGCTGATGCCGTCGAACGCCTGCACCGGCACGAGCAGATACGGGCTGCTGATGCCCGCGAACAGCAGGGCCCGCACCGGCAGCGCGGAAAAGCCGAACAGCAGGATCGGGCGTCTGCCCCAACGTTCCGCCGAGCGCCCCACCCACGGCGAGAGCGCCGCGACCACCATCTGCGGCACGATGATGCACGCCGCGATCACGAGCTGAACGTTGTCGCTCATGTGCGTCGTGACTTCGCCCGCGGCGAGGTTGAGCATCGCCGCGTTCGACAAGTGAAAGAGCGCGATGCACGCCGCGAAGATCAGCATGCGCCTGTCGCGCAGCAGCACCGACATGCTCTCGCGCGCTTCGGGCTGCGGCGGGGCGCCGTAGGGCACGGCCCCGGTGTTCTCGATCATCGAGAGCGCGAAGAGCGCGGGCACCGTGAGCGCTGCCGTCAGCCAGAACACGGCGCGCGCGGAATAGTATTCGCCGAAAAGCCCCATCAGCCCCGCCGCGACCGCGCTGCCGATCGACGCCCAGCGCGCGTTGCGCCCGAGCCGGTCGCCCAACGCATGGCGCCCGACGAGCGCGATCGAGATCGCCGCGATCGCCGGCGTCAGCATGCTGCTCGCGAAGCCGTGAAAGACTTCGGCGGCGAGCACGGGCAACAGCGTCGGGCTCGCCGCGAGCAGGAGCGCGCACGCGGCGATCGCGACGATCGCCGCGGCGCCTGCCACGCGCTTGTTGCGCAGCACGTCGATGAGGGCGCCGGCCGGAACCTGGCTGATCATCGCGGTGGCCGTGCCGACCGAGAGCGCCACGCCGATCTCGCCCTGCGTCCATTTATTCGACGTCAGATAGGAGGCGATGAACGGCCCGAAGCCGGTCTGCACATTCGCGAGGAAGAAGTTGAGCCAGTCGAGCGCGCGAAGGCTGCGTACTAGTGCCATGTGCGGTTTCGTCACCGTTGAGGGCGCGCCGCCGACGCGAGGCCGGGCGACGAGCCGCCCGGCGCAGCCGGCGTGGCGGCGCGAGGCGGGGCGACAGGCGCGGGCGCGGGC
>NZ_JAFLRF010000053.1 GCF_017315705.1 Trinickia mobilis | reverse complement strand
ATTCGAGTTGCGGCGCACGTTCCTCCTTACTCTGATCAGACATGCTGATCCAGGATCGGCGTGATGCGATTTTCCTCGTGGTGCATTGAGGACGTACGCCCGCTCGCTTGCGCCGGCACGGGAGGCCTGTGGAGCCCCCTCACTAAACAGGTTAACGGCTCCTCGGCCACGCACACGTCGAGACCTCCATCGATAATCCGCCGCGCGGTCACTGATTACCTGACGCAAGTTGCTTGTTGCGCTCGGTGAGAAACTGGATCAGCCCGTCGACGCCGCTTTGCTGGATCTTGTCGCTGAATTGCGTACGGTAGGTCTGGATCAGCCACGCGCCGAGCACGTTCATGTCATAGACGCGCCAACCCTGCGGTGATTTGTACAGCCGGTAGTCGATCTGCACTTGGCCGTTTTTGCCTGGCGCGATCGTGCGCACCACTGCGTCGGTGTCGCTCGACTCGGCGGGCGAAGGCGGGTACTTGAATTTCTGATCCGTGTCGATCAGCGTGAGCGCGCCGGAATACGTGTGGATAAGCAACTGCTTGAACTGCTCGACCATCTGGTCCTGTTGCTGGGGTGTCGAGGTGCGCCAGAAGCGGCCCATCGCGTACTGCGTGGTGCGGCGAAAGTCGACGTATGGGAGGATGTCCCGGTTCACGATCGTCATGATGCGCGGGATGTCGTCCGGCGTGAGGGCCTGCTGGCGCACCTCGTCCAAGATTTCCTGCGTCACGGTTTGGATGAGCGTCTGCGGGTCGGCCTGGTCGTCGATTTGAGCGGACCACGCGCGCTCAGGCGCGCAGAGCGACCCGATGCCGGCCGCAATGGCCAGCGATGCGACGAACGCGGAACGGACAATGGTGCTTCGACAGAAGTGCTTCATCGCAAACCTCGAGTCCGAGAAGAGCCCGGTAGACCGCCCGAGCGGTGACGGCACGGTTCGTGCGGCGCTTCGCTGCCCACGCGGCGCCGCTGGCATACCAAGTGCCCGATGGATTGCGCGGGGTGTCCGGGGGCGGTTCCGCCAATTTATCGAGACGGCCCCTATTATCGTCTTTGACACGAGCTTTTGCTTGCGCGCCTCCATTGCCGTCAGCCGGCTGCTGGTCTTCGCGAGGTCGTTGCATCGAACATGGGCTCTCCACTTGATAGCCCTTCGCCGGGCTGCCGGCTTTCCGGCATTGTGGACTGACTTTGATGTTGCAGAAGAATCCGGAAGACGAGTCCGTGCGTGATCAGCAGTAGCGGTACAACGAGAGTCGGAATGAAGTAGGTGGCGCCCAACTGCCCCGCCACGAGCCCAGCATCATTGGCCTGATAGAACGCGTTCAAGAGATCCGCTAAGCCCCACCAGTTGAAGATCCATGCGATGACAATGCCAACCCCGCGTGGCAGCGATACCAGCGAGAGCACCGCGAGTGTCGCCGCAACGAGGTCCCCGTAGGCGGCGGAATGCGCGAAGGCAGACGGCAGCTCGGGCGACACGACGCCTGGGACGAGGAATGCCAACCCAATAAAGCGGAAGCTGTGCAGGACGAGAAGAGGCCGCAGCGCTTCGGCCCGCCGCAGGAGGCGGAGTTTTGGCCAGATGTAGCGCTTCGCGACGATTCCCCACGCGCTGAAGCTGAATGCGATGCTAACGAAAAACCAGAGTTGCGGCAGCATGAGTCTCTCCTTAGGTTCGAATTTCCGCGATCTACTGTGAGAATTTAAGCGCGCAGCGTGCTTAGCTCTTTGATCACAGCGCCACGCTCCGCGTGAGGCATGGCATGCTCGTGCAGCCAGACCTTGGACTCAGGCGCAAGCTGCGGCTCCGACGGGAACGGACGGCGCAGTTCACGGTCGTAGCGGTCGAGATTGAAGCCGGGGCTGAGCGGGGCGATCACGAACTGCGCGAACTCGCGAAGCCAATTGCCGAAGGTCGGCTGGTTGCGGGGCAGCGCCGCATAACGACGGGCGATCGTCTCGAAGTCCTCAGCAGGGCGGCCGGTCACATCGAGCACGTCCGTGTTTGGCGCCCCCAGCTCGAAGGCGCCGCGCTTGTGATCGTCGATGTAGTAGCGAATGCCACTGAACTCATCGATCGGGTAGCCGCTCAGCCGTGCGGCCTTCATGAACAGCCAGGTCGGGGTTGGCGCGACCTTAACTGATCGCCCAACGGCTCGGCCGATGGCCTTGGCCATGTCCTCCGCGCCGAGAAGCCGCGGTCCGGTGGGGCGGTAGCTTTTTCCGGCGTGCCGCGCAGGATCCATCAGCGCCGCGACGGCGACTCGCGCGATATCTTCGTTGGAAGGTGGCGCGTTGCGGCTATTACCGAAGATCCAGGGAAAGATGCCGAGATGCGCGGACAACCCAATCGTCACCAGGTAGTCATCAGCGAAGAAGCCTGGGTTGACGATCGTATGCGCGACTAGAGGCATCATCGAGAACAATCGATCGACGAGCCAGTGCTGGCGGGTCATGAGGGCCGGATGCGAGGGGCTCGACAGCCATTGGGTGAGGCCCACGATGTGTTCGAGCCGGGATTCCCTGGCGGCGACGGCGAACACGACGGCGCCCTGAATCATGTAGGGATCGAAAGGCGGACAATAGTAGGCGCGCTGAACGTCCGTCAGCGCGTCGGCGACGCGCTCGACATCACTCATGTCGGCGACCGCGATCTCAGCCCCCTGCGCCTGCAGCCGCGCGCTGCGGCCGTCTTCTCGGTGCACCATAGCGCGCACGGGATAGCCGGCCTTCAGCAGTTCGGCAACGACGACGCTGCCTGTCTTCCCGGTCGCGCCGGTCACGAGGATCCTTGGCTTGAGCATGATAGCCTCCTAGCAGTCGTGGTACCCGTAAGTACCATAAGGTTGCTTCAGTATGGTACTATGCGGTACCGAATGTCAAGGGAGACGATGATGACCACGGCATCGCTGTCAAAGGAGCGTCAGGAAGGCCGCGACGAAACTGAGGTGCGCGCGCGCATCCTCGATGCAGCCTTCGCAGCGTTCATGAAGAGTGGCTACGCGGCGGCCAGCACGCTTGAGATCGCCACGCGCGCGCGCGTTTCGAAACGAGAACTGTACGCGCTGGTGGGCAACAAGAAGGAAATGCTAATCGCATGCATCAGCGCGCGCGCCACGCGACTGCGGGTACCCGCTGACTTGCCCGTGCCGCACGATCGCGACACCCTTGCGCACATATTGACTTCCCTCGGGATGCAGCTCGTCCGCGAGATAACCGATCCAACGGTCATTGCGGTATTCCGACTGGCGATCGCCGAGGCGGTCCACGCGCCCGAGGTGGCGCAAGCGCTCGACTCCATAGGGCGCGAAACGAGTCGTGCCGCCTTGCGTCAAATCATGGCCCGGGCTCAGGCATCCGGACTTCTCAATGGCCGTCCTGCCGAACTTGCCGAACAGTTCGGCGGGTTGCTGTGGGGCAATTTGATGGTCAGCCTGCTGCTCGGCGTCGCCGAGCGGCCGAACTCACGCGAAGTCGCGGCACGTGCCCGCAACGCCACAGATGCGTTTCTTCAACTTCATCCGCACCCGATTAGCGCTACGATGCCCCGTAAGCACATCTAACGCATGGATGATCCGTCTGATGCCGCGGCCACATCTCGCTCTGTGCTGCGCCGGTAGTACGGCTCAACTGGACTGACTTGGCACAACCGAAGCGAAATGCGCACTGCGGACGCTTTAATGCGGGCTTCTACTGCAAGTTGCGGCGAGAGCTTCCGCTCCAAAACCTTCAACTACGTCTCCAAGTGCATACCCAAGAGCTTGTCGACGACGGTTGCCTGCAAGCTGAGTGCCGCAAGCCACGATGTCTTCGGGTTCTCAGGAGATGGTTCGTTTGAGGTATTAACCCGCAGTTCCCCGCTCCGTCCTTTTGCGTAAATCTCGTGGCAGTTTAGTCGGACGGTAGGGTCTGCGATCAACGTGACGGTCGTCTTTTCAAAGCCCACTCCGTGAAGAGCAATGGTGGCTGCGACGTTTGCGTTCTGAGGGTATTTCAGCGCAGCCTGCTCGGCCGTACCAGTGAAAATAACCGTCGGGCTCGTCAGGACATCAAGGTCGATCTCCTGTGCAGCAGCCGTCCCATGCCACGCTTTCGGAGGTTTTCTCCCCGTATACCTCACCTCTGAAAGTCCACTGCGCGCGGCTGCAGACAACGCGTCGATACCTCCAACGGCCCCAGCGATGGGTATGAGCCGCGAGCCACCTACAGCAGTAGCTTCACTCACCGCACGGCGAAGCTGACGGTCCGCCAGCGCCCCAATCGAAGAAAGCACAACGTCAAAGCCCTCCCTAAGTACCTGCGGAACGACGCTCGATACAGCGTGATGCCCGGCGCACTCGACTACCACGTCAGGGCGCCATGCAACGAGCTCATCGATACGCCTCAATCTCCCGTACGGTCCTCCTTCAGGAAAATCTGGCGTTTCTCGTCGGTCCAGGAATGCGATCTCGTCGACATAGTCTTTCGTCAGAGAACCCACGAAATTACGACCGATCGCCCCTGCGCCGATGACGGCGATTCGAAAACGTCTAATGCTCATACCCGTCTCATGAATGTAAGCAAATTACGCACGTAATCCTGCGTCGCGACCTTGGGGAAAAAGTGGCCGCCGGCCATTTCGATTAGTCGAGAGCCCGGTATGAGCGATGCGAGTTCCCTGCTGTGCTCGATTGGTACAACCATGTCATCGCTTGCACCTATGACCAGCGTTCGAGTATCGAGCTTATGCAACTCGTTCACTCGTGAATATCCCAACAGCATGTCGATTCGGTGCGCCACAATTTCTGCATCTGCCCGATGCAGACCGTCGAACGCCGGCTCGTTCGCCTCCGCGATCGATTCGTTGTAGAAGGCGTTCGGGTAGGCGAGCAGATCGGACACGACGCCATATGCCGCGCTTCCGGCTTTGAGCAGCACTTGTTTGCGCAAAGTGAAGCAGTCCCGGAACCGCGCGTCTGGGCGCGCCCATCCGCCGCTCAACACTAACTGCTCGCAACGCCCGGGCGACTCCAGAGCGATTGCTTGAGCTACGAGGCTACCGGTCGAATGCCCAACGATTACGGCGCGCGGAATATTGAGCGTGTCGAGGACGTCCAGCGCCGCAGCGACGACGTTGGGAATGCTCTGCACATCTATACCCTTGCTGGCGCCTATTCCCGGGTGATCGAACGTAATCACCTGGAAATCGCCGGAAAGGACCTGCATGACGCTGTGCCAAAAGGAGCCGCGTCCACCAAGTCCGGAGATGAGGAGTACGGCTGGGCCCTCCCCGGCGGTCTCCCCCGCAACTCCGACATCGGTTACGAACGATCTCATTCCTGATCCTTTCAGAATAAAGTTTTCTCCTTCGACGCCTTTTGTGTTTCGATAATGCTTATGATGACCTCCTGAAATCGGGTTTTAAATCCCAGAGCTCTTGCAACTAGCTCTGAGGGAAACCCTCTCCCCACGTATCGCTTACCATGAAGCCCGAACCGAAAGGATCATCCGGATCGACACCAAGCTGTTCCACGCTATACAGCCAACCTCGCCCTTCAATTCTCGGCAGTACCGCCGGCTTTCCGTTTATCTCGGTACGACCAAGCAGTTCTACTTTGAATTCGCTTCCAATGGTCGAACGAGAGACGAGGCGACTGCCGACGTCCGCCAAACCGCGCGCTGCGAGCGTGGCCAAATTGGCGGAGCTGCCGGTGCCGCATGGCGACCGATCGATCCGGCCGGGAACGAGGGTCGTGCACGTCTGATAGGTATCGTCAGTGACTCGGTTGCGAAACATAACGTACGCAATCTTGTTGATTTTCGGGTAGAGCGGATGCCGTACGGCCACGTGCGCATTCACAATATCTGCGAGCTTTACGCCTAGATCAGCCAGCCGGCGCGCATTCTGTGGAGTGATGTCCAGCCCAACCTGGTCCACATCGACGAGCGCGTAGTACACCCCCCCAAAAGCAATGTCGACCTTGATCTTCCCGAACTCTGGCGTATCGATCTGAACGTCAAGCTGCTCTGCGAACGCCGGCATCATGTCGAGCGAAATGCTCTCGCAGCGACCGTTTCGACATTTCGCTCGTGCGGTAACGAGACCGACCGCTGTGTCGAGAACCACGGTAGTCTCGGGCTCCTGCATTGGGACGATCCCAAGTTCCAACAGCGCCGTCACAACACAGATGGAATTACTGCCCGACATCGGATGTGCTTTGTCCGCCTGCATGACGAAAAAGCCTGCGTGAGCGTCGGGCCGCGTCGGAGGTAAAAGAAGATTCACAGACATCTGCAAGCAGCCGCGAGGTTCGAGCACGACTAGCCGACGAAGGCTGTCGTCGACCTCATTGATGTAATTCATCTTGTCGAGTACGGTCTCGCCGGGAATAGTGCCGACTCCCCCTGTGATCACCTTTCCGATCTCACCTTCACAGTGCACACCGACCACCTGTAAAGTTTTCTTCCAACGCATGATTTACCTCGAACCAATTGGTGTGTCCTTGCCGGCCACGAGAATCGATACGCGCTGAAGAGCGCGAAGTCGACCTTGGGGGTGCGGCCCGAAACCAGGTCACCGATCATCCTCCCGGCGGTCGCGCCAAGCGTCAGCCCTAGCTGATCATGTCCCGCAGCAAGCAAGACGTTAGGTAACCTATCTGGCCACAGCTCCGACCACCGCCACTTAGGCTTGGTCCTCCAATTCGATCCGCAGCCGCTTCAGCATGGCCACGCGTCGATCACGCCACGACCGCTTTGCTTCGATTTGATCGAGCGGCAACTTCTCGCGCATCAGCTCGGCAAGCTGGGCGATCAGAGATGGCGTAAGTACGGGTCCTGGTTCGCGTCGTTCGCTGGCCATGTTGTCGAAGATGTGCCCAAAGCGAGCAAGATAGTCCGCTATGCCACCCTGCGCGTTGAGGTCGACTCCCTCGAGCGGCCCGAGAAAGGCCCAACGAAGACCGAATCCGTCACTTATGAGCTTGTCAGCGTGAGCAGCTGAAATAACTCCGGATTCGATCAGCCTGAACATCTCGATCAGCAGCGTGCCTTGCATTCGATTCAATGCAAAGCCAGGAATCTCTTTTTTGACAAGTACGGGGGTTTGACCGACTGCTTCCAGAAGCGCGAAAACGCGGTCAACGACGGAAGGCGCGGTCCACGGAGCGGGGACGATCTCTGTCGCCGGCAGCATGTGGGGAGGTGTCGCCGGATGGACGATCACACAACGATGCCGATGTTGGAGATCTTCCGTGAACTGCGACATCATGATCGCAGACGTCGAGCTAGCAAGGATGCCTTCGGGTTTGGTCAGACGGTCTAGTTCACGGAAAAGACTGCGCTTGATCTCCACGTCTTCAGGAGCGGACTCCTGTACGAAGTCCGCATCCGCCAAAGCGTCTTTGAGTGCTGCATGCGTACTTACGCGCGACATGAGGTCTTGGGGCAAAGCAAAACCAGCGTTCTCGCTATCGCTCACAAAACGCGACAGCGTTTTGGATGCAAGTTCAAGTGCATCAGTGTTCGCATCGTAGATCGCCACACGGCGCCCCGCGCGGGCCCAGACCATTGCCCATGAACATCCAATAATGCCTGCGCCGACAATAGCGACGTTCAGTTTTTGGCTGGCAGCTTGCATATGCGCAAAAGATTTGTAACGTTGCGACCAATTCTAGATAGCAGACATTTTGCAAACAATCGCTAAATTTTGACTTGTATTCATGAAATAATGAACGCAACCAGCAGTCTTTGAAGATGAGATTTGGGGCTAGAGGCAGGCATTCTGTGGACAAAAGTAGCGAACTGTATGTATTTGCGGCGGTGGTAGCGCACGGCAACTTCGTTTCGGCGGCCGAAAAGTGCCGGCTGACACCATCGGGCGTGAGTCGCAAGATTTCGCGCCTAGAGGATCGGATGGGCGTCAGGCTGTTCGTCCGCACTACGCGCCGGCTCTCTCTGACTGCACAGGGCGAATTCTTCTATTCCAAGATCAAGCACCTTGTGGAGGAGATCGAGGCGGCTGAGGCGGCAACTTCGCAAAGGCCTCAGGTCCCCCATGGCGTATTGCGCATTCGGTCTCCGGCTGCCTTTGTGGAGAGGCAACTTGTCCCGCTCATGCCCGAATTTCTGGCTCGCTTTCCAGAACTGAAAGTCGAGATTGTCGTCGGCGATGTGCCGGTCGAGTCGGAAGATCGGAGCGTTGACCTCGCGATCCGCTCGGGGCTCGCACCATCCGAAGATCATCTGAGCATCAGGCTAGCGACCAATCCTCTCGTCATCTGCGCATCGCCCACCTATCTTGAGAGGCATGGAAAACCGGAACGTCCAGAAAGTCTGGGGCGGCACAACTGCCTAACTATGGACGGACGGGGCGTAACCCAAGCAGAGTGGATGTTCCGTGAGGGACAGCGGCGCTTTTCTGTGTGGGTCAATGGAAATCTGGGCAGCGTAGGTACGGCCGTCCACACGGCAGCACTTTCCGGCGTCGGGATCGCCCGCATTCCTCAATTCCTAGTCGAGCAGGACGTACGTGAGGGCCGACTGGTCAGATTGCTCGCGGACTATGCGCCCGACGATGGCCGCTCCATTTATCTCGTGTACATGACAACAGACAATTACTCCGTCAAGTGCCGCGCTTTGGTCGACTATTTGTTGGAGAAGTTCGAGCCACAGCCGCCGTGGATGCGGTGACCCTGCGGTGAAGGTCCGCGGCAAGGCTCTTCGGGCACTCCGCGATACGGTCAAGAAATTCACTGTCCTCCCGAGCGAGATTGTTCTTCTCAATGGCGTCGGCAGCTCAGGGGCAAGGTACACCGGCGAGGATCTCGACGTGCGGCATAGGTATCTCTGCTGTAACAAGGAATGAAGCGGCGCGTTGGGTCGCCGGATCGCTGCGTGAGCAATCCGTTGCCGAAGAGCGAACCCCAAGCCGAATAGGTGTAGTGGTGGCGGCGGATATTGGGCTAGAACCGCTTAACGGAGAAGGGCTCGAGCGGAACTCCAGGTGCCGCCCCGCCTAGAATCCCCGCGACAAGCTTACCTGTGGTCGCGGCTTGAGTTAGTCCGAGATGACCGTGCCCGAACGAATAGACAATCGCGTCATGGCTTGCCGATGGGCCGATCACGGGTAGCCCGTCCGGCGTCGATGGGCGGTGCCCCATCCAGCGCCGCGCATTCTTGTCGCCAAGCCCTGGAATAAAGCGCTGCCCCAAGGTCAGGAGTGCATCGCATCGTTTGTAATTCGGGGCTGCGCTCAACCCAGCGAATTCGGCCCCCCCACCAATCCGTATGCCAATGTCCAACGGCGTGGCGACAAAGCTTCGCTCACTGAAAATGACTTCGCGAGACAGCGAGACGTCCCCTGCGTCAACTGTCGTGTTGTAGCCTCGCTCGCTTTCCAGCAGCACCTTGTCACCAAGGCGTTTCGCAATCCTCGCCGACCAGGCGCCCATCGCCACAACGACGCGACTTGCATTCAGAGACCGCCCGTCCGTCAGCGCCACCGAGACATTCCGCGGGCCGTGCGGGGTAACGTGTGCGACATCCCCTTGGACCAGAGTCACACCCATTTCTGTGACTTTACTGCGCAATGCCTCTACGATCCGCTTGGGATCGGCCACATGCGACCAATCGGGCAAAAACAGCCCGCGTGGAAATACAGGTGCGAGTGATGGTTCGAGTTCTTTGATTTCACTGCCGTCAAGCGGTTCAAACTCAACGCCCAGATCGGCACGTAGCTTCCATTCGGAAAGCGCCGCCCGATATGACGTCTCCGATTCGAAAACTACAAGCGCGCCGCGTTGATACAGCCACCGCCCCGCGCCAATGTCGTCAAGCATTGGAAGAAGATCGTCATACACGCGCATGTTCAGGCTTGCAAGCGCCTTTGCCGACGCATGGACACGATGCGGCCTGCTGGCGAGCATCAACGACCAGAACCAAGGAAAGGACTTGACGAAATGCGCAGGCCTCAAACCGAGTGGACCCAGTGGATCCGTCAGCATCTGCACCAGCTTCAGGGGATTGGGCATCGTGATAGGCGTGCTCTCGGTCACCCCTATGCCGCCCGCATTGCCGTGCGACGCGCGGTCACCTTCGAAGTCACGATCAATGATCGTCACCGTGATGCCTTCCCGCTTAACCGCCCAGGCACAGGCAAGCCCCACAACCCCTGCTCCAAGGACAACAACATCCGAGTTGCCGCGCACTCCGTTACTCACGTTCAGTTCTCCTCGACGTCCTTCGTCACCCACTTCCCACCCTCTACTTTGTAGATTGTGACAACGGGGTGCTTGAGGTCACCCTTTTGATCGTACGTGAAGTCTTTTGTCGTGACAGTCTGTTCGTTTGTCGCTTTGAGGACCGGCAGGTATTTCACCGGGTCCGATGAGCCTGCCTTGATCATAGCTTGCATCATCACGAGGGCCGCGTCGTAGAAGTACGGCGAATAGGTACCTGGCTCCATATTGAACTTCTTCTGGTATGCCGAAATGTATTTCGCGCCACCCGGCATCCGCTCGGTCGGCAAACCAGCCAGCGAAGCGTAGGTGCCATTGGCCGAATCGCCCGCGACGCTCAGGAATGTCGTCGACTTCGACATGTCACCTGATGTGTACGTCGTCTTCATCCCGAGACTGCGCATCTGCTTAACGAGGGGAGCCGATTGCGCATCCGCACCTGCAAAGAAAAGTACGTCGGGCTGCATCGACTTGATTTTCGTAAGCGCTGCCCGGAAATCCACGGCCTTGTCGTTCGTGAATTCGTGGTCAATGACCTTGCCGCCGGACGCTGTGACTGCCTTAGTGATCTGGTCGGCGAGGCCCTGACCATACGCTGTACGGTCATCGATGATCGCTACCGTCTTCGCGTGCAGCCCTTTTACGATATAGGTACCCATTGCAGCTCCCTGCTGATCGTCCGCGGTCATCGACCGGAACGTCGTCGCGAAGCCTTGACGCGTAAAGACGGGGTTGCTTGCCGTGGTGATCTGCGGAATGTTCGCTCGCGCATAAATGGCCGACGCCGGGATAGAAGTACCTGAATTGAAGTGACCGATCACACCCTTGACACCGTCGTCAACGAGGCGCTGTGCGACGGTTGTACCGGTCCGTGGATCCGCCTGATCATCGGCCGAGTCGAGCACGAACTGAACCTGACGCCCGTCGAGCACGGGCTTGGTCACGTTGATTTCGTCTATCGCGAGTTGGACGCCGTTCTGAATATCTTTTCCGTATTGAGCCTGCGGGCCCGTCAAAGGCCCCGCAAATCCGATCTTGACTATGTCACCTTCCGCCATGGCGTTCGCGATCGGTGCCAGGGTGCATGCTAAAGCCAGCATGCCGTTCAAAGCGCTCTTATGCATTTCGGATGCTCCTGCTGGTTATAAGCCAAACCAATTTATATGTAGTACTACGCAAACACCGTAATAAGATTAAGACAAACAACGGCAAGCTCAGCGTGCGGTGTACCCGCCATCGATCGTGAATTCCGCCCCGGTTGCAAACGACGCTTCGTCGCTCGCCAGCCACGCGATCATGAACGCGATCTCCGCCGGTGTTCCCATCCGATTCAGGGGCGAACGGGCTTTGAGCGCGGTAAGGAAGCCTTCTTTGTTGCTGGATTGTTCTAGCATCTTGTCGTAGTAGTTGGTCCAGATCACGCCCGGAGCGACGCTGTTTACGCGGATATTATCCGCTGCATGGTCCAGTGCCATTGCGCGAGTCAATGCGCTAACCGCCCCCTTAGAGGCCACGTAAGATGCGCGGTCCGCTATGCCAACGGTCGCAATGGTCGACGACACGTTGATGATTGCCCCCCCACCCTGCTTCTGCATGACGGGAATGACGTGTTTCGAACAAAGAAACACGCTATTCACATTGAGCCCAATGATGCTATTCCAGTCGTCCTCCGCTGTCGTGACAACGGTGCCAAGCATGCCGCGGCCGGCATTGTTCACAAGAACGTCGATGCGATCAAACGCCTTCTGAGTATGCCGCACCATAGTCGCGATCGCATCTGATTGCGTAACATCGGCTTGGAATGCAATTGCAGCGGGCAGTTCGTCGGCCACGGCAGAAGCGGCCTTTCCATCCAAATCCACGAGCACCACTTTGGCGCCTTCGCTAGCGAGTGCGCGCGCAGTGGCCGCGCCAATACCGGCACCAGCGCCCGTGACGATCGCTACCTTGTCTTTGAGTCTCATTCGGAAAGCTCCATCTGTAGGCCCTTGAGCCGTTCTATACTGGACAACTGCACATACAGTCCAGTCAGAAATTCCGGCGCTTCGCGCGTATCGAACGACGCGATCTCGAAGGAGTCGTCGCGCCGAAGCGCGTCGGCAAAGCTGGACCCGATCGCGACTTCACCAATGACCGAGACCCTGAGTTTGCCTGTAGTCATACGTGCCCCATGAAATTGCGTACCGTCTCGACGTACTGTTGGGCGTTAGTTATCGGGAAGAAATGCCCGCCGGTCACGTTCACGAGTTGAGCGCCCGCGACAAGCGATGCGAGATCTTTTGAATGTTCGAAGGGCACCACTGCATCGTCGATTGCGCCTACCACGAGTGTCCTGATCGACAGTTCCGAGAGCTCGTCTGCTCTCGAGTAGGCCAACAGCATGTCGATCCGGGAGATCGTTGCTTCGTCATGCGTGTGCGGATCGCTCAGGTCGGGCGCTGCGTCACTAGCGATCGTCTCGTTGTATGTGTCGTTCGGATACGCGAGCAGACCGGACAGGAGCGAGTAAGCGCGACTACCCAAGGTCTGGAGCATATGGCGTCTCAGCAACATCAGGTCGCGAAAACGCCGGTCGGCTTTTGCCCAACCGGCACTCAGGACGAGTCCGTCGCAACGCTGCCTGTTGTCCAGCGCCAGGGTCTGCGCAACCAGGCTTCCAGTCGCATGACCGGCTACGACGGCTTTCTTGACATGACATAGGTCCATCACATCCGTCGCCGCCCGGGCGATGGCTGGGATACTGTGGCTCTGGACAGGCGCACTTTCGCCGACGCCCGGGTAGTCGAAGGTGATGACCTGAAATTCCGTTGCCAGACGCTCGACGGCCGCGCTCCAGAAAGAGGCGTTGCCGCCGAGCCCCGAAATCAGCAGCATCGCCGGCCCTTCACCTGTCACCTGACAAGCGATACCGGAATCGGTGACGAGAGATTTCATTGCTCGGCTCCGCTCAGTTTCGCGAAAACCGTATTGGCCTCTATTTCGGCGATGTTTTCCGGCCGCGCGAACGGCTCGGGAGTCGGCTCGCCGTGTGTTCGTAACCGGCCGATCTGCTTGAAGAAGACTTCCAGCCCGCCCGGGTTCATGATCCAGACGAAGTGCAGTTCTTCCTCATCGCTCTCGTTGATGAATGTGTGGCGGGTGCCCTTCCCGAGAAAAAGTGTGGTGCCCGGCGCCAGTTCGAAAGTCTGTTCGCCATTGATGACGACCTTGCCACGGCCACGGACGAAGTACAAAACTTCCTCGTTGTTGTCGTGCGCATGTTCGCGGACATAACACCCCTTCCCGACAGTCTGTGTGCCGACCGCGATGGGCTTGTCCATTTCAACCAGATGAGGCGCAACGTGGATGGCAACATGGCCGTTCGCCGGGATAGGCTGCCAGTAACTCTCAGCGTTTTCTGCCCGCACAAGAAGGAAGTTGCCTACCTGCTTGTCGGCGGGTGGCAGTTTCATATCCATGAGGTTCTCCGTAGGGTTGGGCACTCGCCCAGCGAGGCAAGTGTCGTTTCATGGCCAAAATATAAAGGATCCAATATCCTCTACGTTATATTTTGACTATTATTATTTATTTATTATAGCTGTTGTCTATCAATAATGAAGATTTATGCACGCGCGTGGTGCGTCATCGCACGTGTTGCGCGCAAACGATGCCTGCACGGAGCGAATTCGCAATCCGCTTGGATCCAATATAATGGCTTCGTCGCCCACTACGGAGTGCTGGAATGAAGTCAGTTTTCGCATGCATCGATGGTCACACCTGCGGAGAGCCGATTCGCGTCGTCACATCCGGCGCACCATCGCTAGAGGGCGCCTCAATGATTGAAAAAAGAGCGCACTTCGAACGCGAGTTCGACTGGATTCGCACGGCGCTTATGTTCGAACCCCGCGGTCACGATGCCATGTCGGGAGCCATCCTCTATCCTCCCACCCGTCCGGACTGCGATATCGCAATCCTCTACATTGAAGTAAGTGGTTGCTTGGCGATGTGTGGCCACGGAACCATCGGTGCTGTAACTATCGGATTAGAGAACGGATTTATCACTCCTAAGACGCCCGGGGTCGTTCGTGTCGAGACGCCCGCAGGCTTGGTCGAGGCACGATACGAACTCAAGGACGGCAACGTCGAGGAGGTCACGCTTACGAACGTTCCGTCATTCCTTTTTATGAGAAACGGAACCGTCGACGTTCCTGGGTTCGGTCCTATCACGTTCGATGTTGGATATGGCGGGAACTTCTACGCGATCATCGAGCCCCAGCCCTCCTACGACGACCTTGAGCAATTGACGACGGAGGAGATCCGTCGTTTCAGTCCATTGCTGCGCTCCCTCGCCAACGAAAAGTACAATTTCGTTCACCCGCTTCATCCGGAGATCAGGGGCCTTAGCCACGTCATGTGGACAGGCCGCCCGAAGACGCCGAACGCCACTTATCGGAATGCAGTTTTCTACGGCGCTCGGGGGATCGATCGGTCGCCTTGTGGCACCGGCACATCGGCTCGGGCGGCGCAACTGGTGGCGCGTGGCCGCCTGGCGGTAGGAAGCTCGTTCGTGCACGAAAGCATCATTGGCAGCACCTTCCGCGCGAGGGCCGCAAGCACAGCGTCAGTGGGGCATTTTGAGGCAATCGTCCCGGAGATTACGGGTTGGGCCCGTACGACGGGCTACAATCAGCTGGTCGTGGATCCTCGGGACCCATACGCCCACGGTTTCCAGCTACCTTAACGAGGACCGGGTGCGGTTTTCTTCCATGCAATCTGCCAACTCAATGCCTCAATCTCTTATGAACTCAGAGTCACCTGTCTTTGGATTGAGTTCCAGCGTTACGTCATCGAGAGCGGACAACGGCGGTGAACGGATCAAGCGGGCGACTGTCGTCGATCTGGTAGTCGAGTCGCTCCGTAATCGAATCCTGTCCGGTGAGCTGGCGGCTGGCGAACCCTTGCGTCAGGAAGCTTTGGCCGAGAAGTTAGGAGTGAGCCGCATTCCCGTGCGTGAAGCCATCAATCGACTGGAAGCCGAGGGCTTTGTGACGGTAGTTCCTCATAAGGGGGCGTTCGTCACGCATATGTCAGATGAGGAGGTGACCGAAGCCTTCAACATCCGACTGCGGATGGAGCCTTGGCTTTTCGCTAAGGCAATTGGGAATACGTCCGCGCAGGACGTCGCTTACGCTCGTCGGTTTCTCATTCCGGACATGTCGAAAATTTCGGCATCCGATTGGGGCAAGTTGAACTGGAAGTTCCACGAGGCGTTGTACATGCCTGCCCGGCAGCCATTGACGCTCAACATCATTCAGCGGTTGCACGAGCTGATAGATCGTTATTTCCGCTTCCAGGTGTCGAACCTCGACATCCGCGAAAACTCATATGACGAACATCGCATGCTAGTCGAAGCCGCTGAATCTGGGCAGGTCCAGTATGGCGTGAAATTACTCGAAAATCACATTCGACTCGCGGCGGATCAAATCAGGTCCGTGCTCCCTCGTTAAATCGTCTAGTCGTTTGCCTGTTCCGCTTGACCGCGCCGGCGTTCAGCCATACGACACCCCAAGCGATGTTTCCTATCGAATGCGCAGCGCCAGGTAGCCATCGCCTTCGCACTTTGGCCTACCCAATAGTGCGCGTTTTCATGTACCTCCTCGATTATCGAACGCGCCGGTGCTGCCTCAACGGTTCGGCCGGCGCGCGCTCGATCTTCTTCGCGCCGCGCGCTTCGAGGTCCAACGTCCGGATTCCGGTGAAAATGCCGAAGGTTCGCGATCGGTCAGGGTCAGACGTGAAGTTCAATTCAGCGATCGTACCGCCGTATGTGCGGAAGTCGCCGCGCGTGCGTGCGGCGCTGCCGTGGCTATATCTGAAAGGCACTTCAACCGGCGACATGAGCGAGGCGCCGAGCGTGCTGCTGGGCGAGGACGCCAAAGGCTTGTCGGCGAACGTGGTAAGTCGTCTGAAGGCGCAATCGGCCGACGAGCACTTCGGGGACGGCGAACCAGTGCGAGGCGATCAACCGGTTCAGCAGAAACTCGCCGCTTGACATCGCCGTCCATCAAGCTGCCCATACACCACTCTTGACCTTAGCTCTCTGCGATCCGTCACAATTACCCTTAGAGATCACACACGGGGTTTTCGCCGAACGAGAGTCCTTCTCGGTGGCGAAAACCTCGATCTTTCGCCATTCAGGCTACCGGTGGCCGGTTGTTCACCTTAAGCCATGCCTCTAGCCGACGGGCGCCCTCAACCAGTCGTCCAATGTCCTTTGAAGCGAAACACCACCGCAACCAGCCCTTCGCCTCCGGTGTGAACGCCTCTCCGGGCGCCAAGCCCAAACCCACTTCGGCAACCAGGCGCTTGGCGACGGTCACTGAGTCATCGAAGCCATCAAGTTTGAAGAAGGCATACATGCCGCCTCGCGCAGGAGAGATGTGCACGCCGTCCAGCGCGGCTAGCAACGGCACAAGCGTGTCACGGCATTTCTTGAAATGTGCAACGATGCTGGGCGTGATCTGCTCACGATGCGCGAGCGCAGCGATGGCGGCGCGTTGTGTGAACACGCTGGCGCAGGACGTGTTGTACTCAATCAGCTTGCCCATCGCATCGGTCAAGGACGCGGGCACAACGAGCCAACCTAGGCGCCAACCTGTCATGAGAAAACTTTTCGAAAAGCTGTGCGCGACGATCAGGCGCTCGTCGGGCGCTGCGATATCGAGAAAGCTTGGCGCGCATCTGTTGGGGGTTGCGTCGAAATACAGCCGCTCGTAGACCTCGTCGGCCAGCAACCAGGTGCCGGTAGCGCGGCAATGATCGAGGATCCGTTGCTGCTCGCCGCGAGTCAGCGTCCAGCCCGTCGGGTTATTGGGTGAGTTAATCATCAACAACCGAGTTTTGGCCGTAACCGCGGTCAGCAAACCCTGCATGTCCAGCGTCCAGGCACCGTCGATCGGTTTAAGCGACACGCAGCGTACCCTAGCGCCCATGATCGCCGGTTGGGCGACGAGGTTCGGCCAGACGGGTGTTACCACGACTACTTCGTCGCCGGCGTCAACGAGCGCCTGTACAGCCAGCATTAACCCGTTGACGCCGGCCGAGGTGACGACGATGCGGTCAACACCAACGGCGGGATGGAGCTCACCGGTATATTCCGCTATCGCCTCTCGCAACTCAGGCAAGCCGATATTGTGCGCATAGAACGTCTCGCCGCGCTCCAGCGATTCGATTGCCGCACGGCGGATGACCTCAGGCGTGACTTCATCGCTCTCACCAAGCCAAAATGCGAGCACATCACCGCGCCCAAGTCCAGCATTCACAATCTCGCGGATCTTCGAGCCCTGAAGATCGGCAATCGCTTCGCGCATTTGTTCTACCTCCTATGTAGATATAGGTTGACCAGACAATCCAGCACTTTCGACGGCCGTCCGGTCTGGCCAGGCAAACCAGACCGCTCGGCGAATTTGTTCGGCTTTATCGACTCGAAGTCGACCGCTCGCCCCCGAGCCATACTTGGCCCTCGTAGTCTCGCGCCAAGCAATTTCTTCCGCTAGAACAATATTGCGTATAAAGGGAGATCCCTTACCGCGCCGGCTAGCGGTGGCAGTTTCAGTGGAATTGGACACCCTTTTGCGCGAATTCATTCTGACACCGCGCTCATGAGAACAACGCGGCTGGCGACCGCGATATTGCGCAATATTGTTCTAGCGCAGAAAGTCGGCCCACGACAGACTGTTAAAACTAATGCTTCAGGAAGGTCCTTTCATTCTGATGGAGTCAACACGGTGGACAAGCTAAAGCTCCTCGCGGCAGTCTTTACGCCCTTCGATGACAAGGGTTTTCTTAACCTCGAGGTAATCCGCGTGCAAGCGCAGCGCTTGATCGACGACGATGTCGATGGCGCCTTCGTATGCGGAACTACGGGCGAAGGCATGTCCATGACCATCGATGAACGCAAGGCGGTGGCTGCGAAGTGGATGGATGAGGCGGGCAAAAAGCTTCAGATTCTGGTACATGTCGGTCACGCCTGCCTTGCCGACGCACGAGATCTGGCTGCCCACGCGCAGGCGATTGGTGCAGCCGGCATAGCTGCCGTTCCCCCGTTCTTCCTGAAACCGGTGAATGCGGAAGATGTAGCTGCATGTATGGTGAAGGTGGCTGAGGCGGCTCCCCACTTGCCGTTCTACTATTACCACGTTCCGATGGCAACGGGCATCAACATACCCGCAAGCGAAGTCGTTGCACGCCTCGACGGGGTGATTCCAAACTTCGCCGGAGTGAAGTACACCGGAGACGATCTTGTCGACTTGGAGAAGATAGCAAAACTGTGTCTGCCGAAACACACCGTCTACTTCGGCCGTGACGATCTGTTGATAGACGCAATGAATCTTGGCGTGCGCGGTGCTGTCGGGATGAGCTACAACTTCGCTGGAAAGCATTTTCGCAGGCTTTTCCGAGCGTATCAGGCGGGTGACCGCGATCGCGCAGCATCCCTTCAGTCTGACGCGAAAACGATGGTCAGTCTCGCGTTTCCCCACGGTCTGGCCAACGTTCTCAAGGCGATCAGTGTGCAAGCACGGGTCAACTGCGGGCCTACGCGTCTTCCTCTGCATACGATCAGCAGCGAAGAACTTAAGGACATTCTTGAGACGTCAGGAGCCAGTGCCGCGATCGAGAGATTGCTTTCATAGGCTTTCGATACGTCACATTCCCTCGCTGCAAGCAACGTCACAACCGTTCGACAGGAGTTGCATATGGAAATGCTGGAACCAGGCAAATTTGGCACAGCGGTGCCGTTCAAGAAGCGCTACGACAACTTCATTGGCGGCAGATGGATCGCGCCGGTCGGCGGTCGGTATTTCGAAAACATCACACCAGTGACGGGCCGGGTGTTCTGTGAGATCGCCCGATCGACGGCGGAAGATATTGAATTGGCGTTGGATGCAGCGCACGCTGCAAAGGCAAGTTGGGGCCGCACATCGCCGATCGAGCGCGCCAACGTCTTGCTGAAGATTGCTGACCGCATGGAGGCAAACCTGTCGATGCTGGCTGCGGCGGAAACTTGGGATAACGGGAAACCTATTCGCGAGACTACTTTCGCGGACCTGCCGCTCGCGGTCGATCATTTCCGCTACTTCGCATCCTGCATCCGTGCACAGGAAGGCGGCATCAGCGAGATCGACAGCAAGACCTACGCGTACCATTTTCACGAGCCGCTCGGCGTCGTGGGTCAGATCATTCCGTGGAACTTTCCTCTTCTCATGGCGGTGTGGAAGGTGGCACCAGCACTGGCGGCCGGCAACTGCGTGGTGCTCAAACCCGCCGAGCAGACGCCGGCCTCGATCCTTGTGTTGATCGAACTGATTGGCGATCTGCTGCCGCCTGGTGTACTCAATGTAGTCAATGGCTTCGGCCTCGAAGCGGGCAAACCGCTTGCGTCGAATCCGCGCATCGCCAAGATTGCGTTCACGGGCGAGACGACGACTGGACGACTGATCATGCAATACGCCAGCCAGAATCTCATTCCGGTGACATTGGAATTGGGTGGCAAATCACCGAACATCTTCTTCGAAGACGTCGTATCGAGGGATGACAGCTTCCTCGACAAGGCACTCGAAGGCTTCGCGATGTTCGCGCTGAATCAAGGCGAGGTTTGCACCTGTCCGTCGCGCGCATTGGTTCAAGAGTCGATCTACGAACGTTTCATGGAAAAAGCCATCAAGCGAGTCGAAGCAATCAAGCAGGGGAACCCGATGGAGATGAGCACCATGATCGGTGCGCAGGCCTCGAATGAGCAACTCGAGAAAATCCTGTCCTACCTCGACATTGGCAAACAGGAAGGCGCCAAGACGCTTACCGGAGGCGCGCGGAACATACTCGACGGCGATCTGAAAGACGGTTACTACGTGAAGCCGACCGTGTTTCAGGGTAACAACCAGATGCGGATCTTCCAGGAAGAAATTTTTGGACCGGTAGTCTCCGTGACGACGTTCAAGGACGAGGAAGAAGCGCTGGCAATCGCCAACGACACGCTCTACGGTCTGGGTGCCGGAGTGTGGAGCCGTGACGGAAATCGTGCGTTCCGCATGGGCAGAGGAATCCAGGCGGGCCGTATCTGGACCAACTGCTACCATCAATATCCCGCACATGCGGCCTTCGGTGGATACAAAGCATCCGGGATCGGCCGCGAAAACCACAAGATGATGCTCGACCACTACCAGCAGACCAAAAACCTGCTGGTCAGCTATGACGAATCTCCGACGGGGTTCTTTTGACGCTCGACATTCGCCGTGTCATTTGTACGCCTGCGGCGGCGGAACTCATCAATGTCGTGCGCGCAAAGCACGGTCCGGTTATGTTCCACCAGTCTGGAGGCTGCTGCGATGGCAGCGCGCCGATGTGCTATCCAGCGGGAGAGCTCCAGATCGGCGACATTGACCGGCTACTAGGAGAGATCAATGGCGCACCGTTCTATATCAGTGGCCCGCAGTTCCAGTATTGGCAGCATACGCAGTTGATCATCGATGTAGTGTCCGGTACGGGCGGGATGTTCTCTCTCGAAGGACCTGAAGGGAAGCGCTTTCTGACGCGGTCGCGACTATTCACCGATGAAGAAGGACAAAAACTCGCGTCAATCGAAAAGGTCTAGCACGTAAACGGCGTCGCGCTAGCGGCGCCGACTTCCGACCTGTCACCGCGACCCGATATAGATTCTTCCTTGTTTGCATTGCTTAATGAATGTGTATGCAGCAATCGTTAGCATCCCTTATCTCGGAGTCTCCCAGGAAGCCGTTCGGCAAGATTGAGTCGCCGTTAGATGTCAAGCGAACTTCGATGCCGAGAGGCAACATGCGTGTTCCGGGGCGCTGTTGAATGATAGATACAATTGCCCAACGCAGAAAGCACACCCGCCTCATATTCGCGTGTACGATTCTGAATTTATGTGCGGCGACTGGATGTCTCCTGCTGTTCATATGTAGTTCGTGGAACACGAAAGAGCGATTCGCGCTTGCCGCAATAGTGCTCGCATCGTATTCGGGGGCTATTTCTTGTTCACGCGCTTTGCTGAAAGGCTAGTCCAAAACTGAGAATTTCCCGCACCGCTAGGGAAGTCGTTAGAAATGGCTCCCTGTTGTCGCGACCGCCTGAATACTGCAGATCGACACCATTCAAATTTAGTCGACCAGTCTGATGCGGCAGGCCTGATCAACCGAGAAAGACGGGCACGCCAAGGTCACGGGCACATACTGGAGAGCATGCGGGCTCCATTCTGACCGAAGCGCCCTCGCTTTCTTCTTCGACGCGACGTCAGGCAAACCCTTCCACCTACACGGATAGATCGTTGCCTAAAAACGTTCGAGGTAAAGCATCCCATCTGTTATCACGTCGACGACCCGACGAGCCCCCTCTCGACTTCGGCAGCCCACTTCTTGTCTCCCGTCGCCCGCGAAAGCATATTCGCACCGACCATCGCAGCGAATGCGACAACCAGTTGTTCCTCTGATAACGAGCACGAACGGTCTGTGTGAGCAATCTCCCTAAAGGTGGAGAAGAATTGCCCGACCCCTTCCCGGTATGCTTCGTTAAGCGCCGCGCTTGCATTGTGTGGCGCCGCATCCTGTCCAAGGGCTACCATCGGGCAACTTTGCTCGACTGGCTTTTTAGCAAAATAGAAAGCGACGAGGCGTTTCAACGCGCCCGCAGCGGGCTGCCTCGTTGAAATTGCCCTTGCTTTCCAATTCTGCACGGACCGCGCGAAACCGGATGAACAGGCTTCCGTGATCAAGGCCTCCTTTGACTCGAAATGATTGTAGAAGCCGCCCTGTGTCAGGCCTGCGCGCGCCATGATCTCAGAGATACTGACGGCCCCTACACCGCCACCGCGCATTGTTGCGCCTGCTTGATCTACGATGCGCTGCCGGTTTTTGTCCGCTTGCTCGCGATTGGAACGTCCCACAAAACCACCTCCTGTTACGGCGAGAAACTGTGAAAAGCGAATCGGTCCTGTATACACGTTAAGTGTTGCCTGACCACTATTTTAGCAATGATCCGTCGTGCCTGCGCCGGTCCCGTCAGAACACATGCGCCAGGCCAGGCATCGGCACAAATCGTCGCCCCCCCCCGGCTGAACGCGTCAAGGCAGTCAACAGAACGCTGATACAGACCTCTGCGTTGACTCTGCGTGCCGCTCCTCGCGTCACGATTCCACCGTCATATTTTTCCCGACACGACGCTGCGCCAATGATTGGATATGGTGCGCTTCCGTAACCGACGTTCATCTCACCGCGCACCTTGACAGTCCCCCGGAGACGCACTTATTATACATTATGCACAACATTTATTTTGGAGCAAGGTGAAACGTCCCGGTGCGGGAGGAATCTCCATCTGATAAGGAGTCTTCGATGGTCACTTACGAGCCCAAGATTACCGCTGTGCTATGTGTGGATCTGTATAACGACTTTCTAAGCGAGGGGGCAAGCTCTTTCCGTTCATCAAGGACATCGCGCGGGAAAACAACATGTTGGAGAACCTTCGCACCATCGTCCGGACTGCAAGGGAAGGAGGGATTGCGATCTATCACGTTCCACACCACCGGTGGGAGCCGGGCGATTACATCACCTGGAAGTACCCGACACCCAATCAACTCGCCTCGGCCGAACGGCAAACCTTCGCCAAAGGAACCTGGGGCGGCACCTTTCATGAAGATTTCCAGGTGCAACGCGGCGATATCGTCGCAACCGAGCACTGGGGCCCGAGCGGCTTTCCAAACACCGATCCCGACCATCAGCTTAAACGTCACGGCAAGGAAAAGATCATCCTGATCGGTCTTCTCGCAAACACCTGCCTCGAATCGACAGGACGAGTGGGTATGGAGCTGGGATATCACGTTACGCTGGTGCGCGACGCGACGTCCGCGCGGTCGCACGAAGCCCTGCACGCTGCCCATAATATCGATGGCCCTACCTATGCCCACGAGATTCTCACCACCGCCGAACTTGTGGCGGCGATCAAGAATAAGGCCTAGACGCCGTACCGTGACATTGTGACGGTATGTCAACTTCTTGGGGGCTGAACAACCGGGCGGAAAACTCCCACCAACCGACACGGGTTCGCGAGAAGGTGATGCGCTGCTTCAAGTCGGCGCGTCATTTGCAGCGTTTCGCTTTGGTCCACGATGAGGTGACCAATCTCTTCATGCACTGCCGTTACCGTACCGACGCAAAGCAAAAGCGGGCGCTACGCACCCAGACCTTCGAGTCGTGGGACGGCGTGACGTGCGCTCCGATGCTGGAGCGCTTTGCTGATTACATCAGTCATCCTAACGTCCAGTATGATCGGCCGAGCGCCGGTAAACATGTTGACGATGCTAGTGTGAAGAACGTGTATATGAAAGAAGAACAATTGGACCAGACTCAAACTTCTGTCGCATCGGATTCGCAGAAGAAGATTCTCGTTGTCCTGCGGCGCGGGTTATTACCGTGGCAGAGGCTGAATGTTGCAGCATTTACCGTCAGCGGTGTCGCCGTCAGTGATGACGCTGTCGGCGAAAGCGACAACGATGCATCGGGAAATATGTATTCGCCGATGTTTAAGGACCCAGTGCTGATATTCGGCGCAAGCAAGGAGGAGTTGCGGGGTGCGGCCCGGCACGCGCGCGAGGTACCATTCTCCGTTTTCACGGGATCTCTGCTTGGCACATTCAATGACGAAGACAACCGCAATGCGGTCCTCCGGCGCGGTTTCGAAGACCTCGACCTGGCCGGAATGGCGTTCCCGACGGAGCGAAAGACTGGAGACAAGGTGCGGTTGCCGCTTCGTCTGGTTCTCTACATCTCTCACTACCTTTGATCGACCATGCAAGAGTTAGCGAGGTTTTGACACGTATGTGTTTCTCCTATAGAATAGATGTACATACATCGAACTATTGCTGGGCTTGCACACGGAGTCCGGGTTGGCAGGTTGAAAATGTTCACCGAC
Organism: Trinickia mobilis; assembly: GCF_017315705.1. Lineage (GTDB taxonomy): Bacteria > Pseudomonadota > Gammaproteobacteria > Burkholderiales > Burkholderiaceae > Trinickia_A > Trinickia_A mobilis. The sequence goes on along the minus strand of NZ_JAFLRF010000053.1, from coordinate 10,452 downwards.
TGTTACTGTACGCAATTCCGGCGCTCAGCCAATGCCCTGACTGGCGTCTACGATGATGCCCTTCGTCCGGTCGGGCTCAAAATAACGCAGTTCTCGCTGTTGAGGGCCTTGGAGCGGTTGGGCGCCGCAACTTACAACGAGATCGCGGCTGAGGCGGCGCTTGACAAGACGACAATATCTCGCAATCTCAAAATCTTGATAAACGCGGGGTGGGTAGAGGCTGCCCCGGAGTCGGATGCCCGTTTCAGGGTTGCCCGATTGAGCAGGCAAGGGATCGAAAAGCTACGCAGTGCAGAACCGTACTGGATGATCGCTCAGAACCAGGTCGAAAATGAGGTCCAAAAATTTTTGAAGGGACCGACTAATAAGCGTCTGCTGCAAGCGCTCGAATCGTTGCAGCGTGTGAACGCGAGTCTCTGATTTTTTTGCGGCTTCTCATCGCGGGACTCGTCATACCGGCAAGGGGTAAACACCAGATGATGGTGCGCTGATCTACTCTATAAGATGTACCTACAACTGTTTGGTCATGCAAACAGTGCAGGTACAACTAATAGTGTTTCTGCCCTCCTTGCACAGCATTAGATGCATATACATCCGTATGATGCTTAATTTGGAGCAAATGATGCCAACATATGTCGTGTACGTCGCTGCAGATCGGCTTAGCCGTCAGGCGAAACGGGAGATCGCAAAAGGTGTTACCAGTGCGCATAGCAATGCAACCGGAGCGCAGGGCTTCTTCGCCCAAGTCATCTTCAACAAGATCGCGTCAGACGACCATTTCCTCGGTGGCAGTCCGCTGAAGTCCGACCTGATCTACGTCCACGGGAGTATTCGCGCGGGCAGAAACGCCGAACAGAAGAGACAATTGCTCGAGAGCATCGTAGACGTCGTTGTCAAGGCGGCGAACACGGAGAAGCGGTTTGTGTGGGCATATCTCTCGGAGCTACCTCCCGCGCAGATGGTCGAGTATGGGAAGGTATTGCCCGAACCAGGGACCGAGTCAAACTGGCTGGAGTCGATGTCAGCAGGCGATCGAGAATACCTGCTTAGCATCGGCTAACAACAATAGCGCTGGCGGGTGATTGGAGGAGTCTTGTTGGTCGAAAATACACCTTCCTCATCACCATCCTGTTGATGGGCGCGTCGACTTTTCTAGTCGGGGTTCTCCCTGCATATTCCACGATTGGCTTAACGGCTCCGGTTGTTTTGGTCGTTCTGCGTCTTGTTCAGGGCCTGGCGCTCGGCGGCGAATATGGCGGCGCGGCGACGTACGTGGCTGAACACACGCCTTCGCGGAGACGCGGCGCATTCACCTCCTGGATTCAGACGACGGCAACCCTTGGCTTCTTCCTTTCGTTGCTTGTGGTGCTTGGGGTCCGTCTAACCGTCGGTGAGGCTAAGTTTGGCGATTGGGGATGGCGCGTCCCCTTCATTTTCAGCATCGTCCTTGTGTCGTTGTCGGTTTGGATCCGCTTAAGCTTGCACGAGTCGCCCGTGTTTCTGCGTATGAAGGCTGAGAACGCGACGTCCAAGGCTCCGGTGAAGGAGGCTTTTGGGCAGTGGCCAAATATCAAACTCGTTCTCATCGCATTGTTCGGGGTCTGCGGGCCAATCTGTGATCTGGTACGCGGGTCAGTTCTACGCGTTATTCTTCTTGACCCAGACGCTCAAGGTCGAGGCAGTGACAGCCAACCTCCTGATTGCAGGCGCACTTGTGATCGGCACACCAATGATTTTGTTTTTTGGTGCGCTATCGGATCGAATTGGCCGCCGGCCGGTCATGCTCTCTGGTTTTCTGCTCGCCGCGTTGCTGTATTTTCCGCTGTTCCACGGCCTCACCAGATATGCAAATCCTGCGCTGGCTAGTGCGCAGGAGAGAGCTCCCGTTACTGTTGTCGCCGACCCCAATACCTGCTCCTTTCAATTCAATCCCGTGGGAACTAGTGAGTTCGTAAATTCCTGCGATATCGCCAAATCTTTCTTGGCAAAGGCTTCCGTCAACTACAACAACGTAAACGCTCCGCCGGGAACCGTAGCCTCAGTTCGTGTGGGCGATCATGTGATCGCGAGCTTCGAAGGCGCTGGACTCAGCTTGGGGGAGCGAAAGCAAAAGACGGCGGCATTTAACGCCGCATTGAGCAAACAAATCAGCGCGGTCGGATATCCCGCAAGTGCGAATCCGAAGCAGATCAATTACTTCATGGTCATGGTGATGCTGACGGGGCTCGTATTTCTCGTTGCCCTGGTCTACGGGCCGATCGCTGCAACGTTGGTTGAGCTTTTCCCAACGCGAATCAGGTACACGGCGATGTCCCTTCCGTACCATATTGGCAATGGCTGGTTCGGTGGTTTTCTACCCACGACTGCATTCGCACTGGTTGCTGCAACCGGGAACATTTATGCAGGTGTCTGGTATCCCGTGGTCATTGCCGCCCTATCCGCGATTGTCGGCTTTTTCTTTCTCCCGGAGACGAACCTGCGCAGTATCGACTCATGGCCTGCCGCGGCATCGCAGCGTGACGGACGAAGCATTTCAGAATGGGACGCTAACTGGCTAGAACGTTATTGCGCAGTGACCGCAATCGATGGCTTCTCAAGTATTAATGAACCCGGCGAGTAGCCGTAGCAGCTCCTGAACTGACGTCCGAGATGGCTTTGATCCGCAAAGCCTGTCGCAGCAGCGGCCTCTGTAACGCTGGCACCTCGAATAATCAGATTGCGAGCCCGTGCTAGCCGTAAAACCTGTTGATAGCGATGCGGAGTCAGACCATAGAGCCGGCCGAATTGTCGGCAGAAGTAATACGGTGATAACGCGGCTTCCCGCGCCAAATGGTCGAGGGAAATGGGTTGGTCCCAGTGCTCGAGCAAAAACCGCCGGGCTCGCGACAATCCTGCCTCCGCTGAGGCCGGAGGGGGATCTCCGCCAGGCGGCGTCAAATGACCATGGCGGACAATTAACGCTTCCAGCAACGCTTCGCAGGCTGCGACAACCTCTTGGGAAGACTGGTCGCTAAGCGGCAGATTCAAGGTGGCGCGCACGAACGAGGCGAGCCTCACGACGATTTCGGCAGCGGGAATGGCAGAACTGGAGAACTGGACTCTCGCGAACCCGCAGTGCCGTGCCCGTGCCTGCATCAGATCGTCCGACACGTAAATCATGACATACTGGTATGGCCGATTTCCCACGGCCTTTCCAGCATGGACATGGCCGGGGGGCAGGATAGTGAGTTCGCCTTTCCGTACCACGTTGCTCGATGTTGCCGATGGCCCATTGTCCTTCACGCCTTCGAGCACACCTCCGATGGCCCAACTGTCGTGCACATGAGGAGCGAATCGGTGCATCATGAATTGTGCATGCAGAGCCTCGATGCCGCGTGCGCCGCCCACGGCACGATATCGCGAAAATTCGTTGCTTGCCCTCATTTTCCCGTCCGTGAACCCGTCCGCATTGCTCCGTGCCTCGGCCACCTGCCTGAAGGCTTTCTCCTAGCCTCAGCGTAATAGTAAAGGTTGCTGCGCAACCTGTTGTGCACAGGCGAATCATCTTATCGTTCATCGAGTGTATATACATCTACCTAAAAGTCAAGATGCTCAGTCGAAATCCAGCCGCTAGCCGGTCGCGGTGACAGGTCGGAAATCGGCGCCGCTAACGCGACGCCGTTTCCGTGCTAGACCTTTTCGAGTGACGCGAGTTTTTGTCCTTCTTTCATCGGTGAATAGTCGCGACCGCGTCAGAAAACGCTTCCCTTCATGACCTTCCAGAGAGAACAGCTCCACGCAAGCGTCCTGCGTCGATTCTTCTGGATTGGGAAGCAAGGCGACGTCGAGTCGCTTCTGCTTCAAACGCCGAAGGAGCAGAGCCTCGTCCCGGCGCTGGTTGGCAGAACCGAGCGCCGCCCGCGATCAAGCAGGGCGACCCTCAATCCTTCCTCCAATTTCGCAATCGTCGCAGATAGCGTCGGCTGTGAAACGGCTATACGGCTAGCACCTCTTGTGAAGCTGCCAGCCTATACGGCCACCATAAACTGCCGCAACTGACAGAACTCCATGGCTTCGTAGACTATGTCGATGACGGCCTTTACTACCTCAGGCTTTGTATCCTTCGAAATATTGATTCGTACGAGCGGCATCCCTCACCCCCAGAAAAATGGGACCGTATTGGCCTGACGAGATCCGTACACCGTTGGGCGACCCTGGCGTACGGCGAGCCACCGGGATAGACTTTCTACTGTTTCGTCCAAAAGCGAATAATGCGAATGACTGACATGATTGATGGGAATGGTGATGGATGATTTGATATCGTTCGTAGCGGTCATTGAGGAAGCGTCCCTCACGAGGGCAGCAACCACGCTATGCGTGACCCAATCGGCGATTTCCAAACGGATCCGGCGTCTAAAGGGGACACTCGGAGCTGCTGTGACTTCCTCGGCGATTCTGTAAGTGGGTCATTTAGCCGGCACGACGAAACGCCAATCCACGCAGAAACGAACGAACTATATTTTGGGCGACGTCGAAGGGAGCGATAAATTGCAGGTGATAAGCAGCATCGAGGATGAGAGCGGGCTATGGTGTGTCGATTTGATCGAGCTTGCGGACGACTCGTACACATTCAAGGTGTTCCGTCGAGAGCCGGAGGACCTGGGACGTTGGTCGTTGATTGAAGATCACTCAGCTTGTCGGTACGAAAGTTATGAAATGGTGATCGGCGCTGCGAGGAACAGGGCTCCGTGGATGTGGAAAAATAATTAACTAGCGGAATCCTCGAAAACTCACCTTCCAGGACTCGTGCACACCGTCACCGGCTTGAACCGGACCTCGTCGCGGCTGTCCACGGTCGCGACACGCAGTCCGCCGCTGTTTAAGATCAGCGTGCTTGCGGGCACGCGCAAAGTGCCTTCGCGCACGGGCAGCGCGAATCGCAGCACGACGAAGCCGCCTGGCAGCAATTGATGACGGAGGTTCTCCACGATCAATTGCACGAGCGTCGTGCCCGACGCCGCGTTGACCGAATCGGCACGGCCGACGACGTTGGCGGTGAAGGGCTAGCCCGGGTAACGGCCGACGTGAGCCGCTTACGATTCACAAGACTGGTGGCGCGGACAGAATATCGACCCGCATGCCGATGTCGGACAGAGGTGGCGCCGGGAAAGCATGGCGACGCCTTCATCGAGCGTCTATACGGTCACGGTCGGACGGTTACCGATTTTCTTTGGCGCGCCGCACTGATGTGGTTCGTGCGCGATCAACGGATGGGGCGGCTCGCGCTGGCCGCGCGCGAGCACAAGAAGGCGTAGACGAGGAAACCGGTGCGTGCTGCGCACGCGCCGGCGAAAGTTGAGATTTAGCTTGCGAGATGTTTGCGTTTCGCGAGTTCCTGCGCCTTCGCGTAATCGGCCTGGATCACAGGCAACGCTTGCGTGGCAGCCTTCTTGAGACCCGCGTCGCGACCCGAAGCGATCTCGGCCTGAAAGGCCGAAAGCGTCTTTTGCTGACCGTCCAGCGCCACCTGCTCGATATACATCTTGTCGAAATCGGCGCCACGCAGATCCTTGACGCTGTCGAGCACGGCCGTTTCAGGGTCGTCGCGCGGGACATCCACGCCGCGTGGGCTCGCCGCGCGCATCGATTCTGAGAGCTTCGTATAGTCGGCGACCAGCTTTTCGGCGAAAGCCCTCACGTCGCGATCGGTCGAACGCGAGTCGGCAATGCGGGCGGCGTCGCGCTGGGTCGCTACCGTCCGGGTTCCGTCGGTGATGAATGTCTTGTCGGCGGCATGCAGTTCCTCGCCGGCTGTCGTGGCAGAAGACGCCGTAGCGGCGGGGGTCTGCGCGTGGGCGTTCAGTGCGACGGCGCAAAGGCAGGTGGCGGAAGCGGCGACGAGCGAGGCAAGCGAGAGGTGAGTCATCTGAACTCCTTTCTGCGTTATCGGTATCGATTGCACCGGCATAACCGCAGGCGGTGCGGCTGTGCGCGGGACCATCGGGCGCGGCAAGCGGGGCGCCCAACGGTCTGAGGAATTCTAGGAACTTGCCTGCACCACAGGTGAAACAATATCGTGGCTTCTGTAACGTTTGGTAAGGGGGGATGCTCGAGATTCGCGACGAATTGCCGACAACGGCGACGGGGCGATTTTGCGGCGTGAATTGCGGTGAACTCGGAAGGCTTAGGTCGAGTGCGCCGTTGAAAGGCCCCGGATCTCCGCGACGCGATCTACTGCGCTGCCGAGCCGGCGCCGCCACGCTGCACCCAAGGACGGCGGCGCTCGCCAATTCGCCGCCGGGGCCGATAACGACTTGGAAACGTCTAGGGCTTATTTTCAAGCACCAAAGTAAGTCGGTTTCATGCCGTCATTGGGGTCGGGGCGAATCGACGAACGGATCGCATGTCCCACCGAAAGAATCGAATGATCCAGTGCGCGAAGCGGATGATGTGAACCCGACGCCGATGTGTCATCCGCCACACCACCGTAGCCGGACGCACCGGAGTTCTGCACGGCGGCGCTGGTAACAGGCGCGTCCGACTGAGCAAACGAAACGGCCGGGACGGCGAGTACCGCGGCAACTGCAATGGCTTGAATGAGCGATTTCATGATGAACCTCCAGTCTTGGTTTCGCTGCGGACTGTTGTCCGGAGCAGGTGATTCCAAGTCTAGGTAAGAGGTCGCTCGTAATTAAGCACCTTGTTCACAAAGGTGAGTTGCGATTTTTAGGGTTAACCCTAAAATGCACGGGCACGGAAGGATCTGGGTGCACGATTTGGCAAGAACGCGCGGTTAGGACAAGAAGAGTGCTTTCGATATCTGCGAAGTAATGCCGGGGACCCTGTTCAACACGGAGTACCAGGAAGCCAGCGCCCCACCCTGGCCAACGTCTGACGGGCACAGCTCGTCAGGAATGAACTGCCAGGCTGTTAGACGGGCGTCCCAGGCCGAGCTTGTCGCGCAACGTGCCACTTCGATAGCTGGTTTGCGCAAGACCACGCCGTTGCAGCTCAGGCACCACACTTTGCACGAAATCAGACATATCTTCGGCCAGGACCGGGAACATCAGATTGAAGCCGTCGCACAGGCCCGCCTTGAACCACTCTTCCATGAAATCGGCAATCTCCGCTGCGGTTCCGGCCACTACCGGTGCTGCGCCAGAGTTTGTTAGTTGACGCGCAACTTCCCGGATGGTCATGTTCTGTTCTTTGAACGCTTTCAATCGCGCAAGGTTGCTGCGCTGTCCGTCGTACGTTTCCTCGTCCGGCAGATCTGGCAAAGGTCCGTCGAGTGGCACGCTCGACAGGTCGACCTGACACCAGCTCGATACGAGGTCGACACCCATGCGTTCGGGCACGAGCGATTCGAGCAGTTCACGCTTTTCTTTCGCCTCTGCTTCGGAGACTGTTAGAACGGGTTGTATGCCGGGCAGGATCTTCAGGCTGTCCGGAGCGCGACCATACCGCTTGAGACGCTCGTTCAGGTCCTTCCGGTAGGCCAGCCCTTCCTCGAGGCTGCGGCACATCGAGAAATGCAGATCGGCGTGGCACGCTGCGAGATCCCTGCCATCCCCTGACGATCCCGCCTGAACAATCACCGGATATCCCTGCGGCGGTCGAGGCACGTTGAGCGGACCGCGCACCGTGAAATGTCTCCCTGCATGCTCGATGCGATGCACCTTCGCGGTGTCGGCAAAGAGGCCAGATTTGCGGTCAAGCAGCACAGCGCCGTCTTCCCAGCTGTCCCACAATGCCTTGACGACCTCCAGGTACTCCGTAGCGCGTTCATAACGGTGTGCGTGCTCAAGCGTGGAGTCACCGCCAAAATTCATTGCCTCCTCGTTCATGCCCGAGGTCACGACATTCCATGCAGCCCGACCGTGACTCAGATGGTCGAGCGACGCGAACATGCGGGCCACGTTGTAGGGTTCACTGAATGAAGCCGACAGCGTGCTGATCAGACCGAGGTCCCGCGTGACAGCGGAAAGAGCAGACAGTAGCGTTATCGGCTCGAGGCGAGCATTGGCATAGTGGGCCACATTGCTTTCGAACGTATCCCACATCGCAACGTGATCCGCGACAAAGAGCGCATCGAGGCAGCCGGATTCTGCCAACGCGGCCAATTCACGGTAATACTGGAGGTCGAATATCTCGCCCCTTGGAGCACGCGGATGTCGCCACGACATCCGATGGTCGCCCTGCGGATTGAAGAAAAAAGCGCCAAGTATCATGTGCTCCCGATTCATACCTGCTCCATGGCTGGTTTTGATAATCATATAGCCGGCCTGCCTCCGTGCCAGTAGATACGATTACCAACGCCAAATTGACCGGCTATCAACGCGCGGCACGCGTGCTGCTGACGGGTGATGCCTTCGACGTGATAACAGCCCTGCAGATGGGACTCGTCAATCAAGTTCTGCCGGTCGAGCAAACATTCGCATTTGCGCAACAAAAGGCCGCGAAGTTGGCCGCCAAGCCGCTCGGCGCGATTGTCGAGACCAAGCGCCTTATGAAGGCCGGTGAACGCGCCGCAACGGAAGATCGAATGAATGAAGAGGCGACGATATTCGGCAAAATGGTGACGGAAGGTGCTGCCAAGGAAGCGATTGCCGCGTTTGCCGATAGGCGGAAGCCCGATTCCAGTCGATTCTGATGCCCCTCAGCTCGTGAAAAGCGTCGCGAACTATTGAGCCAAGCTGGCCGGCGGTTTCCCCGTCACGCCGGCTTCAGCGTTCAATAGTGCTTTGCTGAGGTGTCGAGGTCCCAGAAGTCGCTTACCAGACCAATCGATTGGAATATTTCCAGCGCCTGAGCCGGTGTCCATTTTTCCCAGTCCACATCGGCATGACGCGAATACCAACTCCGTGCGAGATCCGCCATCAACGTAATCGGCATGACCTCTCCTACAGGAAGCTGATGCCGTTTGGCCCAATCGACTACGTCGTCTCGCGATCGGAACGGAAGCAAGCGTGCACAAAAATGATGAATGTTGTCCCAAGCCTTGCGTGGAGGGTCCGCAAAGTGAACGAACAGGCTGGTTTGCAGCGGGACACCGTCCACAACGTCGATTTGCACCGGTTCGCTTTCGCCACCAATTCTCGTATGGATTGCCACCTTGCCTTTCACGAGCGCTGAAATACCGAGCGCGCACCACATGCACGTGGCCCACCACCCTGAGGTCGCAGCCTGGACCCAAGTGTGGGTTGGCGACGACGAGAACGGATGCGCCACCCACAGCTCGCGCCGGCCAGGGTGAAGCAATACGCCATGAGTGGCCTCAAGTCGCAATAAGCCGCTTTCAATTTCATCCACACTAGCCCCAAGCTTATGCGCCAACTGCTCGTTGGTTGGGGCATGACCTTGCTGGATGAAGGTCGTTATGATGTGGTGGTGAAGCAATGAGTCGAATCGTTGTCGGGTCATGATCTTTGCGGCAACGCCGCCCGGTATTGAGGTTTCGAGAATAAAAGAACCACATAACAAACGGAGTGACGTCGGTCCCAAAGTTCAACGCTGGAGTCTTGAAGTCCGCATTTATCGTCAGAAGTGCGAACGGTATGCATATAAGGCAGGCGTGCCGCCCGTATGAAGGAACAGAATGTTGTCAGTCGGCTTAAATCGCCGTTGTGCAACCAGGCCCAGAAGCCCGGCAAGTCCCTTGCCGCTATAGACCGGGTCAAGCAGAAGGGCTTCGCGCTGCGCGGCCAGGCGAATCGCGTCGATAGTGGGTTTGTCGGCCAGTCCGTAGTGGCCAGCCGAGTACCCGTCTTCGATGGTTATCCTTGAGCTCAGCGTGTCTCCGTCGAGTCCGGCGTCGGAGGCGAGTTCCAATAACAACTTCGTCACCCGCGCTCGGACGCCGGCAGGCTCAGCATCGATGTCGATGCCAATAACCTCGACGTCGACCCCAAGAAGCGCGAAGCCGGCGACCAAGCCGGCTTGAGTGCCTCCGGTTCCACTGGCGTGGACAACGTGGGTGATGTCGATGCCGGCAGACTCGGACTGTTGCGCGATTTCCAACGCGCAGCGCAAGTATCCCGTGGCGCCGAGCCGGTTGGCGCAACCGTACGGTATCACGTAAGGGCGCTTTCCCTCGAGTTCGAGGCGATCAGCCACCTGCTGGATAAACGCCGATTTGTCGTCACGTACGCTCATCGGCTCGTGCGTCGCACCAAACAGCCCGTCCAGGAAGATATTTCCGGTTTCCGCGTAATCGCTGTCAACCTGCGGTACCCGATCGGCAATCATGCCAAAGTGACAGGCCAAACCCAGCTTCGCGGCAGCGGCGGCGATCTGACGCACGGAATTGGATTGGACGACGCCTGCCGTCACGATGATGTCGGCTCGCGCAGCGATGACGGCCGGCATCAGATATTCGAGTGCCCGCACCTTATTGCCCCCGTTACTATCTTCATGCCCCGATAATCGGGGCTTTGGCCAGCCAGGCCCGGCATGATTCCCGCCCCCAGTCGC
>NZ_JAFLRF010000052.1 GCF_017315705.1 Trinickia mobilis | reverse complement strand
GCTGCGCCTTCGCCAGCGCCGTCTCGAGCTTGCGATAATGCCGGCCGAGGGTGATGACGTGGCCATCGCTCGTTGCAGCGAAATCCTTCAGTCCCAGGTCAAGGCCGACCGATTTTTCGATCTCACCAGTCGCCGGCTTGGGCTTCTTCGCCACCTTGATGGTCACGTTCAGGTACCACCGCCCCCGAGCATCCTCGCTGAAGTTACCGGCACCTATCTCATACTTCGACAGGCCGTAGCTGTCCCACAGGGAGAGCGCCTTGCCCGCGAAGAACACCTGCCCATTCCGATAGCGGAGGGCACTTGCCTTGAACGGGATCCAGCCGAGCGAGCGGCGCGGTCCACCTGACACACTCCAGCGCAGCCGGCTTTTCTGGGCCTGCTTCCGACGCACGGCGTACTCCTCGCCGATGGCCTGGATGGTCTGCGAATGCAGTCCCAGCCCCGCCTTGCCCGCGCCTTTGGTATACGGATGAAAGTCGTAGCCCGACAGGAACCGGCCTTCACGTCGCCAGACTTTCTGGGAGAGTTCGTTGCAGTAGTTCCACACGAAATTCACGTCGCGCGCGAGCTCACACAACAGCGGGGCATGCTTGTCTTTCAGTCTGAAGCGCAGGACGCGGGTGGTGAGGTTCATGTGCCGATACGGTTGCTTCTCCGTATAGGCACGCCCTCGCTTCCCCTTAAAAAATCAGAACATCCCTGCTGCGCTGTCTACATCCGCCTTTCATCCCCGGCCTGAAGGCCGAGGTCTTCAGGCCTGCCGGGGATAAATCTTTAGTCCCGCTAGGCATCCCGCGTAGGGGGTAACCGTCGAAGCGAGTTACTCTGGGACTACGAGTTCAAGGGCAAGCTTGCGGAACGTCTTCACGTCGAATCCCGGCTTGTTTCCAATGCGAATCAGTCGGCAACGCGCCGCTGCATGAAGAACATTCTTCGGCACCAGCTCGACACCCGGTTCATTCGAATTTTCCAACCACACACCGAGTGCACCAGTTTCAATCAGGTGGCTCAGCGCGGTCATGCGGGTCATCGCCGTGTGTGAGCGATGTGCCGAGTCGGGCTTTCCTCTAAAGACGCGGATTGAAGCGAACGTCGACGTTTCCCAGCCCGGTTCCTGACCATCACGACGCGCCCGCGCGACTTCCTCCTGAAGCGCAATCAGGTCCCCGACTGTCATGTCGACGGAGTTGAATCGTTCGAGGTACTCGTCGTCCATCGAAGTCCACGGTTGACCTTCATCTTCGTCGACCGTTTTCTGCGGCGGCCCCATACTCTCAATTTCTTTTCGGTCCCAGAAGGACAGTTGACCGACCATCGCCAGTCGCTCGCGCGCAACAGGCAGGTCTGAGACGAACTGCTTCCCGATGGTCGCGCACAGACGAAGCCCGGCGGCTTCCGCTTCGGACAGCACAGCCTGCAACGTAGCAGGGTCTGCCTTCCGGTGATGCAGTCGTCTCAGCTGATCGCGGCTCCGTTGTGCAAGTGGCGCACCTTCAGCGATACCCGACACGGAGATATGCAGATGGTCGAAGTTTTGCATCCAGAGGGCGATTTCTTCGCCGCCTGTCACAGGAATCCAGACAGGGTTGCGTGAATCGAAATAGAGTTCGTTTGCGGAGGAAAGCCGTAGCAGCTCCGATAGTTTGAGCAGCGTCTGGCGCGGAATTTCCTCGGTCTGCATCATGGCTGACCACTGCTCATCGCTCATGCCGACCTTAGATACCGCTTCTTTGACAGGGATGTTCGCGTTCCCAAGCGCAACGACCAACCGACCGGTATCGATGCCATCGTTTTGGAATCGCCCTTCGTCTTCTTCCTTTTGGCGCCTGGACAGGAACCAGGAGAAGTCTTCCTCATTAAACCGGTAGAACGCCTCAAGACGTCGCCACATACGCTCAACGAGCGTATCTTCGGCTGGTGTAATCTCGCCGCCATTAGCACCCACGTGACAGATTTGATAGCGACGGGTACTGGCGGGAAGGCGCAACAGCGATTCAGCTTCGAGTTCAAATTCTTCGTCACGCTCACATGCCGCGAGAATCTCGGACTCCGGGCCTTCCGCTACGGGTTCGCCATCTTTAAGAAGGCGAAGGCTACCTGCCTTTTGCCGGGAAATCTTCACTGCTCCGTCGAGCCATCCTCTGAACTGCCCCTCCACAACTCGCCTGACGCGTTCCACGGCGCTCAACACCTGGTCTTCCTGCGCTTCTGCTGCCGACCCGTCGAGGTTCTTGCATGCCAGGATATAACGTGCTCCGGGCTGTGGTTCCCCGATAAAAATGAATTCCAGGTAGTCGGCATTGCGCACGACTCGCGCGTACGGCGACTCCTTGGTACCAGCGAGGTCTTCAGTCAGCCGGGTGCAAAGGTCTGCCGTCGCATCGGCGCTCTTCCGATGGGACTTCACTTTGGGCGAGACGGCGGGCGCATCAAACGTGTACTGGGCAACAACCCACGTGGGTTTCGGCCGAGAAACGTGACCCTCGAAACCGTCCATCATCGCGAGGGCCTTCAGGCAGGACGTGTGTTTGACCTCGATATTCTGCCTAGCAAGCCCAGACTTCAGAGAGCGCGCAGGCGGCTCTTTGGCAGCTCGCATCGAGCCACAAATTTCGAGCGCAGTTTCAAGTGGAAGCGAATGTCTCGCTTGAGCGAGGAACGACACCAAGGCAGAGGCTTGCGCCTCCAAAGGCATGGCAATACGGGAAGACATACCAGTCTCCAGTCAGCAGAGCCTTTATCGACGGTGTGCATTGCCGGGCTCCGGGACGGAAACTCGGTTTTGAGGTGCTGCGGAATCTGCCTTTGCCGTACCCCCTGAGGAGGGAGTGCACACGCTGACGGGCGGCAACTAGCCCACGCGGCAAACGTTATGAGGAATTGAGCGCACTGTCAAGTGCGAACCTCGAGGGCAGTCTTCAAATGCCCGCTGAGGGCGCCTGCGGTCGATTCGACGGCCTTGAGACGCTCGTTGACGTGTCTTCGCGTTGCGACAGAAATGCGAAGTTCGGCGGGATAACCGTCTCGGACGCGCAGCGCCTGAAAGAACTGGAGCAGGAGAACAGCAAGCTCAAGCGCCTGGTGGCTGAGTCGATGCTCGACAATGCCGCGCTGAAGGACCTGCTGTCGCGAAATTAGCAAGCCCGCAAGCCAAACGCGAGGCGGTCCGGACATTGATGACCGAGCGCGCGAAGGGTGTCACCCGGGCTTGCGGGTGGTAGGAATTTCGCGTTCACTGTTCCGTTATGAGTCGCGCCGCACTGACGACGCGGAACTGTCCGCCCGGATGACGGCAATCGCCGCGCAGAAACGTCGGTACGGCTACAGCTTGAGATGCATCGCCGATGCACGCCGTCATGATCTGAGGCGGTGGTAGAGCCTCGTCTGGGCGATTACGCTGATACCAGCTGATGGCGGATACTTTTGGATCGCGGCCCCGTGTTCGCGTCGAGTGTCATAACGCGAACGGCGGCGCTTTCTTGCGGGCAGATCAAACGCTCAATTCCGAAACATCGCCGAGGGCGCTTCGACGCAACTACCCCGTCACGTCCTCACCGCCGCTACCTGCTAACGGGGGACACAGAAACGTTTGGTGGAGCGTCCAAACCGACTGCGACGGAATCAACCACAGGCCCGCGTAAATTCGCTTGCAAGTCATGCAAAAAATTGTATGATACATTTTATTGTATCAACCACACCATGAAGGATATGGGCCGATGTTTGAGTCGCCACTAGGTCGTATTGATGCCATGCGATTGCTGCTCATATGGGAGGGCGAGATCGGTCGTTCGCGCGTCATGAATCTGTTCGGGATGGGAGAGACGCGGGCGAGCCAGTGGATAAAGGAGTTGCGTGACGTCTACCCGGACGCGACGCGCTGGGATACCCGAACACGGACATTCAAGGCGCTTGAGTGTGCATACAAACAGTTCGATATCGAATGCACGACGGCTGTGAACCGTGCCGCTTCGCTTTCGCGCTATCTGACTTTGACTGGACTTCCGCTCGATGATCCCGGCAGAAGAGGTGACTGCATTCAGTGGGCGTCATATCCAGAGTTGTCGGCGCCCGCGCCCGCGACGTTTGCGGCCCTCCGTCAGGCAATTCTTTCCAAGAGCGTCGTGGAGATTGAGTACGCATCCATGCAAAATCCGGAGTCGCACTATCGTCGAATATCGCCGCATGGACTGGTCAAGGCCGGAAGACGATGGCATGTAAGGGCGTATTGTGAGCGTGCACAGGGCTTCCGTGACTTCGCACTTGGCCGGATTTCGTCCTTTCGTGGAACGGATAGCAAATCGGAATACAACTCTGCGAGTGACCGGGGTTGGAATACCTGGGTGACGGTTCAACTTATCGCACATCCGGGATTGAGCAAGCCACAGACAAGAGTGATTCGGCAAGAATATTTTGGCGGAGCTGCACATCGTGACGAACGCTGCCGTGGTTCACTGCTTCACTATTTCCTGCAGGATCTCATGGTTGCGGTGGACATCAGGACACAACACGCGCCGGATTACCAGCTAGCCGTGGGCAACAGCGAAGAGGTGGGGCCGTGGCTTTTCCGATAGCTAGTCGGAAAGGTCGCCTGTTGTAAGGTAATGTAAGAAAAGTGAGATGGAATGCGTCGTTTAATTAGTGATGCATACGAATTGTCTTATTTGACCCTGTATTTTCGCGCCGTCTGCAACACAGAAGGACGGCTTAATTGAAGTGACAGGAAAACGCAGGCTGTAACATTCCTCTGATAGCAGTTCACCCGATGGGGGCTGGTGTGCGGACGATAACAGACAATGCAGCACTCTTCCGGCATGTCACTGCGGAAAAGGCGCGTCTTTATCGCGCCATTCTGGATGTATTTGCGACCGCGAAGAGGCAGTACCGGTTGCAACTGCGTCCGGACGAGGTGTTGTCGGAAGCGAATTGGTCTGACGGCACACCGCGACCTGAGGATGTGAATGGGGCTCTGGTTCAACTTGCCGAGTGGGGCAATCTCCAATCGCAGCCGGACACTGCCCGCGTATCTACTCTGAGCGACTTCTACCGCGCCCGATTTCTGTATCGTTTGTCGGTGGGCGGGGAGGCCGTTGAGACCGCGCTATCGACGTTCAGTCAGAGTCTTCGTCGTCGGGCGGAGCTGCAAACCGTCGCGCTTGAGGATATTGCATCCCGGTTAAGTACTCTCCAAATTTTGCTCGATGCCGGAGAGGAACTCGATGTACCAAAGGTTCACGAGGCTTTGCGCGATCTGGTTCAGGTGTTCGAAAAGCTCGCGGACAACGCGCAGGCTTTCATGGCCGGAGTGGCACGCAGCCTTGAGCTCCAGCAGGCGGCGGCCAATGCTGTGGTCACCTACAAGCGGCGACTCATCGATTATCTCGAGCGTTTCCTGGGCGACCTGGTGCGCCGCTCCGACGCCATTGCGAGCATGCTTTTGCAAATCGCTCCTCGTATCAATTTTGCCTTGCAGCAGGTCGCTGAACGGGAGGCGCGGGACGCCGCTCCAGGTGACGAGCTCGAAGCCTCACAGGAGCGTACACGTCGCTGGCGGGAATGGTTGGACCGATGGAAGGGGTTGCGAGGATGGTTTCTTGCCACCGAACAGACACCTCCGCAGGTGGACTTGCTCAGATCAAAAGCTCGGACCGCCATCCCGCAGCTGCTTGGTGCGATCGCAGCCATTAACGATCGCCGAAGTGGTCGCAGCGACCGTTCGGCGGACTTCCGGATTCTGGCGGGATGGTTTGTGGCCTGCGAAAGCGATGAAGATGCAAATCGGCTCGGGCGCGCCGCGTTTGCACTTAATCCTTCCCGTCATTTTTCGGCTAACCCGCAAACGGACGTTGATGTGCCCGCCAACACCCCGTGGGCCGACGCACCACCTCTTGAAATCAATCCTCGTCTACGTGAATACGGTGAAATGGCGCCACGCGGGCCACTACCTAAAATCCGCAATCGCAGCGCTGAGCGTGGACTTCTGGCGGCTCAGTTCGCCGAAGAGTTTAGGCAAGTCGAAGCAGCCAGACGACGTCTGGCTACTGGCCGGCCGACACGGCTATCAGAGTTGGGCGAGCTTGATTCCTCCGCATTCGGCCTGTTTCTGAGCCTGTTAGGGGAGGCGCTTGGCGAGCAGAAGAATCCCGATGTACCGGTCGAGCGCCACACTGGCGACGGTCTCCTGCTGATTCGGCTTGAGCCGCTCGGAAGTAATTCTCGCGCCGAAATTCACACCCCAGCTGGTATCTTTAGCGGAAGGGACCACATGTTAACTATCAGCGAGAGCGGCCTCAAATGAGTACTCCACCTCGTGGGCCGCGCAAAACTCAGGTGGCAGGAAGCCATCAGATTGGAGAAATGCAGGCACGCCAGCAGCGGGAGGACTTTCAGAACGGCTTACGTGCGCTTCTGATGCGGCCTCTGCTCGGTTCGCTGCACGCCGGTTTCCCATCGGTTCGTCGTCAGGCTGACAAGCTTCGCGAATGGTTCGCACGTGAGACAGGGTGGACCCTTGCTGTTGAGCGGGAAGGCGCGAGGCTCTATAAGCGACCATCAGATACAAGCGATCCGACGCGTGGCCTGCCAGATTTTGACCGGCGACGCTATGTGCTGCTGTGTCTTGCGTGTGCTGTGCTGGAGCGCACGGACCTGCAGACGACCCTTCGCGAACTGGGAGAGCGGGTGATGGACCTCGCGGCGGACCCGGCGATGACCGGGCGCGGCTTCTCGTTCACGCTTGGCAGCGCATCCGAACGTCGGGAGCTTGTTGCTGTGTGCAGGCTCCTGTTGGAGATGGGAGTTCTGACACGCGTTGCGGGAGACGAAGACGACTTCATTCACTTCCAGCCCGGTTCTCAAGGGGATGCGCTCTACGACGTTCAGCGAAGGGCGTTGTCCGGAATGCTCGCAGCAGCGCGAGGTCCGTCGACCTGGCTCGCCGGGGATGCTCCTGTCAGTTTGGATGAGCGGCTCCATGCCTTGGTCAGCGAGCACGTTCCAGACAATGAAGATGGACGGCGAACCGCCATTCGCCATGCGTTGTCCCGTCGCCTTCTTGATGATGCGGTGGTTTATATGGGGTCACTGGGTCCAGAGGAACTGAATTATTTTACCAACCAGCGTGGTGCGATAGCGGCCCGGTTATGCGAAGCGACAGGGTTGATCGCAGAGCAACGGGCAGAGGGGCTGGCGCTCACAGATGATGGAACGTTAACCGATATTGCGATGCCTGCCGAGGGGACGGAGGGCCACGTCACACTACTGGTCGCAGAACACCTTGCAACAAAATTAAGGGAAAGCGGCGCCTCTTGTGTTATGACCGTTGCCGCCATCACGGCTTTCATTCGGGAGGCGACAGACTCTCACGGGCACTACTGGCGCAAGTCTGCCCGTGAACCGGGTGCCGAACAGGAGCTCGCGGCGATTGCTCTTGGTCGGTTGGAAAGCCTGCGCCTCATTGAGTGCATCGATGGGAATGTCCAGCCTTTCCCTGCCATTTCGCGATTTGCGATCGGTGACGCCCAATTAAAGTCGGCCAACCGTGGTGCCGCCCCCTCAAATAATGGACTGTTCGGAAAATGAGCGAAGACGATGTCTCCGGAAAACCGGTTACGACCGAATTTCCCGTTCTCCCTGAGCCGGTTCTGGAACGCTGGCAGCCGCTACGACTTGGTGTCATCGAACTGTTCCATTATGACGTGGAAGAGTTCTGGTTTCACGACGGTCGACTGTTGTTTCGTGGCAATAACGGGACTGGCAAGTCGAAGGTGTTGTCGCTTACATTACCGTTTCTTTTCGACGCAAACCTGCGTCCGAGTCGAATAGAGCCGGATGGCGATAGCGGCAAGAAAATGGCATGGAATCTGCTCGTTGGCGGCTACAAGCGACGGATTGGTTACACATGGATTGAGTTTGGTCGGCGCGACAGGGATGGTCGTGTGCACTATCTGACCCTCGGTGCCGGCCTGTCTGCAGTCGAAGGGCGAGCAAGCGTAGAGGCATGGTTTTTCATGCTCGCCAATGGAGATAACGGTGACGCGCGGGTCGGAAGGGATTTCCAGCTCACGAGTCAACACGGCAATGTGTTGACCCGCGAGCGCTTGCGCGAAGCTGTTGAGGGGCATGGAAAACTTTTTGACAATGCTACGTTGTATCGCCGGGCGGTAGACGAGAAGTTATTCAATCTTGGCGAGAAGCGATACGATGCGCTGATGGACACGCTTATCCAGCTTCGTCAGCCGCAGCTTTCGCGCAAGCCGGACGAGGCTGGTCTTTCGCATGCGCTGACAGAGGCGCTTCCGCCGATGCCTGCGGATATGCTCACGGACGTTGCTGATTCATTGAACCAGCTTGAAGAAGATCGGCATCAGCTTGATGACATCAAGGCGCTACATAAGGCAGTTGGCAGCTTTAACAACCGGTACGAGCGCTACGCCCGCATACAGAGTCGCAGACGGGCGCGAGAGCTACGGCAAGCCCAGACTGAGTTTGACAACGCGAGCCAATCGAAAAATGCCGCGCAGTCCATACTAGAAACTGCACTGACAGCAGAAGAGGATGCGGTAAGGGCATTCGAGGAAGCGCAGGGCCATCTGAATGCGGAGCGCGCGCGACTGGAAACGTTGCGCTCGAATCCGACGATGCAGGACGCCAACCGGCTACAGAATGCGGAGCAGGATCTCGAGCGCCGTCGCCGAGCCGTAGCGTCAGAGGAGAGGGCGAGTGAGCAGAGTCAGGCGCGACTGCAGCAGGAGGCAACGCGAACGGGGGAGTATGCAGCGAAAGTTCGCTCGATAGAATTGTCTCTTCTTGGTGCGCGCAACGATTGCATGCCGTATGCCGAACAGGCGGGCTTGGCATTCGAATTTGGCGAGAACCTTCTTCTTAAAGCTTCACCTGCCGAACTAGCCGCCCTTGACGATCGAAACTTTGACGTACTGGGGGCCGAGCTTCGAAGTGCCGCGACGGGGCGCCGTGACGCGATTGCTATGCTGAAACAACGTCATCGTGCGGTAGAACAGGCGAATATGAGACTGAAGGAAGTTCAGCGCAATGTTGACGACGCTAGGGACGAACTGAACGAAGCCACGGAGCGACGTGCCGAGGCGGACATGGCAGCGGAGCAGGCCGGACAGACACTTGTTGATGCATGGGTCACCCATACCGAGAAACTGGTTCAGCTCGAATGGGATGCGGATCAAAATATTGAAGCATTAACGGAATGGGTCGCGAAACCAGAAGGAGACAACCCGGCAAGAGCCGCGCTGCAACTCGCGCATCGGGAACGTCAGACCCGATATGCCTCAGACGAGGCGGCATTGAATGGACAGCGCAAACTGTACGAGCGTCAGGTCGGTGAACTCGAAGCCGAGCGCATTGAGTTAAACGCGGGACGCGATCCCACGCCTCCAGTCCCTTACGTACGAGCTGAGCAAACGCGAACGGAATTGCCTGGGGCACCGTTCTATAGTCTGGTGGACTTTCAGGAGCATCTTGTCGATGTGCAGCGCGCGGGTCTGGAGGCCTCATTGGAAGCGTCGGGCTTGCTTGATGCATGGGTGGCAGCCGATGGTTGCGTGCGCCGCACAGATGGCCAGCCATGGCTGGATAGCGAATGGACGTCCCGTCCAGCCGTTTCGGGGGAGAGTCTTTCCGACTGGCTGAACGCTGATTGCCCTCCCGATGGGCCAGTTTCGGGCGAGATCGTGCGTCGTTTGCTGTCCGGAGTGGCATGTGCTGCTGATGAAACATCCATCGACGCGGGATGCGAGGCCTGGGTAGCGTCAACGGGTCGCTTCCGCCTAGGCTCACTGTCTGGGGCATGGAGCAAGTCGCAGGCGCTCTACATCGGGCAACGCGCGCGGACTGCTGCTCGGTTGCAGCGTCTGGAAGCAATCAGCATTGAACTCAAAATCCTGTATGTGTGCCTAGGGAACATCCACGTTGACCTCGAGAAGCTTGCTGGCGACAGGGCAGAGGCTGATCGGGAGTTGTCAGCGGCACCGGCGGATACGGAACTGTTGAACGCGATGCAGGCCGTCGCAGTCGCAATGCGGGCTTTCCAGTCAGTACGCGCTCGACTGGACCGGGCGGAAGCGCAATGTCGTGAAGCCGAACAGGCACGTCAGGCGGCGATGGAGACTCTGCAAAACGACGCTACTGATCTACGCTTGCCAATCGACGAACATGCACTGGCTCGCGTTGAAGAAGCGCTGGTGTACTGCACTGACAAGCATCACGATGTCGTGAGTCTTGGACGAGATTATCGGCGCGCTCAACCCGATTTATCAATGCAGCAGCAGCGGGAGGCGGAAAGCAGGACTCAGCATTCGGAATCCCTGGAAAAGCTGGCGGAGGCCCGCCTGGAAGCGGACGAAGCGGCGGTGCGTTTTGAGACCCTACGTGATACGGTAGGTGCAGAGGTCGCGAGCCTTCTCGCGAAGCTGAACGCGGCGAAGGAAACGGTGATAGCAGGGGAGGATGCTCTAAAGAGCGCGAATGACGCGCGTCGGGCTGCAGGTGAAGGCCGCGCAACGGCCGCTCAGAAGGCGGAGAACGCACAGGCAATGCTCGATGAGCGCATGGAACTTAGAACTCGCGCTATTGTTCAGTTGCAGCGGTTTGCGTCAAGTAGCCTGCTGTCTTCAGCGTTGCCGGATCTTGAGCTTCCCGACACAGTGGTCGGGTGGACTATCGACCCCGCACTAACATTGGCGCGTCGTATCGAGCAGGCGCTGGGCAACGTCGCGGATGATGACGACAGTTGGACACGTGTACAGAAGCGCGTCAATGAAGACCTGATGGACCTGCAGCGCACGTTGGGCGCGCTGGGCCACCAGGCTGTAGCCGAGACGAGCGACTGGGGGCTTATCGTTTACGTCACTTTTCACGGAAAGCCGGAAAGGCCGGATCAGCTGGCGGCGCGACTTGCGGATGAAATTGCGCAACGATCTGAGCTATTGTCCGCACATGAGCGCGCGGTGCTTGAAAATCACCTTCAGGCGGAAATTGCCACCGAAATACAGCGTATGCTCCGTGCCGCCGAAACACAGGTAAATGCCGTCAACAAGGAGCTTGAGAAGCGGCCGACGTCGACCGGGGTGCGATATCGATTGCGTTGGCAACCCTTGACCGAACTGGAAGGGGCGCCAGTCGGTCTGGAAACGGCGCGAGAACGCCTTCTCAACACGAGTGCCGATTTATGGTCTCTGGAAGATCGACGAGTCGTCGGAAACATGTTGCACATGCAGATCAAGGCGGAACGCGACCGGTCTGAGTCTGCCAGCCTGCCGGGTGCGGGTGACACTGGAGGAAGCCTCTTTGACCAACTTTCACGTGCACTTGACTATCGCCGCTGGCATCGCTTTCGTGTAGAGCGTCTACAGGCAGGCCAATGGAAGAAGCTGAGTGGCCCAGCTTCCAGTGGTGAACGCGCGCTAGGATTGACGGTCCCATTATTCGCGGCTATTGCGAGCTTCTACAGTCAGAGTAGCAACCCGTACGCGCCGCGACTGATGCTGCTCGATGAAGCGTTTGCGGGTATCGACGATCCGGCGCGCGCACATTGCATGGGCCTTATTCGCGAGTTCGACCTGGACTTTGTCATCACGAGCGAGCGCGAATGGGCGTGCTATGCGGAGCTCCCGGGTGTTGCCATTTGTCAGTTGCAGCGCCGAGAGGGAATCGATGCGGTGTTTGTCTCTCGCTGGATCTGGGATGGAAAATCGCGTCGACGCGGCATTGAGCCAGATAGATACATTTCGTAAGCTCGGTTTGAAAGCCTTCGACCATGCAAAACACATCGGACGAGCGGTTACAGAATCTGCTAGGCGGGCAAGCGCTCCTCTCGCTACGCCGGCGAATGCGGGAACGTTATTCGCGTCTGCCGACCGATGCGTCTCCACCCACGCTGCGGCTTACACGCTTGCTCCCAGGCGAATATGAGGCTCTGGCACTTCTGACCGGAAGACCGGTAAGCAGTGCGCAGTCGATTGTTCTTGACGTTGCTGCTGTCGATGAGACGCTGAGGTCAAGTGGAATTGCGGCGTCTCTGAGGGAAGCACTGGAGCATTTGGATGGTCCGATAGTTTCAGTGGTTGCAAAAGCCGAGCAAGAGGCTCGCTGGCTCGCGTTGGGTGAAGGTTGTAGTCAACCGAGGTTGGTCGACTTCCTCAGGGAGGCGAGCTCACTCGGGCTGTTGAAGCGACTCGCCAGAAAAGATCTCCATGTAGCGGGACGACTGTTACAACACGCGTCGGCAATCTTATCTAGGTTACCTGCTGGAGGCATCCCCCGAGCACAGCTTGCTGCTGACGTCCTTGGAAACGCACATGGCCTTGATAACGGCCAACCGGTCGCCACACTGGTACTTGCGGTATGTCGTCGTCAACGACTGGCTCAGGAAGGCTCGGATTGCATCGCTCTTCCTGGAGATGAAAATGGACCCGATCTGCCTGGCGAGTCGTCGCGCGAGACATGGGCGCGTCAAGGTGTTTTCGTCAATGAATTGGCAAGGCCAGCACTGTTCATGAATGTTCCTGTACGTGCAACGCGCAAACTTGCTCCTGCTGGCGAACCTGCGTTCGTATCGTTAAGGCGTCTTGTAAGAAGACCTCCCGCGTGGGCGGTGGAGGATCGCGCTGTGTACGTTTGTGAAAACCCAAACATTGTTGCGATTGCGGCTGATAGATTGGGTGCGAAGTGTGAACCTCTTGTTTGCACTGACGGGATGCCGGCAGCGGCGCAGCGTGTCCTGCTCGACCAGTTGATGGGCGCGGGAGCTAGACTTTACTACCATGGAGATTTTGACTGGGCGGGTCTGAACATAGGTAATTACGTTCAACGGACTTGGGGCGCACAGGCCTGGCGTTATGGGGCGAGTGATTACGAGGCGGCCGCTTCGAAAGCATCACGAAATGACCGCGACCTGCTCGAGACACCCGTTGCTGCTTCCTGGGACCCAGCTTTGACTGACGTAATGTGCCGCCGTGAGCTCGCGATCGCGGAGGAGGCCGTGGTTGACGTCCTTCTCGAAGATCTGCGCTTGACGTCCTCCCCGACCTCAGCCGCAGGCTGAGGTCGGGGAGGACGTCAATTCTGCTGCACCAAGCCATACCTTTTTGTTGACCTTCGCTTCCGCGCACACGGGGGCTGGTGGCCGCTGCAACCTATCAGGTTGGCAGTTTGTCGCTGTCGCTGCGGCCTGTTGCGATTCCCTCGCCTATATTGTCTCCGGAAGCGCCGAGTCGCACGAAAACATTGCCTCGCCAGGCGCCGGAAAAATCTTTTAAGAGTTCGCTAAAGAAATGGCTGCCTGTGCCGATATGGCAGTGTGTCAGGGTGACTGACGGTGGATCGTCGAATCGGTGTGAAACTGAAAGCTTTCTAATATGAAAGGTTTAGGTGTGGCCGATGCCCTCTCGTGCAAAGTTTCAAAACCAGGATACTGAGAGAGCTTGTGATGTCCGGAAGCCGGACGCTAGAAGCTCGACGCTGGTGGTCATGCACACAATCGTCAGGCGGTCGACGCGTTAATTACTGCGATTAAGGAGGAGTTCCCGGATATTACGATTGGCCAACGGCCAACAAACTCGACGCCGGAGCAGTATCAAAAGTGCTGGTCGAGTAGCGACGGTTAGCGAAGAGAGGAGGTTAGATTGGTGGCGACCACGCGCAGTACAAAGCGACCATTAAACAAGTGCTCCAGTTGCGGGCGGACATGGTATCCGCGCGGAAGCAACCTCTCGAGCCGGTGTCCAAGTTGCGGAAGCAACAAGACGAAAATTGCTGGCCTCGGCTTTCTCGGCACGGTCGGCTTCGTGCTCCTTGTTCTAGCTCTCGGCGGCCATCACGGGAATCAAAACGTCACGCCGCCCGCCGAGCCCATTGCTAGTGATGTATCGGCAGTCGTCGCACCTGCATCCACAGCATCAGCGGCAACGCAAGCATCAATTGACCCAATTGACGAGCCCACGACCAATGCGCCTACACAGGCGGCTCGTGATGGTCTGGCGGCAAGCGATCAGCCAGCGGTGTCGGCATCAAACGCTGCACGGAGCATATCGGAAAGCGCACAGCCAGCGGCAGCATCTGACGTGGATGAAAATGCGTCTAACGCCGCGAGTCCGGCTAGCGCGCCCATGGATTCATACAGTGCGTCGTTATTCATGCACCACTAGCCGGGAACTGCGCGGGGGTCCGATGGACAGTATCTGTCGGCTTCGCAAGGCGTCGCGGCGGCGTCTGTCGAATCGAGAAGCTGCTTAGGAATCCTAGTAACCTCACGTACCAAGCAGGAGAGCAAGAGGTAGGGCCCACGGCCGCGAACAAGCGCTTACGGAACCGCGCCGGGGCCAGACTACCGACGACGCGACTTTCCGTAACTCGCGTTGTCTCCATTCGAATCCCTCGGCAAAAAATCTTGCTTGAAGGTTCTACTGCTGTGCAGCCGGATCACTGATAAGCCCGCTGTGGTTAAAAAGTCATTGATTTTTTCTACAGTGCGAATTGCTAGAACCTTGGCATTTTACTGATATCGTAATTTGTCGAATTTTTTTCTATACGCAACTCAACTTCTACCGGCTCCCCAAGATTTATTGCCGTTCCCTCTGCGTTGAGCTTGGCTGTATATACTTTGTGGCCCTTCTCAACCAGACCAACTACTTCACTTGCCGATTTAGAGCCAAGGCTCTGCCAGGTATTTTTTGGGGTATCTAAAACCCAAACCAAAAACGAAGAAGCGACGTGATTGTTTGGATTTTTGTGGTTTGCTGCTGTGATGCAGTAATCGGCCATGTTTGTCTCCGTAGCGCCACCAACATTGGTGGCGTGTATCAATCTTGGGGGCGTTTATAAGAATTCAAGGACTCAGTGAATGCAAGGCCAGAGTCCTTCATTGAACGTTCCTCGTGTACCGCTAAGTGCCGCCACGCGACGAACTGCCCTCAGAAGGATGTTGAATTTGCATTTAGGGCGCTACCGCGTCGATTGACGGCCAGACGCTCGGAATGTTTTTCTTTGCAAGGGCGCGGAGAGACGTCTGGGTGACTTTATTGAGGTCATGCGGTTGTAATGTCTGCGCACGCGCCTGAGAGATCTCAGTGGTTATCGTCCTATTCGTTCGTCGTAAGTTAATTGTAGATTTTCGTACGGCGCTGCGTGAGCCACGCGTCCTTGTGGTGAACATGTTGGGGAAGTCTAAGTGATACCGATGGCGTGCAGCGCGCTGTGCGTCGGCGCACTAGTGCCAGGCATGCCGTGTTCAGGTTGGGTGTGGCGTTACTGTTGGGCACGTCCTCGGAGGCCTGCAGGTCGGCCGTGCCGCAACGGTCGAGCCACTAATGCAACGGCTCAAAATCGTATGTTGTTACAATGCCGCAAACAGTGTCTTGAGACGGCGTCTTTGCTTGCGAGGAATCTATGTCTTCTGCGAGCCGTCCGATTTTGCCGCAAGTACAAATCTGATGAACATCGTGACCAAGGATCCGAACGAAGCGTCGTGGCTCGACCCATTCTCCGACTCCGTCAAGACCGGGGAACCGCCATCAGTAGTATTGGGGCAGTTGCTCGCGGCGAGCACGCCAACCCTCGCAGAAGCGCTCGTCGCTCAGCGCGTTGTCACTGCTGGGCAGGCTGGACTTGTCTTGAGCGATGCAATTGAAGAATCAGCGCTGCTGAGGTGGGGCGCGCACCTATCTTCGGCAGTTGCCGCAATGCAGCCCCTGCCAAGCCTCAATGCCGACGCCAAGAGTCGCCGCGAGCGACGAAGATATCAGGAAATGTTGCTCCTGGATCAGTCGCGCTGGCCCGATCTTGCGTCCGTTCGCAACACTGCTTTCCTGCTTTGCGCGGACCACAAACCGCCAGAGTACGGACTGCCACGGCAACTGTACAGCCGTCGTACGCCGGAATCGCTCATTTCGCGCGAGAGCTTCGCGCCGCTGATGGATCGGTTGATTTCGGCCGTAAGCCCTGTCGAAGCCCCGACCTGGGAAAGTAGCGGTCCGGTGCTCCGAGAAGCGCTCACGACGATTTTTTTTGAAACGTTCAAAAACACTCACGACCATGCTCGCTCTGAGGCAAACGGCTCGGACGTTCAGAACTCGGTACGAGGTATTTACTCTCGCTTCTACTCCATTGGCGAGATAGAAGCCAGCCCGATCGCCCAACGGCTTCCTACGGCCACTCCGGCCGAACGCTACTTGGCATTGTTTGTTCAGCGCGATCCGAAGCCAGGTGTGCGAGCGCAACCTCGTCCTTCCGTCTCTGGTTTTCTTGAAATTAGCGTAATTGATTCTGGACCAGGGATGGCGGCTCGGTGGCTCGGTGAGCGCCATCATCAGATCGATCATACGAAGCAGCTTGAAGCTGTCCTCAGTTGTTTTCAGAAAGGCAGAACCACCACCGGTTCCGATGGGCGGGGGTTCGGTCTGTGGAAGGTTCTTATGAGCCTTGAGCAGCTACACGGGTTTATCAGTGTCCGCACGAATGCGATTCACGCGTATCGGCAGTTCGGCTACGGACTTGGGTTGTCTTCCATTGAAATCAGCAGCGGAGCTCGTGTACCCAGAGAGGAGCTCTTGGATTGGAAGAAGGGGCTCTCAACCGTTCCGAGCGAGTACCCGGCGGTCAAAGGAACCGTCGTGTCATTTCTCGTCCCTATGGGGGCGGCATGAAGGCGCTTGCGATTCATACATACTTGTCCCACGCGGTGGGCCACCAAGAACAGGTCCTGAGCATTTTCATCGTCGACCGTAATCTGACACTCGACGAATTCGATGCGGCTCTTGTGAGTGCGATTTCTGCGAGGTCCGTCCTGATCGATGCCATTCACGTCGTGGGCTACAGGCATGAGGTAGACCGCGTCCGTCACTGGATCCGCGTCGACGATAACGTTTTGCGGGGCCGTTTCGAGAGCCTCGTCGGACAGCTTGGCCCTGGTGTGCGGTTCATTCTTTTCGACGAAAGCACGGGCAAGCACATAGCCGAATCACTGGAGGGAGTACCTATTGCGACCAGCGCGATGCTCCTTCGTCACGAGCAGCAGGAGGTACTGCTGACCGCTTTTAGGTTCGGCGGTGGAGAGCAAAGAGCACCTACCGGTACGCATTATGTGAAGACATCGGATAGGCACGCCGATCGCTTTCTCCGGGTTTCCAACGTGCTGGAGGATGGAGTGAACGTCAGCCTGATCGCATACTGGCTTGTCGCATACCTCTGGAAACAGCCTATACGGCACGTCATCGTAGATACATCTGGCATTTATTCGGTCGCGCAGAAATTGATCCACGAAGTGGGTATTCGTGGCGGACTTACATTTGAACCGCTGCTCTGGTCACACCGGTCGCACGATGGCGTCAACCAGATTGCAGAGCAACACGCGGCCGATGCACTTTTCCTCATCTCTGCTTCCTCGTCGGGCGGGCTTGCGCGGAGTCTTGTTCGCCAAGGCGCGTCACCGGAACGCGTTGTGACGCTTTTCCTCCTCGCACAGATGCATTCGACACAAGGACATGTCTTGTGCAATCTGCTCGGTATGAACGGTAGTGGTCTTGATCTGATCGAGAATTTCACCGAGAAGGACTGCCCGTACTGCCAAAAGCACTTTCACTGCATCCAGATTCGGGGGGACCAGTTTTCCATAGCACCGCCCAATGTGTCACCGGTGGAAATCAAGGCCACGGACCTGCCTTCTGATCTCAAACCGGTATTGTCAGCCCTCATCGGGCTACGAGTATTCTGTGCCTTTCGTCGGCACGGTAACGAACGAGTCGCATCCATTGGCGTTAATGTTGCTCCCATTCTGCATGCACAGTTGGCGCAGAAGAATCAGGTTTTCCTTAAGAAGAAGCGTACAGAATGGGCATCTCTGGTTCGACGTTCGTCCACTGTCACACTGCGGCACGTAGTTGCATGTTCGTATCCTCAGTCACATGAGGTGGCGGAGGACATCGCGAGAGCAACACGGGATTTGCTGCATGTCGCGGGGCGCCCACAAGTAATTTCATCCACCGAGTTGCGCGCGGCTGCACCAGAAGCGGAGACATCGACGCTCGTTGTTTCGTCGTGCATTGATGATGGAAAAGAGTTGCTGTCTGTGTCGCGCACATTGCGGGACGTCCAGGAGAACGGTTCCACTGCATATCTCTCGGTCGTTCAGTTAATTACCCCCAAGGCCGAGGCAGATCGATTGCGTCTCAATCTCACGTTTGGGCAGCACGGCCCCAACACGTTTGCCATTCATTGCCTGATCAGCTTGCCAATCAGCTGCTACGAGGAGGACGTAAGTTGGAGTTTGGAGCTCGACGAGCTTAGAAGAATCCAGTCGTACGCAGATCGGCATGAGATTGATACGCCAGTTAAGCTCGAGGAGAGAATCAACCGTCTGGAGAAGGCGGTAGGAGAGGGATTAGTCGACGACCTGTTCTGGCCAACAGCTGAGGGAGGGGCACTTGCGTTGCGTTCAGATTTTTCACTTATCACCGACGCACGAAGCGAGCCGACGGCGACTCAGGCAGACCTGTTCGTAACTATGAGCATCATCCTGGCCCAGCTGCGCATGAGCACGGACGCTTCACGCCGCCTTTCGCACAATGCTTACGAGCGCGCGGTGCTTTCACCGGACAACTTTGACAGGTTCAATGACGGTGTACTTCAGGCGTGCCTGTTGCGCGCAGCGAAACAGGAAGAGCTGAGCTACGGCGCATGCGATAGTGCCCTCAGCGAACGAATGCTGAATGTTCTTGTGCACGCGCTGCCAGGCCAAGCAGTCAAGGAACGATCAGAATCGCTGATGGAATTTCTGATTGCCCTCGCGGTCGGTCGCCTGACGCTGCACAGCGAACATCTACGGGAATTCTGCGAGCGAATTATTGCAACAGGAGCGGCCGAGGAAAGTGCACGACTGACCGCACACTACCTGCTATGGCGTGAGCAGAAGAAGCGTCTCGCGATAGTGCCTCAGGTAGATGCGGCTATAACTGTTCCCGACACATTTGCCGTGGCCAAAAGCGACGAGGCGCCTTGGTCTGACCAGCTCGAAATCGAATTGCCCCCGGAGAAGGGCATGTCATAACATTTTCTTTACTCATTGTTGGGCGACGTTTTCACGCTCTCCACTGTATGGGAAGCTGCTTGAGTGCGAGCGAAGATCATCCATCTCAAGTTAGTCCTGAAGCGAGCCAAGGCCGGCTGTTTGTCGAGCACATCCAGTTGACGTTTGGTTTCCGTCACACTCCGTTTGATCGGATATTTCATTTTCGTCGGCGCATACCGGTGCTAGGACGGCGAAGACGTTGGTGCGGATCGACTTTTGGCGCAGACAACGTTGGAGTAGTGGGATAGACAATCAGTTTCGGGGGCGAATGTGGAATTTTTTATCAAGATGGCAGACGGTTTTCCTATGCGGGAGCTGCTCGATTTGGCGGACTATCTGAGTGAGACGGATGTACTGGTATCGGATCGGCCAGATCCAAATTCAGAGGTTTACTCCGTATCCCATCGTCTTCTTGAGAAGCATCTCGACGAAGTCCAGACGATCCTGCTTCCAGACCGCAATATCGTCTCCAGGATGGCTCAGGTAGCTCGCGGCGAGCCTCTGAATGAGCATAGAAGGGTTGCCGCCGCTGTTCTTGCGTTCGCGCAGTGCCTCGATATCCAGATAGAGCCGTCCATTGCGTTTCATGAGATGGCGTTCAATGAAGGTAACTCGGCTACCCGGGACGAACTGGCCTGGTTCAGAGTTGCAGACAACGGTAGCCCTCACGAATGGGTCAAGGCAGGACTTGGGGCGGTGGAACGGTTACCTACAGTTCGTAACCGACCGGACATCGACGAAATTGACCTTGCGAAGCCAGTCGGACGCTGGCGGCGAAACTATATCGTCGCGATGAAAATGGCAGAGCTAGAGCTTGATTCGACTCTTGGTTCCTATGAGAAGGTGTCTGCCTTACTTGGCTGGATGCGCGACGACTTCATTCTCGCCGGACCGGCGGTCTTATTGGCGTTTCTTTACTTCGCGCCCAATTCGCCGCCTCGGCGCAGGTTGCTGAAAGGTCTCAGGTCGGAAGACAGGCAAGTTGCGCTGGCGGGCGTCAAGAATGCCGCTTGGGACATTACGTACCTTAGCGACTTCGCACGTCGGATCAATGAGGCGCGAGAGGATCGGAAAAAGCGCTACATCTTCGCTACCGCAGATAAGCGACTCCGCGATCTTGCCCGGTTCGCCGTAGGTGAACATGAGGATTTTGACGCGAATGAGGGCCTTGCGAAGTCATTCGAGAGGTGGTGGAATCCAGAGGATGCCCAGAAGATTGCAGATCTATGGGTGCACTGTCGGGCACGGATCCGTTCTCAGGAGTGGTGGGACCAGTACAAGGACCGCCCGGACTACGTGGGCGAACTCATCGCGCGCGGAGAAGCTGTCATGTTGAGCTGGCAAGCGTAGTTTAGGGCTTGCCGGATGGCGTGGCTGTCGGATCCCTGCGCGCAGAGGGTAGCGCTGAATTGCGAGCCGCTTACTTCATTGCACCGTGTCGCAATGTATGTGCATTACGACAAGCGGTCGGCCGGCGCTTTCTAGCAGTCGATATGTCGTGAGACGGTTGGCAATCGGACGAGTCTTGACGGTGGAACGGCTTCTTCATTCGATATTCGCTCGCACGACAAAATCCTTGATCTTGCCATGGTTATTTCGCCTCGCCTTCCGAACAGCTTAGCGCTCAGTTATGCGTGAAATTCGCGCTAAAGCGACCGTGGAATCCCGCACATGGGCTGAGTTGCTGTTGATGAAGTCCAACCATCGTTGCTTGGCCATATGGTCGGTTGTGCTCCAGGAGCTCTAAATTAGTCGACGTTCGTGCCGTTAACGGAGACGGGGTTATGACTTCTCTGAAATCCATCGATGACCTGCGAGTAGTCGTACAAACGGCGAAGACGCGCACTTTCAGACGTGCCGAGATTCATTTTCACCGGTCCCTCGCGAGTGGGTCTGCTGACTGCAATATTTATCAGTGGTTTCTTCCAGAACGATCAGCTCTTGTCTACCCACATGGGCGAAAGAATCAATGAACTCTCTCTGCGAGAGCTCGGATTTTCAATACTTGCAATCGTGGTCGCTGCAGGTTTAGTGGTGATGCTCTGGTACATGACTGGAATCGACTGGTTGGGGATTTTGATGATCAAAATCGTTGAAGAGGTTCCGCGAACGCTTTACTTTTTTGGTAGCAGCGTCGGGGGAGTGCTCATCGCGGCTAGCTTTGACAGCTTGGCTAATGGTAAGATTCCTTTTGGAACCAATGGGCTTCTCATATCATTTATATTCTTAGTAGCGTTTTTTCTTATCGGTTTCTTTATTCGACAGGCAACTATTGCACGAACACGCGAATAAGCCTGACTAGGAAATAGAAGGGCAGAGCGAAAATCGTCGCGAGAGCGAGCGCGACAAACGGTGTAGTCAAGAGAATAATTGCTCGTTTCACAAAGCGTTCCATACATGCCTTCGATGTCTGCTGGGGTCGAACAAGTGCGACTCCTTCGTGGATATGTAGAGAGCGGTTTTATCCTCAATTGACCTGAGGGTCTCAGGCCTTCAGGTCGGGATTTTTCGGCCAATTTAGGATAACGATTTCGACGGAAGGTCAGCGCGCGACCTGCCGCGCTATCGGACTTGGACGTTCGTCAGCATCGTGAGTGCGCGGACCGGTTCTTTCGTAACAACGGTTCCTTTGGGAGGAGGCCGATGATTTGCCAGCAGAGCGAAACGCTATCTTTTCTCGAACAGAGGAGCCCACATTCGCAAGCTATCTTTCAAGGGGCAGTCGATACCAAACTACGTCCTCAGATGAGTATCTGACTTTTGCTGAGAGACTCCGGGGTCGTAACGATGTCGCGAGCCTTCGTGTTCAACAGACGCTTCGGGAGACGGTTGGTTCTTCGCGTGGCCCGGTTGATTGTGTTGGGCAGCGCGATGTGCCCCATTGTTGGTAGCAAGAGAATGTCCGGGCCGGTGATTGTGGGCTTGCGAGCCATTTGCGAGTGCCGGACGTTGTAGACAGAGCTTTTCATGTGCACGCGTAGGCTCGTGCCTTGCGTGGTGTCACTGACCGGCGTTATGGAGCCATTCCGGGATCGGCGTATTAGCGCCACCTGATGATCGGCGCATAGGCGCCAGCGCAGGATCGGCGTTATGGCGCCAGTCCGTGACCGGCGTAAAGGCGCCAGTCGATGATCGGCGTATAGGCGCCACCGGCGCCGGATGTTGAACGCGATTCGAACTTTCCAGATGGGTACGCTCCGCTCTTTCTGAACGGAGCGTCCATGACCAACCGGAGGTTCGAAGTGTTTGAGTACCGTCAAGTCCTTGTCCGCATGCGGCAAGGCGATTCCGATCGCGACATTGGGCGTAGCGGCCTGATGGGTCGCAAGAAGTTGACCGCTGTTCGTCGTGTGGCCAGCGAGCGCGGCTGGCTCAATCCCGGGCAGCCGTTGCCGGACGATGCCGTGATTGCCGGCGTGTTCGGCCGCACTCCACACTTGCCGAGCACATGCGTGTCCACGCTTGAGCCGTTTCGTGAGCTGATTCGTGACTGGCATGACGCTGGTGTTCAGGGCACAACGATTCACCATGCGCTGAAACGCAACCATGGCTATACCGGCAGCTACTCGGCGGTGCGCCGTATCCTGCTGGGCCTGAAGGCCGAACGCGGCGTGCCGACCACAACGATCCTTGAGTTTGCGCCAGCGGAGGCCGCCCAGGTCGACTTCGGCGCCGGGCCGGTACTGGCACATGAATCGGGCGCACAGATCAAGACGTGGTTCTTCGTCATGACCCTCTGCTGGTCCCGGCACCAGTATGTCGAGCTCGTGCTCGACCAGACCGTCGAGACATGGCTGGCCTGCCACCGTC
Organism: Trinickia mobilis; assembly: GCF_017315705.1. GTDB lineage: Bacteria > Pseudomonadota > Gammaproteobacteria > Burkholderiales > Burkholderiaceae > Trinickia_A > Trinickia_A mobilis. The sequence continues at coordinate 12,082 of NZ_JAFLRF010000052.1, read as the reverse complement.
GCGCCTTCGAGTGGCTTGGTGGCTGCCCGGGTCGCGTCATCATCGACAACGCGAAGTGCGCGATCACCAAGGCCTGCATGTACAGCCCGGAGGTCCAGCGCTCATACGCCGCGCTCGCTGAGGGATACGGCTTCCGGATCGACGCCTGTCCGCCGCACGACCCGCAGAAGAAGGGCATCGTTGAGTCGGGCGTCAAGTATGTCAAGAAGTCCTTTGTGCCGCTACGCACGTTCCGCGACCTGTCCGATGCCAACCGGCAGTTGCGTGAATGGATCATCCAGCAAGCCAGCACGCGCGAACATGGCACGACACGCGAGCAGCCGCTGACGCGCTTTGCCATCGAGAAGCCGCTGCTCACGTCGCTACCTGACGTCGCGCCGGTGCTGGCCGTATGGAGCGAAGTCAAGGTGCACACGGACGGACACATCGTCTACAAAAAAGCGCTGTACTCCGTGCCGTTCGCGCTGGTTGGCAAGAGCCTGTGGCTCAAGTCCACCGATACGGTCGTGCAACTGTTCCACCAGCACGAACTCGTTGCGACCCATCCGCGGCTGCGCAAGGTCGGCGATCGCCACACGGTGCGTGACCACCAGCCGCCGGCGGCGCAGGCGTGGCTCGAACACGATCCGCAGTGGTGCCTAGCTCGTGCGAAGGAGATCGGGCCATCCTGTCACGCGTTGGTTCTCGCAATGTTCAACGACACAGTGCTGGTGAACCTGCGTGGCGCGCAGGGCATCGCCCGCATGCGCGAGAAGTTCGGCGATCAACGACTGGACGCCGCGTGCGAGCGTGCGCTTGCATTCGCGAGCCCGAAGTACCGCACCGTCAAGACCATTCTCGACAAGGGACTGGACAGCCAGCCCGCCGCAGCAGCGGCGCAAGCGTCGGCCGCGCCTGCTGACACCTATCTGAACGGCGGCCGCTTCGGTCGTGACCTCCACTCCCTTCTCCTGCATTGAACATCATGAACCCCAGTCCCGAACTGAATACGATCCTCAAGCAACTGCGCCTGTCCGGCGTACTCGACTCGCTTGAGCAGCGCAACCGTCAGGCGATCGACGGACAGCTCGCCTACACCGAATTCCTCGCCATGCTCCTGCATGATGAAGTCGCGCGGCGCGACCAGAAAAAGCTCGGCGCGCGTCTCGTGCGTGCCGGCTTCGGGCTAGGCAAGACGCTGGAGACCTTCAACTTCGACCGGCTGCCGAAGCTCAACCGCGCACACATCCACGATCTCGCCACCGGTCGTTACATCGACGAGAAGGTGGCCATCCTGATGGTCGGTCAAACAGGCGTCGGCAAGTCCCACATTGCCCAGGCGCTGGGCCACTGCGCTGCGCGTCAGGGGCGCGACGTGCTGTTCGTCACGCAAACCGATCTGATCAAGAAGCTGCATGCGGCCCGCGCCACGGGCCTCTACGAACGCAAGTTCCAGCAGTTCGTTCGCGTGCCGCTGCTGATCGTTGACGACTTTGCGCTCAAACCCCTACGTGCGCCACACGACGAAGACTTCCACGATCTGGTGGCTGCCAGGTATGAGCGGGCGGCTACCATCCTGACATCCAATCTCGATCTCAGCGAATGGGGCGATGCCTTCCCCGACAACCGGGTTCTCGGCGCCGCGACACTCGACCGGCTACGTCACGGTGCCTACCGCATCGTCATCGAGGGCGAGAGCTTCCGCAAGCCGAAACCGATGCCCGAAAACGGCGAAATCGCCGTTGCAAAATCCAGTAAAAAAACGGATTCTTGAGGCCGTTCGAATCCGCGTTTGACACCACTTCCAACTGGCGCCATTACGGCGATCATCCCCGGCGCCTTTACGCCGATCCGTGACACGTGGCTCATGGACGGTTGTCTCGACAGGTGTGTCACCACCGAACGGAGGTTGTCCCGCCGAAGAAGAACCTCTCGGCGTCTGTCGCCGTTACCGTAGAAATGACGATGACGTTGACCGTCTGGCCCCGTCACCCAAATGTATGTGCTGCCCCCGATGAACACGACGTCGTTGTCACTGGCCGCCGTGACATACTCGTCGTTCGGATCAGGCATGACCTCTTCGACGACGACCGGTTGTGCGACGACGTGTGGGGGCGGGGGAGCGGACACGATTGCGGCAACCCGTGTGGGTTGCACGACAGGTTGAGAGGAGTCACCCCCTTGTCCACGTGTTACGCAACCGGTGAGGTAAAGTGCACTGGCGATTCCCGCGATGGACGCAGTCAGCCTCGGATGTTTCAAATTCGCTCCGAATTCAGACATAGATAAGACTTACGGGCTGACTACACGTGGAGCGACTTTAGCCGCGATTCCCGCAGTGATGGCAATGACGAGCACCGTGGCGATCTTCGCTAGAAGAGCCCAATGCAAGGCTGTCAGTACAAGTATGCTCAAGAAGACGGCGCTACAACTTACTCCGATTATTGGCAGCAGCTTGTAATAGCGTGTTGTTTGGCGAAGGTCGACTCCAAAGAACTCGTGATCGTACACGCCTTCGGCTATCTCTCGAATCGGCAGTAAGAAGAAAATGCAGAGAAGAAAGTAACCCAGGGCAGCCGCAATATCTTCCCCCGAGCTCTTCGTGGCTTGCAGATTCGTTTTCGAATGACTCACGTCTTTATACAACCAGGCGAATCCAACCACGAGTAGCGCACCCACTGCGAGAAATAGCGCGTCAGCAGTAAAACGTAGTAGCGGGCGGAAAAAGTACCGTTTAAGGAAGCCGTGCCGTTCGCGTGGGACATGGGTCGCGAGAATGGCGCACGCCACGACGACCGTGATTATTGGCAGAACAGGATCGAGTTGTGTCAACCCGTCGAAGAACCAATCGGCGAACTGCGAAAATATTCCGCCGGCAGGGCCAACGTCCCGACCAATATCGCGAGTAGCGCAGATCGTGAAGGCTATCCCCGCGATGACGCCAAGAGTAAGGTCTCCGACCAGTGACTCGCCATAGTCACGGATAAAACCCTCCCATATACGAGTTTTATTGTCTTTTAGAGAACTCGATGAAGAATTCAAGCCAACCGAACTGCAACTTTGAGAGCGCGCTCCTGAATGTCGGGGTTTGCGCCCTTTGCTTCTGCCCATGCCTTCTCCTGTGTTCAATGTCGGTCTTACTTTATCCGCGCAATGCGCCGCCGGTGACCGGCGATATTGCTAGCCTGGTGGTGTTCCTTGCAACCTTAGGTGTGTTGCTAGGTGCATTCGGCTGGTTCACTCTGCATGTGATTGCGCGTTCGCGGCGCGTCCACGGAACGGCAGATTCCAGCGGGAACGACCTAGTTATCGACAAGAACGCGCAGAAACTTGAGTCGAATCGCGTAAAGAGCGGAAAGCCGTGCAAGGCGGGTCCGAGATGTAACCGATAGGCTGAACCACGCTGCTTCCCGGGTTGTGATGTCGGTAGTTAGCCTTAGGTCGCCAGCCTGAAGGCCGAGGATTTCCGGTTACACGGAGATAAAACGCGTTGCTTAACACTGGATGCAAAAACATCCAGTGTTTCAAGCGGCGAGGCCGACTAAGCCGTTTCTCAAGTGGGTCGGGGGAAAGTCCCGAGTTCTCCAACATATCGTCTCGCGACTTCCTCGCGGACGTCGGCTCATTGAGCCGTTCGTCGGTGGTGGGGCGGTATTTCTCGGCAGCGATTTCGAGGAGTATCTGCTTGCTGACAAAAACGCGCACCTTATCGAACTCTACCAAGAGGTGTCCACACGACCGCACGCGTTCATCGAGCTAGCGCAGACCTTCTTTGATGAGGAATACCTTTCACAGAGTCGCTACCTCGAGGTGCGAGCTGCATTCAACGCAGAACAAGACCGATTGATGCGTGCCGCCCAATTTCTGTATCTGAACAAATTCGGTTTCAACGGCCTGTGTCGCTACAATAGGTCAGGAATTTTCAATGTTCCCTACGGACGTCCAGCGAGGACGCCACGGCTGCCGGTCGCAGAAATTCTCGCCTTTTCAGAAAAAGCGAAACGGGCGACTTTCTACCCGAGCGACTTTGTCGAGGTGATGGCGTCGGCACGGCCTGGCGATGTTGTGTACTGCGACCCGCCATACCTTGACCGCGATGACGCATCGAGCTTCGAAGCCTATAGCGCAACTGGGTTCGACGTCGCAAGGCAACGACAGCTTGCCGATTTGGCAAATGACCTGGCCGCGTACGGAGTACCGGTCGTCATCTCTAACCACGATTGCTCGACTGCGAGAGAGCTATATGCCGGTGCTGCCGAAATACACCCTTACTCCGCGCGTCGCTCGGTTAGTGCGGCCAGAGATAAGCGCGGTGCGGTTGCCGAGATCGTCGCAGTGTTTCGCTGAACGCGAGGCCGCACCCGGTCGCCGGAAAAAAGCAAGAGCGAAAAGTGGAAGGGCCCTGCGATGGCATTGTTCCAACGTTTGGTCTCGAACACACACGCGCACATATCTGCCAGCACTGCAACGAGATAATTGCGACGACGTTCAAGCGTCGGGACGTACCGTTCAGCGATGGCATGGGCGAGGCCCGGGACATCTTGGTGTCTGTATGTGATGGCTGCGCCTCTGGGCCGCGTCGCTGGTTGCCCAAAGTCATAATTACCGGCACCGGGCTCAACCCTCGACAGACCGTGGCTGTCCCATAGCGAGAGCGCGGCGCGATTCACGCACAAATCAAGCATTCACGGAAAGACCAGTTGCACAAGCTTTCCACGGCGCTCGTGAAGGAGTACGACGCCATCTTCATCGGCAACGTGAACGCTTCGGCGCTTGCGAGGACACGGATGGCAAAGTCCGTGCTCGACGCGGGCAGGAGTCTGTTCCGGACCATGCTGCAGTACAAGAGCGATCACGCCGGCGTGTGGTTCGATGAGGTCGATGAAGCGTATTCAACTCAGACCTGTAGCTGCTGTAACAGGCGCACTGGCCCGAAGGGCAGGGAATGTCTCGGAATAAGAGAATGGGCCTGCGCCGAGTGCGGTGCGTATCACCACCGCGACATCAATGCGGCAGTGAACATTCTCACGGCGGGACGTCGCCGTCTTGCAGAAGGAATCCCCGCCCTTCCCGCGCTGGGCGCGGCAGCCGAAGGCTGAGGGCGGGGAGGACGTCAGGTTGACCAGGTTCATGGCGGGAGGAAATCTGGCATCGCGGGGCGCTGCGTCACAATTTCTGGATGGCAGAAACCCACGCAATATTTGCCTTATACTGCGTAGTATACATCAGACGAAAGACGCGCCCACGCTATGAATCTGAATCTGGTTCTCGAACAGCTGCGGGATCCATACCAGAGACAGGCCCGGATTTTTCCCGGCCTGCTGACCGTGCTGCCGCTTCTGGTTCCCCTCATCTGGATATTCGGGCCCAAGAGCCCAATCCTGACTGCTTTGCTCGGTCTGGTCGGTGGTTGCGGGGCGATCTATGCACTTGCCAGCGTCGCTCGTGGACGTGGGAAGCGCCTGGAAGAGAAACTGCTCGACAGGTGGGGTGGGATGCCGACGACGCTGATTTTGCGTCATCGTGACGGCTTCCTCGACAGTGTCAGCAAAAATCGCTACCACGACGGAATTAAGGCGAAGCTCGGCATTACTTTGCCGACACCTGATGAAGAGAGGCGCGACATCGCCGCTGCAGACGACGTCTATATAGGGGCAACGCGTCTGCTTCGCGAGTTGACCCGTGGCAAGGCCAACGCGTTACTGCTTAAAGAGAACATCGCTTACGGCTTCCATCGCAACATGTTCGCCATGCGACCGATCGGGGCGCTCGCGTGTGTTCTCGGAATCATGCTGGGACTCGTACTCAGCAAGACTGTCCAGTTTCATCCGGTCGCGTTCGACGTTCTGAATCTTGCATCGCCCGGTGCGAGTGGTGGTATGACGCTGGTCGTATCCGTCGCGCTCCTTTTCTTCTGGTGGCATTTCAACGAGGATCAGGTAAAGCGGATTGGATATGTATACGCGGAGCGCCTCTTTGAATCGCTGAATTCGTTGCCGACGAAGAAGCAGTCGGGTACGGCGGCGCAGGCGAAGAAGTCAGCGGACGCGGCCGCAAACGTGAAACCCAACGCCCCGAAACCCAAGGCAACGAGGGGATCCAGGTCGACCAAGTCCGCAAAGGACGTTACCAATGGGGAGTCAGCCCTATGAAGTGCGAAATCGAGTTTTTGCCAGTAGGCGACGCGAGTCGCGCTGGTGACTGCATCGTCGTCCGCTATGGCGAGGAAGATAGCTACGAACTGATGGTTATTGACGGTGGGACGATTGATAGTGGTGGGAACCTTGTCAAGCATCTTCGTGCGCAATTCGGTGAAGACGTCACGGTCGCACACGCGGTGCTGACCCACGCGGACGCGGATCATGCATCTGGCATGCGTGAACTGTTCAAGGAAATCAAGGTTGCCAACCTTTGGATGCACATCCCCTGGTTGCTCGCACCCGAAGCTATTCACCTCTTCTCGAGCAAGAACTGGACTGCGGATGGACTCGAGAAGGCCATCAAGGGCGAGTACGACATCCTCAGCGAGATTCTCGATTTGGCGGTCGCGGCTGGCACAAACGTGTACTACCCGTTCCAGGGGGCTGAAATTGGGCCGTTCAGCGTCCTGTCTCCTAGCAAAGAGCAATACCTGCATCTTTTGCCGCAGTTCGATAAGACACCGGATCCAGACAAGGACGCCATCGAGGATGCGGGATTGTGGATCGAGAAACCGGCTGAAAATTTTCTTACGAAGGCTCTTGGAGTGGTTACAGAGACTATTCAAAAGTGGGTGGAAGAGAGCTGGTACAAGGAGCGTCTCCGGGACGGCTCCCGCACGTCGGCGAGCAACGAAAGCAGCGTAATCCTATACGCGAACATTTCCGATAACCGACGGATGCTCCTTACCGGCGATGGCGGCGTAAACGCGCTTTCCTGGGCAGTAGCGTACGCAAAATCATCGAACCTGGCGCTGAAGGGTTTCAGCTTCGTTCAGATTCCGCATCATGGGAGCCGCAACAATGTCGGGCCCACCATCCTGAACGAACTGATTGGGCCAATACTGCCAGAGGGCACTGAGAAGTTCACAGCATTTGTTTCGGCACCGGCTGACAACAGCACCCATCCGCGGAAGATGGTGCTCAACGCGTTTGTTCGACGCGGTGGACGAGTGCATGTGACCCAGGGTACGGGGCGAGTACATTGGGGCGGGTTCGCTCAAAGGGCCGGCTACGATACTTCTCAGGCCATCGGGTTGAGTTCACTGGTCGAAGAATACGACTGAGCCAACCGACTGTGCTGTTGCCCGCATTCCGCTGATGTGGGCAACAGCGCTCCAGCCTACCTGTGGTATTGGCTGCGTTCCCCCCGTTTCAACATCAGCCCAACTACCGCTCTGAACTCCTTGATGAATAGGTGTAGCCAGATTATGAGTAAGGCTGTCAGTATCGAGGCGCCGCCGACACCGCACAGCAAGAGCAATCCCTGATGTGGAATTACAAAGCCGTGTCGAAGGCTGTCGCAGATGAGCAGAAATGTCAGATACACCGAGACCGGTGACAGTAGACACAGCAATGCACCGAAATCCCAGAACAATTGCATTACCGCGCGCTTTACGAATGAGAGCATGATTTATTCCTGAAATGTGGTTGCAGTCTCACGTATAGCGTCGGTTTTTATTCAGTCTCGCCATCAACAAAATATCAGGAGGTGTGGGAAGAAAACGCGTAGTTGAACGGCCTGAATTCGCCCCCTCTTTATGCTGGGGAAACGGGGAACCGAAGGGAGCGGAGACAAGGATTCGATGTTGCCGAAGGTTCGTGAAAAAGCATCCAACAGCAAGTAAGGAAATCGAATGTCGTTAAGTGATTTGATCAGTCTCAAAGGGCTGGTGACCGTGAGCGTTGCAAGCATCATCAGCGTCAAGGCAATTCACCTCACGTGGAAAGTCACCAAGAACAATGTCTCCATCAAGGGGGACAACAACAATGTAAATATCGTCAATCAGGAGTTGGCGGCTGCTCAGCGAGGCTTCAAACTCCTGTGGAACCTCCTCGTCGTTCTCACGGCATTGACATACCCGATGTGGGGCGAGGCTTACAATTCAATTCTGGCCACGGCGGCGTATTTCGGGGTCCCCCTTTCGATTATCGCCTTGGTCGCGGTTATCTCCGGATCCGGATGGAAGCGCATCTGGGACGCCTTCTACGTCATCGGTGTCGGCGCCACATGCTGGCTTGTTGCGTGCGCGGCACCATATCTGCCTTCGACTGCACAGTATGCAGGAGCGTTCGGCGCACTCGTGCGGACACTCAAGGAGTATGGGGTAGGCGGCATTGTTGCCTCGCAGAGTGCGAACGCCTATATGGATGCATTGATGCGTTGCACGTCCGGGCTGTTTGGATTCGTTCTGCTGTTTCTTTCGTTCGGCTTTTTGCTCTTCAGTTTTCTAGAAGAGCGGTCTTTCGACGATGCGCTGCGGCGTGTGGTTACCTATACGGGGGTCTGTGCGCTGGGATACCTCCTCGTTGGTGGGCTACTCTTCGATCACGATCCGGGGCATCTGGCGACACTAGTGAGCGCTGCCTTTCCGGTCTCCTTCAACTAGCGGGATGCGGTCGTGGAGCAGGGCTATGCCTAGCTCGCTGACCGGCGCCGACCAGGACAATCACGTTCGGAACTTTGCCGTAATGTACTGGCCAGCTTGGGAGGGCAAAGGCGGACCAGTGGTCCGCCTTGAATTGCTACGGTACGTGCGCCCGGAGTTGCGCTTACCGGTCCGCGCTTACCTGAGGGTCCTTTTGAATGACCTGGAGGCGAGATTGCTGCGCCGGCACTTTGACGGGCGCGACATATTCGAGATATTCGATGACCTCAAGACCATCCGGCTCGTCTTCGTCCCATTCGATTGGGTGAAAACTTTGGGCAACCAGCGACGCGGCCCAAAGGTCCTCGTATAGTTGCTCGTCGAATCGATATTCCGAGAGCGTCAGTTTGTCGTTGAAGACCCACAGTACCAAAATACGGCCGAAGTCACTCGACTGAGCGATGTCGATAGCAGACCCCGGTAAAGCTACACGGCCGCTCGCCAGAAGCAGGCAGTCGATACTCGTTCCGTCGGCGCGACGGCGGACTTGTGTAGAGACTCCCTTGTCCTCGTAATCAATCTCCGTGGCGGTCGTACCGGGCATCGGGATAACGATGCACTTTTCGTCCGTGACCTGCGGTTGCTCCCACAACTCTGACAGCGGCACGTCATAAGCTGTTCGCGCAGAGTTGGAGGTAAAGTGCTTCCGGATAGCAGCAAGCAGTTCAGCGTTTGTTTCCTGTTCCGACCAGTAATACATTTCTTTCGTGTCCTTTGATTGATGGCTGCAAGACTAGTGTCCGAACGCCTTGCGTTACAGCACAGCCTCTTTCGTCAGGTCGAAGAAGTCGAACACTCCGACATATTTGGCTTCTCGTGCAACCTTTTGCCAGGCGGCCGTCTCCTCCTGGGTCAGGTGGACATGCAGTTCCGCGCACCGGCCGGCGATAACAATCTCATCGACCACGTCATCGCGTAGGTCGTATTGGCATAGAGCGACGGTGTCGTCGAACAACCACAACACCAGGAGTCGACCTTCCATCAAGGCGCGGGAACGTATCACGACCGTGCTGGAAAGAGCCACATTGCCTTTGGCCAGCATAAGGCACGCACTTCGGGAGCCATCCAGTTCGGTTTCTACCGAGGGAAACGCATCAGGGTCTTTGAGATTTACAGCGCTCGAAACCATGCCCGGCAAAGCAGTGACTACAAAAATATCGTCGTCCGCATATACCGTATCATCGTTAAGCAGGTCGGCCGCATATACCAGGTACGAGGCGGCGGACCCGTGCTCAGCGGCTCGCTGGCGAATGTCTGCGAGCAGTTCCTCGTTCAGGTCTTCGTCGTCAAACGAGGCATCTGCGTTCTTGTAATCGAATTCAATAGTCATAGCTGTGGTCCTTGAATGCTGTGTCTGATACGCGTGAGGAATTGACGCGCAATTCGTATAGCGACTTTCGTCGAGCTCGCTGTGAAGCCAGCGCTCTGTATCGCGGCTGGATTGCAGAATAAGTGGGTTGATTCCTGGATTCAATACTTTTGAAAAAATATCCAATTATTTATACGGGACAGATTGCAGCTATTGTCGGAGTAAGACGTTTGGCTTTGGAATCTTCATTGGATTCAGATGCTTAGTGAATCTGAGTCCGGGCGTATAAATATTTAAATTCAGCCGGCCGGATGGGGCGCTGGTTATTGGCGCCTCCAGGGAGAGCTAGATTTTGTCGTCGATTACTTGAATTCCTCGTTTGGTAGCAACCTTCTTTGCCTGCTGACGGGTACCTAGCAGTAAGCCTTGAGCTGGCACAAGCTTGCACACCGCGTTTAAGAAGGGTTGCTTTACCCGATATCTTGTGGAGATATCGGATGCGACTCTTATCAATTGGCTAGGCGGCGGCTGAACTGGGCGTAGCGGTGGGCACGCTGCGGCGCTGGCATCGACAGGGTCGGTTGGTGCCGTTTGGCCGGACCGTCGGCGGACATCAGCGATACCAACACGATACGGTGCGTGCTCACCTTGGGCGTTGGACTGAGCGCCATCGGCAAGACGGTCTGCTACGCCCGCGTCTCGTCGCACGACCAAGCTGAACAACTCAAAACTCAGGCCGCGCGACTCGAGAAGCATTGCGTCGACGCAGGCTTTACAGACATCGAGGTCGTGACCGACCTGGGCAGCGGCATGAACTACCGCAAGAAGGGGCTCCAGCGACTGCTGCGGGATATTCTGTGCGGTCGCGTCGCCCGTCTGGTCCTGGTGACGACGGACCGGCTGCTGCGCTTTGGCAGCGAACTGCTTTTTCGCATCTGCGAGTTCTTTCATGTCGAGGTCGTTGTCCTCGACACTACGGCTGCCGTCTCGCGCGAACAGCAGCTCACCGAAGACCTGGTCGAAATCCTGACGGTCTTTTCGTCGCGTCTGTACGGCTCGCGCAGCCGCAAGAACCTGCGGGCGTTGGTGGTCTGATGCAGGCGACCACGCAGACCCGGCTGCAACTGCCAGAGGCCGACGCCCGGTTGCTCGACCGGATGGCCGGGCTGTACGGCTCGATGAAGCGCAAGCTATACGCGTGCGTGGCTGCCAACGGCGGCAAGACGAAGTCGCACAAGACGGTCTTTCGCAACGAGCACGGTATCTCGGCGCGCATGTTCAATGCAATGGCCATCGAATTGCAGGGCCTCATCAATGGAACACGGGAGCTGCTCAAGGAGGAGCGTCGGAGCCTGCTGCGCGGGATCCGGAATCTGGAAAGGCGGCTGGCTGCGCGCCGGGCACAACTCGAAGAGATTGCGGCAGACCGCCTGCGTCTGAAGCCGGCGCGCGAAGCAACGCTGCGCCGCAAGACGCATCAGAACGCGCGGCATCTGGCGCGGCTGAACGCGAAGCTCGTGAAGGTGGAACGGCGACTCGAGGCCAACGTACCAGGCATCTGCTTCGGCACCCGCAAGCTCTTCGGGCAACAGCATCGTCCGGATGCCGCGGAGTTCAACAGCCACGACGCGTGGCTATGTGAATGGCGGGCGAGCCGTTCGCGCCAGATATTCTTTGTCGGGTCGAAAGACGAAACGGCGGGCAACTCGGAGTGCCAGCTGCGCAAGACCAGCGACGGGACATACTCGCTGAAGATTCGTGTACCTGACCGTTTGCGCTGGTCCGTCGATGACAAATATCTCATCATCGACGGCGTCACGTTTCACTACGACCGCGAGGCGCTCGATGCCGCGCTCGAAGCGAACACCGCGCTAAGCTGGCGGCTGCATCGCGATGAGCGGGGCTGGCGCGCATTTGTGTCGTTTCACCGCCAGCCGGCGGTGCGGACTACACTCGATGCGAAGTTCGGTGCCGTAGGCATCGACTTCAATGTGGACCATTTGGCGGTGAGCGAGACCGATGCGTTCGGCAACCTGCTGCGGACCAGTCGCTTCCTGTTATTGCGCGAAGACGCCAGTTCCGGTCAGCGCAACGTAAGCGCGAATTTAAGCGCACATAGATTGTCGATGGTCGAGAGCGCAGCATGTGTGTCCACAGTTTTTTCTGCG
>NZ_JAFLRF010000051.1 GCF_017315705.1 Trinickia mobilis | reverse complement strand
CGCGGCCGGCGCCGCGTCGCAAGCCTCGTAAGCCGCGGGGCGCACGCCGATGAACATCTCCCGCCTGTTCATCCTCCGGCCGGTCGCCACGTCGCTGTTGATGATCGCGCTCGTGCTGGTGGGGCTCGTCGCCGTGCGCTTTCTGCCGGTGTCGTCGCTGCCCCAAGTCGACTACCCGACGATCCAGGTGCAGACGTTCTACCCGGGCGCGAGCCCGAACGTGATGGCGACGACGGTCACCGCGCCGCTCGAAGTGCAGCTCGGCGAGATCCCCGGCCTCCAGCAGATGATTTCGTACAGCTCGGAAGGCGCGTCGGTCATCACGCTGCAGTTCGATCTGTCGCTGAACCTCGACATCGCCGAGCAGAACGTCCAGCAGGCGATCAACGCGGCCAACAGCTTCCTGCCGAGCGGCCTGCCGGCGCCGCCGACCTACGCGAAGGTGAACCCCGCCGACCAGCCGATCCTGACGCTCGCGGTGACGTCGAAATCGATGTCGCTGACGCAATTGGAGGACGCGGCGAACAACCGCCTCGCCACGAAAATCTCCGAAGTGCCGGGCGTAGGCGTCGTGACGACGGCGGGCGGCAATGTGCCGGCGGTGCGCGTCGAGGCCGACCCGCAAAAGCTCGCCGCCTACGGCCTCAATATCGACGACCTGCGCTCGCTCCTCGCGAACGTCAACGTCAGCCAGCCGAAAGGCAACTTCGACGGCCCCGAGCTCGACTACACGATCAACGCCAACGACCAGATCTCCGACCCCGCCGACTACTTGAACACGGTCGTCGCCTACCAGAACGGCGCGCCGGTCTACTTGCGCGACGTCGCGCGCGTGAGCCAGGCCGCCGAGGATGTCGAGCGCGGCGCCTGGTACAACCGCACGCCCGCGATCGTGCTCAACGTGCAGCGCCAGCCGGGCGCGAACGTGATCGCCACGGTCAACCAGATCAAGAAGCAATTGCCCGTGCTCGAATCCGCGCTGCCCGCGGGGATGCAGGTGACGATCGTCGGCGACAGCACGGGCGTGATCCGCTCGTCGGTATCGGATGCGGCCTTCGAATTGCTGCTCGCCATCGCGCTGGTCGTGGCGGTGATCTTCGTGTTCCTGCGCAACCTGCCGGCGACGATCATCCCGAGCATCTCGGTGCCGGTTTCGCTGATCGGCACGGTCGCGGTGATGTACGAGCTCAACTTCTCGATCGACAACCTCTCGCTGATGGCGCTGATCATCGCGACCGGCTTCGTGGTCGACGATTCGATCGTGATGATCGAGAACATCGTGCGCTATCTGGAGGAGGGCATGAGCCCGCTCGAAGCGGCGCTCGAAGGGGCCGGGCAGATCGGCTTCACGATCCTGTCGCTGACCGTGTCGCTTATCGCGGTGCTGATTCCGCTGTTGTTCATGGGCGGCGTGATCGGGCGGCTTTTCAGCGAGTTCGCGATCACGCTCGCGGTCACGATCGTGATCTCGGCCGTGGTGTCGCTGACCGTCGTGCCGATGATGTGCGCGCGGATTCTGCGCGCGCAGGCGCAGCGGCATCCGAGCCGCTTCGAGCGCGTGAGCGAGGGCCTGTTCAACAAGACGCTCCACGCCTACGACCTCGGACTGCGCTGGGTGCTCGAACACCAGACGCTCACGCTGCTCGTCGCGCTCGGCACGCTGGTGCTGACCGTGGTGCTGTACGCCGTCATTCCGAAGGGGCTGTTCCCGGTGCAGGACGTGGGCGTGATCCAGGGGATCAGCGTCGCGGACAACTCGGTGTCCTACAAGACGATGGTTACGCGCCAGGCCGCGCTCGCCGACGCGATCCTGAAAGATCCCGACGTCGTGTCGGTCACGTCCTACGTCGGCATCGACGGCACCAACACGACGCTGAACAACGGTCGCTTCCTGATCAACCTGAAGCCGCGCGACGACCGCTCGCTCACCGCCTTCGAAATCGCGCGGCGCCTGCAGGACGAAGTCGCCGGCGTGTCCGGCATCAAGCTCTATCTGCAGCCCGAGCAGGATTTGACGCTCGACACGACGGTCTCGCCGAATCAATACAAGTTCGTCTTGCGCGGGCCGAACCAGCAGGCGTTCAACCAATACGTGCCCGCGCTCGTCGAGAAGATGAAGCAGATCCCGTCGATCACGGACGTCGAGAGCGACCTCAATACCGACGGCATGAGCGTCAACGTCGAAGTGAACCGGCAACTGGCCGCCCGCTACGGCATCACGGCGGCGACGATCGACAACGCGCTCTACGACGCGCTCGGCCAGCGCATCGTCTCGACGATCTTCCAGCAGTCCGACCAGTACCGCGTGATCCTCGTGGCGAAGCCCGAGTCGCTGCCCGACGTGGCCTCGCTCGGCAACCTCTACCTGCCGAGCCAGACGAGCAGCAGCGGGCAAGTGCCGCTCAAAGGCATCGCGAAGATCAGCCTCACGCGCTCGCCGCTCGTGATCAGCCATCTCGCGCAGTTTCCGGCCGTGACGATCTCCTTCAACCTCGCGAAGGACGCGTCGCTGTCCACGGCGGTCGAGCGCATCCGGCAGGCCGAGCAGGCGGTGAATCTGCCGCCGTCGATCCAATCGGCGTTCCAGGGCGCCGCGCAAGCGTTCGAGGATTCGCTCTCGAGCGAGGTGTATCTGCTGATCGCCGCGCTCGCCGCCGTGTACATCGTGCTCGGCGTGCTCTACGAGAGCTACATCCATCCGGTGACGATCCTCTCGACGCTGCCTTCCGCCGGGATCGGCGCGCTGCTCGCGCTGATGATGGCGGGCAGCGACCTCGACGTGATCGGCATCATCGGCATCGTGCTGTTGATCGGCATCGTCAAGAAGAACGCGATCATGATGGTCGACTTCGCGCTCGAGGCCGAGCGCGTGCACGGCAAGCCGCCGCGGGAGGCGATCTTCGAGGCGTCGCTGCTGCGTTTCCGGCCGATCCTGATGACGACGCTGGCCGCCATGCTCGGCGCGTTGCCGATGCTGCTCGGCACCGGCACGGGCTCCGAGCTGCGCCGGCCGCTCGGTCTCGCGATCATCGGCGGCCTGACTTTGAGCCAGCTGCTCACGCTCTTCACGACGCCCGTCATCTACCTGATGTTCGACCGCCTCGCGCAGCGCTTTAGGGGCCGCAGCGCGAGCGCGCGCCCAGGGGAGGTGTGATGGGCCCCCACGCTCACATTCGTTCGCTGTCGACCGGAGTTAGCGCTTTAGCGCTTACTCCGGTCCCATGCAAAGCGCCCCCCGAGGGGGCTGGCGCCGTCCACGGCCGGCTTTGCAAAGCCGGCCGGCTGCGCAGGCGCGGAGCGATGCTCCGCGAATTCCCTGCTACGCCCCTTAGGGCGGCCTGGCGGGAGGCGCCGTGAACATCTCGGCGATCTTCATCCGGCGGCCCGTCGCGACCACGCTGCTGGCGATCGCGATTGCGCTGTCGGGTGCGCTCGCTTATTTCCGGCTGCCGGTCGCGCCGCTGCCCAACGTCGCTTATCCGGTCGTCGTCGTGCAGGCGAACATGGCGGGCGGCAGTCCGGAGATCATGGCGTCCACGGTGGCCGAGCCGCTCGAGCGGCGCCTCGCGACCATTGCCGGCGTGAACCAGCTCACGTCGATCAGCTATACGAGTTCGTCGTTGATCGTGGTCGTGTTCGACCTGAACCGCGACATCAACGGCGCCTCGCGCGACGTCGAAGCGGCGATCCAGGCCGCCCGCGCCGACTTGCCGACGACCCTGCGCAGCAACCCCACCTATCGCCAGTACAACCCGGCGGACGCGCCGGTCATGGTCCTCGCGCTCACCTCGGACACGCTGACCAAGGCCCAGCTCTACGACTCGGCCGATTCCGTGATTCAGCAGCAGCTCTCGCAGATCAGCGGCGTCGGCCAGATCACGCTCGGCGGCGGCGCGCTGCCGAGCGTGCGCGTCGAGCTGCAGCCGGGCAAGCTGACGAGCTACGGCATCGGCCTCGAAGACGTGCGCGCCGCGATCTCCGCCGCCAACGCGAACAGCGCGAAAGGACACATCGACCAGGGCGACCAGCGCTACGAGATTTTGTCGAACGACCAGATCAGCAGCGCCAAGCCCTATCGCGACCTCATCGTCGCCTACCGCAACGACGCGCCGGTCAAGCTCGGCGACGTGGCCGAAGTCATCGACTCCAACGAGAACATCCGCAACGCCGGGCTCTACAACGGCAAGTCGTCCGTGCTCGTGATCGTCTATCCGATGCCGGGCGGCAACGTCGTGAAGACGGTCCAGCAGATCCGCGCGAGGCTGCCTATCATCGAGGCGGCGCTGCCGAGCAGCATTCGCGTGGGCGTCGCGCTCGACCGTTCGCAATCGGTCGCCTCTTCGGTCGGCGATACCGAGCGCACGCTCTTTCTCGCCGTGCTGCTCGTGATCGGCGTGGTGTTCGTGTTCCTGCTGTCGCCGCGCGCGACGCTGATTCCGGCCACCGCGCTGCCGCTGTCGATCGTCGGCACGTTCGGGCCGATGTACCTGCTCGGCTACAGCATCGACAACCTGTCGCTGATGGCGCTGACGATCGGCACCGGCTTCGTCGTCGACGATGCGGTGGTGGTGCTCGAGAACATCGTGCGGCACCTGGAGGCGGGCATGGCGCCGCGCGAGGCGGCCTTGCAGGGCAGCGCCGAGGTGGGCTTCACGGTGATTTCGATGAGCCTGTCGCTGATCGCGGTGTTCCTGCCGATCCTCTTGATGCCGGGCATCGTCGGCCTGCTGTTTCACGAGTTCGCGGTGACGCTGTCGATCGCGATCCTGATTTCGCTCTTGATTTCGCTGACCGTCACGCCGACGATGTGCGCCTACGTGCTCACGCGCCAGAGCGCCGGGCATTCGAAAGCGCGCTGGGCGCTGCGGATCGAGGCGCAATTCGACCGCTTCAAGAACGCGTATTCGCGCTCGCTGCACGCCGTGCTCGACCACGCGTTGCTGATCGGCCTCGTGCTGATCGGTCTGCTGGTGGCGAACGTGTTCCTGTTCAAGCTGCTGCCCGCGACGTTCTTTCCCGAGCAGGACACCGGCATCCTGATCGGCCAGATCATCGCCGACCAGAGCATCTCGTTCCCCGCGATGCAAAAGAAGCTCGCGCAATTGCAGGACATCGTGCAGAAGGACCCCGCGGTGGCGGCCGTCGCGGGCTTTACCGGCGGCCGCGCGCTCAACTCCGCGAACGTCTATATCGAACTGAAGCCGCTCAACGAGCGCCATCTTTCGGCGGCCGAGGTCGTCAACCGGCTGCGGCCGGAGCTCAACGCCGTGTCGGGCGCGCGGCTCTTCCTGCAGGCGCAGCAGGACTTGCGGATCGGCGGGCGGCAATCCGCGGCCGAGTACCAGTACACGCTGACGAGCGACGACCCCGACGCGCTCTTCAAATGGGTGCCGCGTCTCGTGACCGAGCTCGGCAAGTACCGCACGCAGATGACCGACGTGAACTCGGACCTGCAGCAAAACGGCCTGCAGACGTACATCAGCATCAACCGCAGCACCGCGCGGCGTTACAGCTTCGAGCCGAACCAGATCGACAACGTGCTGTACGACGCATTCGGCCAGCGCACGGTCTCGACGATCTACAACGCGCTCAACCAGTACTTCGTGGTGATGGAAGTGGCGCCGGCGTACTGGCAGTATCCGCAGACGCTCGACAACGTGTTCTTGAGCGCCGCGGCGGGCAACCCGAGCGGCACGCAGCAGACGCAGATGCCGGGCGGCACCGTCTCGGCGATCCGGCAGGCGGTCGCGGTCGGCGCGGCGCAAACCGGCGCGGCGAAGACCAACTCGCTCAACGCGGACGCCGAAGCCAATCAGCTCACCAACAGCATTTCGAACAGCAAAGGCGGCAGTTCGAGCGGCAGCGCCGACAGCACCGCAGCCGAGAGCATGGTGCCGCTGCCCGCCATGACGACCTACGTCAACAACCACACGGCGACGCAGGTCAACCACCAGAGCGGGCTCGTTGCCGGGACGATTTCGTTCAACCTGCCGACTGGCGGTTCGCTGAGCCAGGCGCAGATCGCGATCGACAAAGCCGCGCAGGCGATCGGCATGCCCGCGTCGATCCACGGCGCGTTCGCGGGCGCTGCGCAAGCCTTTGCACAGTCGATGTTCGCGATTCCGCTCCTGATCCTGGCGGCACTCGTCGTCGTGTACCTCGTGCTCGGCGTGCTCTACGAGAACACCATTCACCCGCTCACGATTCTCTCGACGCTGCCTTCCGCGGGCATCGGCGCGACGCTCGCGATGCTGATTCTCGGCACGCCGTTCTCGGTGATCGCGTTGATCGGCATCATCCTCTTGATCGGCATCGTCAAGAAGAACGGGATCATGATGGTCGACGTCGCGATCCAGTTGCAGCGCAATCAGGGAAGGGACGCGAAGCAGGCGATCCACGAAGCCGCCGTCGTGCGGCTGCGGCCGATCATGATGACGACCGCCGCGGCCGTGCTCGGCGCCGTGCCGCTCGCGGTCGGGATCGGACAGGGGGCGTCGCTGCGCCAGCCGCTGGGCGTCACCGTGATGGGGGGCTTGATCCTGAGCCAGGTCTTTACGCTGTATACGACGCCTGTGATCTACCTCTATCTCGATCGCCTGCGCAGCCGGATCGGGAAGTGGAGCGCCGCGCTGCCGTGGAACCGGCGGGAGGCATCATGAAACCCTTATCCAAACCGCTGGCCGCCGCCGTTGCCCTGCTGCTCGGCGGCTGCATGGTCGGGCCGAATTACCACCGGCCGCAGGTTGCCGTGCCCGCGCATTATCAGGAGCTCGAAGGATGGACCGAGGCCGAGCCCGATGCCGCGGCCGGCCCCAAGGGCGACTGGTGGACCGGCTTTCACGATCCGTTGCTCGATGAACTCGAACCGCTCGTCTTAGTCTCGAACCAGACCGTGCGCCTCGACTACGCGAACTATCAGCAGGCGCTCGCTGAAGTGCGCGTGGCGCGCAGTGCGCTTTTTCCGGCAATCGGCGTCACCGGCTCGGTGACGCGCGCGCGCAGCCCGACCGGAAACCTGAGCAGCGCAAGCAGCTCGCGGCTTTCCAACTTCCAGCCGGTGAACAATTCGGGCTCGCTCGAAGGCGACGTCAGTTGGGCGCCGGACTTGTGGGGCCTCGTGCGCCGCCAGATCGAACAAAGCGCCGCGACCGCGCAGGCGAGCGAAGCGACGCTTGCGAACGCGACGCTGTCCGAGCAGATCGCGCTCGCGACGGCCGTCATCGATCTGCGGATCACCGACGCCAACATCGACCTCCTGCAGCACACCGTCGATGCTTACACGGGCTACCTGCGCGTCGTCGCCGACCAGGACAAGGCCGGCACGGTGCCGCCGTCCGATCTGATCACCGCGCGCACCCAGCTCGAAAACGCGCAGGCGAGCCTGATCGCGCTCGGCGTGGCTCGCGCGCAAAACGCGCATGCGATTGCGGTGCTCGTCGGCAAGAACCCCGAGGACCTGACGATCCCGCACAGCACCGCGCTGCCGACGCAGCCCGCGATCCCCGCGGGCGTGCCGTCGACGCTCCTCGAACGCCGGCCCGACATCGCCGTCGCCGAGCGTCAGATGGCGGCGGCCAACGCGTCGATCGGCGTCGCCGTGGCTGCCTACTACCCGGCGGTCTCGCTGTCGGCGCTCGACGGCTTTACGCAGTCGCCGCTGAACGGCTTGCTGCACATCAGCAACTACGTGTGGTCGCTCGGCGGCAGCGCGACCGAGACGCTGTTCGACGGCGGCGAGCGCAGCGCCGAAGTGGCGGCGGCGAAGGCGGCCTACGACGCGACGGTGGCGAACTATCGCGGCACCGTGCTCACCGCGTTCGAGAACGTCGAGAACGACCTCGCCGGCTTGCGCATTCTGTCCCAGCAGGCCGATGTGCTCGCCGCCGCCGTGCGCGACGCGAAACGCGGCACGGAAATCGCGCTCAACGAATACCAGGCGGGCACGGTCGACTACACGACTGTCGCGGTCGCGCAGACCACGCAGTTGAACGACGAGCAAAGCGCGCTGAATGTGCGGCAGCAAAGGCTGCTCGACGCGGCGTCGCTGATCGGCGATCTGGGGGGAGGGTGGTCGAGCGCTGCCATGCACGATCCGCGGCAGCAGTCGCAGCACGCGATCTTGCCGTAGGGGCGGGATGAAAGAGACGCACCGTCTTCCCTATCATCCTGCCCCTGGCGTATCCGGCAATGTCTTGCTGACGGGATCCGGCGCCCGCGCAGAATTGAGCGTGTCGTCAGTCCAGCCGCCGCCGAGTGCGCGAATGAGGTCCACGTTCGCGTCGAGCTGCTGAGTCCGGATCTCGATCACGCTGCGTTCCGATTCGAGCGCGGCGGATTGCGCCTCGACGACGTCCAGATAGCTGACCGCGCCGCGCCGGTAGCGCGAGAGCGCGAGATTGACCGAGAGATCGGCGGCACTGGCGGCGTCTTGTTGCTGAGCGGTCGCGGTGCCCAGTTCGGTGAGCAGCGTCAAGTCGTCTTCGACTTGCTTGAAGGAGGCGAGCACCACGCTCCGGTAGCGTTCGGCTGCCTCCGATTTTGCCGCCTTGGCGGACTCGACTTGGGCTCGCCGCTTGCCGCCGTCGAAGAGATACACCGCAAGCGTCGGTCCGATCGCCCAGAACGAGCTTGGCGCGCTGAGCAAATCCGCATACACCGAACTCTGCACGCCGCCTTGGGCGCTCAACGTAAGCGACGGGAAGTACGCCGTACGCGCGACGCCGATCTCCGCATTAGCCTCTGCCACGCGCCGCTCGGCGGCGGCGACATCGGGGCGGCGCTGCAGCAACGCCGAAGGCACGCCGACCGGAATCGCGGGCAACGCGACCGGATCGACGCTGGGCGCGATCCGGAAGTCCGATGCCGGCGCGCCCACCAACGCGGCGATCGCGTGCTCGACCAGCGCGCGCTTGGCCTCCACCTGCGTAAGGTCCGACTGCGCGGACGACAGTTGCGTCTTCGCGCGGGCCACGTCGAGGCCCGACGTCACGCCGCCGTCGTGCAGCGTGCGAGTCAGGTCGAGCGCTTTCTGGTAGGCCTGCGCGGTGCCTTCGAGAAGGTGGATTTGCTGGTCGAAGCTGCGCAGGTCGAGGTAGCTGCGCGCCAGTTCGACTTCAAGACTCAATTGCGTCGAAGCGAGGTCGGCTTTCGTCGCTTCGCTTTCGTCCTTGCCTGCGGCGATGGAATCGCGAACCCGTCCCCACAGATCGACTTCATAGTCGACCTCGGCGCCGAGCGTCACCGAGTTGTAGTCCGTCGGCGCGGTCGCGCCGCGCAACGGGCGCGTGTCGGATTCGCGAGCGCGCTGCGCGTTGCCCGCTGTCGACACTTGAGGATAAAGCTGCGAGCTGACCTGCTTGACGAACGCCTGAGACTGCACGTAGTGAAAGTACGCGGCGCGCAGGTCGTGATTGTTGGCGATCAGCCGTTGTTCGAGGTCGTCGAGCTGGGGCTCGCCATAGAGCTTCCACCATCCCGCACGATCGAGCCGGTCGGCGGGGGAGGCCGCAGTCCACGGCTCTTGCGTGCGGTACGCCTGCGCCACGGGCACCTCGGGCACGGTGTAACGAGGCGCCAGCGAGCAGGCGCTCAGCGCTGCGGTGCCCGCCAGCAAGGCGAATGTGGCGAGCTTAGCCATGATGCGCCGCCTTGCCCGCCGCGCTGGCTACGTGAACGTGATCGCCCTCGGCGAGGCCGTCGGGCGGCGTATCGATGACGCGATCGCTTGCCGCGAGTCCCGAGCCGATCTGGACCGCGTTGCCGAGATCCTGCTCGATCGCCACGGGCTTGAAATGAACTTCATCGTGGTCGTCGACGGTCGCGAGGCGCAGCCCGTGATCGTCGAATATCAGCGTGCTCGCCGGCACGCGCAACGTGCCCGCGCGCACCGGCAGTGCGAAGTGCAGATTGACGAAGCTGCCCGGCAGCAGCAGATGGCCGGGATTGTCGACCATCAGCTGCACGAGCGTCGTACCCGATGCTGCGTTGACCGAGTCGGCGAGGCCGACGACTTGCGCCGCGAAGCGCTTGCCTGGGAATTCGGGGACGGTGAACGCCGCGGTGTCGCCGGGCTTGACCATCGGCGCGTAGTCTTGCGGCACGTGCACGTAGACGCGCAACTTGTCCACGCTCGATACCGAAAAGAGCTGCGCTTCGCTGCCGCTGCCGGCATTGATCAACGCGCCGATATCGGTATTGCGCGCGGTAATCACGCCGTCGAACGGCGCGACGATCTTCGCGAAGGCCTTCGTCGCGACGAGCCGGTCGACGTTAGCCTGCGCCGAGATGACGCGAGCCTTCTTGGCTGCGTAGTCTTGCGTGCGGTCGTCCACCTCCTGGCGGGACACGGAATCGGAGGCCAGCAGCGCTTGCCAGCGCTCGGCGCTCGTCTTGGCCAGGGACGCGTCGGCTTGAGCACTGGCGAGATCGGCCTTCGCCTGGTTCAACTGCTGGTCGAGCTCCGGCGTATCGATAATGGCAAGCTCCTCGCCCGCCTTTACGCGATCGCCGATATCGACGCGCCACGATTTCAAGTAGCCGCTCACGCGCGCATAGATGGGGGCGCTCGTGAACGCCTCCAGGCGTCCGGGCAGGTCGAGCATGCCGCCCGATGCCGGCTGCGCCGGCGCGATGACGGTCACGGTCGGAATCGCCTCGGCCTCGGTCCAGTTCTTGAGCCGGCGCGCGTCGGTCACACGCACGGTGACGCCGGCGGCCACGATGACGACGGCAACGATGGCTCCCGCTATCCCGGCGATCGACAGCTGGCGTTGGGGAAGTGACGAGCGTGGTGTCGGTTCAGACGACATGGGCGGGACCTCGAGAAATCGGTGTGGAGGTCGACGTGCGACCCCGGCGGGAATGGATCATGCAAAACACGGCCGGCACCAGGAACAGCGTGGCGGTCGTGGCGAACAGGAGGCCGCCGATCACGGCGCGGCCCAGCGGCGCGTTTTGCTCGCCGCCTTCGCCAAGGCTCAGCGCCATCGGCGCCATGCCGATGATCATCGAGAGCGCCGTCATCAGCACCGGACGAAAGCGTGTGGCGCCGGCTTCGAGCGCGGCCTTGAACGCGTCGCCGTGCTCGGCCAGGCGTTCACGGCAAAAGCTCACGACGAGAATCGAGTTGGCCGTGGAGACGCCCATGCACATGATGGCGCCGGTCAACGCAGGCACCGACATCGTGGTGTGCGTCGCGAACAGCATCCAGACGATGCCGGCCAAGGCGCCGGGCAGCGCGGTGACGATCACGAGCGGATCGGCCCACGACTGGAAGTTGACGACGATGAGCAGGTAGATCAGCACGACGGCGCCCAGCAGGCCGAAGAGCATGCCGCTGAACGCGCTGTTCATCGTCTGGATCTGGCCGAGCAGGACGACCTTCGACCCTTTCGGCGCATCCTTGGCGTTGGCGGCCACGATGTGCCGGATGTCGGACGCCACCGCGCCCAGGTCGCGGCCCTGCGTCGTCGCGAAAATCTCGACCATCGGCGCGATGTTGTAGTCGTCGACGACGGCGTTGCTCGACGTGCGGCGGATCGTGGCGAGGCCGCCGAGGACCTGCCCGTCGTTGGCCGCCGCGCCGCCGCTGAGCGGCAGGTTGGCGAGCGAGGAAAGCGTATCGAGGCCGTACTGCGGCGTTTGCAGCACGATCGGATATTCGACGCCGTTGGCCTGGTTGAGCCAGTACGTGGGCGCGACCTGGCCCGAGCCCGCCATGTGGACCACGAGGCTGTTCGTCACATCGCGCTCGGTCACGCCCTGGAGCTGCGCCTGGGTCCGGTCGACGTCGACATCGAACTGGGGATTGGCCTGCGATTCCTGGAGGCGCGCGTCGACGACGCCGGGCACGCGGCGGATCTGCCGCAGCAGCTGGTTCGCGTACGCGAAGTCGGCGGGCAGGTGGCTGCCGCGCACCTGCAGCGCGATCGGCGCGGGCGAGCCGAAGTTCAGGATCTGGCTGACGATGTCCGCGGGCGGGAACGAGAACGTCACGCCCGGAAACGCTTGTGGCAGGGTTTCGCGCAGCTTGCGGACGTATCCGGCGGTGGGATGGTGGCCTTCCTTGAGCGCGATCTGGATATCGCCGTCTTGCGAGCCCACCGTGCCGGTGTTGTTATAGGCGGTGTTCAGGCCGCTGATCGAAATGCCCATGTTGTCGACGATCGAGTCGAGCTCGGAGGGGGGGATCGTCGCCCGAATCTGCTTTTCCGCGGCCGCGAAGATTTCCGCGGTCTTTTCGACACGCGTTCCGACCGGCGCCCGCACGTGCAACAGGATCTGGCCGGCGTCGACGTCGGGAAAGAAGTTGCGGCCGAGCATCGGCACCAGCGCGAACGAGAGCAGCGCGAACGCGAAGAAGCCCACGACGAAGCCGCGGCGATGCGTCAAGGTCACTTCGAGGATCGCACTGTAGTTCGTGCGAATGCGTTCGAACCGCGCTTCGAAGCCGCGCTGGAAGCGCGCGAGCGGGTTGGCGCTCGGCGCGCGATCCTCGCCGTGCGCGTGAGGCTTGAGCAGGTACTTCGCCATGGTCGGCACGAGCGTGCGCGACAGGATGAACGACGACACCATCGCGAAGATCACCGCCTCCGCCATCGGCACGAACAGGAACTTCGCCACGCCGTCGAGAAAGAACATCGGCACGAACACGATGCAGATGCAAAGCAGCGAGACGAAGGCGGGCGTGACGATTTGCGCGGCGCCGTCGAGGATCGCCGTCTCGACTGCCTTGCCTTGCTCCAGATGCCAGTTGATGTTCTCGATCGTCACCGTCGCGTCGTCGACGAGAATCCCTACCGCAAGCGCGAGGCCGCCCAGCGTCATGATGTTCAGCGTCTCGCCGAGCGCCGAGAGCGTGGCGATCGAGCCGAGCACCGCGAGCGGAATGGAGGTGGCGATGATGAGCGTCGAGCGCCAGCTGCCGAGGAACAGCAGGATCATCAGGCTCGTCAGCACCGCGGCGATCAGGCCTTCGCGCGCGACGCCGGAAATTGCCGAGCGAACGAAGATCGATTGATCGCCGATCGCATCGATGCGCAGGTTGGCGGGCAGCGAGGCCTTCGCATCGGCGACTTTCTGCCGGATCCCCGCGATGATGGCGAGCGTCGAGGCCGAGCCGTTCTTGAGGACGGTGAGCAGCACCGAGCGCTTGCCGTCGACGTGCACGATGTTCGTCTGCGGCGGGCTGCCGTCGGTCACGTCGGCGACGTCGCGCATATACACCGTGGTGCCGTTCGCCGTCTTGATCGGCATGCCGGCGATCGCAGCGATGGACGAGGGCGCGTCGTTCAACTGGACCGTGTACTCGTAATCGCCCACTTTCTCCGTGCCGACCGGCGTGATCAGGTTCTGCGCGGCCAGCGCAGCGGCGACGTCCTCGGCGGAGAGTCCGCGTGCCTGCAGCTCAGACGGCTTCACATTGATCTGGACCTGGCGCGACTTGCCGCCATAGGGGTAGGGCAGCGCCGCGCCTTGCACCGTGGTGAGAACCGGCCGCAGCTGATTCAGGCCGAGGTCGGCGAGGTTCTGCTCCGTGAGGCCATTGCCGGAAAGTGCGAGCTGGATGATGGGGACCGTCGACGCGCTGTAGCTGATGATGAGCGGCGGCGTGGCGCCCGGCGGCAACTGCTTGAGGATGACCTGAGCGACCGACGTGACTTGCGCATTCGCGGTGCGGATGTCCGCGCCCGGCTGAAAGAAGATCTTGACGACGCCATAGCCTGTAATCGATTTGCCTTCGATGTGTTCGACGTCGTTGACAGTCGTCGTCAAGATGCGTTCGAACGGCGACATCATGCGCCCTTCCATCTGATCCGGCGGCAGCCCCGTGTATTGCCAGATCACGGCGACGACCGGGATCTTGATGTCGGGAAAGATATCGGTGGGCGTTCTCAAGGCGGCAAGCGGCCCGATGATGAGAATGAAGATCGCCAGCACGACGAATGTATACGGCCTGTTGAGAGCGATACGAACAATACCGACCATAAAAATTCCAGATATGCAGACCAGCTGCGTTGAAGTCCACGGCGTTCTGCGATGTTTTCAACGTTGATGAGAAACGCTCGTTGGACTGCGCTCGATGTGTAGACGAGCCAACGGCAGCGGTGTGATTGGTGCCTATCGAAGCTTTTTCCGTCCCACAACTTCGCCCCGGGTTATTTCATTAGCTGGTCGTCACTGTTGGGAAAGTTGTCAGTACATCCGCATTGCCTGACGTTTCGTGCGAGAGATGTTCCGGCACCTATCGCCAAATGGTGATGCGCGCATGGCTGCATGGAGACGAATCGCGCGGGTCGGGGACCACCCGCGTGATTGAACTCCCGGTACTGACGGAACAAAGCGTTACGGATGTGCGTAGATAGTCGAGTTCAGATTGGCGAGCTGGCCATCACGCTCAGCTCTCACCAGTTCCTGATAGACCTCGGCGCGTGTCTTCGCGGTGGCCGGCGGGTCGGACGGGTTCGCCGATTGGCCGGCCGGATCCGCGGCAGCGGTCTGGGCGGCTTGCGAGACGCCGTTGCCGGCTGCTTGGGGCGGCAGCGCGCTCGCACAAGCCGAAATGAAAACCGAGCCGGAAACAAGGGCAGCGAGTAACGCGTGCTTCACTTTAGTAATCCTCATAAAAGACAGACGGCGTAGGAAAAGCGTGGCCAGAAAGCACGCCTCGCTAAAACAAAACAGCACAGCAGTGCCATGCAGTCAATGGTAGACATTAAGCCAATGGAGATAAATGGAGTTTTTTAATAAACCGTCTTTCGCTATCCGTAACTATCCGGACAAGACGGATTACACCCGGTGCGTTCGATCGGGTTATCGACAAAGAGTCGATGCTGAATTCGACGGCGACGCGTCCCGATATACGCTACTGCAGCCTGTGAATGGCCACGAGCGCGGAATTTGCGAATCAAAGTGACGCATTGGCGGCGCCCGGCGCAGCGGAGCCGGCCCGGTCAGCAGCACTAAAACCGATGAAGCACGCCGAAAATCAAGACTTCCTGCGTTGCACCGCCGGCTATTCCATAAGAACCGATAGACGCTTGCGCTTGACGCGTTCCGCCGGCCGCTGTGCGCTGGGTCCCACTCGCATGCTGATACGCTGCAACACCATAAAGTTCGGTTCGGCGAGAGAGGCTGTAGGTCGCGCCGACGTTCGCCTGGTGGTATGTGGCGGACGTGTCGCCGCTGGCATGCGTACAGGTGTAGCCGAGACCGAGAAGCGTTTGCGAGGTAAGGTGGTAGCTTGCAAAGACGTTGCCGATATTCCAATGTTCGTTGGAGACGAACTTGGACTGGCCGTCGGCCTTCAGTTGTACGTTGCTATAAGACGTGCCTACGGTCAACTTGTCGAGTACGTACTGTGCGGCAGCACGCGTGATACCCATTGAATGCGCACTCTGATACCCGTCGTTGATTGGACTTACAAATAATGAGTCGGCAGTCGGGCTGCTCCATGAATTTCGAAACGGCGCTTCACTTACGTTGCTGGAGTAGAAGTAACCCGCCGCGACGCCAACCGGCCCGCTGGCATAGGAAGCGGCTCCGCTCCATGCTGCTCCTTGCCCCGGCGAACCCGCGATCCCCGAAAGTCCATACAACCCTTCGAACGTCAGGCCGCCATAGTTAGGCGACACATACTTGATCGAGTTTGAAATCCGCATCGTGTTGTCGTAGTTATCGATATCGCCCGGCGTCGAAAAAGAGCCTCCAAGTGGATGGTCAGCTGTCAGGCCTTGGACCAGATCAACGATCGGATCGTACTGCCGGCCCAGTACTATCGAGCCATACGTCTTGTCGGCAAGGCCCATGAAAGCTTGCCGTCCGAACTCGCGGCCTCCTTGCTTTAACTGGCCGTTCATGATGCTGAACCCGTTCTCGAGATCGAATATCGTGCTGAGTCCGCCGCCTAGGTCCTCGACGCCCTTTATCCCCCAGCGATCGTTGTGTATGTTTCCGGTGAGGGCACCGTACTCGCTTCCGGTGTTGGTCTTGATGAAGCCTACGCCGGCGTCGAGGAGGCCATAGAGGGTGACGCCGGATTGAGCGTTCGACACGGATGGAACCGTTAGTATTCCAAATGAAACAAAAGAATAAACAAGCTTTTTCAATTTCATATCCCGTAATGATGTGGGCGGGGTTGGCAAGCTTTTTCCGCCGACGCTTTAGTAATATTCATTCATGAAACTGACGCCGGTTTGAAGCTTCACCCTTCAGGAAAACGAGACGGATTTCGAGGCCAAGTTTAGGAAATGAGCGGCGAGCAATCCAATGGATAATGTGAACTCCGTTATAAACAGCGCGAATATGTGATGTTTTTTTGAATAGGCGAATATGACGCAAAAGCTCATTACCTATTTTGGAATAGTCGCCGCTGCAGGCTGTAGTTGGTATGTGATAACGCGTAAAGAATAATTATCGCTATTACATGGTCCAAGACGACGGCCGCCGCCGAGACGAGTAAAACTCAACTCGGGACTGGCAGGTCAGCGGCCATGTCCTGAATCTGCGCAGATTGCCGCAACGCCTCCTGCTCGGCGGTGAGCGGCGCAAACTGTGCGCGCAAGAAATCGACCCATGTCCGGATCTTCGCGTCGAGGTATTCGCGTGACGAATAGAGTGCGCGGATATTGAGCGGCTGCGACGTATATTCCGGCATGATCCAAACGAGCTCGCCACTGCTGAGCCAGTCGATGACCGTAAAGGTCGGCAGGATTGCGATGCCCATCCCTTCGCGCACTGCGGCCGCCATGGCTTCCGTTCCGTTGACTTGGAATGTCGCCCGCGGCAGCTCATGGCTCTCGACGCCACGCGGGCCGTTGAAAATCCATTTGTCGAAGGTCAAACCGGGCGTAATGACCTGCAGGCAGACGTGGTTGGGCAGATCGGCCGGCGTTCTCGGCACGCCGTGGCGTTCAAGATAGGAAGGCGCGGCGCAAGCGATGCTTAAAGCGCTGCCGAGCCGCTCCGAAACGAGTCCCGAGTCGGGCAGATGATGGCTGCAGACCACCGAGACATCGTAGCCCTCTTCGAGGAGGTCAGGAATGCGCTGCGCGAGCGTCAGCTTGACGGACACCTCGGGAAAACGCTGCTGATATTGGTTGATGGCCGGCACGACATATTGCTGGGCGATGCCCGACATCGCATGGATGTGCAGCTTGCCGGAGGGACGCGCATACGCATTGCCCGCTTCGGCTTCGGCCATCTCGACGTGTGCAAGGATCTGCCGGCACTGCTGGAAGTAACGCTGGCCCGCCTCCGTCAGCGCGATGCGCCGCGTGGACCGATTGAGGAGCCGCGTGCGCAGATGCGTTTCCAGATCGGACACCGCGCGCGATACCGTGGGCGTCGTCGCTTCCATCTGCTGGGCCGCCGCCGTGAAGCTTCCCGACTCGACGACTCGCACGAAAACACGCATGTTTTGTAAGGTATCCATATAGGCTCAAATGGGTTGCGCGCTTCGTGCGACGCGTGCCCGCCGTGTCAGAACGACAATCGCCAAGCAGGACAGCAGCGACACTGCTCCGCTGACGAGCAGCGCATCGGCAAACCCCACCGCACTTGCAGTACGAGCCGCAAGCAACATCGAAGCGTGTATCGCATCCGGCAGCAATCCGGACGTATGTTCGGCATCGCCGGACAGGACGCGGTTGATGAAGGTTGTGAGGATGTCCGGGCGGATGCCCGTGTCAGCCACGCGGTCACTAAAGAAGAGATGGGCGCGCTGCGACATCACCGCACCGAGAACGCCGATCGACATCACGATGCCCGCGAATCGCGTCGCCGACGCGAGACCCGACGCCATGGCCGCACGTTCCTTCGGCGCGACCTCCATGATTGCCTGCACGGTCGTGCCATTCAGGATGCCGCCGCCCAGGCCGATCACGCACATCGCGATCGCAACGGGCCAGTAGTGCCCGCTCGTCGCCACAGCCGAGGCCGCAAGGTTTCCGATCAGTACGATGACAAACCCGATGCAAAGCAGAAAGTGCACGCTGCGCCCCCTGCCGATGTGGCTCCCGATGCTCGGGCCCAGCAACATCAGCGCGGCAAACGGCAACATCATGAGGCCGCCATGCAGCGGTGACACATTGAACCAGACCTGCAAATACAGCGGGAAAAGCGTCAGCAGAACCTGAGCGGATGCCGCATACCCGAACATTCCGATGACGCCCGCGTTAAACACGCCGCTGCGGAACAGCTTCAGGTCCACCATCGCGTGCGCGCGGCGCTGCTCGACCAGCAGGAAGACCACGAAGCTGACGAAGGCAACGCCCCATTTGATGAGCGTCGGCCGTGCAAGCCACCCGGCGCCGTTGGCCGATATCAGCGCCCAGATCAGCACGCCCAGCGAGCAGGCGAACAGGAGACTGCCGGCGATGTCGAGCGGGCGCCGGGTCGCACTGCGCGAGTCGGGAACGATGCTGCGCACGAGCGCGAAAATGACGATGCCGAGTGGTCCATTGATCAGGAAGATTGATCGCCACCCGAAAACATCCGTGAATACTCCCCCGATGATCGGCGCGAGGCACGTGGTCAAGCCAATGCAGGTGCCCCAGATCGCCCATGCCTTCGAAGCGAGGCTGGTGCCCGTAAATGCGTTGCCGATGATCGAGAGGGCGGACGTGAGCTGAAACGCCGCACCGATGCCCTGGACGGCACGCCAGGCATCAAGCGTCGTGGGACTGTGGGCCGTCCCGCAGCCAATTGAGGCAACCGTAAAGACGACAAGTCCGGAAAGCAGGACGGTGCGACGGCCAAACCGGTCCGCGAAGCCGCCCGCGGGTAGCATGCATGAGGTGAACGTGATCAGGTAGGCGCTGATCACCCACTCCAACTGATCAAATGCCGTGCCAAAGTCACGCGATATGGATGGAAGCGAAAGAGCCACCATGTTGGCATCAAGCACTACCAGGACGCAGACCGATGTCGTGACGACTAGCAGGACGAGGTCGCCCCGCGTCCACGCGCGGCTGTCGTTGGGTTGTGTTTGGTTCGGCATATTTATTCCTTCGGCGCGTACTGCATCTCGCCGTTGCCGAACGCGTCGACCATTGCTTCATAGACCGTGTCGCTGACGACACGGACGACTTCCGGTGACGCATCTCTTGACAGATTGATTCGTACGAGTGGCATCCCTATCTCCGTGGATGGCGGCAAGCCATCGGTGTTAGAGCCGCGACCTTCCAGAAGAGACTGGTGCGCGTCGAGACGTGAGAGTAAGCTGGCAGGCATATTTCTGCAAACGAATGTTTGTCATCGTAAACATGACAGATTGGAATTATGGTCGATGACCTCCAATCGCTCGAACCTTGGCTCGATCTCTCGCGCGAGGATGCCGCGCCGTCCCGCACGTTTTTTTTACCCGCGGGCACGTCACGCGTCCAATTAATTCCGATGTGGAATGTTAATTATGAACATTATGCGCTTGCGGAAACATATGCCGTTAGCCTAATCTCGCTCCTGTCAACTTATTCAACCGCTGCCAACTTCGATGGTCGTAACGACGGCATCGAGGAGATGGGCAAGCCAATCATTGACGACGAACTGTGGCTACTGATATACGGTGTACCGTCTCCACGGCAGGGTCGACTCGCCATGAACCTTCGCTCTGTTAACCTGAATCTGCTGGTTATCTTCGATGCGTTGATGCGGGAGCGGCACGTAACACGCGCAGCGCTCAGAATTCCCATGACCCAGCCGGCAATGAGCAATGCGCTCGCCAGACTTCGCCTTCTGTTCGAGGACGACCTTTTCATCCGGGCGGGTAACACGATGGAGCCGACACCGCGGGCAGTCGAGCTTGGGGAGTCCGTCAGCCGGATACTTCGACAGACAGAAAGGCTGATGTCGAGCGATGTCAGCTTCGATCCGGCGACGGCGCAACGCGAGTTCACCGCACGTATGTCCGATCTGGTCAGCTGTCTGGTTTTACCTCAGATCCTTGCGACGCTATCGGGAAGCGCGCCGGGGGTGACACTGGACGTACTCCATATGTCGCCCGAACGGACGGTCAGGGCGCTCGAGAATGATCAGTTGGATTTCGCTCTGAGCATGCGGTTGCAGCATGCGTCGAATATTCGAAGCGAAAAACTGTTCATGGATGAGATGGTTTGCGTCATGCGGGCAGACCATGAACTTACCCAAGGTGAACTGACGCTGGAGCGGTTTCTCGATGCGGACCATCTACGTGTCAAGATGAGCCCGACCGACGTTGGCTCCGTCGATAACGTCCTGGCCGAGCAAGACTATGCCAGCAAGGTCGTCGCTAAGGTTCCGCATTGGCTTCTCGTTCCTCCAATCCTGCGGGAAAGCCACTTGGTCGCCGTCATTTCCAGCAAACTTGCGGCACTTTTTGCATCGGAGCCCATAGCGGTACGCCCGCTACCGTTCCCATCGGAGCCGTTCTCCTGGGACATCTACTGGCACCGTCGTAACGACAATAGCGTGGCCCACAAATGGATGCGGGGGCTCATCGCCAGCGCGTGTGCCGCGCTGTGAGAGCGAAAACTAGACGCTCGGCATCGTCGCTCGACTGGGTATGCCTTCCGGACCCCTGATTAAGTTTTTGCGCAATCGCCTGCGTGGGCGGGTTACGTGGAGATACCATGACTCTTCAGCAACTGGAGACGTTTTTCTGGACCGTCAAGCTAGGCAGCTTCTCGGCTGCCGCCGAGCGTCTATACGCGACGCAGTCGGCCGTCTCGATGCGGCTTCGTGAACTGGAGCGAACCCTGGGTGTCGAGCTTTTTGACCGGACACATCGTACCGCGCGACTCACGCCCAAGGGGCGAGATCTGATGGACTACGCAAGTCGAATCCTCGACCTGTCGACCGAACTCGAACACCGTATCGGTGCGCCCGAAGCCGTATCGGGAACGGTGCGCTTCGGCGTTGCCGAGCTCGTTACGACAACCTGGTTGCCTCGCCTGATCACCGTGATCGCAGAACGGTATCCGAATGTACGGCTGGAGATTGAAGAGGCGTTGACCGCCGAGTTGATGGCGAGCTTGCGCGAGGCTGAGCTCGAGCTTGTCCTCGCACCTGGGCACACGAGAATGCCGGAGCTGTCCACACTGTCCCTCGGAACGGTGGACTTTCAATTGATGGCGAGCCCCTCGCTCGGTTTCGACGAACGCACTTACAGTCCGCACGAGCTTGCTGAATATCCGATCATCGGCATGAAGCAGGCGTCATTTCTCTTTGCCGCACTCGAGGACTGGTTCATGAGCGAACATGTGCGCTGCCGATACCTCGCGCGTTGCAAGAGCGTGGCTGTGGCGGCGTCGATGACAGCCTCCGGACTGGGTGTCTCCTATCTGCCGGTGCGCTCTTGCACACAAGAGATCGCGCAAGGAAAGCTTCGCGTCGTCAAAGTCACGAACCCCCTTGAACCGGTCGAGTTCATCGCCGCCTGCGCGGCGGGCCATTCGTACTCTCTCGCCAGGGCGATCGCCGAACTGGCGCGAAAGGTCAGCGACTTCGAGCGCATCGAAGGTGCCTAACGGATTCGTATAACGAAACAAACCGGCGGGATTTGTGCGCTGCGCAACGTAACATCAAGTTCCTTGATGTTTTTCTCCGCAAAATAGTCGTTTGAGTTCATGTGTCCGCGAGCCTAATCTTTCCTCACAAGCGCAGCGTGCGGGTCCGCAAGCCGGCCCCGTCAATGACTATCGCTGCGAGACAAGGAGGAAGACATGGATGCGGTCCTCACGCGAGAGGAGGCCCCCGCTCGTCATGGCGACGTGCGGCTCCGGAAGCTTGAAGTCTGTCTGAGGTCGATTACGGCCCTTGCCGACGATATCAACGCGTTCGAATTCGTCAGCGCCGATGGTCAACCCCTGCCCGGGTTCACCGCCGGCTCGCATATCGATGTACATCTTTCCGGCCGGATGGTTCGCCAGTATTCGCTTTGCAATTCGCCCATCGAACGCGATCGCTATGTGGTCGCAGTATTACGTGATCGACAGGGTCGCGGGGGCTCGATGGCCATGCATGACGAACTGCGTGCCGGTCAGAAACTGAAGATTTCGCGGCCACGCAACCATTTCGCGCTCTCGACCTCGGCTCGCCGACATGTCTTCATCGCTGGAGGCATCGGCATCACGCCGATCGTGGCGATGATTTCCGAGGTGCAGCGCCGCGGGGAGTCGTTTCATCTGTACTACTGTGCGCGCTCTGCACAGCGTGCAGCATTTCTCGACGAACTGCAGCCGCTCGTCGAGCGCGGCGACGTATCGGTTCATTTCGACCAGGGTGATCCGCGTAATGGCCTCGACCTTGTCTCGACGCTCAAGGAATATTTGCCCGGCACGCATCTTTACTATTGCGGCCCCGGCCGCCTGATGGATGCCATCGAAGCCGCCAGTGCACATTGGCCTCCTGCGGCGCGGCACTGCGAACGGTTCTCCGCAGGTGCCGCAACGCGTTCCCGTCCGAACGATATCCCGGATGGCGATGGCGACGAAGACGCCCCGTTCGACGTCGAGCTGCGCCGCTCGCACAAGACATTCACCGTACATCCAGGCGAGTCGATTGTCGACGTGCTCCGAAGCCACGGCGTCGACGTCGACACATCGTGTCGCGAAGGTTACTGCGGGACCTGCATGACGCGTTATCTCGCAGGCGAGCCGCTGCATCGCGACACGGTGCTGGACGACGAAGATCGGGAAGCGTTCGTGATGATCTGTTGTTCCCGTGCGAAGAGTCAGACTCTGGTACTCGACATCTAGTCGGCAACCAAAGACCAACCCCGTAACCGCAGACCGGAACTCGCTGTCCGGCCGCATGACGTCTCCATTCATCTCGAGAGGATCCTCGCCATGAGTACGTTCGAATACGTGAAGGATTGCTGGTATCCGATTGGATTTTCGCCGGAGTTTCCCGCGGGGCAATTACAGGGCCATAAGATCGTCAACCGTCCAATCGTCATGTGGCGTGCGGATAGCGGGGAAGTCGCGGCCTTCGACGACCGTTGCTGTCACAAGCGTTTTCCACTGTCGCAGAGCAAGCTGCTCGACAATGGCCAGCTTGAGTGCGCTTATCACGGCTTGTGCTACGACACTTCCGGCCGATGTGTCGCGATTCCGTCAGCACCGGACAAACCCATTCCTCCTCGAGCGCGTCTGAGTGCGGTTCCCGTGCGCGAACAGGATGGCGTCGTCTGGGTGTGGCCCGGCAATCCCGCCGGTGCGCAGCGCTTCGATCCGCCCCGCACGCCTGAAATCACCGACCCGGACAATCTGTCGATCGGCGCACCCGAGCCTCTGCACGTGCCGGCCAATTACCTGCTGCTGATCGAAAATCTGCTGGATATCACGCATTTCTATCCGCTGCACGACGGCAACATCGGCGACAAGGAAAACAGCAAGATTCCGGTGGAACTGGAGGAGGGTGAAAGCGAGGGGCATACCTTTGTACGTACCACGCGCCACGTGCACGGCTACAGGCAGCCCCGGTATCTCAAGGAATGGTTCCTGTACGACACGGTCGAGCGCATTCACACGCATTGCATGGTGAGCCCCGGCCTCACGCGTGTTGTGATGCGCGTCGCGCCGGAAGGGGAGCTGGGCACGGACAAGGAGCGCGGCTATACGCTTTTGCACCTGCATCTGCCCGTCGACGAGCGCAATCTGGTCTGGCGGTGGAATGCGTCGTGCAAAGGCTGGCATACCACGCTGAGTGATCCGAACGTGCCCACGGCCCGGAAGGTAGCGGAGATGTTCCCGGCCGTCGTCGCACAGGATCAATGGGCGCTCGAACGTCAGCAACGCATGATGGAGTTTCCCGACGACGGGTATTCGGAACTCTTCCTCAAGACCGACAAGGCATTGCGTCGGGCACGCCAGATCCTGATGGCTCTGCAGCGCAAGGAACGCGACCCCCAGATTGTCCCGATCGGTCAGACATCGCCCGACACGGAATCGGCGATGGCATAGAACGCCGACAGGCGGCTGCCGGAATTCAAACCATAAGTTCAAGGCCCCGGTACGGCAGGCAGCCCCTGGTTGAAACACCGACCCATAATTCAGGAGACACATTGTGGAAACCCATGATACTTCGCCGCTGGGCGTGCGGCCGCGGCAGACTGCTCCAGATGTGGCGAGTAACGACAAGACCTTGCTGCAACGTGCCGTGTCGTCCTGCGTATACGTTTTTGAACGGGTGATGCCTGACCCGTTCGTGATCGTCATTCTGCTGACGGCGCTTGTCGCAGCGTTGGCGGCGGCCTTTGCACCGAAAGGTGCGCCGGACGTGATTCTCTCCGGCTGGTACAAGGGCATCTTCGGCATCTTCACGTTTGCCTTCCAGATGGTGCTGGTCCTGGTCACCGGGTATGCACTGGCAAGCGCGCCATTGATCAAGGCAGGGCTGCGAAATGTGAGCCGGCTTGCGGTGGGTCCATGTTCGGCGGTGCTGCTGGTGTTCGGCGTCGGCGCCGTTGCGACGTTCCTGAACTGGGGGTTCGGCCTTGTCGTCGGCGCACTCCTGTCCAAACAGGTTGCAAGGCGGGTACGGGTGGATTTCGCCTGGCTCGTGGCGGCGGCATACAGCTCATGGGTGTTGTGGGCATTCACCGGCATGTCGAGTTCGATCGCCTTGTCGATCGCATCGCCCGGTAACCCGTTGAATATCGTGGAACAACATACCCACCTTGCGGTCCCGTTGTCGCACACGGTGTTCTCGGGATGGAACCTGCTGGCGGGCGCCGTCGCCATGGTCCTCATCCCTGTGGTCTTCATCCTGATGCGACCAGCGGAAAAGGACATCATCGCTGCCGATGTCGATCTTCTGGAGGCGCAAGAGCACAAGATCGAGCAGGTGAGCGATTCGCGAGCAGGAACGTTCGCGGGTGCGCTCGAGCGCTCACGCGTCTGTGCGCTCATTTTCGTCCTCGCCGGCGCGGCCTACCTGGCATCGCAATGGATGCATCATGGCGTGAGTCTCGACATCAATACCGTCATCTTCATCTTCCTGCTTGCCGGGCTGTGCCTGCACGGCAGCCCGCGCCGGTATGTGACCGCGGTGACGGAGGCGGCCAAAGTCACGGGGCCGATGTTGCTTCAGTACCCGTTTTATGGCGGAATCATGGGGATCATGGGCGCAACGGGCCTCGACGAGACCGTCGCACACGCCTACATCCACGTTGCGTCAGGAACGACGCTGCCGTTTCTCAGTTACCTCGCATCTGGCGTGATCACGCTGTTCATTCCGAGCGGCGGAGGCCACTGGGCAGTGCAGGGCCCGTTCACGATCCCCGCCGCGATGCAGCTTGGCGCCTCCCTTCCCGGCACGTCGATGGCCATCGCGGCGGGCGAGATGGCCGGCAGTCTGCTGCAGCCGTTCTGGGCGATTCCCGTTGTCGCTATCGCCGGTGTCGGTGTGCAGCGCGTCCTGGGCTTTACGCTCGTGATTTTCCTGACGGCCGGCACATTGCTCGGTCTGGTCTATCTGCTGGTCGTCCCGACGTGGGCCGGTGTTTGACTTCCAATCCACTGAAGAGGAAAAACATGACCGATCACCTCGCGCTCGATGGCGTGCGAGTCATCGAAATCTGTAACGTCGCCGCCGGGCCATTCTGCGGGATGCTGCTTGCCGACATGGGGGCCGATGTCATCAAGCTCGAACATCCGGAAGGGGGAGACACCCTGCGGGCATGGCCTCCGTTGAGCGACGGCTTCAGCGAGAACTTCGCGTCGCTGAACCGCAATAAACGCTCGGTGGCACTGAATCTGAAAGTCGCTGGCGATCGGGACGTCGCGCGGACCCTGACGAGCGAAGCCGACGTGGTGATCGAAAACAACCGCCCGGGCGTGATGGATCGACTCGGTCTTGGCTACACGACGCTCAGAAGTCTCAATCCGCGTCTGCTTTACTGCTCGATTTCCGCATACGGTCAAACAGGCCCGCGTTCGCAGGAGGGCGGGTTCGATCTGACGATGCAGGCCATGAGCGGAATCATGAGCATTACTGGCGAGGAGGGGGGGGCGCCCGTCAAATGCGGTGTACCCCTTGCCGACTTTTCCGCCGGACTCTACGCCGCTTTCACGATTGCAGCGGAGTTGCGACAGGTGCAACGAACCGGTGTGGGCACGCATATCGACATATCGATGCTTGGCGCGACGCTTGGCATTGCTGCATTGCAGACCTCAGAGTTTTTCGGGAGCGGACGCGATCCCGTCAAGATGGGTTCCGCACACCCGCGCAATGCGCCCTACCAGGTTTTCCGCTGCCGCGACGGCTACTTCGGGATGGCCGCGGGAAACAACGCACTGTGGGCGAGCGTCTGCCGGGTCATAGGGCACTCGGAATGGCTTGACGATGCCCGATTCGGAACGACAACCGACCGCGCGCGCCACCAGGTCGTCCTTAGAGAAATGCTTGAGGCGGAATTTGTTGCCGGTGATGCGAGTGAGTGGCTTGACCGTTTTCGGGAAGCAGGTGTGCCATGCGCACCCATCAACCGGTATTCGGATGTGCTCGCCGATCCACAGGTGGAGCATATGGGGTGGGTTCAGCCGCTCACGCTTCCCAACGGGACCCCAACACGCACTTTCGCCTCGCCGATCCGGCGCTCCGGTCAGGGCCTGCCGATACGTCGGGCACCGCCCGCGTTGGGGGAGCACACAGCGGAAATCGTCGGGGAATTGAGGGCGTCGCTTTCGCACGAAACGTCATGAACGAACTGATTGAGATCAACAGGGACGACGATTGCTGGACCTTCACCTTCAACCGTCCCGACAAGATGAACGCCCTGAACACAGAAGTGGTCGAGACCCTCATCGAGCAAATCCGCGAAGCCCATGACGGAGGCGCGCGCTTGCTGGTGTTCATGGGAAACGGCAAGAACTTCAGCGCAGGATTGGATCAGGGGGAGCTTGACCGGGAATCCGATGCAGACCTCCTGATGCGGCTGGTCCGGATCGAAACACTCCTGCAACTGGTTGCGTCGTCGCCCTGTCTGACGGTCGCGTTCGCACAGGGTCCCAATTTCGGGGCGGGCGTCGACCTGTTTGCCGTGTGCCGCAGGCGCTTCTGCACCGCGGATGCAACGTTCCGGATGCCCGGTCTGCGATTTGGGCTTGTGCTCGGTACGCGGCGCTTCGGTGCCGTCGTTGGGCATGCCCGGGCGCGGGAAATACTGGAGGAGACACGCACGATCGTTGCCGAGGAAGCGGTGCGTATCGGGCTTGTCGCGAAGGCTGTCGACGCGCAGGCGAAAGCAGACCTGCTCGCGGATGCGCGCCGTGTCGCGAGACTGCTGGACCGCGAGACCCAGACGCACCTCTACAACGTGCTGGGCACCGAGGATGACGACCGCGACCTCGCCGAGCTGGTACGGTCGGCGTCGCGGCCCGGACTAAAGGCGCGAATGCTTGCGTATATCGGCGAGCGATAAGGTTCCACGACGGGTTCCATTCCTGCTCTTGCTCAGGCGGGACGGCGCGCGGCCTTCACTTCCCGCGGCGTTGCCGGAAAGCTTTGGGCAGCCTGCCGGACAAACGACGCGGCGATGGCTTGCGCCAGCGCCTCGGCGGCGCGTGTCAGGTTGCCCAAGTGCTGCGGAAAAACCAACCAGAAATCGAGCGACAGCGCGAAGTCGCTGACGTCCACCACGCTTATCTGATCGCGCCATGCGCTCGTATATAGCACATCGAGCGGCACGAGGCCCAGACCGAGGCCGGTAGCGACGAGCCGCAGCTGCGTATTGGTTGCGTAGGTATCGGCGCTCACCCGCAAGTGCCCGCCGGCGCTGCCCATTGCACGCTCGAGGGCCGCCCGGTAACCGCATCCGTTCGGATTGAGTATCCAGTCGTGGCCCGCGAGCGACCTGATCGTTGTTGTCTTGCGCTTGACGAGCGGCTTCTCCGCGCTTTGCACGACCTTCACTTCGAGCGTGGCGACCTGACGGGCGATCAGATCGTCAGGCAGAGCGGCGCGCACCGGGAGCATCAACACCGCGGCGTCCAGCGAGCCGTTTTCCACCATTTGCTGCAGCACCGAACTCCACTCGGTATGCGATCTCACCACGAGCGCCGGGAATTGCTCTTTCATGGCTATCACTGCATCGAACAGCACGACGTCCGCCACCACTTGCGACAAACCGAGGCGCAGCGTCCCGGACGGCGCAGCATCCTCGCGCGCGAGATCGAGCAAATGTTCGAGCCCTCGCAACAGCGGCACTGCCTGCTCGTAGACCCGGTTCGCGAGGGCGGTCGGTCGCGGGGGTTTTGTGTTGCGGTCGAACAGCTCGACGCCCAGCAATGCTTCAAACCGCTGGATGCGCTTGGATATCGTGGATTGCGTCACAAATAGCGTGTCGGCCGCGCGGGTCAGCGACGCCTCGTTGATCACCGCGACGAACGATTGGAGGTCATCGATCATAATTCCACTCTGTAATGTTTACGATGAAAAACATTCGTTTGCAGAAAGATACTTGCCAGCCTACTCTCATATCTCGACGCGCGCCAGTCTCTTCGGAAAGGTCGCGGCTCTGACACCGATAGCTTGCCGTTATCCAGGGCGAGAACGATGCCTCCCGTTACCTGCTGGGCGCCGTTTTTTTGTGGACGGGGGATCGCGCCGGATCATCGGCGGCTATGAAACTTACGGTGGATTTTAATACCAGCATGCTGTGCGGCGACCTTTGCCGTGGACAACTGCCGCAACGGAAGGACACATGAGCGCGAATCAGAACCCAATCGAGTATGGGAATGGGTCCCAGGGACAACAATGGGCTCATTATCAGAGCGAGATGGATCGCAATTTGCGGGAAGTAGCCGACGCAGTGCTAGACCTCGCCAATCCGATGCCGGGTGAGCGGGTGTTGGATATCGGCTGCGGCTCCGGCGAGACCACCTTTTAATGGATCTAGGTGACACGCCCGAGCATGCCGGTTTCGTAAGCACGCAGCTCATCGGGCCCACCTCGCGCGCGTTCCGTGACGCCGATGAGGACACACGCGTGCGGATCCATCAGGCGGTAAAAGACGTGTTCGCCTGCTTGCTTGCCAAGCGAGGACATCTTCGCCTCGGCATCGCCTGCTGGTTGGTCAGCGCGAAGTCGTAGAAGCGCGGGCACCAGCGAATCCTCTGCGGCCTGACCGACGCTATCTTTGCGCCGAATACGTCGGCGTTTGGCTTATCCGTATTTGCGCTTTTCTGGCCATGGGCGACGACAAGCACGACGTCGCCGATCTTGGTCGCAAGGCGTTCACACGCGACTACCCATGCCTTGGCAAAGGCGCTGCCGGCGGCATGAGTGAACTGTAGCCGCATGCGGGTTGCTCGCAAATCGCAGGGAGAATCAAAAAAGTGCCTCTTAGTCTCATTGTGTGGCGGCTCGAAATGCTGAGTGCGGCCGCCACAGTGAGCAAGAAAATTACGCATGGAAGTTGTCGTCAGTTGCGCAAAAGAAGAGGGGCGGCGCAATTCGAGACGAATGGGAAACGACGTCAGGACTACGCCGTCGCGGCACATCAAGCCGTACTGACTTTTATAACTTGACAGTTGGCGAGCCGAATGAACACGGTAGGCGAGATATCTGCGGACCGTGCATGTCCCGAGGTATTTCGGCTACCTAGCATCGACTCGTGCTTTTCCTGACGGTCAAAATTTCTCAATCCCATCACCGCGTACCAGGTCTG
The DNA here is from genome assembly GCF_017315705.1 of Trinickia mobilis. Lineage (GTDB taxonomy): Bacteria > Pseudomonadota > Gammaproteobacteria > Burkholderiales > Burkholderiaceae > Trinickia_A > Trinickia_A mobilis. Next base: position 5,893 of record NZ_JAFLRF010000051.1, on the reverse strand, counting down.
AGTATGAAGAAAATTCAATGTTTACAATGTGTAGTACGAAATAACCTGGCTGCAGTGGCTGCCGCAGCTGCCATGGTGGTATCGACCACGGCGCACGCACAGGAGGAGGTGCTGGCTCAGTCGGCGACCCCGGCTCAGCCCGCATCTGCCACCGGGGGCCAGTCCCTCGCCGCGACTGCGAATGCGGATCGAGGGAAGACAAAGGCGAGCGGCGATACGCACGGAGACGCTGTGACGATGACGGTTCCGGGCTCCAATCCGCCAGTATCGCCTCCGCCGCCTGCGCCGGCGATCGGCGCGAACGAGGCGACTTCGCTGCTCGAGATGTTCACGAAGGGGCACTTTTACGGGAACTTCCGGACGGAGTACTTCACGTTGCATAACGCGTACTTCGTCCCGGCCTCCAATCAGGATACGGTCAGCTACGGCGGCACGTTCGGCTACAAAACTGCTGCGCTGTACGGTTTTTCGGTCGGAGTGAGCGCCTTCCTTCAGCGCGGCATCGACCACTCGGACAATCCCTCGCAAGTCGTCAGCTATCTCGGTCCGAACTTGCTTAACCTGGGCGAGGCCTATTTGCAGTACGAGGGGCACGGTTTCAAGGTTGTCGCAGGCAACCAGGAACTCGACGCGCCGTTCGATGGAGTCGAGGACTGGCGGATCGTGCCGCCGCTGTTTCAGGGCGTGTTGGCGCGCTATGGCGATGCGGACAATTTTGTGGAGGCATTCAAGATGTTCCGCTACAAATCGTACACCTCCAACACGTTCACGCGGACCACGGCGTATAACGTCAACTTCGATTCGTTCTCGAAGATCGGCAATGCCGAGACCAACGGCTTATGGGGCGTAGGTGGTGGGCACAAGTGGGATCTCGCCCCGGTCGAGCTGAGCGCGCAGGGCTGGTACCAGACCTACCAGGACTACGCGAGGATGACGTACGCGACGGGTCAGGTGATTCGCGACAGCGGGCTGATCCGCCCATTCGTCGGCGTGCAGGGAATTCGCGAGACAGGCGACGGACGCGAGCTGCTCGGCAACATAAACAGCCAGGTGTTCGGCGCGCAGTTCGGCGTGAAGCGCAACTCGCTGACGCTCAGCTTCGGCTACGACCGGATCGTGCCGCACTCGAACTCGTTCCTGAACGGCGCGCTCGTCACGCCGTACGCGCACAATATCGGCTCGGATCCGCTGTACGCGCAGCCCTTTTTCACCAGCACAGAGGATCTGGGCGCGGGCAACGCGTACGCGATCGACCTGAAAGGTGCCCCGTTCGCCCATTGGTTCCTCGGCGCTCGCTACTCTTTCATGGACCTGAAGTCGAGCGCGACCGCCGTGAGTCTCAACCAGTCCGAGTACTTGCTCTATGCGATCTACAACTTTAGTGGAAAGCTAAAGGGGTTGAGCATCACGGACTTCGGCGGGATGCAGTCGACGCCGACGAAATCGAAGAAGTACTTCGAGAACCGCGTGATCCTGGAATATGCGTTCGGGAGCTAGAAACGGTCCGTGGACTGCGCTCCGAAGACGATGAGGGGGCAGTCCAGTTCGAACGCGCGTTCCGCCCCCTCTCCTCGTGGACTTCGGCGGTCGCGCCAGTAGCGCATGCGATCAAAGGCCGCCGAAGCTTCGTTTCGTTTGTCGCGTGAGACGATCGAGCATTCCTTTGAGCCGATCAAGGATTTCCTTCCGATGGGACACTGAGTAAATTGTTGTCAAGGAAGGCTAGGCGATCGGCAATGGTGAGTTTGCGACACCACGGCAATGCGGGCGACACGGCTCAGGCATGCCGATTTTGCTCGTATCAATGACGGCGATGTGCGCGTTCCGGAATTTCGCCGGCATGCCGGCCTGCTTTGTCGGTAGCTTCTGTCGTCGATGAGGGGCACACAACCGCGAGTACCATATCGACGATCAGTTTTTCCGCCGCATCGAAATCCTTGTGCGTCAGTTTTTTGCTGTCCATCAGGAGCGCCATCTGAGTGCTGAAGTCGGCATACGATTGAGTCATCGCCCAGATCGTAAAGAGCAAATGGGTGGCGTTCGTTGGCGCGATCTTGCCTGCACTGATCCAGCGCTCAAATACCTCGATATCCATGCGCATGGAAGGCACGATCTTTTGCTTTATTTCCTTGCGATAGAACTTGGCGCCGCTGATCACTTCCATTCCATACACTCGAGAACCCCACGGCCGTTCTCGCGAAAAGCGCAACTTGGAAGCGATATACGCGCGCAATGTGTCCGTCGGGCTGCGTGTGTCGTCGGCAAGCAGCGCCATGCTTTCCAGCCAGGCGTCAAGCACGCCATCGAGTACGCGGGTGTAGAGCGCACGCTTGTTCGGGAAATAGTAAAGCAGGTTTTGTTTCGATAGTCCGACGCTCTCGGCAATGGTGGCGAGCGATGTGCCTTCGTAGCCGTATTCAGCAAAAATGCGTTCAGCGTGCAGGAGTATCTCCGCCTCCAGGCTAACGCGGTGGCTCGCGCGGCGCGTTGATGGTCTGTCTGTTGTGCGGTGACCGGCGGCTGGCATGGAAAGTTTTTTCATTGGTGTTCGAGTTGCTCGTGGGAGGTCGACGGAAACAAACGATCGCCGGTTTTCGCGAGGAAACGGGTCAGGACGGCGGAATCGACGAAGGCGACGTTGAAGCGGAACCAGATCGTGCTGACAGGCGCTAGCGTGAAGAATTCGGCAGGCGCAAGCAGAATACCTGCCTGCAACGCTTGATCGGCGATGCTCTTTGCACTCAGATCGTGAGTTGGGGCAACGGGCCAGCCGGCACTGACGAACATCCCTCCGCGTGGCCGTGCCAACGGCAAGAGGCCAAGCTTGGGGAGGGTGCTCAGCGCGTGCTCGCGTGCCGTATCGAGCTGATTGCGCAGGCGCTGCACTGCCCGCCGGTAGCCGTTCGACGATACCGCGTGATACGCCGTGCGTTCGTTGAGCTCGAGCGTCGTCAGCCCGGTGATCATTTTCACGCGCACGAGTTCGGATACGAGTATTGGGGATGCACAAATCGAGCCCACGCGAAGCGCCGGCGACAGCGTTTTCGAAAAGCCGCCGACACGCATCACATGGCGCAAACCGTCCATCGCGGCAAGCGACGGCTCGCCTTTCGGCGCGATTTCCCGGAACAGGTCGTCCTCGACAATCCACATGTCGAACTGCTCGGCAAGCGCGAGCAAGCGGTGTGCTTGTTGATGAGTCAGCGATGTGCCGAGCGGATTGTGCAGCACGGTGGTCACAAACATCAGCTTGGGCCGATGCCGCGCCGCCTGCTCTGCCAATACATTGAAATCCAGTCCGTTTTCGTCACGCGGAATACCGATTGGCTCGCATCCGTTGTGTCGAATCATATTGTGCAGATGCATATAGCAGGGGTCTTCGACAAGGACCGTGTCACCGGGCTTCGTCAGCGTGCGCAGGATCAAGTCGAAAGCGTGGGTTGCGCTGTGTGTCAGGACGATCCAGTCCGGCTCAACAGAAAACAGTTCGTCGTTCAGTGTGTTCGCCACATGATTTCGCAGGCCGGGCAAACCTTGAGGGTGACCATAACCGGAAAGGCGGGAAGCGGGTGTCCGCGCGACTTGCCGCATCGCTTCGGCAATGACCGATTCCCCGGACCAACCGGGCGGCAGCCATCCAGCGCCGACCGGCAACGCGTCGGACGTGCCCGAGTAGAGTTCCGGGGTCAAGCTGTCTATGGCGGTCAAAACCGCGTTTTGCTCGATGTCCTTGGGTCGCCTGGCGGCTTCTGTTCGAGCCACGAAGTAACCCGATCCTGGCCGCGAGGCCAACAGTCCTTGAGTGATCAGCCGGCCGTAGGCTTCGAGAACCGTGAAGGTACTGACGGCATGAGCTTTCGAGAATTGTCGAACTGATGGCAATTTGGTGCCGACGCGCGTGCCACACTGCAAAATAATGTGGGCAATGCCCGCCGCAATCTGATCGGCTAGCGTCTCCTTCGTGGACCGGTCGATCCGGAGCTCGGACCATAGATCGACGGGATGAGCGCTATGCGTCAATGCAGTGCGGCGCGTCTGACTTGGCGCTTGTCTCTCCACTGTTCTCACTCCTTGATGGCGCGTCCGCCGCGCTCACACGCCAGTTCGACGGACGCAATAGGATACTAAGCCAAATGGTAAAGACTTTGTCCACTAGAAAAAATTCCGTCACTTCCGAGAATGAGCTTTTTGCGGTGCAGGGCCTGCCTTGCGCAAGCGTATGGCACGCGTCGCCGGCCGCTGCGGCAAGAGACGAGGGATCGGCGAATGGCGCGCGAGAAATGGGCGATCGAGGAGCGACGACGCTATTGCACTGCGCCAATCCGTGTCGCCATTTTCAACTTAACAGTTTGCGAGCGGCATAGGCACGGTAGGCGGGATAACTTTGGGCCGTGCATGTCTCGCGGCCCGTCATTTACCTATCATCGACTCATGCTTTTCCTGATGGTCAAAAATTTTTACGCAGGGGGAAATTTTTCGCGTTACCTGGGGATGGCCAAAACATCCTCACGCAGGCAACCATGAGCACCTCGCAACCGTTGTAATGGAATAAAAAAGGAGCGGGTGCCGATTCCGCTCGCAGCACCCGATAAACCCCATGAGGGGGAGAACAGGATGAGACACGAAAACTCCGGCTCCAATGAACTCTTGAACGCGGATCTCGCGCCTACCGGCCCCGCGCAACGCACCTGGCGTTGGTTTCACTATGCGGCTCTGTGGGTTGGCATGGTGATGTCCATCCCAGCGTATACGCTGGCCGCCAGCCTTATCGAAGGCGGTATGTCGTGGGGCCAAGCGGTGGTAACCGTGTTTTTGGGCAATGCGATCGTGCTGGTGCCGATGCTTCTGATCGGCCACGCCGGTGCGAAGTACGGCGTCCCGTATGCAGTGCTGGCGCGCGCGTCGTTCGGAACATCCGGCGCGAAGCTGGCCGCGCTGATGCGGGCGATCGTGGCCTGCGGCTGGTATGGCATCCAAAGCTGGTTCGGCGGGCAGATGGTGTACACGCTCGCGACCTTGGTGTTCGGTACGAATCTGGCGGGCCCGTCGCTGCCGGTGCTTGGTATCGATCTGGCGCATCTGCTTAGCTTTCTCGTGTTCTGGGCAATCCAGTTTTGGTTCGTCGTGCACGGCCTCGAGTCGATCCGCAAATTGGAGACGTTCACCGCGCCGATCAAGATCGTCCTCTGCTTTGTGTTGCTCGGCTGGATCTATCAAAAGGCCGGCGGCTTCGGGCCGATCTTGCATCAGCCCTCGCAATTTGCCCCCGGCGGCGCGAAGGCCGGTCAGTTCTGGTCCGCGTTCTGGCCTTCACTGACGGCAATGGTGGGCTTCTGGGCGACCCTGGCACTCAACATCCCCGACTTCACCCGCTTTGCGAAATCGCAGCGAGATCAGGTGGTTGGCCAGACGATCGGCTTGCCCGCGCCGATGGCGCTGCTCGCCTTGCTCGCGGTGGTCGTCACGTCGGCCACCGTAGTGATCTACGGCAAAGCGCTGTGGGATCCCGTGGACCTGGCGGGCCGCATGGAAGGCATAGGGGTCTTGATTGCACTGCTGATACTGATCGTGGACACCGTCAGCGTCAACCTGGCCGCCAACTTGGTCGGTCCGGCGTATGACTTCTCGGCGCTGGCCCCGAAACAGATCTCATATCGGAGCGGCGGCTACATTACCGCGGGCATCGCGATAGCGATATTGCCGTGGAAGCTGCTCGCGTCTACGCAGGGTTATATCTTCACTTGGCTGATTGGCTACTCGGCACTGCTGGGTCCGATTACCGGCATCTTGATTGTGGATTATTTCGTGTTGCGAAATACACAGCTGGACCTGGAAGCGCTATACCAGGATAAGGGTATCTATTCGTACCGTGGCGGTTGGAATCCCGTCGCAA
>NZ_JAFLRF010000050.1 GCF_017315705.1 Trinickia mobilis | reverse complement strand
ACGATGCCCCGGAAGTCCATGACTCACGGGGCATCTTAGAGAACTACAGCACCTTCATCAACACGCCAAGTGAAGGACTGGGGCGAAAACCGGGCGGTTTCTTTTATTTGTTGCTACGCGAAACCGTTGCAGCAGGCAGACGGCCCACCGTCTACCCGCCGGCAACGGCCGTCGTGTCAGGCCGGCTTCTTCTTCGCCGTGCCCATCATCCGCGTGATGTAGTACTGCTGGGCGATCGACAGCACATTGTTCACGACGTAGTACAGCACGAGGCCCGCCGGGAAGAAGAAGAACATGACCGAGAACGCAATCGGCATGAACATCATCATCTTGGCTTGCACGGGGTCCGGCGGCGTCGGGTTCAGGCGCGTCTGCACGAACATCGACACGGCCATCAGCACCGGCAGGATGAAGAACGGGTCTTGCTGCGACAAGTCCTGAATCCACAGAATCCACGGCGCGCCGCGCATTTCCACCGACGACAGCAGCACCCAGTACAGCGAGATGAACACCGGAATCTGCACGACGACCGGCAGACAGCCGCCGAACGGGTTGACCTTCTCGGTCTTGTACAGCTCCATCAGCGCGGAATTCATCTTCTGCGGATCGCTCTTGAGGCGTTCGCGCAGCGCCTGCATGCGCGGCGTGATTTCCTTCATGCGCGCCATCGACTTGTAGCTCGCCGCAGACAGCGGGAAGAACACCGCCTTGATCAAGAGCGTGAGCAGGACGATCGACCAGCCCCAGTTGCCGACGTACGTATGAATCTTCTCGAGCAGCCAGAAGAGCGGCTTCGCGATGATCGTGACCCAGCCGTAGTCCTTCACCAGTTCGAGGCCCGGCGCAATGCCTTCCAGCATGCGCTCTTCTTCCGGACCGGCGAAGAGGCGTGCGTTGACGTCTTCCGACTGGCCCGGGGCGATCGTCTTCAGCGGCTGCTGGACGCCGACGCGGTACAGGTTCGGATCGATCTTCTGCACGTAGATGCTGCGCTGCGCGCCTTCCTGCGGAATCCACGCCGACGCGAAGTAATGCTGCACCATCGCGATCCAGCCGTTGTTCGCCGAGGTCGCGTAGTCCTGCTTGTTCTTGTCGACATCGCTGAACGTGAGCTTCTGGAAGTGGTGCTCGCTCGTGTAGACGGCCGGCCCGATGAACGTGTGCGAGAAGCGCGGCGTTTCCACCGGCTGGCTGTCGCGCACGAGTTCCATGTAGGCGGTCGGCGTGACGGGCGTCGTGCCGACGTTCTCGATCTTCGTATTCACGCCGATCACGTAGCTGCCGCGCGTGAAGGTGTAGGTCTTCACGACCTTCACGCCGCCCTTGACCGGCGATTCGAAGCTGAGCGCGAGCGTCTTCTGGTCGTCGGTCAGCGTGCGGGGGCCTGCGACCGGCGTGAAGATGTCGTCGTGATTCGGGAAATCGCCGCCGATCAAGCCGGTTCGCGCCAGATACGTGTGATCGGCCGTGTGGTCGAACAGCGTGATGTTCAGATCCGGCTGGTTCGCGCCGCCGCGCTTGGTGAGCGTCAGCTTCGACAGCGTGCCGCCGCGCGTATCGATCTCGCCGTCATAGACGTCGGTGCTGAAGCGGATCAGTTGCGCCGCCTGGGGCGCCTGCTGCGGCGCCGTGCCGGGCGCGGCAGCGGCGGCCGCGGCGCTTGCCGTCTGCAGATCGGAGGCTTGCGTGCCGGGTGTCGTTCCCGATGCCGCGCCGGCCGCAGTCTGCGTATGCGTGGTGTTCGGGAAGAACATCGACGGACGTCCATGGTCGCGTTGCCAGTTGTCGAACAACATGACCGCTGACATGAAGAAGATCACCCATAGGACGGTGCGTTTGATATCCATGCGTTGTCTCAGTATCGATGGAGCGGCGCTTCAGCGCTTTTCAGAGGTAGGGGGCGGCACGAGATCGATCCCACCCGCGGAAAACGGATGACAGCGGCAAAGGCGCCGGGCGGCGAGGTAAGTCCCGCGCGCGGCGCCATGATACTGGATTGCTTCGCGCGCGTATTCAGAACAAGAAGGGTAAAAGCGGCAGCGGTCGCCGAGCATGGGGCTCAGGGCAATCTTGTAGAAGCGCAGTAACGCTAGCAGTACCGTTCGCATGGCAATGGCGGCGTGGCGCGCCGCCCCTCCGCTACAAGCAATCGAGCTGGCCGTCGGCAATCTCCGGCCAGCCTGTCCCGGAACCGCGCGCATCGGGCGAATGCGGCGGCGCTGGGACCGTCAATCCATCGCGCTCGCTCCCGTTGCCGCACCGGCGGGCGGCACGGCCTGGCGCTTGGCGATTTCCCGCGCCGCCTTGCCGAGCAGCTCATCGATCTCGCTGCGGCACAACGCCTTCAGCGACACCGACGCGGCGCTCGGCAGCGCCTTCTTGTCGAAGCGCGTATGCAGCCGCACCAAAACGTCCCAGCCGCCGAAATCGGCGCGGCGCGTGCGAAACGCTTCGCGCGCGATGCGCCTCACCAGGTTGCGCGTGGCTGCGCGCGGCGCGTACTTCTTGCCGATCACGAGCCCGAGCCGTGCTTCGTTGCCCGTCGGCCGGGCATAGACCACGAAGTGCGCCGACCGCCGCCAAGGGCGCAAACGAAAAACGGATGAAAATTCATCCGTTTTCAGAAGCCTCGCGGCTTTGGGGAAGGCGGCTTGCGCTCGCAACGGAACCGAGCCCTGCGGCGCATTGCCGGCCCCCGCGTTGCCGCAGGCGGCGGACACGGCGCGCAGCTTGCCTTAGATGGCGAGGCGCTTGCGGCCCTTCGCGCGGCGAGCGTTGATCACTTTGCGGCCGCCGGCGGTCTTCATGCGCACACGGAAGCCATGGGTGCGTTTGCGGCGCGTCACGGAAGGTTGGTAAGTACGTTTCATGTTGCTCTCACTTGATTGAGATGGTCCGCACGCGCACTGCCGAGTGCAATGGCCCGAGGTTCAAAATTGGTTTTCGCTTTCGCGGAACCCGTTATTTAAACTGGTTTTCTCTTGGCCGTCAATACTTTAGGGCAGCGGTCCACAGGCTCGCCAGGCTTACGAAAAGGTGTCGCGCAGGGTGTCACGCGGCGGTCGAGCTGCTGATCCGGCCCTGTGGATAACTTACTTGGCACACGTTTTTGGCGGTAGAATCTCGCCTTATCCAAAGAATCCAGCACGCCGCTTCGGCCCGCTTGTCCGCCGCAAACCCTTGCCGCACAGGCCTCCGGAGCGTGTCCGCATTGCCGTTCAGGGTCCTGTTGCGCACGCGCGACAGAAGCGGCGGCGGGCAGTCGTGCACTAAAAAACGATAGCACCTTGATGAACGAATTCTGGCAACACTGTTCCGCACTGCTGGAGCGTGAGTTGACGCCCCAGCAGTACGTGACGTGGATCAAACCGTTGGCCCCGGTCGCCTTCGACGCCGCCGCGAACACTTTGTCCATCGCCGCGCCGAACCGCTTCAAACTCGACTGGGTCAAGAGCCAGTTTTCCGGCCGCATCTCCGATATGGCCCGCGATTTCTGGCAGGCGCCGGTCGAAGTCCAGTTTGTTCTCGATCCGAAAGCCGGCATGCGCGGGCCGGTTGGCGCATCGAGCGCGTCTGCGCCGCCTGCCGGCGTGCCGCGCTCGCCGGCGTCCGCGATCGTGAGCCGCACGGGCGCGGCGGCGGTCGATGCCGCCGTCAGCGCAGTGCAGGCCGCCCGGGCGCAAAAGATCGGCGGCGGGAGCGCGGCCGACGATGCCGCCGACCTCGACCTCCCGAGCCTCGACGCGAACGAAGCCGCTGCCGGGCGCCGCACGTGGCGCCCGGGTTCCGGCAACGCGCCGGGCAGCGCCGAATCCGACTCGATGTACGAGCGCTCGAAGCTCAACCCGGTGCTGACGTTCGACAACTTCGTCACCGGCAAGGCGAACCAGCTCGCGCGCGCGGCGGCGATCCAGGTCGCCGACAACCCCGGCGTCTCATACAACCCGCTCTTCCTGTACGGCGGGGTGGGCCTCGGCAAGACGCACCTGATCCACGCGATCGGCAACCAGTTGCTGATGGACAAGGCGGGCGCGCGGATTCGCTACATCCATGCGGAACAATACGTGTCCGACGTCGTGAAGGCGTACCAGCGCAAGGCGTTCGACGATTTCAAGCGCTACTACCACTCGCTCGACCTGCTGCTCATCGACGATATCCAGTTCTTCTCCGGCAAGTCGCGCACGCAAGAGGAATTCTTCTACGCGTTCGAGGCGCTCGTCGCGAACAAGGCGCAGGTGATCATCACGAGCGATACCTACCCGAAGGAAATCTCGGGCATCGACGATCGCCTGATCTCGCGTTTCGACTCCGGCCTGACGGTCGCGATCGAGCCGCCCGAGCTGGAGATGCGCGTCGCGATTCTGATGCGCAAGGCGGCGTCGGAGGGCGTGAGCCTGTCGGAGGACGTCGCGTTCTTCGTCGCGAAGCACCTGCGCTCGAACGTGCGCGAGCTCGAAGGCGCGCTGCGCAAGATCCTCGCGTACTCGAAGTTCCACGGCCGCGAGATCTCGATCGAGCTGACCAAAGAAGCGCTCAAAGATCTGCTGACGGTTCAGAACCGGCAGATTTCGGTCGAAAACATTCAGAAGACGGTCGCCGACTTTTACAACATCAAGGTCGCCGACATGTATTCGAAGAAGCGTCCGGCGAACATCGCGCGGCCGCGGCAGATCGCGATGTATCTCGCGAAGGAGTTGACGCAGAAGAGCCTGCCGGAGATCGGCGAGCTGTTCGGCGGGCGCGACCACACCACCGTGCTGCACGCGGTGCGCAAGATCGCCGACGAACGCAGCAAGGACGCGCAGTTGAATCACGAGTTGCACGTGCTCGAGCAAACGTTGAAGGGCTGAGTGCCGGCGGCTGGAAGCCGGTCGCCGGATCCCCGCCGCCCAAAAAAGGGCATTTGGACATCTGTTTGTTTCGCAAAACGACCCGATCTTAATGGAGCGGTTCCGTTTTCAGGCACAATATAGGTTTAACCGCCCGGCGGCCGCGGGCGGGTTTCGCGATTCTCCAGACAAATCCGGCTGGCCGGCTAACTGAGCGGTTGGATGAGGGGCTGGACGAGCGCGAAACGAAAGCGGCGAGACGTAAACGGTGCGTGGGCGGGGGCGCCGGCGCCGCACGTAAAAAGGACCAAGCAGGACCCAGCAGGAAGTCACCAAAGCTGCCGAGCGAGGCGCGCAGGCCGTCACATCAACGAAGGAACCCTATGCAACTGGTCAAGACCGAACGAGATAACCTCCTTAGGCCGCTGCAAACCGTAAGCGGCATAGTCGAACGCCGCCACACGTTGCCGATCCTCGCCAATCTGCTGATCACCAAGAACGGCCCCGATGTGTCGTTCTTGTCCACGGACCTCGAACTTCAGATCACCACCCGCGCCGATTTCGGCGTCGGCGGCGAATCGGTCGCCACCACGGTGGCGGCGCGCAAGCTGCTCGATATTCTGCGCGCGATGCCCGATGGCCAGGTGAGCCTGACCCTCTCCGATAAACGCCTGACCGTGCAATCCGGCAAGAGCCGCTTTGCCCTTCAGACGCTTGCCGCAGACGAGTTCCCGACCGTAGCTCAAGCCAAGGACTTCGGCGCGAACCTGTCGGTTCCGCAGAAGACTTTCCGCCAGTTGCTCGGCATGGTTCACTTCGCGATGGCGCAGCAGGACATCCGCTATTACCTGAACGGGATGCTGCTGGTGGTCGACGGCAGCACGCTGATGGCGGTCGCGACCGACGGCCACCGGCTCGCGTACTCGTCGATGAAGATCGACGGCGACTTCCCCCGCCAGGAAGTGATCATTCCGCGCAAGACGATTCTCGAGCTGCAGCGCCTGCTCGAAGACATCGACGACACGCTGAAGATCGACATCGCGCCGACGCAGGTCAAGTTCACGTTCGGCCAGGTCGAGCTGGTGTCGAAGCTCGTCGAAGGCAAGTTCCCCGACTTCCAGCGCGTGATCCCGAAGTCGCACAAGAACACGTTCCTGATCGGCCGCGACGAACTGCAGCGCTCGCTGCAGCGCGCGGCGATTCTGACGTCCGACAAGTTCAAGGGCGTGCGCTGCATCATGGAGCCCGGCCAGCTCAAGATCATGTCGACCAACGCCGATCAGGAAGAAGCGCAGGAAGAACTGGAAATCGCCTATCAGGGCGACACCGTCGACATGGGGTTCAACGTCACGTATCTGCTCGACGTGCTCGCGAACCTGAAGGTCGACATGCTGCAAGTGAGCGTCGGCGACGCGAGCTCCAGCGCCCTGATCACCATTCCCGAGAACGACGAGTTCAAGTATGTGGTGATGCCAATGCGCATCTGACGCGGCCAACAATAAGAACACACCAAGGGGCGCAGCGCCCCTTTGGCGTTTTTATGCGCCCTTCGCGATTCCTGAAAGAAGTCCCGAGCAGTAACGCAGCAGTGAATGCAGAACCGGAAAAATCCCATGACTGAACAGCAAAATACGCAACCCGACAACAGCTACGGCGCCTCGTCCATTCAGATCCTCGAGGGTCTGGAGGCCGTGCGCAAGCGGCCGGGGATGTACATCGGCGACACGTCGGACGGCACCGGCCTGCATCACCTCGTATTCGAAGTGCTCGACAACTCCATCGACGAAGCGCTCGCGGGGCACTGCAACGACATCCACGTGATCATCCACGCGGACAACTCCATCTCCGTGGCCGACAACGGCCGCGGCATCCCGACCGACGTCAAGGACAACGACAAGCACGATCCGAAGCGCAGCGCTGCCGAAATCGTGATGACCGAGTTGCACGCGGGCGGCAAGTTCGACCAGAACAGCTACAAGGTGTCGGGCGGCCTGCACGGCGTGGGCGTGTCGTGCGTGAACGCGCTGTCGAGCTGGTTGCGCCTGACCGTGCGCCGCAATGGCAAGAAGCACTTCATGGAGTTCAACCGCGGCGTCGTGCAGAACCGCGTGGTCGAGGAAGTGAACGGCGGGCAAACGTCGCCGATGCTCGTGGTCGGCGACACTGAGAACCGCGGCACTGAAGTGCATTTCATGGCCGATCAGACGATTTTCGGCACCGTCGAATACCACTACGACATTCTCGCGAAGCGGATTCGCGAGCTGTCGTTTCTCAATAACGGCGTGCGGATTCGTTTGACCGACCAGCGCACGGGCAAGGAAGACGATTTTGCGTTTGTCGGCGGCGTGAAGGGCTTCGTCGAGTACATCAACAAGACGAAGACCGTGCTGCATCCGACGATTTTTCACATCGTCGGCGAGAAGGAAGGCGTGGGCGTCGAAGTGGCGATGCAGTGGAACGACAGCTACAACGAGAACGTGCTGTGCTTCACGAACAACATCCCGCAGCGCGACGGCGGCACGCACCTGACCGGCCTGCGCGCGGCGATGACGCGCGTCATCAACAAGTACATCGCCGATCACGAGATCGCGAAGAAGGCGAAGGTCGAGACTTCCGGCGACGACATGCGCGAAGGGCTTTCTTGCGTGCTGTCGGTGAAGGTGCCGGAGCCCAAGTTCAGCTCGCAGACGAAGGACAAGCTGGTGTCGTCGGAAGTGCGTGCGCCGTTGGAGGAAGTGGTCGCGAAGGCGCTGGAGGAGTTCCTGCTCGAGACGCCGAACGACGCGAAGATCATCTGCGGGAAGATCGTCGACGCGGCGCGCGCGCGCGATGCGGCGCGCAAGGCGCGCGAGATGACGCGGCGCAAGGGCGTGCTGGATGGCGTCGGCTTGCCTGGGAAGCTGGCGGATTGCCAGGAGAAGGATCCGGCGAAATCGGAGATTTATATCGTCGAGGGCGACTCGGCGGGCGGGTCGGCCAAGCAAGGGCGCGATCGCAAGTTTCAGGCGATTTTGCCGCTGCGCGGCAAGGTGCTGAACGTCGAGAAGGCGCGGTACGACAAGCTATTGTCGTCGGAGCAGATCGTGACGCTGATTACCGCGCTCGGGTGCGGGATCGGCAAGGAAGATTACAACCTCGACAAGCTCCGTTATCACCGCATCATCATCATGACCGACGCGGACGTCGACGGCGCGCACATTCGGACGCTGCTGCTGACGTTCTTCTATCGGCAGATGCCGGAGATGATCGAGCGCGGCTACATCTATATCGCGCAGCCGCCGCTTTATAAGGTCAAGGCGGGCAAGGACGAGCGGTACTTGAAGGATTCGGCGGAGTTGAACGCGCATATGCTGCGGTTGGCGCTGCAGGGTTCGGAGCTCGTGGCTAGCGAAGGGGCGGCGCCGATTGCCGGGGATGCGTTGGGTGAGCTGGCGCGGTCGTATTTGCTCGCACAGGCTGTGGTGGAGCGGTTGAGCCGCCTGTATGACGAGCACTCGCTCGAAGCGGTGATGGATGGCGTGGCGATCGATTTGTCGAGCGAGGCAACGACTGCGGCTTCGGCCAAGGCTTTGGAAGCGGCGCTGCGCAATGATCCGTTGAAGCCTGAGGTTAGCGTGTATCCGATGTACGACGCGGTGCGTGAGCTGCGTTCCTTGCGTGTTGAGCGGCGGCATCACGGCAACGTGAAAGTCTCTGTCATCGACGAAGAGTTCTTGTTGACGGCCGATTATCAGCAGCTTTTGAATACGGCTAATACGTTCAAGGGGTTGATTGGCGCGGGCGCGTTGATCAAGCGCGGCGAGCGCAGTATGGCCGTTGGCGATTTCAAGAGCGCGATGAGGTGGTTGATCGCGGATGCTGAGCGGAATGTTTCCAAGCAGCGGTATAAGGGGCTTGGCGAGATGAACCCCGGACAGCTTTGGGAGACGACGATGGATCCGAACGTGCGGCGGTTGCTTCGCGTGCAGATTGAGGATGCGATTGCGGCCGATGGGATCTTTACGACGCTGATGGGGGATGACGTGGAGCCTCGGCGCGCGTTTATTGAGTCTAATGCGCTGCGGGCGGGGAATATTGATGTTTGAGGTTGTTTGTAGATAGGCGCATAACCTGAGAATCTGAGGCCCATAAGTTGGGAAATTTATGGGTCTTTTCTATTAATAGCGCGGGCTCATGGACGACTCGTCGACGCGCTGCTGTCCGTTCGAAATATCGTTCGACCAGACCTCGGTGGCGACGATACCGCCATGGCCGTGGTCAAGCGACTGATAGAAATGGACCTTGACGCCGGTGGCCATTTTATTCCCGGCGACATCGTACTTTCCGTGCACAGCGCAAATCCCGTGGGACGGGAAAACATCGCCGGACTGCTGCAGTCATATCTCCGGCACCCACTACAACGAGACTAACTTTGGGATGACTGTTTGCCCGCTCGAATCCAGACGTTTAACGAGATGAGCGCCGAGCAAATCCAAATCGACGTCGGGCATGGGGCGCTGCCAAATCCGGCGCATCCGAGCGTGCGCCAACATTGCGTCAATGCTGGCCGGCGTTCAGCAGCATCCAAATCTGCCGCGTCGGTGGCCCGGCAAGAATCCGCGCAAACACCGCGCGGCACCGAACGCAGGTGTAGTGCTCTTCTACTCGCGCATCTTTCACCGCGCCGGCGTCGTTGAGCGTGAGGTCCTGGTGCGGAGGCTCGGCCGCGGGCTTCCCGTAGAGGTCAGCGCACCGCGAGCAGGGTTGAATCCAAAGGTCCATTCGTCAGTAGCCGATAATTGCGAGCGGTCAGGCAGCCAATCGATGTTCGTAATAAGGCCGGTCCCTGTCACCAAGTATTGCGTACTGCGCCGCGAGGTCCTTTGGCTCGGGATTGAGTCAAGCGTCGATGCACTGCTCCTTGATTGGGACGATGCACCGGTTTTTACTCGAAACTTTTTGCGCCCCCTCGAATCCCCTCAGCAATAAACGCTGCGAGCATCTTCGCTTTTGTCGTGACGTCAGTGCTGCCAAATGCGCCACCGGAAAGACGTCCGATGCGGTGGTCGAACACGCTCATGACAAGTGCGCCGACCGCAAACAGATAGCTCCAGCATAGATACTCTTCCGATGCATCAGGCAGCGCCTGCTTCATCGCTGCAATGTACGCCTTGGCGATGGGGTCGTAGTATTCCTCAATAATGCCGCGGGTTTCCTCCTGCGGGTCAGACGCTTCCCTCACGACGAGTTGCGCATAATCCTTGCCCTCTGGAGTTGCATAGCTCCTCACGATGGGCGCCACAAAGGCTGTCGCGATTCTCAGCAGGACGTCCGGCTGCTCGAAGTCGACAATTTGTTCGAGCTGAGCCAAACGCTCCTCGAACAACGCCTTGCGATACGCGAAAATTGACCTGTAGAGGCTGAGCTTCGTTTCGAAGTGGTAAACGATGAGCGGAAGCCCCACGTCAGCTTCCTTCGCGATATCACGCATCGAGACGCCGTGATAGCCCTCGCGAGCGAACAGCCGCTCGGCCGCGAGAATTACCCGCTCGCGTTTTTCAATTTCCGGCTTCGTTTCCGCCTTGCCACGCGCTCGCCTGTTTTCGCGTATTACCGCTTGACCCATGAGTTACATTCCCTCGCTCTCAGTACCGTTTCGATTGTACTGCACGGCTCCATCAACGTAACGAACGTACAGTCAATTTTACGCGGTCCGCGCCAGGAGGCTGGATACCAGGGAAAGTCCCGATTCGCCAAAATCCTGAACGTACGTACAGTCAGCAACAACGCAGCCCGACATCCGATGCCGCGTCGGGCGCGCAGGCCCCTGGTCCATCTGTTGTATTGGCATTGCGCGCCGCTATTCCCAGGAGCAAGCGAATCCAGCTCGCTATGGAGAAAACGTGAATCAACCGACACAGCAAGACCCGGCGGGCCGCCCCATTTATACCCGGAGGTGAAGTGAGCCCAATCGCGCATCGCTGCCTCATTTTTACTTTTAGTCATCGGTAACATCATGAGAAACAAGGTAATCGTCACGTGCGCAGTAACCGGCGCAATCCACACGCCGAGCATGTCCCCCTATTTGCCTCTGACGCCGGCGTAAATTGCAGGACAGGCTATCGAAGCCGCGGCCGCAGGCGCATCGATTCTGCATCTGCATGCGCGGGACCCCATCGACGGAAGACCCTCCGCCGACCCGAGCATCTTTATGCAGTTCCTTCCGCACATTAAAGAGGCGACGAACGCGGTCATCAACATCACCACCGGCGGCAGCACCAGGATGACTCTTGAGGAGCGGTTGGCTGCCCCGCTGCTGGCGCAACCGGAGATGGCGTCGCTCAACATGGGGTCGATGAACTTCTCCATTCACCCGGCTGCGTCGAAAATCCAGCAATGGAATCACGCGTGGGAAAAGCCGTACGTCGAGGGCACCGAAGACACCATTTTCCGGAACACCTTCAGGGACATCTCCCACATCTTGAAACAACTGGGAGAAGGATGCGGCACCCGCTTTGAGTTCGAGTGCTACGACGTGGGTCACCTGTACAACCTCGCGCATTTTGTCGACGCTGGCCTTATCAAGCCGCCTTTCTTCATCCAGACCATCTTCGGCATCCTTGGTGGCATTGGTCCCGACCCGGACAACGTCACCTACATGCGGCAGACCGCAAACCGTCTCTTTGGCAACGACTATCAGTGGTCCATTCTCGGCGCGGGTCGGCATCAGATGCAATTGCTCACTTACGGCGCAATCATGGGCGGCAACGTTCGCGTGGGCCTCGAAGACAGCCTGTATCTGAGCCGCGGCCAGGTTGCAAAGTCCAATGCCGAGCAGGTGAGAAAGATAAAGCGGATTCTTGAGGAGCTGTCCTTTGAGATTGCGACACCCGACGAAGCGCGCCAGATGCTCGGACTCAAGGGTGCCGACGCCGTCGCCTTCTAATCGCACCCTCATCGCCCCCTCTAAATTTTGGTCCCCAATGCCATGCCGCGTCTTATCGACATTTCCATCTTCCTCGAAAACGATGTGGTCTCCGACCCGCCGTCACTCGCTCCAAAAATCTCGTACTTCAATCACAGAGATTCGCTCGCGCAGATGCTGCCGTTTTTCCCCGGACTGACTCCCGAAGACCTGCCCGACGGCGAGGCCTGGTCGATAGAGAAGGTCGAACTCGTCACTCACAACGGGACGCACCTGGATGCGCCGTATCACTTCCACTCGACCATGAACAATGGAGAGCGCGCAATCACCATCGACGAGGTGCCGCTCGACTGGTGCTTCCGACCTGCCGTGAAGCTCGATTTCCGCCATTTCTCTGACGGCTACGTCGTCACGGCCCGGGACGTGCAGGCCGAGCTCAACCGGATTGGCCACACGCTGAGTCCGCTTGAGATTGTGATCATCAACACCCGTGCCGGCTTACGATACGGCCGCGACGACTACGTCTCGGCAGGGTGCGGTATGGGGTATGAGGCTACGATGTATCTACTGCAGCAGGGCATTCGTCTGACGGGCACCGACGCATGGAGCTGGGACGCGCCGTTCGTGCATACGGCGGAGAAATACGCTGAAACAGGCGATGCCAGTCTCATCTGGGAAGGTCACAAGGCCGGACGCAACATCGGGTACTGCCATCTCGAAAAACTCCACAACCTCGAAGCGCTTCCCTCGAAGGGCTTCATGATTTCCTGTTTCCCCGTAAAAATCCGTGCCGCATCGGCTGGCTGGACCAGAGCTGTGGCGATACTGGAGTAACTCCAACCGACCAAAACAACCTGTTGACATGACCTGAGCCGGCAAGAGTACCGGCAGAGGAGACCTTCTAGTGCTTAGGATAACTACATTTATATCCGCGGGCATACTGCTTGGCAGCAATATCCCGGACGTCGCGACGGCGCAGGAATCCTCCGTGCAGCTCTACGGGATTCTCGACGTCGTGGTCGGCTCGTTCAAGCCGAGCGGGACAAGCGGCAGCAGTCAGGCGCTTCTGAGCGGCGGGCAGACAACATCGTATTACGGCTTCCGCGGCACCGAAGACCTGGGAGGCGGTCTGCACGCGAATTTCGCAATCGAGGGCTATCTGCTCACGAATACCGGCCAGTCCGGCCGGTTTGCAGGAGACAACACCTATTCGCGAAACACCTACGTCGGACTCTCCGGGCTGTGGGGCGAATTTCGCGCCGGGCGGCTCATCAACCCACTGTATTTCATCACGGCCAGAAGCAATCCGATTGGCGGCTCCACGCGCTTCAGTCCCCTGATGGTCCAGATCTGGATTGCCGACTTCGGTCGCGCAGTGACGGGGGACACCAGTTGGGACAGTGCCGTCTCGTACGAATCGCCATCGATTCTCGGCGCGAAGCTCACGCTGCAATACGGCATACCAGGCACAGGGTCGCACGATGCATTGGCGGCCATTGTCTACGACCAGGGACCACTGTATGCCTCGGCCGCCGCGCAACGCACGGGATACGGGCCCGGCATTACCACGGCAATCACGCACCAGAACGCATATTTCCTCGGCGGCACCTACAGGTTCGAGTACGTATCGTTGTCCGCCTCATTCGACCATACGCTTGCTTATCCAGTGGGCGTTTCCACGAACACCTGGCAGGCCGGCTTCGCAATCCCAATCGGCACATCCAGCGTCGCTGTCTCATGGGCCCGCACGGACCTTTCTGCTGCGGCGGGAGACCGCCACCGCGACACCGCCGGGTTGACTTACGACTATCTGCTCTCCAAGCGGACCGACACCTACGTGAGCTACCTCTACGACAAGCTCAGCACCGCAGGCACCGGCAACAGCTTTGGTGTCGGACTACGTCACCGCTTCTGAAAAAGTTACTTTTAGTCCCAACCTTTGAGGTTAAATCATCATGACCACATCTATCGACAATATCTTTGCAGCCGTCCCCCTCGAAAACAATCCATATCCCACGGCCTTCCCATTCACTGCGCGTGAAGCGGCCCAGTCGTTTGCATACCCGGAACCAGGCGACGACACCTACCGCTGCGAAGTCATCGGCATCGGTCACTTCCAGAAGGAAGGACTGGTGCGCGAGCAGTCGACCGGGCGCACATGGCGGCTTACGGCTGACGAAGGCAAGTATCTGCGCGGTACGGACATGGCGCCGGCGCCTCTCATGCACTGGGGTGCGGGTCTTCACGCCGATGCGGTGCTGCGTATCGCCGCGCTTGCCCGCGAACGCGGCCTCGAGCTGCGCAAGCTTAACGTCGTAGTTCGGCAAGGCTTCGCATCGAAGGGTTCGTTCGTCAAGGGCGAGGCAGTCGGCCTTGTGTTTGGCCTCTCCTGGCAGGTCAGTATCGACGCGGCGGGTGCCCTCGATGCGGCACATCAGGTGGTCAAGGATGCACTGGCTGCCTCGCCGGCAGTTGATGCCATGCTGACGCCGCGCGAAGGCTTGTTTGCGCTGTATGTGAACGGCGCCCGGTCATCGATAAGCGGTCTTCAGGAGAGCACAAGCACAGAGCGCGACCCTCTGACGGTATATTTCGGCGGACTCGAGCCGACTGGCGAAGGGGCCTGGCCAACCATCCTCACGCGCCGCCCGGGCACAGGAAGCACGGGCATGGTTCTCGAGAACGACAGTACCACGTCGGTCGGCTGGCACATGCATGCCGAAGGCGAGTTGGACCTTGCAACGGGTCTTGTGCATAGCACCGTCGGCTTTCCGGAAGCTGCCGCCAGCAGCCGCTGGACGCTGGTGAGCGATGGGCAAGGACTCGTGGCTCCAACACCGCTCGCCTACTTTTCCATCGGAACGGCATTTTGCTATCACACGCAATTCTGCCGGTACATCGACGTGCGCCGCCTGGCGCTCGGGCCGACGACGCTGGTGCAGTCGAGCCGCTTCGCGCTCGTCGACGATTCGGGTCGCCTCGCAGGACAAGCCGCATCGTTCGATACGCACGTGTTCCTGAACGGCGAGATTGACGAAGAGACCGCCAGCGCGCTGCCCCTGGTCGCAGCGAACACCTGCTCCGCACACCGGGCGATGGACACGGCTATCGAGATGAATGTAGCCGAGACCGTGGTCCACACCGCGAGCTGATTCTTCCCGACGTCCCTGCGTCCTTACTGGACGACGATGCGCACCCTTGCCCGCGCAGAGCCCGGCGGGGGCGTCCTTGCAACGTTGCTGCCTTACTTGATCAAGCCTTAGCGCAGCCAGGGTGGCGTCGCCGACTACATTGAGGAGGCACTTGTGAACATCAAAAAAACGCAGGACCCCGTCTGGCTCGCAGAACTGGCGTGCGGCTGGCCAGTTCTTCTTGCCGCCACCATAGGCTGCGGCGCAGGCATGTCGTCGCTGCCGTTTTACAGCCTCGGCTCCTTTGTCGAGCCACTGAATCACGCCTTCGGCTGGTCACGCGCGGCGGTCTCCGCGTGCTTCCTGTACCTGACGCTAACCCTGGCCGTGGTCGGCCCACTTCTCGGCTGGGTCATCGACCGCGTCGGCACGCGCACTGTCGCGCTGCTGTCCATCCCGTGCCTGAGCGCATTTTTCTATGCCCTCTCCGCATTCTCGGGCGCGCTGTGGACATTCCAGATGCATTTCGTAGCCGTAGCGCTTGTGGGCGGCGGCACGACGCCAATTCTCTACACGCGAGCCGTATGCACGGTGTTTGACGGCGCCCGAGGCCGGGCGCTGGGCATCACACTCGCGGGTACGGGCGTTGCAGCGCTACTGCTCCCGAAGGTTCTGTCGGGGATTATCGCGGCGCATGGGTGGCAAGGGGGTTTTATCGCGCTCGCCGTCACTTCGGCGCTGCCGTGGCCCTTTGTCTTTTTCTGCTTTCCCAGAGGCCGGACGCAAAACGAGTCGATGGTGCAGGTTGAGCCAGAGTCGAAGCCAGATTCGGAGCCGTGGTGCTCGTTTCAACAGGCGGTCAGAACACGTGTTTTCTGGACCATTGCCGCCGGATTCATGTGCATTGCCGTGGCGGTGTCCGCGCTCGTCGTGCACCTCGTGCCCTATCTTGTCGACCGTGGGTTCAGCGGCAGCGAAGCTGCTTCGGTCGCCTCCCTGATGGGCGTTGGTGTTCTTGTCGGCCGGCTGCTCGTGGGTTGGCTGATTGACCGGTTCTTCGCGCCTCGGGTCGCCCTCATCCTGTTCTCCATCACAGCTGCAGGCTGCCTGCTCCTGATGCTCGGGGGCAACAAGCTGGCGTCCTTAACAGCCCTTCTGATTGGCCTGTCGTTGGGTGCGGAAGTCGACATGATTTCCTTCCTCACATCGCGCTATTTCGGCATGAGGTCTTACGGGCGCCTCTACGCCGTCGTCTACAGCGCGTTTGTTGTGGGAGCGGCAATCGGGCCCGTCCTTGCGGGGCGTCTCTTTGACTTGCAAGGGAACTATCAGCAGGCGTTGTGGATGGTTATCGTGTTGTTGCTTGTCGGCGCAGGCGCCATCTCCACATTGCCGGGCTATTCCGGCTTCAGGGAGCGGGTCACAGCTTTGGCACTTCGGCATCGGAATGCAAACGGGCAGTCTGGCTAACTTCGCTTCCGGGCAGTTTTTGCTGGCGCCTTGCGATGGGCGATGGGCGATGGGCGATGGTGATGGGGGAACTTCGTCACGGAGGCAGGCGCTTCTTCTCCGCCAATGGATGCGTGGACGGCAGCACGATCTTCATCGGCTCGTCGGGAAAGCGATGCACCTGCATGCCGCCCGGCGGCACGCGCCGCGGCCGGAAGAACACCGCGTCGAGCTGCTCGTCAGATCCGCAGCCGCTCGAGAACTTCAAGCAAGAGCAACATGGCAATGAGGAGGCCAATCCATCTTACCGTCAGTCTCAGGTTAAGGAGCCTCGGTCCCAGTGAGTTCACGGCTTCCGCAACGAGGTTCGCCGCTACCGTCTGGTCGCCGCTCGCCGCGGAGCCACGCAATGAAGCCGTCGCAAAGTCGATCCGAAGGTGGGTGACATAGCCGGTTGCAATATTCGGCCATTCGATCGTGTCGTCGCTTTCGTTGGGCCGGAGAAAGAGCCGAGGCTGGCGTGCAGGGTTAGCCGCCGGACTTTCGCTCGTGTAGAGGTGCCGCATTGCCAGCCCCAACTCTACCGCGCCAAGCTGGCCATCCGAGATTGCCTTCGCAAGCACCTGCAGGCAGGCGGTGGGAATGTGGCAGGCGAGCCACCACTGTTCGGGTTCCTTGGTCTCGCCATCGGCAGGATTGAAGCCCAGTCGGGCAGTACCGAGCGCCACATCGGACAACGAGTTACCCAGTTCGTCTTCCAATGCGCGCAAACCAAGCCGGTCCGCCGTGCTGACGTCGCGGGCCTCGAAGGACACCTGAAGCGTGCGCGTCGCTTGCTGAGAGGCGCCAATGATCGAGAGGTCCTGACCGTCGAGATGTGCCACTCCGTGTAGCGAAGTGGACAGCATCGGCTGCCGGTCTCCATCCAGAGGCTCGACGAGCTCTTGCACCACCTGAAGCTGCTCCAGCTTCAACCACATTGACATGGCGGGGTAATACGTCCGCTTTTCGTTATCGACCCCGACAAGTTCAAGGGTGTGATCCTTCCGCTCAACGAAATTCAGTACAGCCCTTTTTTCCAGATAAACCATGATGCGTCCCCCCGCTGCTGATTACGTCAAGTCCCTCGCCGGTTAACAACCAGGATATGAGTGCCGTCCGTCTGACCGCTTGATCGAGAAGTCCGCGGTTTTCGCTTTTGCGCGCACGACGTAATTACGGCGGATTGTATCCATCCGAAAGTGCGCTTCTATAGGACGTAGGACACATAAGAAGGACAATTACATTCCTCCGTTTTTTTGACGAGCACGGTCGGGCGCCTCACGCCTCGCCGGAGATCGAGCCCGAGTGCGAGAACGATTGTGACGAATCCGTGATAGCCCTCACGCTCGCTGAAGCGCACCGAAGCAACGGCCTTCGGTGAAATGTAAATGAAAGCAGTCGCGCTGTGCCTGCGTTCCACTCCCATACCGGAGTGGCTGCGTGACAGGTCGCTTGTGTTGGCCAGGACACGCTCCATCGTTCGTCCAGGTCACGACCGCACAACGCACTGGGTTTGCCCTACCGCAAGTGTAGGGAGGTGACCCATCGCGGGCTCCGTCGCCCAAATCCAGAATTCAGATACGGGCCACTGTGACGATGTCACCAGCCCGGGTTTGGAGTAGTGCGTGACGTTTAGCGCGTACCGCGCTGGTTGACCCGAAGGACGGAGGTCATATGTTCAGCATCCGCATGTGTCGCAATAGTGTGGCCGCACTGTTGTTCATGCTGTTCGCGATTCCCTCATTCTCCCAGTCGTTCATGGTTCAATGCCCGAGCACCACGCCGTCGCACCCGACGGCGCTGCCGCCCGGCGCCGGCGAACCCGCGTACACGGGACCATCCTTCACAGGACAGACCTCCACCTCGACAGGCGTCGTCAACGGTGCGATCAAGTGTCAGCAGATCTCGGGCGGCGACGGTTACGCGACGATGGCCAACGGGGTTCAGACCTACCTGTTCGCTTTCGGGCCGCTGTCCGGTCTCGCCGACATCAAGGCAGGGCTGCCCGGCACGCAGTTCGCCTCGGTGTTCAACACCGTAGGCGATCCCAGAACGGATCCGACTTACAACGGCGCGGTCGGTCTCACGCCCGATCCGGAATCCGTTCCGCCTGGCCAGCTCACCGGCCATGTCGACCCGCGGCCGATCATGGACATCGGCGTGATGAACGGCAACCAGCCCGCGCCGACGATGGCGATCGACGAGGACGACGAGTTCTTCCTCACGCTGACCAACGTCGGCATGATCATGCGTCCCGACCTGTTCGAGAAGCATACGGTGCACTTCCACGGCTATCCGAACGCGTCGTCGTTCTATGACGGCGTGCCGGACGCGTCGGTCGCGATCAACATCGGCGCGAGCTTCACGTACTACTACCTCGCGCCGGATGCCGGCACCTACTTCTGGCACTGCCACATCACGCCGCCGGAGCACCTGCAGATGGGCATGGTCGGCCAGATCTTCGTGCGGCCGCGCCAGAACCGCGTCCCTGCCGGCCAGTCGCTTTACAACGGGCTGCAGGCGCAGCAGCAGGATCTGCGTACACGGTGCGGCAACGACATTCTGTGCTCGACACCGGTGCCGCCGCAGAACAACGTCCTGCACGTGAACAACATGAGCGGCACGCCGACGCTTTACGCGTACAACGACGGCGACGGCTCGACCGGCTACGACGTCGAGTATCCGGTGCAGATCCACGGCTTCGATCCGAACTTCCACTTCGTCGGCATGACGTTCAATCCGGAACCGTTCACCGACATGAAAGACAAGTTCTTCCTGCTGAACGGCCGCAGCTATCCGGACACGGTGAATCCGAATCCGCTTTCGACGCCGGCGTCGGACGGCGTGCCGCGTTTCTCGCAACCGCTGCCTTCGCTGATCAATATTCCGGCCGGGGGCAAAGTGCTGCTGCGGATTTCCGATCTCGACGTCACCGAATACCAGACGCTCGCCTCGCTCGGTATTCCGATGCACGTCGTAGGCATCAATGCCCGGCTGCTGCGCGACATGGCCGGCAATGACATGACCTACTACACGAACTCGATCACGCTCGGCGGCGGGGAATCGCTCGATCTGATCCTCGACGCCACCGACACGACGAAGTATCAGTCAGGGCAGGTCTTCTACCTGTACACACCGAATCTGGATCATCTGGCGAACGACCAGGAGAATTTCGGCGGCCTGATGACCGAGGTGCACATCTGCAAGTCGGTGGACCCCAAGACGAAGGTCTGCACATTATGAGACGCCTCTTGCCCTTCACAAACGCGGTCCATGGCTGCTCCGCCATGGACCCGGCCAGGAAGTCCTGCATTTAGGAGAAGAGCCGTGGGACACAACATTCACCAAACATGGATCGCGACGCTCGCGTGCCTCGGGCGGCTTGCGCGGTTCGGCGTGGCGGCGCTCGCGGCGCTCTTCTGCGTGCAAGTGCATGCCGCCGCGCCGGGCATCACGGGCACGCATTTCGATCTGCAGGCCGCGGTGAGCCGCGTCTCCCAGCCGGACGGCAATAGCGTCTATTCGTGGGGCTACGGCTGCAATACCGCGCCGGCCGGATTTTCGCCGCCCAACATTGCCGGAGCGAACTGTCCGACCATGCAGATTCCCGGCCCGACGCTGATCGTCAACCAGGGCGACATCATCACGGTGACACTCACCGACAATCTGCCGGCGGCAGCGGGCAACACGTCGATTCTCTTTCCCGGGTTCGACGTCTGCACGGGCACCATCGATCCGACGACGAAGCTCTGCTCCGGCACGCCAACCGGCGTGCAGGGGCTGCTCACGCGCGAGGCGTCCCATACCGTCACGGTCACCTACAGCTTCGTCGCCGCCGCACCCGGCACGCACGCCTACTACAGCGGCACGCAGGGCGATCTGCAGATCGAGATGGGGCTCTTCGGCGCGATCATCGTGTTGCCGACCTCGGCGCCCGGCACGCTCGCCGTGCCGACCGGCTGCAACCCGATCCAGGGAACGCGCAAGCTGCTGGACGGCCAGCCCGACTTCCGAAACGCCGCTGCGGCCTACAACCACAGCGCAGCGTGCTACGACCGCGAGTATCTGTTCCAGTTCTCCGAAATGGATCCGCGCATTCATGCCCAGGCGGAGCAGCAGGCCGGCAACGCGTGCACCCAGCCCACCGGCTGCATGACCGTCGAGACGGAGCCCTATCACCCGGCGTACTTCATGGTGAACGGCCGCTCGATGCCCGACGACATGGACCCGAACTACGCGGCGCAGTATCCGAACCAGCCGTAC
This sequence comes from Trinickia mobilis, assembly GCF_017315705.1. GTDB lineage: Bacteria > Pseudomonadota > Gammaproteobacteria > Burkholderiales > Burkholderiaceae > Trinickia_A > Trinickia_A mobilis. The sequence goes on along the minus strand of NZ_JAFLRF010000050.1, from coordinate 15,711 downwards.
AACGGCAACCCGCACATGCACCCCGGCGAGCTGGTGCTGCTGCGGATCATCGGCACGGGCCGCTGGCAGCATCCGTTCCATGAGCACGGCAATCACGTACGCGTGCTCGCGCGCGACGGCAACATGCTGCTCGCGAAGACGGACGCGACCAAGGTCGCCGGCCCGCTGCTGTTCACGACCACCACGACGCCGGGTCTTGCGATGGACGGCATCTTCTACTGGACAGGCAAGGGCCTGAACTGGGACGTGTATGGGCATTACCCCGGCGACGGCAGCGTCTGCATCCCGGATGCAAACGGCTACTACACGGCCGATCCGACCGCGCCGAACTACTACGAGTGGTGCGCGGATCACAACAAGGCGCTCGAAACGCATCCGTTCGGCAAGGTCGGCAGCGGCGGCCCGGTCACGTTGCCGGACTCGCACGTGCTGACCAACGGCTTCTGGTACGGCGGCAGCCCTTATCTCGGACCGGATGCGACCATCCGCGCAACCTCGCCCACGGGCACGACGCCGCCAAGCGGCACGACGGTGAATCCGCCGCAAACGGAGGCAGGCTTTGCGTTCATGTGGCACTCGCACAACGAGCGCGAGATCACCACGAACAACATCTTCCCTGGCGGAATGATGATGATGATGCTCGTTGATCCGCAAGTGTTCCTGATCGACGAATCGAACTAGAGGCGGGGAGAAACGCAATGAGATCCACCACACTCAATGCAAACCTGTTAGGGATGCTTAAGGCCGGAATTACGGCTTCCGTTTTGCTGACCGCGAGCGGGACGGCATTCGCCCAGGCTGCCGTCAGTCTGACGGCGAAGGCCACCACCGCCGTGCTGCCTGACGGGCAGTCCGTGCCGATGTGGGGCTACACCTGCTCGTCGGCGGCAGCCGCGCCCGCCGCGTGCGCGGCCGCGAACCCCGGGGCTGGAGCGAACTGGTCGCCCGTGGTGATCACGGTGCCGCCAGGGCAGCTCACGATCAATCTCACCAACAGCTTGCCGGGCTCCGTGCCGACCTCGCTCGTCGTCGTCGGTCAGCTGGGCGGCGGCCTGGGCACGACGGCGACGAGCATGCCGAGCCCGACACACCCGACGCAGACCGCGACCACGTGGCCGATCGCCGGCGCCGCGCCTGGCGGCGCGACCTTCACGCCGCCGGCGCAAGCGCCCCGCGTGCAGTCGTTCGCCACTGAAGTGGCGCATGGGAGCACCACCGCGCTCACGTGGAACAACCTGAACCCTGGCACCTATCTGATCGAGTCGGGCACGCATCCGTCGATCCAGGGGCCGATGGGCCTTTATGGCGTACTGGTGGTAAGAACGCCGGCCAACGGCACGACGCCCGCGCAGGCGTATCCGAACATCAGCTACGACACTGACGTGCCGCTCGTGCTGAGCGAAATCGATCCGGTGCAGAACGCCGCGGTCGCCGCCGCAGTCGCGACCCCGGGCTTTAGCGAAACCCAAGCCTGGTCCGGGCAGCCGGGCGGCTGCGGCGATTCGAAGTCAACGACGTTCGGCACCTGCTATCCGCCCACGGTGAACTACGATCCGCGTTACTACCTGATCAACGGCATCTCGTTCGACCGCACCAATCCGGGCGCTTCGACGTTCGCCGCCACGAGCGCCGCGACCACCGGGCCGGTGATGCTGCGCTTTGTCAACGCGGGTCTGCGCATGCACGTGCCGGCGGTGATCGGCGCGCAAACGGGCACCTCGCCGGTTTCCGGCTTCGCGTTGATAGCCGAGGACGGCAACGTGCTGCCCGGCAATCCGCGGATTCAGTCGGAAGTGTTCATGGCGGCCGGCAAGACGTACGACGCGCTGGTCAACCTGCCGCCGGCAAGCGCTTCCGCGCTGCCGGTGTTCGATCGCGAACTGAGCCTGTCGACGAACAACGCGCGCGACGGCGGCATGCAGGGCTACATCAGCGTCAACAGCGCCACCGCGGCCGCGGCGGCCGCCGTGGCGAACGCCTCGGCCGCCGGTTCCACGTATTACTTCGTTCCCGGCAAGACGCTGACCGTGTCCGACCCGGCGAGAGGCGTGATGGCGAACGACGTCAACGTCTACGGCGTGCAACTGAAGACAGCGCCGACGGGCGGCGCGCTCACGCTGAACCCGGACGGCACGTTCGTCTACACGCCCAATGCCGGCACGACAGCCGACAGCTTCCAGTACCAGGCGAACGGCAACACGAGCGTCTTCGCGACGGTGATGCTCACGGCGTGCACGTCGGGCAACGGGTGTCTGTCCGGGCCGCCCACGGCCGGCAACGCCGCCTATACGAGCAACATCGCATCGCGTCTGCAGATCAGCGAGCCTGGTGTGCTCGCGTACGCCAGCGATCCGGCTGGACTGCAGCTCACCGCGACGCTGGTCGGCACCCCGACGGGCGGCTCGGTTACGCTGAACCCCGACGGCTCGTTCACGGCGACGCCGACGACGGCGCCGGTCGGCAGTAGTGCGAACGCCAACGTGACGTTCCAGTACCAGGCGGTGAATGCGCAGAACACGGCGAGCAAGGCGGCGACCGTGACGGTGACATTCAAGGGCGGCAGCGGACTCGTCGTCAACGTGCTGGATGCGCCCAGCACGCAACCGGGCAACACGCCGGTGAAGATCAGCGACTACCGCTGGATCATCGAGGAAGACCGTACGTTCCAGATCGATCCCGCCTGCCAGGTGAACTCGGCCACGCGTCCGAAGACGTGTCCGCCCTTGCCGGTGCCGAGTCTCGGCGCGAACTTCCACACGAGCTACATGCCGGTGGTGGCGGCGGGCTGTGTCGGCGCCGCCGCATGCGAATCGGGCCAGACGGTCTACGATCCGGTCAGCCAGACCCACAAGCCGGCGGTGTGCGATGTCGGCAACGGCGTCTGCCGGACAACCGCGGCGCAACAGGTGCCGGTGGATCCGTCGCAGGTGGCGCTCGATCCGACCAAGCACTATTACATCTCGATCTTGCCGGGCAACGCCTACAACTCGTTCACGAACGGCGGCGGCAATCCGCAGCCGGTCGATCCGAGCAACCCCACCGGCCCGCAGCGGCAGTTCTCCATCGCCCAAGACTGTCCGACCGTCGCGAACTTCGCGCCGGGCACGGGCAAGTGCGGCAACGGCATGGGAGGCGCGCCGATCGCGCCCGGACAGAACTCAGTCAACGTGTTGCTGGAGGAGTCGCCGTTCCCGACTGCGAAGGTTTCGGTGTTCGTGTTCGAGGACGATGCGCCGCTCAACGGCGAAGTGGACGTGAGCGGCGGCACCGATACCTTCGGCTCGGCCCGCGAGCCGGGTCTCGGCGGCTTCGAGATCAAGCTGTGGGACGACGCCGGCGGCAGCGGCCAACCGACCGGGCAGATGACCTACGACATGTTCAACATGCCGCTGTCCAATTCGCTGCAAGGCACGGTCGATCCGGTCACCGGTCTCAACGCGTGCCCGATTTCGACATCCGCCGACGGCCTTGTCGGCATGATCCCGACCTGCCCGAAATACGAGTCGGACGGCAAGACGCTGTCGCCGCTCGTCGGCCAGGCGGTGGTCGCCAACCTGATGCCGGGCCGATACGGCATTATTGCGACGCCGGCGGCCGACCGGATCGCACGAGGCGAGGAATGGCTGCAGACGAACACGCTGGACGGAGAGAAGGCTCACGACTCGTTCATCAAGATCGGCGGCCCGGCGTACTTCCAGGAGTTCGGACCGGCGGGCTTCCACGTGTCGATCGGCTTCGCCAACCCGAAGATCATCAACGCGCGGCTGCCTTTGCTGTGCGCCACCGAGACCTGCAACAACGGGCTCAAGGGCCGGGTGACGAACCTGCACTACAGCCGTCCGCCCAATGAGAACCTGTACGGCAGCCAGTCGCGCAAGCCGTTGAGCTTCACGCAGTGCTACGTGAGCGTGGGCGATCCGGACGGCGAAGACTACGCGTTCACCAAGTGCAACGCGGACGGCACGTTCAGCTTCACGGGCCTGCCTCCCGGCATTACCCGCATCACGGTGTTCGACCAGTGGAACGACCAGATCATGGACGGGCTCGCATCGGCCCAGACGCTCGGGGGCGGCCAGATAACGGACGCCGGAGATATTGCGGTGCTTCAGTGGCAGACGAATCTCTATACGCGGACATTCCTCGACACGAACGGCAACGGCGTGGGCGATCCGAGCAAGCCCGGTCTCGCGCTGCTGCCGACCAACATCCGTTTCCGCGACGGCAGCTATTCGGATTTCAACGTCACGGACGCGAACGGCTATGCGTCGTTCAACGAGGAGTTCCCGTTGTTCAACTGGTACGTCGTCGATACCGACCTGACCCGCTTCAAGCAGACGGGCGTGCACGTCGTCTACGACGCGGGCGGTCCGCCTGACGGCACGCCGGGCGGCGGCACGTCGACCATTGCCGCGAACTTCGCCAACACGCTGGAATCGGTCCATCTGCCCACGAACCTGCGGGTGCCGGGCGCGGTGTACTGCAACGACGCGGACTGCAGCGACCGCTCGGGCTCGAATCCTTCGACCGGCCGGGTCGATCCGCCGTGGGTGACCACGATGGGCTGGCAGGGCTTCTCGGGCCAGAGCTCGTTCATCGAGTTCGGCAAGACGCCCTACGCGGCGAATGAGAACGGCGGCATCAGGGGCGAAGTCGTCTATGCCTCGACGCGCCCGTTCGACGATCCCATGTTGCTGGTGCACACGAAGTGGACCCCCGACGTGCCGAACGTCACGGTCAACCTGTATCAGGAAGGCGTCGCGGCGGACGGTTCCACGAGCCTGAAGCTCGTCGACACGACGAAGACCGCGAGCTGGGACGACTGGTCACAGGGCTTCCGTTCGGACGGCATCCCGAACATGAACTGTCCGGGCCAGAGCACCAGCGATCCGTACTTCTTCACGCTGCAGAACACCAAGATGTGGCTCGATCCGCAGCAGCGTGCGCTGCCCAACAATTCGCAGTTCAAGTGCTATGACGGGATGCACGTGTTCAACCAGGTGCAGCCGGCGCCGTTCGACGGCATGTACCAGTTCCCGAGCGTGACGGGCCGCGACCCGCATACCGGCCTGCCGACCGCCACCAATTGCACGATCTGCCAGCCGAACCCCTCGAAGGACGGCACGCAGATGCTGCCAGCCGGGAAGTACGTGGTCGAGATCATCGTGCCGCCCGGCTACGAACTGGTGAAGGAGGAGGACAAGAACATCCTGATCGGCGACAACTACATCGCACCGGTCACGCAGCAGTTCGGCGGGATCGGCGACGTTTTCATCCTGCCCGACCAGGCGGCGATGAACTCCACTTACAACCGGAACAACGCGCAGAATATGACCTCGAATCTCGGCTCCGGCCCGCACGCCGAAGGCGACACCGGCGACATCGAACGCTTCTGGCCGTGTGTTGGCGATCTGCGGATCGTGCCGGACTACATCAGCCTGTTCCCGGGCTCGCAGGAAGTCTCGCCGTTCGCGGGGGCATCGCGGCATCTGTGCGACCGCAAGGAGGTGGAGCTCACCGACCAGAGCGCGGTGCAGGCGAAGTTCTGGATCTTCAGCTCGACGCACGTCACCGCGCACTACACCGGCTTCATGCTGGACGACTTCTCGTCGGAGTTCGACCCGTATTCGCCGCAGTTCGGCGAGAAGTTCGCGGTGCCGAACGTGCCGGTGTCGTTCAAGGACTTCGCGGGCAACGAAATCTCGCGCACCTATTCGGACCAGTGGGGCATCTTCAACGGGCTGACCTACTCGACCTGGCAAGTCAATCCGCCGAACCCGACGGGCTACGCGCCGACGATGATGGTCGCTTGCATGAACGATCCGTACCTGCCTGATCCGAAGCATCCGGGCCAGACCATCCAGGACCCGCTCTTCAACCCGGCATACAGCCAGTTCTGCTACGAGATTCCGTTCATGCCCGGACAGACACAGTACATGGATACGCCGGTGGTGCCGGTCTCGGCCTTCGCGGAAGGGTATAACCAGGTCGACTGCGCCTACCCGGACGGCACACCGGCGATTTCGGCGGTGACCGGCGACAACATCCCCGGCACCAACGCCGGCGAGGGCCCGTGGGTCAGCACGCCCGGGAGGACGCTGACGATCACGTCGGTCGGCACGCAGCAGGTGCCGAACAACGCGTACACAGGTCCGAGTGCCACCACGGCGCCGTTCAACCAGAAGTTCATCACACGCAACTACGGCTTCGGCCAGCAAATGGGTACCGTGACGATCGCGGGCATCCGGGCGACGGTGAAAAACTGGAACAACAACAAGATCACGGTGACCGTACCGGGTCTGCCGGCCTGCAAGATCCAACAGCGCGGCGTGACGATGCCCGCCCAATGCGGCGAGCTCGTCATCACGGCGGCCAACGGCAAGCGCTCGATCGATGCGGTCACCGTCACGGTCGGCGGGAAGACGCCCACCTACGTGAGCGGCGAGAACAGCACCGGCAATGCGATCCAGACCGCGATCGACAAGGCGACGCCGGGCGACATGATCATCGTCGGTCCTGGTGTCTACAAGGAGATGCTGGTCATGTGGAAGCCGCTGCGGCTCCAAGGGGTGGGTGCGACGGCCGTGACGATCGACGCGAACCCGCATCCGTCGGGCAAGCTCGACCCGTGGCGCAGGCAGATAGGGTGCCTGTTCGGCGATGCGCTGAACGGCGGGCTGATCTCGGCGAGCAATCCGTACGATCCGACCGGCGTGTACAGTTGCTCGGCCTCGATGCAGCGCAAGATCGACGGGATACCGTTCGAGCCGACCTCCGGCTGGGATTTCAACCTCAACGGCAACCTGGCGGAGACGCTGATCGAGCCGACGCTGATGGGCGCGTACGAAGGCGCGGCGATTACCGTGCTCGGCAAGGGCGTGAAGGACGTGGTGGTGGGCGGTGTGCTGACACAGGACCAGAACTGCGTCGCGAACGGCATCTGCACGCCGCTTACGGGCCCGACCCTGACCCAGCCGAATCCGCCGGATTGCACCAACTATCCGAGCAACTTCCTGTGCAACCCGTCGCGCATCGACGGCATGACGTTCACGAACAGCTCGCAAGGCGGCGGCGGGATCTACCTGCATGGCTGGAACCACTACACGGAAGTGTCGAACAACCGTGTCTTCGCCAACGCGGGAACGCTCTCGGGCGGCATCATCGTGGGCCAGGTCGAAGTGCCCGACGGCACCATCGCGTCGGATGGCGTGACCCAGATGCCGTTCCTGTACAACACTTACGTGAACGTGCATAACAACGCGGTCACGTCGAACGCTGCGTATGGCGACGAGATCAATTCGACCACGCCGTCGTCGGCCGGAGGGGTGACGTTCTGCTCGGGCGCGGACTACTACAAATTCAACTACAACTGGGTATGCGGCAATATCAGCAGCGGTGACGGCGGCGGTGTCGCGCACTTCGGCTTCAGCTACAACGGCGACCTGTCGCACAACTGGATCCTGTTCAATCAGAGCAACAACCCGACGCTGCCGACGTACGGCGGTGGGCTGATCGTTCAGGGCGTGCCGCCTGACGGCACCTTCTGCGAGAACGCGACCACGGACGTCGACTGCGCGCCGCAGCTTTCGGACGGCGTGGGCCCGGGCATCACGATCGACGGCAACCTGATCGTCGGCAACACGGCGGAAAGCGGCAAGGGCGGCGGCCTGCGGCTGCAGAGCGTCAACGGTACCGACGTGCAACGCAGTCCGAACAACAGTGCCACGTGGTACGTGGTGAAGGTGACCAATAACATCATCGCGAACAACGTGGCAGGCTGGGCTGGCGGTGGCGTGTCGCTGCAGGATGCGGTGGCCGTGAACTTCATCAACAACACGGTCGTCTCCAACGACTCGACGGCTTCGGCCGGCGTGCTGTTCAACACAGCCGCTGCGAGCCAGGCCAACATCGGGCCGCCGAACTGCACGACCTCGGGTTCGGAAACGACGTGCCAGCCGACCACGACGTCGACGTACGAGCCGGCCGGACTCGAGACCACGCGCCATTCGCAGAACCTGGTGGCGGCATTCACCAACCCGAACGTAACGTGTCCAACGGGTCACTCGGGCTGCACGACGATCTCGAACCCGGTGCTCACCAACGACCTGTTCTGGCAGAACCGCACGTTCTACATCACAGTGGGAGGACTGGACCCGGGCATCGCGGGGCTGCAAAACGTGGTCACGCTGAATCCGGCGCTGAATCAGGCTGGCCAAGCCACGGGTTATTGCGATCCGAAGGCGGTCTACTGGGACATCGGTGCGTTCGACGATACCGGGCCCGGCAACCATGGGTCTGGCCTGACGATGAGCCCGCAGTACTCGATCCTGACCGACGCCGGCGACTATCCGAACGCGCACAACAGCGGATCGAATCCGGGTGTCGTGCATCAGTACTGCAACGGTGCGCGCGTGCCGCCGGAGGCGGGTGGCATCGGCATCACGGTGCCCCCGGGCATTGCCGACACGGTGCTGCCGAATCCGTTGTTCAGCCTGCTGCCGTCGGCGACTCCGGACGAAGGCAACAACTGGATCAACATGTCGTATGGTCCGCTCTCGCTGTTCAACGAGGCGAGCACGGGCACGCAACTGAACGTGCTGCTCGGCAACTACACGATCAAGGCGGCGACCTCGCCGGCAATCGGCAAGGCCACCGCGGCAGGCGCGCCGAATCGGGACATCTTCGGCACGATGAGGCCGCAGCTGGGTGGCTTCGACATCGGCGCGGTGGAGTTCGTGAGGCCTGCCGTGTTCACAGGGCAGCCTTACCCGCTTGCGCTGGGAGGAAGCAACTCGGCGACGCTGTTCGGATTGCTGCAGCCGCTCGCGCCGTTGGCTCCCGCACAGACAACAGTGCCGGGTGCCAATACGCTGGGAGCGTTGCCATGAGCAAGCGTTGCCGCTTGACGCCGCCGGCAGTGGTGATTGCCGGCAGTGTCTGCCTCGCCGCGGCCGTGCTTCAGCCGGCCGCGGGCGAGGAAAGTGCGAACGCGCCGCACAAGGCGGCGGGGGCGGCGGTGAAGCAGTCGCCGTACTCGCCGGTGAACCTGCCGCAGCGCGCGAAGGGCTACTACGAGCTGGCGCAGGGCATCGACCACTTGAGCGTGCGCCGCACGGCGTCGGGCAACCTGATCCGCTTCAGCTATCGCGTGACGGATCCGGCGGCGGCGCGGCCGCTCGGCGAAAAGACCGCGACGGCCTTGATGTTCGGGCGGACGAGCCATGCGTTGCTCGAGATCCCGGTGATGGACAAGGTCGGCGCGCTGCGCCAGAGCGGTCCGCTGGAAATCGGTCAGGAGTACTGGATGGTATTTTCGAACAAAGGTGGGCTGATCAAGGCCGGGGAGCGCGTCGACGTATTCGTGGGGTCGTTCCATGTCGACGGGCTGATAGTCGAATGATCGCGCAACAGCGATCGTGCGCAGATGAAGCGCTTTGCATGGGACCCGAGTAAGCGCTAAAGCGCCAGCTCGGGTCGACAGGAGATCACTCATGAACCGATTTCTTTCGCTGGCGATCCAGACGGCGTCGGTGGCGACGCTTGTGACGTGCGGTCCGGCAGCGCTCGCGGCCTCCGCTGCGGGAAGCGCCCAGTCGGCGGCAGCAGCGCACCTGAGCGCGGCGCAGATCGTCGACCGGAACGTCGCGGCGCGCGGCGGTCTGCAGGTGTGGCGCGCGGTCAACACGATGACGGTATCGGGGCAGCTCGAGGCCGGCGGCACGAAGAACACCAAGCTCCCGTTCACGATGACGCTCAAGCGTCCGCACAAAAGCCGCATCGAGATCCGTTTCGACGACCAGACGGCATTCCAGGTCTACGACGGCACGCAGGGCTGGAAGGTCAGGCCCTTCCTCGGCCGCAACGAAGTGGAGCCCTACACGCCCGCGGAGGCCAAAGCGGCTGCGTCGTGGGCCGAGCTGGACGGTCCGCTGGTCGACTATGCGGCGAAGGGCACGAAAATCGACGTGCTCGGGATGGAAATGATCGAAGGCCACCGCGCGTACGTGCTGAAGGCGACGATGAAAGACACCACGTCACGCCGCGTATGGATCGATGCGTCGAGCTTTCTCGAAGTGAAGATCGACGGGGACCCGCGCAAGCTCGACGGCAAGATGCACAACGTCGCCATTTTCTATCGCGACTACCGGAAGGAGAGCGGCCTCGTCATGCCGCATACGATCGAGACGGTTGTCGTCGGCGCCAGGGGGACGCACAAGCTGACCATCAACAAGGTCACGCTGAACTCGCAGGCGGACGACGCCCTCTTTGCCAAGCCGCAGCTCGCTGTGGCGAAAGTGACGCACCCGGTGCCGGTGCTCGGCGCAAGCGCAAGCCCGAGCCCGAGCCCGAACCCGAACCGCAGCCCGAGCCGCAGCCCGAGCCGCAGCCCGAGCCTGGGCTCGAGCCACTAGCCGTCGGGTGCCCGGATGCGGTATGCGGCCATGAAACCATTCGCAATATGGGTGCTCGCCGGTTGCCTCGGGGCCGCCGTGTTCGCAAGCGAGCAGATACCCAGGCAGGATCTGAGCGTGGATCAGATCGTCGAGAAAAACATTGCCTCGAGAGGCGGTCTCGACGCATGGCGCAAAGTCCAGACCATGATCTGGTCCGGCCGCGTGGATAGCGCCAATGCTCCTGCACCGGATCTGCCGTTTGTCCTCGCCATGAAGCGCCCGAACAAGACACGCTTCGAGGTCACCGTATTCGATCAGAAATCGGTGCGCGTATTCGATGGCAAGCAAGGCTGGAAACTGGGCCCGAACGGCATGGGCAGCGCCGCTCCGCGGCCGTACTCGATCGATGAGGTGAGCTCCGCGCGCGACGAGCAGGTCATTGACGGGCTCTTGATCGACCATGAGGCGAAGGGTGTCAGCGTCACGCTCGAGGGTACCGATCAGGTGGGCGGGCGCGATGCGTATCGTCTCGCCGCGAAGCTGCCTTCCGGTGTGACCCGCCATGTGTGGATCGACGCGCAAACGTTTCTTGACGTGAAGGTTGACCGCCAGGTGCGCACCCCGCTCGGGCAAACGGTCGTCGTGGAGACGAGCTACAGCGACTTCCGGAGCGTCGAGGGGTTGCAGATACCGCTCAAGATCGAGAGCGGCGCAGCGGCCTCCGAGAAAAAGGACAAGCTGACGATCGACAAGGTGTCGCTCAATCCGCCGCTGGACGATGGGATCTTCACGAGACCCGCGTCGCCGCAGATGCGCCGCAAATCGGTTTCGATCGACGTCGACGCCTCGCCGGCGCTGCCTGGTGCCGGACGTCCGGCACCCTGACCATGAGCCGCGCGGGAGGCTGGCCGCGAGGCCGCGCATCGGCACCCCCGCTTGCGGCGCGATGGCTCGCTCGATGCGCGTTGCTCGCCGCGCTGATCGCGCCTGTGGGCGAGGCGCGTTGCGCGCCGGCCGCGCAGCCTGTCGCGACGGCGAGCGCGGGGGCGGCCCTCTACCAGCAGGGAGTTCTGAGCTCGGGCGAACCGCTTCAAGCGCTGCATGAGGACGGCGTGCGCCTGCAAGGCGCCGCCGCGGCCTGTGTGAACTGCCATCGGCGCAGTGGCTTAGGCTCCAAGGAGGGCAACAGCAGCATCCCGCCAATCACCTGGCGCTACCTCGTCGAGCCGCGCGCGCAAAACCCGGAAGATGTCGAATTGCCGTATGTTCCCGGGATGCGCTTCGAACGCGAACCGTACACGGATGCGACGATCGCGCGAGCCATTCGCGAAGGGATCGACTCGGAAGGCAAGCCGCTCAGCAGCCTGATGCCGCAGTACGCGCTGAACGACGCCGATATGCAGGCGCTGATCGGCTACCTGAAACACCTCGATCAGCGAAGGCCGGCGGGCGTAACGGATACCGTGCTGCACTTCGCGACGATCATCGCGCCCGATGCCGACCCGGTGAAACGGGCAGGCATGCTCGATGTCCTCACGCACTACTTCGCCGACAAGAACGTCTTTCCACTCGGTGCGGTGCCGCGGTTGCGTTCGTCGCGCAAGATGATGTTCATGGTGAATCGCCGCTGGGAACTGCATGTGTGGGAGCTCAAAGGTCCGCCGGACACCTGGCGTGACCAGCTCACGCAGTTTCTGGCCCGGCAGCCGGTGTTCGCGGTGGTGTCGGGTCTCGGAGGCAGGAACTGGGCGCCGATTCACGACTTCTGCGAGCAGGAGGCCGTGCCGTGCCTCTTTCCCAACGTCGAGGTACCGGTCGAGACCGATCACGATTTCTATTCGGTGTACTTTTCGAAAGGCGTGCTGCTCGAGTCGGACCTGATCGCGGCGCGCATTCTCGGTGAAGCCGGAGCGCGCTCAGCGCAGGCGACGAAAGCGGCGCGAGCCGTCTGGCAGGTCTATCGTGCGGGAGACAACGGCGCGCACGGAGCGCAGGCCCTTGCCGCGGCACTGAAGGCTCACGGAATCGCGGTATCGAACCACGCGCTTGCCCCCGGCGAGAGCATCACGCACGCGATGCATGGGATACCGCGCTCGGACGTGCTCGTACTGTGGCTGCGTCCGCCCGATGTTGCGGCGCTCGCGCGGATCCCCCCGGCGACGGATACCGTGTTCATGTCGGGCCTGCTGGGCGGGCTCGATAGCACGCCCTTGCCGGCCAGTTGGCGCGGCGTCACGCGTCTCGCCTACCCGTTCGATTTGCCGGAAGGGCGGCGCGTGCGCGTCGACTACGCGTTCGGCTGGTTCTCGATCAGACAGATTCCGATCGTGGCTCCACAGGTGCAGGCCGACACCTATCTCGCATGCGGTCTGCTCGCCGAGACACTGAGCCATATGGTCGATGCGTTCGTGAGGGACTATCTGGTGGAGCGGATTCAGGACATGCTCGAACGCCGCATCCTGACGGGCTACTATCCGCGCCTGACGCTGGCGCCGGGCCAGACATTCGCGTCCAAGGGCGGCTATATCGTCCGCTTTGCCGGGCCGGATCATATCAAGCTCGTGGCCGATGGGGACTGGATCGTGCCGTGAGGCCGATTGCATCTAGCGCTTCCCCTACCGCAAGAGGAGGAGGTTGACCCATCCCGATTCCGACCTCGCGTTAGCACAATGAAGGCATTGCGTGCGGTGCAGGAGTCACAGCCATGACAAAGGTTCTTGTCAGCCATGCAGCACTTCGTCACGTGCTGCGCGGTGGCTGGATACTCGCATTCATGATGCTGGCGTTGCTGCAGGCGACCACCGCACACGCGCTGCCGATTTTCGCGCGCCAAACCGGACAAAGTTGTGTGGCTTGTCACGCCGGGGGGCAATTTCCTGAACTCACGCCCTATGGGCGAATGTTCAAGCTGAACGGCTATACGCTTGGCGAGCGCACGATCCCGATCGCGGGGATGGCAATCGGCGATCTGAGCAAGACGAGGGCCAATACCGACTCGAGCGGCAATGCCATCAACACGAAGGATGGTCTTCCGATATTCGACTTTGCGAGCATCTTCCTCGCCGGGAAGATCACCGACAAGATCGGCGGGTTCGCTCAGTTCACCTACATCAACTACGATCACCAGGACCCCGACGGCCGATGGAAAGGCCACTGGACGTCGGACAATACCGACTTCCGCTTCGTCGACCGGATCATGACCGAGGCGAACGATCTCATCCTGGGCGCGACGGTGCACAACAATCCGACCGTGCAGGACGTCTTCAACACTGCGCCGGCATGGGGCTATCCGTACATTTCGTCGACGATCAGCCCGGTTGCCAAAATCCCGAACCTGCCGCTCATCGAAGGCGGGAGCCTCGCGACGCAGGCCGTCGGCACGGGCGCCTACCTGTACTGGAACAAGCTGGTTTACGCCGAGCTGACCGCATACAGTACGGCCGACGGCATCTGGTCATTCCTGAGCCATGGGAACAGCGAGGGGAATCCGGTCCACCCGCAGATCTATCTGCGCGGCTACAACCCGTATGCACGCCTCGCATTGACGCACGACTGGGGGCCTCATAGCGTGATGGTCGGCGCGTTCGGGTTCAGCGCCAACCTGTATCCGAACGACGCGAACAATTTCCCGATCTTCGGCACGGGCGTGACGCGCTATCGCGATTACGGCCTCGACACGCAGTACGAGTACCTGCTGGAACCGCACACGATCACCGCGCAAGCGCGCTATGTGCGGGAAAACATCCATGATCCGAACAATTTCGTGCTGGGCGACAACACAGCGGCGAATCTCGACTCATTACGCCTGAAGGCGTCGTACGTGTACCAGAACAAATACGGCGTCAGCCTCTCGTTTTTCAATACGACGGGCACCCCGGACAGCGTGCACTACTCGGCCAGCGCGAACTTCCATCCGAATACCCAGGGCTGGATGCCCGAAATATTCTGGATGCCGGACCAGCGCGTCCGCATCGGCATCCAGTACACGTTCTTCACCAAGTTCCTCGGTGCGACGACCAACTACGACGGCAACGGGCGCAACGCGAGGGACAACGACACGCTGTTCATTTATCTGTGGGTCGCTTCGTGGTGATATCCCGTCCGCTGTTTCCCGTGCGCCGTGCCTCGCGGACGGAGCGCAACTGCAGTAAGGAGTTTGATGACATGAACAAAGTGGCGCATATCATCTCCATCGGACTGCTGCTCGCCGGGTCGGCTTGTCAAGACCTGGAACATTCGCGGCAAGTCGACAACCCCGACGTGCGGGGAAAGACCATCGCGCTTCAGGTGTGCTCGAACTGTCACGGCGTGACCGGCGTGTCGGTATCGCCTACCTTTCCGAAGCTTGCCGGGCAACGAAAGGAATACCTGGTCGATCAACTGACGGACTTCAAGAGCCATTCGCGAGCCGACCCGAACGCGCAGCGTTTCATGTGGGGCTTCACACATTTGACCGACACGCAGATCGACGAGCTTGCAACGTATTTCTCGAGTCAATCCGCGGTCCTCGGTGAGGCGAGCGATCTCGCGCTCATCAACGAAGGCCGGGCCATCTATCATTCGGGCCTGCCTGACAAGGGCGTCGCGGCGTGCGTTTCGTGCCACGGCCAGCATGGCGAAGGGATGAATCAGTTTCCCCGGCTCGCGGGTCAGCACGCGGACTACGTCACGAAGCAGCTAGAGGTCTTCCGGCAAACCGACACCCGGCCCCGCGGCGCAGTCATGAAGGCTGTGTGCGCCAACATGTCGGACCGGGACATGCGCGCCGTGGCAGCGTTCGTCGAAGCGTTTCCGCCTGAAGAGGAGACATCTGCCAGCCCGCCAGTCGATCAATGAGCAAGCGGCTTTCGTGGTGGAACTGCTTATCGGCGTGATCACAGCCGTCAACGGAAAGGAAGAGGGACATTGCAGATGTTTACGGATCAACAAGCGGTCAACAGTTCTGGTGCCAGTTCCCCGGCTGGCGCCCTTCTTGGTGCTCATCTATCCACGGTGAGCACCTTTTTTTATACCAAGCAGTACGCGCTTGCGAGTGAATCATGAAGCCCGTACTCGTCGCAGCAGTCAAACGGTGAATGCCATGAAACCAAGCTCGTCTTCTCCCGATGCCGCGGTGCCTGCTCAAGCGGCAATGCATCGGCCTCGGCCCACGTGGAGCGTGGGTCAAACGCGCGTGCTGTACGACGAGCGCCCCTTCCTCAAGCGTCTTAACGCATTCGACTGGCTGTTCGCGCTCGCGATGGCCGCTGGAGCGGGGTTCGCGCTGTCGCGCTACCACGGCTTCATGAACTACTACGACAAGCTCGTGCTGATGTGTTCG
>NZ_JAFLRF010000005.1:246302-345832 GCF_017315705.1 Trinickia mobilis | reverse complement strand
GCCCGACGACATCGTCCACCGTCCCGCCGACGAATACGTGCGGCGCTTCGTCGAGCGGCGCGCCAGCGTGCAGTGAGAACCCAGGCGCCCTAAGGCCGCGCGCAGCTTGCTTGGTAGAATGCGGGCGGTTTCCGCGTCCTCCCTCCGTTCCCGCCGCGCGCATGGATCTCGAAAGCGTCCTCTTCACTCAAGGTTTCGGCGCGCGCCGTCAATGTCGCGCGATCATCGCGGAAGCGCGCGTCGTCGTGAACGGCTCGCTCTGCACCGATCGCGACGCACAGTTCGATATCGACGCGCTCACGTTCGAAGTCGACGGCACCTCGTGGCGCTATCGCGAGCACGCGTACATTCTGCTGAACAAGCCAGCGGGCTACGAATGCTCGCGTGAACCGCAGCATCACTTGAGCGTCTTCAGCCTGCTGCCCGCGCAGCTCGCGACGCGCGGCGTGCAATGCGTCGGCCGGCTCGACCAGGACACGACGGGCCTCCTGCTCCTCTCCGACGACGGCAAGTTCGTCCACACCTACACATCGCCCAAGCGCAAAGTGCCGAAGGTTTACCTGGCGACCACCAAGCACCCGCTCGACGACGCCCAGCTCGCGGCACTTCGCGAGGGTGTGCTGCTGCACGGCGAAGCCAAGCCGATCGCAGCCGTCGCCGCGCACGCGCGCGACGAGCGACGGCTCGAACTGACCGTGCTGGAAGGGAAATACCATCAGGTGAAACGCATGGTCGCAGCAATCGGCAACCGCTGCGAAGCGCTGCATCGGGAGCGCGTGGGCGGCCTCACGCTGCCCGCTGCGCTCGAACCGGGCAATTGGCAATGGCTCGACGAGTCCGATTTGCAGGCGTTGCGCGCCGGCTAGCTGCCCCCAAAGCGTTCCTGGCCAGGCTACCAGCCGCGTAACTCGGCTTATTTTGCCCGTTTGCGCGCTGCCCGACACCTGAGGGTTTCACCCGCCGCGCCGCAGCATGATGCCGGCCCAAAAGCGCTCTATACTGGCCATAAGCCACTTATTACAAAATGTTGCAAGGGAGACGCATCATGGTGATCAGCGACACGTTCGAAATCTCGTACCTGGTACTCGCGTTCGCCGCATTGGGCGCGATCATCATCGGGGCCCTGCTCACGACCATGCACATGAAGCGCAAATACCACCCGAGTCTGATCGGGGCACTGGTCGGCGCGCTGTTGTGCTTTCTCCTGCTCGAAACGCTGCCGGCCATTACCTGATGCGCGCTTCGCGTTCGTGATAAGCAGTCTGCGGCGACGCCGCAGCCATAGGCCGGAAGTCAGCGCACGGTGCGCAGAAAGTCGTCGACGCTCGGATAGCGCAGCCGGATGCGCAGTTCGCGCTTGAGCCGCGCATTTGACAGGCGCCGCGATTCGCGCATGAACGACAGCAGCATCGGTTCGAGTTGCTGCTCGGCGGCTTCGCGTGTGATGCGCGGCGCACGGGTCAGCCCGAATGCATCCGCCACGCGGTCGAAATACTCACCCATCTTCAAAGCGCTGTCGTCCGACGCATGGATTACACGCCCCACCCGCGCGTGCGTCGCCGCCCGCAGCAGGATCGCCGCGAGGTCATCCGCGTGGATGTGATTCGTATAGACGTCGTCCTCGGCGACGAGCGCCGGGGTGCGCTTTTCCAGCCTGGGAAGCGGTAGCCGATTGAGCGCGTAAATCCCGGGAATCCGGACGATGCTTGCCGCCAGCGCACCGCGCGCGCTCGCGCGCCTCAACTGCCGTTCCGCCGACACCCGGCGCTTGGCCCGATCGTTGGCCGGCTTGACCGGCCGCGTCTCGTCGATCAGCGCGCCGCCGCAATCCCCATAGACACCCGTCGTACTCGCGTAAACCACCCGAACCGGCTCAGTCCGGCGCACGGACCGGAAGGGTCCGTCGGGTACAATACCGGCTGTTTCGCCGGCAGATATTCCGGCGTATTGCGCGCGCAGCGTCCGAAGGCGCCCCGTCGCGGCAATGCCCTGAAATGCGGACCGATGGCGCCGCGGCGCCGAGAGCGCAGCAATCAGCGCACGCGTGCGGCAATCGTCGCCGCCGGCCTTCTGCGGGGGCGCAAGATGCAGGACGGTCGGCGCGAGTCCGCCCAGGCGCCGCAGGCTGCGCGGCACGTCGAGATCGCCGACGATCGGCGTCGCGCCTGCGGCGCGCAACTCGGCCACCCGCTCACGGTGGCTCGTAAGCGCAACGATCCGCGCGCGCCCGCGCAGGCGTTCCACGCAGCGCATGCCGGCATCGCCGCATCCGACGATCAGCACCCGCGGCCGGCGCAATATTCGTGTCGCATTCATAGTGGACGCATTGTAGCGGTCGCAGGCGACGCGCACCGGTTTCCTATTTTTCGTTTCGATGGAGCTATGGCATATAACGTAACCCTCCGGCAAAGCGGCCGGCAGTTTCAAGTAGAACCCGACGAAGCCATCCTGACCGCCGCCTTGCGCCAAGGCGTCGGCCTGCCGTACGGCTGCAAGAACGGCGCGTGCGGCTCGTGCAAGGGCACGATCGTGTCGGGCGAAGTCGAGCAGCGCGCGCACTCGTCGTCGGCACTGTCGAACGATGAAAAGACGCGCGGCATGGCGCTCCTTTGCTGCGCGACCGCGAACTGCGACCTGGAAATCGACGTGCGCGAAGTCGCGGGCGTCGGCGACGTGCAAGTCAAGAAGCTGCCGTGCCGCGTGAACGCGCTCGAGCGCAAGGCCGACGACGTGCTGCTCCTCAAGCTCCAGTTGCCCGCCAACGAGCGTCTCCAATACCTGGCCGGCCAGTACATCGAGTTCATCCTGAAGGACGGCAAGCGCCGCAGCTACTCGATGGCGAGCGCGCCGCACCAGGAAGGCCCGATCGAGCTGCACATCCGCCACATGGCGGGCGGCGTCTTCACCGACCACGTCTTCAACACGATGAAGGAGCGCGACATCCTGCGCTTCGAAGGCCCGCTCGGCACGTTCTTCCTGCGCGAAGACTCCGACAAGCCGATCATCCTGCTCGCCTCGGGCACCGGCTTCGCGCCGATCAAGGCGATCGTCGAGCACGCGCTCTTCAAGAACATCGGCCGCCCGATGACGCTTTACTGGGGTGCGCGCCGCAAGAAAGACCTGTACCTGTTGGATCTCGCCGAGCAATGGGCGAAGGACCACGCGCACTTCCAGTTCGTGCCGGTGCTTTCCGAGCCGGACGAGAGCGACGGCTGGACGGGCCGCACGGGCTTCGTTCATCGCGCCGTCATCGAGGATCTGCCAGACTTGTCGAACTATCAGGTGTACGCCTGCGGCGCACCGGTCATGGTCGAATCGGCGCAGCGCGACTTCACGAGCCATCACCGCCTGCCGGAAGACGAGTTCTACGCGGACTCGTTCACGAGCGAGGCCGATCTCGCGAACGCGGTATAGCGGTTTACATCGGCTATCTCGTTATCGTATTCTGTCGCGCATGAACCGCATCCAAACCGAACTCCGACGCCGACGCGCGCTGCCCGCCTGGGAAGCCGTCGGCTAGTCATGGGTTCGCGTCTTGCAGCGACATCGCAAGCGCCAATCGGTTGAAACATGAAAAGCCACGGAAATCCGTGGCTTTTTTTCGTCCTCTGTTTTTTCGTCCGTTTCTTTCGCACCTCCTGGAGCCCCCGCCATGCAATTCACCGAGTACCCGACGCAGCCGCTGATGTACATCACGAATCGCCCCGAAATCGTTTTCACGCACGGCAAGGGCTCATGGATCTACGACAACGAGGGCAAGCGCTACCTCGACTTCATTCAAGGCTGGGCGGTCAACAGCCTCGGGCACTGCAACGAAGGGATGATCGAGGCGCTGGAGAAGCAGGCGCGGCTGCTCATCAACCCATCGCCCGCGTTCTACAACGAGCCGATGGCGAAGCTCGCCGAGCTGCTCACGCAGCACAGCGTCTTCGACAAGGTCTTCTTCGCCAACAGCGGCGCCGAAGCGAACGAAGGCGCGATCAAGCTCGCGCGCAAGTGGGGCAAGAAATTCAAGCACGGCGCCTACGAGATCATCACGT
Organism: Trinickia mobilis; assembly: GCF_017315705.1. GTDB lineage: Bacteria > Pseudomonadota > Gammaproteobacteria > Burkholderiales > Burkholderiaceae > Trinickia_A > Trinickia_A mobilis. Next base: position 341,792 of record NZ_JAFLRF010000005.1, on the reverse strand, counting down.
TCGACCATAGCTTCCACGGCCGCACACTCGCGACGATGTCGGCGAGCGGCAAGGCCGGCTGGGACACGATCTACGCGCCGCAAGTGCCGGGCTTTCCGAAGGCGGACTTGAACGACATCGCATCGGTCGAGAAGCTCATCACCGACAAGACGGTCGCCGTGATGCTCGAGCCGATCCAGGGTGAAGGCGGCGTGATTCCGGCCACGCGCGAATTCATGCAGCAGCTGCGCGACCTGACGAAGCGCCACAACGTGCTCTTGATCGTCGACGAAGTGCAAAGCGGCTGCGGTCGCGCCGGGACGCTCTTCGCGTACGAGCTGTCGAACATCGAGCCGGACATCATGACGCTCGGCAAGGGCATCGGCGGCGGCGTGCCGCTGGCGGCGCTGCTGTCGAAGGCCGAGATCGCCGTGTTCGAAGCGGGCGATCAGGGCGGCACCTACAACGGCAACCCGCTGATGACGGCCGTCGGCTATTCGGTGATTTCGCAGCTTCTCGCACCGGGCTTTCTCGAAGGCGTGCGCGAGCGCGGCGAATACCTGAAGGACCAGTTGCTGGAGCTGTCGAAGGAGCGCGGCTTCGAAGGCGAGCGCGGCGAGGGCCTCTTGCGCGCGCTGCTGCTCGGCAAGGATATCGGCCCGCAGATCGTCGAAAAGACGCGCCTGCTCCAGCCAGAAGGCGTATTGCTCAACGCGGCGCGCCCCAACCTGCTGCGCTTCATGCCGGCGCTGAACGTGACGCGCGAGGAGATCGACCAGATGATGGCGATGCTGCGCACGGTGCTCGACTCGCTTTGATCGGGCTGCGACTCCATGGCGACCTCCCCTGCCATGTCGATCCGCGTGTGTCGATCGCCGCGCTTGGCTGCCTCAAGGTGAACCTGCAGGTGCTGAGCGACAAGAGCGAGGTTTTTTGAGAACTACGGGTAAAACAAAACGCGGTGCTTGCGCTCTTCACGCAAGCACCGCGTTTTTCGGTTACGACGTTTACTCGCCCAGATACGCTGCGCGCACCTTCGGATCGTCGAGCATCTGCTTCGCGTCGCCGGACATGGTCACCATGCCCGAATCCATCACGTAGCCGCGATTGGCGGCCTGCAAGGCGAGCCGCGCGTTCTGCTCCACCAGCAGCACCGTGATGCCCTCTTGCGAGATCGTGCGCACGACTTCGAAGATCTTCTCGACCATGATCGGCGACAGACCCATCGACGGCTCGTCGAGCAGCAGCAGCTTCGGCTTGGAAAGGAACGCGCGCGCCATCGCCAGCATCTGCTGCTCGCCGCCCGAGAGCGTGCCCGCCAATTGCGTCGCACGCTCCTTCAGGCGCGGGAAGAACCCGAACATGCGCTCGACGTCCTTCTTGATGCCGTCGATGTCGTTGCGCAGATACGCGCCCATCTGCATGTTCTCGACGATCGACATGCGCGCGAAGATGCCGCGGCCCTCCGGCACCATCGCCAAGCCACGCTTGAGCAGCTCGTGCGCCGGGATGCCCTTGATCGACTGGCCCATGTATTCGATGTCGCCCGCCGAGTACGGCTTCAAGCCCGTGATCGCCTTCATGGTCGTCGTCTTGCCCGCGCCGTTGGCGCCGATCAGCGTGACGAGCTCGCCCTGCGCGACTTCCATGTCGACGCCCTTGACCGCCTGGATGCCGCCGTAATTGACCTGCAGGCCCTTGATTTTCAACATTGCCGTAGCCATCAGTGGACCCCCGCACCCAGATAGGCCTCGATCACCTTCGGGTCGCGCTGCACGTCGTGCGGCAGACCTTCGGCGATCACCTTGCCGTAATCGAGCACCGTCATCCGGTTGCACAAATGCATCACGAGCTTCACGTCGTGCTCGATCAACAGGATCGTCTTGCCGTCCGAACGGATCTTGTCGAGCAGCTTCGTGAGCTCGACCTTCTCGGTCGCGTTCATGCCGGCTGCCGGCTCGTCGAGCGCGAGCAGCTTCGGATCGGTCGCGAGCGCACGCGCGATTTCCAGACGGCGCTGGTGACCGTACGACAGGTTGCGCGACGTGTAGTCCGCGTATTGCAGCACCCCCACGTATTCGAGCAGCTCGAGCGCGCGCTCCTTGATTTCACGCTCTTCCTTGCGCTCCGCCGGCGTCTGGAACACCGCGCCGAACAGGCCGTGCTTGGTGCGCACGTGGCGCCCCACCATTACGTTCTCGAGCGCGGTCATCCCGCCGAACAGACGAATGTTCTGGAAGGTGCGCGCGATCCCCGCCTTCGCGACCTGGTACACCGCGGTCGGCGTGTAGTCGGTGCCGTCGAGCTTGAACTCGCCCGAATCGGGTGTATAGAGCCCGGTAATCACGTTGAAGAACGTGGTCTTGCCCGCGCCGTTCGGGCCGATCAGTCCATAGATCTGGCCTTCCTCGATTTGAAGACCGACGTCCGACAGCGCTTGCAGCCCGCCGAAGCGTTTGTTCACGCCCTTGACGGACAAACGAATTTTGCTCATTGAATGTTCTCCTGTGTCGACCAGAGTTAGCGCTTTAGCGCTTACTCGGGTCCCATGCAGAGCTGTCGACCAGAGTTAGCGCTTTAGCGCTGACTCCGGTCCCATGCAATGCGCTGCGTTACGCGCGCACCGGCTTCTTGCTGGCGCGCTTGGCCAGTTTCGCGATCTTGTCCTCATGCTTCGGCGACGGCCACAGGCCTTCCGAGCGATACAGCATGATGAGCACCATCGCCAGGCCGTACAGCAACTGGCGGATCACTTCGGTGTCGATGATCTGATGGCCGAAGATGGCGTTTTGCAGCGGTCCCATCGTCGAGCGCAGGAATTCCGGGAACACGGCGAGCAACACCGCGCCGAGAATCACGCCGGGGATGTGGCCCATGCCGCCCAGCACGACGCAGGCGAGCACCACCACCGATTCCCAGAACGTGAACGATTCCGGCGACACGAAGCCCTGGAAGCCTGCGAACATCGCGCCCGACAGGCCGCCGAACGACGCGCCCATCGCGAACGCCAGCAGCTTCACGTTACGGGTGTTGATGCCCATCGCCTTCGCGGCGATTTCGTCTTCGCGGATCGCGGCCCAAGCACGGCCGATGCGCGAGTGCTGCAGACGCGTACACGTCCAGATCACGAGCAGCGCGCACAGCACGAACAGGTAGTAGTACATGTACGTGGTCGTGACCGTGATCCCGAGGAAGGTGTGGGTCTGCGACAGGCTGAAGCCCCCCACCTGCACCGGATCGATCCCCGTGATCCCCTGCGGCCCGTTGGTGATGTTCACCGGACGGTCGAGGTTGTTCATGAAGATCCGCACGATTTCCCCGAAGCCCAACGTCACGATCGCGAGGTAGTCGCCGCGCAAACGCAAGGTCGGCGCGCCGAGCAGCACGCCGGCCGTGGCCGCGACCCCCATCGCGATCGGCACGATGATCCAGTACGGCGTGTGCAGGCCGGCCGGGGCCAGGTGTGCGATCCAGCCGAACGCCATCAGGTGCGGCGAGGACAGCAGCGCCGCTGTGTATGCGCCCACCGCGTAGAACGCGATGTAGCCCAAGTCCAGCAGGCCGGCGAAGCCGACCACCACGTTCAGGCCCAGCGCGAGCATCACGTACAGCATCGCGAAGTCGAGCACGCGCACCCAGTAGTTGCCGCCGGTTGCGCCGATGATGAACGGCGCAGCGATCACGAGCACCGCGGTCACGATGCCGACCACCGCGGTTTTCGTCGCGTTTTTCTCGGGGACGAGCGTCGTGGACGGCTCGATCGGTTGAATTGAAGTCATTTTCCTTGCTCCTTATCCTTACGCCCGATCCGCAACACGTTCGCCCAACAGGCCCGACGGTCGGAACACCAGCACGATGATCAGCACGATGAACGCGAACACGTCCTGGTAGTTGCTGCCGAACACCCCGCCCGTGAGGTCGCCGATGTAGCCCGCACCGAGCTGCTCGATGAGGCCGAGCAGCACGCCGCCCACCATCGCCCCGCCAAGGTTGCCGATCCCGCCGAGCACCGCCGCCGTGAACGCCTTCATGCCGGGGATGAAGCCCATGTAGAAGTGCGCGTTGCCGTATTCCGACGCAATCATCACGCCCGCCAGCGCCGCCAGCGCCGAGCCGATCATGAAGGTCGCCGAGATCACGAAGTTCGGGTTCACGCCCATCAGGCTTGCGTTGTTCGGGTTTTCTGCAATCGCGCGCATCGCGCGGCCGAGCTTGGTCTTGTGCACGAGCAGGAGCAGCGCGCCCATCATCAGGAACGCCACCACGATGATCGTGATTTCAGTCATCGATATCACGGCGCCCGGGGTGGTGTCCGTGGCCTTGATCACGTTGATCGGATCGGTCGGCAGCAGCTGGGGGAACGCGAGAGGATTGCGGCCCCAGATGATCATCGCAAGGGTCTCCAGCAGAATCGACACGCCGATCGCGGTGATCAGCGGCGCGAGACGCGGCGCCTTGCGCAGCGGCCGGTACGCGGCCTTTTCAATCGTGTAGCCGACGCCCGCGCACACCACCGCCGACACCACCAGCGAGATGAGCAGTGTCAGTACGTTGCCTAATCCGGGGAAGTGGTTATGTAGCACGTTGATAGTCGACAGCGCCACCATCGCGCCCACCATCAACACGTCGCCGTGCGCGAAGTTGATGATGCCCAGAATGCCGTACACCATCGTATAGCCCAGTGCGATGATCGCGTAGACGCTGCCAAGCACCAGACCATTGATGATCTGCTGGATGAAGATATCCATTTAAAGCTCCTTAGCCCGTGCGACTGGATTCGCGTTGCTCGCCGGCGGGTAGGCGGTGAGTGACGGAATCGCAACGGCACTGCGGGTACTGATATAAAAGACCGGTAAGGGTTAGCCGCCTTCCAACGGGTCGCGCCTTTGTGATGCAAAGACCGGCTCGTTAAAGGCGGATGCAAAAACGGCACCGTCGAGTGCGCGGTGCCGTCAGGTTTTGCTCCGTCACCACGCGCCCACGGCTTCGAGGACCGCGATGCCGCTGTCCTTGAAGTCGTGAACCGTAGTGGCGCCTTCTTTCAAATCACCCTTGTCGTCGAATGCGACAGCACCGACGGTTCCGTTCTCGCAACGGACCGGCAGCATCGCAACCAGCACCTTGGGCGCATCGATAGAAACGGCGCGCTGCAGTGTGTCGGCGCCCACGTGCATCACTTCATACGCGGACGGCGCGACAGCCTGCGCCGGCGTGCAGAAGCGGTCCTCGTACTGCCCTTGGTCCTGCAATGCGAAGCCCGCATCAATATTCCCCGACGTCGGCGGGAGACCCGCTTTCGAAGAGGTCCGGCGTCCCGCTGCGCGAGGCGCAAGTTCCGCCACCTTGCCGGTACGCACGCCGTCACCGCCAAGGTTTGCTGCTCTGTTGCCGAGCGGAGCCTGCTTTGCAAGCAGTCCGCTCGTTCGGTTCATTCCACCGTACATGCTCACGTCCGGCTGAATATTCTTGATCTTCTTGAGGATGGCCTTGAAATCCGATGCCCGGTAACCGGTGCCTTCGCCGCGCCGGGCGTAACACGCGCTCGACGCTGTTACGCTCAATCCGAGCTCAGGTCCTGATCGATCCCCGTTTTTGCCGCCGCCGACAAGCGTGGCATCGTTCGCTTCCTTCGCAGCCGCGACCGACTCGCCGGCGCTCGCCCCGCCGTCGTTCCTTTTGCTGGCTGCGTCCGCCTCGGCGTTCGCGACCGCGCTGGACACGGCGTAAGCAAACTGGAATTGCATTAAGTAGGTCTCCTGCGCCTTGCTAAATCCATTGCCAGAAGGCCCCGAGGCCTTGAGAACGGGCGCATTGTAACTCTAATTATGGGACGACCAATAATGTGAATCCGCCAGGGTTTTCCTGCATTGCAACCTTTTTTTGAGACCTTTAATTGGCGCGGGTGCAACCAGGTTGCAATATCCTTACGAATTTGCATCGCAACTGGGATTTTCCATTTAAGCGTCGCATGGGGCCGGAGTTAGTGCTGACGCGCCAACTCGGGTCGAATAAAAAGCGCACTCGAGGTGCGCTTTTTATTAGTCAGACAATTAAAAATAAATCAGGCTGGCAAGCCGAGCCCGCGCGGCAGCGGAAACGCAATGCTCTCTTCGATCCCTTCCAGCGCGCGCACGTTGCGCACGCCCAGACCGCGCAGATGGGTGATAACGGCCTGCGCCAGCACCTCCGGCGCAGACGCGCCGGCCGTCACGCCGATGCGGCGCTTGCCTTCGAGCCACGCCGGATCGATCTGGTCCGGCGAATCCACCATGTAGGCCGGGATGCCACGCTTCTCCGCGACTTCGCGCAGACGGTTCGAATTCGAGCTGTTCGGACTGCCAACGACGATCACCACGTCGCATTGCGGCGCCATGAATTTGACCGCGTCCTGGCGGTTCTGCGTCGCGTAGCAAATGTCCTGTTTTTTCGGCTCGCGAATCGCCGGGAAGCGCGCCTTTAGCGCGGCGATGATTTCGGACGCATCGTCGACGGAAAGCGTGGTTTGCGTAACGAAGGCCACTCGCTCGGGATCGGCGAGCGTAAGCGCATTCACATCCTCGATGCTTTCGACCAGGTACATGCCTTGTGCGGTCTGGCCCATCGTGCCCTCGACCTCGGGATGCCCCTTGTGGCCGATCATCACGATATCCATGCCTTCCTGGCGCATCTTCGCAACTTCGATGTGCACTTTGGTGACGAGCGGGCAAGTCGCGTCGTACACGCGCAGCCCGCGCACTTCCGCCTCTTCGCGCACCGCCTTCGAAACGCCGTGCGCGCTGAAGATCACCGTGCTGCCCGCGGGCACTTCGTCGAGCTGCTCGACGAACACGGCGCCTTTCTTGCGCAAGTCCTCGACGACGTACGCGTTATGGACGATTTCGTGCCGCACGTAGATCGGGGCGCCGAACAGCTTGATCGCGCGCTCGACGATCTCGATCGCGCGATCGACGCCCGCGCAAAAACCGCGCGGCTGGGCGAGCAGGATTTCCGCTTCGGCCAGGGGGGTGTCCGTGAAGCTCATGTTTACAGAATCCCGATGATTTTGACTTCGAACACCAGCGCTTGACCCGCAAGCGGGTGGTTGAAGTCGAACAGCGCCGACGTTTCGCCGACTTCCTTCAGCACGCCCGCATAGCGGCCGCCGCTCGGCGCATTGAACTCGATGAGGTCGCCCGGCGCGAAATCCTCTCCGATCATGCCGTTTTCGCGCAGCGTGGCGAGCGAGACGCGCTGGATCAGTTCCGGATTGCGGGGACCGAACGCCTGCCCCGGCTTTAGCTGAAAGGTCGAGTGGTGCCCGGTCTTCATGCCCACGAGAATCTCTTCCAGCGGCGGCGCAAGCTGACCGGCACCGAGCAGCAACGTGGCCGGCTTGTCGCCGAAGGTGTTGACGACGTCGGAGCCATCGGCGAGCGAAAGCCGGTAGTGAAGCGTCACGTGCGAACCGGGTTTCACTTCGGAAATATCGATGATGCTCATGAAATAACTCGTTGAGTCGGTGCGCCTTTTCGCGCACACAAAGAGGGAAGCGTTGCTTAGCGCTTTTGGCGCCACGCGCAGGCACAACCGCACCTGGCATAAGCTCACTATTGTAAGCCACATAAATGCAACAAGCGTACAAGCGGTACCGCGCAAAAGCGCCTTGACGGCGTCCTCAGCGACTGCCATCGCGCTTTCCCGATCTGTCCCCGCAAACGGCTCGCTTTTCTATATGGCGGCCTACGCCCGCCGCCCATGCCATTCGGAGATCAACAAATGCCCGACAGTTCCAGTGCCGTCCACACCGCAGTTCAGCTGTCGCCGGATCTGCCCGGCCCGCCAGTCGCGGCGCACGGTCAGGACGAGCCGCTGCGGCCCTGCGACTGGCCCGCGCGCGATATGCCCCGCGAGCGCCTGATAGATGCCGGGCCCGCCGCGCTGTCGGACACCGAGCTCATCGTCCTATTTCTGGGTTCAGGCCTGCCGGGACACAACGTCTTTGACGTCGCGCGCTCGCTCTTGGCGCGGTTCGGCTCGCTGCGCGCGATGCTGGACGCCGCCCCCGCCGATTTCAAGGGGCTTCGCGGCATCGGACCCGCCAAGCGCGCCACGTTGCTTGCCGTCGTCGAGATGGCGCGCCGGGCGCTGGCGGAGAGGGCGCGCGAGCGGCCGCTGGTCGACTCGCCGGGCGCCGTCGAAGACTACCTGCGCCTCCTGATCGGCGCGCGGCCGCACGAGGTGTTCGTCTGCCTCTTTCTCGACGCCCGGCACCGCCTTCTTCATACGGAGGAAAGCTCGCGCGGGTCGTTGACGCGGATGGCCGTCTATCCACGCGAAATCGTGCGCCGGGCACTGGTGCTCAACGCCGCGGGCCTGATCGTCGCGCATAATCACCCGTCCGGCGCCGCCAAGCCCAGTGCGAGCGACCGCCGGCTCACGCGCGTGTTGCGCGACTCGCTCGCCTTGATCGACGTGCAACTGATCGACCACCTGATCGTCGGCAGCGACACGGTTTTCTCGTTCGCGCATGCGGGCTGGATGTGAGAGCCGCCCCGCTCGGCGCCCTCGCGGCGCCCTCGCGGCCCCCTCGCGGCCCCCTCGCGGCCCTTTACCGGCGTTCCGCGGCGGCGAGCCACGCATCCACAAATAGGGTTTGATTTTTCTGAGTTTTTTCTGCTAGAATCGCCGTCTGCCTCTGTTTCCAACCCTGTTCAGTGCCAGCGAAGGGCCATTCCTAAAAGAACGGCTCGGGTCTCAACCGTAGCTGTGGCGGCTACAACTGCGAGACCGCGCTCTTCTAGGAAGAGCAACCTTCCCGGCTCGAACCCGAATTTAAGCGTTTTAGGAGTGCTCTCATATGGCACGCGTATGCCAAGTAACTGGGAAAGCGCCGATGAGCGGCAACAACGTTTCCCACGCGAACAACAAGACCAAGCGTCGTTTTCTCCCGAATCTGCAAAACCGCCGTTTCTGGGTGGAAAGCGAAAACCGTTGGGTGCGCCTGCGCGTTTCGAACGCCGGCCTGCGCCTGATCGACAAGAACGGTATCGACTCCGTGCTCGCAGACCTGCGCGCACGCGGTGAAGCCTAAGGAGTAAATCATGGCGAAAGGCGCACGCGACAAGATCAAGCTGGAATCGACCGCAGGTACGGGTCACTTCTATACCACGACGAAGAACAAACGCAACATGCCGGAAAAGATGGAGATCATGAAGTTCGATCCCGTCGCCCGAAAGCACGTGGCGTACAAGGAAACCAAGATCAAGTAATCGGGTTCCGAGCCTGAAGACGACAAAAGCCCCGCCTATGCGCGGGGCTTTTGCTTTTGCGCCCTCCCCCTCGCCCCGCAACGGGGTATCCTCTTTCGTTTATCGCGGCGCGCAGTGCGGCGCGGCTCCGGTTCAAGAGTAGACGGAAGACTTACAGGGACAGCAGATGAACTACCCCCACGCTCACTATCGTTCGCTGCCCCCCAAGGGGGCTGATGCCTCCCTTGGGGCGGCCCAGCGGGAGGCATCATGAATTTCGACGTCGTGATCGTAGGCAGCGGGCTGGCGGGGCTATCGGTCGCGCTGAATCTGGCGGACACGCGCCGCGTGGCGGTCGTCGCCAAGCGATCGATGACCGAAGGCGCGAGCGACTGGGCGCAAGGCGGCATTGCTGCGGTGCTCGATTCGGCGGACAGCATCGAAAACCACGTGCAGGACACGCTCGTTGCCGGCGGCGGCCTGTGCGACGAAGCGGCGACGCGCTTCATCGTCGAGCACGGGCGCTCGGCGATCGAATGGCTGATCGAGCAAGGCGTGCCCTTTACGAAGGACGACGCAGCCGAACTCGGCTTCCATTTGACGCGCGAAGGCGGCCACAGCCATCGGCGCATCATCCACGCGGCGGACGCGACCGGTCACGCCGTGGTCGCGACGTTGAGCGAACAAGTGCGCCGGCATCCGAACATCACGCTGCTCGAAGATCACTACGCGATCGATCTCATCACCTCCGACCGCCTCGGCCTGCCGGGCCGGCGCTGCCACGGGCTCTATGCGCTCGATCTGGCGAATGGCCGCACGGTCACGATCGAAGCGCCGCATACGGTGCTGGCAACCGGCGGCGCCGGCAAAGTCTATCTGTACACGACGAACCCCGACACCGCGACCGGAGACGGCATCGCGATGGCATGGCGCGCGGGTTGCCGCGTATCGAACATGGAGTTCATCCAGTTCCATCCGACGTGCCTGTTTCACCCGTACGCGAAGTCGTTCCTGATTTCCGAAGCCGTGCGCGGCGAAGGCGGCCTTCTCAAGCTGCCCGACGGGACGCGCTTCATGCCGAGCCACGACGAGCGAGCCGAACTCGCGCCGCGCGATATCGTCGCGCGCGCGATCGACTTCGAGATCAAGAAACGCGGGATCGACTGCGTCTATCTCGACATCAGCCACCAGCCCGAAGCCTTCCTCCGCACGCATTTCCCGACGATCCTCGCGCGCTGCCTCGAGTTCGGCATCGACATCACGAAAGATCCGATTCCAGTCGTGCCCGCCGCACACTACACGTGCGGCGGCGTCGTCACCGATCTGACGGGGCGCACTGACCTGGCCGGACTGTATGCGGTCGGCGAGACGTCGTGCACCGGGCTGCACGGCGCCAACCGGCTCGCGAGCAACTCGCTGCTCGAATGCATCGTGATCGGCCGCTCGGCTGCAGCGGCGATTCAAAAGGAAGGCTTCGGCGCTGCCGCTCACGCGCCACTGCCGGACTGGGACGAAAGCCGCGTGTCGGACCCGGACGAGGAGGTTGTCGTCGCGCACAACTGGGACGAGTTGCGGCGCTTGATGTGGAACTACGTAGGCATCGTGCGCACCGACAAGCGGCTCGCGCGCGCGAAGCACCGCATCGCGATGCTGCGGGACGAGATCCACGAGTACTACGCGAACTTCAAGGTAAGCCGCGATCTCCTCGAATTGCGCAACCTTGTCGACGTGGCGTCGCTAATCGTCGAGAGCGCGAGGTCGCGACGCGAAAGTCGCGGGCTGCACTATAGCCGCGACTGGCCGACCGCGTTGCCGAAAGCGCTGCCGACCGTGCTCACGCCGGAACACGTGCGCAATCGGAAGGTTTGAGCGGTCAGCACAGCAACGATCGCGGTGCACGGCCCCAATGCGTTAAACGATACGCATCGAATAATCGGTGGCCCGCACGTCCTTCGTCAGTGAGCCGATCGAGATGCGGTCGACGCCCGTTTCCCCGATCGTCCGCACGGTATCGAGATTGACGCCGCCCGACGCTTCGAGCAGCGCACGTCCAGCCGTCAAACGAACGGCGTCGCGCATCGCGCCGAACGAAAAGTTGTCGAGCAAGATCGACTCGGCGCGATGAGCCAGGGCCGTTTCGAGTTGTTCGAGCGTCTCGACTTCGATCTGGATCGGCACGCCGGCGTCGAGCGCCAAGGCCGCATTCATCGCGGGCCCGACGCCGCCCGCCGCGGCGATATGGTTTTCCTTGATCAGAATTCCGTCGTACAGCGCGAGCCGCTGGTTTGCGCCGCCACCCACGCGCACCGCGTATTTCTGCGCGAGACGCAACCCCGGCAGCGTCTTGCGCGTGTCGACGATGCGCGCGCGCGTCCCGGCGACGGCATCGACGTAGCGGCGCGTCGCGCTCGCCACACCCGACAGCAATTGCAGGAAGTTGAGCCCATTGCGCTCGGCGGTAAGCAACGACCGCGATGGGCCGCGCAGTTCGCACACCGGCGTATTCGCGCCCATGAGGTCGCCTTCGCGATAGTGCCACCGCACCGCGATCGCCGGGTCGACCTGGCGCATCACTTCGGTAAACCACAGCACGCCGCACAGCACCGCCTCTTCACGGACGATGATGCGGGCATCGCGCAGCTCGCCAGCCGGCACGAGGCGTCCGGTGCGGTCTCCGCTGCCGACGTCCTCGGCGAGCGCATCGGTGACATTGCGCGCGAGCGCCGCGTCGAACGCGGCGCCGTATTGCGCGCGGATTTCTTCGAAAAGCGGCGACACCGCATCGACCGGCGTCAATTCCGAGCCCTCCATTACGCCGCCCCCACATTCGCAAACAGCGCCGTATCGCGCGCGAGATCGCCGCTTGCCTGAACGCGTTTCTTGCGCGCCGCGGCGAATTCGAGCATGCGGTCGATCGGCAGACGCGCCCGCTCGCCGATCGCTGGGTCGACGTGGATCTCGTTATGCCCGCGCTCGAGCACCTCGGCGAGATTCGCGAGACCGTTCATCGCCATCCATGGGCAGTGCGCGCAGCTCTTGCAGGTCGCGCTGTTACCGGCCGTCGGCGCCTCGATGAACGTCTTGCCGGGTGCAGCGAGCCGCATCTTGTGCAGGATGCCGAGATCGGTGGCGACAATGAAATGCGTCGCGTCGAGCTTCTGCGCCGCGTCGATCAACTGCGTCGTCGACCCGACGACATCGGCCTGCGCAACCACGCTTTCCGGCGACTCCGGATGCACGAGCACCTTCGCACGCGGATACTCGGCGCGCAGCAGATCGAGCTCGATGCCCTTGAACTCATCGTGCACGAGGCACGAGCCCTGCCACAGCAGCATGTCCGCGCCGGTCTTCTTCTGGATATAGCTGCCGAGGTGCCGGTCCGGCGCCCACAGGATCTTTTCGCCGCGTGCGTGCAGATCGGCGACGATCTCGAGGCCGATCGACGACGTCACCATCCAGTCGGCGCGCGCCTTCACTGCAGCGCTCGTATTCGCGTAGACCACCACCGCGCGATCGGGATGCGCGTCGCAGAACGCGGAGAATTCGTCGGCCGGGCAACCGAGGTCGAGCGAGCATGTCGCGTCGAGGTCCGGCATCAGGATGCGTTTGTTCGGACTCAGGATCTTCGCCGTCTCGCCCATGAAGCGCACACCTGCGACGACAAGCGTTTGCGCATCGTGATCGCGCCCGAAGCGGGCCATTTCGAGCGAATCGGCAACACAGCCGCCGGTTTCATCGGCGAGCTCCTGAAGCTCCGGATCGACGTAGTAATGCGCGACGAGCACCGCTTTTTCGCGCGCCAGCAACGAGCGAATCCGCGCCTTCAACGCAACGCGCTCCCCCGCCGACGGCACGGCGGGCACCTTCGCCCACCCGTGGCCGACACCGCAAGTCGCGCCCATGTCGCCCCCGGCGACGAGCGGCTGGTCGAACTCGACGGTTTTGACCGCTGATTCCATCATCATCTCCTCAGCCCTACCCACTGGCATCCAATCCCGTATATAGCGCGATTTGGAAGCCGAAAAAGAAAAACCCCGCCAGCGCGGGGTTTTGTGACGTAGCGAAATTTTAATGGATTTCGCGATCAGGCGTAGCGCCGCAGGCGCATCGCGAATTCCTGCAGGGCCTTGATGCCGCTTTGTTCTGCTCGATGACACCAATCTTGCAATTGCACGAGTAACTGTTCGCGCGAGACATTCGAGCGCTCCCAGATCGCGGTCAGGTCGTTGCGCAGCTCGATGAACGTGCGCAGCTTTTGGCTATTCGCGAAAATCTCCGGCAGTTGACGCTTCTGCGGTTCGTCCAGGCCCGATTCGTCCTTGTGGAACCACTTGCGCGCGTTGCGCATCACGAGGTACTTCTCTCGCGCGCCCACTTCCTTCAAGCGCGCCAGTTCCTGGCGGTACGCCCGCTTGACGGTCTTCGCGTAGCGCGCCATCACTTCATAGCGATTCGACAAGACGGCCTGCAGCGTCTCCTGATCGAGCACGAGCTTGCCTTCCGACAGACGCGGCGTAGGCGCGACCTTCTTCACCTTCGCGAGCTTGAGCGCCGACAGGATGCGGATGTACATCCAGCCGATATCGAACTCGAACCACTTGTTCGAGAGCTTCGCCGACGTCGCATACGTGTGGTGATTGTTGTGCAGCTCTTCGCCGCCGATGATGATGCCCCACGGGAAAATGTTCGTGCTGGCGTCGGTCGAGTTGAAGTTGCGGTAGCCCCAGAAGTGCGCGAGGCCGTTGACGACGCCCGCCGCCCAGAACGGAATCCAGATCATCTGCACGGCCCACACGGACAGGCCGACGATGCCGAACAGCGCGACGTCGATCACCATCATGATGCTGATCCCGAGGATGGGGTACCGCGTGTACAGATTGCGCTCGATCCAGTCATTCGGCGTGCCGTGGCTGAAGCGGCGCATCGTTTCTTCGTTCTTCGCTTCGGCGCGATAGAGCTCGGCGCCTTCGAGCAGCACCTTCCAGATGCCGCGCGTTTGCGGGCTGTGCGGATCTTCCTCGGTTTCGCACTTCGCGTGATGCTTGCGATGGATCGCCGCCCACTGGCCGGTCAGCATGCCGGTCGTCATCCACAGCCAGAAACGGAAGAAATGGCTTGCAGCCGGGTGCAGGTCGAGCGCGCGGTGCGCCTGACAGCGGTGCAGATAGACCGTGACGCCGATGATCGTGAGGTGCGTGACGACAAGCGCAAACAGCACAATTTGCCACCACGTGAAGTGAAGCAGGCCATTCGCGAGGAAATCGAACAGGGAATTCAGCAAGGCAGTGTGTCCGTGGATCGAGAAACATCCGCCGGGCGGATGTCAAGAAAGTGAAAGCATACGGCGAGGTTGGACGGCATTTTACCTCGCCGGGTCCAAGTGTTTGTAACAAATGGAGATTTTTTTATCTGTGCGCTTGCCGGCGGTCGACGCGTCGTCAAAAAACGACAGCCGGTTCTGGCACCATGCAGTGCGACTCCTTTACAAGCCGCGCGCCGCCTCGCCCTCCGCGGAATCGGTCATTTACCCCATTTTTGCGAAGCCTTCCGGAACCCCGCCGATGATCCGCACTTCCCGCTGCGCATACGGAATCGACACACCGTGCGCGGCAAACAGGCGCCAGATGTTGCGGTTCACCTGCGAGCGCACGCCCGCCGTGCCCTTGGCCGCCTCTTCGATCCAGAAGCCGAGTTCGAGGTCGATGCCGTCCGCGCCGAAGCCGACCAGGTACGGCGTGGGCGCCGGGTCCTGCAGCACGCGCTCGACGTCCTTCGCCGCATCGGCGAGCAGCAGCAGCACGTGTTCGAGGTCCGACTCGTACGCCACCTGCACCGCCGCTTTCGCGTAGCCGCGCGTCAGGAACGACGAGTGGTTCTGCACGACGTCGGTGATGAGCTTCTCGTTCGGAATCAGCGTTTCGATGCCGTCGAGGCCGCGCACCGTCGTGTAGCGCGTGCGGATCTGCGTCACCATGCCCTGCAGCCCGGCGACATTGATCGTGTCACCGATGCGCAGCGAGCGGTCGATCAGGATGATGAAGCCCGACACGTAGTTGCTCGCGATCTTCTGCAGGCCGAAGCCGAGACCGACGCCGAGCGCGCCGCCGAACACGCCGAGCACCGTGATGTCGATGCCGACGAGCGACAGGCTAATCAGCACCGCCGCGAGCACGAGCAACGCCCGCCCCACACGCGCCAGCACCACCTTGAGGTTCGCATCGATCGAACTTGCCCGCATGACGCGGTCTTCGAGCGCGGCGCCGAGCCACATCGCGACGATCAGCGTCACGCAGACCCAGAGGATGCCCGTCGCGAGCGACAGGAGCGTCATGCGCGCGTTCGCGATATGGAAGCGCACGCTGCCCATCCAGTGGATCACGTCGTCCTGGATGCCCAGCACGGTCAGCACCATGCCGATCCAGACGAGCACCGACACGATCTTCTCGGCGACGAAGAGCCACGCGTGCGTCTGCCCGTCGCTGCTGAACACGCGCCGCCCGATGAAGAACAGGAGGTAGATCAGTGCGATGCCGAAGAGCGGCACGACCGCGAGCTCGAGCAGCGACGTCGACATGTAGTTGTCGAGCACCTCCTCGATCGACCAGACGAGCACGCCGCCCAAGAGCGGAAAGATCGCTTTGTTGAGGCTCTCGGCGCCGAAGCGCAGCGCTTGGTAGCGTGTCTGCCGGCGCAGATCGAGCTTGCGGCGCACGACGCGCGCGAGAAACCACGCCACGATCAGCGCGCCGACGAGCGCGCCGGACTGCCAGATCATCACCGGCTGGCCGAAATCGCGGACGAAGCCGCCCAGCATGTGCGAGAAAATGCGGTTTTCAGTCAAAGCCATGGGAAGCCTGCGCGCTGCTTAACGTGCGTAACGTGCTCGACGCGCCTCAACCGCGCCGTTCGAGCACCGCGGCAAAGAAGCCGTCGGTCGCATGGCGATGCGGCCACAGCGACAGGTAATCGCCCATTTCCAGCTCGATGCGCTGCTCCGCGAGCACCGTGCCCGCCGGCACGAGCACGAACTCCGGATGCTCGGCGAGGAACTGCGCGACGATCGCTTCGTTTTCCGCTTCGAGCACGCTGCACGTCGCGTAGACGAGACGGCCGCCCTTCTTGACGAGCCGCGCGGCGCTCGCCAGGATCGACGCCTGCTTGGGCGCGAGCTCGGCGACCGATTCGGGCGTCTGGCGCCATTTCAGGTCGGGATTGCGGCGCAGCGTGCCGAGGCCGCTGCACGGCGCGTCGACGAGCACGCGGTCGATCTTGCCCGCGAGGCGCTTGATCTTCGCGTCGTGCTCGCTGTCGATCAGCACCGGGTTCACGTTCGACAAGCCGCTTCGCGCGAGACGCGGCTTGAGCTTCGCGAGCCGGCGATCGGACACGTCGAACGCGTACAAACGCCCGGTCGAGCGCATCATCGCGCCGAGGGCGAGCGTCTTGCCGCCCGCGCCCGCGCAGAAGTCGACGATCATCTCGCCGCGCTTGGGCGCAACCAGCGAACACAGCAGTTGGCTGCCCTCGTCCTGCACTTCGATCCAGCCGTCTTCGAACGCCTGCAGCTTCGTGAGCGCAGGCTTGCCGGCGACGCGCACGCCCGCCGGCGCGAACGGCATGGCACCCGCGTCGATGCCGGCCGCTTTCAGCGCGTCGAGAACCTGGTCGCGGGTCGCCTTGATCGGATTCGCGCGCAGATCGAGCGGCGCCGGGTAGTTCAACGCGGCGGCGAGCTGAGCGAGCTCGTCGGCTTCGAAGCGCTTGGAAAGCGCCTCGACGATCCACTCGGGCAGGTTCGTGCGCACGCGCAAGGGCAGGCTCTGCGGATCGATCTTCGACACGTGTTCGAGCCACGCGAGTTCGTCAGGAGAAACGAACGGCTTGAGCGCCGACAGCCCCATCGTCTGCATCAGGCCGAGCAGCGCGAGACGCCGCGCCGGGCTGCCGCTGCCGCTTTCGGCCAGATGCGCGAACTCCATGCGCCGGCGCAGCACGGCGAACACCGCTTCGGCGATGACGCCGCGCTCGTTGTGGCCGAGCTTCGGATGCGCGCGGAAAAAGCGGCTCGTCGTGGCGTCGGCGGGGCCGGCGAACTTCAGGACCTCCGCCAGGAGCGACTCGGTTTGTCCGATCAGGAAGCCGTGCACGCGCGGGCCACGGGCCGCCGATGCGCGGTCCGCTCCGCCATTGTGCGGACGGTTTTGAGCGTTTTGCCCCTTCCTGCTGGGCCCTTTTCCTTCCTTCCCCTTCATGTTGTTTCCCCGGCGAGTTGGTCGGAAAAGAGCCATTGCGGTTCAGGCGGCGTGAGCGTCACGCGCAAGCCGTCGAGCGCGAGCCGCCCCTCGACGAACCAGCGGACCGCGCGCGGATAGATCACGTGTTCGCAAACCAGCACGCGCGCGGCGAGCGCCGCGGCATCGTCGCCGTCGACGAGCGGCACCGCCGCCTGCACGACGATCGGCCCGTGATCGAGCTGCGACGTGACGAAGTGCACGGTCGCGCCGTGCAGCCGCACGCCCGCGTCGAGCGCCTGCCGATGCGTATGAAGGCCGGGAAAGCTCGGCAGCAGCGACGGATGCACGTTCAGCATCCGCCCGGCGTAGCGGTCGACGAAACCCGGCGTCAACACACGCATGAAACCCGCCAGCACGACGAGGTCGGCCTCGTAGCTGTCGATGGCGGCGGCGAGCGCGGCGTCGAAGCGCTCACGGTCCGGATAAGCGCGATGATCGACCACTTGCGCGGCAATACTGTGCGACGCCGCGAACGCGAGACCCGCAGCGTCGGGACGGTTGGCAATCACGGCGGCGACTTGCGCCGGCCAGCCTTCGTGCGCGCAGGCGCGCACGATCGCTTCCATGTTGCTGCCTCGCCCGGAAATCAGGATGACGATTTTTTTCATCCGCGGATTTTATCATTCGGGAAGCGCCAACCCGGCGGCGAGAGCCGCCATGTGCCCCGAACGTTTATAATCTTCTGCTTTGCGGCACTCGGCCGCCCCACCCCATCCGCTATCGTGAGAGTCTTCCGCGGTCTTCCCAATGCCGAAAGCCGGGCGCCCTGCGCGCTGACGATCGGCAACTTCGACGGTGTCCACCGCGGCCACCAGGCGCTGCTCGCGCACGTGCGCGCGGCGGCGGACGCGCGCGGCCTGCCCGTCTGCGTGATGACCTTCGAGCCGCACCCGCGGGAATTCTTCAATCCGGGCGGCGCTCCGCCGCGCATCGCGATGCTGCGCGACAAGCTCGAAGCGCTGCGGATAAACGGCGTCGACCGCGTCGTCGTCGAGCATTTCAATCACACGTTCGCAAGCCAGACGCCCGATGCGTTCGTCGAGCGGATCATCGTCAACGGGCTGCACGCGCGCTGGGTGATGATCGGCGACGATTTCCGCTACGGCGCGAAGCGCGCGGGCGATTTCGCGTCGCTGAAGGCCGCCGGCGAGCAATACGGCTTCGACGTCGAGCAGATGGCGACCGTCGCCGACCCGTCCGGCGTGCGCATTTCCAGCTCCGGCGTGCGTGTGGCGCTCGTCGCGGGCGACCTCGACACGGCACGCTCGGCGCTCGGCCGCGACTATGTGATCAGCGGGCACGTCGTGCACGGCTTGAAGCTCGGCCGCGACCTCGGCTTTCCCACGCTGAACCTGCCGATCGCGCACAAGCGGCCGGCGCTCTCGGGCATTTTCATCGTGCGCGTGCACGGCATCGGTCCCGAACCGCTGCCGGGCGTCGCGAGCCTCGGCCTGCGGCCGACCGTCGACGATTCCGGCCGCGTGCTGCTCGAAGTGCACTTGCTCGACTGGCACGGCGACGCTTATGGCAAACTCGTGCGCGTCGAATTCCTGAAGAAGCTGCGCGACGAGGAGAAGTTCGTCGACCTCGAAACGCTGACGGCGGCGATCGCCCGCGATGTCGCCAACGCGCGCGAGTATTTCGCGGCGCTCGGCGGCTCCGGCGGCGCCGCGCCCGGCAGCCGCGCGACGGGCTTTTCCACGTCGGCTACCGATCGAATTAGGTAGCCGGGCGGTGCGCGCCGGCGCCAAAGCCGGCTCCCGCACCGCCGGAGAAACGCAGCAAGCACAGTACACGGCGTCGCGTCGGAAGCTCGGGAGACACCCGCGGCAATGTCCGACGCCAAAGACGCCGCGCCCAACACGACGCCCGCAGCCGGGCATCCCCCGTTTTCCAGCGATCTCACCATGAGCAACAAGAAAGCCGATTCGAAACCCCAGGCCAAGTATCCGGTCAACCTGCTCGACACGCCGTTCCCGATGCGTGGCGATCTGCCCAAGCGCGAGCCGCAATGGGTGAAGGAGTGGCAGGAGAACCAGGTCTACGAGAAGATCCGCGCCGCGAGCCGCGGCCGCAAGAAGTTCATCCTGCACGACGGTCCGCCGTATGCGAACGGCGACATCCACCTCGGCCACGCGGTGAACAAGATCCTGAAGGACATGGTCGTCAAGTCGCGCAACATGGCCGGCTTCGACGCCGCCTACGTGCCAGGCTGGGACTGCCATGGCATGCCGATCGAGATCCAGATCGAAAAGCAGTTCGGCAAATCGCTGCCGGCCGCCGAAGTGATGCAAAAGGCGCGCGCCTACGCGACCGAGCAGATCGAGAAGCAGAAGGCCGGTTTCCGCCGGCTCGGCGTGCTCGGCGACTGGGACAACCCGTACAAGACGATGAACTTCGCGAACGAAGCCGGTGAGATCCGCGCGCTCGCGAAGATCCTCGAGAAGGGCTACGTGTTCCGCGGCCTGAAACCGGTGAACTGGTGCTTCGATTGCGGCTCGGCGCTTGCGGAAGCCGAGGTCGAGTACAAGGACAAGACCGATCCGACGATCGACGTCATGTTCCCGCTCGCCGAACCGGAAAAGACCGCTCAGGCGTTCGGCCTGAACGCTCTGCCGCGCAACGAAGGCGGCATCGTGATCTGGACCACGACGCCGTGGACCATCCCGGCGAACCAGGCGCTCAACGTGAATCCGGAGATCGTCTACGCGCTCGTCGACACGCCGCGCGGCTTGCTGATCCTCGCGCAGGAGCGCGTCGAGGCGTGCCTCAAGCAATACAAGCTCGAAGGCCGCATCGTCGCGACCGCGCCCGGCGCCAAGCTCGTGAACCTGCGGTTCCATCACCCGCTCGCCTCCGCGCACCCCGACTACAAGCGCACGGCGCCGGTGTACCTCGGCGAATACGTGACGACCGAGTCCGGCACGGGCATCGTCCACTCGTCGCCGGCCTACGGCGTGGAAGACTTCGAGTCGTGCAAATCGCACGGCATGGCAGACTCCGACATCATCAACCCGGTGATGGGCGACGGCCGCTATATCGAGTCGCTCGCGCTCTTCGGCGGCTTGTCGATCTGGTCGGCAAATCCGAAGATCGTCGAAGCGCTCGGCTCGGCCGGCGTGCTCCTCTTCACCGAGAAGTACACGCACAGCTACATGCACTGCTGGCGCCACAAGACGCCGATCGTCTACCGCGCGACGTCGCAATGGTTCGCCGGTATGGATATCCAGCCGAAAGACGGCGGCAAGACGCTGCGCGAAACGGCGCTCGCCGCGGTCGACGCGACCGCGTTCTACCCGTCGTGGGGCAAGCAGCGCCTCCACAGCATGATCGCGAACCGTCCGGACTGGACGCTCTCGCGCCAGCGCCAATGGGGCGTGCCGATGGCGTTCTTCGTCCACAAGGAAACGGGCGAGCTGCATGCGCGCACGCTGGAGCTGCTCGAAGCGGTGGCCAAGCGCGTCGAGGAAGCCGGCATCGAGGCATGGCAGACGCTCGATCCGCGCGAGCTGATCGGCGACGACGCCAACATGTACGAAAAGAACCGCGACACGCTCGACGTCTGGTTCGATTCGGGCACGACGCACTGGCACGTGCTGCGCGGCTCGCACAAAGATCAGCTGCAATTCCCGGCCGATCTGTACCTGGAAGGCTCTGACCAGCACCGCGGCTGGTTCCATTCGTCGCTCTTGACGGCGTCGATGCTCGACGGCCGCGCGCCCTACGAGGCGCTCCTCACGCACGGCTTCACCGTCGACGGCGAAGGCCGCAAGATGAGCAAGTCGCTCGGCAACGGCGTCGATCCGCACGAAGTCGCGAACCGGCTCGGCGCGGAAATCATCCGGCTGTGGATTGCATCGACCGACTACTCGGGCGAACTCGCGATCTCCGAGGAAATCCTGAAGCGTGTGACGGAAAGCTACCGGCGTATCCGCAACACGCTGCGCTTCCTGCTCGCGAATCTGTCCGACTTCGACATCGAGAAGAACGCGCGCCCGATCAGCGAATGGCTCGAAATCGACCGCTACGCCGTCGCGCTCGCCGCGACGCTGCAGCAGGACGTGCTCGGGCACTACGAGAAGTACGAATTTCACCCGGTCGTCGCGAAGCTGCAGACGTTCTGCTCCGAAGACCTCGGCGGCTTCTATCTCGACGTGCTGAAGGACCGCCTCTACACGAGCGCGCCGGATTCCGCCGCGCGCCGCTCGGCGCAGACCGCGCTCTATCACATCGCGCAGGGTCTCCTGCGGATGATGGCGCCGTTCCTGTCGTTCACCGCCGAGGAGGCGTGGAAGGTGTTCCAGCCGGGCCGCGACACGATCTTCACCGAAACGTATTACGCGTTCCCCGAAGTGCCGGGCGCAGCGGCGCTGCTCGACAAGTGGTCGCTCCTGCGCGAAGTGCGCGGCAACGTGACGAAGGCGCTCGAAGAGGCGCGCGTCGCCAACCGGATCGGTTCGTCGCTGCAGGCCGAAGTCCAGATCCGCGCGAGCGGTGTGCGCTGCGATGCGCTCGCAAGCCTCGCCGACGACCTGAAGTTCATGCTGATCACGTCGGCGGCGACCGTCGTCGAGGTTGCAGCGGAAGGCGACGAAGGGGTCGAAGTCGTCACTTCGAAGTACCTCAAGTGCGAGCGCTGCTGGCACTACCGCGAAGACGTCGGCGCCGACGCCGAGCACCCGACCCTCTGCGGCCGCTGCGTCGCCAATCTGTTCGGCAGCGGCGAGACCCGGAGCGCGGCATAATGGCAAAGACCGTGTCGAAGCAAGCAAGCGGAACTCTCGCGCCGTGGCTGGGCATCGCGCTGATCGTGATCCTGTTCGATCAGTTGTCGAAGATCGCGGTGTCGAAGGTGTTTGCCTACGCCGTGCCGTACGCGATTACGCCGTTCTTCAACTTCTTTCTCGTGTTCAATCGCGGCGCGGCGTTCAGCTTTCTCGCGGCAGCGGGCGGCTGGCAGCGCTGGGCGTTCACGCTGCTCGGCGTCGTGGCCGCGGTCGTGATCTGCTACTTGATGAAGCGCCACGGCAGCCAGCGGCTCTTCTGCACGTCGCTCGCGCTGATCATGGGCGGCGCGCTCGGCAACGTGATCGACCGGCTCGTGTACGGCCACGTGATCGACTTCCTCGATTTCCACGTCGGCGGCTGGCACTGGCCCGCGTTCAATCTCGCCGACAGCGCGATCACGATCGGCGCGATCTTGCTCGTGCTCGATGAATTGAGGCGCGTGCGCGGCGCGCGCTAAAGGCGCCTTCGCTTTCGGAGACCATCGTTGGCAACCGCAGAACTCGCAGGAAAAAACCTCGTGCTGGGCCTGACGGGCGGCATCGCCTGCTACAAGATCGCCGAGCTGACGCGGCTCTTGACCAAAGCCGGCGCGACCGTGCAAGTCGCGATGACCGAGGCGGCCACGCAATTCATCACGCCCGTCACGATGCAGGCGCTCTCTGGGCGCCCCGTCTACACGAGCCAGTGGGATGCGCGCATCGACAACAACATGCCGCACATCGACTTGTCGCGTGAGGCCGACGCGATCGTGATCGCGCCCGCGTCGACCGATTTCCTCGCGAAGCTCGCGCACGGCATGGCCGACGACCTGCTCTCGACGCTGTGCATCGCCCGCGATTGTCCACTGCTCGTCGTGCCGGCGATGAACCGCCAGATGTGGATGAACCCGGCGACGCAGCGCAACGTCGCGCAATTGCGCGCAGACGGCGTGCTGGTGCTCGGCCCGGATTCCGGCTCGCAGGCCTGCGGCGAGGTCGGCGACGGCCGCATGATCGAGCCGGAAGCGGCCTATGAAGCCATCGTGTCGTTTTTTCAGCCGAAGATGCTGTCCGGGCGGCGCGTCCTGATCACGGCTGGCCCGACTTTCGAGCCGCTCGACCCCGTGCGCGGCATCACGAACCTTTCGAGCGGCAAGATGGGTTTTGCGCTCGCGCGCGCGGCGCAGCAGGCCGGCGCGGACGTGCATCTGGTCGCCGGCCCGGTCACGCTCGATACGCCCTGGGGCGTGTTCCGCGAAGACGTCCAGACAGCGCAACAGATGCACGACGCCGTCATGCAGGCGGTGGCGGACTGCGACATTTTCATCGCGGTCGCCGCCGTCGCGGATTGGCGCGCAAATCACGTCAGCGAACATAAAATCAAGAAGACGGCCGACCGCAAGCTGCCGAGCTTCGCGTTCGTCGAGAATCCGGACATTCTCGCGGCGGTCGCAAAGTTGCCGCATCCGCCGTTTTGCGTCGGCTTCGCCGCCGAAAGCGGCAACCTCGACGCGAATGGCGAAGAAAAGCGCGTCCGCAAGAACGTGCCCCTTCTGATCGGCAATCTCGGCCCGCAGACGTTCGGCCGCGACGATAATGAAGTGGCGCTATTCGAAGCCGGCGGCGTGACGCGCTTGCCGCGCGCGGACAAAACGACGCTCGCGCAGACGCTGATCGGCGAGATCGCCCGTCGGCTGCCGGATATGAGCCTGATTTCGTAATCGGGGATTGGACTAGCGCATTCACTCGGAGCGGTACTGTCATGACGCTACTTTCCGTGCTCGATCAAACGCCCGTGATCGACGGGCACTCAGTGGCCGACGCGATTGCCGCCACCCTCGAGCTCGCGCAGCTCGCCGACGATCTCGGCTACACGCGCTACTGGTGCGCCGAGCACCACGGCCTGCGCGCGGTCTCGAATCCCTGCCCCGAAGTGATGCTGGCCCGCCTCGGCAGCCTCACCAAACGCATCCGCATCGGCTCGGGCGGCGTCATGCTGCCCTACTACAGCCCGTTCAAGGTCGCCGAACAGTTCCTGATGCTCGAAGCGCTGTTCCCGAACCGCATCGATCTAGGCGTCGGACGCGCACCCGGCGGCGACATGCGCACCGCGCAAGCCGTCGCGGCCGGCCAGTACAACCGCGGCGAAATATTCGCGGAGCAAGTCGCCGATCTCGTCGCGCTGATGAGCGACAAGCTGCCGCTCGACCATCTCGCACAGGGCGTCCTGCTGCAACCGCAAATCACGACGCGTCCGCAGCTGTGGATGCTGGGCTCGAGCGATTTCGGCGGGATGCTGGCGGCGCGGCTCGGCATGCGGTTTGCGTTCGCGCACTTCATCAACGCGCACTTCGGACACCGCGTCGGCGAGGCGTATCGCGATCGCTTCACGCCGGGCCACGAAGAGGAGCCCTACCTTGCCGCGTCCGTCTTCGTGATTTGCGCGGATACGGAACAGGAAGCGGCAGACCTCGAAAAAGCCGTCGACCTGCGCCGCGTGCAAATGGCGTACGGCCTCAACGCACCGATTCCGTCGATCGAACAAGGCCGCTTGCAGGAATTCGGCGAGCGCGACCAGCTCGTGATCGATCGCGAGAAGCCGCGCAGCATCATCGGAACGCCGGAATCGGTGACGGCGCGCCTCACCGAAGTGAAAGACCAATTCGACGCCGACGAACTCATCATCCTGACCGTAGCCGGCAGCTATCGCGCCCGGTTGCGCTCGTATGAACTTCTCGCTCAAGCTTTCGAGCTCGGGCGCAACACCCCAACCGCTTGACCCTCATTGAACGAATCCTGCATGAAACTCGACCTGAAGATCCTCGATGCGCGCATGCGCGACCAGCTCCCCGCCTACGCGACGTCCGGCAGCGCCGGCCTCGATCTGCGCGCCTGCCTCGACGAACCGCTGACGCTGCAGCCCGGCGAAACGGCATTGGTGCCGACAGGTCTCGCGATCCACGTCGGCGACCCGGGCTACGCCGCGATGATCCTGCCGCGCTCGGGTCTCGGGCACAAGCACGGCATCGTGCTCGGCAACCTGGTCGGGCTGATCGATTCGGACTATCAAGGCCAATTGATGATTTCGACGTGGAACCGCGGGCAAACCACGTTCACGCTAAATCCGATGGAGCGCCTCGCGCAGCTCGTCATCGTGCCGGTGGTGCAGGCGCGCTTCAACGTCGTGGACGAGTTCGAGCAGAGCGACCGCGGCGCCGGCGGGTTCGGGAGCACGGGCAAGCATTGATGCCGCGACCGGGCTGTCGCCTGGTCGAACCGGCGGCTTGAAAAACAAAACGGCGCGGGGAAACCGCGCCGTTTTGCCTGAAGTACCGATGAACCGCGCTACTCGACCTCGACCGTTTCCGGACTAGGATTGCGCGGCGCGGCGTTTTCGTCGAACGTGAGCTGCACCTTGTCGTCCTCGTCGACATCGACCGTCACGCGGCCGCCGTTCATCAGCTTGCCGAACAGCAACTCGTCGGCCAGCGCGCGACGGATGGTGTCCTGAATCAGGCGCTGCATCGGACGCGCGCCCATCAGCGGATCGAAGCCATGCTTCGCGAGGTGCTTGCGCAACGCATCGGTGAAGAGCGCGTCGACTTTCTTCTCGTGCAGCTGATCCTCGAGCTGCATGAGGAACTTGTCGACCACGCGCATGATGATTTCTTCATCGAGCGAGCGGAAGCTGATCGTCGCGTCGAGCCGGTTGCGGAACTCGGGCGTGAACATCCGCTTGATATCGACCATTTCGTCGCCGGTTTCGCGGCGCGCCGTAAAACCGATCGTCCCTTTCTGCATCGACTCGGCGCCCGCGTTCGTCGTCATGATGATGATGACGTTGCGGAAATCCGCCTTGCGGCCGTTGTTGTCGGTCAGCGTGCCGTGGTCCATCACTTGCAGGAGCACGTTGAAAATGTCCGGGTGCGCCTTCTCGATTTCGTCGAGCAACAGCACGCAGTGCGGCTTCTTCGTGACGGCCTCGGTCAAGAGACCGCCCTGATCGAACCCAACATATCCCGGCGGCGCGCCGATCAGGCGGCTCACCGCGTGACGCTCCATGTATTCCGACATATCGAAGCGAATCAGCTCGATGCCGAGGGTAAACGCGAGCTGCCGCGCCACTTCGGTCTTGCCGACGCCCGTCGGGCCGGAGAACAGGAACGCGCCGATCGGCTTGTCGGTCTTGCCGAGACCCGCGCGCGCCATCTTGATCGAGGCGGCCAGGGCGTCGATCGCCGGGTCTTGCCCGAACACGACGCTCTTCAGATCGCGATCGAGCGTCTGGAGCTTGCTGCGGTCGTCCTGCGACACGCTCTGCGCCGGCACGCGCGCGATCTTCGAAATGATCTCCTCGATCTCGCTCTTGCCGATTGTCTTCTTCTGCTTCGACTTCGGCAGGATGCGCTGAGCGGCGCCGGCTTCATCGATCACGTCGATCGCCTTGTCCGGCAGATGACGATCCGTAATGAAGCGCGCCGACAATTCAGCCGCCGCCGACAGCGCCCCCGACGAATACTTCACGCCGTGGTGCTCTTCGAAGCGCGACTTGAGGCCGCGCAGGATCGCCACCGTCTGCTCGACGGTCGGCTCAGTCACGTCGATCTTCTGGAAGCGCCGCGAAAGCGCCGCGTCCTTTTCGAAGATGCCGCGATACTCGGTGAAGGTGGTCGCGCCGATGCACTTGAGCGTGCCCGACGACAGCGCCGGCTTGAGCAGATTCGACGCATCGAGCGTGCCGCCCGACGCGGCGCCCGCGCCGATCAGCGTATGAATTTCGTCGATGAACAGAATTGCGTGCGGACGCTCTTTCAATTCTTTCAGCACCGTCTTGAGGCGCTGCTCGAAATCGCCGCGGTATTTGGTGCCGGCGAGCAACGCGCCCATGTCGAGCGAATAAACCTGTGCGTCCGCGAGAATATCAGGCACTTCGCCGCGCGTGATGCGCCAGGCCAGGCCCTCGGCGATCGCCGTCTTGCCGACGCCCGCCTCGCCAACCAGCAGCGGATTGTTCTTGCGGCGGCGGCACAGCACCTGCACGACGCGCTCGACTTCCAGCTCGCGCCCGATCAGAGGATCGATGCGGCCGTCCTTCGCCATCTGGTTCAGGTTCTGCGTGAACTGCGCGAGCGGCGTTTCTTTCTGCGCGGCGGCCTCGTCGGCCTCGGCGTTCGCGTCGCTCGCCTTGGCGGCGTCGCTGCCGCTCGTCTTCGCAATGCCGTGCGAAATAAAGTTGACGACGTCGAGGCGCGTCACGCCCTGCTGCTGCAGATAGTAGACCGCGTGCGAATCCTTCTCGCCGAAGATCGCGACCAGCACGTTCGCGCCCGTCACTTCCTTCTTGCCGTTCGACGTCGATTGCACGTGCATGATCGCGCGCTGGATCACTCGCTGAAAGCCGAGTGTCGGCTGCGTGTCGACATCGTCAGTGCCGGGAACAGTGGGCGTGTTGTCGTGGATGAAATTGCGCAGGTTCTGGCGCAGATCCTCGATGTTGGCCGCGCACGCGCGCAACACCTCTGCTGCCGTCGGATTGTCCAACAAGGCCAGTAAAAGATGTTCGACCGTTATGAACTCGTGCCGCGCCTGGCGTGCTTCCATAAACGCCATGTGCAAGCTCACTTCCAGTTCCTGGGCAATCATGCTTCCTCCATCACGCACTGCAGCGGATGCCCTGCCTGCCGTGCGTGGGTAACTACCTGCTCGACTTTGGTCGACGCGATATCTCGCGTGTAGACCCCACAAACTCCTCGCCCCTCGCGATGGACCTTCAGCATGATCTGCGTCGCGGTCTCGCGGTCTTTATTGAAATATTCCTGCACGATCATCACGACAAATTCCATTGGCGTGAAATCGTCGTTCAACAGCACCACCTTATACATGGAAGGCGGTTTCAGCTTCTTTTCCTGCCGCTCCAGTACGGTGCTGTCCTGCTTGTCCGGAATAATCGCCATACACCCATTCTAAACAACTCGGACAGGCCCGCAATCCTGTCAAAACCCGACCGGCTAGCCGGTGGCCCAATTGCTGCCGCCCGACGGTTCCCCCATCGCGCACGCTCGCTTCTCGCGGCCGATCGCGGAGCCGGCCTTCGACATCGCCGAGGTTCGCTACCGCGCCTGCGGAGAGTCGATTCGAGTATCGCACATCGCGTGCCGACAGGCTGAAAGCCTGCCCCGGTGCGGCCCGTGACCCTATGTGCGTCGATTATGCGTCTTTTCAAGATCCGGCGCTTGCGCCAGCGCACACATGAAAAGCGGGATAAACCCTAGAAATGCGCTTCATACAACGCCCCACACAACGTCTCAAAATTCACTTGACACTCGAATAAAGAGATCCAACAATCAAGCTGGCACTTTTTTTCAGCTGGCCGCAGCAGGTGCGTAGGTACGAAAAAATGCCGAGGTGAGCTAGTGAGGAGGGGGCGGCTGCATTCCGCGGCCGCTGAGCTTTTCGAGCGTGCTCGTGGTAGGACATGAGTTACAGGGGAAGTTGGTATGGCAACTGGTACGGTCAAATGGTTCAATGACGCGAAAGGCTTCGGATTCATCACGCCCGACGAAGGCGGCGAGGATCTGTTTGCACACTTCTCGGCCATCCAGATGAACGGATTCAAGACGCTCAAGGAAGGTCAGAAGGTCAGCTTCGAAGTCGTGCAAGGACCGAAAGGCAAACAGGCATCGAACATCCAGGCAGCTGCCTGATAACGTTCGATTCGCTGTGCTTTGGAAACCCGGCCTCGTGCCGGGTTTCTTTTTGATATCTCAAAGCCCGGTCATTTCCTCCCACGCTGAAAAAGCGCGCTGACTTTGTTTCAGATCACTTTCAGTGCGCCCATCATGCCGAGCACCTCGTGCTCGATGATGTGGCAATGAAACATGCGTTCACCGCTCATCGATTGCATCGTCGCGATCTGCATCGTCTGCCCCGGTTTCACGTTCACCACGTCGCGCCACGCGCGAAACGGCTCGGCGGTCGTCACGCCATCCGACTCGCGCTCCACCACCTGAAACTGCGTACCGTGCAAGTGGAACGGATGATTCATGTCGGTGCGATTCTCGATCGACCAGAGCTCGACCTCGCCGCGGCGGACGCCACCGGGTTCGACGGATTGCCGTCCTGATCGGGCGGCACCGGCATGCCGTGCCAGTGGATCGTCGAGGGTTGCGGCAAGCCGTTTATGAAGGTGATTTCTACCGTGTCGCCTTCGCGCACGTCGATCATCGGATCGACCATCGGGCCGGCGATCGCGCTGCCGGATGCAGCAGACGGGTCGTCTCCGTATAGCCAAAACGACGTCGTCGTGCCCGGTAACAATTCAAGCGAACGCAGCTTCGCGACGAGCGTCGCGCGGAAGACGCAGCGGCCACGCCAAGCGTGCGGGCCAGAAATTCTCTGCGAACCATCGAGGGTTCCTCATTGCAAGCGAAGCGCGTGCGGGACGCGTCGCGATGCGCGTCGATCCGCAACGGTTGTGTCATTAAATAAACCGAAAATCAAGCCGGCAATTGCTAAGCAGTACAAGCTAAACAATATTTCCGAGATATGGCCAAACATAAGGCGAAGTCTCAAAATCCGGCCGAATCGAGATTGACACTTGCCGTCACCGGCGCTTCGGCATTATCAATTCTTGCAGCCTGCGGGGCGGCGGGGCAGCAGCGGCGCCGCCAATACATCGAGCCGGTCCGCGACGCCCACGCAGATGACGGGAACCGTCGCGGCGGGCAATGCCGTCTCCGACGCGAACGTCACGGTGATCGGCGTGAACGGCGAAGACGTGACCGTCGTGCAGGAAACCAGCGGCGGCACGTGGGACATCGTCGGCAGTCGGGAGCAGTACAACGTCACGATCTATTTGGTCCCGCGCAACGCGACTGGCAACAGCACGCTCGCGCTGACGAGCCAGGAGCAGACGTTCCGCGGCAAACGCTGAACACTCGGGCCGACAGCTGAAGCGCTAACTCGGGTCGACAAAAAAACCCCGGCGAGCCTGAACTCGACCGGGGTTTTCGCTTCAGCCCGTGAAGGCCTGAACGCTTACTGCATGTTTTCGATCATCACCTGACCGAAGCCCGAGCACGACACTTGCGTAGCGCCTTCCATCAGCCGCGCAAAATCGTACGTGACGCGCTTTTGCAGAATCGACTTTTCCATCGACGAGATGATGACGTCGGCCGCTTCGGTCCAGCCGAGGTGGCGCAACATCATTTCCGCCGAGAGAATTTCCGAGCCCGGGTTCACGTAGTCCTTGCCGGCGTACTTCGGCGCCGTGCCGTGCGTCGCTTCGAACATCGCGACCGAATCCGACATGTTCGCGCCCGGCGCGATGCCGATACCGCCGACTTGCGCGGCCAGGGCGTCGGAAACGTAGTCGCCGTTCAGGTTCAGCGTCGCGATCACGTCGTACTCGGCCGGACGCAGCAGGATCTGCTGGAGGAACGCATCGGCGATCACATCCTTGATGACGATATCGTTGCCCGTCTTCGGATTCTTGAACTTCATCCACGGGCCGCCGTCCACCAGCTCCGCACCGAATTCCTTCGCCGCGAGCGCATAGCCGTAGTCACGGAAGGCGCCTTCCGTGAACTTCATGATGTTGCCCTTGTGAACGAGCGTGACCGAGCGGCGGTCGTGATCGATCGCATACTGGATCGCCTTGCGCACGAGACGCTCGGTGCCCTCGCGCGACACCGGCTTTACGCCGAGGCCCGACGATTCCGGGAAGCGGATCTTCTTCACGCCCATTTCTTCCCGCAGGAACTTGATGACCTTCTTGGCCTGCTCGGACTCGGCTGCCCATTCGATGCCGGCGTAGATGTCTTCCGAGTTCTCGCGGAAGATCACCATGTTGGTCTTTTCCGGCTCGCGCACCGGCGACGGCACGCCCTTGAAGTACTGCACCGGACGCAGGCAAACATACAGATCCAGCTCCTGGCGTAGCGCGACGTTCAGCGAGCGGATGCCGCCGCCGACCGGCGTCGTGAGCGGCCCCTTGATCGACACGACGTATTCCTTCAGCACTTGCAGCGTTTCTTCGGGCAGCCACACGTCCGGGCCGTACACCTTGGTCGCCTTTTCGCCCGCGTAGATTTCCATCCAGTGGATCTTCCGCTTGCCGCCGTAGGCTTTTTCGACCGCGGCGTCGACCACCTTGATCATCACCGGCGTGATGTCGAAGCCCGTACCGTCGCCTTCGATGTACGGAATGATCGGCTGATCGGAAACGTTGAGCGAAAAGTCCGCGTTGACGGTGATCTTGTCACCGCCGGTCGGGAGCTTGATGTGCTGATACGGCATGATCGACTCCAGTGTTGGCTGAGCTGGTATAGGAGGAAGCAGAGTGGGGACTGCAAAACCGGGCGCTATCGCACTGCAAGCAACGCCGGACGCCCATGAGCGGCCAGACCGCTATTCTAGCCCACGCGCGTGCTGCGGGCTGTGCAGGGAGAACAGCCGGGCGCCGCGCGCGGGAGAACACGAGAAGCACGGCTCCCGTGTAGTCTTATATAAGACATAAGACTTGGCGTCTCGTATTATGCATTAACATTCCGCCATTTGCCATCCATGCCGCCTGAGCCCGGCAGGCGTTCCGAAGCGCGCCGGCGGTGCGCCGGAGCCCTTCGGCAGGTAAGCCGGACAAGCGGGGCCGTGCTCAAGTTAGCGGAAATTCCTTATGCGCCTGATCGCTCTCAACAAACCTTTCGGCACGATTTGCCAGTTCTCGGCGCACGACACGCGCGCGTCTCTCGCGGACTGGGTCAAGGTGCCGGGCGTCTATCCGGCGGGACGGCTCGACGCCGACAGCGAGGGCCTCCTGCTCCTGACCGACGACGGCGCATTGCAGGCGCGCATCGCCGAGCCGCGTCACAAACTTGTCAAACGCTATTGGGCGCAAGTGGAAGGCGCGCCCGACGAAGCGGCGTTAAAGGCGCTCGCGCGCGGCGTCGATCTCGGCGACTACGTGACGCGCCCCTGTCGCGCCGAGTTCGTCGAGCCACCCGAGACATTTTGGCCGCGCACGCCGCCGATCCGCTATCGCGCGGCGATCCCGACGGCGTGGATCGAGCTTGCGATCACCGAGGGCAAGAATCGTCAAGTGCGGCGAATGACCGCAGCGGTCGGCTTTCCGACCCTGCGGCTCGTGCGCGTCGGCATCGGCGCGCTCGATATCTTGGCGATCGGCCTTGAGCCTGGTCAAACTGCAACGTTGCCGCCGCGGGCGCCGTGGGACGGCATCGCCTGACGTTCCACGGATGTTTCACGCGCCGGACGCCACGCCTGATTCCCCCTATAACCCGTTGTACGGAAAAGTCTTTTTTCGCCGCACGGCCTTCTCTAAATGGTTGCAAGCGCATCTATTGCCGTGGGTTGAGGGCCTAGCGCCATGCCGAATATCAATTCGTAAAAATTCTCGTCAACCGACTCGCAAACCCACGCGTTATTCGACGCAGATGCCGCCCGAAGCTATCCGGCATTAGCCTCAAGGTCGTTTGTCATGGCCGTTACAGCGGTGTGAACAGGCGGTCCGACAGCTCGCAGACGCGTCAGCAAATTTGTTTGATGCGGCTGTCAACCGAAAGGTGGATGGCACGTTTACCGACTTGACTCACAATGACCGGGTCATTTGGTTAATTAACTAAAGCTGAGGATTTACAAAATGAACAAACTGATCGCCGCTCTGGTCGCTGGCCTCTTCGCAACGGCTGCTTTCGCACAAAGCGCGTCGGCTCCGGCTGCTGCTTCGGCTGCTGCTCCGATGGCTGCTTCGGGCTCGATGGCCAAGAAGGAACACAAGGCAATGCACAAGAAGGCGCACAAGAAGGCAGCTAAGGCAGAAGCCGCATCGGCCGCTTCGGAGTAAGTTTGTCGTAACAACGCAGTCAAGAACTAGCAGTCCTGCCGTTCTTTACGGCGTTGAAAGGCAGATGGCCGCAAGGCGATCTGCCTTTTTCTTTTGGTTTGATGACCACTCGCGTAACATGCGCAGGGTCCAATCAGCAAGGAGTAGTGTCGTGCGATTTTCCCTGAGCTCGTTGACGGCGCACGTGGCGCTTGCCATCGCATTGCCGGTTGCTGCGTTGTCTCTCGCATCGACCGCCGCTTTCGCGCAGCAGATGCCCCCCGGCGCCAAGCAGCCGGGCGACTTTCCGCGCGTGAAGCTGTCGATAGGCATGTATGCGATCGATGCCGCCGTGGCCGCGAGCGACGCGGACCGCGAACAGGGCCTCATGTATCGCACGAAGCTCCAACCGAACGAAGGGATGCTGTTCGTGTTCAACGAGAACGCCGTGCACTGCTTCTGGATGAAGAACACGCTGATCCCGCTGTCGATCGCGTTCATACGTGCCGACGGCACGGTCACCGACATCGACGAAATGCAGGCCGAGACCACCAACAATCACTGCCCGACGAACAACGGCGTCTATGCGCTGGAAATGAGCAAGGGGTGGTTCGCCGCGAAGGGCATCAAGCCCGGGATGCAGATCCAAGGCTTGCCGCAGCCGCAATGAGGCTGCGCTTCACCGCTTACCCGTAAGCGCTTCTCCTGCGCCGCGCCCCGGCGCGGCCGCGGCCCTCCCCCGCCACCGCGCCAGCCGCCCTGTTTCCGCGCTGACACCCGCCCCACCGCCTCTTCGCCGGACTGGCAAGATTCCTGCAAAAGCGTTCGCCAAGCGCTATTCTTGTAGTCTGTCACCGCAAGCGCCGCTGATCGTCCGGCAAACCCGCACGACCCAGCGATGCTTCCAAGCGGTCCGCCAGCGCCGCCCGTCCGGTTCCTTCGGCGGCGCCCAACTCCAAGGAGGCTCACGTGCCCCGCAAGACCCCCATCGAGCGCTACCGGAACATCGGCATCAGCGCTCACATCGATGCCGGCAAGACCACCACCACCGAACGCATTCTGTTCTACACCGGCGTGAGCCATAAGATCGGAGAGGTTCACGACGGGGCGGCGACGATGGACTGGATGGAGCAGGAGCAAGAGCGCGGCATCACGATCACGTCCGCCGCCACCACGGCCTTCTGGAAGGGCATGGCCGGCAACTACCCCGAACATCGGATCAACATCATCGATACCCCGGGGCACGTCGACTTCACGATCGAAGTCGAGCGCTCGATGCGCGTGCTCGACGGCGCGTGCATGGTGTACGACTCCGTCGGCGGCGTGCAGCCGCAATCGGAAACGGTCTGGCGCCAGGCGAACAAGTACAAGGTGCCGCGCATCGCGTTCGTCAACAAGATGGACCGCGTCGGCGCCGACTTCTTCCGCGTGCAGCGTCAGATCGGCGAGCGCCTGAAGGGCGTCGCGGTGCCGATCCAGATTCCGGTGGGCGCGGAAGAGCATTTCCAGGGCGTGATCGACCTCGTGAAGATGAAGGCGATCATCTGGGATGAGGAAAGCCAGGGCGTGAAGTTCGAGTACCAGGACATCCCGGACAACCTCAAGGCGACCGCCGAGGAATGGCGCGAGAAGATGGTCGAAGCCGCCGCCGAGGCGAGCGAGGAACTGCTCGAGAAGTACCTCGAAGACCACCACTCGCTGACCGAGCAAGACATCAAGACCGCGTTGCGCAAGCGCACGATCGCCAACGAGATCGTGCCGATGCTGTGCGGCAGCGCGTTCAAGAACAAGGGCGTGCAGGCGATGCTCGATGCGGTGATCGACTACCTGCCCTCGCCCGTCGACGTGCCCGCGATTCTCGGCCACGACGAGGACGATAAGGAAGCCGAGCGCCATCCGAGCGACGAAGAGCCGTTCTCGGCACTCGCGTTCAAGATCATGACGGACCCGTTCGTCGGCCAACTGATCTTCTTTCGCGTGTACTCGGGCGTCGTCAATTCGGGCGACACGGTCTACAACCCCGTGAAGTCGAAGAAGGAGCGCCTCGGGCGCATCCTGCAGATGCACGCGAACGAGCGCAAGGAAATCAAGGAGGTGTATGCGGGCGATATCGCCGCGGCGGTCGGCCTGAAAGAGGCCACGACCGGCGACACGCTATGCGACCCGAACCACATCATCATCCTCGAGAAGATGATCTTCCCCGAACCGGTGATCTCGCAGGCCGTCGAGCCGAAAACGAAAGCCGACCAGGAAAAGATGGGCATCGCGCTCAATCGCCTCGCGCAGGAAGATCCGTCGTTTCGCGTGCAGACCGATGAAGAATCCGGCCAGACGATCATCTCGGGTATGGGCGAGCTGCACCTCGAAATTCTCGTCGACCGCATGAAGCGCGAGTTCGGCGTCGAAGCGACGGTCGGCAAGCCGCAGGTCGCCTATCGCGAGACGATCCGCACCACCGCGGAAGACGTCGAAGGCAAGTTCGTCAAGCAGTCGGGCGGACGCGGCCAGTACGGTCACGTCGTCTTGAAGCTCGAACCGCAGAAGCCCGGCGGCGGCTACGAATTCGTCGACGCGATCAAGGGCGGCGTCGTGCCGCGCGAATTCATCCCCGCGGTCGACAAGGGCATCCAGGAAACGCTCAAGTCCGGCGTGCTCGCTGGCTATCCGGTCGTCGACGTGAAGGCGACGCTCACGTTCGGTTCGTACCACGACGTCGACTCGAACGAAAACGCGTTCCGGATGGCCGGTTCGATGGCGTTCAAGGAAGGCATGCGCCGCGCGAAGCCGGTGCTGCTCGAGCCGATGATGCATGTCGAAGTGGAGACGCCGGAAGACTTCATGGGCAACGTGATGGGCGACCTCTCGAGCCGGCGCGGCATCGTGCAGGGCATGGAGGACATCGCGGGCGGCGGCGGCAAGCTCGTGCGCGCCGAGGTGCCGCTTGCGGAGATGTTCGGCTACTCGACGTCGCTGCGCTCGCTCACGCAAGGGCGCGCCACCTACACGATGGAGTTCAAGCACTACGCGGAAACGCCGGGGAACGTGTCGGAGGCGATCATCAACTCGAAGGCGACAAGGTGAGCGCGGGCCGGGCATGCCCCCGGCCCGGCACTGCCCGCTACGGCGCAGTAGAGCCGGCCCGTCCGAGGCACACGGTCTCGGACGGGTTTTTTTCAGACCCCTACGAATCATCATGAACGACCACCCCACCCCGCCCGTCGACTGGCGCGAGCACGGCGTGAAAGTGATCCGCGGCGACCAGCTCGACACCAACACTGCGCAAACGCCAGGCATGAACCGCGCGGCGGCGATCAACGCGGCACGTGTCGGCGCCCAGAAGATCTGGGCCGGCACCGTCACGATCCATCCGAACGCGAAGACGGGCGCGCATCACCACGGCGCGCTCGAAAGCGTGATCTACGTCGTGCGCGGCCATGCGCGCATGCGCTGGGGCGAGCACCTCGAATTCACCGCGGAGGCGGGCCCCGGCGACTTCATCTTCGTGCCGCCCTACGTGCCGCATCAGGAGATCAATGCGAGCACCGACGAGCCGCTCGAATGCGTGCTCGTGCGCAGCGACAACGAGGCGGTGGTCGTGAACCTGAATATCGATGCGGTCGAAACGCCTGAGACCGTTTATTGGGTCGATCCGATTCACAAGCATCCACACGATGATTGAAACGCGCTGGGCGCTCCTGCGCAGAAGGGAGCGCCCAGCGCTCGGGAACGCCCTTTGCTGCACGCCCGATGCCGCAGTCATAGCAGCGGCTTTCGCGCCGCAGCGACGCGCGGCCGGCGTGCCGTTGTTGGCGTGACACAAATCGGCGGCATTCCCGCCCGGCTTGCAGCCCGCGACACGCACGAACGCGCCGCAATCGGGCCCAATCGCTTACACTAAAACCGCTTTCATCATCGCGGCACCGCTCGTCCCAAACGCGCCCCCGGCGGCGCGCCCCTCCACGATACGGAAAACTCATCGATGAAGACTCCTGCGGAACTCCGCTTGGCTCTCGAAGCCGCCCGCCGCGACGCCGGCGAATTGGGCAATCACGCCATCGACGAATACTTCGCGGGCCGCGTGACGCGCCGCGAACTGCTGCGTCACGCAGGCGTGATGGGACTT
Source organism: Trinickia mobilis (assembly GCF_017315705.1). Classification (GTDB taxonomy): domain Bacteria; phylum Pseudomonadota; class Gammaproteobacteria; order Burkholderiales; family Burkholderiaceae; genus Trinickia_A; species Trinickia_A mobilis. The sequence continues at coordinate 304,563 of NZ_JAFLRF010000005.1, read as the reverse complement.
TCAGGCTTGCTCGCGGCCGCGGGCGGCGGCGCGCTCCTCGTACCGGGACCGGGCACCGCGCGCGCGCAAGGCACGGCCGGCGCCAACGCGACGATTCGCGTCGCGCACCTGATGCCCGCGGGCGCAGTGAACCCGCTGACCGTCGCAGACGCATCGGGCGTCGGTCTCTTGAATCAGACGGGCGAGTTCCTGATCGACGACGACAGCGAGCACATGATGCTGAGACCCGCGCTCGCGCTGTCGTGGCAGCCGAACGACAAGGGCGACGTGTGGACCTTCAAGCTGCGCCAGAACGTCAAGTTCCACGATGGCCAGCCGTTCACGGCGAAAGACGTCGCCGCGACGTTCGACCGCCTCGCCAATCCCGCGAGCGGGTCGGCGGCGCTGTCGGTCCTGAAAGGGGTCTTGTCCAAGGGCGGCACGCAAGTCGTCGACGACCACACGGTCGCGTTCCATCTCGACGCACCCAACGGCAACTTCCCCTACTACGTTTCTTCCGACAATTACAACGCGGTGATGCTGCCGGCGAATTTCAGCGGCAACTACGAACAGACCTTCATCGGCACCGGCCCGTTCAAGCTCGAAAAGTACACGCCGAAGGTCGGCGCCTCGTTCGTGCGCAACCCCGACTACTGGGGCGAAAAAGCGTTGCCGGAGCGCATACAGTTTTCTTTCTACGCGGACCAGCAGGCGCAGATCCTTGCGCTGCAGGGACGACAGGCCGACGTAATGGCCGGGTTCACGATCCAGGGCGGAGCCGGTATCGTGAACAACCCCGGCTTCAAGGTGATGGGCGTGAAGTCCAGCGCGCATCGGCAGATCCACATGCGCAACGACATCGCGCCGTTCACCGACAAGCGCGTGCGCCAGGCACTCGCGCTCGCGCTGAACCGCGACGTGATGGTGCGCGGCCTCTTCCACAGCCGCGCGGCGCTTGGCAACGACAGCCCGTTTGCGCCGGTGTTTCCGTCGACGGACACCGCGATCGCGCAGCGCAGGCTCGACGTCGCAAATGCCAAGCAGCTGCTCGCGCAGGCGGGCCATCCGAACGGCTTCGACGTCACGCTCACCACCGAGAAGTTCATGGAGATTCCCGATCTGGCGGTCGTCGTGCAGAACGCGGCGAAGGCGATCGGCGTGAACATTTCGCTCAAGGTCGAAAGCCAGGAGCTGTACTACGGCGCCGGCACGCCCGGCAAATCGGACTGGCTCGACTCGCCGCTCGGCATCACCGACTACGGCCACCGCGGCGTGCCGAACGTGTTCCTGAGCGCCCCGCTCACGAGCAGCGGCACGTGGAACGCGGCGCACTTCAAGAACCCGCAGTACGATGCGCTCGTCGCGCAGTTCGTCGGGGCACTCGGCATCGCATCGCAAAAGAAGATCTCCGGCCAGATCCAGACACTCTTGCTCGACGAAACGCCGGTCATGATCCCGTATTTCTTCGATCAACTGATCGCTGCACGCAAGGCGCTCAACGGCGTGCGCTTCACCGCGATCCTGCAGCTGTACTTGGATCGCGCGACGCTCACCGCGTAGCGCCCGACAGCGAAGCGAGGCGCGAGCCATTCACGAAAGAGCGATGTCGACCACGGCCTCTTCTCCCCAACGGCGGGCCGCAAGCGGCAATGCGGCTCGCGTCGCACGCTTTCTCGCGACGCGGCTCGCGTTGTCGCTCGTCACGCTGTGGCTGCTGTCGGTGATCGTGTTCGCCGGCGGACAGCTTCTGCCCGGCGATGTCGGCCGTGCGATTCTCGGGCCGCTCGCCGATGCGCGCGCGGTCGCCGCGCTCGACCACCAACTCGGCACCGACCGGCCGCTCCTGGTGCAGTACGTCGAGTGGATCACGCACTTCCTGCAGGGCGACATGGGCATGTCGTACGCGTTTCGCGCGCCCGTCGCGCCGTTCATTGCGAGCGCGGTCGGCAACTCGGCGAAGCTCGGCGCGCTCGCGTTCATCGTCGTCGTGCCGCTCGGCATCGCGGGCGGCGTGTGGGCCGCAATGCACGCCGGGCGCTTCCTCGACCGCGCGATCAGCATCACCGGGCTGTCCGCCACCGTGGTGCCCGAATTCGTCTCGTCGATCGTGCTGATTCTCGTATTCGGCATCTGGCTCGACTGGCTGCCGATCGAAGCGGACTATCCGGCCAATGCGGGCGTCTTCGAACAGTTAAGGCACTTGATCCTGCCCGTGCTGCCGCTCGTGTTCGTGTTCTTCGGCTATATCGCGCGCATGGCGCGCGCGGGCACCGTCGAAGCGCTCGACGCCGACTACACGCGCACCGCGATCCTGAAAGGCCTGCCGCAGCGCGTCGTGATCATGCGGCACGTGCTGCGCAACGCACTTTTGCCGACCATCACCGTCGCCGCCACGCAGCTCGGCTACATGATCGGCGGGCTCGTCGTCGTCGAGACGCTGTTTCACTACCAGGGCATCGGCTCCTTGATCTACAACGCCGCGAAATCGAAGGACTTTCCGATGCTCGAAGCCGGTGTGCTGACGATCGGCGTCGTCTATACGGTCGCCAATCTCGCCGCCGACGCGCTTTCCGTCGCGCTCAATCCGCGGCTGCGCGTGAGAGGCTCCGAATGAGCACTGCCGTCGATATCGCCGCTCGCCCGAAGCATGCGTACCTCGAAGCGCTGCGCGTGCTGCTGCGCTCGCCGACCTTCGTCGTCGGCGTGCTGATCGTCGCGTTCTGGGTGCTGTGCGCGCTCTTCGGTCCGCTCGCCGTGCCGCTCGATCCGTATGCGTCCGATCCGCTCAATTCGCTCACGCCGCCCGATCACGTGCACTGGTTCGGCACCGATCAGCTCGGGCGCGATATCTTTTCGCGCGTGATCGTCGGCGCGCGCGACATCCTCACGATCGCGCCGCTCGCCACGCTGCTAGGCACGTTCGCGGGCACCGCGCTTGGCCTCTTCGTCGGTTATTTCGGCGGCTGGGTCGACAACGTCGTCGGCCGCGCGATCGATGCGCTGCTCGCGCTGCCGCTCGTCATCGTCGCGCTGCTCGCGCTCGCGGCCGTCGGCGCTTCGAACGCGACCGTGATCCTCGTGATCGGCATCACGTTCACGCCGATCACCGCGCGCACCGTGCGCGCCGCCGTGCTCGCCGAGCGCCATCTCGACTACGTGGCCGCCGCGCAATTGCGCGGCGAAAGCGCGGTCTACATCATGTTCGCGGAGATCCTGCCGAACGTGCTGCCGCCGATCGCCGTCGAGGCGAACGTGCGGCTCGGCTACGCGATCTTCGCGGTCGCGACGCTCTCGTTCCTCGGCTTCGGCATCCAGCCGCCCTCGGCCGACTGGGGGCTCGCGCTCTCCGAGTCGTACACGCTGATGGCGGGCGGCGCGTGGTGGACCGTCGTGTTCGACGCGCTCGCGATCGCCACGCTCGTGGTGGGCGTGAACCTGATCGCCGACAGCGTCCAGGGAGTGCTCGACCGATGAACGGTCCGCCGCCCTCCTCCTTTCCGGCATTCGACGTTTCGAAGAGCGATAAGACCGACGCGTTGACCGTCGTCGGCCTCACCGTCACGTACCGGATGCGCGGACGCGATCGCGAAGTGCTGCAGGACGTGTCGTTCCGCGTGCGGCGCGGCGAGGCGTACGGGCTCGTAGGCGAATCGGGCTGCGGCAAGTCGACGGTCGCGATGGCGACGCTCCGCTATCTGCCGCGAAACGGCAAGGTCAAAGCCGGGCGCATTTCGATCGCCGGGCAAGACATCGCCACGCTCGACGCCGATGCACTGCGGCGCCTGCGCGCAAACGCGATTTCGATGGTCTACCAGGACCCGTCGCGCGCGCTCAATCCGTCGCTGACGATCGCGCGGCAAGTCACCGAAGCGTTCGAAGCGGCAGGTGCGACGCGCGCCGATGCGCTCGCGCGCACGCTCGAGATGCTGCGGCGCGTGCGCATCGCGGCGCCGGAGCGGGTGATGGATAGTTATCCTCATCAGTTGTCGGGCGGCATGCAGCAGCGCGTCGTGATTGCGATGGCGCTCGCGTCGAATCCCGAGCTTCTGATTCTCGACGAGCCGACCACCGGACTCGACGCCACGGTCGAAGCGGAAGTGCTCGATCTCGTCGCGCAATTGCGCCGCGAACTCGGCACCGCCGTGCTCTTCATCAGTCACAACCTTGCCGTGATCGGGCGCATGTGCGACCGCGTCGGCGTGCTGTACGCGGGTAAGCTCGTCGAAGAAGGCGCGACGCAGGACGTGTTCGCGCAGCCGCGGCATCCGTACACGGTCGGCCTGTTGCGCTGCCTGCCGAGCCCGGGACGCAGCAAGGACATCGACCGGCTCGACACCATCGCGGGCAGCCTGCCGCTGCCGGGGTCCGTGACGCAGGGTTGCGTGTACGCGGAACGCTGCCGGCTCGCCGACGAACGCTGCCGGCGCGAAGCGCCGCCGCCCTATCGCGTGAACGCCGCGCACGGCGATCAGATGTCGCGCTGCCATTACCACGAGCGCGCGATCGAATTGCCGCGCATAGCGAGCGGCGCTGCCGCCAACGGCGCAAGCCCCGCGATTGCCGCGGCCAAGATGAACGGCAGCCCGCTCGCATTGCGCGCGGCGCATCTGTCGAAGACCTTCCACGTATCGGGCGGCCCGTTGCGCGCCGTCGACGACGTCTCGCTCGAACTCGCCGCCGGCGAAACGCTCGGCCTCGTCGGCGAATCGGGCAGCGGCAAGACCACGCTCGCGAAACTGCTGCTCGGCCTCCTCGCTCCCGACGAAGGCGGCGTGCTCGAACTGGACGGCACGCCCTTGCCGCCGCGCGTAACAGGACGCAACGACGACCAGGTCAAATCGCTGCAAATCGTGTTTCAGAACCCGGATTCGGCGCTCAATCGCGCGCATTCGGTGAAGCGGCTGATCGGGCGCGCGCTGTCGAAGCTCGGCGCGCTGCGCGGCCCTGCGCACGATGCGCGGCTTGCCGCGCTGACCGCCGCGGTGCGCCTGCCCGAACGCTATCTCGGCGTGCGCACGCGGCAGTTGTCGGGCGGCCTCAAGCAGCGCGTCGCGATTGCGCGCGCCTTCGCCGGCGACCCGCGCGTCGTGGTGTGCGACGAACCGACCTCCGCGCTCGACGTCTCGGTGCAAGCGGCGATCCTGAATCTGCTCGCCGACTTGCAGCGCGAGCGCGGCGTGAGCTACGTGTTCATTTCGCACGACCTGCACGTCGTGCGCTATGTGTCAGACCGGATCGCGGTGCTGTACGTCGGCCGGCTGATGGAAATCGGTCCGGCCGGCGCGGTGTTCGACGGCCCGCACCATCCGTACACCGAAGCGCTGCTCTCTTCGGTGCCGACGCTCGACGGCAACGGCGCCGAGCTCGCGCGCATCCGTCTTTCCGGCGACTTGCCGAGCCCGGCAGCGCCGCCCTCTGGCTGCATGTTCCAGACGCGCTGCCCGCGCAAGCTCGGCGCAATCTGCGAACAGCAGGACCCGCCTTTCGTCGAGGCTGGCGGCGAGCATCGCATTCGCTGCCATATTCCTGTCGACGAATTGCGGCAGCTGCAGCGCAAACCGCAGCGCGCATAGCGCGACCTCCTCGCACAATCCTCGCGGCCCGCATCGACTGGCAGGCATTGCGCCGTGCGATCGCCGATGTAACGCGGGCCTGCGCAAATTCTCCCGTCCGTTTCACGCTCGAAACGTTTTCACGGATTTCGCTCGATGCTGCGCAAAGCACGCCGCGCCCGCCTTATAGGCGGCGGGGGTTTCAGGCCAGTGGCACGCTAATCGCTATAAACGGCGCATACGGCCGGGCCGCCGATCGCGCAGACGCATAGCCGTTCGATCGACGGGCAGTCAACAACACACCGGCCGCGCGGGCGCCGCTTTCGCCGTTTGCACTACGAACCGGAAGCGTGTGCCAGCCTTGCACCACCGGTCCGAGGGACGGCCAGGTTAGCGCTTGCGCGAGCCGTGCGCGTGAATGGGCAAACGGTACGACAAAAACAGGCGACTGGCCGTTTCCTCGGTAATAGCATCATGAAAATCAGATCATTTATTCAGTATTGCTATGTAATCGCGCGTGGCGCGACAGTGCTGTGCGCCGGCATCACGGTCATGCAAATGGCGAACTGCGCGCACGCGGCTTCCTCCGGCGAGGTGATCCCGAGGTGGCTCGTCGACGCGGAGGCCGCCTCGGAACCGGCCGCTGCGGCGCCGGCGCCCGACGTGCAGCGCCTAACGGTGGCGGCAACAAGCGCCGACGACGTGACCTGGGTCTTCCTTGTCAGGCCCTGCCGGGACGATCCGAATCGCGGCGCTTGCAATAAGCACGCGAGCGGAGACGGCGGTCGGGCCGCGAACGGCGCGGTCGGTTCGAGCGGTTTGGGCCGAGGCGATCCGGCGGGGACATCGAGCAGCGGGACAGGTTCGGGCGGTAGAGGTGGTGTCGGGAGCGCAAGCGCGAGTGGCCATGCTCTTCCGAGCGTCATGTGGCGGTGACGTATCGATCCCCCGGTCGAACGTCACCGCCCGGGGCGCGGAGCCGGAGTTTCGCGAGCGGCTCCGGCATCGCGCGCCGGCATCCGTGCGCTAGCGAACCCGCGCGCAGGAACCAAACCGGCGCGCAGTCCTCTATCGAATTCGACATTCGAGCAGAGGAGATCAAGATGAAGCGAAACCTCTCCGCCCAGGCAGCAGGCGCCGCGAGCGCCCTGCTCGCCGCCGCGGCGCTCGCGCTGGCTTCACAAGCGCATGCGCAGCAAACCGTTGCCAACGCCGAGCCTCCCCACACCGATCCGTCGTTCTCCGCCTACTCGCTTTCCCAGCTTTGCCAGCAAAAAACCGACAACGTCGCCCAAGGCCAATGCGTGGGCGCCGTGCGCGGGATCATCCACGGCTATCAGTACGGCGTGCTGTTTCTCGGCCAGCGCGCCACCGTGCCCAACGAAGCCGTGCAGCGCGTCGCGCTGTGCCTCTCCGGCACGCCGGTCGCGACGATCGTCGACGAGTTCGTCGCCGATACCCACCAAGTCGACGACGAGGCGCTCAAGCGCACGCCCGCCGAAGTCGCCGTGCTCGGCTCAGTCCACATGCATCACGCGTGCGATTGACGCGCGTTTCATAACGCGAGGGCGCGCGTGACACCACGCGCCCTCGCGCCGTTCACAGCATTTCGAGCGGACGCTTGCCGCGCGGCGGCTTGAAACACGCGTCGATCGCCGTGAGTTCGTCTTCGGTGAACCGCAGATCGAGCGCGCGGCGATTCTCGCGCACATGCTCGACGCTGCCCGCCTTCGGAATCGCAAACACGTTCGGCTGGCTCAGCACCCACGCAAGCGCAACATGAACCACCGACACGCCGCGCGCATGCGCGATCTCGTCGAGCGGCGTGCGTTTCGGCAGGCGCGCATGATCGACCGGGCTATAGGCCATCGCCGGCATCTTGCGCGCTTCGAGCCAGGGCAGCAGATCGAACTCCGGTCCGCGCCGCGCGACGTTATAGAGGATCTGGTTCGTCACGCATGCTTGCCCGCCGCGCGCCGAGACGAGTTCTTCCATATCGTCGGTGTCGAAATTGCTCACGCCCCAATGGCGGATCTTGCCCGCGCTGCGCAACGCCTCGAAGCCTTCGATCGTCTCCGCGAGCGGCACGCCGCCGCGCCAGTGCAGCAGGTATAAATCGAGCCGGTCGGTCTTCAGGCGCTTGAGGCTCGCCTCGCACGCCGCGACCACGCCGCGCCGGCTCGCATTGTGCGGATAGACCTTGCTCACGAGGAACACTTGCTCGCGCAGGCCTGCGAGCGCTTCGCCGACGAGCGTCTCCGTCGCGCCGTCGCCGTGCATCTCGGCGGTGTCGATCACGGTCATGCCGAGCTCGATGCCCGCGCGCAACGCGGCGATCTCCGATGCGCGGCGCGAAGCGCGCTCGCCCATTTCCCAGGTGCCCTGTCCGAGCTTCGCGATGCGCTCGCCGTCCGGCAAGCCGACGTAGGCTGGGTTGGCGGTCATGATGCCTCCTGACCCCCGCCCCGCAGGAAGTCCCCCGCCTCGCAGGAAGTCCCCTTGGGGGATTGGGGCATTGGGGTAGGGGGCAGCGAACGTAGGTGAGCGTGGGGGTGGTTCATACATTTCCTTTGTGCTTTGCGGTGTGCACGCGCGAACAAAGCGCGCAAGATTCGCGCGATGGATTGGACCGAGTGTAGCCCCTTGCCGAACCAACAATCGTAACGAACGGCAAAACCCCGCTATAACGCAGCGCGCCAATGACATAAAATTGCCGCTTGGCCTTCGTCGCGTTCACTTCATGAGCTCAACCACGGAAAACCGCTGGCGCGATCTGCGCCCGGACCCGGACAACGACACACCGCTTTATCTGCAACTCGCCCGCAAGCTCGGCAACGCGATCCACGAAAACCGCTGGAACGCAGGCGAGGCGCTGCCGTCCGAACGCGTGCTGTCGGAGGCGCTTGGCGTGTCGCGCATCACGGCGCGCAAGGCGATCGCGCTCTTGGTGGAACAAGGGCTCATCCGCCGCACGCAAGGCGCGGGCAGCTTCATCACGCCGCGCTACGACGATCCGCTGTCGCGGCTGTCGAGCTTCAGCGAAATGCTGCGGCGGCGCGGCTTCACGCCGAGCTCGCAGTGGATCTCGCGCGAGATTCAGCCGGCCAATCGAGAGGAAGTGATTCAACTGGGGCTGTCGCCGGCCGCGGCGGTCACGCGTTTGAAACGTCTGCGCCTCGCCAACGGCATCGTGATGGCGGTCGAGAATTCGACGCTGCCTTCGTCGGTGGTGCCCGATCCGCAGGCGATCGGCGATTCGCTGTACACGTACCTCGAACAGCGCGGTCTCGCGATCGTGCGGGCGTTGCAGCACTTTCGCGCGGTGAACGCGAGCGAAGAGATCGCGCATCAGATGGGCATCGCGCCGCACGACGCGCTCTTGCTGATCACGCGCGTAGGCTACACCGCCGAGCAGCGCGCGATCGAACTCACCGACACTTACTGCCGCAACGACTACTACGACTTCGTCGCGGAGCTGCGCAAGTAGGCGCGATGACGGCGGCGCACCCGCGCCGCCGCGCGCTGTCTGACGACAAGGGCGATGCACGGCGCACCATAGACGATGCAAGCGGTCAACCAAGCAGCAAACGACCAGAAGTGTTCGAACATGTCAGTGCGCGTGGGGGTCGTTTCATCTCAGTGAACGATAAAGCCGTTGTATTGCGCGTTACCCACGCCAGCGGCGAGATTCACGCCCACGTTGCCCGACACGCCCGAGAGCGCGCCCGACCCGAGCGACGCACTGCCCCTGCCGCTGCCGGAGAGACGCGCGGCGGCCGCCACCGTCTGGGTCGACGAGATATCGGCGGCGGGGGTGTCGATGAGCGCGATCTGATTGGCTTGCACGTTGAGCGCGCCGGCCGCGACATTGACGCCGGCGTTGCCGCTCACGTTCTTCAGCGCGTTGGCGCCGATCGAGGCGTCGAACGAAGCGCCCTTGGCGGAGGAGGAAGACGAGACGATGGCCAATCCGCCGACCGTCTGCGTCGAAGTCAGCTTGACCGAGCCGAAGACGGCAGTCAGGTCCGGATCGGACGAAGTCGCCTGCCCCGCCGCGAGCGCGGGCAACACGCCGATGGCAAACGAGCACACGGCGGCAGCCAAAGGATGGATTTTCATGCGTAGCTCCTGACGAATCCGGATTGGACAGCTACGCAGGTTTAACGACCGCGCCGGGCAAAAGTTGAGGACGGAAAACCCTCAAACGCCACGAACGCGAAAAAGCGGAAACGGCCGCATCACCTGCCGCTGCAACGATTGCGCCGGTCCCGCTGTTCTTATAAAAAAATGATACGCCGCGCGCGCGAGGTCAGCATGTCCGACACCTCCCCCGCCAGCCGCCAGAGTCTCGCCGCCCTCCGCCGCCAGGGCCTCCGTCAAACCCGATGAATCGCACGAGCCTAGGCGATCCAGCGAGCCTCGTCGGTGCCGATCGGCACCGGCGGGCGCCCGAAGAACGGCTGCGTTTCCGAGAGCAACTCGGCGGGCGACGTCCCGAGCACCTTGCCGAACGGCGATTCGACGGTCTCCAGGCAATCGCGCAGGTCGTCGAGCGTGACGTCCGGCGCACGCCGGCCGCCTTCGATCTGCCCAAGCGATTGCAGCCACCGCCCGGTTTGCGCGAGCGACAGCCGCACGTGCCAGCTGCCGCCTTCGGTCGCGCGCCGCGCGAGCGCAACCATCGCGCCGAACGCGGCGAGATAGCCGGTGCCGTGGTCGAGCGCCTGACACGGCAGATGCTGCGGGCTCGCCGCTTGCGCCGCCTGCGTCTCGTTCCAGGCGATCCCGCTTGCCGACTGTACGAGGCTGTCGAAGCCGCGCCGGTTCGCCCAAGGCCCCGTGTGACCGTATGCGCAGATCGATACGTAGACGATGCCCGGCCGCATGCGAGCTGCGTCTTCCGGCGAGAAGCCGCGCGCCGCGAGCGCCCCCGGACGGTACGCCTGGAGAAACACGTCGGCCTCGGCGGTCAACGAGGCGAGCGCCGCGCAACCGTCGGCGTGGCGCAGATCGACGACAGCCGAACGCTTGCCGCGTCCGTTGTCGATGACGAGCGGCGGGATGTTCGGCAGATGGGGGCCGCTCACGAGCAGCACCTCGGCGCCGTGCTGCGCGAGCGCGCGCCCCGCCACCGGCCCCGCGATGATGCGCGAGAGGTCCAGCACGCGCGTGCCTGCAAGCGGCCGCTCGACGCCGCTGCCCACGGGCTCGGGCGGCGCATCGCCGATTCGCTCGATCTGAAAGAGCGGCAAGTCGGCAATCGCGGCTGCCTGCTCGAGCGCGGTCCATTCGCGCGGCGTGCGGATCAGCGCGGCGCACAGGCCCGCGTCGGCGAGCGTCTGATCGAGCGCCGCGCCGTTCCAGCCGCGAATCGCCTCGACGACCGCCGCGCGGTCGTTCGCACAGCCGAGCACCTTGAGCACGCCGTCGCGGTGATGCTCGAAATTCGTGTGCAGTTGAATCCAGCGTCCGTCGCGCGTCTCGTAGAAGCCGGTGAGCGGACCGCGCAATTCGGGCGCCGGACCGTCGTTCACGCGCAAATAGCGTTCGCTGCGAAACGACGCGAGCGCACGGCGCATCTCGACTTCGACGCGCTGCCGGCGCCCCGTGCGCAGACGAAAGCACTCGGCTGCGGCGAGCGCCATCGCGCCGATCGCCGCCGCCGCGAGCGTGCCGACGCGGTAGACGGAAGGCAGCCCCGGGTCGTTGCCGTCGATGACAACCGATTCGAGCGCTGCGGGGTCGCATTCGGCGACCGACCAGAGATGTTCCAGGGCGATAAGCGGAGTCATGATCGACGAGAAGCGGCGGCTGAGGCGTTGAGACGAGTCTAGAATCGGCCCGCACTGCGATCAATCTTGATCCCAATAATCAACATATATCGATTTGTTTGGTTTCTCGGCCGACACCTGCGCTGCCTGATCCGGCCGCGCGCACGTTATATCGGCGCGCATCCGGAGACGGCGTGACGTTTGATGCCGGTTTGCACCGCGGCCGACTCGCCACGCGCCGCCGCGCAGCGTGAACCACGCACCGCATCGACCCGCTCAACGGGTGCTCAAGCCACGTTCAGCCAGCGCGGCATCCAGCTTCGCGACGCCGGCGCCGACGTTGCCATCACGCCGCGGCCCGCACTCGCAAACGCCAGCGAAAACTTCGCCCCGCCGCGCCCGGCGCTGACCCAGGTCCTCGCGCCTTGCGGCAACACGAACGGTTCGCCCGCCTTGAGCCAGTAGTCCTCGGAATCGCCTTCGACCGTCAGCCAGATTTCCCCGTCGGTCACCGTGAGCACGGCCGGCCGGTCGATCTGCCAAGCGGCAGCCGGTTCGCTGTACTCGAGTTCGAAAGTCCGGATTTCGCGCATCGCTGTGCTCCTTGAAGAGGCGTCCTAGGGGAATTACGTAGCCTCATTATTGAGACGCCGCTGCTAAAATCACATGCACAGTTCCGAACAGTTTCACTGAAACTGTTCAGGCGAATTATCGAACAGTGAGGTGGCGCCGCATGAAACCCGATCTCGAACTCGACCGCGAAAGCGGCGTGCCGCTCACCGAGCAAATCGTGGCCGGCGTGCAGGGCTGGATTCGTTCGCGGGACCTCCACGCGGGCACGAAATTGCCGTCGATCCGCCAGTTCGCAGCCGACTACGGCGTGAGCCGCTTCCCCGTCATCGAGGCGTACGACCGGCTCGTCTCGCTGGGCTACGTCGACTCGCGGCACGGCTCGGGCTTTTACGTGTCGCGGCGCGCGCTTGCCGGCAACGACTGTCAGGGCGCATCGGACCCGCGCCGCGCCGAGGAAGAGTCGATCCACATCCTCCAGCAGTTCAACTACCCCGGCGAGCACCTGAAGCTCGGCGGCGGTTCCATCCCCGAAGCGTGGCGCGACGTGGACGGCCTCGCGCAGGCGGTCCGTCAGGTGTCGCGCACCGAGCCGCTGAGCATGATCGACTACGCGAGCCCGCTCGGCCACCCCGCCTTGCGTGAGCACCTGAACGCACGCGCCGCGCTCGTCGGCATCGAGACGGCCACGTCGCAAATCCTGATCACGAACGGCGCGAGCCAGGCGCTCGACCTCGTGATCCGCTACCTGCTCAAAGCCGGCGATACGATGTTTGTCGAAGATCCTGGCTACTACAACCTGTTCGGGCTGCTGAAGCTGCACGGCGTGAACCTGGTCGGCATTCCGCGCACGGTGAACGGCCCCGATCTCGACGTGCTGCAGGAGCAACTGAAGCGTCACCGCCCGCGTGTCTTCTTCATCAACACCGTGTTTCACAATCCGACCGGCACGACGGTCACGCCGCCCGTCGCGTTCCGCCTCTTGCAACTCGCGCGCGAGTACGGCTTCACGATCCTCGAAGACGATATCTACGCCGACTTCCAGGCCGAGCCGACCGACCGGCTCGCGACGCTCGACCAGCTCGAACAGGTGATCTATATCGGCGGGCTGTCGAAGACGATGTCGTCGTCGCTGCGGATCGGCTTCATCGCGGCGAACCCCAAAGTCATCAAGGATCTCGCCGACATCAAGGCGCTCACGTGCATCAGCGGCTCGCTCTTTGCGGAGAGCGTGGCGCTCGCGCTGCTCGAGCGCGGCGCGTACCGCAAGTACCTCGACCGCCTGCGCCGGCGCATCAACGACGCGCTCGGCGCCGCCGTGCAAACGCTCGAAGCGTACGGATGGGAGCTGTTCGCGAAGCCGGCGGGCGGCAAGTTCGCGTGGGCGCGCGTGCCGCACATCGACGATTCGCGGCAACTCGTCGAATGCGGCGCGGCATGCAGTGTCACCGTGGTGCCGGGGAGCTATTTCCGGCCGCATTCCGAAACGTCCCCGTGGATCCGCATCAATACCGCGTACGCGAACGATCCGCGCGCCCGCGCGTTCTTCGCCCGCGCCGTCGAGATGGAGCCGGCGCGCGAATGCGATAGCGAAGAGGCGTGACGCCCAGCCCATGTCCAATCCGCCGACCACTGCCGCCGCCCCCGCCCGCACCTATTCCAAGCAGTCGCTGAACGTGCTGTTGTGGCTCGTCGCCACCGGCTTCTTCATGCAGACGCTCGACTCGACGATCGTCAACACGGCGCTGCCGTCGATGGCGAGGAGCCTCGGCGAATCGCCGCTCAGAATGCAGTCCGTCGTGATCGCCTACTCGCTGACGATGGCGGTGATGATCCCCGTCTCCGGCTGGCTCGCGGACAAGCTCGGCGTCCGGCGCGTCTTCTTCAGCGCGATCCTGATCTTCACGCTCGGCTCGCTCCTGTGCGCGAACGCGCATTCGCTGTCGCAGCTCGTCGCCTGGCGCGTGATGCAGGGTGTCGGCGGCGCGATGCTGCTGCCGGTCGGACGTCTCGCCGTGCTGCGCGTCTTCCCGGCCGAACGCTATCTGTCCGCGCTCGCGTTCGTCGCGGTCCCCGGACTGATCGGCCCGCTCATCGGCCCGACGCTCGGCGGCTGGCTCGTCAAGATCGCCTCATGGCACTGGATCTTCCTGATCAACGTGCCGGTCGGCGTGCTCGGCTGCATCGCCACCTTCATCTACATGCCCGACGCGAGGAATCCCGAAACCGCCCGCTTCGATCTCAAGGGCTACCTGCTGCTCGCGCTCGGCATGGTCGCGATCACGTTCTCGCTCGACGGCTTGGCCGAGCTCGGCCTGCAGCACGCGACCGTGCTCGTGCTGCTGATCCTGAGCCTCGCGTGCTTCGTCGCATACGGCCTGCATGCGGTGCGCGCCGAGCGGCCGATCTTCTCGCTCGATCTGTTCAAGATCCATACGTTCAGCGTGGGCCTGCTCGGCAACCTGTTCGCGCGGATCGGCAGCGGCGCGATGCCGTACCTGATCCCGCTCCTCTTGCAAGTGAGCCTCGGCTACAGCGCGTTCGAAGCGGGCCTGATGATGCTGCCCGTCGCGGCGGCAGGCATGTTCTCGAAGCGGCTCGTCACGAACCTCATCATGAAGCACGGCTATCGCAAGGTGCTCGTCGTGAACACGGTGCTGGTGGGCCTCGCGATGGCGAGCTTCCTGTTGACGAGCCTCCGTCAGCCGATGTGGCTGCGGCTCGTGCAGCTCGCGATCTTCGGCAGCGTCAACTCGATGCAATTCACGGCGATGAACACGCTCACGCTGAAAGACCTCGGCACCGGCGGCGCGAGCAGCGGCAACAGCCTGTTTTCGCTGGTGCAGATGCTGTCGATGAGCCTCGGCGTGACCGTCGCCGGCGCGCTGCTCACGACGTTCACCGAGCTGATCCCGCATGCGGGCACGGCCAACCCGCTGCCGGCGTTTCACGCGACGTTCCTCTGCGTCGGGATCATCACGTCGGGGTCGGCGTGGATCTTCGCGCAACTGGCGCCGGATATCCGGGGCACGGCCAGGAAGACGGATCCGTCCGAGCGGACTTGACTACGCCGACACTGCCTCGGGGCACGGCCGGCCGCGGCGCGCAGGCACCGCCTCGACCCGCAACGGGGCACGCGGCGCACTAAGGCTGTGCGCGGAAAGGCGCTAAAACGTGTCCTGCGGTGGCCGAAACGCCCTATGCCCCGCGCATGCTTCTTGCGTTCCGATCCGATAAACTTCGAATCTGTGCCCTTTCAGCAGCGCCGAACCCACCCCATGACCGACATGAGCATGATCGATCTCGACCCACCCGGCTTCCAGCCGCCGCGGCCGATGGCCGGCGACGAAGGCGCCCAGCGCACCATCCTGTATGGCGGCTACACCGTGTTCAGCGTGTTCCAGCCGGTGTTTTCGGTGTCGCACCGGCGCGCGATCGGCTACCACGCGTCGCTGCGCGCGCGCGATGAGCAAGGCGTGCACGCGCCGTCGCACGAAGTGTTCACGCAGGCCGCGCGGCGCGGCGACCTGCTGGAACTGGGGCGGCTCGCCGAATCGCTGCATCTGGGCAACTTCAACGCGTTCGACAGCCACGACGAGTGGCTCTTCCTGAGCCTGCACCCGGCCGCGCTGATGGACACGAGCTACGGCGACGCGCTGCTCGCCGGCCTCAAAGCGCTCGGCCTGTCCCCGCAGCGCGTGGTGCTGGAGGTGCCCGAGCAGGCAGGCGGCGAAACCACGCGCTTCGCCGAAATCATCGACGGGCTGCGCAAGTCCGGCTTTCTTATCGCGCTCGGCGGCTTCGGCGCGAAACATTCGAATATCGACCGCGTCTGGCACCTGCATCCGGATATCGTCACGCTCGACCGTTGCATCCTTGCGCAAGCGAGCGAGCACTCGCATATCGAGCGCGTGCTGCCCGGCCTCGTGTCGCTGCTGCACGAGTCGGGGCAATTGGTGCTGATGGGCGGCCTCGCGACCGAGCGCGACGCGCTGATCGCGCTCGAATGCGACGTCGACTTCGTGCAAGGCACGTTCTTCGCCGGGCCGAGCGTCGAGCCGGTCAGGCCGGAGACGGCGGCCGGCGTGATGGACACGCTGTCGGCCGCGCTGCGCGTGGCGCAAGCCGCGCGCGAGCGGGCGCAAAGCGCGCGGCTCGCGCCCTACGTCCGCGCGCTGGAAGAAGCGAGCTCGCGCATCATCGCCGGCAACGACGTCGCGCAGGCCGCGGCGGCGCTGCTCGCACTGCCCGAGACCGCGCGCTGCTTCCTGCTCGACGCGTCGGGCCGGCAGATCGGCGACAACGTCGTGCCCCCGGGGCGCGTGTCGCGGCGCGCGAAGCGCTTCTCGCCGCTCCTGCATTCGGAAGGCGCGAGCTGGGAACGCCGGCCCTATTTCATCGAGGCGATGCGCGCGCCAGGGTTCGCGCATTTGACCGCGCCCTATCTGTCGATCAATGAGGCGCACTTGTGCGTGACGGCGTCGATCGCGGCGCAGACCGCGCGCGGCCTGCAGGTGCTATGCGCCGACATCAATTGGGAAGCGGCCTTGCATCGCGTTTGAGACAGGCGGGGCGAAAAAGGACTATCTTGAGCACTGGATTTGCGGGATTGCGAGGATCGTCATGCAGCCATTCAACCAGCTCGTACCGACCGTCATCGAACAGTCGGGGCGCGGCGAGCGCGCCTACGACATCTATTCGCGCCTCTTGCGCGAACGCATCGTGTTCCTGGTCGGACCCGTCGAAGAACAGACCGCGAGCCTGATCGTCGCGCAGATGCTGTTCCTCGAATCGGAGAACCCCGACAAGGACATTTACTTCTACATCAACTCGCCGGGCGGCTCGGTGTACGACGGCCTCGCGATCTACGACACGATGCAGTTCATCAAGCCCGACGTGTCGACGCTATGCACGGGCTTCGCCGCGAGCATGGGCACGTTCCTCCTCGCCGCCGGGCAAAAGGGCAAGCGCTTCGCGCTGCCGAACGCGCGCATCATGATTCACCAGCCGTCGGGCGGCAGCCAGGGCACCGCCGCCGACATCGAGATCCAGGCGAAGGAAGTGCTGTTCCTGCGCGAGCGCCTGAACAAGGTGCTCGCCGAGCGCACCGGCCAAAGCGTCGAGCAGATCGCGAAGGATACCGATCGCGACAACTTCATGTCGGCGGGCGCCGCCAAGGAATATGGCCTGATCGACGACGTGCTCACCGAGCGCACCACGTTGCCGCCGGCCGCGAGCCGCAACTTGCTTTAAGCCGCGCCGGCGCTCCATTCCCCTCTGATAGGCGGAGGCCCGCCATGTCAAGCAACTCCCCTGGCAACGACGCGCGTGCGGGCTCCGACACGCCGGATTTGCTCTACCTGCTGGCAGGCGTCGACGCGTTCAGCCGCGACGTCTTCCCCGGCAACGAAGACCTGTTCAAGAGCCTCGCGCACGGGCAGGCCCCTCACACGCTCTTCATCACCTGCGCCGATTCGCGCGTGTCGCCGGAAATGATCACGCAGACCCGTCCCGGCGAGCTGTTCGTGTGCCGCAATATCGGCAATATCGTGCCTGCGTACGGCGAGATGCTCGGCGGCGTATCGGCGGTCGTGGAGTATGCGGTGCTCGCGCTCGATGTCCGGCAAGTCGTCGTGTGCGGCCATACCGATTGCGGCGCGATGAAGGGCTTGGCGGCAGGCGTATCGATGGCCGACGAGATGCCGACCGTCCATGCGTGGCTGCGCAACGCCGAAGCCGCGCGCAGCGTCGTGCTGACGCGCAAGATCGAACACGATCACGTGGTGCAGGCCATGGTCGAGGAAAACGTGCGCCTGCAATTGACGCATCTGCGCACCCACCCCGCAGTCGCGGCGCGTCTTGCCGAGGGAAGGCTCGCCGTGCAGGGCTGGGTGTACGACATCGGGCACGGCAAGATCTCCGTGTTCGACGAACAGGGCAGCCAGTTCCTGACGCTTGCCGAGGCGCGCGAACGTCTGCAGCCCAAGGCCGCGCCGTGATCATTCCGGGCCGCGTTCGCCTCGGACAAGTCGTTATCTATGTCGGGCGCCCGCTGGCTTTGCTGTTCGCCTGGGACGTGCTCGTCACCGTCGCGTATTTCATCAAAGGCATCGATAACCGGTACATCTCGTTTCCGCATTTGCCGTTGCCCCTGCTCGGCTCGGCGATCGCAATCTACCTGACCTTTCGCAATAACGCGGCCTACGCGCGCTGGTGGGAAGCGCGCACGCTGTGGGGCGCGATGATCAACTACTCGCGCAGCTTCGGACGTGAAATGCAGACGCTGCTTCCGATCGAGGCGACCGCGTTGCAGCGGCCCTTGATTCTTCGGCACATCGCCTACGTCCACGCGTTGCGCCTGCATCTGCGCCGCCAAACGCCATGGGACGAACTCGCGGCCCGCCTGCCGGAAGATGAAATCGCGCGCCTGCAGCAGGTCGCGAACGTGCCGAACGCGATTCTCAACGAGACGGCGAAAATCATCGCTCGCGAAGCGTCGCTCGACAGCATCCGGCTGACGACCGTCGAACACACGATGCGCGAGCTGCTGAACGCGCAAGGCGGCATGGAGCGCATCCGGAACACGCCGTTTCCTCGGCAATATGCGTCGTACCCTGCGCTATTCACGCACGTGTTCTGCATCCTGTTGCCGCTGGGGCTCGTCGAATCGCTCGGCATCTTCACGCCGCTCGGTTCGACCGCCGTCGGCTTTCTGTTTCTGGCGCTGCTGCAGATCGGCAACGATATGGAGCACCCGTTCTCGAACACCGTGAACGACGTGCCGCTCACCGCGATCACGCGCACGATCGAAATCGACTTGCGCGACAGCCTGGGCGATGCGCACGAATTGAAGCCGGTGCAGGCGGAGCAAGGCGTGCTGTGGTGAGCGGATTGTGAAAGACCCTCGCACGCGCAAAGAACTGGCGCGCAAAAAGCAGAAAGCCCTCGAATTCGAGGGCTTTCTGCTTTTACTGCCTTGAGAAGACTGGGCTTACGCGCCGAAATTCTTTGCGGCGAAGTCCCAGTTCACGATGTTCCAGAACGCTTCGACGAACTTCGGACGCGCATTGCGATAGTCGATGTAGTAAGCGTGTTCCCACACGTCGATCGTGAGGAGCGGCTTCGCATCGGTCGTGAGCGGCGTGGCGGCGTTGCTGGTCGAGACCAGGTCGAGCGAGCCGTCCGCCTTCTTCACGAGCCATGCCCAGCCCGAGCCGAACGTGCCGACTGCCGTTGCCGTGAACGCTTCCTTGAACTTGTCGTAGGAGCCCCACTTCGCGTTGATCGCGTCGCCGAGCGCGCCTGCCGGTGCGCCGCCGCCTTTCGGGGAGAGGCTGTTCCAGAAGAACGTGTGATTCCAGATTTGCGCTGCGTTGTTGAAGACGCCGCCCGACGACTTCTTCACGATCTCTTCGAGCGACAGGTTCTCGAACTCGGTGCCCGGAATCAGCTTGTTCAGGTTGGTCACATAAGTCTGATGATGCTTGCCGTAGTGAAACTCGAGCGTCTCTTCCGACATGTGCGGTGCGAGTGCGTTTTTCGCGTACGGCAGCGGCGGGAGCGTATGTTCCATGATGCTGTTCCTTGTTTCGAGTTTGTGGGGATTGGCGACTGACGCTTTGGAGCACTGGATTGTAGGCGACTTGGAAAGACCCCGCAAACCAGTGGTCTTTTATGGGAAGCATTGCCCGCAGCCACTGGGGATCAAGCGTAAATAGTGCTCATTGAGCAGACGGGACAATGCAAAAACGGCTGCGTTAAAAGCTATCGGAAAGGCGCGGCTGAATGTCGGCGAGCGCGATATCGGCGGACCCTTCTGCGAGATGGACCGTCAGACGCCGGTTGAGTTTCAGCGCCGACGGCGAGCGCACCGCGCGGCCATTTTGCGCATCGAGCAGCGCCGCATAGCCGCGTTCGAGCGTGCGTTTCGGGCTCAGCACTTCGAGCCTTGCGGCGAGCGCTTCGACACGCGAAGTCTGCCGCTCGTGATGCCGCAGCAGGGCTGCGTCGAGCCGCTGCGCGAGACCCGCCAACGCACTGCGATGCACTGCGAGATCCGGCCGGCAGCGCTGCCAGCGCAACTGCACGAGCGCGAAGCGCGCACGCGCATCGCGCACCGGACGCGCCCCCGCCGACGCCAGGCGCACCTGCAGTTGCTGCAAATGCGTGCGCTGCCGCTCGAGACGCTCGGCCGGACTCACGAGCCGGCGCGCGAGCCAGTCGAGCTGTTGCGCGCGGCGCTCCATCATGCGGCCGAAGCTGCGGGCGATCATCGCGTGACGATGATCGAGATCGCGCAGCAGGAGCGCACGCTGCGGGCTGACGAGCTCGGCGGCGCCGGTCGGCGTCGGCGCGCGCACGTCCGCGGCGAAATCGGCGATCGTGAAATCGGTCTCATGGCCGACACCGCTCACGACCGGCAACTCGCTCGCAGCAATCGCGCGCGCCAGCACTTCTTCGTTGAACGCCCACAAGTCCTCGATCGAGCCGCCGCCGCGGCAGACGATCAGCACGTCCGCCTCGCGCCGCGCATTCGCGGTCTCGACCATCGCCGCGACTTTCTCGCTCGCGCCCGCGCCCTGCACCGGCGCCGGATAGACGATCACGGGAATATGCGGGGCACGGCGCGCGAGCGTCGTCAGCACGTCGCGCAATGCGGCTGCCTGCAGCGACGTCACGACGCCGATTACGCGCGGGTGCGCCGGCAGCGCGCGCTTGCGTTCGGCGGCGAAGAGCCCTTCGGCTTCGAGCTGCGCCTTCAGCCGCAGGAACGCTTCATACAATCGCCCCTGCCCGGTGCGCCGCACCGCCTCGACGTTCAGTTGAAGCTCGCCGCGCGGCTCGTACATCGTGACGAGCGCGCGGACTTCGATCTTGTCGCCCTCGCGCGGCGTGAATTCGGCGTATTGCGCGCGGCCGCGGAACATCACGCAGCGCATCTGCGCCTGCGCGTCCTTGATCGAGAAATACCAGTGACCGCTCGCGGCGCGCGTGAAATTCGACACCTCGCCCGAGACCCAGACGAGCGGGAACGTCCGTTCGAGCATCGTGCTGATTGCGCGATTGAGCGCCGACACCGGCACGACGGCGTCGCCCCCGAAGGGGCCGGCCGAGCTTCCGGCGCCTTGCCCGGAGGAAGAAAAAGGGGTATCCGATTGCATGGGGAGCGATGAATTTCTTGACCGGACAGACAATAGACCGGCGGCTCAGCCGCGTCCAGAGCGGCGGAGCAAATGATGGGAGGTTTCCACATTGATGCGGGGCAACAGCAAACCCGCGCGATCCACCGCCGCAGCTAGCGCGCTCGTCGCAAGTCATTGATATACAACGATTTAATATTTGTAGGACCAAAGCAGTTACCGATGAAAGGCTTGATTTTCCAGCCTCCCGGCCTTTTCCGGATAAAGTTCTTCACAGAGTTATCCACAGGCACGCAAGCGCGTTCACCATCGCCTGGCCGGCGGCGGGCGAGCCGCCCGGCGACTTGCCCGATCAAAGCCAGCCGCGCTAGAGTGCCGGCTTCCTGGGCCGTTTTGAGTGCCGGAAGACCGACGACCGCCTTCTTTGAATCCAGCATGCAGCACACGGCGGCGCCTCGATCGGGCACGTCCCCGTCGCCGCTTGCCGCACGCCCCGATCTTGCCGTTCGCCCGGAGAACCACATTGATGTTTCCCTTGGGGTTTCCCTTGAGTCGCGCCGCCGCATGGCGTGCCACGCCGCCGTCTCACCGATGAGCGCAATGAACCGTCTCGCCTCCCGCCTCGAAGCCCGCATCACGCGCGAGTGGCAACGCCGCGGCGCGCTCGCGTGGGCACTTCTCCCGTTCGCGTGCGTGTTCGGCATCGTCGCTGCGCTGCGCCGCATGAGCTTTGCGCTAGGCTGGAAAAAGACCGTGCGGATCGGCGTGCCGGTCGTGATCGTCGGCAACGTGACCGTCGGCGGAACCGGCAAGACGCCGACGGTCATCGCCCTCGTCGAAGCCTTGCGCTCCGCCGGCTTCACACCGGGCGTCGTATCGCGCGGCTACCGCGCAAAGGTCACGAGCCCCGCTGCCGTCACGCCGACGTCGCCCCCGGATCAAGCCGGCGACGAGCCGCTGCTGATCGCGCGCCGCACCGGCGCGCCGGTGTTCGTGTGCCCGAATCGCGTCGCGGCAGCGCTGGCGCTGCTCGCCGCTCATCGCGAAGTCGACGTGATCGTCAGCGACGACGGCCTCCAGCACTACCGTCTCGCGCGCGACGTCGAGCTCGTCGTGTTCGATCAGCGCCTCGGCGGCAATGGCTTCCTGCTGCCGGCCGGGCCGCTGCGCGAACCGCTCTCGCGCCGGCGCGACGCGACGCTCGTGAACAGCCCGTACCAGCGCACGCTGCCCGCGTGGCCGAACACCTACGCGCTGAATCTGACGCCCGGCGATGCGTGGCACCTCGCCAACCCGACCCTGCGGCGCCCGCTTTCGCAGTTCGCGAACCAGCGCGTGCTCGCCGCGGCGGGCATCGGCTCGCCCGAACGTTTTTTCGCGACGCTGCGCGCGGCGGGCCTCTCGCCGGCCACGCGAGCCCTGCCCGACCACTACGCGTTCCATGACAATCCATTCGTCGATGCCGACGCCGACGCCATCCTGATAACCGAAAAGGATGCGGTAAAATTAGGGGCTCGGCGCGACGCCCGGATCTGGGTCGTTCCCGTCGAAGCCGCGCTTGACCCCCGCCTCATCGCCCTAGTTGTGGAGAAACTCCGTGGACGCTCGCCTGCTTGAAATCCTCGTTTGCCCCATTTGCAAGGGGCCGCTCAGCTACGACCGCGCCACGCAGGAACTCATCTGCAACGCCGACAAGCTCGCGTATCCGATCCGCGACGGCATTCCGGTGATGCTGGTCGACGAGGCGCGCCAGACTGTCGAAGGCACGCCGGTCGAGCCGCTCAATCCGTCGTCCGGAACCTGACTCTCTTCGCCGCCTGCCTCTTCGATGACCGATTCCGTTCGCTCCGGCGTACCGCCGTTCGTGGCCGTCGTGCCGGCCCGCCTCGCATCCACGCGCCTGCCTGAGAAACCGCTCGCCGACATCGGCGGCAAGCCGATGGTCGTGCGGGTCGCCGAACGCGCGCGCGAATCGGGCGCTGGGCAAGTGCTGATCGCAACGGACGCGCCGAGCGTGCTCGACGCCGCCCGCGCGCATGGCATCGACGCGCTCTTGACGCGCGCCGACCACCCGTCGGGCACCGACCGCCTCGCCGAAGTCGCCGCGCATTTCGGCTGGAGCGACGACACGATCGTCGTCAACGTGCAGGGCGACGAACCGCTGATCGACCCGTCCCTCGTGCGCGGCGTAGCGTCGCACCTTGCCGCCAACGCCGATTGCGCGATCGCGACGGCAGCGCACCCGATCTCCAATCCGGCCGAAATCTTCAGCCCGAACGTGGTGAAGGTCGTGCTCGACAAGCGAGGCGTCGCGCTGTACTTCTCTCGCGCGCCGATCCCCTGGATGCGCGATGCGTACCAGCCGCATTGGTCCGCGACTGCGCCGAACCTCCTCGCGATGCCCGCGCCGCCCGCCGGCACGGTGCACCGCCACATCGGGCTCTACGCCTATCGCGCGCGCTTTCTGCGCTCCTATCCGACGCTCGCGCAAGCCCCGATCGAGCACACCGAAGTGCTCGAACAGCTGCGCGCGATGTGGCACGGCGAGCGCATCGCGGTGCTCGTCACGCATGAGGCGCCCGCCCCCGGCGTCGACACGCCGGCCGACCTGGAACGCGTAAGGTCCCTTTTTCGGTCGGAAAGCTAAAAACCCATGGCATAATCAGTCTCGATTGCGCGAGCCATCCGAAACATTCGGCCACTAGGTTTCCCTCTCGTTTGCCCTGCCCCCCGTCTTCGAGCGCCGTCCCACGGATGTGCTGCTGCTCGGCGGGCCGCTTTTTTTTGCGTGAATGGAGCATCGAGTCTTGCGGACGCCATAGTGCCTCGCGATGCAGAATTCACATACGATTCGGAGATATCACCATGCGTTTGATCCTGTTGGGCGCGCCCGGCGCGGGCAAGGGCACCCAGGCAAACTTCATCAAGGAAAAATTCGGGATTCCACAGATTTCCACCGGCGACATGCTGCGCGCAGCGGTCAAGGCGGGCACGCCGCTCGGCCTCGAAGCGAAACGCTACATGGACGCGGGCGAGCTCGTCACTGACGAACTCATCATCAATCTCGTCAAGGAACGCCTGCAAGCGCAGGATTGCGCGAACGGCTACCTGTTCGACGGCTTTCCGCGCACTCTGCCGCAAGCGGAAGCGATGAAGGAAGCGGGCGTGCCGATCGATTACGTACTGGAAATCGATGTGCCGTTCGACGAGATCATCGTCCGCATGAGCGGCCGCCGCATGCACCCGGCGTCGGGCCGCACGTACCACGTGAAGTTCAATCCGCCGAAGGTCGAGGGCAAAGACGACGTGACGGGCGAACCGCTGATCCAGCGCGACGACGACAAAGAAGAGACGGTAAAGAAGCGCCTCGACGTATACGTTGCGCAAACGAAGCCGCTGATCGACTACTACAACCAGTGGGCGCAGCGCGGCGTCGAGAACGGCCTGAAGGCGCCGGCCTACCGCCGCATCTCGGGCCTCGGTTCGGTCGACGAGATTCGCCAGCGCGTGTTCGATGTGCTGAAGTGATCGCACCTCTTTCACATCGGCCAAGACACAAGCTGCCGCACTCAAACCCGCCCTGAACCGGCGGGTTTTTTTATGTCGACCCGAGTTAGCGCTTTAGCGGTTACTCGGCGCCCATGCAAAGCTGCAAGCGACAATGACCATGCTCGATGTCACGTAGCGCGAACCCAAGCCCCAAAGCGTCGCGCCTGGCGGCAACCATCCTATGCCCGGGCGCACCGAGCCATTACAATCGTCGCTTACGTGCTAACAACGATAATGGCGAAACGCATTCTTTACCCAGGAAAAGGAGCAGCAAGATGGAGATTCGCGGCAACGCATTTCTGATTACCGGCGGCGCATCCGGCCTCGGCGCAGCCACCGCGCGCCTGTTGGCAGAGCACGGCGGCAAGGTCGTGATCGCCGACCTGAACGAGAGTGTGGGCACGGCGCTGGCGAAGGAACTCGGCGGCGTGTTCGTCAAATGCGACGTGACGCGCGAAGAGGACGCGACGCAAGCGGTCGCGGCGGCGACGCAGCTCGGCACGCTCGCCGGGCTCGTGAACTGCGCGGGCGTGGCGCCCGCGATCAAGACCGTCGGCAAGGACGGCCCGCACCCGCTCGACGCGTTCGCAAAAACCATCTCGATCAACCTGATCGGCACGTTCAACGTACTGCGCCTGGCCGCCGCTGCGATGGCGAAGAACGAGCCGAACGCGAGCGGCGAGCGCGGCGTGATCATCAACACCGCGTCGGTTGCAGCATTCGACGGACAGATCGGCCAAGCCGCCTATGCCGCTTCGAAGAGCGGCGTGGCCGGCATGACGCTGCCGATCGCACGCGACCTGTCGCGCAGCGCGATCCGCGTGATGACGATTGCACCGGGCATTTTCGAGACGCCGATGCTGCTCGGCATGCCGCAAGAAGTGCAGGACGCGCTCGGCGCGATGGTGCCGTTTCCGCCGCGCCTCGGCAAACCGGTCGAGTACGCGATGCTCGTCAAGCAGATCTTCGACAACACGATGCTGAACGGCGAGGTCATTCGCCTGGATGGCGCGATTCGGATGCAGCCGAAGTAACTCGCCGATTCGACTGCGGCACGACAGCGTTGCATGGGACCCGAGTAAGTGCTGAAGCGCTAACTCGGGTCGACAAAAAAAGCCTGCAGTGCGCGCCGGTGCCGTTCACGCGAAGAAAATCAGTCGTCGTTGTGATGCGTGCGCTGCCGCAATTCATGCAACTGCGATTCGACGACAGTCGCATCGTCCGCATCGGGACGATCGCCAAGGTAGCGCTCGAGATCCTCGAGCGCCGGCCGCAGGTAATCGAGCCGCGCATACGCGAAGCCGCGGTCGCGCACTTCCTCGATGTTCTCCGGCAGCAGGATCACGAGCCGCTGCTGCACCGCCAGGAGGCGCTGCCAGCGCTCCGTCTGCAAATACACCGCCTTCAGGTTGCGCAGCATGCGCTCGATGATCTCGCGGCGCGTCGCCGGCTGCAGCAGCACGCGCAGCGCACTGGCGATCGATTCGCCCCAACGCGTGATATACGGCTCCAGCATATCGACCATCTGCGCTTCGGAGAGCGATTGCCCGGTCGTCGGATCGAGCATCACGTCGCCCTCGGGCAGGCTCACGCGCAACAGGAAATGCCCGGGAAACGACACGCCTTTCACCGGCACGCCGATCTGCTCGCCCATTTCGAGGTACAGCACCGCAAGCGAAATCGGAATGCCGCGACGGCGCTTGAGCACGATGCTCAGATGGCTGTTGTCGGGATCGTAATAGTCGTTCAGATTGCTCGAAAAGCCGAGTTCGCGGAAGAAGAAGCGGTTCAGCGTACTGACCTTTTCGCGAAGGTCGGCATCGTCGGGCAGGCGCCGCTTCAGGCGCAACACCAGCTCGTCGATTTCCGCCAGCGCGCCTTGCAGATCGACATCGGGATACGCATCTTGCGCGAGCGAAAGCGCTGCCTCGGTGAGCGGGAGGCTGTCGTCGTCGGCGACGAGCGTGCTGAAGTAGTCGAGAACGCGTGTCATCGTGGTCACTTCACTCGTCTTCTGAAATAGGCGTATTTGAAACCCATCAACCACAACATACCGAAGTAAAGTGCAGCGAACAGGACAAGACAAGCCCCCAGCAGCACGATCCGTTCCACCGGACGGCTATGCATGCCGATCCAGTCGAAGTTCACGGCAAACCAGTGCATCGTGCCCGCCAGCACGAGCGACGCGCCCAGCAACTGCACGAAGAAACGCGTCCACCCGCTCGATGGAGTATAGATGCCGCGCTTGCGCAAGCCGAGGAACAGAAGAAGCGCATTCACGCACGCGCCGAGCCCGACAGAGAGCGTGAGCCCCGCGTGCGCGAAGATCGGCACGAACACGTAGTTCGAGAGCTGCGTCACGACCAGCACGCCGATGCCGATCTTCACCGGCGTCTTGATGTCCTGCTTCGCGTAGAAGCCCGGCGCGAGGATCTTGATGAGAATGAGGCCGATCAGACCGACGCCGTACGCCGCGAGCGCGCGGCCGACCATCACGACCGAGCGCGCGTCGAAGCGGCCGTAGTGAAAGAGCGTCGCCGTCAGCGGCTCGGCGAAAAAGAAAAGCGCGAGCGCGCTCGGCGCGGCGAGCAGGAACGTGACGCGCAAGCCCCAATCGAGCAGCGACGAGTACTCGTGGGCATCGGCGTCGACGTGGGCCTTCGACAGGCTCGGCAGCAGGATCGTCCCGAGTGCGACGCCGAGCAGCGCGGTCGGAAACTCCATCAGCCGGTCCGCGTAGTTGATCCACGACACCGCGCCCGGCCCCAGCCGCGACGCAATGTTCGTATTGATGATGAGGCTCAGCTGCGCGACGGAGACCGCGAACGTCGCCGGCACCATCTTCAGGAGCACGCGCTTCACGCCGCGGTGCGCGAGCGCGCCAAGCGGATTGAGCCCGATGCGGGGCGCCATGTCGATCTTCTTCAAGCCCGGCAACTGCACGAGAAACTGCAGCAAGCCGCCGACGATCACCGCCCACGCAAGCGCATAGACCGGCACCTTCAGATGCGGGGCGACGAACACGGCCGCCGCGATGAACGCGACGTTGAGCAGCACCGGCGCGAATGCCGGCAATGAAAAGCTCTTGTAAGTGTTGAGCACGCCGGACGCGAGCGTCGTCAGCGAAATGAAGATGATGTACGGGAACATGATCCGCGTCATCGCAACGGCCAGCGGGAATGCCTGGCCGTCGGCGCGCAGGCCCGACGCGACCGCGAACACCACCCACGACGCGCCCGCGACCCCGACGAGCGAGAGGACCGCAAGCGACCACGCGAGCACGGTCGACATTGCGTCGACGAGCGCCTTCGTTGCGCTATGGCCTTGCTGATTCTTGAACTCGGCGAGGATCGGCACGAAGGCCTGCGAGAACGCGCCTTCGGCCGACAGCCGCCGCAGCAGATTGGGGATACGGAACGCGACGTAGAACGCGTCGGTGTATTGGCTTGCGCCGAACGCGCGGGCGATCAGCGTTTCGCGGGCCAGTCCGGTCACGCGCGACAGCAGCGTGAAGCCGCTGACCGTCAGCAGGGCTCGGAATAGATTCATGGGGCGCCTATTATACGGGCCGAGATGAGTCACGGACCCGCTCGACTCCCGATTGCCCGTTATTTGTTCGCCGCCCCGCCGCCAAGTTCGCCGATTGCACGCATTTTCATGGTATCGGCGCGCGCCGCCGGGCGATTCCTCGAAGGCGCCTCAACGGTTGCCACGTGTCTGATTTTGTTGCTATAATCGCCCGTTTCGAAGCTCGGCCGTGCCTTTTTAAGCCGTTTTTGAGCCGGCTTCGCCAATGTGATTCACATTTTTTGCGCTCCT
Organism: Trinickia mobilis; assembly: GCF_017315705.1. Classification (GTDB taxonomy): domain Bacteria; phylum Pseudomonadota; class Gammaproteobacteria; order Burkholderiales; family Burkholderiaceae; genus Trinickia_A; species Trinickia_A mobilis. Next base: position 276,183 of record NZ_JAFLRF010000005.1, on the reverse strand, counting down.
GGGCAATCGCTTCCAGGGGTTTGGATCGAAAAGCAGCGTTTAACCGGACGGATAGAAGGAGAAGGCGATCGGCCCGCAGCCTCACGCTTTCAGCCCATCCGGTCAGGCACTGGAAACAGGAACAGGATAAGGAACCCTCATGGCTAACTCCGCACAAGCACGCAAGCGCGCCCGCCAGGCCGCAAAGGCCAACTCGCACAACTCCGCGCTGCGTTCGAAGTACCGCACCGCAGTCAAGGCCGTTCGCAAGGCGATCGAAGCCGGCGATCAAGCAAAGGCCGCTGAAGTCTTCAAGCTGTCGGCAAAGACGCTCGACATCATCGCCGACAAGAAGATCGTTCACAAGAACAAGGCCGCTCGTCACAAGAGCCGCCTCGCTGCAGCCATCAAGGGCCTGCAAGCGCCCGCGCAGTAAATCTGGTCGGCCCGCCCACCGGCGGGCCACCTCCTGTTTCCGCTGCGACGTAAAAAAGCCCGCGCTGGCATTGCCTTCGCGGGCTTTTCTTCGTCTATTCGATCCATCCTGATCTGCTGACGACCGGCGCCGTTAGCGCGCTGCCCTCCAGCGTCGCCAGACAGCGCCGCTGACCAGCGCTCGATCTCATCCGGTGGCGCGCTGCTGCGTGCCGTGATACGCGGGAAGCTCGCACGCTTCCGTCACCAGGAGATTGTTGTCCTTTGCGAAGTTCAGGACGAAATCGAATGCCATGGGCTCGATCTCGCGCAGCCGCGAGTCGAGGATCACGCACTTGAGGTCGCCGAGCAGCGTCGGCCGCACGTAAAGCGAGTACTGCAAGCGGGCATTGGGACCATGCGCGCCGGGCCCGAAGCACGACATCACGCCAGCCAGGCGCTCCGACCAATCGCTCGGCCGAAACTTTCTTCCGTCCTTCGTGATGCCTTGAATGAAATATTCGGTAAAGGGGGCTTCGGCCATGTAGGAATACCCAAGTATCTAGCCCAGCGAAGTGCCGGCGAACGAGACCGCCTGAACACGATGAACGCGAAGCATTGAGGGCGAACCAGCACCTGAAAAGGGCCGCGATCGCAATCTGCGCGGTGCGGATGACAGGGATCGAGCCCCCGTTGCGGCACCGGTGTCCCGCAAGCACAAAACCGGCCTGCCGGGCGTGAAAAATCCCGAGAATTATACCGCAGCGAACTTCTTTCCGCACTGCACACAGGACGTTTCCCAGCACCTCCAAAGACGGTGACGAACACGTACGAACGGGCCCGCCCGGGCTATCCGCGGTCTTTGGACTGACTCGTCAAACAGGTAAAAATCCTTTATGCTGCTTCGAGTTACCACATCTGACGGCGGCGCCGTCCGGCTTTTCCGGCCGGGTGAAACCGCCGTATTTCGTTTCATGACCGCCAAGAAAATTCGCCACTACCTGCAGTTCAACGATTTCTCGCTGGATGAATACGAGTACGTGCTCGAACGCGCGCGCATCCTGAAACGCAAGTTCAAGAACTACGAGACCTATCACCCGCTGCATGACCGCACGCTGGCGATGATCTTCGAGAAGAATTCGACGCGCACGCGCCTCTCGTTCGAAGCCGGCATTTTCCAGCTCGGCGGCCATGCGGTCTTCATGAGCACGCGCGATACGCAACTCGGCCGCGGCGAGCCGATCGAAGACGCCGCGCAGGTGATTTCGCGCATGGTCGACATCATCATGATCCGCACGTTCGGCCAGGACATCATCCGCCGCTTCGCCGAGAATTCGCGCGTGCCGGTCATCAACGGCCTGACCAACGAGTACCACCCGTGCCAGGTGCTGGCCGACATCTTCACGTACTACGAGCACCGCGGCCCGATTCGCGGCAAAACTGTCGCGTGGGTCGGCGACGCAAACAACATGCTCTACACCTGGATCGAGGCCGCGCAGATTCTCGGCTTCAAGCTCCGCATTTCGACGCCGCCGGGCTACAAGCTCGACCATGCGCTCGTCGCCAAGGAAAGCGCACCGTTCTACGAAGCGCTCGACGATCCGCACGAAGCGTGCGCGGACGCCGACCTCGTCACCACCGACGTCTGGACCAGCATGGGCTTCGAGGCCGAGAACGAGGCCCGCAAGGCCGCGTTCGCCGACTGGTGCGTCGACGCGAAGATGATGGCCCGCGCGAAGGCGGACGCGCTTTTCATGCACTGCCTGCCCGCGCACCGCGGCGAGGAAGTGAGCGCCGAAGTGATCGACGGTCCGCAAAGCGTCGTGTGGGATGAAGCCGAGAACCGTCTTCACGTGCAAAAGGCGCTGATGGAGTTCCTGATGCTCGGCAAGTTGAATCACTGACTTCAACTGCGCCCAAACAAAAAAATGCCCCGCCAATTCAACTCAGCGGGGCATTTTTTTCAACCTAGGCGCGACTGCCAACGTCTATAGACAGACAGGCTCCGCCTCCAGCTGGACCCCAAAGCGCTCGAACACATCCTTCTGAATCGCGCGCGCGAGCGCCAGCACTTGCGCACCGGTCGCGCCGCCGCGATTGACGAGTACGAGCGCCTGACGCTCGTGCACGGCCGCCGCGCCCATCGCGCGCCCTTTCCAGCCGCACTGGTCGATCAGCCAGCCCGCTGCAAGCTTGACCCGACCGTCCGGCTGCCGATACGACACCAGCTCCGGCTCTCGTGCCTTCAATGCGGCGAACTGCGCCGCGTCGACGACCGGGTTCTTGAAGAAGCTGCCCGCGTTGCCGAGCACGAGCGGATCGGGCAGCTTGGCGCGCCGTACCGCGACGACCGCATCGAAAATCGCCTGCGGGCTCGCCGCCACGCCGCGCACCGCCAGCTCGCGGGCGACGTCCGCATAGTCGGCGTGCGGCGTCCACGCCTTCGGCAGCTTGAACGTGACCGAAACGACGGCAAAACGGTCCCGTCCTTCCCGCTTGAAGTAGCTGTCGCGATAGCCGAAGCGGCACGCGGCCGCGTCGAACTCGGCGATCTCGCCGGTCGCCAGTTCGATCGCGCGCAGCGACGCGAAACGCTCGCACATTTCGAGCCCGTATGCACCGATGTTCTGAATCGGTGCCGCGCCCACCGTGCCGGGAATCAGCGCAAGGTTTTCGAGGCCCGGCAGCCCCACCGCGAGCGTCCATGCGACGAAGTCGTGCCAGTTCTCGCCCGCCGCCGCCTCGACGTACCAGGCATCGCCGTCCTGGCGCGCGATGCGCTTGCCGTGCAACTCGATCAGCAGCACCAGACCATCGAAATCCCGCGTCAGCACGACGTTGCTGCCGCCGCCCAGCACGAGCCGCCGAAGGCCTGTCACACGCGAGTCGTGCGCGATGCCGATCAACTGGTCTTCGCGCTCGATCCTGCACAGCAGGCGCGCGCGCACGTCGATACCGAACGTGTTGTACGGGCGCAGCGGCGCGTCGGAAACGAACGAGACGGAATCAGGTGAACAATCAGGCAAAGACATCGGAAATCGCTTTCATGCCGCAAAACCGCCGCGTCGCGAAGCGCGGCGGCCTTGGGCAAAAGATGAAGGGGTCGGTAGAATGGCGTTCGGTTCGTGATTATAGCGAGTGCCTGCCGCCCGGCCGCGGCGCGGCGCCAAGGGCGCCAGGCACCGCCGCTCAAAAGGGAGAAAGCAATGCCATCGTTCGACGTCGTTTGCGAAGCCAACATGATCGAAGTGAAGAACGCGATCGAGCAGTCCAACAAGGAGATCTCGACGCGCTTCGACTTCAAGGGGTCCGACGCGCGGGTCGAGCAGAAGGAAGGCGAACTGACGCTGTTCGCCGACGACGACTTCAAGCTCGGCCAGGTGAAAGACGTGCTGCTGTCGAAGATGGCGAAGCGCAATGTGGACGTGCGCTTCCTCGACTACGGCAAGATCGAGAAGATCGGCGGCGACAAGGTGAAGCAGGTCGTGACCGTGAAGAAGGGTGTGTCGGGCGATCTCGCGAAAAAGATCGTCAAGCTCGTGAAGGACAGCAAGATCAAGGTGCAAGCAAGCATCCAGGGCGATGCGGTGCGCGTCACGGGAGCCAAGCGCGACGACCTGCAAAGCGTGATCGCGATGCTGCGCAAGGACGTGACCGATACGCCGCTCGACTTCAACAACTTCCGCGATTGATTCGACCGCCAAGCAAAGCGGCCGGCTCGCAGCCCGGCCGCAGCCCTCAATGCTTGCGCGCCGGCGCACCGCCGGCATCGCGCTTCTTTTCCCCGATCCGGCTTTCCTGCCCGGCAATCAGCTTCGAGATATTCGCGCGATGGCGCCAGATGAGCAGCGCGCTCATCGCGAAGACTGCCCAGGCAATACGGTTTTCGCCGAACAGGAAGATGTCGAAGAGCGGCGCGAACACCGCGGCCGCCAACGCAGCCAGCGACGAATAGCGGAAGAAGAACGCGATGATGAGCCATGTGAGCGCGGTCGCCAGACCGAGCACGGGGTGGATCGCGAGCAGCACGCCCGCTGCCGTCGCCACACCCTTGCCGCCCTTGAACTTGAAGAAAATCGGATACAGGTGGCCGAGGAAAACGGCGATTGCCGCGAGCGCAATCGCGCCATCTTCGAGGCCGTAGCGCGGACCGAACCGCGCGACGAGCCACACCGCGAGCCAGCCTTTGAACGCATCGCCGATCAGCGTGATAATTGCCGCTTTCTTGTTGCCGCTTCTGAGCACGTTGGTCGCGCCGGGGTTCTTCGAGCCGTACGAGCGCGGGTCGGCCAGCCCCATCGCGGCGCTGACGACCACGGCAAACGACACCGATCCGATCAGGTAGGCAGCAACGGCGGCGATCAGGATTTCCATGTAAGGGACTCTTTCAACGTATCGTTATCGAGTTATCGAGGACGGGGCCGGTGGCGGACCGGCGCTCATTCTACCGAACCGCCGTAGCGGCGATGATCCTTGCTTTCCCTGCCTGCCGGCCGCGCCGTCCCTTCGCGGCAGGCCCCTCTTTGATCAATCGACGCTCGCGCACTGCACGGGCTTCGCCGCGAGCAGCGCCGTCAGAACGCCGGGCGCGAGGCTCACGAGATAGCCGCGCTTGCCGCCGTTCAGATAGATCGTGTCGAGTTCGAGGATGCTCGATTCGACGTACACCGGCATCGTCTTTTTCGTGCCGAACGGCGACGTGCCGCCGACGAGGTAGCCGGAATGGCGGCTCGCCACTTCGGGCTTGCACGGCTCGACGCGCTTTGCGCCAATCTGGCGTGCGAGGTTCTTCGTGGAGACGGTGCGGTCGCCATGCATCAGCACGATCAGCGGCTTCGCGTGCTCGTCTTCCATGACGAGCGTCTTGACGACGAAATGTTCATCGACGCCAAGCTGCCGCGCGGACTCGGATGTGCCGCCGTGCTCCACATAGTCATAGGGATGCTCGCCGAAGCTCACCCCGTGTCGGCGCAGGAACTGCGTGGCGAGGGTTTCGGAAACGTGCTTCGATTTGCTCATCGCGGAATTCTAACCTCACCCCCGCGGATGATGCGCCGCGTGCAGCGACTTCAGCCGCTCGCGCGCGACGTGGGTGTAGATCTGCGTCGTCGAGATATCCGTATGGCCGAGCAGCAGTTGGACGACGCGTAAATCCGCGCCGTGATTGAGCAAGTGCGTCGCGAATGCGTGCCGCAGCGTGTGCGGCGACAGCGGCGCACGGACGTCGGCCGCGCGCGCATGGCGCTTGATGATGTTCCAGAACTGCTGACGCGTCATGCCGTCGCCGCGGTTCGTCACGAAGAGCGCGTCCGCCGCGCGCGCGCCGAGCAGCGCGGGCCGCGCCTCGCGCAGATAGCGCTCGATCCAGCCGTGCGCTTCCTCGCCGAACGGAATCAGCCGCTCCTTCGAGCCCTTGCCCAGCACGCGCACGACGCCGTCGTTCAGGCCGACTTCGACCGTCTTCAGCGTGACGAGCTCAGTGACGCGCAAGCCGCTCGCGTACATCAGCTCGAGCATCGTGCGGTCGCGCAGGCCGAGCGGCGTGTCGATATCGGGCGCGCCGAGCAACGCCTCGACTTGCGCTTCGGTGAGCGTCGACGGAAAGCGCGGCGGCTGTTTTGCGGAGCGGATCTTGAGCGTCGGGTCGGCTGCGGCGCGGTGCTCGCGCACGGCCCACACGTAGAAGCGCCGAAACACCGAGAGCCGCCGGTTCGCCGAGGTTGCCTTGTCGGCGCGGCGCGCGGCGATGTAGCCGTTCAGATGGAGTTCGCTCGCGCCGTCGATCGACGCCGAATGCGTGCCGGCGAGCCATTCGGCAAAGAGGCGCAAGTCGCGGCGATAGGCGTCGAGCGTGTTGCGCGACAGGCCGTGTTCGAGCCACAGCGCGTCGCAGAATGCGTCGATGGAATCGGTGCTCGCCGCCAACGAGGGCGATGGCGGCGGCGCCGCTTCGGCGGCAGCGGTTGCGTCGGTCATATTGCGGCTCACGCGTATTGAAGCAGGCCTTCGTGTGCGAGCAGCCAGCGCTTCGTGCGGCGCAAATAGCCTTCCTCCGCCTCATGCGCAAAGCCGCCGATGCCGCTTGCCGCCACGACGCGATGACACGGAATCACAATCGGAAACCGGTTGTCGCCGCAAGCCTGGCCGACCGCGCGCGCCACGCTGCCGACTTCCTTCGCCAGTTGCCCGTAGGTCAGCACTTCGCCCGGCGCAATCGCGCAGATACCCCGCCACACGCGACGCTGAAATTCCGTGCCGGCCAGAGCGAGCGGCAAATCGAAGGTCGCGCGCGCATCTTCCAAGTAGCGCTCGATCTGCTGCACCGCGCGCGCCGCAAGCGGCGAATCCGGCTCGACGCTCGCCGCCGTGTCCGGCAAATAGACGATTTCGCGCACTGTCACGCCGTCGGTGCGAATGCCGACTTTGCCGAACGGCGCGTCGATCACAGCATTGAACATGATGCCTCCTGCTCCTGTTGTACGTGCGACCTTTCATCATGCGTCGCGCGCAATGACTGTTCAGGCGCTTCCCGCGAGTTCGAAACCGACATCACGCAGCCGCGAGCGCCCACTGCACATGCTCGCGGACGAGCGGCGACGCGTCGTCGGCGCGGCGCGTCAGCGCGGCAACGATATCCGCGCGCGCCGCATCGTCGATGGACGACGCCTCTGCGCGCAGCGCATTGCCCATCGCGACCGCAATGTTGCGCAGCCACCGCTCGTATCCGATGCGCCGGATCGCGCTGCCCTGCATCCGCGTATCGAATTCATCCGCGCTCCAGCCGAACAAATCGACCAGCGTCGTACGATCCAGGCCGTGCCGCACGTCGAAATCGCCGACGGGCGCGGCCTGCGCAAACTTGTTCCACGGACACACGAGCTGGCAATCGTCGCACCCGTAGACACGATTGCCGATCAGCGGCCGCAAGTCTTCCGGAATGCTGCCTTTCAATTCGATCGTGAGGTACGAAATGCAGCGCCGCGCGTCGACTCGATACGGCGCGACGATCGCGCCGGTCGGACATGCGTCGATGCAGCGCGTGCATTGCCCGCAGTGGGCGCCCGGCGCTTGCGGCGCGTGCTCCGGGGACGTCTCGGCGTCGGTCGGCAGCGGCACGTCGACATAGATCTCGCCGATGAAGAAGAACGAACCCGCCTCGCGCTGCAGCAGCAACGTGTGCTTGCCGCGCCAGCCGATGCCGGCCTTCTGCGCGAGTTCGATTTCGAGCACCGGCGCCGAATCGGTGAACACGCGATAGCCGTACGCGCCGATCTCGTCCTCGACGCGCTCTGCGAGCTGTTGCAGCCGGTTGCGCATGACCTTGTGATAGTCGCGTCCGCGAGCGTAGACCGAGATGACGGCCGAGGACGGATCGGTAAGGCGCGCCATTTCTTGCGCGCGCCAGCCGCCGCCCCTGGCGCTCGGCGCGCCGCCCGATGCGTCGTTCGGCGACGCTGCCGGTGCGCCCGGCAACGTCGCCGAGCCGGCGCCTGACGCCGCGCTTTCGCCCGCCTTTCCCGCGAGCGTCGAAGCCGGCAAATAGGCGATGCGCGCTGTAATCACGCGTAGCGTGCCGGCCACAAGCTCGGCCGGACGCGCGCGTTTCAGGCCATGTTTGGCCATATAATCCATCTCGCCGTGGCAGCCCGCTTCGAGCCACGCGGCCAAGCCCGCCTCGGCATCCTTGAGGTCGATATCGCTGATACCGACCGCACCGAAACCCAACTCGCGCCCCCACTCCTTGATGCGCTGCGCGAGCGCCGCCAACGCGGCTTCGTCGAAGCAGCGCGGTGCACGGCAGTCGTCATCGGACAAAGGCGCGCGGGACACGGAATGGTCCGGATATCGGTTCATCACGCTATTTTACGAGAATGCCCGTCAAGCCCGATCTCTCGACTCACCTTTGCGCGAGCCCGATGCTTGAGCGCCATTTCACGCTCGCGGACGAAGCCGCCACCGATGCATTCGGCGCGCGCTTCGGATCTGCCATCGAGAGCGTGCGAAGCGAAAAGCGCAGCGATCGTCCTTTCAACGGGCTGCATGTGCAGCTGATCGGCGAGCTCGGCGCGGGCAAGACGACCCTCGTGCGCGCGACTCTGCGCGGGCTCGGCCACCCGGGCCGCGTGCGCAGCCCGACCTACACGCTCGTCGAGCCCTATGCGCTCGAACGCCCCGATGGGGAACTCGAGCTCTACCATTTCGATCTCTACCGCTTTAGCGATCCGGCCGAATGGGCCGACGCGGGCTTTCGCGAGTATTTCAATTCGGCTGCGATCTGCCTCGTCGAATGGCCGCAGCAGGCAGGGGACCTGCTCGGCATTCCGGATCTCGTTTTCTCGCTCGACGTGGCTGGCGACGGCCGCACGCTCGAAGCACGCGCGTACAGCGAATCAGGAAAAGCATGCCTAGAAAGATGTTAATCAAGCCGTTCCGCTCGATCGAATCGGCCGCGACCGCGACACACAACTGGCGCCGCCGGCAGGTGCTGCGCGCGAGCGCATCGACGCTCGTGCTCGGGCTCGCCGCGCCGTTCATCGCGCCGCGCATGGCATGGGCGAGCTCGGTGCTCGGCGTGCGCGTGTGGCCCGCGCGCGACTACACGCGCGTGACGATCGAATCGGATCAGCCGCTGCAAAACACACAGACGCTGCTCGCCGCGCCGGATCGTCTCGTCGTCGACTTGAACGGTCTCGATCTCGATCAGGAACTCAAGGATCTCGTCTCGAAGATCACGCCGAACGATCCGCAGATTCAAGCGGTGCGCGTCGGCCAATATCAGCCGCACGTGGTGCGGATGGTGTTCGACCTCAAAGGGCAGGTGAAGCCGCAGGTGTTCTCACTGCAGCCAGTAGGCAGCTACAAGTTCCGGCTCGTGTTCGACCTGTATCCCGCCGTCGCGCCCGACCCGCTGATGGACCTCCTCGCGCAGACCGAGCACAAGGAGCAGCGCCTGAACCAAGGCAACCAAGCGTTCACGCCCGCCCCGCTCGGGGGCCCCGCCGCGCCGCCCGCGGCCACGGCCGACAACAGCGAGGCGTTCTTCCAGCAATATGCGCAGAACACGCCAGGGCCGGACGTGCCGCGCTCGCCGGTGCGCGCCGCGCCCGCACCCGCACCGCGTGCGGCAGCCAAGCCCGCGGCACCCGCCGTTGCGCCGCCTGCCGCCCCGCCCGCGCTCGCGCGCAACAACAGCGACGACGCCGACAGCAGCGATGCCTACGGCTTCACGACGCCGTCGAAACCCGGCACCGGCAACACGATCCGGCTGCTCACGGTAGCGATCGATCCGGGCCACGGCGGCGAAGACCCGGGCGCGATCGGCAGCGCGGGAACCTACGAAAAGCACATCGCGCTCGATGTCGCGAAGCGTCTGCGCGCCAAGATCGACGCGCAGCCGAACATGCGCTCGATGATGACGCGCGACGCCGATTTCTTCGTGCCGCTCAACGTCCGCGTGCAAAAGGCGCGGCGTGTGGGCGCCGACCTGTTCGTCTCGATCCACGCGGACGCGTTCACGACGCCGGCGGCGCGCGGCTCGTCGGTGTTCGCGCTGTCGGAGCACGGCGCGTCGAGTGCGGCGGCGCGCTGGATGGCGAACAAGGAAAACTCGTCGGACATGATCGGCGGCATCAACGTGAAGACGCAGGACGAATCGGTGAACCGCGCGCTCTTCGACATGTCGACGACCGCGCAGATTCGCGACTCGCTGCGCTATGGCGGCTTCGTGCTCGACGAGGTCGGCGAAATCAACAAGCTGCACAAGGGCTCGGTCGAACAAGCCGGCTTCGCGGTGCTGAAAGCGCCCGATATCCCGTCGATCCTGGTCGAAACCGCCTTCATCAGCAACCCGGAAGAAGAGCAGAAGCTCAACGACGAGGCCTACCGCGACAAGATGGCCGACGCGATCCTAAGGGGCATCAAGCGCTATTTCGCAGCGAATCCGCCGCTTGCGAAGAATCGCATGGCGTAGCGGCTCCCGGGCATCGTCCGAACGGCTAACGCCGCGGGCGGCGGCCAAACCCGCCGCCCCGCGCGCAGTAGAATGGGCACTCCCCGTTCCTCAATGCGCAGCGCGTCCAGGAAACCTCCATGCCCGCCTCGATCAAAGCCATTCTCAAGCCGCATATCCGCGACGTCGGCAGCATCGCCGTGCGGCGTGTCCTCCCGGCCATGGCCGTGCGCCTGATCGGCCCGTTCATCTTCTTCGATCACATGGGGCCCGCCACGCTCAAGCCTGGTACCGGCCTCGACGTGCGCCCGCATCCGCATATCGGGCTCGCCACCGTCACCTATCTGTTCGAAGGCTCGATCATGCATCGTGACAGCATCGGGTCGGTCCAGAAGATCGTCCCTGGCGACGTGAACTGGATGACGGCCGGTCGCGGCATCGTCCATTCGGAGCGCACACCCGACGAAGACCGCGGGCAAGGCCTCACGATGCACGGCATCCAGACCTGGGTCGCGCTGCCGCTCGAACACGAGGACGATGCGCCGTCCTTCGAGCATCACGCCGCCGCGACCCTGCCGCAAATCGAGCGCAACGGCGTGACGCTGCGCGTGATCGCGGGCACCGCGTTCGGCGAAACTGCGCCGGTCACGACGTTCTCGGGCACGCTCTACGTGGCTGCGCATTTCGCGCCAGGCAGCGCGTTCGCGCTCGAGCCGGAGCATGACGAACGCGGCGTCTATCTTGTCGACGGCGACCTGACGATAGACGGCGAACCGCTCGCCACCGAGCAAATGGCCCTGCTCACGCCGGGCGAGACGGCCACGCTCGCGAGCCAAGCGGGCGCGACCGTGATGCTGCTCGGCGGCGCGAAGCTCGCGGGCGAGCGTTTCATCGAATGGAATTTCGTCGCGAGTTCGCGCGAGAAGATTGCGCACGCGAAGGAGGCGTGGACGCGTCAGGAGATGGGCAAAATCCCGGGCGAGACGGAATGGATTCCGCTGCCGGAGCGTGCGGCACGGTGAATGAAACATGTCGTTGAAAAGCGCCATTGAAAGACCTTGCTCCGCCCCCATCTCGCAATACAAGGTCGAGCCGCCGCGGGTTTTCCTGCTTCCCGCCGGATACCCAACGCGAAAAGCGGCTCCCGGAGCGCTCACCGGACACTATTTGACGAGGATGCAATGGACACCACCCTAGCCACTTTCGAAAAAGACGTCATCGAGGCGTCACTGCTCCAGCCGGTGCTGGTCGATTTCTGGGCGCCGTGGTGCGGCCCGTGCAAGTCGCTCGGCCCGATGCTCGAAAAGCTCGAGCAGGAGCACGAAGGCAAGTGGAAGCTCGTGAAAGTGAACGTCGACGAGAACCAGCAGCTCGCGGCTCACTTCCAGGTGCGCAGCATTCCGCACGTGATCGCGTTCGCCGAAGGGCAGGCCGTCGATCAATTCATCGGCGTGCTGCCCGAAGGGCAGTTGCGCGAATTCATCGATCGCCTCGTGCCCGACCCGGCCCAAGCCGAACGGCGCGCCGCGCAGCTTGCGCTCGAAGAAGGCCGAACTGATGAAGCGTTCGACCACCTGCAGGCGGCGCTCGCCCTCGATCCGGGCTACGACGACGCGCGCCTCGACCTGATCGAGCTGCTGATTGCGCAAAACCGCGTCGCGGATGCGCGCGCGGAAGCCGAATTGCTGTCGCCGAAGGTCACGCAAGGGATCGACCCGCGCTACAACGCGCTCAAGACACGGCTCGACGCGCTCGATGTCGCCGCCGACCTGCCGCCCACCGATGCGCTCGAAGCCCAGGTCGCCGCGAACCCCGGCGATCTCGAGGCGCGCTTCGATCTGGCCAGCGCGCTGATCGCGCGGCACGATTATGGCGGAGCGCTTGGGCACTTGCTGGAAATCGTCCAGCGCGACCGGTCGTTCCGCGACGATATCGGGCGCAAGACGATGCTCTCGGTTTTCGATCTGGCGGCGCACCAGCCGGAAGTGGTGTCGCAGTGGCGCCGCAAGCTCAGTTCGGCGCTGAACTGAGCGTTCGCATCAAGCGCGAATCAAGCGCACCTCAAGCGGCCGCCTTCGCCAGCGCGCGCAGCACGTGGGCGGCGGCCGCGAACCCGAAGCTCGCCGTCACGCACACGCTCGAGCCAAAACCCGCGCAGTTCAGCCCGACCGGCCCCGTGTGGCCCGGCGACGTGCTCACATGCTGCGCTTCTTCGTCGATATCGCACACGGCTGCCTCCGGATAGATCAGCGGCTCGTCGGAATAGACGGCGCTCACCTTGAATTTCGCCTTCGGGCCGCGCGGAAAGCCGTGCTGCTTGCGCAGTTGGGCACGCACTTTCGATAGCAGCGGGTCCTGGATCGTCAGCGCGAGATCGTCGATGCGGATGCGCGTCGGGTCGAGCTGTCCGCCCGCGCCGCCCGCCGTCACGAGCGGCTGCCCGCGCTCGACGCACCATGCGATCAGTGCCGTCTTCGTGCGCACGCTGTCGATCGCGTCAATCACGTAGTCGAAGCCGCCGCCGAGCACAGCGGCGAAATTGTCGGGCTCGACGAAGTCCTCGACGAGGCGCACTTCGCACGCCGGATTGATCAGCGCGATGCGCTCGGCCATCGCCTCGACCTTAGGCTTGCCGAAGTTGCCGTCGAGCGCGTGGATCTGCCGGTTCGTGTTGCTTTCGGCGACGTTGTCGAGATCGATCAGCGTCAACGTGCCGACCGCGTTGCGCGTGAGCGCCTCGACGGCCCATGAGCCGACCCCGCCAATCCCGATCACCGCCACGTGCGAACGCTCGAACGCCGCAAGCGCCGGCGCGCCGTAGAGGCGCGACACGCCGCCGAAGCGGCGCGCGCGATCCGCATCAAACTCGGCGGCGCGGCTGGTAGTAAGATCGGGGCTCGTCGCGGTAGCGCGGGGGCTGGACATGGCGATGGTGGCAAACAGGCAAGATTCGAAGCCGATATTTTGCCTGATCGGGGCCGATTGATGGGCTGCCGGGGCGCAGCATCGGCTCGGGCGGCTTGCCCGCGCCGGCAGACCGTGCCGCAGCGACGCAAGATTTTTACGCCTTCGCTATACTGAATAAATTGAAGCGTTCGCATAAGAAGATGAGCACACTTGCAGAACTCCGCAAAAACTACGCACTCGGGTCGCTCGACGAAGCCGAGGTCGATCGCGATCCGATCCGTCAATTCGACGCGTGGTTCAAGCAGGCGGTCGACGCCAAGCTGCCGGAACCGAACACCATGACGCTCGCCACCGTCGACGAGCGTGGCCGCCCGTCGGCACGCATTGTGCTCATCAAAGGCGTCGACGAACGCGGCTTCGTGTTCTTCACGAACTACGAAAGCCGCAAGGGCCGCGATCTCGCGCATAACCCGCACGCCAGCCTGCTTTTCTACTGGATCGAACTCGAGCGGCAAGTCCGCATCGAGGGCGCCGTCGTCAAAACGAGCGCCGAAGAAAGCGACGCGTATTTCACGTCGCGGCCGCTCGGCTCGCGCGTCGGCGCCTGGGCGTCGGAGCAGAGCCAGGTGATCGCAAACCGCGCGGTGCTCGAAGCGCGCGAGCGCGAAATCAGTGAGCGCTACGGCGAGAACCCGCCGCGTCCGCCGCATTGGGGCGGCTACCGGCTCGTCCCCGACACGATCGAATTCTGGCAAGGACGCCCGTCGCGCCTGCACGACCGCGTGCTGTACGCGCGCGAGGCCGGCGGCAGCTGGCGCATTTCGCGGCTTTCGCCTTGACGCTCGTTCGTTTCGGCGCCGCGCTGCGCGAACACGGCGCACAGCGTCACGAACCGATTTAAGCGCGGCCCCGCGGACAGTCTTTTGCTCCGCGACGCCCTGCCTGATTTAGCCGTTCCGCCGGTCTCCGCAGCGAGCTTGCGCAACGGTCGATTGGTTGCTTTGCCTTTCATATCATCGGACACGGAGAATGAACATGTTCTGGGAGAAAAAGCTGGCGCAATGGGTAGAGGACGTGCGGGAGAAGGCAAACCTTCCTGCGCGCCTGGTGTTGTGGGACGGCCAGCAACTCGACTTCGGCCGTTTCTCGGCGCCGCAGGTCACGTTGAAGGTCAATAGCGCGTCGGCGCTGCCGCTGTTGCTCGAGCCGAGCCTCGACAATCTGGGCGAAGCCTACGTCAAGGGCAAGATCGATATCGAAGGCAAGCTCTCCGACATCATCAACATCGGCTATTCGCTCGCCAGGAGCACGGTGACGAGCGCAAGCAAGCTGGCCCGCGTGCGCCGCTATTTCAATCACACGAAAGCGTCGGACAAGAAGGCGATCCAGTATCACTACGACGTCTCGAACGAGTTCTACAAGCTGTGGCTCGATGAGAACATGGTCTATTCGTGCGCGTACTTCGAGAACGGCAACGAAGACCTCGCCACCGCGCAGTTGAAGAAGATCGACCACATCCTCACCAAGATCCAGGTGCAGCCGGGCCAGCGCCTGCTCGACATCGGCTGCGGCTGGGGCGCGCTCGTGCTGCGCGCGGCGAGCAAGTACGGCGCGCAGTGCGTCGGCGTGACGCTCTCGCAGAACCAGTTCGATCTCGCCACCGAGCGCGTGAAGGCAGCCGGCTTGCAAGACAAGATCGAGATTCGTCTGCAGGATTACCGCGATGTGCCCGGCCAGTTCGACCGCATCACGAGCGTCGGCATGTTCGAGCACGTCGGCCGCAAGAACCTGCCCGACTACTTCCGCAAGATCCGCGATCTGCTCGTCGACGACGGTGTCGCGATGAACCACGGCATCACGTCGACCGATTACAACAGCGGCGAAACGGCGCTCGGCGGCGGCGAATTCATCGACCGCTACGTGTTCCCCGACGGCGAGCTGCCGCACATCAGCCTCGCGCTCGAATCGATGCAAAGGGGCGGGCTGGAGGCAGTTGACGTCGAGAGCCTGCGTCGGCACTATGCGCACACCCTCGACATCTGGGCGGAGAATTTCGAAGCGAAAGCGGCAGAAGCGAAAAAGCTCGTCGACGACGAGAAATTCCGCATCTGGCGCGTGTATCTGGCGGGTTGCGCCTACGCGTTCCAGCACGACGACGTGTCGCTTTACCAAGTGGTGTGCCGCAAGGCCGGCCGCAGCGCGCAAACGCTGCCGTGGTCGCGGCGCTATATGTACGAAAAGCCGCTGTGATGCGCCCCGCGCGTCGCGCGGGTCAAGCACAAGCGATCGATGGACGAAGGCAGGCCGCGCGACGCTACACGACAAGCGAGCAACGAAGCAGGTACCGGCGAAACCGAAGGCGAGCAATTCGATCTGTTCGGTGCGCCGGTTCCGTCACCGGAAGCGGCCGGCTCGCCATCGAAGCGCGGCGGTAGCGCCAAGGCCGCCGCGCCTTCTTCTTTTCCGGCCGACCCCAAACCCAAACGCCGTGCTCGCGAGGTGCTGCCCGCTCTGCCCTCCCCCGACGTGCTCGACGCCGCCAACGCACTGCCGCCGCAAGTGCGCCTCGGCCCATCGTCGTGGTCGTTCCCCGGCTGGCAGAACATTGTCTACGGCGACGGCTACAGCAACACGAAGCTCGCTCGCGACGGCCTCACGGCATACGGCGCGCATCCGCTGCTGCGAACGGTTAGCATCGACCGCTCGTTCTACGCACCGCTCACGCTGACCGACTATCTGCGCTACGCCCAGCAGGTACCCGATCATTTCCGCTTCATCGTGAAGGCGCCCGCGTCCGTGACCGACGCGACCGTGCGCGCAGAGCGCGGCGAGCCGGTCGCGCCGAATCCCTGCTTTCTCGATGCGCAGATCGCCGCCGGCGAATTCGTGCGGCCTTGTCTCGACGGGCTCGGCTCGAAAGCGGGCACTTTGGTCTTCCAGTTCTCGCCGCTGCCCGATGCGATGCTCGCGGAGCCCGCCGAGTTCATCGAGCGCCTCGCGCAGTTCTTCGCGGCGCTGCCGCCACTGCAGGCGGGGCCGGATGGGCCAGGGGGGCCGTGCTACGCGGTAGAGATCCGCGACGCCTGCTTGCTGACGCCGCGCTTCATTCGCATGCTGCGCGCGTGCGGCGTGCGCTATTGCGTCGGTCTGCATGCGCGCATGCCCGATCCGCTGCGCCAGGCGGCGGCGCTCGCGCTGTTGGACGGCGACACGCCGAGCGGCCCGCTCATCGTGCGCTGGAGCCTGCATCAAGGCTTCAAGTACGAGCAGGCGAAGGCGAAGTACGACCCGTTCGACCGCCTCGTCGACGAGGATCCCAACACGCGTTCGGCGCTCGCCGAACTGGCGGCGCGCTATGCGCTGGCGGGGCAGCCCGTGCTGATCACGATCAACAACAAAGCTGAAGGGTCGGCACCGCTGTCGTGCGTCGAGCTGGGACGCGAGATCGCGGCAGCGTTTGCGCAGTTGCGCGACGAAGCGGGCAAGGCGGACGAACCGTAGTAATCGTTAGACGAAACTCGCGCGCGGCTCACGGCGCGCGCCGCCGCCCGCCTCACCCGCGCTCACGCACCCGGCTTCATCCGGTGGGCGAATTTCTTGCGGAATTTCGCGACCTTCGGCGCGACGACGAACGCGCAATATCCTTGATCGGGATGCTGCGCGAAATAGTTCTGGTGATAGGCCTCCGCGGGCCAATAGTTGCCGTCGAGCGGCACGACCTGCGTGACGATCTGCCCGTCGTAGAGCCCCTCGGCCGCGATCGCTCGAATCACCTGCAGCGCGGTCTCGCGCTGCGCATCGGAGTGCGTGAAGATCACCGACCGGTACTGCGTGCCGACGTCGTTGCCTTGCCGGTTCAATTGCGTCGGATCGTGGATCGCAAAGAAGATCTCGAGAATGTCCTGGTAGCCGATCTTCGCCGGATCGAAATCGACCTTCACGACTTCGGCGTGGCCGGTGCGGCCGTCGCAAACGCGCTCGTAGGTCGGATGCTCGACCGTGCCGCCCGCGTAGCCGGATTCGACCGCGGTGACCCCGTCGACGCCCAGATACACCGCCTCGAGACACCAGAAACAACCGCCGCCCAGCGTGGCGGTATCGCTTGCTTGAGTCATGCGTGCTCCTTGTTGATTGCCGCTGCGCCGACCAGCTTAGCGGTTTTTCCGCTGGCCGGCGCAATGCCCCCGCACCGCCTCCGCCTGCGCACCGAACACGTGGGAGATTCCGTTAAAATTCGAACAACTTGCCGATCCTTTACATGACTTTCGATTCAGCTTTTCCGATTCCCCGGCAGCGCGCCGCCGTCACGCGCCTCTCCATAGGTCCCGCCCGATGAAGCGCGCCAGTCCGCCGAACTTCGATACCCGCGCGTTCAAAGCGGCGCTCGGCCAGTTCGCCACCGGTGTCACCGTCATCACGACGCGCGCGCCGTCCGGCCAGCTGGTCGGCATCACCGCGAGCTCGTTCAACTCGGTCTCGCTCGATCCGCCGCTCGTGCTGTGGAGTCTTGCGACCAAATCGGCGTCGATGCCCGCGTTCCAGTCGAACAGCCACTATGTGGTCAACGTGCTGGCGGCGTCGCAACTCGACCTCTGCCAGCGCTTCGCGACGCTCAAGGGCGACCGCTTCGCGGGCGTCCCGCACGCGACGGGCACTACGGGGATGCCGGTGCTCGAAGGCGCGCTCGCCTGGTTCGAATGCCACAATCGCAGCCGCTATGAGGAAGGGGATCATGTGATCTTCGTCGGCGAAGTCGAGCGCTGCGGGGTGCGCGAGAACGCCGCCGACTTGAAGCCGCTCGTGTTCCAGGGCGGCGAATTCCACGGGCTCGATCCGCTGTGAAGTCAGGGCTCGGCCGCGCCAGCGGCAGGCCTCCCCTCTCTTTCGTGAAAACGCGGCCGCGCGCCGGCCGCTATTTCCCCGCTTCCGGCGTCAGGCCCACGGGCACGCCGGTATCTTCCTTGAGCGTCTGCAGCACGATGTTCGAGCGGATGTCCATCACGCCCGGTGCCTTGTAGAGCTTCGAAATCACGAAGTCCGAGTAGTGCTTGAGGTTGTGCGCGAGCACGCGCAGCACGTAGTGGCTCTCCCCGGTCACCACGAACGCGCCCACCACCTCGGGCCATTCGCGCACGGCCTCGGCAAAGTGCTCGTGCCAGTTCTCCTGGTCGTTGCGCATCGAAACCTGCACGAACGCCTCCAGCTCGAAGCCGAGCGCCTCCTTGTTCAGGCACGCCCGATAGCGCTCGATCACCCCCTGGTCTTCGAGCAGCCGCAACCGGCGCAGGCACGCCGACGGCGACAGCGCGATCCGTTCGGCCAGATCGAGGTTGCTGATCCGCCCCTCGTTCTGGAGGACCGTGAGGATACGGCAATCGGTGGCGTCAAGTGAGATCGCATTCATTTTTGGTCTCCCTTTTCGTCTTATCTCGAATTATGTTCTAGTCGGGGCGTCTGTGGACGACTATTTCGCAAGCACTTTCTACTCGGTCTTGCCTATCATCCGAAGCATCGGCAAATCGAGATATCGATCGCCGCACACGCACAGCCCCAAGTAAGCGCTGAAGCGCTAACTTGGGGCTGTGCGGTATGGGATCGGAGCAGGCGCTAAAGCACCGACTCCGATCGACACAGGAGAGATATGGAAACGCTCTGGGACATCACCCCCGCGATCGACACCGCGACGCCCGTCTGGCCCGGCGACACGCCGGTCGGCATCGAGCGGGTCTGGAAGATGGAGGCCGGCTCGCCGGTCAATGTGGCGCGCGTGACGCTGTCGCCGCACACCGGCGCGCACACCGACGCACCGCTTCACTACGACGAACAAGGCGCCGCGATCGGCGCCGTGCCGCTTGATGCGTATCTCGGACGCTGCCGCGTGATTCACTGCATCGGCGCGTCGCCCGTCGTGACGCCCGAGCAGGTCGCCGCGAGCCTTGCCGGCGTGCCGCCGCGCGTGCTGTTGCGCACCTACGAGCGCGCGCCGCTCGCCGCCTGGGACAGCGCGTTCTGCGCGGTCGCCCCCGAAACGATCGACCTGCTCGCGGCACGAGGCGTTGCGCTCGTCGGCATCGATACGCCGTCGCTCGACCCTCAGGATTCGAAGACGATGGACGCGCACCGCCGGGTCCGCGCGCATCGGATGGCGATCCTCGAAGGCGTCGTGCTCGACGCGATCGCGCCCGGCGACTACGAGCTGATCGCCCTGCCCCTCAAATTCGCGACGCTCGACGCGAGCCCGGTGCGCGCGGTGCTGCGCGCACTGCCGGCCGTCTGATCCGCGCGTCGAAGCCATACCGGCGCCATAGCCCAACCCACTGAGCACGACTCACTGTCGCAACCCCGCCATGAAAACCCGTGAAGAAGCCCTCGCGCTCGACCGCAACGATCCCCTCGCCGCTTTGCGCGGCCAGTTCGCGCTGCACCCCGGCGTTATCTACCTGGACGGCAACTCGCTCGGCGCGCCGCCCGCCGCGGCTGCCGCGCGCGCGCAAGCCGTGATCGGCAGCGAATGGGGCGAGGGCCTGATCCGAAGCTGGAATACCGCTGGCTGGTTCGCGCTGCCGCGGCGTCTCGGCAACAAGCTCGCGCCGCTGATCGGCGCCGCGGAAAACGAAGTCGTCGTCACCGATACGATTTCGATCAATCTGTTCAAGGTGCTGTCGGCGGCGCTCAAGCTCGCGAACGAGCGCGATCCGAAACGGCGCGTGATCGTCTCCGAGCGCTCGAATTTCCCGACCGATCTCTATATCGCGCAGGGGCTCATCGAGCAGCTCGACCGGGGCTACGAGCTGCACCTGGTCGACGATCCGTCCGAGCTGCCCGAGGCAATCGGCAGCGATACGGCCGTCGCGATGATCACGCATGTGAATTACCGCACCGGCTACATGCACGACATGGCCGCGCTCACGAAGATGATCCACGACGCGGGCGCGCTCGCGCTCTGGGACCTCGCGCATTCGGCGGGCGCGGTGCCGGTCGACTTGAACGGCGTCGGCGCCGACTACGCCGTCGGTTGCACGTATAAGTATCTGAACGGCGGTCCGGGTTCGCCTGCGTTCGTCTGGGTGCCGCACCGGCATCAGAATGCGTTCCCGCAGCCGCTCTCCGGCTGGTGGGGCCATCGTGCGCCGTTCGAGATGGACCCGAGCTACCGCCCCGACGACGGCATCGGCCGCTTCCTGTGCGGCACGCAGCCGATGGTGTCGATGGCGCTCGTCGAAACCGGGCTCGACGTGTTCCTGCAGACCGACATGCATGCGATCCGCCGCAAGTCGCTCGCGCTGACCGACCGCTTCATCGAACTCGTCGAAACGCGTTGCGCGGGGATGTCGCTCAAGCTCGTCACCCCGCGAGCGCATGTGCAGCGCGGCTCGCACGCGAGCTTCGAGCATCCGCACGGGTACGAGGTGATGCAGGCATTGATCGCGCGCGGCGTGATCGGCGACTATCGCGAGCCGCACGTGCTGCGCTTCGGCTTCACGCCGCTCTATACGCGCTTCGTCGACGTGTGGGACGCCGTCGAGACGCTGCGCGACGTGCTCGCGAGCGAGGCATGGCGCGCGCCCGAGTTTGCCGCGCGCGGCTCGGTGACGTAAGGAGAGCGGCGATGACCGACCATATGCAACTGCCTGAGGATGCGCCAGCGGACGCCGCAGAGGCGGCCGCGGCAAAGACGGACAGCCGCGCGCAAGGCTGCCCGTTCGGACACGGCGGCGAGAGCGTGCCGCACGCTCCGGCGCCCGGTTCGCACGTGCCGGAAGGCGACGAAGGCTGGCACGACGCGCAGCTCGATTTCTCGAAGTCGATGAGCTACGACGATTACCTGTCGCTTGGGTCCATCCTGTCGGCGCAGCACCCGCTCTCGCCCGATCACAACGAGATGCTGTTCATCATTCAGCATCAGACGAGCGAGCTATGGATGAAGCTCGCGCTCTACGAGCTTCGCGCGGCGCTCGCGTGCGTGCATCGCGACGACCTGGCGCCCGCGTTCAAGATGCTCGCGCGCGTATCGCGCATCCTCGAACAGCTCGTGCAGGCGTGGAACGTGCTCGCGACGATGACGCCGTCCGAGTACACGGCGATGCGTCCGTATCTCGGGCAGTCGTCCGGGTTTCAGTCGTATCAGTACCGGCAGATCGAGTTCCTGCTCGGCAACAAGAACGAGCAGATGCTGAAGCCGCACGCGCATCGTCCGGAGATCTTCGCCGAAGTGAAGGCGTCGCTCGAAGCGCCGTCGTTCTACGACGAAGTCGTGCGCCTGCTCGCGCGGCGCGGCTTTCCGATCGCGCCCGAACGGCTCGAGCGCGACTGGACCCAGCCGACCACGCACGACGCGTCGGTCGAAGCGGCGTGGCTCGAGGTCTATCGCAATCCGACGCAACATTGGGCGCTGTA
Source organism: Trinickia mobilis (assembly GCF_017315705.1). GTDB lineage: Bacteria > Pseudomonadota > Gammaproteobacteria > Burkholderiales > Burkholderiaceae > Trinickia_A > Trinickia_A mobilis. Next base: position 254,537 of record NZ_JAFLRF010000005.1, on the reverse strand, counting down.
TGAGATGGCCGAGGAACTGGTCGATCTCGAAGACGCGTTCCGTCAATGGCGCTTCCGCCATGTGACCACGGTCGAGCGGATCATCGGCTTCAAGCAGGGCACGGGCGGCACGAGCGGCGCGCCGTATCTGCGCAAGATGCTCGACGTCGTGCTGTTTCCGGAACTGTGGCACGTACGGACCGTGCTTTGAGCGGCGCGGCGGCCCGGCGGCAACCGGGCCGCCGCGCGTCACGAAGCCCGCTGCGCTCGCCGCTCACGTCGCCCGCAAGCGGTGCATCAACGGCTTGAGCGCCGGATACAAATCCGCGTAGATGCCAAAGCGCTGCGCGTAGAGCGCCTGCCGCCGGGCATCGGGCTGCGCGCGCTCGGCGAGCGTGACCCAGCCGCGCGCGGCATCCTCTTCCGACACGAGCCCCGCGCCGAGCGCCGCCAGCAGGGCCGCGCCCATCGCGGCCTCGACATCCTGCTCGATCGTGTAGACCGGATAGCCCGTCACGTCTGCGATGATCTGCATCCACAGGTCCGAATGCGCGGCGCCGCCGACGACGATCAGCCGGTCGTCGAGCGTCTGCGCGCCTTGGCGTCCCGCCTCGATGTTGTGCTTGAGCGCGAACGACACGCCTTCGAGCACCGCGCGATAACAATGCGCGCGCGTGTGAAAGAGGCTCAAGCCGACCAGCGCCCCGCTCGCCTTCGCATCCCAGACGGGGCTGCGCTCGCCCATCAGATACGGCAGGAACATCACGCCGTCCGCGCCGGCGGGAATGCGCGCGGCCGCTTCTTCGAGCAGGCGATGAGGATCGCCGAGAGGCGTCGCGCGCGCCGCTTCGGTCTCCTCGTGACAGAACTGCTCGCGAAACCACGTGATCGAGGCACCCGCGGCAATCGCGCCGCCGAACACGTATAAGTCGTGCGCACCGTTGAAGACATGCGGCATGCTGACGAGCCCGTGCCGCGCGTCGACACTCTGATTGATGTAGCCCCAGCACATGCTCGTGCCGATCATTGCGACGTGCTGCCCGGTGCGAGCGGCACCGGCGGCAAACGTGGCGACGGCCGCATCGACGCCGCCCGCGACGATCGGCGTCCCCGCTTCGAGCCCGAGCTGCGCGGACCACTGCGGCAGCAGCCTGCCGACCACGTCCGAAGACGCGACGAGCCGAGGCGGCATCAGCCCGGCCGGAATGCCGAGCATATCGAGCGCTTCGCCCGACCAGTCACGGCGCGCGATGTCGTAGACACCGCCGATATTGCAGGCCGAGCTGTGATCGACTGCGATCTCGCCGGTCAGGCGGTAAATCATGTAGGCATTCGGCGGCAGGAAGTAGCGCGTCTTCGCCCACACCTCGGGCGCGTTCTGCTTCAGCCACAGCATTTTCGTAAAGCCGTAGTAACTGTCGACGCCGTTACCGGTGATCGCCTGCAGCCGCGCGACATCGACGTTCTCCTGCACCCATTGCACTTGCGCGGTCGCGCGGCGGTCCATCCAGATCAGGCACGGATGGAGCGGCTCGATATCGCGGTCGACCGGAATGCCCGAGCCGCCGTACAGGCTGCTCACGCAGACCGCCTTGATCGACGCCGGCGCCACGCCCGCCGCCCGCGCCCGCTCGACGCATCGCGCGATGCATTCGGTCACCGCGTCAAACCAGACCGACGGCCATTGCTCGGCCCACAGCGGCTTCGGCGTGTCCGGCTGATAGCTGCTGGCGTGCTGCGCGACGATCGCGCCGTGCGTGTCGACGACGAGCGCCTTCGTGCTCTGCGTGCCGATATCGACGCCGATGACGTAGTCCATGTGCGTGTCTCCTGTCGACCAGAGTTAGCGCTTTAGCGCTAACTCTGGTCCCATGCAAGGCTGCGGGTAACCGCGTTACGTGCGTTTTGCCGTGCCGCCGATGATAGAGCAGCCGACGTCATGGGCGCTGACGGTGCATGCTCGGCCGCGGTGCGGTTTGTGCGATGCAACATCGGCCGCCCGATGCGGCACCACAAGGCCCGAACTCCGTCGAAACCCGCACGAACCCTCCCCGCGCGCCGCAATGCGCCATTGAAATCTCCTCGCCGTCGCCTTGACTTTCGACAACCCGAATACGATCATTCGTTCATTAAACGAGCAAATGCTCGGCACTGTTCGACAATCGTCGTCATACAAAAAGGCGCGGACCGAAGACGCGGCACGCCCCATCCAGCAGGAGACACCCCATGAACAACGCAAACGGCGCCGGCACGAACGTGATCCTGCACATCGGCGCGGGATCGTTTCACCGCGCGCATCAGGCGTGGTACCTGCACCGGCTGAACGAGGCGTCGGGGCCGCACGAACCGCAATGGTCGCTCACCGTCGGCAACATCCGCGGCGACATGAACGCGGTGCTCGAAGCGCTCGCCGCCCAGCACGGCGTCTACACGCTCGAAACCGTGACGCCGCAAGGCGAGCGCGCCTGCGAGACGATCCGCTCGATCAAGCGCGTCGTGCCGTGGTCGCCGTCGCTCGCCGAGCTCGTCGACGCCGGCGCCGATCCTGCATGCAAGATCGTGTCGTTCACCGTCACCGAAGGCGGCTATTACCTCGACGAGCACGACCGGCTCGACGCGAAGAACCCCGATCTCGCCGCCGATCTGGGCGGTGCGCGCACCACGATCTACGGCGCGCTCGCCGCCATGCTCGAAGCGCGGATGCAGCGCGACGCGGGGCCGGTGACGCTGCAAAGCTGCGACAACCTGCGCAGCAACGGCGAGCGCTTCCACGCCGGGATGCGCGCGTTTCTCGAACAGCGCGGACAAGCGGCACTGCTGGCCTGGTTCGATGCGAATACGGCGTGTCCGAACTCGATGGTCGACCGCATCACGCCGCGCCCGACCGACGACGTGCGCGAACGCGTGCTCGCCGCGACCGGCTTCGCCGACGCGTGCCCCGTGATGGGCGAAGCGTTCATCCAATGGGTGATCGAAGACCGGTTCTGCGCGGGGCGCCCGGCATGGGAGCGGGTCGGCGCGGAGCTCGTCGAATCGGTGCTGCCGTACGAGGAGGCGAAGATCCGCATCCTCAACGCGACGCACAGTTGCATCGCGTGGGCAGGCACGCTCGTCGGCCTCGACTACATCCACGAAGGCACGCTCGACGCCGACATCCGCCGCTTCGCATACGACTACGTGACCGAAGACGTGATCCCGTGCCTCGCGCCGAGCCCGCTCGATCTCGCGCGGTATCGCGACGTCGTGCTCGACCGCTTCAGCAATCCGTATATCCAGGACACGAACCAGCGCGTCGCGGCGGACGGCTTCTCGAAGCTCCCCGGCTTCATCGCGCCGACGCTCGTCGAATGCTTCAGGCGCGGCGCCGAACCGGCGGCAACGGCGGTGCTGCCCGCGTTGTTCTTCCGCTTTCTCGACCGCTGGCAGCGAGGCCTGCTGCCGTACGCGTATCAGGATGGCGTGATGGACGAACGCGCTGCACGCGCGGTCTTCGCGGCACCGGACCCGCTCGCGGCGTTCTGTGCCGATCGCCTGCTGTGGGGCGGCATGGCGCAAGGCGCGCAACTCGAGAACGCAGTGCGCGCGGCGCTCCGGCGCGTCGACGAATGGCTGGCGAAACGAGGCAAATGAGGCGGCCCTCTCAGGTCCAGCGCCCATTGGCGCATCGCGCGCCGCGCGGCTAAAGTAGCGCATCCCCAACGACCCGATCCCTGCCCATGTATCTCGGCATCGACCTCGGCACGTCCGAAGTGAAAGTGCTGCTGCTCGCCCCCAACGGAAGCGTGATCGGCACGGCGGGCGCGCCGTTCACGGTTTCCCGTCCGCATCCGCGCTGGGCCGAACAGAATCCCGCCGACTGGTGGAACGGCACGCGCGCCGCGATCGCCGCATTGCGCGAAGCCCGCCCCGCCGAGTTCGCGCAGATTTGCGGCATCGGCCTGTCGGGCCAGATGCACGGCGCGGTGCTGCTCGACAGCGTCGACCGCGTGCTTCGCCCCGCGATCCTCTGGAACGACATGCGCAGCGTCGACGAATGCGCGGAACTGACCGAGCGCGCGCCCGATCTGCACCGCATCGCGGGCAACCTCGCGATGCCTGGCTTCACGGCGCCGAAGCTCTTGTGGGTCGCGCGCCATGAACCCGAATTGTTCCGGCACACCGCGTGCGTGCTGCTGCCCAAGGACTATCTGCGGCTGCAACTGACGGGCGGCAAGGTCTCCGATCCGTCCGACGCAGCCGGCACGCTGTGGCTCGACGTTGCGCGCCGCGACTGGTCCGATACGTTGCTCGCAGCCTGCGGCATGAGCCGCTCGCAGATGCCGCGTCTTGCCGAAGGCAGCGAGCCCTCCGGCATGCTGCGCGCCGAACTCGCGCGCGAATGGGGCCTGAGCGGCGAAGTCGTCGTCGCTGCAGGCGGCGGCGATAACGCCACGAGCGCGATCGGCATCGGCGCCACGCAGCCCGGCGACGGATTTGTGTCGCTCGGCACGTCGGGCGTGCTGTGCGTCGTCGGCGACCGCTTCCGGCCGAATCCGGCGTCCGCCGTGCACGCGTTCTGCCACGCGATTCCGGACCGCTGGCATCAGATGAGCGTGGTCTTGTCGGCGGCGAGCTGCCTGCGCTGGGTCTGCAAGCTCACCGGCACCGACGAGCCGACGCTGCTCGCGGAAGTCGAAGCGCTCGACGGCGAGACGCTTCCGAGCGCGCCGCTCTTTCTGCCGTATCTCTCGGGCGAGCGCACGCCGCACAACGACCCCTACGCGCAAGGCGTTTTCTTCGGCATGACGCACGCGACCGACCGCGCGCTGCTCGGCTATTCGGTCCTCGAAGGCGTGACGCTCGCGCTCGCCGACGGCCTCGACGCGCTCGCGGCGGCCGGCACCGAAGTGAGCGCGCTGTCGATGATCGGCGGCGGCGCGCGCAGCGCGTATTGGGCGCAATTGCTCGCCGACGCGCTCGCCACGAAAACCCGCCAGCACGGCGGCGGCGAGACGGGCGCCGCGCTCGGGGCCGCGCGCCTGGGCTGGCTCGCGGCCGGCGGCGACCCCTCACGGGTGCTGACGAAGCCGCCGGTCCAGGCGGAGTTCACGCCGAACGCGGAGCGTCACGCGCAACTGCGCGAGCGCCTCACGGCCTATCGCGAGCTGTATCGCCACGTGCAGCCGCTTTTCGAGCCCTCTCGCAAGCGGCTCGCCTAACCTCTCACACTCCGGCGGCATCGTGCCCAAATCCAACGAAAAACTCGATCTCGCAACACGCGCGGCGTGGCTCTACTACGTCGCCGGCAACACCCAGAACGAGATCGCCGAAAAGCTCCAGGTGTCGCGCCCGGTCGCGCAGCGGCTGGTCGCGTTCGCGGTCGAGAAGAACCTGATCCGCGTGCGCGTCGACCACCGGCTCGCCGATTGCCTTGCGCTCGCCGAACAATTGTCGGCGCGCTATGGCTTGTCGATGTGCGAAGTCGTGCCGATCGACGACGACAGCGCCGAAGCCGTCGATCGCAAGCTCGCCGTAGCGGGCGCGCAGGTGATGGAGCGCTACCTGATCGAAGAGAAGCCGATGGTGATCGCCGTCAGCAGCGGCCGGACGCTGAAGGGCGCGGTCGATCAGATCGCGCAGCTCGAGCGCCCGCAGCACCGGCTGGTGTCGATGGTCGGGGCGATTGCTCAGGACGGCTCGTCGAACCGCTACGACGTCGCGCTGCATATCTCCGAGAAGACCGGCGGCAAGCATTTCTTGCTGCCTGCGCCACTGATCGCGGATAACGAAGCCGAACGCGCACAGTGGTGCAACCACCGGTTGTATCGGATCGTGGAGGCGCTGACGGGCGAAGCGGATGTCGCGTTTGTCGGGATCGGCAATATCGGGCTGCACTGTCCGCTGCATGAAGACGGCTTCATTACGACCGGCGAATTGAACGAGCTGATGGAACTGGGCGCCGTGGCGGAGATGCTCGGGCTGCCGATCGATGCCGACGGCAAGCGCGTCGAATCGCCGACCGGGCGGCGCGTCACGAGCATTCCGCTCGACTCGCCGCCGAAGCGGCCGACGATCGGGTTTGCAGGCGGGGAGAGAAAACGCGGCGCGGTGATGGCGGCGCTCAAAGGCGGGTGGCTGTCGGGGCTGGTGACGGACGAGGTTTGTGCGCGGGCGGCGTTGGAGGGCGAGGCTGAAACGCGCGTGGGCGGAAAGGCCGGGAGTCACCGATAAGTCCGCATGCGAAAGCAGGGCCGGCGGCCCTGTCTCATCGATCACTTGCCCTGCTTCTCCAGGCTGCAGCCTAAGAAGTCGGTGCTATTGCTCTTGTAGGCTTCCAAATTCCGATACCCCTTTGCGATCCAGTAGTCGGGATATTCCGGGTCCCAGTGAAGAGAGATGATCCCGAAGCCGCATGCTCGGCCTTTCAGCTGAAACACGATTGACGGCTTGGCCGCTTGCAAGTCGCGTTCGATGACCGCATAGGGCCGCTTTCCGCAACTTGCAAAAGGGGTACGCCATTCGATCGTCTTTGCGTTGACGCGAAGCCTGCCGTCGCATTGTCGACCGTGCCCGACGAATTCTCCCGTTCCGGTAATTGGATGGTCGGATGCAATGGCAGCATTTGCCAAAGCTGCCCCCGCAAATAGCAACACCCGGAGCAATTTCACGGCTTGCATGCGGCGTCCGCGCCTCGGTGGATAGCGGCAAGCGCTCATCAACGAATCAGATTGACCATTTTCGTTTGATCATCGCTTCCTCAAGCATTCCCAAGGTGAGCAAACGGCCACCGAGCACTTCACGCGCCTTCTTGCTATAAAGACTTTTTCCCACCGTTATCAGGAACTGCCAACGAGTGAGCTTGTACGTTGGATAATAGAAATCCAAATTAAATTCGGACATATCGATGCCGAACTGCTCCGCCCAATCGTTTAGTGCTGTTCCGATTGCCTTGGGCTGCATGTCCAAATCGTGATAAAGGTCCATGTCTCTAGACAGCACATTCGGCCCAAAAGCCCGCCTGCTTCCTACTCTCGGCTCAAAAAAGCGGCTGAGGGCCGTCCACTCGTCATCTCTTTCGGCCATTAGATACGATCCTCAGGCTTCACCATCTTTTGATAAGCAGCAACCGATCGAAAAATAATAATCGAAACATCAGATGCGAGAAGAACCCAGCCTACGCCCGGAATCGTTCGCCCAACAAAAGCGCCGAGATTATTCGTGAACTTGATTCTTAGCAAAGCAAGGCTTGTGAACGAGGTTACTGTGGGCAAGACTTTATGTTTAAGCTCGAAAGGAAGCACTCGTCTCGACACCACCGAGGCAATCGATGTTCCTTTCACTGCGCCGTTGAATTTTCCGCGTGTGGGAATGAAAGGCTGCCCTACCAGCACCATTGAAATGCCCACTAGATCATCAATCCCGAGTTGCTTGCAGGTTTCGTCAAGCAGGACGATGAAGAAAAGTTCTTGGGGAGTGAGATTTTGATGTATGCCGTACCGATAGGTGTTATTCATATTCGATCGAACGAGCGCAGAAAGAATGGACTCCTATCCTACTTCAACAGCGTCCAACCCTTTCTCAATATTCGAAATGGTCGTTCGATCAATGCTCAAGCGGCACTCGGCACCTCTCCTCAAGCGGCCGAGCGCACCTCCACGATCCGTCTTTCAAACGCCCGCCCATCGCTATCGGACAGCGGAATTCCGCGGTGTGAGGCGTGAGCTCCACCCTCAAACAGTCGAACTCCGAGGTCTGAGGCTCGCGCTCGACCCTCAAACAGTCGAACTCCGAGGTCTGAGGCTCGCGCTCGACCCTCAAACAGTCGAACTCCGAGGTCTGACGCTCGCGCTTCGCCCTCAAACAGTCGAACTCCGAGGTCTGAGCCTCGCATTCCACTCTCAAAGCGTGGACAACTCCACGGTCTGAGGCCCGCGTTCCGCCGTCAAACAGTCGAACTCCGAGGTCGGAGGCTGACGTTCCGCCCTCAAAGCGTCGAAGTCGTCGATCTGAGGCTCGGACTTCGGCCCTCCAACAGTCGAATGCGCCGGTCTGAGGCTCGCGTTCCGCCTTCAAACATTCGAACTCCACGGTCGGGGGCTCGCGTTTCCGTCTTCAGGGTTCGAGTTCGACGGTTTGTGGTTCGTTTTCCAACCTCAGACCCCGGCGCGGGACCCGCATCTTCCCGCAGCTGACGAATCGAACCGGCGTTATCGGTTAGGAACGGCTGCCGGTCTCGTGGGCGGTTTAGCTTGCCCGCAAGATTGCAAGCCCCGCACT
>NZ_JAFLRF010000005.1:0-246292 GCF_017315705.1 Trinickia mobilis | reverse complement strand
CCAGACACGCCCCGGCTTCCCTATCCCGAACGGATATATTGATCGGATAACTGATTATCCATACAGTGATTCGATCGCATGCATCAATCCCAGCAGCTAACAGGAGGCACGTACGCATCTGACGCTGTAACCGAAGCGCGGGCCGCAAGTGTTACCAGCACTCACGGCCCGCTGACCACCACCAACTCTCCACAGGAGTCGATCATGGCTGACGCCTATCTTAACGCACGTCCTTACCCCGCCCAGCGATTCGTCACCATCCAGCAGTCGCGACGCTACCGGCCCATAAAGCTCGGCGGTTATCGCACCAACCCGCCGCTGTTCCCTTGGTTCCGGCTCTCCGGCCGCTGGCTCGAGCGCGCTGGCTTCTCCGCCGGGCAGCGCCTCTCTGTCGAGATTCACCACGGCAGGCTCATCATCACGCGCACTTAAGCGAGCGGCACTCTGCACCTCCCTCAAGCCGCCGACCGCACCTCCACGATCCGTCTTTCAAACGCCCGCCCGTCGCTATCGAACAGATGGCAATGATCGGGCGTCGCGCCGAGCTTCAAGGTCTCGCCCTTGTCGTGGTGTTCGAGCGGCGGAATGCGCGCGATGAGGCCATCCGGCGCCACCGGCGACTCCGAATACAGATACGCCGCGTCGCCGAGCGACTCCACCGCCATCGTCCGCGTCGCGATGCCGTAGTCGCCCGCGCCGCCGGCATGCAGATGCTCGGGCCGAATGCCGACCGTCACGCTGTCGCCCGCCTTCGCCTTCCCCGGTTCGACCGCGACGCGCTGCGTTTCGCCCGTCTCATAGCGCACGAGCACGTCGTCGGCCGTCACCGCATCGACGACGCCGCCCAGGAAATTCATCTTCGGCGACCCGATGAACCCCGCGACGAAGCGGTTCGCCGGCGCGTGATAGAGCCGGTTCGGGCTGCCCACCTGCTCGACGTTCCCCGCCGACAGCACGACGATCTTGTCCGCGAGCGTCATCGCTTCGACCTGGTCGTGCGTCACGTAGATCATCGTCGTCTTCAGCTCGTCGTGCAGCCGCGCGAACTCGAGCCGCATCTTCACGCGCAGCGCCGCGTCGAGGTTCGACAGCGGCTCGTCGAACAGGAACACCTTCGGCTTGCGCGTGATCGCGCGGCCGATCGCGACGCGCTGCCGCTGCCCGCCCGAGAGCTGCTTCGGCTTGCGCTCGAGCAAGTGATCGATGTGCAGGATCTTCGCCGCGTTGCGCACCGCCGCGTCGATCTCGGGCTTCTTCGCGCCCCCGAGCTTGAGGCCGAACGCCATGTTGTCGTAGAGCGTCATGTGCGGATAGAGCGCGTACGACTGAAACACCATGGCGATGCCGCGCTTGGCGGGCGGCACGTCGTTCATGCGCGAGCCGTCGATGTTCAGGTCGCCGGCGCTGATGTCTTCGAGGCCCGCGATCATCCGCATCAGCGTCGTCTTTCCGCAGCCGCTCGGGCCGACGAAGACGACGAACTCGCCGTCGTTGATATCGAGGTTCACGTTGCGCAGCACCTCGTTGTCGTCGTAACGCTTCGCCACGTTGCGCAATGTCACGCTTGCCATGATTCGTCTCCGTTCAATTCAGTGACGCGAGGCTGGCGCTCCGTCATCGCGCCATGGCCTCTCGTTCGTCTCAATGCAGATTGAGCACGCCGCTCATTCGCCATTGCGCGACAAGCGCCGGCAGCTCGCTCATGTCGTCGAACACGTGCCGGGCGCCGACGCCGCGCAGCGCGTCGATCTGCGCGCTCGTCGCGTGGCCGCCTCCGATGAAGCCGATCACCGTCATCCCCGCCGCGTTCGCGGCGGTGACGCCCGTCACGCTGTCCTCGACGACGAGACACGCTTCCGGCGCCGCGCCGAGCGTGCGCGCGGCGGCCAGGTAGACGTCGGGCGCGGGTTTCGGCAACTCGACGTTGTCCGCACAAAACACCCGGTCGCCGAAAAAGCGCGCGAGCCCCGTGCGGACCAGCACCGACTCCACGTAGTCGGTATAGCTGTTGCTCGCGCACGCCTTCGTCAAGTCGATCTGCGCGAGCGCGGTCTCGATGCCGTCGACCAGCGGCGCCTCTTTCGCGGCCGCCTCGACCGCGCACCGGATCGCCTCGATGTCGCCGGACGTGAGCGTGCGGCCGAGCTCCGCCGCGGCGCCGGCCAGCACGCGCTCGATGCGCAGGCCGAGCAGCGGCAGCACGACCGGCTCGACGTCGGCCTCGGGCCAGCGCGTTTCCAGCTCGCTCACGAGCATCCGCACGGCGACGGCTTCGCTGTCGATCAGCACGCCGTCGCAATCGCAGATCAGCAACGACTTGCCGTTGACATCGCCGTGCTTCGCGTAGTCCGTCATTTGACCGCCCCGAACGTGAGGCCGCGCACGAGTTGCTTCTGCGACAGCCAGCCGACGATCAGGATCGGCGCAACCGCCAACAGCGACGCGGCCGACAATTTCGCCCAGAACAAGCCTTCAGGGCTCGAATACGACGCGATGAACACCGTGAGCGGCGCCGCGTTCGAGCTCGACAGGTTGATGCTCCAGAACGCCTCGTTCCACGCCAGGATCACGAGCAGGAGCGCCGTCGATGCGAGCCCGGGCACGGCCATCGGCATCAGCAGATAGACGATCTCCTGCCAGGTCGACGCGCCGTCGATGCGCCCGGCTTCGAGGATGTCCTTCGGAATCTCGTTGAAGTAGGTGAACGCCATCCACACCGCGATCGGCAGGTTCATCAGCGAATAGACGATGACGAGCCCCCACACGGTGTCGAGCAAGCCGGCGTTCTTCCACATCACGTAGATCGGCACGAGCACGCCCACCGACGGCATCATCTTCGTCGACAGCATCCACAGCAGCACTTTCTGCGTGCGCCGATTCGGAAAGAACGCCATCGCGTACGCGCACGGCACCGCGAACAGCAGGCAGATCACCGTCACGCCGACCGAGATCAGCACCGAGTTCCAGGCGAACGCGAAGTAGTTGCTGCGCGCGAACACCTCGCGGAAGCTCTCGAGCGTCGGAATGAAGAAGAGCGACGACGAGTACGCCTGCTGCTCGGTCTTGAATGCGGTGATCGTCATCCAGAAGATCGGGAAGAAGAGCGCCGCGGCGATCAGCCAGGCGAGCACGCCCGGAACGATCCGCTTGAGCGCGCCGATCACCGGCGACGGCGCGCGATATTGCACGGGGGTTTGCAAGGTTGGGCTGCTCATGATGCCTCCCGCCGGGCCGCCCCAAGGGAGGCATCAGCCCCCTCGGGGGGCAGCGAACGATAGTGAGCGTGGGGGTGGTTCATTTCTCGTACTCCCCTTTCAGGTTCTTCGCCAGCATGCGGACCAGGAAGAACGACACGATGTTCGCGAGCACCACGGCGAGAATGCCGCCCGCCGACGCGATGCCCACATCGAACTGCTGCAGGCCGACCGCGTAGATCAGGTACGACAGGTTGGTCGTCGCGTTGCCGGGGCCGCCGGCCGTCGTCGTATAGATCTCGGCGAAGATCGACAGCAGGAAAATCGTCTCCATCATCACGACGACTGCGATCGCGCGTCTCAGGTGCGGCAGCGTGATGAAGAAGAACATCGAGAACGGGCCGGCGCCGTCGATCTTCGCGGCCTCCTTCTGCTCCTGGTCGAGCGATTGAATGGCCGTGAACAGAATCAGGAACGCGAACGGCAGCCATTGCCACGCGACGATGATGACGATCGCGGTGAGCGGATAGGTGGCGAACCAGTCGATCGGCTGCAGCCCGAGCGCACGCATCGCATCCGCGACGAGGCCGTACACCGGGTGCAGGATCATGTTCTTCCAGATCAGCGCGGAGACGGTCGGCATCACGAAGAACGGCGCGATCGCCAGGAGGCGCGCCACGCCCTGTCCGTAGAACTTGCGGTCGAACAGCACCGACATCAGCACGCCGCCCACCACCGTGATGATCAGCACCGAGCCGATCAACTCGATCGTGTGCGCGATCGACGGCACGAACGACGGATCGGTGACGAGGAACCGGTAGTTGTCGAGGCCCGCGAAGCCCTTCAAATCCGGATTCAGGAGGTTGTAGCGCGAGAACGAATACCAGATCGTCATCGCGAGCGGGATCGCCATCCATAGCAGCAGCACCGATACGGACGGCGCGACCAGCCAGCGCGTGGACGCCGCCCGCCGCGCTTCGCGTTCGTGCTCGGTCTGCGCGGGGGCGTGGGTGAGGGGAAGATGAAGATGACGCATGGTCGGAACACCTCCTGGGTCATGCGCGGAGCGCGAAAGGCATGCAGCCCGCTGTGCTGCGAAGTTCCGGCACGGCCCGTTGGGCGCGCGCCATGCCGGAACGCGTTACGTCATTTCTGATAGCCGGCCTGACGCACCGCGCGATCGGCGGTCGCCTCGCCCGCGGCCAGCGCCTGGTCGACGGTCAACTGGCCTGCCACCGCGCCGGCGACGCTCTGCCCGACCACGGTGCCGAACGACTGAAACTCCGGAATGCCGACGAACTGCACGCCCGTGTACGGCACAGGCTTGGCGGTCGGACGAGTCGGATCCGCGGTCTGGATCGCCTTCAGCACGAAGCTCGCGAACGGCGCGGCCTGCTGGTACTCGGGCCGCGCATAGGTCGACTCGCGCGTACCCGGAGGCACCGAGGCCCAGCCCTCGTCCTTCGCGACCATGTCGATGTAGCCCTTCGACGTCGCCCACGTGATGAACTTCTTCGCCGCGTCCGGCTGCTTGGACGACTTCGGAACGGCAAGCGCCCACGACCACAGCCAGTGCGAGCCGTTCGGCGTCGCCTCGACCGGGGCGGCGGCAAAGCCGACCTTGTCCGCAATCTGCGATTGCTGCTTGTTATAGAGCATGCCGGCCGCCACCGTCGCGTCGATCCACATCGCGCACTTGCCCGAGGACATCAGCGTCAGGTTCTCGTTGAAGCCGTTCGAGCTGGCTCCCGGAGGGCCGTCCTTGCGCAGCAGGTTCGTGTAGAACGTGACGGCCTTCTTCCATTCGGGCGTCGTGAGCTGCGCGTGCCAGCTCTCGTCGAACCAGCGTCCGCCGAAGGTGTTCACGACCGTCGTCACATAGGCCATGTTCTCGCCCCAGCCCGCCTTGCCGCGCAGGCAGATGCCGTAGACGCCATGGGCCTTGTCGTCGAGCTTGTCGGCGAATTGCGCGATCTGGTCGTAGGTCGGCTGGTCGGGCATCTTCAGGCCCTTCGCCGCGAACAGGTCTTTGCGGTAGTACGTCATCGAGCTTTCGACGTAGAACGGCAGTGCATACAGCGTGCCGTTATACGAGAGACCGTCGCGCGCCGTCTTCACGACGTCGTTCAGGTCGTACTCGGCGGGCAGGTTCGTCATCGGCGCGAGCCAGCCGCGCTTGCCCCATTGCGGCGCTTCGTACGTGCCGATCATCATCACGTCGAACTGGCCGCTGTTGGTCGTGATGTCGGTCGTCGCGCGCTGGCGCAGCACGTTTTCTTCGAGCACCACCCAGTTGAGCTTGATGTCCGGATTCGCCTGCTCGAACGCGGGCGAGAGCTTCTTCAGCTCGATCATGTCCGGGTTGTTCAACATCGCGATCGTGATCGTCTGCGCGGCCGATGCGGCGATGGGCGCGCCAAGCGCCGCGCAGGCGAGCGCGCCGCACAGCGCCTTGAGCGCGGGTTTTGGGGTTCGTTTCGTGGATGCCTTCCGCTGGGCCGCCCCAAGGAAGGCATCCGCCCCCTCGGGGCGAGCTTTGCATGGGACCGGAGTAAGCGCTAAAGCGCCAACTCCGGTCGACAGCGAACGTAAGTGAGCATGGGGGTGGTTCATTTCGTCTCCTTTCTCTTTTGTGCGTTATGAAGCGCGTTTTTAAGCGTAGGCGGTACTGCGCGTTGTTGCGGAAAAATCAGCTCATCCAGTTGCCGCCGTCGACGTTCAGCGTCTGGGCAGTGATGTAGTCGGCATCGGCCGACGCAAGAAAGAGCGCGGCGCCGGTCAGGTCGGCGGGAACGCCCATGCGGCCGAGCGGCACCGCTTCGCCGACGAGCCGCTTCTTCTCGCCGAGCGGGCGGTTCTCATAGCGCGCGAAGAGCGCGTCGACCTGATCCCACATCGGCGTATCGACGACGCCCGGCGCGATGCCGTTCACGTTGATCTTGTGAGGCGCAAGCGCGAGCGCCGCCGATTGCGTGTAGCTCAACACCGCCGCCTTGGTCGCGCAGTAGTGCGAAACGAGCGCCTCGCCGCGCCGGCCGGCTTGCGACGACATATTGACGATCTTGCCGCCGCGCCCTTGCTCGACCATCCGGCGCGCGACCGTTTGCATGAGGAAGAACATGCCCTTCACGTTGACGGCGAAGAGCTCGTCGAAGATGTCCCACGATTCGTCGAGGAGCGGCCGCATGTCGAAGAGCGCCGCGTTGTTAAAGAGGATGTCGACACCGCCGAAGTGCTGGACGGTGATTGCGACGATCCCCTCGATGTCCTCGCGGCGCGTGACGTCGGCGCTGACCACGTGTACGCGCTCGGGGTGGGTTTCGGAGAGACGCTGCGCGAACTTGGCCGCCGGCTTCACGTCGACCAGCACGCACTTCGCGCCTTCGTCGAGATAGCGCAAGGCGACCGCTTCGCCGATGCCGCTGGCGGCGCCCGTCAGGATGGCGACCTTGTCTTGCAGTTTCACTGCGTGTCTCCGATTTGTTGTGGCGGTGAGCGAACGCTCAGCGATTGAGCAATTGCTCGATTGTTGATCGAATGATCGGATACGCGTTCGGCACTGTCAAGGTCATGCGGCGGATTTCGATGGTGCGGTGCGGTAGATCGGCGCGGATGGCTCTGTCTCGAAAACGAATCCCGTTTCCTCGGTCTAACTACGCTCGTCATGAAATGAATTTGTAATATTTCGCACCGGCGGCAGCTTCATCGAATTAAAAAGGGAGAATCCATGTCAACCACCGACAGCAGCAAATACACAGGCAGCGAACAGTCTTTAGTCTGGAGCGGCCGCAACCCAACCTCCTCA
This sequence comes from Trinickia mobilis, assembly GCF_017315705.1. Taxonomy (GTDB): domain Bacteria; phylum Pseudomonadota; class Gammaproteobacteria; order Burkholderiales; family Burkholderiaceae; genus Trinickia_A; species Trinickia_A mobilis. Next base: position 239,293 of record NZ_JAFLRF010000005.1, on the reverse strand, counting down.
GGCTTGTTCGAAGTCCGTCCTCCAAACGTCCCTCCGACTGCAAAGCCCATTTATGATGCTGACCTGGATTGCATAATCGGATATCAGACCTCGCTTAGTGGGGTATTCCGGACCTACGATCTCGAGGGTCGAGTGTCCGTAAACGAGCGCCCACTGGAAGCGCCGCTATTCGATCCATTCGATGCGATATTTGTTGTCGGGGGCCCATGGAAGGCAGGCGTTCGACAATTGACACGCGCAGGCATTCGCGGCCTGGGCGTCACCATGGGTCGAGCGACGCTGCTCGGTCTGCGGACGCGCTTTTCGGCACTGTCGAAGCAGCCCTTGCGCTTCGCCGCTGCGCCACTGGCCCACATGCAGGAAGAGGGACGGTTTGTGCCAGTCCATATCCTTCGTCTTGCGATTCGATATGGCAAGCGCACAGCAGATCCGAAGGGCCACAGAGGTATTTACCAGTACACCGTTCCAATGAAACGCAAAGGCGAGCCCTACACGCTGGAGGTGGTGGTGCGGGAGAGCGACTACACCGTCTTGCACTTCGTCTATAAACGCAGGCCCTAGACATGCAAACTGTTTTCGTCCGCACGCGCCCTGCCGCGAAGCTTGCCACCGCCATCTCCGCCTGGGATGGCGATGGCTTCACCGTGTCATGCGAACTGGCCTACCCACCGGAGACGTCACCCGAGCCACCAACACCCCTGCGCGACGCGATCGAGCAGCAGTTTGCGATTCGTCCCCAGTCCTACTTGCTCACGGCAGGTACGTTTGCACTAAATCTGGACGCGCAACAACGCCCCGTTACCCTTGGCTTCTATACCAATCCGAAACGCTGGGCTATCGGCAAGTTGGCACCTCTCGCCGGCGACGCAGGTATTCCATACCTGGATGCCCCTTTCGATAGCAATGGGCACGCAGATGAAGCGTGCGAACCCGAAGCGCTTTACGACCCGAGTAGCGCAACGCTATGCCTTTTGTGGGGTCCGGCCGACACTTGGTGCGTCGTAGCGCCACTGTTTTATCTCGGGCTCACCGTCGACGGCCGTCTCACGCAGATTCGGCTGAACGCCTTATCCGTGCCCGAGAAGGACTGGCACGAGGAAAAACCAGCCGACGGTTCGTGGTTGGCAAAGCTGCGCCGTCGGCTGGACCCGTCCCAATAGGCGCAATGAAACCGGTTGCGGGCAAAAAATAGCGATACGTTATATCATCTCGCGATTGCTCGCTTCCGGATTCAGCGCCATGTCCGCCGACCACGCCCACCACGCCCAGGACCTTGCCGAACGCCTCGCACGCGCCGACGCGTTCGCCGTCGACCACGACCTGACGCTCACGCCGCTGCGACGCCAGGTCTACGAGCTGATCGTCGCGGCCGCGCGGCCGATCGGCGCCTACGACCTGCTCGCCGCACTCGAGCCGCAGCGGGGCCGCGTGCCGCCCACCACCGTCTACCGCGTGCTCGACTTCCTGGTCGAGAACGGCTTCGTGCACCGGATCGAATCGAAAAACGCGTTCGTCGCGTGCTGCGAGATCGGCAAGCCGCATCAAAGCCAGTTCCTGATCTGCGAGCGCTGCGGGGAAACCGTCGAGATTCCGGGCGAAGAACTCGCCGAGCGCCTGTCGGCGACGCCACCCGCGCATGGTTTCGAAGTGCACAAGCAGGTGGTCGAACTCACCGGCTTGTGCGGCGAATGCAAGTCCAGTGACCGCAACCCAGATAAGGAACACGAAGAATGAAAGCCACCGGTTCGATGCAGGCCATCGCACGTCACGTGCAGATATTGTCGAAATTCGTTGCGGCGGGGGCCGCAGCGCTCATGCTCAGCCACGCCGCCTTCGCGCAAAACGCGAAGACTCCCGTCGTCGCGGCGGAAAACTTCTATGGCGACGTCGTGCATCAGTTGGGCGGCGATCATGTCGACGTCACGAGCATCCTCAGCAATCCCGATCAGGACCCGCACCTGTTCGAAGCCAGCCCGAAGACGGCTCGCGCGCTGCAGCACGCGAGCCTCGTCGTCTATAACGGCGCCGACTACGACCCGTGGATGGAGAAGCTGCTCAACGCGTCGAAGAACGCGAAGCGCACGGTGATCGTCGCCGCCGACCTCGTCGGCAAGAAGGCCGGCGACAACCCGCACCTCTGGTACGACCCGGCGACGATGCCCGCCGTCGCGCGCGCGGTGAGCGCCGCGCTCGTCGCGGCCGACCCGGCGCACAAGGCCGACTACGACGCGAACCTCGCGAAGTTCCTCGCTTCGCTGAAACCGATCGACGCGAAGGTCGCCGCGCTGCACGCGCGTTACGCCGGCGTGCCGGTCACGGCGACCGAGCCGGTCTTCGGCTATATGTCCGACGCGATCGGCCTCGCGATGCGCAATCCGCGCTTCCAGCTCGCGGTGATGAACGACACCGAACCCAGCGCGTCCGACATCGCCGCATTCGAGACGGACCTGCGCGAGAAGCGCGTGCACGTGCTGATCTACAACAGCCAGGCGACCGAAGCGCTCACGAAGCGCATGCTCAAGCTCGCCCAGCAATCGGGCGTGCCGACGATGAGCGTCACGGAAACCGAGCCCGCCGGCAAGAACTTCCAGCAATGGATGGCCGTGCAGCTCGACGCGCTGTCGGCAGCGCTCGAAGGGAAGAGTCAATGAACTACCCCCACGCTCACTGTCGTTCGCTGTCGACCGGAGTTGGCGCTTTAGCGCTTACTCCGGTCCCATGCAAAGCTCCCCCCGAGGGGGCGGATGCCTCCCTTGGGGCGGCCCGGCGGGAGGCATCATGAATCTCGCAGGCACCAAGCCGCGGCCCGCGCTCGAGCTCGAGCGCGTGACGCTCGAGCTCGGCGGACGCACGATCCTCACCGAAACCAGCCTCACAGTGAATCAAGGCGAATTCATCGGCGTCCTCGGGCCTAACGGCGCGGGCAAAACGACGCTGATGCGCGCGGTGCTCGGCCTCGTGCCCGCGGCAAGCGGCACGATCCGCGTGGCGGGCGCGCCGGTCGCGCGCGGCAATCCGGCGATCGGCTACATGCCGCAGACGCGCAGCGCGCTCGCCGGGCGCCGCGTGCGCGGGCGCGATTTCGTCGCGATGGCGGCCGACGGTCATCGCTGGGGGCTCCCGCGTGCCGACGCGGCAACGCGCGCGAATGTCGGGCGCGTGCTCGACCTCGTCGGCGGACGCTCGCTCGCCGAACGGCCGTTGTCGGAGCTGTCGGGCGGCGAGCGCCAGCGCTTGCTGCTCGCGCAGTGCCTGCTCGGCGAGCCGCGTCTCCTGCTGCTGGACGAGCCGCTCATCAGCCTCGATCCGAATCACCAGCGCGGCGTCGTCGAGCTCGTGCACAACGTGCAGCGCGAGCTCGGCATCACCGTTCTGTTCTCCGCGCACGAACTCAATCCGCTCTTGAACGCGCTCGACCGCGTGCTGTACCTCGGCAGCGGCGTCGCAGCGCTCGGCACCGTCGACGAAGTCATCACGAAGCCGGTGCTCTCGCGTCTCTACGGCTCGCCGATCGACGTGATGCGCGTGAACGGCCGCATCTTCGTGATGTCGGGCGACGTCGAGGTCGAAAAGCACGACCACGAGCACGAAGACGATCACGCGCACACCCACGATCACGGGCACGAGCACGGCCACGCGCACGGCCCGGCGCACGGCCGTCGGCACGCGGCCGACGCCGCCCAAACCTCTCGCGACGGACACACGCACGATGTTTGAATACGAGTTCATGATCAACGCGTTCGCGGCGTCGGGGATCGTCGCGGTGCTCGCGGGCATCGTCGGCTACTTTCTCGTGTTGCGCGGACAGACGTTCGCCGGGCATGCGCTGTCGCACGTCGGCTTCACGGGCGCGACGGGCGCGGTGCTGATCGGCGTCTCGCCGATCTGGGGGATGATCGGCTTCACGGCCGCGGCCGGGGTCGGCATGGGCGCGCTCGGCGAAAAGCTCGCGGGGCGCGACGTGGCGATCGGCGTGATTCTGTCGCTATCGCTCGGCTTCGGGCTGTTGTTCCTGCATTTCTTCACCGCGTACGCAACGCAGGTCACGGCTTTGCTCTTCGGCAACGTGCTCGGCGTGAATCCGGCGACGCTCGCGGTGCTGGCGGGCATCGGCGCGATCAGCTTGATCGCGCTCGGTGCGATCATGCGGCCGCTGATGTTCGCCTCGCTGCAACCCGAATTGGCTGAGGCAAAGGGCGTGTCGCTGCGGCTCGTGTCGGTGCTGTTCCTGACCATCACGGCGCTGACGGTGGCGGCCTGCACGCAGATCGTCGGCGTGCTGCTCGTGTTCACGCTGATGGTGGGGCCGGCAGCAGCGGCGCAAAACCTGTCGACGCGACTCTCGGCCGGCCTCGTGCTCGCCGCCCTCTTCGCGCTCGCGCAAGCGTGGCTCGGCGTCACGCTCGCGTTCTACACCGACTGGCCGACGAGCTTCTGGATCACCGCGCTCGCGGCAGTCGTCTATGGCCTGAGCTTGCTGGCCCGGCGGCGGTAACGACACGGCCGCTGCGCGCATCACGCGCACAGCACCTTCGCATGATGCGCGATGTGATCTTCGATGAAGGTCGAAATGAAGTAGTAACCGTGGTCGTAGCCTGCGTGGCGGCGCAGCGTGAGCGGCTGGCCCGCCGCGCGGCAGGCGGCTTCGAACACATCGGGATTGAGCTGCACGGCGAGAAATTGATCGGCTGAGCCCTGGTCGATCAGAATGCCCGCTTCGAACCTCGCGCTGTCTTCTCGCGCCACGAGCTCGCTCGCGTCGTACGGCTTCCACGTTTCGCGTTTCCCACCCAAGTAGCCGGAAAACGCCTTCTCGCCCCACGGGCAGCGCATCGGCGCGGCGATCGGCGCAAACGCCGAAACCGAGCGATATACGCCGGGATTGCGCAACGCGATCATCAGCGCACCGTGCCCGCCCATCGAATGTCCGAAGATGCCGAGCTTGTCCCGCTCGATCGGCAACTCGGCCGCCACCGTCTCGCGCAGCTCGTCGACGACGTACGAATACATGCGGTAGTGCTTCGACCACGGCTCTTGAGTGGCATCGACATAGAATCCCGCACCGACGCCGAAGTCCCACGACGCGCTTTCGCCCGGCACGCCCGCGCCGCGCGGGCTCGTATCGGGCGCGATCAGCGCGATGCCGTGTTGCGCGGCGCAGCGCTGAGCGCCCGCCTTGATCGCGAACGTCTCCTCGGTGCTGGTGAGGCCGGCGAGATAGAACAGCGCCGGCACGCGAGCATGCGACGCCTGCGGCGGCAGATACACGGAGAACCGCATCGGCAGCCCGATCGCGAGCGAATCGTGCCGGTAGATGCGCTGCACGCCGCCGTGGCAAGCGTGCTCTTCGACGAGTTCAAGCATCGCTTGCCTCCGGCTCAGTACAAGACGACCGAGCGAATCGACTCGCCCGTCTTCATCAGCTCGAAGCCCTCGTTGATCTTCTCGAGCGGCAGCGTATGGGTGATGAGATCGTCGATGTTGAGCTTGCCTTCCATATACCAGTCGACGATCTTCGGCACGTCCGTTCGTCCGCGCGCCCCGCCGAACGCCGAGCCCTTCCACTCGCGGCCTGTGACGAGCTGGAACGGCCGCGTGCTGATCTCCTCGCCCGCCGCCGCCACGCCGATGATGATCGACTGCCCCCAGCCCTTGTGACAGCATTCGAGCGCCTGGCGCATCGTCTTCACGTTGCCGATGCATTCGAACGAGTAATCGGCGCCGCCGTCGGTGAGCTGCACGATGGCGTCGACCACGTTCTCGACCTCCTTCGGATTGACGAAGTGCGTCATGCCGAACTTCTTCGCCAGCGCGACGCGGCCCGGATTGATGTCGACACCGATGATCTTGTCCGCGCCGACCATCTTCGCGCCCTGGATCACGTTCAAGCCGATGCCGCCGAGGCCGAACACCACCACGTTCGCGCCCGCCTCGACCTTCGCCGTATAGACCACCGCGCCGACACCCGTCGTCACGCCGCAGCCGATGTAGCAGACCTTGTCGAACGGCGCGTCTTCGCGGATCTTCGCCACCGCGATCTCGGGCACGACGATGTAGTTGGAAAACGTCGACGTGCCCATGTAGTGGAAGATCGGCTTGCCGCCCACCGAGAAGCGCGAGGTCGCATCGGGCATCAGGCCACGGCCTTGCGTCGCGCGGATCTTCTGGCAGAGGTTCGTCTTGCGCGACAGGCAAAACTTGCACTCGCGGCACTCGGGCGTGTAAAGCGGAATCACGTGATCGCCCTTCTTGAGCGTGCCCACGCCCGGCCCGATATCGACTACCACGCCCGCGCCTTCATGCCCGAGGATCGCCGGGAAGATCCCCTCGGGGTCCGCGCCGGAGAGCGTGTAGTAATCGGTATGGCAAATGCCCGTCGCCTTCACTTCGATCAGCACTTCGCCCGCGCGCGGACCTTCGAGATCGACTTCCTCGATCGTGAGCGGCGCGCCCGCCTTCCATGCGATGGCTGCTTTTGTCTTCATCGTGATTGCTCCTTCGTGCTTTGAGTTCATCTGTCATCGTCGGCGCCGGCGGCTCCGCAACACCGCTGCCGCGCTTGAACTGCCGACAGTCGCGCGTCAGTTTATTAGCTTAAGCAGATTCCGAAAACCAGCTTTCCGTACGCCGATACAAATCGATGAAACGTGCGTGGCGATCGGCGAGCACAGCGTCGCGCTGCGGACTCGCCACGAGCGTCGCCGCCGGCGTGAGCGCCGCGAGATCGGCGGCATGCCAGTGGCCGCTCGCGAGCCCCCCGAGCATTGCAGCGCCGCGCGCCGCGGCGTTCGGGCAATCGACCGCATACAAGTCGGCCGCGAGCGCGTTCGCGAGCAACTGCCGCCAGCGCGCGTCGACGGAGCCGCCGCCCGCAAGGCGCAGCGATCGCACGTGCGCGCCGTTCGAGCGGATCGCATCGAGCCCGGCACGCAGCGAGAACGCGACGCCTTCAAATGCGGCACGCATCATCGTCGCGCGCGTATCGTCGAGCGCGAGGCCGAGCCAGCCGCCGCGCGCCGCCGGGTTCATCCAGGGCGAACGCTCACCGGTCAGGTAGGGCAAGAAAGTCAGCGTCGTCGACGGGTCCACGCCGAACGCGTCCTGATAGGCGTCGGCCCACGACGAATAGGACAGCCAGCCCCGCACCGCTTCGAGCGCGACGCCGACGTTCTGCATGGCCGCCATGCGATACCAGTGGTCGGTCGCCGCGCGATACGCGTGCAGCCCGCATGCCGCTTGCGGCGCGGCCGTCGCGAGCACGACGATCTGGCCGCCGGTGCCGGTGGTCAAGAGCGCGTCGCCGTCGTGCGCGAGGCCGCTGCCGAGCGCGGCGCATGGCGTATCGCCCGCGCCCGTCGCGAGCACGATGCCTTCGCGCAGGCCGAGCGCGCGAGCCGCGTGAGCCGACAGCGTGCCGCCCGCCGCATATGAGGGCGCGAGCGGCGCGAACCATTCCGGCGGCAAGCCGAGCGCGTCGATCTGCGCGCGGTTCCACGCGCCCGACGTATCGGCCAGCGCGGTCGCGCACGCATCGGACGGATCGGTCGCCACGAGACCGCCCAGCGCGGCGCGCAGCCAGTCCTTCGGCTGCAACGCCCAACGCGTCTCGGCCGCCGACTGCGGCTCGTTACGCACGATCCAGCGCAAGAGCGGCCCAGCCATGCCCGGTGCGACCGGATTCGGCTGCGGCTCGGGCCACGCGCCGAGCAAGCCGGCCGCACGCGTATCGGGCCAGAGCAGCGCCGGCCGCACCGCGCTGCCGTCTTCGGCCGTCAGCACGACGCCGTGCATCTGCCCCGAAAAACCGATCGCGGACACCGCGTCACGCTCCTGCGCGGGCAAGCGCGCCGCCGCTTCGGTGAGCGCGCGCCACCACACCTCGACGCGCGTCTCCGCCCACCCCGGCTGCGGCGTCTCGACGGCGTACGCGACGCACGCGGTAGCGCATTCGCGTCCGTCGCCGTCGATCGTCGCGAGTTTCAGGGAGCCGGTGCCAAGGTCGATGCCGAGAAAGCGCATAGCGGAACGTGTAATCGGGTGGAGTCGCCATCGATGATAACCGCGCGGCGAATTCGCGCCTGACACGCCGGCCCGATTCTTTAGCCCTGGCTGAAGAATGGCGCCTGGCGCGGGTTTACCCACCCGTGCGCGCGGCGACGCCAAAACTCGACTATGCGCAAAGCGAAATACAGAACATAGACGCAGCAACACGCCGCGATCCGCCATCGCAGCCGCCAGATTCGCGCGACACGCGCCCTACGGGGCTTCGTCCGCGCGAAGCCGCGCGCACGGCCTGGCCCATACGTCCTTTCGCATGCAGCGCATATCGATGCCGGAAAGTACGGAATAGCCCCCAGTGCTCTTGTTGGCGCTTTTCGTTCCGCATACCTTGGAGGCACTCAAAAACGAGATATTGGAGCGAGACACATGCAAGCGAATACGGTCCATCCGGTCGACGAGCGGCTGCCCTTTGGCCAGTTGCTCACGCTCGGCATTCAACACGTGCTGGTCATGTATGCCGGTGCGGTCGCGGTACCGCTCATCGTCGGCGGCGCGCTCAATCTGCCGAAAGACCAGATCGCCTTCCTGATCAGCGCCGACTTGTTCTCCTGCGGCATCGCCACGCTGATCCAGACACTCGGCCTGTGGATCTTCGGCATCCGCCTGCCCGTCATCATGGGCTGCACGTTCGCCGCCGTCGGCCCGATGGTCGCGATCGGCACCAACCCGCATCTCGGCATTCTCGACATCTTCGGCTCGACGATCGCGGCCGGCGTCATCGGCATCGTGCTCGCGCCGATGATCGGCAAGCTGTTGCGGTTCTTCCCGCCGGTCGTGGTGGGCACCGTGATTGCGGTGATCGGGCTGTCGCTGATGGAGGTCGGCATCAACTGGGCAGCAGGCGGCGTCGGCAATCCGGATTACGGCAATCCGCTGTACCTCGGCCTGTCGCTCCTCGTGCTCACGCTGATCCTCCTGATCAACAAGTTCGGCCGCGGCTTCATCGCCAATATCTCGGTGCTGCTCGGGATCGTCGCGGGCTTCCTGATCGCGTTCGTCTCCGGCCACGTGAACACCGAGGGCGTCACGTCCGCCCCGTGGGTCGGCTTCGTGATGCCGTTCCACTTCGGCCTGCCGCACTTCGACCCGCTCGCGATCGCGACGATGGTCACCGTGATGTTCGTCACGTTCATCGAATCGACGGGCATGTTCCTCGCGGTCGGCGACATGGTCGAGCGTCCGGTGGATCGCGAGACGCTCGTGCGGGGATTGCGCGTCGACGGCCTCGGTACGCTGATCGGCGGCATCTTCAACTCGTTCCCGCATACGTCGTTCTCGCAGAACGTCGGCCTGATCGGCGTGACCGGCGTGAAGAGCCGTTTCGTCTGTGCGACGGGCGGCGTGATTCTGGTGCTGCTCGGCCTCTTCCCGAAGATGGCGCAAGTCGTGGCGTCGGTGCCGGCGTTCGTGCTCGGCGGTGCGGGCATCGTGATGTTCGGGATGGTCGCGGCGAACGGGATCAAGGTGCTGTCCCGCGTCGACTTCGTGAAGAATCACAACAATCTCTTCATCGTGGCCGTGAGCGTCGGGCTGGGTCTCGTGCCGGTCGTGTCGCCGCACTTCTTCCAGCAACTTCCGCCTGCGCTGTCGCCGGTTCTGCACAGCGGCATCCTGCTGGCGTCGACGTCGGCGGTCGTGCTCAATCTGATCTTCAACGGCGCGAAGGGCGAAAAGGAAGCGAAAAGGAACATTCGGCAAGCTGGCCGCGATCTCGAACGGCATCCTGACGCGGCGCCTGCCGCGAGCGGTCATGAGCTTGAGCGGCGAATTGCGGATGCGCATTGAGGGGACTGGAAGTGCGCGCTAATGCGCGCAAAACGCACCGCATCCCACCGACTAAGAAAAATGCCACGGTAATCCGTAGCATTTTTCTTGCGCGCGCGTTGGCTTCGTGAAGAATCACAACAACCTGTTGATGCGTCAGCATGTCGCAATTATTAGGCATCCATAGTTATTAGAATCACTCAGCTTTGGCAACGTCCATACGGCTTGTGGTCACGTCCGTGGTGGGTGCTGAGCAAAGATTTCTATTATCTAGGGAGGCAGTTATGGCACAAGATATGTTCATCAAGATCGCTGGAATCGATGGTGAATCGAGCGATTCAAACCATAAGAATGAAATCGATGTCGTTCATTGGGAATGGCAAATCAAGCAGGCTTCCGATTTGCATTCCGGAAGTGGCGGCGGCACCGGCAAGGCGACGATTTCCGATCTTTATTTCGAGCACTACACCGATCGCGCCAGCCCTAATCTGATGAAATATTGCCTGACTGGCAAGCATATTAACGATGTAGTGCTGACAACTCGCAAAGCGGGTGGCAATCCGCTTGAATACATGAAAATCACGATGAATGACGTGATCGTTACCTTGGTGCATCCGATAAGCACCCAAGGCGACGAGCGTATTCGAGAGCAGGTTGGCTTGTCGTTTGCGAAAGTGAGGCAGGAGTATCTGATTCAGAATGCCCAAGGCGGTAGCGGCGGCACGGTGACCGCTTCGTTCGATATCAAAGCAAACAAAGAGCAATGATATGGCGCAACCGGCTACTGCTACCAAGAAACAGAGTCCTAACGCCAAGTTGTCGATGAGTGCGGCGGGACGGCTGCGCCTTGCGTCTCGTGAGCGACTGCGGCTCGAATATTACAACGATGGGGGCAAGAATAAAGGCCACTGTACCTATGGCTATGGAACGTTGGTGCATCGTGGCGTATGCACGGAGGAGGAACTGACGATCACAGTGACGAACGAGATGGCGGATGCGTCCCTGACTTCACGCATCCGCGATGCTGAAAACGCAATCAGACGGAATGTGACGCAGGAACTCAATCAGGAGCAGTTCGATGCCTTGGTGAGCTTTGTCTACAATACCGGACCGACCGGGGCGATAGCAGTGTTTGAGCGCCTAAATGCAGGAGAATTCGAAGCTGCTGCTGATGTAATCTCAAGCCGTACCCACTCGCGTCAAAATGCAAAATTAGTCCATCTCAAAGGACTAGTTTCCAGGCGAACGGAGGAGAGCGCACCCTTTCGTCCTGAAAAAGAATGAAAATAAAATCCAAAATCATCCTTTCCTCCTACGCACTACTTGCGAGCGCTGCTTTAATGGCATCCGACCTTGGTGCGCTATCTGGAGCGTGGCGCGTAAAATCCGTGGCCGGCTATTCCCCATCGTTTGGAATGCCGGAAAAACAGATAAATTATTTAATAGGAAAGCGCTTAATTTTTAGAAAATCCAAAATAGAAGTCGGCCGAGACACCTGCCTCTCCCCTAGATTGCATTTCAGCAAAGAGGATGCTTTTGATTTCTTTTATAGTGGTTATCGCACAGATCCGAAAAATCTCAAACTACCCGAGCGAGTCACGATTGCAACGGTTGAATGCTCGAATATATTCGACATCTCTACTTTCGCGCTAAGCGGGAGAAATAGATTAATTTTCGAGAAACTTGGCGTCTTTTATGAAGCCGTCCGCATCAAGCCGTAGTCCGAATGTAGGAGCGCACCATTTCCAATCCCAATGGGGAGCCGATACACGTAAGCGGCGTGGTGGAACAGAGGCGAAAGGAAAGCGCACCTTTTAGAGCCATGAACCCCGAAAGCCCCGTTGTTTGCCATAGAAGCATTGCCCCAAACAAAACGCCACGGTCACCCGTGGCGTTTTGCGTTCACGCTGATAAACAGCGCCCACTCGTTTAACCCGCTGCGTTGCTCGCCTTGACCGACGACGCTGGAACCGCCGCGGCTGGCTTGTCAACCGCGCCATAATCCGCAGTGTCGTCGGCCGGACGCGGCGTGTCGCCGGTGTGCTCGATCCAGCCGCCGCCCAGCGCGACGTACAGATCGACCAGGCTCGTGAGCCGGTTCACGCGCGCGGTGATCAACAACTGCTGCGCCGTATAGAGATTGGTCTGCGCAAGCAGCACCGACAGATAGCTGTCGACACCGTTGTGATACCGCAGCTCCGACAGCTCGAGCGCACGCTGCTCGGCAAACACGTCGCGCTCCAGCGCGGCGATCTGCTGGTCGTAGGTGCCGCGCGCGGCGAGCCCGTCGGCGACCTCGCGGAACGCCGACTGAATCGACTTCTCGTACTGCGCGATCTGAATCTTCTTCTGGATGTTCGCGAGATCCAGGTTGGCGATGTTGGTGCCGCCCTCGAAGATCGGCAACGTGATCGTCGGCGCGAACGTCCACGCAAACGAACCCGGCTTGAAGAGCCCGTCGAGCGTCGCGCTCGCCGTGCCCGCGGAACCGGTCAGCGAGATCTTCGGGAAGAACGCCGCACGGGCCGCACCGATGTTCGCGTTGGCCGCGAGCAGGTTCTGCTCGGCCTCCATGATGTCGGGACGGCGCGTGAGCAGATCCGACGGCAGGCCTGCCGGGATATCGGTCAGGATGCTCTGGTCGCTAAGCGGCAAGCCCGGCTCCAGATCCGCAGGCAACGGCTCGCCGATCAACAGCACGAGCGCGTTTTCGGCCTGCGCACGGGAACGCGCCTCTACCTGCATGTTCGCCTGCGCCTGCTCGACCACCGTTTGCGCCTGGCGCAAGGCGAGTTCCGAGCCGGTGCCGTTGTCGAACTGCAGCTTCGTCAGGTTGTACGAATCCTGCGCGGTCTTCAGCGTGTCTTGCGTGATTCTCAGCAGGTCGTCGAACGAGAGCATCGTCAGATACTGGTCGGCCACTTGCGACACGAGCGAGATTTCCGCCGCCTTGCGTGCCTGAGCCGTCGACAAGTATTGCGCGAGCGCCTGGTCCTTCAAGCTGCGGATACGCCCCCAGAAGTCGATTTCCCACGACGTCTGCAGACCGACGTTGTAAGTCTGCGAGATCGTCTGGTTGAAGAACGCCAAGTCCTTCGGCGTGCGCTGGACGCTCTTGCTTCCCACCGCGTCGATCGTCGGGAACAGCTGCGCGCGCGTAATGCGGTACTGCGCCTGCGAGGCCTCGACATTCAGCACCGACACGCGCAGGTCGCGGTTGTTCTTCAGCGCGATCGCGATGAGCCGCTGCAGACGCGCGTCGGCGAAGAAGTCGCGCCAGCCGATATCGGTGGCGGCCGCGCCGTTCGCGGAACGCTCGGCGCCGCTGCCCGGCTGCGTCTGGTAGACGCCGCCGGTCGGGAACGACGCCGGCACCGGCGCATCCGGACGATGGTAGTGCGGCTCCATCGTGCAGCCGGCGGCAAGGAGGCCGGCCGCGACGGCAAGCAAAGACAGTTTTCGCCACTCAGTACGCGCCGGGCCGCTCCCAAGCGTACTGAGCGCCCCCTCGGGGGGCTGCGAACATAGTGAGCGTGGGGGTTGTCTCATATCAGTGTCCTTCATTGCCCGAACCGTTGCCGTTCGAGTCCTTCGGTACATGCAGCGCGTCCGAGCGCCTCAGCGCTTCTTCCGGATCTTCCTTCTCGCCCGAGAACTTCGAGCGGATCACGACGAAGAACATCGGGATCATGAAGATGGCGAAGAAGGTCGCCGTCAGCATCCCGCCGATCACGCCCGTACCGATTGCGTGCTGGCTCGCCGAACCGGCGCCGTTGCTGACCGCGAGCGGCATCACGCCGAGAATGAACGCCATCGACGTCATCAGAATCGGCCGCAACCGCAGGCGGGACGCTTCGAGCGCGGCTTCCACCGGCCCCATCCCTTGACCCTGCTGCAGCTCCCGCGCGAATTCGACGATCAGAATCGCGTTCTTCGCCGACAGACCCACGGTGGTCAACAGACCCACCTGGAAGAACACGTCGTTTTCGAGCCCGCGCAGCGTGGCGGCCAGGAGCGCGCCGATCACGCCGAGCGGCACGACCATGATCACCGAGAACGGAATCGACCAGCTTTCATAGAGCGCCGCGAGGCACAGGAACACGACGAGGATCGAGATCGCATACAGAATCGGCGCCTGCGAGCCGGACTGGATTTCCTGGAACGACAAGCCGGTCCACGAGTAGCCAATGCCCGGCGGCAGCTTCGCCGCGATCGCTTGCATCGCCTTCATCGCCTGGCCGGTACTCTTGCCTTGCGCGGCCGCACCCTGGATTTCGACCGACGAAATGCCGTTGTAGCGCTCGAGCTTCGGCGAACCGTACGTCCAGTGGCTGGTCGCGAACGCGCTGAACGGCACCATCCCGCCCGCGCCGTTGCGCACGTACCAGATGTTCAGGTCGTCCGGGTTCGCGCGGAACGGCGCGTCGGCCATCACGTACACCTTCTTGATCCGGTTGTCGGTATCGAGGAAGTTGTTCACGTACTGCGACGCCCACGCGATCGAGAAGGTCTGGTCGATCGCCGACGCCGTCACGCCCAAGGCCTGTGCCTTCTCGCGGTCGATGTTGACCTTGTACTGCGGCGTGTCGTTCAAGCCGTTCGGACGCACGAGTGCGAGCGTCGGGTCCTTCGCGGCCATGCCGAGCAGCTGGTTGCGCGCGGCCATCAGCGCTTCGTGGCCGAGACCCGCGTTGTCGGTCAGCTCGAAGTCGAAGCCCGACGCGGTGCCGAGTTCCGGAATCGACGGCGGATTGAACGGGATCACCAGCGCGTCCTTGTAGCGCGCGTAGTGCATGAACATCCGCTGGATGAGCGCCTGCACCTTCTGGTCCTTGTGCTGCCGCTGCGAATAGTCCTTCAGCTTGACGAACACGAGACCGGAGTTCTGGCCGCGGCCCGCGAAGCTGAAGCCGTTCACCGTGAACGCCGATTCGACGATGTCCTTTTCCTTCGTCAGCAGGTAGTCGTTGATGTTCGCGAGCGTCTTCGCAGTCGTCTCCATGGTCGAGCCCGACGGCGTTTGCACGATCACGAACATGAGGCCCTGGTCTTCGTCAGGCAGGAACGACTTCGGCAGCTTCACGAACAGCAGGCCGACCGCCGCGATCACCGCAAGATAGATGATGAGCCAGCGGCCCGAGCGCTTGATCACGTGATACACGCCCGAGTGGTACTTGTCGCGGCTCTTCTCGAAGGTCCGGTTGAACCAGCCGAAGAAGCCCTTCGTCTCTTCGTGATGGCCTTGCGGAATCGGCTTGAGAATCGTCGCGCACAGCGCCGGCGTCAGAATCAACGCGACCAGCACCGACAGCACCATCGCCGACACGATCGTCAGCGAGAACTGCCGGTAAATCGCGCCGACCGAGCCGCCCGAGAACGCCACCGGCACGAACACCGCCGACAGCACGAGCGCCACGCCGACGAGCGCGCCGGTGATCTGGCCCATCGCCTTCTTGGTCGCCTCGCGTGGCGATAAGCCCTCCTCGCTCATCACGCGCTCGACGTTTTCGACCACCACGATCGCATCGTCCACCAACAGGCCGATGGCGAGCACGAGGCCGAACATCGACAGCGTGTTGATCGAGAAGCCCACGAGCCCCATGATCGCGAACGTGCCCAACAGCACGACCGGCACGGCGATCGTCGGGATCAGCGTGGCGCGCAGGTTCTGCAGGAACAGGTACATCACGAGGAACACGAGCACGATGCCTTCGAGCAGCGTCTTGACGACGTCCTCGATCGACAGGCGCACGAACGGCGTCGTGTCATACGGGTACTTCACGACGAGGCCGTGCGGGAAGTACTTCGACAGTTCGTCGATCTTCGCCTTCACGTTCTTCGCCGTCTGCAGCGCATTCGCGCCCGTCGCGAGCTGAATGCCGAGACCCGCGGTCCACTGCCCGTTGTACTTCGTCTCGAAGTTGTATGTTTCGCCGCCCAGGTCGATGCGCGCGACGTCCTTGATGCGCACTTGCGAGCCGTCCTGGTTGACCTTCAAGAGGATGTTGCCGAACTGCTCGGGCGTGCGCAGAAGGGTCGCTTCGGTGATGGTCGCCTGGACCAATTGGCCCGGCTTCGCGGGCGTGCCGCCGATCTGGCCGCCCGCGATCTGCACGTTCTGCGCCGCGATCGCGTTCGTCACGTCGACGGGCGTCAAGCTGAAGTTGTTCAGCTTGTTCGCGTCGAGCCAGATCCGCATCGCGTACTGCGTGCCGAACAGCGTCACCGTGCCCACGCCGTCGAGACGGCTGATCGGGTCCTTGACGTGCGAGGCCACGTAGTTCGCAAGGTCGTAGCGGTCCATGCTGCCGTCTTCGGAGTTGAAGGCCAGCACGAGCAAGAAGCTGCTGCTCGACTTCGTCACCGTGGTGCCGAGCTGCTGCACGACCTGCGGCAGAAGCGGCGTGGCAAGCGACAGCTTGTTCTGCACCTGCACCTGCGCGATGTCCGGGTTCGTGCCGGCGGCGAACGTCAGCGTGATCGTTGCGGTGCCGGAGTCATCGGAGGTCGACGACAGATACAGCAAGTGGTCGAGACCGCTCATCTGCTGCTCGATCACCTGCGTGACGGTGTCTTCCACCGTCGTCGCCGACGCCCCCGGATAGCTTGCGCTGATCTGGATGGACGGCGGCGCGATGGTCGGATACTGCGAGATCGGCAAATTGAAGATCGACGCGATACCCGCGAGCATCAAAATAATCGCGATCACCCACGCAAAAATAGGGCGATCGATAAAGAACTTTGCCATGAAGCAGGCTCCCTGTTGTTACGCGCCCGATGCGCCTTGCGCCGGATGCGCGCCGCTTGCCGCGGGGGCCGCGCCGGCCGCCGCGCCGGATGCGGGGCTGGCTGCCAGCTGCGCCGGCACCGCCTTCACTTCCATGCCCGGACGGACCTTCTCGGTGCCCTGCACGATCACGCGGTCACCCGGCTGCAAGCCGCTGTCGACGATCCAGTCCGGGCCATGCATGCCGGACGTGACGATCACGCGCGGCGTCACCTTGTTGTCCTGGCCCACGATCATCGCAACCGCGTCGCCCTTCGGGTCGTGCGTAACGCCGATCTGCGGCACGAGCATCGCGTTCTCGTTCACGCCCTCTTCGATGTGCGCACGCACGAACATGCCCGGCAGCAGCACGCGGTTCGGGTTCGGGAAAATCGCGCGGACCGTGACCGAGCCGGTCGTCTGATCGACCGTGACGTCGGAGAACTGCAGCTTGCCCGGCTCCGAGTACGTGCGGCCGTCCTCGAGAATCAGCGAGACCTTCGCTGCGCCCGGGCCGCTCGTCTTCAAGCGCCCTTCCTGAACGTCCTGGCGCAGCTTGAGGCCTTCGAGGCTCGATTGCGTCAAGTCGACGTAGACCGGGTCGATCTGCTGGATCGTGTCCATCAGGGTCGCCTGGCTCGCCTGCACATACGCGCCCGGCGTGACTTGCGACACGCCGGTGCGGCCGGTGATCGGCGAAATGACGTCGGTATAGCCAAGGTTGATCTGCGCGGTTTCGACCTGCGCGCGGCCGGCAGCGACGTCGGCCTCGGCCTGGCCTTGCGCGGCGACGGCGTTGTCGTAGTCCTGCTTGCTGACCGCGTTGGCCGCCACCAGCACCTTGAAGCGATTGGCCTGCGCAGTGGTGGACACGAGGTTCGCCTGCGCCTTGGCAAGTGTGGCCTTCGCGTTGTTGAGCGCGGCGATGTATGGCGCCGGATCGATCTTGTACAGGCGCTGGCCGGCCTTCACTTCGCTGCCTTCGGTGAAGTCGCGCGACAGCACGATGCCGTCGACCCGCGCGCGCACCTGCGCGACGAGGAAAGCGTTGGTGCGGCCCGGCAATTCGGTCACGACCGGCACGGCGGATTGCTGAATGGTGACGACGCCGACTTCCGGCGTTTGCTGCGGCGGTGCCGATTGTTTTTGTCCGCACGCGGCAAGAAACACGGCAGCCGTCGCGACATTGATTAAGCGGTATGGAACCCGTTCGACGCGCATGGAGCGACCTCTGTCAATGACTGAGAATGAAATGTGTGCCCGCGTTTCTACCCCGGCGGAACACGCAGCACAAATACATCGTGAGACGTTGAATTGATAGCCCGGATGCGGTCGGCAAGACGGAAGGCGCAGCGCAGCGCGCCGCGCCAAAAAGCGCCGCATGGCACCGCTGTCGGAAATGCGCGGTGCATCGCCTTGGGGCAGGCAACAGTGACGGATATTACCCGGGTTCACAGCTAGGCTATTCAATCGTAGGCATGATTATATATACAATCACGAATGTAGGTAAAAGTACGGTCGCATGCTGGGACGACGAACACGAGCAGAAACTGCTCACAGACCGTTCCCCATTGTTAATTTAAGAGCGGCCCGCCAGGGCGCCGCCCTCCTCGCCCTGTGAAGGGCCAATATCAAATGGTCAGACGAACCAAGGAAGAAGCTCAGGAGACGCGTCATCGGATCCTCGATGCCGCGGAGCACGTGTTCTTCGAGAAGGGCGTATCGCGCACATCGCTGGGCGACATCGCGCAGCAGGCCAGCGTGACGCGCGGCGCCATCTATTGGCACTTCGCCAACAAGGGCGACCTGTTCACGGAAATGTTCGACCGCGTGCTGCTGCCGCTCGACGAGCTCGGCGCGGCGTCGCTCGACCCGCAGGAACCCGATCCGCTCGGCCGGCTGAAGGAAATCGTCAACTGGTGCCTGCGCAGCACGGCAACCGACCCGCAGCGCCGCCGCGTGTTCGACATCCTGTTTCTGAAGTGCGAATTCGTCGAGGACATGGGGCCGGTCATGGCGCGCCATCAGACGAACATGCGCGACGGCCTCCAGAAAATCGAAGGCGGCCTGAAGAACGCCGTGTCGAAAGGCCAATTGCCCGCCGACCTCGACACGCAAAAGGCGGCGACCATCCTGCATGCGTTCGTCGGCGGATTCCTGCGCGACATGCTGATCCTGCCCGACAAGATCGATATCGCCGCTCACTCGGAGCAGCTCGTCGACGCGTGCTTCGACATGCTGCGTTATAGCCCCGCCTTGCGCGGGCCGGCGCCGGAACCGCCCCCGGCAGCGGCTAGCTAACGCGCGGCTCGCCCGGGCGCAACAGATGCTGGAGATGACGAAGCAATCGGTAGACGCGATTGCCGATGCGGCGGGTTTCGGCCCAGCGGTGTCGATGCGCCAGCATTTCGCCGACGCGCTCAAGGCGTCGCCATCGGCCTACCGTCGAGAGTTTCGCGGTGCTTGAAACTGCAGGGGAAACGCGCCGGCTTGACCGCCCGGCGCGCTGAAAGAGGCTTGCCGGCGCGTCAGCCAATCCATCGGGACGCATACAGCAGCACGGCGACGAAGAAGACCATCGCCGCCCAGGCCCAGGCGGGCATCGCGTGCGGCTCGTGTCCGCGATGCAACCCATGTGCGCCTCGGGTGCTGACCAGCGTGCCGGCCGCGCGGCCCGTCAGTGTCCCGCCCGCGCCGTGCGGATAGGCTCGGCGTGCAATGCCGGCCAAATTGATCGGCCGCAGAAAGACGTGCTGACGCCGACTTTGAGCGCCGCGCGCGCGGTTCGGCCCCTGCCCGTGCTTCGCCTGCACGACCGCGCAGAACTCCGTGAAAAAGTCGTCGGCCAGCTCGTGCATCGCGTTTTCGATCTGGCGCGGCGGCAGTTCGGCGAGCGGCCCGGTGAGCGTCGCCCAGACCGAGTAGTCGATCCGCGTGGCGGGTTCGGCTTGCGCTTCGTCCGCGGACGAAGCGCCGCTACCCGCATCCGCGCGCAGCGCGACATCGATCTGCCCGCGCAACGAACCGACACCCGGCGCGCGCGCCTTGAAGTTGAGCGTGCGATGCGGCGCCTCGACGGCCGCCCCGTTCTGGCTCGCGACGTGCGCGCGCACGTCGTACCGCGCCCTGAGCGGGCCGAGCGGTACGGTCAGCGTCAGCGCGTACTCGCCGCCCGCGAGGCGCGCCAACGATTCACAGTTTTCGAGACTTGCGCGCAACAGCGGGATGTCCTGCAACGCGTCCCAGACCGCGGACGGTGCAAGCGGAATGCGTAACGCGTCGTTCAGTTCCATGGCGAATTCTCCCTATGAACGCGCGGCCGCGAGATCAGGACGTCTGATCGATGCGATCGACTCGCGATGCATAAAACGCCAAATACCCTTTGATTCTGGCGGCCGTATCGAGCGGTTCTTCATAGCTCCAAGCCGCGTTTTCAACGAGGCCGTCCTCGGTTTGCAAATGGAAATACGATGCGTGCCCCTTGTAGGGACAGACCGATGTATGGCCGGAGGGCTTGAGCCGCGCCATGTTGACATCTTCGCGCGGAAAATAGGTGACCTCGGGAAGACCCGTTTCTCGAAGCGTGAGTGCGCGGTGGGTATCGGCAACCGTGACGCCATAGTGGATCACCCGCACCCGATGGCGGTTCGGCACGATCTCAATTCGATGGTCGTCGACGTTCGTCATTGCTTTCCCCAGTACACGTCGTGCGCGGCCTGTGCCGCCGATGTGCCGCCGATGTGTCGCCGCTTGCGCGACGGCCAAAGGCGTGTGTTCGGATAGTGCCGGTGCGTAGCCAGGGGCGATTTTGCAGCGCACAAAAAAGCCACGGCGTCCGTGGCTTTCATTATCGGCGAAACTCGCACCGCTTGTGTGGCCTTCCGATCGCTGCTGGAAATCGCCTATAGGGCGTTCCAATAGAAATCCGCTTTGGTGCTGCCGCTGCCCGAGATCGTCACCGTTTTCTTCTGATCCTGGCCGTTGTACGTCGCGTGCACGGTATACCGGCCGGGACGCAGCCTGACGAGCATATACGGCCCGCGCGATTGCACGTTGAGCACCTCGCCGTCATGTGCGTTCACGATCCGCACATGCACATCCGCCAGATATTCCGTGCCCGGCCCGGTGAAGCGCATCGCGAGCGGCCAGTCGTGCTGCGCCCGCTTGAGCGCCGACGACTCATCGCTGCCCACCCCGCCCGACACGAACGACACATCGCCTTGTTGCTGGATCTGGGGCATGCCGCCGCCGTTCGCGTTGCCGGCGCTGGTGTTGTCGGTCTCCGTGCCGCCGACCGCGCCCGACTGCGCAAACGCGCCGCCCGCCGCCCCGAGTGCGAGCGCCGCGGCAACCGCCGCGAACACCGTCCGCTTGTTGCTTGGCGTGTTCATTGCCTCTCCTTTCGTCGTGACTGAATCCTGAAACAACAGCGCCGCACCGTCCATGTTAGGACGGCGCGGCGCGTTTGGAACAGCCTCCGATGCCTGCGGGCAACGGTCCGAAAGATCAGCCCAGTTCGACTGGCACGAAGATTTGCGCGTTGTCGCGCTGGATCAGGAGCGCGATGCTGTTGCCGGCCTTCGCGATCATCTCCCGCAGTTGATCCGGGTTCGACACCGGACGGCCGTTGACCGCGAGAATCACGTCGCCCGGCTGGATGCCCGCGCTCGCCGCCGGCCCCGACGACTGCTGCACGAGCAGGCCGTGCGTGAGCGACGCGCCGCTCCTTTCCTGCGGCGTCAACGAACGAACCGCCACGCCGAGGCGCCCTTGCTCCTGCGACTGCGTGTCGTTGGAGGCCACCTTCGTATCCGTGAGCGCGCCGATCGTCACGGTGACGTCCTTCTTGGCCTTGTCGCGCCAGACCTCGACGTCGGCCTTGCTGCCCGGCTTGATGCCCGCGATCATCGACGGCAGATCGGTCGAATCGCTGATCTGCGTACCGTCCACCGCGAGGATCACGTCTCCCGCCTGCAGGCCCGCCTTCGCGGCCGGACCGCCCGGATCGACCGAGCTCACGAGCGCGCCGTTCGGCTTTTGCAGCCCGAACGAGTCGGCGAGCGTCTGATTGAGGCTCTGCACCGCGACGCCTAGGCGCCCGCGGTTCACGTGGCCCGTCTTCACGAGCTCGTCCTTGACCTTCATCGCCTCATTGATCGGAATCGCGAACGACAGGCCCTGGAAGCCGCCCGTCTGCGAGTAGATCATCGAGTTGATGCCGATCACTTCACCCTGCAGGTTGAAGAGCGGGCCGCCCGAGTTGCCCGGGTTCACCGGCACGTCGGTCTGGATGAACGGCGTGTAGTTCTCGTCAGGCAGCGAGCGCGCCTTCGCGCTGATGATGCCCGAGGTCACGGTGTTGTCGAAACCGTACGGCGAGCCGATCGCGACGACCCACTGGCCGACCTTGCTCTGGCGCGGATCGCCGATCTTCACGGTGGGCAGGTCGGACGCGTTGATCTTCAGCACCGCGACGTCCGAATCCTTGTCGGCGCCGACGACCTTCGCGCGGAGCTCGCGCTTGTCGGTCAGCTTGACGGTGACGACGTTCGCGCCGTCCACGACGTGCGCATTGGTCAGGATGTAGCCGTCGGGGCTGATGATGAAGCCAGAGCCGAGGCTCGCGCTCGGCTGGTCGTTCTGGCCGCCGTCATCGCCGCCCTGGCCCGGGAACTGGCCGTAGAAGTGGCGGAAGAACTGGTAGAACGGGTCGCTCGGATCGATCGGCAGCTGCTGCATCGATTGGCGCTGCGACACCTGCTTCACGACGTGCTTGGCGCTGATGTTCACGACGGCCGGGCCGTAGGTTTCGACCAAGCCGGAGAAATCGGGGATGCCGGTCTTCGCGGCGGCTTCGGCAGGCATCAACGCCGCGGCCTGGGCGGACTGGATGAGCTGCGGGTCGGTATGGCGGGTGCCGGCGACGTATCCCGCCGACAACGCAACGGCGACCGCGACGGCGATTGCGCTGCGAGACAGAATCTTGGTATTCATCGAAGGAACCTCCTGGGTGACGTACGCAGAGTAAGTGCGCTGTCTTAAAGGAGTCTTAACAGCGAAAGGGGATTCTTAACAGTGGAATAGGATTCTTAACAACGAATTTCGGCGGCGCTACGGCCAAAATCCCGCGCCTCGAGCGCGGTGGGCGGCGCCCGCCCACCGGCCCGCCTAGAACCGCACGCTGACGCGCAAGCCGCCGAGCGGCGCGTCGTCCAGTTCGATCTCGACGCCGTGCTGGACGGCGATGCGCTTGACGATCGCGAGCCCGAGGCCGCTGCCGGACACGTCGGTGCGCGCCCGCGCCGAGGTGTCGCGGTAGAAGCGGTCGAACACGCGCTCGCGCTCGTCCTCCGGGATGCCTGGGCCGCTGTCGGCGATGTTCACGCGCGGGCGGCCGTCCGGATCGAGCGCGAGCGATACGTCGATCCGCCCCCCCTGCGGCGTGTATTTGACGGCGTTATCGAGCAGGTTGCCGAACATCACGCGCAGCGCGTCGGCATCGGCCGCCACCGTTGCCGACTGCGCCTCCTCGAAGCCAAGATCGATCGCGCGCCGCTGCGCGAGCGGCGCGTGCGCGGCGACGCAGTCGGCGAGGAGCGCGCGCAGGTCGAGCGCGTCTTTTGCCGCCGCGCCGTCCGGCTCGGCGCGTGCGAGCGCGAGAAGCTGCTCGGCAAGGCGCGTTGCGCGCGTCACGCCCGCCTGCAAATCGGCGAGCGCTTCGCGGCGCGCTTCGTCGTCGTGCGCGCGCGCGACCAGCTGCGACTGGATCTGCACGGCCGCGAGCGGCGTGCGCAACTCATGCGCGGCGTCGGCGACGAAGGCCTTCTGCGTGTCGAGCGCGGCCGCAAGGCGCGCGAGCAGCCCGTTCAACGCGCGCACGAGCGGCCGCACTTCGAGCGGCAGGCGCTCGTCCGGCAGCGGCTCGAGCGCCTCGGGGCGGCGCGTTTCGAGGGCACGCGTCACGCGCCGCAACGGCGCGAGGCCGCGTCCGACGATCCCCCATACCGCGAGACCGAGAAACGGCAATACGACGATCAGCGGCCACAGCGTGCGCAGCGCGACGTTTGCGGCGAGGCGGTTGCGCACGGAAAGCGGCTGCGCGAGCTGCACGACGTTGTCGCCGACGATCGCGCCGTACACGCGCCATTCGCCGCGCTCGGTGCGTTCCGTCGAAAAGCCGAGTTCGGCGCGCGGTGCGAGCGGCGCGCGCGGATGCGAGTAGTACATGAGCCCGCCGTTGCGATTCCAGATCTGGATCACGACACCCTCGTCCGCATTGGAATGCGCGCCGAGGATTTGCGCGAACGGCTCGGAGGGCAGCGCCGCAGCGATCTCCTGCAACTGGTAATCGAACAGCTCGTTGGCTTCGGCGAGGGCCTGCCGGTAGATCAGCCAGCCCGCGAGGCTCACGCTCGCGACGACGATCGCAACGAGCCAGAACAGCAATTGACGTCGAATGGAACTCATGGAGAGAGCGGTCTCACGCTTCCTTCGCGATCATGTAGCCGAGGCCGCGCACGTTGCGGATCAGATCGGCGCCGAGCTTCTTGCGCAGCGCGTGGATGTAGACCTCGACCGTGTTGCTGCCGATCTCCTCACCCCAGCCGTACATCTTGTCTTCGAGCTGGCTCTTCGAGAGCACCGCCCCCGGGCGCGCGAGCAGCGCTTCGAGCAGCGCGAACTCGCGCGCGGACAGCGCGACCGGCGCGCCGTCGAGCGTCACCTGATGAGAAGCAGGATCGAGCGTCAGCGCGCCGTGCCGCATCACCGATTCGCTGCGCCCCGACTGGCGGCGGATCAGCGCGCGCATCCGCGCGCCGAGTTCGTCGAGATCGAATGGCTTGACGAGGTAGTCGTCAGCGCCGGCGTCGAGGCCCTTGACGCGGTCCGCCACCGCGTCGCGCGCGGTGAGGATCAGCACCGGGCATGCATGGCCGCGGGCGCGCAGCGTGCGCAGCACGTCGAGGCCGTCGCGCTTCGGCAAGCCCAGGTCGAGCAGCATGAGATCGTAAGATTCGCCGGTCGCAGCGGTCAGCGCAGCCTCGCCGTCCTGCACCCAATCGACGGCAAAACCCTCGCCGCGCAGCGCTTTGCGTACGCCTTCGGCAATCATCCGGTCGTCTTCGACAAGCAATATGCGCATCGCTGTTTGATCCTGCGGCAAAGGTGTGTCACGAACGCATTTTAACGTCTCGCCGGCACCACGCGGCGCACGTGCTTTTTTCCGCAGCGCCGCAGCATGTCTCTACAATGAGCGCTTTTGGCGCGGCGTGATGGAATTGCCCGCTAGCCGCGCCGCGATTGCCCCGTTATTGCGCAGGCGCTAAACGCATAGCCTGCCCGCTTGTCGCGATCGATGCCGCCACGGCGCTTGCCGTCATTGCATCGATCGACTTGATTCACAGAACCAGCCGTCCATGACGAACGCATTTCTCTCTTCTGTTGCACGCCGCGCGTTGTCACGGCGCGTAGTTCACCCCGCCTCGCCTTCGTCATCATTCACGTCATCGCGCAACGAATCGCAACAGCCGAATCGTTTTCATCGGCCGGGGACGCTTGCCCGCACCGCCGTTGCGCTGCTCGCCTGTACGGCGCTCGCGTTCGCCGCGCCAGCCGAAGCGCGCAAGAAGACACATCGTCCGGCCGTCAGCGTCACGACGGTCCTGCCCGCGCCCGTGATGAAAGGACTCGAGCGCGCGCACGTGCCGCTGACGTCGGTGAGCGTGGTCGTCGAGAAGATCGGCGAGCGCTCGCCGATCCTCGCGGTGAACGCAGGCAAGCCGATGATGCCCGCCTCGACGATGAAGCTCGTCACGACCTTCGCCGGTCTTTCGATCCTCGGGCCCGATTACCGCTGGCGCACCAACGCCTATGCGGACAGCACCGTCGACGAGCACGGCGTTCTGCACGGCAACCTGTACATCCAGGGCACGGGAGATCCGAAGCTCGTGCCGGAAGAGCTGATCGATCTCGTCGACAAGATTCACAAGGCCGGGATCACCGGCATCGACGGCGCGCTGGTGCTCGACAAGCGCTTCTTCGATCCGTCGACGCGCGATCTCCCGCCGTTCGACGACGACACCACCGCGCCCTATAACGTCGGCCCCGACCCGCTGCTGTACGCCTTCAAATCGCTGACGTTCACGCTGACGCCGTCGGCCGACGGCACTGTCGCGATCGACGTGCTGCCGGCGCTCTCGCAACTGCAAGTCGACAACGAACTGCACGCGACGCGCGGCGCGTGCGTCGGCGCGGAAACGGCTGTGACGCCGACCGTCACGCCGCAAGCGAACGGCACGGTCGCCGCGCTGTTCTCGGGCGACTACCCGGCGCGCTGCGGCATGCGCTCGATCAACCTCGCCGTGCTCGACCACTCGCAGTTCTTCGCGGGCGGCTTCCTCGCACTGTGGCAACAGACGGGCGGCACCTTCAACGGCACGACGCGCGAAGGCCCGGTGCCCGCCACTGCCCGCCTCGTCGCGATTCACCAGGGCCCGGTGCTGTCGGACATCGTTCGCGACATCAACAAGTTCAGCAACAACGTGATGGCGCGCAACCTGTTCCTGACGATCGGCGCGGTCAAGGAGAAGCCGCCCGCGACGCCCGAGAAATCGGCGAACACGATCCGCTCGTTCCTGAACGCGAACGGTCTGCCGATGCCGGAGCTCACGCTCGAAAACGGCTCGGGGTTGTCGCGCGACGAACATATCTCGGCGCTGTCGCTCGCAGACTTGCTGCAGCACGCGAATGCGAGCCCCGTCGCGCAGGTGTTCGTCGAATCGCTGCCGGTGGCGGGCGTCGACGGCACGATGCGCAACCGCCTGAAAACCGCGCCCGTGCTCGGCAACGCTCACATCAAGACCGGCACGCTGCGCGACGTGCGTGCGATCGCGGGCTACGTGGCGGGGGCGGACGGCCAGAGCTATGTGGTCGTCAGCATCATCAACGACGCGCACGCGGAAGCCGCGCGCGCGGCGCACGATGCGCTGCTTGAATGGGTGTATCAGGGCGCTCGCTAAGCGCCGGTTCGGGGCGCCGGGCGCGCCCTCGCGCCTGCCTCCATCCGGCTGTCTCCCGGCCGCCCCCGCGTGCTGGGAAAAACCCTCACGCGCCTTGCCAGACGGCGCCTGCATCGAATAATCCTTCTACGAAGAATGGCGCGGCGCGAGACGCGACCGTGTACGCTGTCGGGCAATGTCCGAAGCGCGGAATGGCGCTCAATTGCGTGACGCGCGACTCGGCCCAACACGACAGCGTACACGCTGCAACAAGACCAACTCGAGACACGGAGGGAGACGCCCATGCGGTTCGATGCCGAATTGCTCCTGCTCGCGATGGCGCCCGTCTTTCTCACATGCATCGGCTGGGAGGCGCGGCACCTGCGGCGCGCACGGCCGCACGCGCAAATCTACAAACGGGCCGACACGCTGTGCAACGCGTCGCTCGCCCTGATGCACCAGGCCGCCGACAAGCTGCGCGCCCTGTTCGGGCCGCCCGAATGGGCCACCGCCTTGCACGCCGCGCGTGACGCCCACGCGGGCTCAAGCGCGCAAGACCCCAGGTTGTGCGAACCCGAAACCCTGGCATTTCCAGCATCGCGCAAGACATGACAGGTTCTGTAAGCTGTCGCTCCGCCGCGCGGCACAAGCGGCGGGCGCTGCCTGCAACACACGGCCAAGCCGCACATTCGAGGAGATGAGATAGATGAAACAAAGCAAAAAAACTCAGCCGAAGAGCCTGCTGCGCGTTGCACAAACGGCCGCCGCCTGCGCCGCGCTCGCGCTTCTCGCGGCATGCGGCGGCGGGGGCAGCAGCAGTTCGTCGACCAGCAGCAGCACGCCGCCGGGCGGCGTTTCGCTGCTGGTCGTGTCGTTCGGCGACAGCCTCTCGGATGTCGGCACCTACTCCCCGGTCATCTTGCCTTCGTTCGGCGGCGGCAAGTTCACGACGAACCCCGGTCAGATCTGGGTCCAGGACATTGCCAACTACTACGGCGGCACGGTGACGCCGGCCTATCTCGGCGGCTTCGGCCAGCCGCTCACGGCGTCGACCGGGCTCGGTTACGGGCAGGGTGGCGCCCGCGTCAACCAGACGCCCGGCATCGGCACGCCGCAAGCGACAGCGATGCCCATCAGCTGGCAAGTCCAGCAATACCTGAGCGCGCACGGCAGCTTCAATTCGAATCAGCTCGTCGTGATCGAAGGCGGCCCGAACGACGTCCTGCTCGCGGCCGCTGCCATCGCCGCCAACCCGACCAATCCGACCGTCATCGCGCAACAAGAGGCGAACGTAGTGAATGCCGCGGTGGCGCTGGCCGGCATCGTCGGCCAGATCATCCAGAATGGGGCCACCAAGGTCGTGCTCGCGAACCTGCCTGATATCGGCAAGACGCCGCAAGGCATCAGTTCATCGGACGGAGGCGCATTGCTCACGTCGCTGAGCGCCGGCTTCAACACGGCGCTTTCGACCGCCCTGACGGCTGGCGGCCTCGCCAACAGCAGCAGCCTCATCCAGCTCAATACGTTCCAGTTCATCGACAGCGCAGTCGCCAACTACGCATCGAACGGGTTCTCCGTATCGAACACCGGCACCGCCTGCAACCTGCAGGCGATGGTGACGAACGCGACCGCATACGCCGAGCAGAATCCGAGCGTGCTCAGCCCCGGAGAGACGGCAGCCGAGTTCGGGACCGCGTTTGGCCAGTCCCTGTTCTGCTCGCCGCAGACGTTGACGGTAGCGGGCGCCGACCAGACCTATATGTTCGCGGATACGATCCACCCGACCACCCATTTGCATGCGCTCTTCGCGCAGGCTGTCGAGCAGACGCTCGCCGCGAAGGGCATCGGGCATTGATTTGACGTTGACGCCCGTTTTGATCGGGCACGCGACAACGCCCGGCTTGAACCAAGCCGGGCGTTGTGCTTTTGAGAGGATGCGGCCAGCTAAGGCGCGCTTGCGTCCCGCGCTTCGAATGCGGCCGCAGCGCGCCCGAGGCGGTCGTTCACCGCGATCCACTCGAGCGTGTCCGGGAGCTTCTCGATCAGGATACGCGAGACGTCCGCGCGATCGAGCGCGCGCAGCAAGCCGTACAGCTCGCGTGCGTAAGCATGCGGATCTTCGGGCGCCGCGACGAAATGCACGCCGTCTGCGCTCGCCCACCTGCCCCCACGCGACTTGCGCGCGACGAGCGCCACGCGCTCGCCGGCATCGCGCGCGGCGCTCAAGATCGGCTCCAGCGCGTCGAACGGCAGCAGCGCGAGCGGCGTGCGCGGCGCGTAGTGCGCTTTCAGCGTGCCCGACGCGCGCGGCGCCGTGGCGTCGCTGCCGTCGGGCAAGCGCGGAGCGACACCCAGCACGCCGGCGAGATCCTGCGGTGTCACATGCCCCGGGCGCAGCAGCGCCGGAAAGCCGCGCGACAAATCGAGAATCGTCGATTCGATCCCGACATCCGACGAGCCGCCGTCGAGCACGTGAATCGTATCGCCGAATTCGTCGCGCACGTGCTGGGCCGTGGTCGGGCTCACATGACCGAAGCGGTTCGCGGACGGCGCCGCGACGCCGCCATGTCCGCCGCGCCGCGCGCCGAATACGTCGAGGAGCGCCTGCGCGACCGGATGCGACGGGCAGCGCAGCCCGACCGAATCCTGCCCGCCGCTCACCGCCGAGGGGATATGCGCGGCGCGCTTCAGGATCAGCGTGAGCGGTCCGGGCCAGAACGCGTCGATGAGTTTTTGCGCATCGGCAGGCAAATGCTCGACCCAGTAGTTCGGGTCGCCATGCGGCGCGAGATGGACGATCACCGGATGATTCGCGGGACGCCCCTTCGCCGCATAAATGCGCGCGACGGCCTCCGGGTTCTCGGCGTCGCCGCCGAGGCCGTAGACCGTCTCGGTCGGAAATGCGACGAGCTGGCCGGCATCGAGCAGCTCGGCGGCATGCGCGATCTGCTCTGCTGTCACGGCGGGCGCCGAAGGGAAATTCGAGCGAATGGACATCGATCGGCAGCCGGCGTCAGCCGAGCGGAATATGCAGCAGCCGCGCGCAGTCGCGCGCGGCCGTGCGCGCTTCGTCGAGCGTCGCTGCGGTGAAGTTCACGTGCCCCATCTTGCGGCCCGGGCGCGCGTCCTCCTTGCCGTACAGATGCAGGCGCGCGGCCGGCATCGCAGCGACTTCATGCCACGGCGGCGTCACGGGAACGGCCTTCGGCGCCGCGCCCGGTGCCCCTTTCGGCCCTTCCTTGAACCACACGTCGCCGAGGATGTTGAGCATGACGGCGGGCGAGTGCTGGCGCGTATCGCCGAGAGGCATCGCGGTCATCGCGCGCACTTGCTGCTCGAACTGGCTCGCCGCGCACGCGTCGACGGTGTAATGCCCGGAATTGTGCGGACGCGGCGCCATTTCGTTCGCAACGAGCGAGCCGTCTTCCAGAACGAAGAATTCGACGCACAGCACGCCGACATAGCCGAGCGCGTCGGCGATCCGCAATGCGGCCTGCTGGGCCTGCTCGACGAGGGCCGGGCTCGCATCGGGCGCCGGGACCATCGTCTGCGCGAGCACGCCGTTGCGGTGCGCGTTCTGCGCGAGCGGAAAGACCGCCGACGCGCCGTTCGCGCCGCGCGCGATCAGCGCCGACACCTCGAACTTCAGCGGCAAGCGCTTTTCGAGCACGCAAGGCACGCCGCCGAGCGACGCATGCGCCTCGCGCACTTCGTCTGCGTTGCGCACGCTCACCTGGCCCTTGCCGTCGTAGCCGAGCTGCGCGGTCTTCAAAATGCCGGGCAACACGGCTTCGAGCTCGCCGTCGCCGATAGCCGACAGCGCATCGGACGACTCGATCGCCACGTGCGGCGCCACCGCTACGCCCGACGCCGCGATAAAGCGTTTCTCCGCGACCCGGTCTTGCGCGATCGCGACGCAGCGCCCCGCCGGGCTCACGAAGGTGGTGCGCGCGAGAAAATCGAGGCTTGCCGCTGGCACGTTCTCGAACTCGGTCGAGACCGCCGCGCACAGGCGCGCGAGCTCGGTGAGCGCGGCTTCGTCGGTATAGGCGGCGCGCAGGTGCTTGTCCGCCACCGCGCCGGCCGGGCTGGCCTCGTCGGGATCGAGGACTGCAACGCGATAGCCCATCGCCTGGGCAGCGAAGCAGAACATGCGGCCGAGCTGGCCGCCGCCGATCATGCCGAGCCAGGCGCCGGGCAGAATCGGAGAAACCGGTGTGTTGTCTGAATTCATGTCAGTGCGTGCCGTGCCGCCCCAAGCGCACTGACCACCCCCTCGGGGGCGGCGAACGCAAAGAGCGTGGGGGCTGTTTCATCTCAGTGGTCGGTCGCGCCCGACGCGCAAGCATCGGGCCGGGGTCAAACAGATTCCCGCGCGAAGGCCGAAAGGCCTCAGAGCGCGGGCAACACCATCGCATGCGCGGCTTCGTTCTGCCGCACGCGGAACGCTGCCAGCCGGTTCGCGTAGTCCGACGACGTCGTGCTCAACAGCGCGACCGCAAACAGCGCCGCATTCGCCGCACCCGCCTCGCCGATCGCAAACGTGGCGACCGGCACGCCCTTGGGCATCTGCACGATCGAATGCAGCGAATCGACGCCCTTCAGGTACTTGCTCGCGACCGGCACGCCGAGCACGGGCACCGTCGTCTTCGCGGCCAGCATGCCGGGCAGATGCGCCGCGCCGCCCGCGCCGGCGATGATCGCGCGCAGGCCGCGCTCGCGCGCGCGCTCGGCGTAGTCGAACATCTCGTCGGGCATGCGGTGCGCGGACACGACCTTGGCTTCGTACGGCACGCCGAACTCCTGCAAGATCGCGACCGCGTGCTTCATCACGTCCCAATCGGAACTGGATCCCATCAGGACGCCGACGAGCGGCGCGCTATGCGTGTGGGCGGTCTGGACTGCTTCGGTCATTGGGCAAATTTCCTTCTGCGGGACGGACTATAAGACTGTAGGCGGGCAATGTGCATTTCGCGAGGCACAAACGAAACCCGGAGGAAGCGCTCCGCGCCGAAAATCACACAAGCTTTTGCCCGGTGAGGCGTTCGAGCGCTTCCTGATACTTTTCGCTCGTCTTCGCGATCACGTCGTCCGGCAGCTTCGGTGCGGGGGGCTCCTTTTTCCAGTCTTGCGTTTCGAGCCAGTCGCGGACGAACTGCTTGTCGAACGACGGCGGATTCGTGCCGACCTGGTATTGATCCGCCGGCCAGAAGCGCGACGAATCGGCGGTCAGCGCCTCGTCCATCAGGTAGAGCTCGCCGTGATTGTCGAGGCCGAATTCGAACTTCGTGTCGGCGATGATGATGCCGCGCGTCGCCGCGTATTCGGCGGCTTCCTGGTACAGCCTGATCGAGATGTCGCGGATCGTGGCCGACAGCTCGGTGCCGATGCGACGCTCCATCTCGTCGTAGGTGATGTTTTCGTCGTGATGGCCCATCTCGGCCTTCGCGGCCGGCGTGAAGATCGGCTCGGGCAGCTTCTGCGCGTTCTGCAGGCCCGGCGGCAGTTGCACGCCGCAGACGGCGCCCGTCGCCTGGTAATCCTTCCAGCCGCTGCCGGCCAGATAGCCGCGCACCACCGCTTCGACGAGGATCGGCTCGAGGCGCTTCACGACCACTGCCCGGCCCTTCACCTGCTCGACTTCGTCCGCTGCGACGACCGTTTCGGGCGGGACGCCCGTCAGGTGATTCGGGACGATGTGCTTGAGCTTGTCGAACCAGAAGTTCGCCAACTGGTTCAGCACACGGCCTTTAGCGGGAATCGGCTCGCCCATGATGACGTCGAACGCGGACAGACGATCGGTCGTGACGATCAGGAGGCGGTCGTTGCCCACCGCGTAGTTGTCGCGGACCTTGCCGCGGCCAAGCAGAGGCAGCGAGCGGAGCGTGGATTCGTAGAGGGTAGACATCGTCGTGGGCCGTGTGAGGTGAATTGGGGTGAAAAACAAACGTAATCCGACGCAGCATCGCCGAACCAAAAGCGGGCAAAACAGGGCTGAAAAACTGTCCAAAACAAAAGCCAAACGCCGTTCCCCAGATCATGCGGGAACGGCGATCGGTCCACAACTCGGCCGCCTGGCCAGGCCTTGAGCGGCGCGAGCGGTCCGCCAGGCTTAGCGCACGATCTGTGCGAGTTCGCCCGACTTGTACTTCTCGGCGATCTTGTCGAGCGGCAGCGGCTTGATCTTCGCGGCCTGGCCTTCACAGCCGAACGCGAGATAGCGGTCGACACAGATCTTCTTCGCAGCTTCGCGTGCCGGCTTCAGATAGTCGCGCGGGTCGAACTTGCCGGGATTTTCCGCCAGATAGCGGCGAATCGCACCGGTGATCGCGAGGCGCAGGTCGGTGTCGATGTTGACCTTGCGCACGCCGTGCTTGATGCCTTCCTGAATTTCCTCGACCGGCACGCCGTAGGTTTCCTTCATGTCGCCGCCGAATTCGCGGATTTCCGCGAGCAGCTCCTGCGGCACCGACGACGAACCATGCATCACCAGGTGCGTATTCGGAATGCGCGCGTGGATTTCCTTGATGCGGTCGATCGCGAGGATGTCGCCCGTCGGCTTCTTCGTGAACTTGTAGGCGCCGTGCGAGGTGCCGATCGCGATCGCGAGCGCGTCGCATTGCGTTGCGCGCACGAAGTCGGCGGCCTGCTCGACGTCGGTCAGCAGCTGCTCGCGCGTCATCGTGCCTTCCGCGCCGTGGCCGTCTTCCTTGTCGCCCTTCATCGTTTCGAGCGAGCCGAGCACGCCGAGCTCCGCCTCGACCGTCACGCCGATCGAGTGCGCCATCTCGACGACCTTGCGCGACACGTCGACGTTGTACTCGTACGACGCCACTGTCTTACCGTCGGCTTCCAGCGAGCCGTCCATCATCACGCTCGTGAAACCGCTGCGGACCGCCGCCATGCACACGGCCGGGGACTGGCCGTGGTCCTGGTGCATCACGACCGGAATGTGCGGATACGACTCGATCGCCGCTTCGATCAGGTGACGCAGGAACGGCTCGCCCGCGTATTTCCGCGCGCCGGCCGAAGCCTGCATGATGACGGGCGCGCCGACTTGATCCGCGGCGGCCATGATCGCCTGCACCTGCTCCAAGTTGTTCACGTTGAACGCGGGCAGCCCGTAGCCGTTTTCGGCTGCGTGATCCAGCAGTTGACGCATTGATACGAGAGGCATGCTTGTACTCCTTGGATTGAACGAATCTTTTTGCTTGACGGCGGCCGAGGTGCGGCGCCGGTGCGGTTAGGCGCAATTTTATCGCGAAGCGCGTCGCGCTCCGGTGCGTTGGCGAACGCCGGCTCGTGACCGGCGCCGCAAAGTTCGTTCCTACAGCTGGAACGGCGGCTGGAGCGGCGGCGGTCGAGCCGCGCTCAGAACGCCTCGCCGACCCGCACGATCTTCAGCGTATTCGTCCCGCCGGCCTGCCCCATCGGCTCGCCGACGGTCAAGACGACCATGTCGCCGCGCGACGCATAGCCCTTCGACACGACGACTTCGAGCGCGCGCTGCAGCGCCGCGTCGCGGTCGTTGTTCGACTCGACGGGCAGCGGCGTCACGTTGCGGTAGAGCGCCATCGCGCGCTGGCTGTTGATGCGCGGCGTGAGCGCGAAGATCGGCACGTGCGTCCAGTGGCGCGACATCCACAGCGCGGTCGATCCCGACTCCGTGAGCGCGACGATCGCCTTCGCGCCGAGGTGGTACGCGGTGAAGAGCGCGCCCATCGCGATCGACTGGTCGATGCGCGTGAACGTGCGGTCGAGGAAGTCCTTGTCGAGCTCGACGTGCTCGGACTTTTCCGCTTCGACGCAGATCGCCGCCATCGTCTCGATCGTCTGCACCGGGTATTTGCCCGCCGCCGATTCCGCCGACAGCATCACCGCATCGGTGCCGTCGAGCACCGCGTTGGCGACGTCCGACACTTCGGCGCGCGTCGGCACCGGCGCGTGGATCATCGACTCCATCATCTGCGTCGCCGTGATCACGAACTTGTTCGAATCGCGCGCCATGCGGATCATGCGCTTTTGCAGCGCGGGCACGGCCGCATTGCCGACTTCCACGGCCAAATCGCCGCGCGCGACCATGATCCCGTCCGACGCGTCGAGAATGCCCTGCAGCGCCGGAATCGCCTCGGCGCGCTCGATCTTGGCGATCATCTTCGGCTTGATGCCGTAAGGCGCGCCCGCGATGTTCGCGAGCTGGCGCGCCATTTCCATGTCGGTCGCGTTCTTCGGGAACGACACCGCGATGAACTCGACGCCGATCGCCAGCGCCGTCTTGATGTCCTCCATGTCCTTCGCAGTCAGCGCCGGCGCGGTCAGGCCGCCGCCCTGGCGATTGATGCCCTTGTTGTTCGACAGCTCGCCGCCGACCTTCACGACCGTGTGGATCTCTTCGCCGATCACGTGCGTGACCGTCAGCACGATGAGGCCGTCGTTCAGGAGCAGCACGTCGCCGGCCTTCAGGTCGCGCGGGAGATCCTTGTAATCGAGGCCGACGCGGTCGTCGTTGCCGAGCTCGCAGCCGGCGTCGAGGACGAACGGGTTGCCCGGCACGAGCAAGGTCTTGCCGTTCTCGAACTTGCCGACACGGATCTTCGGCCCTTGCAAGTCGGCCATGATGCCGACTTCGCGGCCCGCGATGCGCGCGGCCTCGCGCACGAATTCGGCGCGCTGGCGGTGATCGTCGGCCGTGCCGTGCGAAAAATTGAGCCGCACCACGTCGGCCCCGGCTTGAATCATCTGAAGCAAAATTTCCGGCGTGCTGGAGGCCGGGCCGATGGTGGCGACAATCTTGGTGGCGCGATGCATGAGTCTCCTCGTCTGAGTGGAATCGCTGGGATTGACAACGCTGCGAGTCGGGTGCGAAGGCTGGTCCGGGGCGGACGCAGCCGGCTGTGCGCCGGTTTGGGCCGGCGTCTCTTGGTCGGTCAGAATCGGAGTTGCTGCGCCAGCGGGCGCAGCCGGTGCTTTCGCGCCGGGCTGCGCCGCCGGTTGAGACACTGCACCGGCATCGGCTTGCGCGGTTGCCGGGATGGCTGCTGGCTCGACTGCTTGCCCGGCGGACTGACCGCGGGGGCGCGCGGTGGGGAGGTCAATCGCCGGAACTGGGGTGGGTTTTGCCGACGCATCGGCCGGGCGGGCTGACGCCGCGGCAGACGCGTTTGCGGTGGCTTTGCCGCCCGGCGCGACGCGCGCGCCGGACTTCGCCTTAGCCGGTTTCACCGGCTTGCCGGAGGGTGCGCGCGCCGTCACGATCAGGCTCGCGCTTCGAGCACTTCGACCGCGGGCAGCTTCTTGCCCTCGAGGAATTCGAGGAACGCGCCGCCGCCCGTCGAGATGTAGCTCACCTTGTCCTGAATGCCGTACTTGGCGATCGCCGCGAGCGTGTCGCCGCCGCCTGCGATCGAGAACGCGGGCGACTTCGCGATCGCCTCGGCGAGCGTCTTCGTGCCGTTGCCGAACTGGTCGAACTCGAACACGCCGACCGGGCCGTTCCAGACGATCGTGCCCGCGCTGCCGAACTGGGTTGCGAGCGCCTTGGCGGTTTCCGGCCCGATGTCGAGGATCATGTCGTCGGCTTCGATCTGGCTGACGGGCTTGGTCACGGCCGCGGCGGTCGGCGCGAATTCCTTCGCGGTGACGACGTCGCTCGGGATCGGCACCGACGCGCCGCGCGCGCGGGCCGCTTCGATGATCGCCTTCGCCTCGTCGACCAGGTCGCTTTCAGCGAGCGACTTGCCGATCTTGAGGCCGGCCGCGAGCATGAACGTGTTCGCGATGCCGCCGCCGACGATCAGCTGATCGACCTTCTCGGCAAGCGACTTCAGGATGGTGAGCTTGGTGGACACCTTCGAGCCCGCGACGATCGCCACGAGCGGGCGCTTCGGGTTGCCGAGCGCGCGGCCGAGCGCGTCGAGCTCGGCCGCGAGCAGCGGCCCGGCGCAGGCGACGGGCGCGTACTTCGCGATGCCGTGCGTGGTCGCCTCGGCGCGGTGCGCGGTGCCGAACGCGTCGTTCACGTAGACATCGCAGAGCTTCGCCATTTTCTGCGCGAGCTCGTCGGAATTCTGCTTCTCGCCCTTGTTCACGCGGCAGTTTTCGAGCAGCACGACCGAGCCGGGCGCGACGTTCACGCCGTTCTCGACCCAATTGGCGACGAGCGGCACGTCGCGGCCGAGCAGTTCGGCGAGGCGCTTCGCCACCGGCGCGAGCGAGTCTTCCGGCTTGAACTCGCCCTCGGTCGGACGGCCGAGGTGCGACGTGACCATCACGGCGGCGCCGGCGTCGAGCGCGACCTTGATGGCCGGCACGGAGGCGCGGATGCGGGTGTCTTCGGTGATGTTGCCGTCGTCGTCCTGCGGCACGTTGAGGTCGGCGCGGATGAACACGCGTTTGCCGGATAGCTTGCCTTCGGAGATCAAATCGGAGAGACGCAGTACTTGGCTCATGGGAATCGATTCATGCGGGTTGATTGAAAGGCGATTCGCGCGCGGTGCGCCGCCGGCTTGCTTGACTCCAGGACCGGCCTCCATTCCGGACTGCCAAGCGCCCGAAAGGCTTGGCCCGCCGTGCGCGCCGCAGCTTCGACTGCGCCGCGGCACCACGAGCGCACCGCAACAGAAAGCGTGCATTTTAGCCGATCCCCATGTCGGACTGACCCGTCCAGGAGCGAATGTCCCGTATTTGGCGGCAACGCCGCGATGCTGCGTCGCAGCATCGCGGACGGCGCCCGCGCGCCGCGCGAACCCCGGTCTGCTAGACCAGGAACCGCATTGCGGTAAAAACCAGCATGCCGACGACGATCGTCCCAAGCATGCTGCGGCGCCACAAAAACCACGCGAGACCGGCCAGCGTGCCGTAGAACGCGTGGTTCGCGGTGCCGAACGAAATGCCCCCGGACGTCACCAGCACGTCCGGCAGCACGACGGCGACGAGCGCGGCGGCCGGCGCGCAGCGCAGCGCGCGCTGCACGCGCTCGGGCAGCACCGTGCGCTCCCCGCCGATCAGGAAGAACGCCCGCGTGAGCGCGGTCACGACCAGCATCCCGAAGATGGCGAGCCAGATTTGCGTCGTCGTCATTGCGGATCTTCCTGACGGTTGCGAGGATGGCGAGCGTTGCGATCGCCGGCCTTGCCCTCGGCGCGGATGCGTTTCAAGTCGGCGCGCTCGGCGATCAGATCGGCGGCGCTGCCGGCGGCGAGCGCGGCGACCACGGCGAGCGGCAGCGCGAGCCGGTACGGCAGCGCGTCGGCGAGCAGCGCGACGACGCCGGCCACGCTGACCGCGACGAGCGTCGAGCGGCTCACGATCGCCGAGACCATGATCGGAACCAGCGCGAGCGTGCCGGCGAGGCTCAGGCCCCAGTTATCGGGAAAGAGGCTCGCGAGCAGGATGCCGGCGATCGACGACACCTGCCAGGCCGCCCAGCACATCAGCGCCATCCCCCAGAAATAGGCTTGCTTTCCCGGCACCAGGCCCGGCGCGAAGTTCTTCTTCTGAAACAGCAAGTAGACGACGTCGCCGTTGAAGTACCCGAGCACCAGGCGTCGCGGCAGCGACAGGTAGGAGAAATGCGGCGCGAGCCCGACGCTGAAGATCACGAAGCGCAGGTTCACCATCGCCGCCGTGAGAAGCACGGTCCAGACCGGCAGCTTGGCGGCGAGCAGCGGCAACACCGCGAGTTGCGACGACCCGGCGTAGACCAGGAGCGACATGGCCAGCGCCTGCGGCACGGTCAGCACCGATTTGCTCATCGCGATTCCGGTGACGAGCCCCCAGGAGAACATCGCCGTCAGGGTCGGCGAAATCGTGCGGACGCCCTGCTTGAAGGCGGCGCGATCGGTGTCGGACAGGCGGGGGAGCATAGCGTGGCAGTGGCGGGACACCGTGGGAGCGGAAATCGGGACCAGACCGGCGGTCTGCGCGTGTCTCGGGCCGCGTCGCCGCTCGAGCCCGCCGGTTTGGGCGAGCGGCAAATTATAAGACGAGGCGGCGGCCAAACGCCCGGTCGCGGTGCAAAAGACGCTAAAATGTGCCCCTTATCGCCTTGAACGCCCCCCACCGTTAGGAGAAACGTATGTCAATGGCCGATCGCGACGGCAAGATCTGGATGGACGGCAAGCTGATCGACTGGCGCGATGCCAAGATCCACGTCCTGACTCATACCCTGCACTACGGCATGGGCGTCTTCGAAGGCGTGCGCGCTTACCAGACGGACAGCGGCACCGCGATCTTCCGTCTCAAGGAACATACGAAGCGCCTCTTCAATTCCGCCAAGATCTTCCAGATGGACGTGCCGTTCGACCGCGAAACGATCGAAGGCGCACAGCGCGAAGTGGTCCGCGAGAACAAGCTCGAATCGTGCTACCTGCGCCCGATCGTCTGGGTCGGCTCGGAAAAGCTCGGCGTGTCCGCGAAGGGCAACACGATCCACGTCGCCATCGCCGCGTGGCCGTGGGGCGCCTATCTCGGCGAAGACGGGCTCGCGAAGGGCATCCGCGTGAAGACCTCGTCGTTCACGCGCCACCACGTGAACGTGTCGATGGTGCGCGCCAAGGCGTCCGGCTGGTATGTGAACTCGATTCTCGCGAACCAGGAAGCCACCGCCGACGGCTACGACGAAGCGCTGCTGCTCGACGTCGACGGCTACGTCTCGGAAGGCTCCGGCGAAAACTTCTTCCTCGTGAACAACGGCAAGCTCTACACGCCCGATCTGTCGTCGTGCCTCGACGGCATCACGCGCGACACCGTCATCACGCTCGCGAAGGACGCCGGCATCGAAGTGATCGAAAAGCGCATCACGCGCGACGAAGTCTATACGGCCGACGAAGCGTTCTTCACCGGCACCGCCGCCGAAGTCACGCCGATCCGCGAGCTCGACAACCGCACGATCGGCAGCGGCGCGCGCGGCCCCGTCACCGAGAAGCTGCAATCGGCGTTCTTCGATGTGGTCGCCGGCAAGAACCCGAAATACGCGCATTGGCTGACTAAAATCTAATTCTGGCGCCGCCCGGAACGCAGGCGGCGCCCACACGCATACCACGAGAATTTGTCCTCATGAGCGAAATCAAGGAAATGCCGCTGGTCGAACTGACGGCCAAGGATCTGCCGGCGTACTGCCCGAACCCGAACATGGACCGCAAGATGACGCATCCGCGCGTGTTCATCGACGTCACGCACGGCGAAGCGCGTTGCCCGTACTGCAGCACGCGCTACAAGCTGCGCGACGGCGAAGTCATCAAGGGCCATTGAGCCGGCGCGGCGCGCGAGCGCGGCGCACCGACCGGCCGCAGCGCGGCCCCTCTCCCCCTCACAATCCAAACGCGACGCGCTCCGCGCGCCGCGTTTTCACACGACATCGGAATCCCTACTGATGCGTCGCGCGTTGGTTATCGCACCGAATTGGATCGGTGACGCATTGATGGCGCAACCGCTGTTTGCGCTGCTGAAGAAGCTTCATCCGCGCATCGTCATCGATGCGGTCGCGCCCGGCTGGGTCGCGCCCGTGCTCGAACGGATGCCGGAAATCCACGATGTCTACGCGACCGATCTCGCCCACGGCAAGCTGCAACTGCTGCGCCGCTGGCAGCTCGCGAGCGACCTGCGCGACGTCGGCTACGACGCCGCCTACGTGCTGCCGAATTCGCTCAAATCGGCGCTGATCCCCTGGCTGGCGGGCATCTCGCTGCGCATCGGCTACACGGGCGAAAAACGCTACGGCCTCTTGAACGTGCGCCACGCGAATCCGCGCAAGGACGAGCGTCCGCCGATGAGCGGCCATTACGCCGCGCTCGCCTACGCGCCCGGCGCCAATGTTCCGAAGCTGCAGGAAAGCCTGCCGGCGCCGCGGCTCGAGTCCGATCTGAACGAGGCCGCGCGCGCATCGGCGCGCTTCAATCTCGATACCCGCGTGCCGCTCGTCGTGTTCTGTCCCGGCGCCGAGTACGGCAGCGCGAAGCGCTGGCCGCCCGAGCACTTCGCGGCGCTCGCGCAGATCGTCGGACAGTCGTTTCCGTACACCCAGATCGTCGCGCTCGGCTCGGGCAAGGACGCCCCCATTGCGCAAGCGATCTCCGAACGGGCGCCGAACGTGCGCAACCTCTGCGGACAAACGTCGCTCGGCGAAGCCTGCGCGCTGATCTCGCGGGCAAGCGCCGTCGTCACCAACGATTCCGGTCTCATGCACGTCGCGGCCGCCTTGCGGCGCCCGCTCGTGGCCGTCTACGGCTCGACTGATCCGCGCCACACGCCGCCATTGTCCGAACTCGCAAAGGTACAATGGCTGCATCTCGAATGCAGTCCCTGTTTTCAGCGCGAATGTCCGCTGGGCCATTTGAATTGCCTGCGCGAACTGAGCGCGGAGCAGGTATTCGGCGACCTGCGCGGGATGCTGCTCGGCGAGCGCTGACGCACGGAAGCCATGAATCGTTTGTGCGTTCAATATCACTGACCGAAACGGCGCGCCGCCGCGCGCAAGAGACTAACGAGCCATGCCACGTTTTGCCCGCCTCTTCGAAGCCGCAGCCGATTCCCTCAACGCGTTCTACCAGGCCGTCACGGATGGCAGCATCGACAGCATGATGAGCCTGTGGATCGACGAAGACTTCGCGAGCTATATCTGCGCGGACGGCTCGCACTGGCACGGTCTCGAAAGCATTCGTGCGGGGCTCGCGGCTCAACTGGAAGCGGGGGCGTCGCCGGCGTCGATCGAGCCGCTCGACATCCGCGTCTACGACAGTCTCGGCACCGTCGTCTACGCGATCGCCGAAGCGCACCAGCCGGCCGGCCCGCTCGACACGCCGCGCATGGTGTTCTCGACGTACGTGATGGTTCACGAGCGCGGCGAATGGCGCATCGCGCACATTCACGCGAGCCCGATGCCGGAAGAAACGGCCACGCACTTTGCCGCGAAGCTGCGGCACGGGCAGGGGCCGCTGCACTGAGCGCACCGCACGCGCGGCTGCGCTCGATAGATAGAGATTGAGTTTGTGGGGGGGATGGCATGAGTACGGCGCATAAGAACTCAGCGTCGATGCCGGCGGCGGGCCGGGCGGCCCGCGATACGCTGGTCGACATGCTGTACACCCCGCCGCTCTGGCTCCCGACGAGCCACGCGCAGACCATCGTTCCCGCGCTCTTCGGGCGCCGCCCCGCCGTC
Organism: Trinickia mobilis; assembly: GCF_017315705.1. Lineage (GTDB taxonomy): Bacteria > Pseudomonadota > Gammaproteobacteria > Burkholderiales > Burkholderiaceae > Trinickia_A > Trinickia_A mobilis. The sequence goes on along the minus strand of NZ_JAFLRF010000005.1, from coordinate 197,547 downwards.
GACTACCGGCGCGAGCGCTGGGACACGCCCGACGGCGACTTCATCGAACTCGACTGGCTCGACTACCGCGCACGCGGCAGCGCTGCCCCCGCGGCAAATGCGCCGCTCTTCGTGCTGTTCCATGGCCTCGAAGGCAATTCGGATTCGCACTACGCGCGCACGCTGATGTCGGCGGCCTGCGCGCACGGCTGGCACGGCGTCGTTCCCCACTTTCGCAGTTGCAGCGGACCGCTCAATCTGCTGCCGCGCTTCTATCACCTCGCGGACAGCAACGAAGTCGACTGGGTGCTGCGCCGCCTGCGCCGCGTGCACCAGGGGCCGATCGTCGTCGCGGGTGTGTCGCTCGGCGGCAATGTGTTGCTGCGCTGGCTCGGCGAGCGGCGCGAGGACGCGTCGTTCGTCGCGGCGGCGGCCGCCATCTCGGCGCCGCTCGATGTCCACGCGGGCGGGCGCGCGCTGTCGCAGGGCTTTTCGATGGTCTACACGAAGAGCTTCCTCAAGACGCTCAAGCGCAAGGCGCTCTTGAAGCTGGACCAATACCCGGGTCTCTTCGATCGCGACGCGGTGCTCGCGTGCCGCACGATGTACGAGTACGATAACGTCGTCACCGCGCCACTGCACGGCTTTCGCAATACCGACGACTATTGGACGTCCGCGACCACGCGGCCGCTCCTGCCGCACGTCGCCGTGCCGACGCTCGTCCTGAACGCGCGCAACGACCCGTTCCTGCCCTGCGCGTCGCTGCCGACGCGCGCCGATGTTTCCGCTGCGATCGAACTCGACCAGCCCGACGCAGGCGGTCACGTCGGGTTCATGACGGGACCATTCCCGGGCCGCATCGACTGGCTGTCGCGCCGAGTCTTCTCTTACCTCACGCCCTTCGCTATCGATGGATGAAATCGTCAAACAGGCGCTCGCCAAATGGCCGAACGTGCCGCACTGCACCGGCTGGCTTCTGCTCGACAGGCGCGGCAACTGGCGCATGCGCGACGAAGCGGCGCAAGCCGCCGGCGCGAGCGGCACGCCGATCCGCCATCCGGCGCTGATCGGCTTCATCTGCCGCAACTACGAGTGCGACCCACGCGGCCAATGGTTCTTTCAGAACGGACCGCAGCGCGTGTACGTCGAGCTGGCCTATACGCCGTGGATCGTGCGGCTCGCCGCCGGCGGGAATGGCGGCGCGCTGACGCTGACCGATCAGACGGGCGGCGCGTTCGAGCCTTCGGCCGTGTTCGCGGACGACGAAGGCGGGATTCTATTCGCCGACACGTCAAGCCCGGCACGCGTCGCGGTACTGCACGACCATGACCTCGATTTGTTCGCGGACTCGTCGACGCCGTCCGCCGAAGGGCTCGGCGGGCAGTTCCACTGGCGCGCGGGCGTCGACTTGCCGCTGCAGGCGGTGCAGCGCTCGGAGGTAGAAGCGCGCTTCGGGTTCGTCGCGAGCCCGGCGTCACAGTAACCGGACGCTCACCGTCCTTTTTGTCTTCCCGCTCTTCCTGGTAGCCGGACATGACGCGAAGCGGCCTGCCGCAAACGCAGTCGCTGCTAAGATAGGCGCCCTCTGAAGGAGCCCGACATGCCAGAACTCACCCATTTCGACGCAGCCGGCCAGGCCCATATGGTCGACGTCGGCGGCAAGCAGGAAACGAAGCGCGTGGCGCTGGCGCGCGGCTCGATCCGCATGCTGCCCGAAACGCTCGCGCTGATCCGGAGCGGCAACGCCAAGAAGGGCGACGTGCTCGGCGTCGCGCGCATCGCCGCAATCCAGGGCGCGAAGCGCACGGCCGATCTGATCCCGCTGTGCCATCCGCTCGCGTTGACGCGCGTCACCGTGGATTTCGCGCTCGACGACGCGCTGCCGGGCGTCGTCTGCACCGCGCAGGTCGAGACACTTGGCCGCACCGGCGTCGAAATGGAGGCGCTGACGGCCGTGCAGGTCGGCTTGCTGACGGTCTACGACATGTGCAAGGCGGTGGACCGCGGGATGACGATCACCGATGTGAAGGTGCTGGAGAAGCACGGTGGTAAGTCGGGGGTTTGGGTCGCGCCGTAATGGCCGGAAGCGCCGAATTCGAAAAGACGCTGACGGGCACCTACGTGTCCGTGCCAGAGGCTTCGCAGTAACGCGGCTATCGCGCGCAGGTACCGGTTGGGGCCGCCCCCCGGCCGGTTCGGCACGATTGCGGGGATCGCGCCGGCGTGCTTGCGCCGGCGCATTTCAAGAGCAGTTGCGGCGATACGATCAATCGTCGCTATCGTCTTCGTCCTGGTTGGCGTCCTTCGGCGGCACGCCGTACTTCTTCACCAGCTCGGCCTTGAAGCCGGCCAGCACCGCCTGCTGCTCGTCGCTCAACGCGTAGAGCGAAGCGAGTTGCGACGGCCAGTCGTGCAGTTCCTCCGCGAAGATCTTCAGACGGTCCACCGTATCGAAGGCGGCGCTCTGCTGCCCGTCGAGCGCCTGAAGCACGGCGTAGCGGCGCAACACGGTCTCGCCCGGCAATAGCGCAATCGCCTGCTTGTGCATGGCGAGCTTCACCGGCAGATCGTTGCGGTCGATCGGCAGCAGCGTCGCCATGCCGTACTCGCCCCACGCGCCAAACAGGAACGACGGATCGGCGCGATATTCTTCCGCGGGACGCGCGCCGTAGTACAGCACTTCGGCGCGCTGGTAGTCGCGCAAGATCGGATACAGCGCAGCCAGACCGCCGACCACGAGCACCACCTGGATGCCGAGCGACAATCCGCCCGGCACGAAGCGCAGCGGCCTGCTCTCGAGCAGCCCGAAGACGAACATCGCCGGCAGCAGGAAGAACATGTATTGCTGCGGATATTCGACGAGCGCATGCATCAGCAACACGCCAATCAGCGCAAGACCGAAGACGCGAGGCGCGCATTGCGGCGCGACGAGCACGCGCACGAGCCACGCCAGAAGGCCGATCAAGAGGATGCCCAGGCCGATCAGGCCGGACTTTGCGAGCAGGTCGATGAAAATGTCGTGCGAGTTGTTCGCGATCTCGACGCCGCCGAGCGCCTTCGCGAACGCGAACTGAAAGCGCGGAAACTCACCCCAGCCGACACCGAGAAGCGGATGCGACTTGAACATCGTCAGGCCGTATTTCCACAACGCGATGCGCGGCGCGATCTGGCCTTGGTCCTTGAAGCGGTCCGCCGCCGATACGGCAAGATCGAGGTGGTAGTGCACATTCGCCCAGCGCACCGCCACGTTCACGGCGAGAAAGATCACGGCGAGCGCGAACGGGATCAGCCATTCGCGCGTATTGCGCCGCGCGCCGCCGTGCCGGCGCGATTCGGCCGCCGCCATCCAGAACCCCGCGACGACGATCACCGCGGTCTGCAGCCAGGGCCCGCGCGATACGGTGAGCGCCTGTCCCACCGCGCAGATCGCCGACACCGACGCCCACACGAGCAGGTTGAGCCGGCGCGTTTGCGCGAGGAACATCGCGCCGGCCATGCCGAACGCGATCACGGTGGCGAGGTGATTCGCCTGCGCCATGTTGCCGAACGGCCGGCGCTCGACGGTGATGTTGTAGGCGACGACGAAAGGCGAGAAACGCACCTCCGCGTGAAAGAGCTGGACGAGCTGGCTAAACACGGCGAAGAGCGCGCCGACGATCAACGCGCCGGCGGCCCAGCGCAACGCGTCTTCGGACAAGCCCGCGCGGGCAAACCCATAGCCCGCATGCACAGCCAAGAAGGCAGCGAGCAGGAAGCCGGCGCCAAGCCAGTTCATCGACGGCTGCGCGACAGGCAACAAGAAAGTCTGCGCGACGAGCAATAGGCCGAACGCGAGCGGCACGAGCGAGACAACGGGCGAGGCATACGGAATACGCGGCCGCGCGCTGTTCACGAGGAACAGGACGCCGGCGCCGACCAGCAGGTACAGCGCGAGCGCCGTGAATTCCGCATAGAAAGTCGGAATCGGATAGGTATGGTTGGTGACCGCGTAGGGAAGAATCAACGCGAAAGCCAGCAAAGCCAGCGACAAATAACGTGCAAAGGGGGAGGGCATGAGGAACCGGAGGCGTCTGCAACCGGCGCACTATACAAAAAAAACCTTTCACTGTGCGCCGGACGGCGGGAATATCGGCTAATTCGGGAGCCGCGTGTTGCGGCGGCCCCATCCGAAGTGTCAACAGACGCACCGCGCGAGCGACCGCCCGCTCGCCCCCAATTTCGCCCGGAGCGGAACTACGCCCCCGCCCCGCCGGGCGGCCACCCTGCCCCATCGCCTTCACGCGCGGCACTCGGGCGGCGCCAGATTCGCCGGCAGCGTCGGCGCATCGGACGGCGTCGGACCCGCCCCAGGCGCCGGCAACGAAGACGCGCTCTTGCCGCCCGCGAAGCACTCCCACGTCACCGAACCGGCGAGCGCCACGCCCTTCGATAGCGCGACGCGCGCCGTCGGCGTCTCCGCGTTGTCGGGCAGCGACGGCACCAGCACGAGCGTATTGGAGCCTTCCGGAGCAACGCGCGTCGTATAGCTCACGGTGATCTGGCCGGTATCGTCGTCGATTCGAACCGATTCGACGTTGCGCGTGGCCGGGGGCACCGAGTAGCCGCCGGCGAGCGCATTGCCGCTAGCTGCGTTCTCGGCGACCGCAAGGCGCGCCGACGACGCCAGCGACAAGCCCTCGCCCACGCGGCTGCGCGCCAGATAGTCCTGGTAAGCGGGGATCGCGTACGCCGCAATGACCCCGACGATCGCGAGCACGATCATCAATTCGATCAGCGTAAAACCGGCCTTGCGGCAAGCTCGGACGACGCGTGCACCCCATGGCTCGGAAAGAAACACAGGCATGCCGCCAGCGCGGCCCGAAAAACGGAGGAGAGAAAAAACGAACATCGGCAGGCTCCCTAAATGAAGACGCCTGCCCGGAAACTGGGCAGGCGTCTTCATCGTAGCCAGCGGGGGTAGCACGCGGCATTCGGCCGGACGGCCAATGCGCGGCCCGCTAGCGCGCGCCGGAAGAGCCCGAGCCGGAGGCACCGGCGCTTTCACGTCGCACGGCTCGCCGCTTGAAACAATACCCGACGACGACCACGAACAGCGCGCCCGCAATGTGCGCGCCGTATTCGGCGGCGGGCGTATCGAGCAGCGGCCAGCGGTCGCCTGCCGGATCGTTGATGATGAGACCGCCCGCGATCCAGCCGAGCAGCGCCGCGCCAAGCGTGACGATGACCGGGAAGCGATCGAGCAGCTTCAGCACCAGCGTGCTCCCCCACACGATCAGCGGAATGCTGAACACGAGGCCGAAGATCACGAGCGCGATCCGGTGCTGCGGATCGGCGGCTTCTGCCGCGCCGGCGATGGCGATCACGTTGTCAAGGCTCATCACCGCATCGGCAATCACGATGGTCTTGATCGCGGACAGCAGCTTGTCGGCAGGCTTGATGTTTTCGTGCACATCGTGCGCGGGCGCCATCAGACGCACGCCGATCCACAAGAGCAGCAAGCCGCCCGCGAACTTCAAGAGCGGCACGTCGAGCAGCACCACGGCAAACGAAATCAGCGCGACCCGCAAGACGATCGCGCCCGCGGTGCCCCACAGCACGCCGCGCACACGCTGCTGCTGCGGCAGGTTGCGGCAGGCAAGCGCGATCACGACCGCGTTGTCGCCGCCGAGCAGGATGTCGATGACGACGATCTGGATAACCGCGCCCCAATGGAGCGTTGCAAAGAATTCGAGCATGGAGAGTCGGTAAAAATGCCGCCTGCCGGCGACGATCAAGCGGCCAACGAAAAAGCGAGGAAGCAATGTTTGCTCCCTCGCTTCGGGTCCGCCATCTTACGAAAGGATTTCGCAAGAATAACAAAAAACGCCGGCGAACCGGCGTTTTTTGCTTGAGGCTTGAGTCCCGTCTTGGGACGGCTGTCGATTACAGAATCGACTTCAACAGGCGGCCCATTTCCGACGGGTTGCGCGTCACCTTGATGCCGCAGCCGTCCATGATTTCGAGCTTCGCATCGGCCGTATCGGCACCGCCCGAGATCAGCGCGCCGGCGTGGCCCATGCGCTTGCCCGGAGGCGCCGTCACGCCCGCGATGAAGCCGACCACCGGCTTCTTCATGTTGTCCTTGATCCAGTACGCCGCGTTCGCTTCGTCCGGGCCGCCGATTTCGCCGATCATGATGACGGCGTCCGTATCCGGATCGTCGTTGAACATCTTCATCACGTCGATGTGCTTGAGGCCATTGATCGGGTCGCCGCCGATGCCGACCGCCGACGATTGGCCGAGGCCGAGCGCCGTCAGTTGCGCCACGGCTTCATACGTCAGCGTGCCCGAACGCGACACGACGCCGATGCGGCCCTTGCGGTGGATGTGGCCCGGCATGATGCCGATCTTGAGCTCGTCCGGCGTGATCGTGCCCGGGCAGTTCGGTCCGAGCAAGAGCGTCTTGCGGTTTTCGCGGCGCATGCGGTCGCGCACTTCGATCATGTCGCGAACCGGAATGCCTTCGGTGATGCAGATCGCGAGATCGAGATCGGCTTCCACCGCTTCCCAGATCGCCGCAGCGGCGCCTGCCGGCGGCACGTAGATGACCGACACGGTCGCGCCCGTTTCAGCCTTCGCTTCCTTGACGCTCGCGTAGATCGGAATGCCTTCGAAATCTTCGCCGGCCTTCTTCGGGTTCACGCCCGCGACGTACGCTTCGCGGCCGTTCGCGTATTCGCGGCATGCGCGCGTGTGGAACTGGCCGGTCTTGCCGGTGATGCCCTGCGTGATGACCTTGGTGTCTTTGTTGATCAGAATCGACATGTATTGACCTCTGTTCGTTTGGCCTCGCGTTGCTGCGTCCTCGTCGCGGCCTTGAGCCCTCCGACGCGGACGCACTCGCGCCGCCATGCGTATCCATTAAGGCGCCCCCAAACCTGGCGCTGCGCGCCAAGCCCCCCGAGTGGGTCAATCCCCCAAGGGGACTTCCTCCGGGGCGGAAAACTTGGGGCGGCCCGGCGTTTTCTTGGAAGCGCCCTTATTTGCCCGCGGCAGCCGCGACGACCTTCTGCGCCGCTTCTTCCATGCTGTCCGCCGAAATGATCGGCAGGCCGGACTCGGCGAGCATCTTCTTGCCCAGGTCTTCGTTGGTGCCCTTCATGCGCACGACGAGCGGCACGTTCAGGTTCACCGCCTTCGAACCGGCGATTACGCCTTCCGCGATCACGTCGCAGCGCATGATGCCGCCGAAGATGTTCACGAGGATCGCCTTCAGGCCCGGGTTCTTGAGCATCAGCTTGAACGCTTCGGTCACTTTCTCGGTCGTCGCGCCGCCGCCGACGTCGAGGAAGTTGGCCGGCTCGCCGCCGAACAGCTTGATGGTGTCCATCGTCGCCATCGCGAGGCCGGCGCCGTTCACGAGGCAGCCGATGTTGCCGTCGAGCGAGATGTACGCGAGGTCGAACTTCGACGCTTCGATTTCAGCCGGATCCTCTTCGTCCAGATCGCGGTACGCGACGATTTCCGGATGACGGAAGAGCGCGTTCGAATCGAAGTTGAACTTGGCGTCGAGTGCGATCACCTTGCCGTCGCCCGTCAGGATCAGCGGATTGATTTCGGCGAGCGATGCGTCGGTTTCCCACGTGGCCTTGTAGAGGCCTTGCAGGATCGCGCGCGCTTGCGGGATCGAGGCGTCGGGCACGCCGATCTTCTTCGCGAGATCGTCGGCTTCCGAATCCAGCAGGCCCTTCGACGGGTCGACTGCCACCTTGTGGATCGCCTCCGGCGTCTTCGCGGCGACTTCTTCGATGTCCATCCCGCCTTCGCTCGAAGCCATCACGACGACCTTCTGCGACACGCGATCGATCACGAGGCCAACGTACAGCTCCTTCTTGATGTCGGCGCCTTCTTCGATCAAGAGACGATTTACCCTCTGGCCTTCCGGGCTGGTCTGGTGCGTGACGAGCTGCATGCCGAGGATCTGGTTCGCATATTCACGCACCTGATCCAGCGACTTGGCGACCTTCACGCCGCCGCCCTTGCCACGTCCGCCCGCGTGGATCTGAGCCTTGACGACCCACACCGGGCCGCCCAACTCTTCAGCGGCCTTGACCGCATCTTCCACCGAGAACACCGGCTTGCCGCGCGGTACCGCGACCCCGAATTTCCGCAGGATTTCCTTACCCTGGTACTCGTGAATCTTCATGCGTGATTCCTTCAGTCTGAGAGTGGGATTGAACTTCGATTACGCTAATTTTATTTCGAGGCGAGCGCCTCGACTTTGGTATCTGTGCTGCCTTCTCCGCTGCCGGCAGCTAGCGCCGCATCGCGGCGTTCGGCTGCGCGCGGCGCTTGGCCGTACCAGCGGGGATAAAACTGGCGTACCGCTTCGCCGTCGAACCGCAAAGCCTGACAGCGATCGAGCTGAAACGGCGGCTTGGCGTTCGCGGCGTCGCTCGTGCCGTGCTGGCTTGCCTCATCCGGCGAATCGCCGCGCGTGTTCCAGACGTCACCCGCGAAGGCCTGAATCGCAGCGGTCGGCAGGACGGCGCATAGTTCGGTGAGGTGCGTGCATCCCGCGGTACCGCCCAGGAGACGGTTCGCTTCGCGACGGAAATTCTGCAACAGGTTAAGCCCGATGAGGGCGCGATAGGCGGGATTGGCGGCTTCGCAGTGACCGGGATAGGGCACCCAGTCGGACGACGCTTCGGCGTCGACGACGTTGAGCTTGCGATCGATCGTGATGCGAAGCCAGAGTTCATGGATCGGCAGGCCGTTGGGCCGGACACCGGGCGCAAGCGCCACGTCACGCGGCTTGTGGTCGGTCAAGCACGCCTCGATGTCCCACAAGCCGTCTTCACGCTCGAACGCTTCCGCTCGAATTGCGCGGCGATGGCGCAACTTGCGCGACACGGGCGGGGAAAGCGGCATGCGAGAGGAAACGGCTGAGTGGGAAAACCCGCGAATTTTAGCATACTGGGTATTTGTGATAGACCGAGGTCCCCATAAGCCGAGGCCGTGGCGGGTACGGACGGTTGCACCGATCGCAACCGTTAGTCGTCGCGGTTACGCGCCGCATTGACGCGCCGCCGTTGGTCGTCCCAGTTATGCGTCGGTGTAGGACGCCCACGTCACAGGTCGCAATTACACGCCCCCGTTACTCGTCGTCCCATTCGTCGTCGTCACCCTTCAGGATTTTGACGATCGTCGCGCGGGAGAAACCGCGCATGGCCAAAAAGCGCGCCTGCTTTGCGCGCTCGGCCGGCGTCTCGGGACACTGTCCGTACTTCTTGCGCCAGACGGCTTGCGCGCGAGCCAGCTCGGTTTCGCGAAGTTGCGCGCCGACTTCTTCGATCAAGGCGTCGCCCACCGCGTGGCGCCGCAGTTCGCCGACGATCCGGCTCGTGCCCATGCGCGCCGCGCGGCGATGCACGAGGCTTTCGGCAAAGCGCGAATCGGATAGCCAGCCTTCGCTCTCGAGCGAATCGAGCAGCGTTTCGAGCGCGTCTGCCTCTTCGGCAAAGGGGGCGAGCTTGCGCGAAAGCTCGGAGCGGCTGTATTCGCGTCGCGACAGATAGTCGAGGGCGCGAGCCTTCAAAGAGCGGGCGGGCTTCTTCGAACGCCCGGAAGACTGATCAGATGAGGCAGAAGGCTCTCGACGCGAACGCGTATAGGTGCTTTCAGTCGCTTGACCGGTTGCGGGCCCAGTATTCGCCGCGTCGGAACCATCACGGGGGCCAGGGCCAGCCGAGTCGCCGGTCGCTTCGCGCCCTGCTCTACCGCGCCCTGCATTCGACGCCGCCCGGCCCTTGCGCATCACGCGATGCTTACTCCTTTTCGTCCGCGACTTCGGCGCCTTCCGCAGCGCCCGCCGGCATCGCGTTCACGCCAAGCGACTCGCGGATGCGGTTTTCGATTTCGAGCGCGATATCGGGATTCTCGCGCAGGAATTCGCGTGCGTTGTCCTTGCCCTGGCCGATGCGCTCGCCGTTATAGCTGTACCACGCACCCGCCTTGTCGACGATCTTCGCCTGCACGCCGAGATCGATGACTTCGCCTTGGCGCGAAATGCCTTCGCCATAAAGAATATCGAAGATCGCTTCGCGGAACGGCGGCGCCACCTTGTTCTTGACGACCTTCACGCGCGTTTCGTTGCCGATCACTTCGTCGTTCTTCTTGATCGAACCGACGCGGCGGATGTCGAGTCGCACCGACGCGTAGAATTTCAGCGCGTTGCCGCCCGTGGTGGTTTCCGGGTTGCCGAACATCACGCCGATCTTCATGCGGATCTGGTTGATGAAGATCACGAGGCAGTTCGTGCGCTTGATCGTGCCGGTGAGCTTGCGCAGCGCCTGCGACATCAGGCGCGCTTGCAGACCCGGCAGAGAATCGCCCATCTCGCCTTCGATTTCGGCCTTCGGCACGAGCGCCGCGACCGAGTCGATCACGATCATGTCGATCGAGCCCGAGCGCACCAGCGCGTCGGCAATTTCCAGCGCCTGTTCGCCCGTATCCGGCTGCGAGACCAGCAGATCGGACACGTTCACGCCAAGCTTGCTGGCATAGTTGATGTCGAGCGCGTGTTCCGCGTCGATGAACGCCGCGGTGCCGCCGAGCTTCTGCATTTCGGCGATGACTTGCAGCGTCAGCGTGGTCTTGCCCGACGATTCCGGCCCGTAGATTTCGACCACGCGGCCACGCGGCAGGCCGCCGACGCCGAGCGCGATATCGAGACCGAGCGAGCCCGTCGACACGACTTGAATATCTTCGGCCACCTCGCCGTCGCCGAGCCGCATGACCGACCCCTTGCCGAACTGCTTTTCGATCTGCGCGAGCGCCGCAGCGAGTGCCTTGCTCTTTTCAGCAGTCAGTCCAGCCGAGCCTTTCTTGCTTTCTTCCATGAATCGTCCTTTGCTATGATGAACGGCGTCTGAGGTGGGTGCGCAAGCCTTGAGCGGCATACCGCCAAACCAGCGCACGAAACGCAGACACTGTATAAAAAAACAGTGGTTTTTGCAAGCCCGAGCCAACGCGCATCTGCATCGCCTTTGCGTATTGACAACCGGGTACGATCGGACAGCCAAAACCACACGATATTCGGAGACCGCCGTGCGCCGGGCAAAGCTGTGGCACAGCGCGGTGCCGCGGTGACTGCAACGCGGCAGCGGCACATCATGCGAATTCTCATTGCAGAAGATGACAGCATACTCGCGGACGGTCTCGTCAGATCACTCCGCCAATCGGGCTATGCCGTCGATCACGTGAAGGGCGGCGCCGAAGCCGACGCCGCTCTCTCGGTGCAAACCTTCGACCTGCTGATCCTCGATCTCGGGCTGCCGCGGCTGTCGGGCCTCGAAGTGCTGCGCCGGCTGCGCGCGCGCAATTCGAACCTGCCGGTGCTGATCCTCACCGCCGCCGACAGCGTCGACGAACGCGTGAAAGGCCTCGACCTCGGCGCCGACGACTACATGGCAAAACCGTTCGACTTGAACGAGCTCGAAGCGCGCGTGCGCGCGCTCACGCGCCGCGGCGCGGGCGGCGGGCCGACTGTCGTGCGGCACGGCTCGCTCGCGTTCGACCAGGTCGGCCGCATCGCGACCGTGAACGATCAGGTGATCGACCTTTCCGCGCGCGAGCTCGGCTTGCTCGAAGTGCTGCTGCAACGGATCGGCAGGCTCGTGTCGAAGGAACAGCTCGTCGACCATCTCTGCGAATGGGGCGAGGAAGTCAGCAACAACGCGATCGAAGTCTACGTGCACCGGCTGCGCAAGAAGATCGAGCCGAGCGGCGTGCGCATCATCACCGTGCGCGGCCTCGGCTACTGCCTCGAGAAAGCCGCGCCGGCGGCCGCGGCACCGTCATCCGGCGCTTCGGACGCGGCCTCGAACGGCTTGGCCAAGTCGCCGGCGAATCACTCGTCCAAGTAGAGGCGTCACATGGCCTCCCCAGCTTCCGCGGAGCGCGCCGCGGCACCCGCAGAGCGTCCGGCGCTCCCGCCGCTGGAGCCTGCGGCCGCGCGCGCGGCGGATCCCGACGAGCTCCGCGACGCCACCTACGCGAACCCGTTCGCGCCGCCCGACGAAACCGAGGCCGAAGAGCAAGCGCGCCCGCGCTCGCTCTTCGGCGAGATTCTCGACTGGATGCTCGCGCCGCTCTTGCTGCTGTGGCCGATGAGCATCGCCGTCACGTATCTCGTCGCGAAGACGATCGCCAACGGCCCGTTCGACCGCGCGCTCGAAACCGACGTGTATGTGCTCGCCCGGCAGATCCAGCCCGTCAACGGCGTGGCCGAGCTGTCGCTGCCCGCGTCGACGCGCGACTTCCTCTCCGCCGACAACGTCGACAAGCTCTACTACCAGGTGCTCGGCACGCGCGGCGAGCTGGTCGGCGGCGATGCCGACCTGCCGCTGCCGCACGAAGACGACCGCCCGCAGCCGGGCATCGTCGAGTTCCGCGACGACATGCTGCACGGCAACGACATCCGCGTCGCCTACACGACCGTCGAGTTTCCGCACGCATCCGGCGCGCAGTCCCCCTGCGAGGACTTCCTGGCCCGCACCCACGGGGCGGGCTGCGGCGCGCCCGTGCTCGTGCAGGTGGCCGAGACGCTCGACAAGCGCAGCCAACTCGCCAACGACATCATCAAAGGCGTGATCCTCCCGCAGTTCGTGATCCTGCCGCTTGCGATCGTCCTCGTCTGGTTCGGGCTGTCGCGCGGCCTCGCGCCGCTCACCGCGCTGCAATCGAACCTGCGCGCGCGGCGGCTCGACGACCTTTCGCCGCTCGAAGCGCGGCGCGCGCCGCCCGAAATCGAGCCGCTCGTCACCTCGTTCAACGACTTGCTCACGCGTCTCGCGCAGAACATGGAGCTGCAAAAACGCTTCATCGCGGACGCCGCGCATCAGATGAAGACGCCGCTCGCCGGCCTGCGCACGCAGGCAGAACTGGCGCTGCGGCAAGACGTGTCGGCCGAGGTGCGTCGCTCGCTCGAACAGATCGCGACGAGCTCGGAGCATGCCGCCCGCCTCGTCACGCAATTGCTCGCGCTCGCGCGCGCCGAGAACCGGATGTCAGGGCAGGCGTTCGCGCCGGTCGAGGTGTCCGAGCTGGCGCGGCTCGCCGTGCGCGACTGGGTGCAGCCCGCGCTCGCCAAGCAAATGGATCTCGGCTACGAGGGGCCGGACGCGCCGGTCACGGTGGACGGCAATGCGGTCATGCTGCGCGAGATGTTGTCGAACCTGCTCGACAACGCGATCCGCTATACGCCCGAAGGCGGCCGCATTACGGTTCGCGTACGGCTCGACGGGCCGAATCAGGAAGTGCACCTCGAAGTCGAAGACACCGGGCCGGGCATTCCGCCCGCCGAGCGCACCCGGGTGCTCGAGCGGTTCTATCGGATACTGGGCCGCGAAGGCGACGGCAGCGGGCTCGGGCTCGCGATCGTCCGCGAGATCGCGACGATGCACGGCGGCGCGCTCACAATCGACGACAACGTCTATCAATCCGAGCCGCGCTTGGCCGGAACACTCGTGCGAGTCAGCTTGAGGACCTCGGCGCCGATTCAGGACTTACCCTGAGCACGTCCGTTTTCGCCTGCCGCCAAGCACAGCAAAAACCCCATATGGGCGACGTTGCTGAGAAAATACACGAAATTAGATGAAAAACGACGCAGATCGCACCTTCACGCAACGGACCCCATTTTGAGATTTCGCGTCAGTGCGCCGTAAGTTTCCGCTCCAATAATCATCGACGGGACGCGTTACCCAGCGCTCCCTGCGCGTATATCAAAATTGGAGACAACACATGGCAACCGTTGGCGGTCAAATTTCGCACGCGCCGATGACAAGCGACGAAAAGCGGGTGATCTTCGCCTCGTCGCTCGGCACCGTTTTCGAGTGGTACGACTTCTACCTGGCCGGCTCGCTGGCCATCTACATCAGCAAGAGCTTCTTTTCCGGCGTCAACCCAACCGCGGCGTTCATCTTCACGCTGCTCGGCTTCGCCGCCGGCTTCGCGGTGCGGCCGTTCGGCGCGATCGTGTTCGGACGCCTCGGCGACCTCGTCGGCCGCAAGTACACGTTCCTGATCACGATCGTCATCATGGGCCTGTCGACGTTCATCGTCGGCTTCCTGCCCGGCTATGCGGCGATCGGCTTCGCGTCGCCGGTGATCTTCATCGCGATGCGGCTCTTGCAGGGCCTCGCGCTCGGCGGCGAGTACGGCGGTGCGGCGACCTATGTCGCCGAACACGCACCGGCCAACCGGCGCGGCTACTACACGTCGTGGATCCAAACGACCGCGACGCTCGGCCTGTTCCTGTCGCTGCTCGTCATCCTAGGCGTGCGCACGTCGATCGGCGAGGAAGCGTTCGGTACCTGGGGCTGGCGCGTGCCGTTCGTCGCGTCACTGATCCTGCTTGCGGTGTCCGTCTGGATCCGGCTGCAGCTCAACGAATCGCCGGCGTTCCTGCGCATCAAGTCGCAAGGCAAGACCTCGAAGGCGCCGCTGACCGAAGCGTTCGGCCAGTGGAAGAACCTGAAGATCGTGATTCTGGCGCTGGTCGGCTTGACGGCCGGACAGGCCGTGGTGTGGTACACGGGCCAGTTCTATGCGCTCTTCTTCCTGACGCAGACGCTGAAGGTGGACGGCACGAGCGCCAACATCCTGATCGCGCTGGCGCTGTTGATCGGCACGCCGTTCTTCGTGTTCTTCGGCTCGCTGTCGGACCGGATCGGCCGCAAGCCGATCATCATGGCCGGCTGCCTGATCGCGGCGCTCGTGTACTTCCCGCTCTTCAAGGCGCTCACGCACTTCGCGAACCCGGCGCTCGAAGCCGCGACGCAGAAGTCGCCGATCGTGGTCATCGCCAATCCTGACGAGTGCTCGTTCCAGTTCAACCCGGTTGGCACGGCGAAGTTCACGAGCTCGTGCGACATCGCGAAGGGCGCGCTCTCGAAGGCCGGCTTGAACTACACGAACGTGGCGGCGCCGGCCGGTTCGCTCGCGCAGATCAAGGTTGGCGATACGGTGATCGACACCTACGACGGCAAGGCCGCCGACGCGAAGGACAAGGGCAAGGCGTTCGACAAGGCGCTCGGTACGACGCTCAAGAGCGCCGGCTACCCGGCGAAGGCCAACCCGGCGCAGTTGAACTGGCCGATGACGGTCGTGATCCTGACGATCCTCGTGATCCTGGTGACGATGGTGTACGGCCCGATCGCGGCGATGCTCGTGGAGATGTTCCCGACGCGGATTCGATACACGTCGATGTCGCTGCCGTATCACATCGGCAATGGCTGGTTCGGCGGCTTCCTGCCGGCGACGGCGTTCGCGATCGTCGCGGCGCGGGGCGACATCTACTCGGGGCTCTGGTATCCGATCGTGGTGGCGCTGATCACGTTCGTGATCGGCATGCTGTTCGTCAAGGAGACCAAGGACTCGAATATTTATTCGCGCGATTGAGCGGGCGTGGGCTCGGAGGCGGCTCTCAGGCCGCCAGATGGCGCGGCGGCAGAAAATTGCGAGGGAGGGGTTGACAGGCCGCCCAGCCGCCATCATAATTCGTTTTCTTTGGCGAATTAGCTCAGTCGGTTAGAGCGACGGAATCATAATCCGCAGGTCCGGGGTTCGAGTCCCTGATTCGCCACCAAATGCAAAAAGCCGCTGGTCCGCAAGGTTCAGCGGCTTTTTCTTTGCGCTCGAACCGCGCGGCCAGAAATTGGGTGACCGGTCTCCGAGCGGCAGCCAATCACAGCACATCCCCCCGCATCCGCCTTCCATTCGACATCGTCGGCGCGTCCTCGTCCCGTCAATCGGCCAACGCATGCGCAGGCAAACGGCCTATGACTGCCCTAAGCCTGACTTGCCAGACTAGCGCACATCCCGTTCACCTCGACTGAGAGACCACGATGAATGCACTGCCGACACCCACATCGACAAGCTGGCTCAGCAAAGTCCCCGAAATCGCCCTGTCGTTTTGGATCATCAAGATCATGTCGACCACGGTCGGCGAAACGGGCGCCGACTTTCTGGCGGTCGATGCCGGCTGGGGCCAAGGCGCGACCCGCGCGGTCATGGGCGCGCTGCTGGCAGCCGCCCTCGTTGCGCAGTTGCGCACGCGGCGCTACACGCCTTGGCTTTACTGGCTGTCGGTCGTCCTGGTGAGCATTGTCGGCACCCAGATCACCGACTTGCTCACCGATGGACTCGGCATCAGCTTGTACGTCAGCACATCGGCGTTTGCCGTGGCGCTCGCCGCGATTTTCGCGGTCTGGTATCGCGTGGAGCGCACCCTCTCCATTCACGAAATCGTCACGCGCAGCCGCGAGCTGTTTTATTGGGCCGCCATCCTCTGCACGTTTGCGCTCGGCACCGCGGCAGGCGATCTGGCAACCGAAGCGCTCAGTCTTGGCTTCGCGTGGGGCGCCGTGTCGTTCGGCGCGCTGATTGCCGTCACGTACGCGGCCTGGCGCATGGGCGGCAATGCCGTGCTGACCTTCTGGCTCGGGTACATCCTGACGCGCCCCTTTGGCGCCGCGCTCGGCGATTTGCTGACGCAGGCCAGGACCTACGGCGGCATCGGCATGGGCGCCATGTGGACCAGCGTCCTCTTCCTGACCGTGATCGTGATGCTGGTGGCCGTCGAGCAGTTCAGTGCGGGCGGCCGCCGCAACGCGCAAGCCGTCCAATAACCTCCCCGCCGCAATTCAAGGAAAAAATCATGCGCGACCTACTTTCACTCGTCCGCCCTGTAGCCGCAACATCGGCCATCGCCGTCCTGGCCCTTGCGGCCGGATGCTCCAAGCCAGCCGGCACGGCTGCAGCAAGCACGGCTTCGGCGGCGCCTGAAGCCAACTCGCCAGTCCAGGCAAAGACAGCATCCCGGCTGGGCGACTTGACCGCCTTTCGCAGCATTGCGGCCGACGTCGCCGCCACCGTGGACAAGGGCGACCTTCCGGCAGCGAAAGCACGGATCAAGGACTTGGAAGTCGCATGGGACTCGGCCGAAGCCGGCTTGAAGCCGCGCTCGCCGCAGGACTGGCACACCGTCGACAAGGCCATCGACCGCGCATTGGCCGCGCTGCGCGCCGACGCCCCCACTCAGAGCAACTGCAAGAAGGCCATGTCGGATCTGCTGAAGACCTTCGACTCCGTCTGATACGCGATCAAAGGGTTACAAGCGGAAGCTTGTAACCCTTTCGTCATTTCCGGCCCCGTAACGTCTGCGCGGGCATGTGACGGACACGCCATGTGACGAGCCTCACGCAAGCCCCGCACTCGAAACTTCCCGCCAGCGAAAAAAAGGCGGGAAAAGATTTTGCGCAAGCGCGACCTCGCGCTCATCCGATTTCAGCCGCGTCGCACAAGATCGGGTTCAAGCCGGATGACCAAAATGCGTCTTACCAGATTGATGCCGAAAGCCCGAGGGGAGCACCGCTTGCTCATGCGCTCCCAGTTCGAGGCATTTTCGAGGCAGTTGCCGCTGCTTTATCTGATTCTCGTCATCAACAGCGTCGCGGTCGCCATCACCCACATCGGAAAAGCGCCCACACTGCTCTGCGAATACCTCCCCTTCACGCTCTGCGCCGCATGCGTGGTGCGCCTGTGGATCTGGTCGAGACGCAGGAAGATGATTGCCACCCTGACCGACCATCAGATCGCCCAGCGTCTGGCTAACACCATCTGGCTGACGGTCCTGCTCGGACGCACGTTCATGCAGGGCTATCACTTCGGCAAGCCTGCCCCGTTCGAACCCGCTCAGTCCCAGCAATTGCGAAACGCCACCGCCGCGATCACCGGCACGCAGCTAACCAGCGGAATCGCGAAGATCGGCAACTCGGCGTAAATAATCCACGCCAATCCACCGGCAAACGTCGCCAGCCCGACCAGGACCGAAAGCATGTTCAGCATCCGCTTGGACGGGCCCTTCTTCGCCGGCGCCTTCGCCGTTTGGGGTTCGATTGATCGAGGGTCCATCGTCTGCTTCCTATCGCGCGTCTGCGCTCGTGGTTCAGCAGTTTTAACGTGCCGAGGTCTGTTCGCGATTGCACGCATCCTTTCACGAACGGCGAACATCGCGCAGTTGCCAAGCGTACGTACGAATGCTGTAAGTCAAACGAACTAGAGCAGGCCGCGCGTAAACGGCACTGCCAGACGCCGGCTCAACTCTCCGCCTTCTTCACGACGAGGCGATGAATCCGCTTGCCCGACGACGCGCTCACTGCCTCGCGATCGAACCGCCGATCCAATCGTCGGCGAACGACGCTGCGGCCTGGTCGTAGGCCGCCAGGGTTTTCTCATCCATCGTCGGACTGTCGTGAGGGATCTCGGCGGATTCTCGGCGAACTCGATTTGCCGCGCACGACGCGGCCTCGTGTTGCGCTGCGGACATCACCTTTCGATCCGTCCGCGCGTCGTGCCGAGCAAATCGGCCATCGCGCGCCGCGCGCCCTGCGCGTCGCGTGCCCTGATCGCATCGAATACGGCCGTGTGCTCGGCAAGCGACGCGTTGAACACGTCCGCTCGCTTCGCATTCAACCGCAACTGCCCTTCGAGCGTGCGCTCGATCAACGTGCCGAGCGGCAGCAGCAACTCGTTGCTGCACGCGTTCAGCACGCTCAAATGAAAACGCAGATCCGCGCGCACCCATTCGTCGACGTTCTGCGCCGCCGCCATCGCCGCGTGAGCGTCTTCGATGAGGCCCAGCGTCTCGCCGGTATGCACGCGCGCCGCGAGTTCGGCCGCAAACGGCTCGATCATCTCGCGCATCGCCTGGAGCTTCAGCGCGAACGTCATCGGCTCGGCGACGCGCGCGTACCAATCGAGCAAGTCGGCATCGAGCAGGTTCCACGCGACGCGCGGCCGCACGCGCGTGCCAACCTTCGGACGCGATTCGACGAGCCCCTTCGACGTCAGCGTGCGCAGCGCCTCGCGCAGCACGGTGCGGCTCACGCCGAACGATTCCATCAGTTCGGCTTCGCGCGGCAGCGTCGATTCGGGCGCGTAGTCGCCGCGCAGGATCGCCGTGGCGAGCAGATGGGCGACGCGCCCGTGCAGATCGTGCTGAATGGTGTCCTCCTGTTCCTGTGGTGGGCTCGCGCCCTGTCGTTCGGGCGCTGCGCGCGCTGAAAACGAGCGCGATTATCACGCATCGCCCTGGGGCGCCCGCGTTCGCCTAACGAAGATTCATCATCGAATAATACTATTAATAGTATTACAAGCCCGCAATGAGTTAGGATACGGCTTTCGCACCGCCCAAGGCCAAGATCAAGGAGGCATCGGCCCATGAAAATCACCAAGCTCGAAACCTTCATCGTTCCGCCGCGCTGGCTCTTTCTCAAGATCGAAACGGACGAAGGCGTGGCCGGCTGGGGCGAGCCGATCGTCGAGGGACGCGCGCACACCGTCGAAGCCGCCGTCCACGAGCTCGCCGACTACCTGATCGGCAAGGATCCGCTCCTGATCGAAGACCACTGGCAGGTCATGTACCGCGCGGGCTTCTACCGCGGCGGTCCGATCTCGATGAGCGCGATCGCCGGCGTCGATCAGGCGCTCTGGGACATCAAAGGCAAACACCACGGCGTGCCCGTGCACGCGCTGCTCGGCGGCCAGGTGCGCGAGCGCATCAAGGTCTATTCGTGGATCGGCGGCGACCGTCCGAGCGACGTCGCGAACAACGCGCGCGCGGTGGTCGAGCGCGGGTTCAAAGCGGTCAAGATGAACGGCTCGGAGGAGCTGCAGATCGTCGACACGTTCGACAAAGTCGAAAAAGTGATCGAGAACGTCGCCGCCGTGCGCGAAGCGGTCGGGCCGCACGTCGGGATCGGCGTGGACTTCCACGGACGCGTGCACAAGCCGATGGCGAAGGTGCTCGCGAAGGCGCTCGATCCGTACAAGCTGATGTTCATCGAGGAGCCGGTGCTGTCGGAAAACCTCGAGGCGCTGCGCGACATCGTCAACCAGACGAGCACGCCGATCGCGCTCGGCGAGCGGCTCTACTCGCGCTGGGACTTCAAGCACATTCTCGCGGGCGGCTACGTCGACATCATCCAGCCGGACGCCTCGCACGCGGGCGGCATTACCGAGTGCCGCAAGATCGCGTCGATGGCGGAGGCCTACGACGTTGCCGTCGCGCTGCACTGCCCGCTCGGTCCGATTGCGCTCGCAACCTGTCTGCAGATCGACGCGGTCAGCTACAACGCGTTCATCCAGGAACAGAGTCTCGGCATCCACTACAACAAGGGCAACGACCTGCTCGACTACATCAAGAACCCTGAGGTCTTCAAATACGAAGGCGGCTTCGTCTCGATTCCGCAAGGCGCCGGGCTAGGCATCGAAGTCAACGAAGAGAAGGCGCGCGAGATGGCGAAGACCGGCCATCGCTGGCGCAACCCGGTGTGGCGTCACGCGGACGGCAGCGTCGCGGAGTGGTGAGCCCGGCCTGACGCGCGCCCGCGTGACGCGGGCGGTGTCTCAGTTACGCAACGTTACGGGCGGATGGGTCGCGCGCGCCCGCGCAAGCGGCGCGTACGCGACGCATGGAAATATCGCGCAAGCCTTGCCGTCCGGGGCTCGCGCACCCGCGTGCCGCGCTCGCGGCACGCTTGGCCCGCTCCTTGCAGTGCTCTCTGCAAACGACAAACAGGGAGCAGCAAATGGGCGAGTTCCTGCCGGACTATCTGATTCGGGAACAAACAGCCGTGGGCACGCTCGTCGTTTTCGGCGTGCTGCGCGTGATCGCCGCGGCGATCGGCTACGGACGCGGTTGGCGCATATCGGCGATCGGGCAGTGCTGCCTTGGCGCAGCGCTTATCTACTGCTCGCCGCAGCTCTTCGATTTGCTGGTCCACGCGTATCACGCGCGCGTCGCGTCGGCTGAACTCGAGGGCAAAGTCACCGGCTGCGCGATCGCGCTGTTCTGCGCGCCGATCCTCAGTCACAAGCTCGGCTACGAATGAATCTCGGAACTGGAACATCGCCGCCCGCACAACGACAATACCGGAGCCAAACCGCTTCATGCTCAATCGATCGCGTACGCGCTACCGGGTCGGCGACGTGCTGACGCTCAAATCGGGCAGCATGCCGATGACCGCGACCTACGTCGGCCCGGTCGTATTCGCGCCGGGGACCTGGCTGATTTGCCAATGGGCCGATCAACGCGGGGACTTGCAGCAAGGGATGTTTCCCGAGGCGACCCTGGAACGCGCGCAGCATGCGCGCCGGCTGAAGACCAAGCCGGGCAACGGGCGGCTCACGACCGCGGCAGCACCGTGCGCATGCAATACGCGGCGGGCGCTGCGCGCCGCAGCGGCTGCGCAGCTGCCATGGCGCAAGCCGAGCGCGCGCTTCAGCCTGCCGCGGGATATCCCGGCGCGCTGTGCGCCAAAGCCGCCGCCGCGATGAACACGCCGATCATCGCAAGCGCTTCGAGATGCAGCACGTTGTTGAACGTATGCGCGTCCATCGTCGACGCCGTGCGGCGCAGACGCGGCAGCGCCGACATGCGATTCAATCCGCCCAGCACGATCGCAAGCGCAACCAGCGCGAGCTTGAGCATCAGCACATGCCCCCACGTGCTCGACCGAAGCGGCGAGAGCGAACCGCCGAGTCCGCGCTCCGCGTTGAGCGCGCCCGTAATCACGACGAACCCGAGCGCAACGAGCGACCCCTGCGACACCTGCCTCGCCACGCGAATCAGCACGCCGCGCGCCACCGACGAATCGAGCGCGGGGAGGACGCCGAAACCGCCGGCCAGCACCAGGCCGCCCCATGCGCCCGTCGCAAGGATATGGAGCGTATGGATGGCGGCAGCCGCCGACCACATGCCCGCGTCGGCGGCGTGTCCGAGCAGCGCCTTGCCTGCCGCGACAACGATGACCGCGAGCCAGAACAGCGCATGACCGAGCGTGCCGGCTCGCCCCAAGAGCGCCGCGAGCAGCACCAGCACCGCCCCGCCGAACGCCACGCACCACGCCTGGCCCACGTGGGTCTGCGCAAGCACGGTAGGCACGACGCCGAGCGCGGAGAGCAAGTCCGAGCCGCTCATCGAAGCGGCCTGATACACGAGCCAGCCCGCATCGGTCAGCACGAGCACGATGGCCGCTGCAACGAGAGATCGCTGTGCGCGCAGCCATGCGTGATGCGATGGCGCAGCGATCGCGCGCCCGCCTTCTTTCGCGAGCCACGTTTCGAGCAGCGCCGAGCCGATGGCAAACGCGAACGCGACGTTCATCAGCGCGGCCATCGCGACCTGGCCGATCCACTGTCCGTCGAGCCTCATCGGACCACCCGCTCCGCTGCGTCCGGCGCAAGGCGTGGCGCCGAAGTAGACGGAGAAGCGTCGAAGCTCGCGGCGGCTGCGCGCATCGACGGCGCGCGCACCAAGGGATCGGACAGATCGAAATAATTCATCGGCAGGCAATCGAAAGGAAGTAGTCGGAAACTGCGCAGCGGATGCACGGCGCGCGCCGTCACGGCACGGTCCGGCCGCATGCGCAGGCGAGAGTGTACGCTTCGATGCCCCTCGCTCGCGACGGGTCAACCGGCGTTGGCGAATGCCCGTCCATGCTGCACAATGAATCTGAATCGCTTTGTTGCCGAACGCGAAAGGACCGCCGCGCAGCCACCTCGGTCACTTCGCCACCGAGAGGAAACGATCATGAA
This sequence comes from Trinickia mobilis, assembly GCF_017315705.1. GTDB lineage: Bacteria > Pseudomonadota > Gammaproteobacteria > Burkholderiales > Burkholderiaceae > Trinickia_A > Trinickia_A mobilis. The sequence continues at coordinate 174,927 of NZ_JAFLRF010000005.1, read as the reverse complement.
CAAATCCGTATCGCGCCATGCCCTGTTCGCCGCTGCACTCGCCGCCGCCACGAGCGCCGCACCGCTCGCCGCGCACGCCGGCGACGCCAACGCGCAGGTCCAGTGCTACGGCGTCGCGAAGGCCGGCCAGAACGACTGCGGCACCGACGCGCACAGCTGCGCCGGCCAGTCCACGAAAAGCAACGATCCTGCCGACTTCAAGACGATGCCCCGCGGCACCTGCGAAAAGCTGGGCGGCAAGATCAAGACCTGACTCTCACCAATCACTGATCCCCCTCGGCCGGGCGCACCCCATTCGCCTGAGAAAAACCGCCGCGTGGCATATTGTCGCAGCGCCGAACGCACGGGAACCGGATCGATGTAGGCCAAATAGCCGGCATCACCCATCGATGATAGAATGCTGCGTCGCAGCGCTCGGCTGCCTCATTACATACACCGAGCCGATCGAAGCCCGGTCAGGTCCCCGAATAACATGGAGTTACGCGTGTCTTCAAGACGCATTTTCCGCCCGCTGCTCGCCCTTTTGCTGATCGGCACAGCAGGCGTCTATAGCGCTGCGAAAGCGCAGACTCAACCCAATCCTCCGGTCGACACGATGGAATCGCGAGTGCAAGGCTGCACCGCATGCCACGGCACGCACGGGCAGGGCACCGACAATGACTACTTCCCGCGCCTCGCGGGCAAGCCGGCCGACTATCTGTACAATCAGCTCGTCAACTTCCGCGAAGCCCGCCGGAAGTACCCGCCGATGAACTACCTCGTGACGTACCTCTCGGACGACTACCTTCACGAGATCGCGACGTACTTCTCCCAGCAGCGCCCGCCGTACCCGCCGCCGTCGAAGCCGACGGTCTCGCCGGCCACGCTCGCGCGCGGCAAGGATATTGTTCTGCACGGCATCCCGTCGAAGAACGTGCCGGCCTGCGCGGCCTGCCACGGCTCGCAGTTGACCGGCATGCAACCGGCTATTCCGGGTCTCGTCGGCCTGCATAGCGATTACATCAGCGCCCAGCTCGGCGCATGGCGTTCGGGCTCGCGTCACGCGATCGCGCCGGATTGCATGCACGAAGTCGCCACGCGCCTGACCGACGACGACGTGAACGCCGTCGCTTCGTGGCTTTCCACGCAGCCGGCTCCGCAAAACCCCGTGCCGGCTCCGGCCCGCTCGTTGAAGACTCCGCTTGCCTGCGGCAGCGAACCGCAATAAGGCGCGAGGAGAGAGATTCAAATGAAACGCAAGTCCCTGTTCGCACTTTCTGCTGTCGTCATCGTGGCGGCGGCCGCGCTCGTTCCCGTCTTGTGGTCGGGCGGCGACAACCTGCACAACGGCGCGGCCATGGCAGCGACGCCGGAAGACCAGGCTGCGCTGATCAAGCGCGGCGAGTACCTCGCCCGCGCCGGCGACTGTATCGCGTGCCACACGGTGCGCGGCGGCCAGACCTTCGCCGGCGGCCTGCCGATGCTGACGCCGTTCGGCACGCTGTACACGCCGAACATCACGCCGGATGACCAATACGGCATCGGCAAGTGGTCGTCGGACGACTTCTATCGCGCGCTGCACACGGGCCGCTCGAAGGACGGCAGCCTGCTTTACCCGGCGTTCCCGTTCGCGAGCTACACAAAGGTCACGCGCGCCGATTCCGACGCGATCTACGCGTACTTGCGCTCGGTTCCGCCGGCCTCCGTGCCGAGCCATCCGCAAGAGCTCAAGTTCCCGTTCAACAACCGCAACCTGCTGATCGGGTGGCGCACGCTGTTCTTCCGCGAAGGCGAGTACAAGCCTGATCCGACGAAGTCGGTCGAATGGAATCGCGGCGCTTACCTCATCGAAGGTCTCGGCCACTGCAGCATGTGCCATACGTCGATCAACGCGATGGGCGGCCCGGTCAACTCGGCGGCCTTCGCCGGCGGCCTGATCCCGCTGCAGAACTGGTATGCGCCGTCGCTGACGTCGAACAAGGAAGCCGGCCTCGGAGAGTGGGAAACGAAGGACATCACCGATCTCCTGAAGACCGGCGTATCGCAGCGCGGCGCGGTGTTCGGCCCGATGGCCGAAGTCGTGCACAACAGCATGCAATATATGTCCGACGACGACGTCAAGGCGATGGCGACGTACCTGAAGACGATCCCGCAGAAGCAGGAAGCGCCGGAATCGTTGCAATTGGAAACGTCTGAACAGTTCGGCAGCGAACTGTTGGACCAGGGTCATAAGATTTATACCAATCAGTGTGCGAAGTGCCACGCGGAAAACGGTCTCGGCTTCCCGCCGGCGTTCCCGCCGCTCGCGAACAACCAGTCGATTCAGATGCCGTCGGCGGTCAATCCGATCCGCATGGTGCTGAACGGCGGTTATCCGCCGAGCACGGAAGGCAATTCGAAGCCGCACGGCATGCCGCCGTTCGCTCAATCGCTGTCGAATCAGGAAGTGGCTGCAGTTGTGACGTACATCCGGAAGACGTGGGGCAACCACGGCACCGCGGTATCGCCGCAACAAGTGAGCGACCTGCGTTCGGCGCCGCTCGACTAAGCGCGGCCTGACGCAACCGGGCGCGGCCTGCGGGAAACCGCGGCTGCGCCTTTCGTTTTTTCAGGGCTGGCGGTTTTACCGGACCGGTCTGGCCTGCCTTTTGCGCCACCCGCGCATGAAGGCATTTAGGGGGTTTTGCCGTGCATATCGGTGAGCGTTTCAACAGCATCAGTCACCTGGTCGGCGCCGTGCTGGCGGTGGCGGGGCTGGCGGCGCTCGTCACGATGGGCGCGCTCGACGGCGATGCGTACAAGGTGGTCAGCTTCAGCGTCTACGGCTCGATGCTGTTCGTGCTGTACACGATCTCGACGCTCTATCACAGCATCCGTCATCCGCGCGTCAAGGCAATCCTACAAAAATGCGATCATGCGGCGATCTATTTGCTGATCGCGGGCAGCTATACGCCGTTCACGCTCGTCACGCTGCGCGGGCCGTGGGGGTGGTCGCTGTTCGGCGTGAGCTGGGGGCTGGCGGCGGTCGGCATCGTGCAGGAACTGACGCTCGGGCGCCGAACCCGCAGCGTATCGATGGTGCTCTATGTGCTGATGGGATGGCTTGCGCTCGTCGCCGTCCGTCCGCTCGTCGAGGCATTGCCGCCCGCGGGCACGGCATGGCTCGTTGCCGGCGGAGTCATTTATAGCGTCGGCATCTATTTTTTCATCAACGACGAGCGCATTCGACACGGTCACGGCATCTGGCATCTGTTCGTGCTGGCCGGCAGCCTGTGTCAATTCGTCAGCGTCGCGGCGTATGTCGCGTAACGCGTCCGGTCAACCCGTCGCAGCGTGCTCGCCGGCGAATGCAACTTAACGCGCAGCACCGTGTCTTGAATGCACGTGCTTGCTATGCGGTGCGCATCTGCGCCGCCGATTTACCCGGCCGTCGACTGTCCGCGCCCAAGGGCTGCGTGAAGCGACGGTCGTCATTACCGAATTGCTAGAAGAAACGCTATGTCTTTTGATTCTCTCGGCTTGTCCGAACCGTTGGTGCGAGCCGTTCATGAACTCGGCTACACGTCCCCCACTCCGATCCAGAAACAAGCGATCCCTGCCGTGCTCAACGGCGGCGACCTGCTCGCCGGCGCGCAGACCGGCACCGGCAAGACGGCCGGCTTCACGCTCCCGATCCTGCAGCGCCTGGCTTCGATGCCAGCCGGCGCGCAGCACGCGAAGCGCGTGGCGGTGCGCGCGCTGATCCTCACGCCGACCCGCGAGCTCGCCGCGCAAGTCGAAGAAAGCGTGCGTGCGTACGGCAAGTATCTGAAGCTGAAGTCGACGGTGATGTTCGGCGGCGTCGGCATCAATCCGCAAATCGATGCGTTGAAGCGCGGTGTCGATATCGTCGTCGCGACGCCGGGGCGGCTGCTCGATCACATGCAGCAAAAGACGATCGACGTGTCGCAGCTCGAAATCCTCGTGCTCGACGAAGCCGACCGCATGCTCGACATGGGCTTCATTCACGACATCAAGCGCGTGCTCGCGAAGCTCCCGCCGAAGCGGCAGAACCTGCTCTTTTCGGCGACCTTCTCCGACGAGATCAAGACGCTCGCCGACAGCCTGCTCGACTCGCCCGCGCTGATCGAAGTCGCGCGCCGCAATACGACAGCGGAAACGGTCGCGCAGAAAATCTATCCGGTCGATCGCGACCGCAAGCGCGAGCTGCTCACGCATCTGATCCATCAGCACAACTGGTTTCAGGTGCTCGTCTTCACGCGCACGAAGCACGGTGCGAACCGGCTCGCCGAGCAATTGACGAAAGACGGCATCAGCGCGCTCGCGATCCACGGCAACAAGAGCCAGTCGGCGCGGACGCGCGCGCTCGCGGAGTTCAAGAACAACACGCTGCAAGTGCTCGTCGCGACCGACATCGCCGCGCGCGGCATCGACATCGATCAGCTCCCGCACGTCGTCAACTACGACTTGCCGAACGTGCCCGAAGACTACGTGCACCGGATCGGCCGCACAGGGCGCGCGGGCGCGAGCGGCGAAGCGGTGTCGCTCGTATGCGTCGACGAACTGCAGTTGCTCAAGGACATCGAAAAGCTCATCAAGCGCAGCGTGCCGCAGGAAGTGATCGCGGGCTTCGACCCCGATCCGAATGCGAAGCCCGAGCCGATTCAGCGCCGCGGACAAGGGGGTGGCGGCCGTCAGCCGCGTCAGGGTCAGGGTCAGGGGCAAGGGCAAGGCGGCGGTGCGCGGCGCGAAAGCGCGGCGCCGTCCGCTGCGAAGCAGGGGCAGCGTGCTCAGCCAGTGCCTCGTCGTGAAGGCGGCAGCGAGGCCGGCGCGCGCCAAGCTCGTCCGGCAACGGCGGGCGCAGGGGCAGCGACGCAGCCGCGTCAAGATGCACGTCGCGCTCCGGCTCGTCATGCAGCGGCCAAGCCGCAATCGCAAAACACGCAGCGCCAGGATTCGGCCCACGGCGAAGCGCGTGCCCCAAGGCACGACAACGCTCCGGCAAACAACGGCTACGCAGGCAACCGAAAGGCGCAAAACAACCCTGGCGCACTGCTCGGGGGCGCGCCGCGCAGCGAGGCTTCGCGCCGCGAACGACCCGTGCGCAACGGCCAGCGCGGCCGCTGATCGCGCAGGCGATAACGCGTCAGCGGTCCGCTGCGCCGCTCGCGGCTTGTCTCAGGTGCTCGATCTGCCGTTCCCATCGATCGAGCACCGCATCCCTCTCCTCTTCCAATTCGAACGCGATGCCGCTCGTCAAGCGCGCGTAGCGGACCCTCTGCGACTCACCCGTGTCGATCGATCCGGCGAAGCACGCCAACGATCCCGGTGCGGCGCGCTCGTCGTCCGTCAACGGCTGCACGTCAAGCTGCACTTGATAGAAAGCCTCGTCGTGCACGAAGGTCAACGCGGCCTGCCCTCGTTCGTGCAGCGCGCGCGCCGCGCGCGAGCTCGGCCATAGCGCGAAGCAAAGCGTCCGCGAATCGGGCGCGTACAATTCGCCCGCGCTCAACAGCGACGTGCGCACATGACCGTTCACATCGATCGTCACCAGCGACGCCGTAAAGCCTGTCTTGGCGGCAAGCGCCGTGCCGTCGAACAGTGCGCGCAATTCGGGCGGCCATTCATCGAAGGCGCTTTGTTCGAGCGCGGTTTCGCGAGAAGTGGAATCGGACATGGCGTGCCTCGCTCATCAGCGGAACTCGTGCAGCGTTGCATGGGACCCGAGTAAGTGCTCTGCATGGGGCCGGAGTAAGTGCTGAAGCACTAACTCCGGCCGACAGCTAAAGCGCTAACTCGGTTCGACAACGAAAATGGCCCGCATCGAGCGGGCCATTTCGTTGTAGCACAAACGAGCAGCGTGCATCACGCCATCTGCCTAGCGAAAGAAGACGTGCTGCGTGATCTTCGCAAGCGGATAGTGGACGCCCGGCTGAATCTTCGCGGGCAGATCGAGCGGTTTCAGCAGCATCTTCACGCACATATCGGCCGACAGATTGCGCCGCACCAATGCATTGACGCGCGCGACGCGATCCCGGTTGTAGTTCAAATCGTTGACGCGTTCGGGATAGCGAATCGCGAACACATGCCGCAACGCGATTTCCGAATCCTCGTTCTTGATTTCCATCACCCGGCGCATCAGCGCGCCGAGCACCGCGAGCCTGCCGTTGCCTTCGGTCTTGTTGTACTTCTTGAAGTATTTGAAAAAATGCTTGTAGTGGCGGACTTCGTCGGTGCGGATGTTGTCGGTGATTTCCTTGAGCACCGGTTCGTCGGAACACTCGTTGATCGCGCGGTACAACGTGGCCGTGCCCGTCTCGACCACGCAGCGCGCGACCATCTCCAGCGCGCGGCTCTTCTCGAACTGCTCGACCGAGCAGGTCTTCGAATACTCGTCGAAGAAGTCATGGAAGGCCGTGTCCCAGTCGAATTCCGGCCAAACGTAATGGATATAGGCTTTCAACGCACGGCCGTGCTGCAGTTCCTCGGGCTCCCATTCGTTGTTGAGCCACGTGGACACTTCGGGATCGCCATGGAAGAACGTGGTGAGATTGCTCGTGTAGAGGTCGGAGCCGCTTTCGATGAACGACGCGGCGCAGAGCAACAGCAAGAGATCCTCATTTGCCGCGGCACGCTGACGATCGATCCGCGTGAGATCGATGTCCTCGATACGCCAAGGCATCACATGGTTGGAATCAGTTTGCATACGTTGCGCTCCCAAAGCCGCATTCAATTCTATGGCCTGCGCATACCGCGCCTTCAGTAGAAGCGCGTTGCCGAATCCGCGTTGAATACAGCGCAATTGAATTTGTTAATCCTTATATCCGGAATCTTAGCCGGACTTTCGCGAGCCTGCCGGCAAGTAGCACAGACCATGCCGCGCGCCGTCGGTTCCTTGGTCTTCTATCGCAAAGTCAGACATTCGTTACACGATATAACGCCGTTCAAAAGCCTGCCGCGAGCCCGTCGCGGCGGCTGTCGCTGGCCGCGACATATCCGCGCTCAGGATCGTTGCGATCGAGCCTCCAGATGTATTGGCCGGAGCCGAAATCCATATATGGATCGTCGATGGACTGAATCGTATGGCCGCGCGCTTCGAGCGCACGCGCGGTGTTCGCATCGAGCGTCGCTTCGATGTCGATTGTGAAGTCGCGGTTGACTTTCCAGCGCGGCGCATCGCATGCGGCCTGCGGCTGCTGTCCGTAGTCGAGCATGCGCACGATCGACTGCAGATGACCTTGCGGCTGCATGTCGCCGCCCATCACGCCGAAGCTCATCACGGCTTCTTCTTTGCCGTCGACGCGCTGTGTCAGGAACGCCGGGATGATCGTGTGAAACGGCCGCTTGCCGCCTGCGACGACATTCGGCGAAGCCGGGTCCGTCGAAAAGCCGAAGCCGCGGTTCTGCATCGAAATGCCGGTATCGGGCACGACGATGCCCGAGCCGAAGCCCATGTAGTTCGACTGAATGAAGCTCACCATCATCCCGCGCTCGTCGGCCGCCGACAGATAGATCGTGCCGCCCGCGCGCGGCATGCCGACGTTAAAGGGCGTGGCGCGGCGCGGGTCGATCAGCTTGGCGCGCGAGGCGAGGTAGGCGTCGTCGAGCATCTGCTCGGGGGTGACGTCCATCGAGCGCGGGTCGGCGACATAGCGGTAGACGTCGGCGAACGCGAGCTTCATCGCTTCGATTTGGAGGTGCTGTGATTCGATGCCGTCGACGGGCAATGCGCCGACATCGAATTTCTCCAGGATGCCGAGCGCGATCAGCGCGGCAATGCCCTGCCCGTTCGGCGGGATCTCGTGGACCGTGTAGCCGCGATAGTCCTTGCCGATCGGCTCGACCCAGTCGGCGCGGTAGTTGCGCAGATCGTCGACGGTCAGCGCGCCGCCGCCCTCGCGCGCGAACGCCGCGATCCGCTCGGCGATCTCGCCTTCGTAGTAGGCGCGCGGACCTTTTTCGGCGAGGTAGCGCAACGTCTTGGCGTGGCCGGGAAAGCGCACGAGCTCGCTCACCTCCGGCGCGCGGCCGCGCGGCATGAAGGTGGCGGCAAAGCCCGGCTCGTCCTTCAGCTCAGGCACGGCCGCCGCCCACTTGTACGCGACGATGGCGGCCAGTGCGTGCCCGCGCTCGGCGATCTCGATCGCCGGGGCCATCAGATCCGCGAACGGCAGCGAGCCGAACTTGCCATGCAGGGCCTCCCAGCCGGCGATCACGCCGGGCACCGTGACTGCGTCCCAGCCGCGCTTGGGTTGCTTCGCCCGTCCGTGCTCCTCGCCGTACTTGCGCTTGAAATAGTCGACGTTCCACGCCGCCGGCGCGACGCCCGACGCGTTCAGCCCATGCAGCCTCGTACCGTCCCAGACGAGCGCAAACGCATCGCCGCCGAGGCCGCACGACACCGGTTCGACGACGGTAATCGCGGCGGCGGCGGCAATCGCTGCATCGATGGCGTTGCCGCCTTTCCATAGCATGCGCAGACCGGCTTGTGCGGCGAGCGGATGCGAAGTCGAGACGATATTGCGGGCGAAGACCGGCAGACGCTGCGTGGGGTACGGGTTTTGCCAGTTGAAGCGGGTCATGTCGTGGGCTCTCGGCGGAAAACGGGTGAGATGGAAAAGTCTGACTGACTGCAGATTCGGATTATGAATACCCGGTGCGGATCGTGCAGAGCACGCTACAGATGTCAACGAAAGCGAACACGAGCGGCCGCTTGCGCGCGGAGCGACTCCGCGCTTATGGCCGGAATACTATGGCCCCGATTGGAAGAAACCATCGCAGATGCCGCCTGAGCCGGCCGCCGCAGGTTTTACAATACGCTCACTTCAACCGCCGCGTGCCGAGCACCGCCGACCGACAAGCCATGACCCGAGACCCACGCTTGACCCTCAACGCGCGTCAACAGGAATTGCTCGAATGGGTGCAGCGTGACGGCTTCGTGACCGTCGACGATCTCGCCGCCCACTTCGACGTGACGCCGCAGACGATCCGGCGCGACGTCAACTGGCTCGCGGACATGAACCTGCTGCGCCGCTACCACGGCGGCGCAAGCTTGCCGACGAGCTCGGAAAACGTCTCCTACGCCGCGCGCCAGCGGATGTTCCATGACGAAAAGCGCCGCATCGCCGCGCTGGTCGCCACCCACATTCCCGATCAGGCGTCGCTTTTCATCAACCTCGGCACGACGACCGAGGAAGTGGCGCGCGCGCTCAACCGCCATCGCGGCCTGCACGTCATCACGAACAATCTGAACGTTGCGAACATGATGAGCGGCTATCCCGATTGCGAGGTGCTCGTGACCGGCGGCATCGTGCGGCCATGGGACAAAGGCATCGTCGGCGAGCTCGCCATCGAGTTCATCAAGCAGTTCAAGGTCGATTTCGCGATCATCGGCACGTCGAGCATCGAGACCGACGGCACGCTGCGCGATTTCGACACGCGCGAGGTTCGCGTGGCCGAAGCGATCATGGAGCACGCGCGCACCATCTATCTCGCCGCCGACCATTCGAAATTCGGCCGCCCGGCGCTCGTGCGCCAGGGGCACCTGAATCAGATCGACGCGCTCTTTACCGACGCGCCCACGCCGCCCGAAATGGAAGAGACGCTCGCGAAAGCCGGCACGCAGGTGTTCGTCGCCGAATGACACGCGCCGGTTTCGTCACCGGTTAGCGAATGCTCACATGCGCGCACCATGAAAAATCGCGCCAGAGACTAAGCGCGTTTTAGCCAATCTCCTTGCCAAAGCCGCCGAAATGGGTGCGCCACGTGCTGCACCGCACGCAAAACTTCGAGTGAAATCAAGAATTTGCCGCTCCCACCCAACCGCCTCGCGGTAGCTGAATTGTCAAATGGAAAATTTTCGCCAGTCCGTTTGGAGAAGAACGCGCCCTTGACTACACTCCAGTTCCCCGGCGTTCGCCAACGGGCGCCGCTGGTGACAGTTTTTCCCGCACCGACCCAAAAGGTCAGCGCGCGCCGGCCGCAGACGCTGCCGGTTCCTTGACAGTTATGGTTGCCATGGAGAGAACGATGCTGAGCCCGCACGAATTCGCCACGTTGTTGCTCGTAAAGGATGCTCCCAACCAGGTCGACATGGACCGCGAAGAACTCGATGCCTTGCTCGAACATCAGCTTGTTCAGCTCGAGAGTCTGGCCTCCGGCCGCCAGCAATGGCGCATCACCGAGTACGGCGACTCCGCGCTCAAAGCGATCAAGCGTTTTTCTTAGTCGGCGCGGCCGACGGTTGAAAAGCCGCGTATTCGAAATGTGCGTTCGCACCGCCGGTGCGAAGACAAGTTACGACCTCCTGATTCGTTTCGTACGCAAACGGGTCCGCGTCTGCGCGGACCCGTTTGCACTCTTGCGCTGACGCCGCGCCTGCTCACGCCGAGGGCAGGCCCTAAGCCGCTCAGCCGCTTCTCAACGTCGGGTCGACCGCTGCGCGCCAGCTCAGCGCCTTTGCGCGCTGCTCATTGAAGAAAGCGGCCCACTGGCCGCGCGTTTCGCCGCCTCCCGCGCCGAGCGCCGCATAGCGTTGCGCAATCGACACCTGGAACGCACAGAAATCCGGCTTCGAGATCCTCCCGTGGCGGCTCGCGACGTACGCATCGAAGAGCGTCGAATACACGGGCTGCGCGTCGTCCCCGTAGTTCACCGGCTGCGCGCCGCACATGTCCTGCAGCGCGACGAGCGACGGCGCCCCAAACCCGCCGTTCACGCTCGGCGTCCCAACGCAACCGGCGAGCACCGCCGCTGCGCCAATCATCAACAGTCCACGCATGTTCACCTCGCAGTTCTTTCCATGATAGCGCGCGGCAGCTTTCGAATCCTTCGAACGCTATTCTCGAACTTTACTTTTTCGATTTTGTTCGCTAAATTTCGCAAACGAACATTTTTGGTTCGTCTCATTTTCCATCGGCGAACTCAGGGGACAGAGTCAGTGACGCAAGGCACGAGATACGATTTGCTCGTCGTAGGCGGCGGGATCAACGGCGCAGGCATCGCGCGGGACGCCGCCGGGCGCGGCCTGTCGGTGCTGCTCGTCGAGCAGGACGATCTGGCCTCGCATACGTCGTCGTCGAGCACCAAGCTGATCCACGGCGGGCTGCGCTACCTCGAGTACAAGGAATTCGGCCTGGTCCGAAAGGCGCTGCAGGAACGCGAGACGCTCCTCTACGCCGCGCCGCACATCATGTGGCCGCTGCGCTTCGTGATGCCGCACATGCCGAACCTGCGTCCCGCGTGGCTGATCCGCGCCGGGCTCTTCCTCTATGACCATCTGGCGCGGCGCGAACTGCTGCCCGGCTCGCGCGGCATCGACATGCGCCGCCATCCGGCCGGCGCGCCGCTCGTCGATTCGGTCAAGCGCGGCTTCGTCTATTCCGACGGCTGGGTCGACGACGCCCGCCTCGTCGTGCTGAACGCGCTCGACGCGGCCGAACGCGGCGCGACGGTCATGACCCGCACGAAGCTCGCGAGCGCCGTGCGCGTGGGCGGCGAATGGCACGCGCAGCTCGAATCGAAAGACGACGGCAGGCTGATCGACGTGCGCGCCGGCGCGATCGCCAATGCGGCCGGGCCGTGGGTCGGCCAGTTGCTCTCGGGCGCGCTCGGCCACGAGGCGCAGCACAGCGTGCGGCTCGTCAAGGGCAGCCACATCGTCACGCGGCGCCTGTTCGAACACGATCACGCGTACATCTTCCAGAACCCCGACAAGCGGATCATCTTCGCGATCCCCTACGAACACGACTACACGCTGATCGGCACAACCGACATCGAATACCGCGGCGACCCCGCGCAAGTCGCGATCACCGAAGACGAAACGCGCTACCTGTGCGAGTCGATCAACCGCTACTTCAAGCGCCAGATTTCGCCGAAGGACGTCTGCTGGACGTACTCAGGCGTGCGGCCGCTGCTCGAAGAGGAAGGCGCGGACAACCCGTCCGCCGTCACGCGCGACTACAAGCTCGAACTCGACGCGAAGCCGGGTCAGGCGCCGCTCCTGTCGGTGTTCGGCGGCAAGATCACGACGTTCCGCAAGCTCGCGGAAGAAGCCACCGACATCCTCACCGGCGCGCTCGGCATCGACGCCCACGCATGGACCGCGCGCGTGCCGCTGCCCGGCGGCGACATCGCGCACGCCAGATTCGAACCGTTCGCCGCGCGCTTCGCGGCGGAACACCCGTGGCTGCCCGCCGAGCTCGCGCGCCGCTATGCGCGCGCGTACGGCACGCGCGCCGCGCGCGTGATCGGCAACGCGAAGTCGCTGGCCGACCTTGGCCACGCGTTCGCGCCGGGTCTCTACGAAAGTGAATTGCGCTACCTGCGCGATCACGAGTGGGCGAAGAGCGCGCACGACGTGCTGTGGCGACGCTCGAAGCTCGGCCTGCATCTCGAGGCGGGCACGCCCGACGCCGTGCGCGCCGATATCGACCAATGGTTCGCGCGCTGGCCCGCCGCGGCCGCGGCCTCGCCTAAGCCCGGCGCGCCCCGCGCCGCGTCGCCCATGGCAGGCTGAACACCGTTTCGACATTGCGCGTTAGGCAGTTTTGCATGGGGTCAGAGTAAGCGCCAAAGCGCTAACTCTGACCGACAGGTTTGGAAGCACCCGCAGCCCCGAAGTCCCTTTAAGAAGAAGACGTAACCCCTTCGCCCCGCGGTAAGCAGAGGCGAATCGACTACTACACATGGAGAGAGACAATGCAGGATCAGTACATCTTAGCGCTCGACCAAGGCACCACCAGCTCACGAGCGATGCTGTTCGATCGGCAGGGCAACGTCGTATCCGTCGCCCAGAAGGAATTCGGGCAGATCTATCCACAGCCGGGCTGGGTCGAGCACGACCCGTGGGAAATTTGGTCGACCCAAGCCGGCGTCGCCGCGGAATGCGTGACGCACGCGGGCATGAACGGCTTGTCGATCGCCTCGATCGGCATCACGAACCAGCGCGAGACGACAATCGTCTGGGACCGCGAAACCGGCCAGCCGGTCTACAACGCGATCGTCTGGCAGGACCGGCGCACCGCCGAGTTCTGCGATCAACTGAAAGCACAGGGCCTCGAAGCGAAAGTGCGCGCGAAGACCGGCCTGCCGATCGACGCATACTTTTCCGCGACCAAGGTCCGCTGGATTCTCGACAACGTCGAAGGCGCGCGCGAAAAGGCGAAGCAAGGCCGCCTCGCGTTCGGCACGGTCGACACCTGGCTCGTCTGGAACCTCACGAAGCACGGCCTGCACGTGACCGACGTGACCAACGCGTCGCGCACGATGCTCTTCAATATCCACACGCTCAAATGGGACGACGAGCTGCTCGAACTGCTCGACATCCCGCGCAATATGCTGCCGGAAGTGCGCAGCTCGTCGGAGATCTACGGCTCGACCGTGACCACCGTGTTCGCCACGAAGATTCCGATCAGCGGCATCGCGGGCGATCAGCACGCCGCCCTTTTCGGCCAGATGTGCACGAAGTCCGGCATGGTGAAGAACACCTACGGCACCGGCTGCTTCCTGATGATGAACACCGGCGACAAGCCGATCGAATCGAACAACAACCTCGTCACGACGCTCGCGTGGAAAATCGGCGATCAGGTCAATTACGCGCTCGAAGGCAGCATCTTCATCGCGGGCGCGGTCGTGCAATGGCTGCGTGACGGGCTCGGCATCATCAGGAGCGCGCCGGAAGTCGAAGCGCTCGCCGCCGGCGTCCCGCATAGCGACGGCGTCTACCTCGTGCCCGCGTTCGCCGGCCTCGGCGCGCCGCACTGGAACCCACGCGCACGCGGCACGATGTTCGGCGTCACGCGCGGCACGACCAACGCGCACATCGCGCGCGCCGCGCTCGATTCGATCGCGTATCAATCGGTGGATGTGCTCAAAGCGATGGAAGCCGATTCGGGCATTCGCGTGGGCGAATTGCGCGTGGACGGCGGCGCCTGCGCGAACAACCTCTTGATGCAGTTCCAGGCCGACATCCTCGGCGTCGATGCGGTGCGTCCGCAAGTGAGCGAAACGACGGCGCTCGGCGCGGCGTATCTGGCCGGTCTCGCGGTGGGCTACTGGAAGGACGTCGGCGAACTGCAAAGCCAATGGCAGCTCGACCGCCGCTTCTCGCCGAAGCTGGAACAGCGCGAAGTCGCGCAATGCCTCGCCGGCTGGCAGCGGGCGATCACCGCGGCGAAAGCCTGGGCCGATTCCAACTAACCCGGCTGCAAGACTTGGGCAGCACCAGCGAGGTCGAAGCAGCGCACGCCGCTGCGTCGACACGACATAACAAACGGGCCGGGCATCCTCCGGTCCGCAAACAAATCCATTCGGAGAACAAAACAATGTCCCCTTATATCGCGGAATTCATCGGCACCGCCGTCCTGGTTCTGCTAGGCAACGGCGCCGTCGCCAACGTCCTGCTCGCTCGCACGAAAGGAAAAGGCGCGGATTTGATCGTCATCGTGTGGGGCTGGGCGATGGCCGTGTTCGTCGCGGTCTACATCACCGCCTCGTTCAGCGGCGCACATTTGAACCCGGTCGTCACGATCGCCCTCGCGCTCGCCGGCAAGTTCGCGTGGAGCAAGGTCGGCGGCTACATCGCCGCGCAGATGCTCGGCGGGATGATGGGCGCCTTCATCGTCTGGCTCGCGTACCGGCAGCACTTTTCGAACACCGAAGACGCAGATATCAAGCTCGCGTGCTTCTGCACCGCACCGGCCATCCGCAGCGTGCCGCACAACGTGCTGACGGAAATGATCTGCACGTTCGTGTTGATTCTCGGCGTGCTGTATCTGGCCGCGCCCCATTTCGGCCTCGGCTCGCTCGACGCGCTGCCGGTCGGCCTCCTCGTGCTCGGCATCGGCATTTCGCTCGGCGGCCCGACGGGCTACGCGATGAGCCCCGCGCGCGATCTCGCACCGCGCCTCATGCACGCGCTCCTGCCGATTCCCGGCAAGCGCGACAGCGACTGGCGCTACGCGTGGATTCCGGTCGTCGGACCGCTCGCGGGCGGCGCAATGGCCGCGCTGTTCTACGCCAACGTGCATTGAGGTGCAGGCAGCACCCGGTGAGCAGAAATCGCGCTGACTGAGTTTTGGCGCGGCGGCAATGCACGTATCATGACGCATTCGGACGGAAAGCCCGCGCTTGTTGATGTTTGTCGCCGATCAACGCGGGCTTTCGTCAATTCAAACCGCTGCGCCGCACTCTCGCTCTGCTCCCATGCTCGACCATCTCATCTGTGACTGCGACGGCGTGCTCGTCGACAGCGAAATCATCGCCGATCGCGTGCTCGTCGAGACGCTGTCGGCCACCTTTCCCGGCATCGACTTCGACGAAGTCGCGAAGACGGCGTTCGGTCAGCAGACCTCGCGCTTTCTCGCCGGCCTCGAAACGAAATTCGGCATCACGATGCCCGCCGATTTCCTCGATACGATCGACCGCAATATCGAAGCCGCGCTTGCAAAGTCGCTCGGTCCGATTGCCGGCGTGCGCGATGCGCTGCACAAGGTAACGCTGCCCGCCGCGGTGGTGTCCAACAGCCGCCTCGCGCGGGTCGGCGCGTCGCTCAAGCGCGCCGGGCTCACCGAGATCTTCGGCCCGCGCGTGTTCAGCGCCGAGCAGGTTGCGCGGCCCAAGCCGTTTCCCGATGTGTATCTCTATGCCGCGCAGCAATTGGGCGTCGAGCCGGCGCGCTGCGTGGTCGTGGAGGACAGCGTGTCCGGCCTGCACGCAGCACGCGCGGCGGGCATGAAGACCATCGCGTTCGTCGGCGCGAGTCATATTCCCGACGGCTATGCCGAGGTGCTGCGCAGTCTCGGCGTGACCCGCATCATGGAGCGGATGGAGCAGTTGCCGCAACTCGTCGCCGCCGGGGCGCGCGGGGAGTTCGGGGACGTGCAGTCGTAGCGGACGCTCTGCTTTTTTCGTCGTCCTCGTTCCTTTTCTTTGCTGACTGCCGACCAGCGTTCCAAAGCCCGTCGGCAGTCTTAACACGCAGCGTCAATCCGCATCGGCGACACACTCGCTCGCCGCCGCCAACGCCGTGCGCAATTCCACCAACTCGGCAATCGTCAGCATCGGCAGACCGTGCTTCGCCGCGAAGCGCTCGACATCTGCGCCGCGTGTCATCGTCCCATCCGGATTCATCAGCTCGCACAGCACGCCGGCCGGCTTCAGGCCCGCGAGAATCGCGAGATCGACCGTGCCTTCGGTGTGTCCGCGGCGCGTCAGCACGCCGCCGGGCGCCGCACGCAACGGGAACACGTGGCCAGGACGCACGATATCGGCGGGCTCGGCATCGTCGGCGATCGCCGCGCGGATCGTCGTGACGCGGTCCGCCGCCGAAACGCCGGTGCTCACGCCGTGGCGCGCCTCGATCGACACGGTGAACGCGGTGCCGTGGCGGCTCTCGTTTTGCGCGACCATCGGCGGCAAGTCGAGCGCGCGGATCTTGTCGTCGGGCAGGCACAGGCACACGATGCCGCTGCATTCGCGGATCAAGAGCGCCATCGTCTCGACCGTGAGCCGTTCGGCGGCGACGATCAGGTCGGCTTCGTTTTCGCGGTCGTGATCGTCTTGCAGCACGACGGCGCGGCCTTCGCGCAGCGCTTTGAGCGCGGCGTCGATGCGCGGCGGAATAGCCTCGGTGGAAAGCAGCGGAAGTTCGGCGAACGCCGTGGAAACAACGGTTTGAGACATATGAAACGCTCCTCGCAATGAGTTTGGGCGAAAAACGTTTCAGGGCATTGCAAACAGACAGAACGACGCGCGCGCCGCGCAGCATGAGCCGCACGCCGCAGGCGAAACGGACGTGACTATCTGCACATCTTCTTCCATCCGGACTGTGACCGTCGGCCCTGGCATCGCACCAGGTCTGCTGACCCCGCTCTTTCGGTTGCATAACGACGTCACGCGACGTCACGTCATGAAAGTGCAGGCGCTCGCGGGCTCACCGGCTGATCGCCGGCATACCGCCGGTGGGGAATTTCGCCCCGCCCTGAAGACGCACTGATTGCCGGATCGACCGGCGGGTGAAGCATACAACAGCCGAGCGCTGCTTGCAGCGCGGCGCGTCGCCTACTGACAATCGACGGAATGCCGCGCGCCGATTCGATCTGCGCGAGCATCGCGCGCGGCACGCCCGACGGCCGCGCAAGCGGAAGGCGGCGTTACGAAACCCGCTCGACGACGCGCTTGGCCGCCGGCACATCGAGCCGCGCCGCGAGCCAGGTGAGTGCCAGCGCAGCGACCGCGACCGCCGCAGCAACCAACGGCAGCGTATCGAGCCCATGACCGTGCGTCAGCACGAGTCCGCCGAGCCACGCGCCCGCCGCATTGCCGAAGTTGAACGCGCCGATGTTCAGCGTCGAAGCGAGATTCGGCGCGTGCTTCGCCTTCTCGACGACGCGCATTTGCAGCGGCGGCACCGTCGCGAACGCGGCGATCCCCCACACGAAGATCGTCACCGCCGAGAGCACGGGCGAATGGCTGGTCTTCGCGAAGATCGCCATCACGACCGCGAGCGCCGCCAAGATGCCCATCAGCGACGGCATCAGCGAGCGATCCGCAAGCTTGCCGCCGATCGTATTGCCGATCGTCAGCCCCGCGCCGAACAGCACGAGAATCAGCGTCACCGAGCGCGGCGAGAAACCGCCGAGCTGCTCGAGAATCGGCGTGATGTAGGTGAACACGATGAACACGCCGCCGAAGCCGAGCACCGTCATCGCGAGCGCGAGCCACACTTGCGGTTCTTTCAGCACGCGCACTTCGTGGCGGAGCCCCACAGCCCCCGCGTCATGACGGTTCGGCACCAGCGCCATGACGCTCGCGAGCGACAGCACGCCGATCGCAGCGACGACCCAGAACGTCGTGCGCCAGCCGAATTCCTGGCCGATGAAGGTTCCGAACGGCACGCCGAGCACGTTCGCAAGCGTGAGCCCGGTGAACATCATGGCGATCGCGCTGGCGCGCTTTTCCTGCGGCACCAGCGAGGCGGCCACGACCGCCCCGATCCCGAAGAACGACCCGTGCGCGAATGACGTGACGACGCGCGCCACCATCAGCACGGTGTAGTCAGGGGAGATCGCGCACAGCACGTTGCCGATCACGAAGATCGCCATCAGCATTTGCAGCGCGAACTTGCGCGGCAGCTTGCTCGTCACGACGGCCAGAAGCGGCGCGCCCACCGTGACGCCGAGCGCATAGCCGGAGACGAGCAGCCCGGCCGACGGAATCGTGACGCCAAGGTCGCGCGCGACGTCGGGCAGGATGCCCATGATGACGAACTCGGTCGTGCCGATGGCGAATGCGCTCATCGCGAGCGCCAGCAATGGAATAGGCAATTGAGGTTCCCCGGGAAAGGATTGCGACGTGTCGAATTTTCCCGAGGACGCCGGCATTTGATAATTGGCGCGGAGCTTAAATCATTTTCAAGCGATTTCGAATAATCGAATCGCCGTGCCGGCTCGCGCTCGATCCGCCCGCTGCGGTTCGCAAAACCCGAAAGGCTATAATAGTGGGCTAGGCAGCGCCTATTTGCGCCCCTTTTTTACTCAACCCACTGACGACGGACGCCCCCAGGTCAACCACTGCGAACGGCGAACTTCATGACCAAGAAAGTTTATGTAAAGACCTTCGGCTGCCAGATGAACGAGTACGACTCAGACAAGATGGTCGACGTGCTCGGCGCGGCCGAAGGCCTAGTCAAGACCGACTCCCCGGAAGACGCGGACGTCATCCTCTTCAATACCTGCTCCGTGCGGGAAAAAGCGCAGGAAAAAGTGTTCTCCGACTTGGGCCGCGTGCGCGAGCTCAAGGAAGCGAATCCGAATCTGCTGATCGGCGTGGGCGGCTGTGTCGCGAGCCAGGAAGGCGCGTCGATCGTCGCGCGCGCGCCGTATGTCGACCTCGTGTTCGGCCCGCAGACGCTGCATCGCCTGCCGCAGATGATCGATGCGCGCCGCGCGAGCGGCCGTCCACAAGTCGATATTTCCTTCCCGGAAATCGAGAAGTTCGACCACCTGCCGCCTGCGCGCGTCGAAGGCCCGAGCGCGTTCGTCTCGATCATGGAAGGCTGCAGCAAGTACTGCAGCTACTGCGTCGTGCCGTACACGCGCGGCGAGGAAGTCTCGCGCCCGCTCGACGACGTGCTCACCGAAATCGCCGGCCTCGCCGACCAGGGTGTGCGCGAAGTCACGCTGCTCGGCCAGAACGTGAACGCCTATCGCGGCGCGCTGACGCTCGGCGCGACAGAAATCGCCGATTTCGCCACGCTGATCGAATACGTCGCCGAGATTCCCGGCATCGAGCGGATTCGGTACACGACGTCCCACCCGAAGGAATTCACGCAGCGCCTGATCGACGCCTACGCGAAGGTGGACAAGCTCGTCTCGCACCTGCACCTGCCGGTGCAGCACGGCTCGGACCGCATCCTGATGGCGATGAAGCGCGGCTATACGGTGCTCGAGTACAAGTCGGTGATCCGCAAGCTGCGCGCGATCCGCCCGGACCTGTCGCTGTCGACGGACATCATCGTCGGCTTCCCCGGCGAGACGGACGAAGACTTCGACAAGACGATGGCGCTCGTGCGCGAGATGAGCTACGACACGAGCTTCTCGTTCATCTACAGCCCGCGCCCCGGCACGCCGGCCGCGAGCCTGCACGACGACACGCCGCGCGAGGTGAAGCTCAAACGCCTGCAACATCTGCAAGCCACCATCGACGCGAACGTCAACAAGATCAGCGAAGCGATGGTCGGCACGGTGCAGCGCATCCTGGTCGAGCGGCCCGCGCGCAAGGACCCGAACGAGCTCGCCGGGCGCACCGCGAACAA
Source organism: Trinickia mobilis (assembly GCF_017315705.1). Lineage (GTDB taxonomy): Bacteria > Pseudomonadota > Gammaproteobacteria > Burkholderiales > Burkholderiaceae > Trinickia_A > Trinickia_A mobilis. Next base: position 155,132 of record NZ_JAFLRF010000005.1, on the reverse strand, counting down.
CCGCGTCGTCAATTTCCCGGCGCCCGTCGCGTCGCACGCGCGCCTCATCGGCCAGATGATCGACGTGAAGATCGTGCACGCGTATCCGCATTCGCTGCGCGGCGAAATCGTGCTCACGCCCGAAACGGCCGCGAAAACAGCGGCATCGACGCACTAAGCCAGCTACCTTAAGGATCGAATCTTCGCCTTGAAAGTCGCCCAGTCACTGGAATTCACCGCACCGCGCGAAGACAACGCGCGGCTCGCCAACCTCTGCGGCCCGCTCGACGAAAACCTGCGGCAGATCGAGCAGGCCCTTGACGTCACGCTGCAGCGCCGCGGCCACCGGATTGCCATCCGCGGGCGCGGCGCGAAGCTCGCGCTAGGGGCCCTCGAAAACTTCTACAACCGTGCGCGCGAACCGCTGTCCGTCGACGACATCCAGCTCGCGCTCGTCGAAGCGCGCCATCCAGTCAACCAAGGCGCGAACGGCGGTGCGGAGATCGACGTGCGTTTTCGCGGCGATCCGGATCATCCGTTCGACGAACCCGCGGGTGCAGGCGAAGAAGAAGACCTCGAAGAACTCGGGCCGAAGCTCTACACGCGCCGCGCCGACCTGCGCGGCCGCACGCCCGCGCAGCGCGATTACCTGAAGCAGATCGTGTCGCACGACGTGACGTTCGGCGTCGGGCCAGCCGGCACCGGCAAGACGTACCTCGCGGTGGCGTGCGCGGTCGACGCCCTCGAGCGCGACCAGGTCAAGCGCATCGTGCTGACGCGTCCGGCCGTCGAAGCGGGCGAGCGGCTCGGCTTCCTGCCGGGCGATCTCGCGCAAAAGGTCGACCCGTACCTGCGTCCGCTCTACGACGCTTTGTACGACCTGCTCGGCTTCGACAAGACCGCGAAGATGTTCGAGCGCCAGATGATCGAGATCGCGCCGCTTGCCTACATGCGCGGCCGCACGCTCAATCACGCGTTCATCATCCTCGACGAAGCGCAGAACACGACGCCCGAGCAGATGAAGATGTTCCTGACGCGCATCGGCTTCGGCTCGAAAGCGGTCGTCACCGGCGACACGACGCAGATCGACTTGCCGCGTGGCCACAAGAGCGGGCTGATCGAAGCGCAGCAGGTGCTCGCGAACGTGCGCGGCATTGCGCTCACGCGCTTCACGAGCGCGGACGTGGTGCGTCATCCGCTCGTCGCGCGCATCGTCGAGGCCTACGATGCGCACTCGCACAAGGAAGATCATCACCAGCCCGACGGCCGCTGATCGCCATGCGAGCGCAAACGCCGACCAGAACGAAGCCGACCGCATGACCCGCGTGCCCAAACTGACGCTGAACCTGCAATTCCCGGCGGCGAAGGCCTATCCGGGACACAAGGCGCTGCTGCCGCGCGCGACCGTCGCGAGCTGGATCAAGGCCGCCCTGTTCGCCGACGGCGAGCTGACCGTGCGCTTCGTCGACGCCGACGAAGGCCGCACGCTCAACCGCACGTACCGCGGCAAGGACTACGCGACCAACGTGCTGACGTTCGCCTACGCTGAAGACGAAGACGACCCGGTCGCGGGCGACCTGATTCTGTGCTGCCCCGTAGTCGAAAAGGAAGCCGGCGAGCAGGGCAAGCCGCTCGAGGTGCACTACGCGCACCTGATCGTGCACGGCGCGCTGCACGCGCAAGGCTACGACCACGAAGTCGAGGAAGAAGCGCAGGAAATGGAAGCGCTGGAAACCGAAATCCTGGGGACGCTGGGCTTTCCCGATCCATATGGGAACGATGGGGACGATGACCGATAATCATCCGAACCCCCGCCGCTCGCCGACCGCCCGCCTCCCGTGACCGACTCGCACCTCGACTCCGACCTCCCCGCTGCCACATGCCCCGGCTACCCGCCGAGGCTCGGCGTCGCACGCTATCTGACGGACGAGCAAATGGCGGCATCGCTTGCCGATACGCTGCAAGGCTGGGACGGATCAAGCGACCTCTGGCTCTTCGGCTACGGCTCCTTGATCTGGAATCCGGGGCTGCCGACCGTCGAAGCCGTGCGTGCCCGCGTGCACGGCTATCACCGCGGCCTATACCTGTGGTCGCGCGTCAATCGCGGCACGCCCGAGCAGCCCGGCCTGGTGCTCGCGCTCGATCGCGGCGGCTCGTGCAGCGGCATCGCGTTCCGCCTCGCGGGCGCGACCGCGAGGCCCCATCTCGAAGCGCTCTGGCGGCGCGAAATGGCAATGGGCTCGTATCGCCCGTCGTGGCTGCCATGCGCGCTCGCCCACGGGCAGCGCGTATTGGCGCTGTCGTTCGTGATGCGGCGCGACGTGCCTACCTATACCGGCAAGCTGCCGGACGGGGTCGTCAAGACGGTGCTGCGCTGCGCGCGCGGCCGCTACGGCACGACGCTCGACTACGTGAGCCGTACCGTCGAGGCGCTGCGCGAAAGCGGCATGCCGGACCGCGCGCTCGAGGCGCTGCTCGAGCGCTGCCTGTAACTCGCGCGGGTGCGAACGCGGAAATTCAGTCAGAGGCCCAGGTACGCGGCAACGCCCACCAGGACGCCGAAACCGGCCACGCCATAAGCCGCTATTTGCAGCCACCGCCGCCGCGTGAGCAGGGTGATCGCGGCCAGCGAGATCGCGATCTGCGTGAGGGTGGTCGCCTGCGCCCAGCGGTGATGGCGATGCAGTTGCTCCTCGCTCATCTTGTCCGCCTCTTCGACCGATTTTTCCAGCGCCTGCGCCTTGGCGAAAATCGCTTGCTTCTGCTGCACGTACTTGTCCACGTCGGCAGCGAACTTCGCATGCGCTTTCGGATCGCTTTCGGTGAGCGACGCCCCGAGCTCCGCGAGATTCTCCTTCTCGCCCTTCGCCTGGTAGTAGCTCCACTGATTCGCCGCCTCGGTCTTGCGAATCGCCGCTTCGTTCTTGTGAAAGAGCGCAAGCCCCTCGCTGGAGCCGCCCTGATAGGAAAAAATTGCACCGATCGTTGCAAGCATCGCGGTCATCACCGCGATGCGGCCCGCGAACGGATCCGGCGCGCCGTGCGTTTCGTGCCCCCCGTGTCCGGGGTGTTCGAGTGCCTCGTCGTGCGGGCCACGCACTTCAAAATCGTCGGACATACCTTCTTCCCGCAGATAAGTTAGGATGGAAGCTTAAGCGCCATTGTGCAGTCGCTCTGCCGCGGGACTTTATCAGGATCCGTTGCGGATTGGCAGCCGTTGCGGCCCCTTGGCAGTGACCTCAGCGGTCACCTGCCGTCCACCCTATGAGGCCTCGCCGACACGGACGCGCAATACGCCTGGTGTATCCTTAACTCCCTGCAACAACGCGCCCGGCGCCGCCGCGCGCATCACCATGAACGACTCCTATCCCAGTCGACGACATCCCGACAAACCGCAAGAAAAACGCTCGCTGCTCGAACGCCTGACCGACTTCATCTCGCCCGAGCCCGATTCGCGGGCCGAGCTGCTCGAAATCCTTCAAGACGCGCACGAACGCAATCTGATCGACGCCGATTCGCTGTCGATGATCGAGGGCGTGTTCCAGGTCTCCGACCTCTGCGCACGGGACATCATGATTCCGCGCGCGCAGATGGATGCGATCAACATCGAGCAAAGCCCCGACGAATTCATTCCGTTCGTGCTCGATAAAGCGCACTCGCGCTACCCCGTGTACGAAGGCAACCGCGACAACGTGATCGGAGTGCTGCTCGCGAAAGACCTCCTGCGCTACTACGCGGAAGAAGAGTTCGACGTGCGCGGCATGCTGCGCCCCGCGGTGTTCATCCCCGAGTCGAAGCGCCTGAACGTGCTGCTGCACGACTTCCGCGTGAACCGCAATCACATTGCGATCGTCGTCGACGAATACGGCGGCGTTGCGGGCCTGATCACGATCGAAGACGTGCTCGAGCAGATCGTCGGCGACATCGAGGACGAATACGATTTCGACGAGGAAAGCGGCAACATCATCGCGTCGCCGGACGGCCGCTATCGCGTGCGTGCGCTCACCGAGATCGAACAATTCAATGAAACATTCGGCACGCACTATTCGGACGAAGAGGTCGATACGATCGGCGGGCTCGTCACTCATCACTTCGGGCGCGTTCCGCACCGGGGCGAAAAAGTCCGCCTCGACGATTTGATCTTCGAAATCCTGCGCGGCGACGCGCGCCAGATCCACATGCTGCTGGTGCGGCGCGACCCGCTCGCCGGCCAGCGCGAGCGCGAAGCGCAGCACGTGGAGACGTAAGCGCGTTATCCCCGGTTTTGTTATTGTTTGTCCCGGCGCCCCGCTCCTCGCTTTCGAGCGGCGCCGAAATCCGTTGATCCAAGCTTGCCGCTTCCAGCCTAGCCGCAAACCCATGGCCGAACCGATCTCCTCCCGTCTGCGCCGCGGCGTGACGCCTGCCGCAGCAGACTCGAGCGTCCGCGCACTGCCGCTGTGGCATTACCTCGCCGCGCTCGTTGCGGGCGCCGCCAATACGCTGTCGTTTGCGCCGACGCCGCACGGCGGCTGGCTCGAAATCGCCATCTTCGTGTTCCTGTACGCGTGGCTCACGCGCACGGCCGGCTGGAAAAGCGCCGCGCTGACGGGCGGCGCGTTCGGCTTCGGCAACTTCGTCACGGGCGTCTGGTGGCTCTACGTGAGCATGCACGACTACGGCGGCATGGCTGCGCCGCTCGCGGGTGCGGCGCTCGCGCTGTTTTCGCTGTATCTCGCGCTCTATCCGGCGTTTGCAGCAGCGCTGTGGTCCTTCTGCGCGGGCCATGCGCGAAACGGCAAGGCGTCCGATCTGCCGCTCTCGCCGACGTGGCACGGCGCGTTCGCGTTCGCGAGCGCATGGGCGCTCGGCGAATGGCTGCGCGGCACCGTGTTTACCGGGTTTCCGTGGCTCGCGAGCGGTTATGCGCAAGTCGACGGGCCGCTGGCGGGTTTTGGGCCCGTGGTGGGCGTCTATGGGGTCGGCTGGGTGCTCGCGCTGGTTGCCGCGCTCATCGTGCAAGCGATCGTGCAATTGCGCGCCGGCCGGCTCGCGGCGGCGTCCGCGCAATCGTCACGGACCCTGGCGCCCAGTCGCATTCGTCCGGCACGCGCAGCCCTGCCCGCCATCGTCGCGGTTGCGGTCACTGGGAGCGGCCTGCTGCTGTCGCAAGTCAACTGGACCTCGCCGGTCAACGCGCCGCTCACCGTCCGGCTCCTGCAAGGCAACGTGAAGCAGGAGATGAAATTCGATCCGGTCGGCATCACGTCCGCGATCGCGATGTACCAGCAAATGATCACCGCGAAGCCCGCCGATCTCATCGTCACGCCCGAGACGGCGATCCCGGTGCTCGTCCAGCAGGTGCCGGAAGAATTCACCCGTGCAGTACGTCGATTCTCCGACACGACCGGCACGTCGATCCTGTTCGGCGCGATCGGCGGCACGATTACGCCCGAGGGCCAAGTCGTCGATTACACGAACAGCGTCTTCGGCATCACGCCCAACTCGCGCGATCTGTCCCGCTACGACAAGCACCACCTCGTGCCGTTCGGCGAGTTCGTGCCGTGGGGCTTCCGCTGGTTCGTCAATCTGATGAGCATCCCGCTCGGCGACTTCGCGCGCGGCGCACCGGTGCAAAAGCCGTTCACGGTCCACGACCTGCTGGTCGACATCGATATCTGCTACGAGGACATTTTCGGAGAGGAGATCGCCCGGTCGCTGCGCGACAACGCGGTGCCGGCAAGCGTGCTCGTCAACGCGACGAACCTCGGGTGGTTCGGCAACACGATCGCGCTCGACCAGCACCTGCAGATCGCGCGGATGCGCTCGATCGAAACCGGCCGCCCGATGCTGCGCGCGACCAACACGGGCACAACCGCCGCCATCGACGCGCGCGGCAAGGTGATCGGCCGGCTGCCCGTGTTCACGGTCGGCTCGCTCGACGTGACGGTCCAGGGCACCACAGGCAATACGCCATACGTGACGAGCGGCAACAACACGGTGCTCGCGGTGTCGCTGATCCTGCTCGCGCTCGGCTTCGCGTTCTCGTCAGGGCGCGCGATCGGCAAGCGCGGCGAAAGCGGCAAGCGCAATAACCACAATAGCCACGACGACGCGCAAAGCTAACCCAGGGATCACGCCGGCAAAAATCGCAAGCGCGCACCAATCCGGTAAAATCGATCGTTTCGGCACCGGGCGGCGCAACCCTGCGCTCAAGCCGCCAAGCCTCGCGCCCAAGCGCCTGGCCCGGCGGCCGCCCCTCATGCAGTCTCCTGCCTGAAGGCACTACATGCTCACGTTTCAGCAAATCATCCTGACGCTGCAATCCTATTGGGACAAACAGGGTTGCGCGCTGCTCCAGCCGATCGACATGGAAGTCGGCGCCGGCACGTCGCACGTGCACACGTTCCTGCGCGCCGTCGGCCCGGAACCGTGGCGCGCCGCCTATGTGCAGCCGTCGCGCCGTCCGAAGGACGGACGCTACGGCGACAACCCGAACCGACTGCAGCACTACTACCAATACCAGGTGGTGCTCAAGCCCGCGCCCGAAAACATCCTCGACCTGTACCTCGGCTCGCTCGAAGCACTCGGCTTCGATCTGAAGCAAAACGACGTGCGCTTCGTCGAGGACGATTGGGAAAACCCGACGCTCGGCGCCTGGGGCCTCGGCTGGGAAGTCTGGCTGAACGGCATGGAGGTGACGCAGTTCACGTACTTCCAGCAAGTCGGCGGCCTCGACTGCAAGCCGGTGCTCGGCGAAATCACGTACGGTCTCGAGCGCCTCGCGATGTATCTGCAGAAGGTCGAAAACGTCTACGACCTCGTGTGGACCGAGTGGGAAGAAGCCGGCCCGAACGGCAACGAGCTGCGCCGCCTCACCTACGGCGACGTCTACCACCAGAACGAAGTCGAGCAATCGACCTACAACTTCGAATACGCGAACGTCGAGCTGCTGTTCTCGCAGTTCGCGAGCTACGAAGCGGAAGCGAAGCGGATGATCGAATCGTCGCTGGCGCTGCCCGCCTATGAGCTCGTGCTGAAGGCCGCGCACACGTTCAACCTGCTCGACGCGCGCGGCGCGATCTCGGTGACCGAGCGTGCGGCGTATATCGGCCGCATCCGCGCGCTGTCGCGCCTCGTCGCGCAGGCCTACTACGATTCGCGCGAACAGCTCGGCTTCCCGATGCTCGGCAACCCCGTGCACGGCGTGCCCGGCCTCACCACCGACGCACAGGACGCCGCGATGCCCGCATGGGCGCCGCCGCTCAAAGTCGAGCGCAAGATCGACCAGGACTGACAAGACCACCAAAGAAATGACTCAAGCCCATCAAGCCACCCTGCTCGTCGAACTGCTGACCGAGGAGTTGCCCCCGAAGGCGCTCGCGCGCCTTGGCGATGCGTTTGCCGCCGGCCTCGTCGAGCGGCTCGCCGCGCGCGACCTGATCGACGGCGAGCCGTCATTCGAGAGCTTCGCGACGCCGCGCCGCCTCGGCGTCGTCATCAAGAACGTGCGCGAAGTCGCGCCGGAAAAACAAGTGCGCGAAAAAGTGCTGCCGGTGTCGGTCGCACTCGATGCGAACGGCCAGCCCACCGCACCGCTCGCGAAAAAGCTTGCGGCGCTCGGCTTTCCCGATGTCGCGGTGAGCGATCTCGAGCGCGCGTCGGACGGCAAGGCGGAAGCGTTCTTCCTGCGCTACGCGGCGCCGGGCGCGACGCTCGCCGACGGCCTGCAGGCCGCGCTCGACGAAGCGACCTCGATCAACAAGCTGCCGATTCCGAAGGTCATGACGTATCAGCGCCCGGACGGCGCGAACGTGCAGTTCGTGCGTCCGGTGCAGCGCCTCACGGTGCTGCATGGCGAAACCGCGGTGGCCGTCACCGCGTTCGGCATCGATGCCGGCGATACCACGCTCGGCCACCGCTTCCTCTCCGATGGCCTCGTCGCGATCCTGCACGCGGACCACTACGCCGCGACGCTGCGCACGAAGGGCCGCGTGATCGCCAATTTCGCCGAGCGCAAGCAGACGATCCGCGAGCAACTGCTCGCGCTGGCGGACGGCGATGAAGTCGTGATGCCCGATGCGCTGCTCGACGAAGTGACGTCGCTCGTCGAATGGCCGGTCGTGTACGCGTGCCGTTTCGAGGACGAATTCCTGCAAGTGCCGCAGGAGTGCCTGATCCTCACGATGCAGACCAACCAGAAATATTTCGCGCTCACCGACAACGCCGGCAAGCTGCGCTCGCGCTTTTTGATCGTCTCGAACATCGAGACCGCGACACCCGGCGACATCGTCGAAGGCAACGAACGCGTTGTGCGCCCGCGTTTGGCCGATGCGAAATTCTTCTTCGAGCAGGACAAGAAGAAGCCGCTCGCCGCGCGCGTGCCGCTGTTGGCAAACGTCGTCTATCACAACAAGCTCGGCTCGCAATTGCAGCGCGTCGAACGCGTCGAAACGCTGGCGCGTGAAATCGCCCCGCTCGCGGGCGCCGATGCGGCGCTCGCAGCGCGTGCCGCACACCTGGCGAAGGCCGACTTGCTGACCGACATGGTCGGCGAGTTCCCCGAGCTGCAAGGCACGATGGGCACGTACTACGCGCGCCACGACGGCGAGCACGAAGAAGTCGCGCTGGCCTGCGCCGAGCACTACCAGCCGCGCTTCTCGGGCGATGCGCTGCCGTCGACGCCGACCGGCACCGCCGCCGCGCTCGCCGACAAGCTCGAAACGCTCGTCGGCATCTGGGGCATCGGCCTGCAGCCGACCGGCGAAAAAGATCCGTTCGCGCTGCGCCGCCATGCGCTCGGCGTGCTGCGCATTCTCGTCGAAAAGCAATTGCCGATCGACATCGTCTCGCTGCTCCGCGTTGCCTACGCGCGCTTCGCGGGCGAGCCGCAAGTCGCCGATCCGGTCGACGCGCTCTACGCGTTCTTCATGGACCGCCTGCGCGGCCTCTTGCGCGAGCGCGGCTATGCGGCCGGCGAAATAGACGCGGTGCTGAGCCTGAACCCGTCGCGCCTCGACGACGTCGTTGCGCGCCTCGACGCCGTCCGCGAATTCGCGGCGTTGCCTGAAGCGAGCGCGCTCGCTGCGGCAAACAAGCGGATTTCGAATATCCTGAAGAAGTCGGAAGCGGAGACGGTTCTGGCCGGTTTGGGCGCAGCGGTACACGGCAAGTCCAACCGCGCGGTGCAGCCCGCCCTCCTCGTCGAAGAAGCGGAAAAGGCTTTGAACGCCCAGCTCGACCAAGTCACGCCCAACGTCCAGACGCAACTCGCGCAGCGCGACTACACGCGTGCGCTGTCCGCACTGGCTGCGCTGCGCGATCCGGTCGACACGTTCTTCAACGACGTGATGGTCAACGCCGAAGACCCGGCGTTGCGCGCGAACCGTCTGGCCTTGCTCGGCGCGTTGCATTCGCAGATGAACTGCGTCGCCGACATCTCCAAACTCGCGGCCTAAACGCAAACCCATGCCTATGAGCGCAAGCAAGAAGCTGGTGATTCTCGATCGCGACGGCGTGATCAACGTCGATTCGGACGCGTTCATCAAATCGCCGGATGAATGGGTCGCGATTCCCGGCAGCCTCGAAGCGATTGCCCGATTGAATCAGCACGGCTACCGTGTGGCCGTCGCGACGAACCAGTCGGGCATCGGGCGCGGCCTCTTCGACATGGCCGCGCTCAACGCGATGCACGTGAAGATGCAGAAGACCGTCGCGGCGGCGGGCGGACGCATCGACGCAGTGTTCTTCTGCCCGCACACCGCCGACGACAACTGCGAGTGCAGGAAGCCGAAGCCCGGCATGCTGAAGATGATCGCCGAGCGCTACGAGATCGAGCCGGAAGCGACGCCGGTCGTCGGCGATTCGCTGCGCGATTTGCAAGCGGGCGCGGCGCTCGGTTTCCCGACGCATCTGGTGCTGACCGGCAAGGGCAAGAAGACGCTCGCGGCCGGCGGTCTGCCGGAAGGCACGAAGGTCCACAACGACCTGAAGGCCTTTGCGCTCGATTTCCTCTCCGAAGAACACGAGTGACACGGACAAGCGCTTCTTTCACACTGACTCGTCATACCGATATCGTCATACCGATGCGCTTTCTCCGCTCACTGCTGCTGTCCATCTATTTCATCGTATTCACCGTACCGTACGCGATCGCATGCTTCATCGCGTTCCCGTTCATGCATGCCGACAAGCGCTACTGGATGGCCGTCGGCTGGTGCCGCACGACGCTCGCGGTGGCGCGATATCTCAACGGCATCCGTTACCGGATCGAAGGACTCGAGAATCTGCCCGACGGTCCCGCCGTGATCCTTTCCAAGCATCAATCGGCGTGGGAGACGCTTGCGTTTCCGGCCCTGATGCCGCGGCCGCTGTGCTACGTCTTCAAGCGCGAGCTGCTTTACGTGCCGTTCTTCGGCTGGGCGCTCGGCATGTTGAAGATGGTTCACATCAACCGCAAGGAAGGCAAGAACGCGTTTGTGTCCGTGATCAAGCAGGGGCGCCAGCGCATGGAAGAAGGCGCGTGGGTCATCATGTTCCCCGAGGGCACGCGCATTCCGGTCGGCAAGCAAGGCAAGTACAAGACGGGCGGCCCGCGTTTTGCCATCGAAGCGGGCGCGCCGGTCGTGCCGATTGCGCACAACGCAGGACACGTGTGGCCCCGCAACTCGTTCATCAAATATCCGGGTATAGTCACGGTGTCGATCGGCAAGCCGATCGAGACAACGGGGCTCACGCCCGACGAAGTCAACACGCGCGTCGAAACGTGGATCGAAGCGGAAATGCGCCGTATCGATCCTGCCGCCTACCGTGACACGGCCAAGACGGCCGCCACCGCCCGGATCTGACGCGCCCGCGCCGCTCGCGGCGCGCTTTAGCGCGAAGCAAAATCGATGCACAAGCCCTCCACGCCACGGCCCGCCGCGGCGCTCGACAGCCGGCAACTCGACCTTCCGCTCTTCGGGGAGCCGGCCGGCAACTCGCCCTCCTCACCAACGAAATCACCCTCGCCGTCTGCGCCGCCCGCGCCGGACGGATCGCGACTGCGGCGCCTCACGATCAATGGCCGCACGCTCGACTATCGGCTCAAACGCTCGTCGCGCCGCACGATCGGTTTCTCGATCGACGGCGACGGCCTGTCGATCACCGCGCCGCGCTGGGTGACGCTCGCCGATATCGAAGTTGCGATCGTCGAAAAGGAACGCTGGATCTTTGCGAAGCTCGCCGAGTGGCGAACGCGTGTCGAGCAGCGCGCGCTGCCGCGCATCGACTGGAAGGACGGCGCGCAGATTCCGTACTTGGGCAAGCCGGTAAGCCTCACGCTCGCGTCGCCGCATGGGGCGCTTGCGTTCGATGCCGAGCGCGCGTCGCTCGCGCTCGCGCTGCCCGCGCATGCGGCGGAGCAGCAGATCAAAGACCGCGTGCAAGGCTGGCTGCAAAGCGAGGCAAAGCGCCTCTTCGGCGAGCGCCTCGCGATCTACGCGGATAAGCTCGGGGTGAACTTCAGGGCGTATGCGCTATCGTCGGCGGCGACGCGCTGGGGCAGTTGTTCGAGCGACGGGAAGATCCGGCTCAATTGGCGGCTGATTCATTTTCCGCTGTCGATCATCGATTACGTCGTCGCGCACGAGCTCGCGCACTTGCGCGAGATGAACCATAGCCCGCGTTTCTGGGAGACGGTCGAGTCGATCTTCCCTGAATTCCGCGAAGCACGGCATACGCTCAAGCATCATCCGCCGGAGCTGCTGCCCGCGCTTTAGCGTTTGAGTTCGCTCAGTGCTTCTTCTGAATGAACTCGATCTTGTAGCCGTCGGGATCGGTGATGAAGGCGATCACCGTCGTGCCGTGCTTCATCGGCCCCGCTTCGCGCACGACCGTTCCCCCTTGTGCCTTGATCTTTTCGCAGGCCGCGTAGGCATCTTCCACCTCGATCGCGATATGGCCGAAGGCGGTGCCGATGTCGTAGGCGCTCGTGTCCCAGTTATGGGTCAGCTCCAGCACCGCGCCCTCGCTCTCCTCCGTGTAGCCGACGAACGCCAGCGTGAACTTGCCTTCCGGATAGTCGGTACGGTGCAGCAGTTTCATGCCGAGCAGTTCGGTGTAGAAAGCGATCGAGCGATCCATGTCGCCGACTCGCAGCATCGTGTGAAGCAAACGCATCTTGCACTCCGATTCGGTTCGTCGAAACAGCGAATGTATCAAGAAAGCCGCGGCGCCGCTTGCAGCGCCAACGGACAACCCGCGAACGGCATGACGGCGCGCCTACTTGGCGGGCGCTGCGCCCGCTGCCACCACCTGTGCGACGCGCACGTACTCGTCGACAGGCACGTCTTCGGCGCGCCGCGCGAGATCGAACCCGAGCGCGTCGAAATCGACCGTATCGCGGTAAGCAGCAAGCGTGTTGCGCAGCATCTTGCGCCGCTGCGAGAACGCCGCCGTCACGACTTCGCCGAGCACGGCCGAATCGACTGGCGCGAGTTCGTTCGGCGCGTAGGGAATCATCCGCACGATCGCCGAATCCACTTTCGGCGGCGGCTGGAACGCTTCGGGGGGGACGTCGATCAGCTTGTCGATCACGTAGCGATACTGGAGCATCACCGACAGCCGTCCGAACTCCTTGCTGCCCGGCTCGGCCACCATCCGCTCGACGACCTCGTTCTGCAGCATGAAATGCTGATCGATCACGACCGGCGCGAACGTCGTCAGATGGAACAACAGCGGGCTCGAAATGTTGTACGGCAGGTTGCCGACGATGCGCAGCGTCGGCGTGTCGCCGGGCGCCGCGAGCGAGCCGAAGTCGAACGCGAGCGCATCGCCCGCGTGCAGCTCGAGCAGATCGCCGAATTTCTTCTTGAGACGCGTGATCAGGTCGCGGTCCAACTCCACCGCATGCAGCGGCGCTTCCGGCGTCGCGAGCCGCTCGATCAGCGGCTCGGTGAGCGCGCCCAGGCCCGGCCCGATCTCGACCATCCGCTCGCCGCGCTGCGGACGAATGACGTCGACGATCGAGTCGATCACGCCCAGGTCGACCAGGAAGTTCTGCCCGAACCGTTTGCGCGCGAAATGGCCTTGGTGCTGTCTGCTAGTGGACATCGAAATCGAAAAGAAGCGGAGTGAGGAGATACTCAGGCGCCGCGCCGGTTGCGCGCCATCGACACTGCCGCGTCGATCGCCGCGATCAGGCTGCCCGCATCGGCGCGCCCCGTGCCCGCGAGATCGAGCGCGGTGCCATGATCGACCGAGGTGCGGATGATCGGCAGCCCGAGCGTGATGTTGACGCCTTCGCCGAAGGTCGCGTACTTGAGCACCGGCAGACCTTGGTCGTGGAACATCGCGAGCACGCAGTCGGCACCTTCCAGATAGCGCGGCTGGAACAGCGTATCGGCGGGATAAGGGCCGCGTGCGTCGATGCCGCGTTCGGTGGCGAGCTTGAGCGCGGGGGAAATCACGTCGATTTCCTCGCGGCCCAGATAGCCGTTTTCGCCTGCATGCGGGTTTAGCCCGGTCACGAGGATGCGCGGCACCGGGAGGCCGAAGTCGCGTCGCAAGTCGTGGTCGATGATCGTGAGCGTTTCGAAGAGGCCGTCGATCGTCAGCGCCGCGGACACGTCTTTCAGCGGCAGATGCGTCGTCGCCAATGCCACGCGCAGCGGCCGCGCCCCGGTGCCCGCGAGCATCATCACGACGCGCTGCGTGCGCGTGCGCTCGGCGAGGTATTCCGTGTGGCCGGTGAACGGCACGCCGGCATCGTTGATCGTGCTCTTTTGCAGCGGCGCGGTCACGATCGCGTCGAAGATGCCGGCCGTGGCGCCGTCGATCGCATTGTCGAGCAGGCCGAGCACGTAGCGGCCGTTTGCGGCGTCGAGCTTGCCGGCCTGCGCGGCCATCGCGAGCGGCCGGTGCGCGACGCGCACGCGCGCGCCGCCGGTAAGATGCGCCCAATCGACACCGACCGCCTTCGCACGCTCCGCGAGCAGCCCGGCATCGCCGAACACGGTGAATTGCGCGTCGGGCCAATGCGCCGCCGCAGCCGCCAGCGCCTGGGCCGTCAGCTCAGGCCCGACCCCAGCGGGCTCGCCCGTCGTGATGGCGATTTGCAACGGCGTGCGGGAGGCGGCGCTCATCGAGTTATTGCTGCTGTTGCAGCGCGGCAAGGTCGCCCTTGTACTGCACGTACGCGGAATCGCGCAGCTCGCGCAGCCAGTCTGCGTAGGCCTGCTCGGCCTTGCGTTGGCCGATCGCCTGACGCGCGATGTCCATTTGCTGCGTCACCGACCCTTCCGCTTCGCGACGGTCGAGCACCTGGATCAGGTGATAGCCGTATTCGCTGCGCACCGGTTCGCTGATCTCGCCGTCCTTCAGGTTGTTCATCGCGCGTTCGAAGTCGGGCACGGTCTCGCCCGGGCTGATCCAGCCGAGATCGCCGCCTTGCGACGCCGAACCGTCCTGCGAGTAAGAGCGCGCGAACTTGGCGAAATCGCCGCCGGCTTCGATCTGCTGGCGGATATCGAGCAGCTTCTGGCGCGCTTCGGGCTCGGAAAGGCCATTGCCGACGCGCAGCAGAATGTGCCGCACGTGCGTCTGCACGAGCTTCGGCGCATCGGCCGCGTTGCTGCCCTGGCCTGCGCGGCGGTCGACCAGCTTCACGATTTCGAAGCCGTCGCCCGTGCGGATCAGATCGGGGTTCACCTGGCCGGGACGCAACTGCGCCGCGGCGCTGACGAAATCGGCCGGCAGTTTCGACTGCGGCACGAAGCCCATGTCGCCGCCCTTCTTCGCATCGTCGGCCTGGGAGCCGTCCTTCGCGAGCGATTCGAACTTCGCGCCGGACGCGGTGGCCTGCTGCAGGATCGCTTGAGCCTTCTTCTGCGCCGCGTCGACATCCGCTTGCGCCGCATTGGCCGGCACCTTGACCAGAATGTGGTCCAAGTGCAGATCGAGCTGCACTTTCGCAGCCGGCCCGCGCTGGCTTGCGATGTAGTTCGCGACTTCCGCATCCGAGACAGTGACCTTGCTGTCGACTTCCTTCTCGCGCAGCCGCGAGAGCGTCAGCTCGGTGCGCGCGTCGCGCGCGAACACCGACCAGGGCACCCCTTCCGCCTCCAGGCGCGCGCGGTACATGTCCAGCGACATGCTGTTCGCCTGCGCGAGACGCTGCAGCGTCGTCTGCACGTCGGCGTCGCTGACGTTGATGCCGTCTTCCTTCGCCTTCTCGAGCTGGATGCGCTCGAGCACCATCTGGTTCAGGACCTGGGCGCGCAGTTGGTCGAGCGGCGGCACCGGCGCGTTCTGCTGCTGCAGACGCCGCGTGATCAGACCGACCCGCTGATCCAGTTCGAGCTGCGTGATGACGTCGTTATTGACGATGGCAGCGACGGAATCCGCCGTCTGGCCGCTCGGCGAGCCCAATGCTTGAGCAGATGCGCTCGACACCGGCAAAAAAGTGACCGCAGCGGCAAGACCGAGACCGGCCGCGAGCGTTGCCAAACGAAGATTCTTCATGATTGCCACAGCTACTCCAATGATATCGGGCTCGTCCCGCCCGTTCGTTTGCATGTCGCTCATGCTCATTCATAGTCAGTGAACCGCGCCTGGGGCGGCGGCGGCGGCGGCAGCGGCGTGTACCCCGGCACCGCTGCGCGGAAGGACTGAACCAAGCCGTTGTCGACGTTGGACAAGCCCTTGAGCGTGAGCTGCATCAGGTATTTCGTTCCCTGAGTCGGGGTCCCCGCAGAACTCACGCCGTTCGCGTAACGCTGGACGCCGACACCCAGCACCCAGCAGTCCGCATCGTACTGCAACCCAACCAGGCTATCGACTAAGGAATGCCCGGCCAGGTCGTAGTTGATGCGCGCCACGCCGAAAAAGTGGTGCGTGAGCGGCCACTGCGCGGAAATCGTGAGCTGCCGGACCGGCGTGAAATCGAGCGTGG
The DNA here is from genome assembly GCF_017315705.1 of Trinickia mobilis. Taxonomy (GTDB): domain Bacteria; phylum Pseudomonadota; class Gammaproteobacteria; order Burkholderiales; family Burkholderiaceae; genus Trinickia_A; species Trinickia_A mobilis. The sequence continues at coordinate 139,246 of NZ_JAFLRF010000005.1, read as the reverse complement.
TATCCGCGCGCGTATAGCGGTACGCGAAATTGAGCACCTTGCCCGCTTCCGGGCTGAACGCGAAGCCAGCCACGGCCTGCCGGAGCTGGCTGTTCTCCGCATTATATTGGACGGCGGTTTCCGACGCGAAAGCGCTTCCGAGCTTGATCGACGCCCCCGCGATCAAGTCCGAGCGCGTCGCCTGCGTGGACGTCTCGCCCGGCAGCAGGGTGACGCGCTGATCCCGGAAATAGTATTCCTGCGCGAGGACGAAGCGCGCCCGCTCGTCGCCGCTCGCCGGATTGATGAAGCGAGTCGTGAGCGCCGCCGTGATGCGGTTGGCGTCGGCCACGCGGTCGCCGCCGACGAACGTATTCGGCGTGAAGATTTCGGCGAGCCCGAAGTCCGCTTCCGCGGTGTCGAAGAGCGGCGCGAAGTCCTGGTTGCGGTACGGCGTGTAGACGTAGTACAGACGCGGTTCGAGCGTCTGCGTGTAATCCTCGCCGAAGAGCCGCACCGAGCGTTCGAAGATCAGCCCCGAATCGAACGAGAACGTCGGGATCTGCTCGGTGAAGTTCCTCGGCTGCCCGGCAGGCGGCGCAGTGCCGGTCTGGCTCAGCCCGATCGTGCTGAGCTGGTACGACGCGAAGTGCCATTGCACCTTCGGCGTCACGAAGTAGCCGGGGCCGACGAGCGAGTACGACAGGTACGGATCGAAGGTGAAGCGATCGCCTTGGATCGTGTCCTGCGTCGTGATCGTGAAGCGCGTGTAGTCGGCCGCCGCGCCGAAGTCGAAGCCGCCGACGTTGTATTTCGCGTACTTGACGTTGAGCTCCGGCTCCCGCCCGTACGGCGCGATCGACGGATAGAGCGTCTGCCAGTCCTGCACCCGCGTCAGCACGGACCACGGGCCGTTGTTGTAGGTCAGCCCGGCTTCCTGCTGATACAGCAGCTGCGTCCCGTTGATGATCTGCGCCGTCGACGAGCCCAGATCCTCAGGGAAGGTGTTGTCCGAAACCCGGTTGTAGTAGATGTACCCGCCGAACCCGTTGCCGAAGTTCTGGTTGTGGTTGATCGAAATCGAGTAACGGTTCGTCTTCGTGATCGCGTCGTCGGGCAGGAAGATGCCCGTGATCGAGCCGGAGTACGTCGGCGACAGATAGCGGAACTGCGCATCCGTTTCCAGCCCGCGCTTCGAGATGATCGTCGGCGTCAGCGTCAGGTCACGGTTCGGCGCGATGTTGAAGTAGTAAGGGACCGAAAGTTCGAAGCCGTTGCTCCCGCCCGTCGACCAGGTGGGCGGCAACAGGCCGCTTCTGCGCGCATCGGAGAGCGGAAACGACAGCCATGGGCTCGCGAAGATCGGCACGCCCTGGAAAAACACCACGGCATTGTGCGCGACGCCTTCATCGGCACCGGTGTCGAACTCGAACTCACTGCCCTTGATGTACCACGCCGGGTTCGCGCACTGGCACGCCGTATAGGTGGCGCTCTGGAAAATCGAACGCTCGCTGTCGAGCAGTTGCACCTGCTTGGCGCTGCCCGAACCGCCCGTGATGTTGAAGTGGTACTTCGGCGTCGGCATGTAGCCCTGGTTCGAGTCCACCTTCAAATGCGCTTCCGGCCCGATGAACGACACGCCATTGTCGATGACACGCACCGTGCCGTAGGCGTCGGCCATGTCGGTGTCTTCGTCGTAGTGCAGCGCGTCCGCCTTGATCACCGACAGGTTGTGGCGAATCTCGGCCGAGCCCTTCGCGGCCATGTCCTGATCGCTGGTGCCGCTCGCCTGGTCGCCGAGCACGAAGGTGACGGGCTTGTCGCCCGGCGTAAGCGGATGCTCTTCGAGTTGTGGGGCGAGCCGCAGGCCCCACGGCGCGTCGATCTGTTGCGGCTGCGCTGCGGCGCCCGCGAGCTGGGCGCTCGATACCGACGGCAGCAGGCCCGGCACGGCGATCAACGCCGCGACGAGCCGCCTTTTGCGCGGCGACGCGTCGCTTGAGGGGTTCGTCGTTGGGAAAAGCTGTTTTGGCGGCATGTATCGTTTGGCGAATCGGCCCGGCAGCCAAGCATTGCACGGTCACACGAAGAACCGCCCGCCCGGCGAGGACGCGGCGGTCTGAGTGCGCACGAAAGAGGAGTGATCGATCGGGCGATACGGCGGGCGGTCAAACTGAAATCGTGAGAACCGTGCGAAGGCCGAACACGGGGCGCGTCAAAAAAGTCGTGGGGTATTATATTGCAAGAAGTTTTGCTCTCCCATTTTATGACGCCGACTCCAGCCGATTCCCGCCGCGAACACCTTACGAACTGGTTGTCCTCGCTAGATCAACGCTACCTGCTCGACGTCGCCACGCTTTGTCCCGCCTCCTCCGACGCCAGCTTTCGACGGTATTTCAGGCTGAAAAGCGCGGGCGCGCATGGCGAAACATTGATCGCCGTCGATGCGCCGCCGCCCGAAAAATGCCGCGAATTCGTCGACATCGCACACATGCTCGCCGCAGCGGGCGTGCACGTGCCGAGCGTACTGGAATGTGATTTCGAGCAAGGTTTCATGCTCGTGACCGATCTCGGCACGCAGTCGTATATCGCAACGCTCGATCCGAAGGATGCCGAGCGTGCGCGGCCGCTCATGCGCGATGCGCTGGACACGTTGATCCGCTGGCAGCTCGTGTCGCGCGAGGGCGTGCTGCCGCCGTTCGACGAAGCATTCCTTCGCCGCGAAATGGAGCTGATGCCCGAGTGGTTCGTGGGGCGGCATCTCGATTGCACGCTCGACACCAGCCAGCGCGACGTGCTGGACCGCACGTTCGCCCTCTTGATCGCGAGCGCACGTGCGCAGCCGCAGGTTTACATGCTGCGCGATTTCATGCCGCGCAACCTGATGATCGCGGTGCCGAATCCCGGCGTGCTCGACTTCCAGGACGCGGTGTACGGTCCGATCACGTACGACGTGGCATCGCTCCTGCGCGATGCGTTCATCAGCTGGGACGAGGCGTTCGAGCTCGACTGCTTCGCCTATTACTGGGAGCGCGCGAAGAAGGCCGGCTTGCCGGTCGACGCCGACTTCGGCGAGTTCTACCGGCAACTCGAATGGATGGGCCTGCAGCGGCACATCAAGGTGCTCGGCCTCTTCGCCCGCATCAACTATCGCGACGGCAAGCCGCATTACCTCGCGGACCTGCCCCGCTTCCTCGATTACGCGCGCAAGGTCAGCGAGCGCTATCGCCCGCTCGGCGCCTTCGCGAAGCTGCTCGACGACCTCGCGGGCCGCGCAACCGAAGTCGGCTACACGTTCTGAACGATGGCGCACACCTTGAACAAAGCGATGATCTTTGCGGCCGGGCGCGGCGACCGGATGCGCCCGCTCACCGACACCTGCCCGAAGCCGCTCCTCGAAGCAGGCGGCAAGCCGCTGATCGTCTGGCAGATCGAACGGCTGGCGGCCGCGGGCTTCGATACGATCGTGATCAACCACGCGTGGCTCGGCGAGCAGATCGAAAGCGCACTCGGCGACGGCTCGCGCTGGGGCGTGCGCCTCTTGTATTCGGCGGAGGGCGAAGCGCTCGAAACCGCGGGCGGCATTGCGCAGGCGCTGCCGCTCATCGAAGACGCGGGAGCGCCGCAAGTCTTCATTGCGGTGGCCGGCGACGTGTACTGCGATTTCGACTATGCGCGCTTGCGCGAACGTGCAGCGCGGATGGCTTCGGCCGACGAGCCGGGCATGCATCTCGTGATGGTGCCGAATCCCGCGTTTCATCCCGCTGGAGACTTCGCGCTGGCCGGCGGCAAGGTGTCGCTCGACGGCGCGCCGCGCTACACGTTCGGCAGCATCGGGCTCTACGACACGCGGATGTTCCGCGCTTTGCCGCCCGGCACGCGGCGCGCGCTGACGCCGTACTATCGCGATGCCATCGGCGCCGGACGCGTGAGCGGCGAGCTTTACGAAGGCCCGTGGGAGAACGTCGGCACGCCCGCGCAGCTCAAGGCGCTGGACGACGCGTTGCGCTCGCGCGAGAGCGTCAAGCGCTGACTTGCGACGCCGCGCGCTGCTGCTGCAACGCCCACATCTGCGCGAACAGCCCGCCCGCGCTCAACAGCTCCGCATGCGTGCCCCGCTCGACGATCCTCCCGCGATCCATCACGATGATCTGCTGCGCGTGCACGACCGTCGATAGACGGTGCGCAATGACGAGCGTCGTGCGCTCTCGCGCGATATGGTCGAGTTCCTGCTGGATCGCGCGCTCCGAGCGCGAATCGAGCGCCGACGTCGCCTCGTCGAACAACAAGATCGGCGGGTTCTTCAAGATCGTGCGCGCAATCGCGACGCGCTGCTTCTCGCCGCCCGACAGCTTCAAGCCGCGCTCGCCCACCGGCGTGTCATAGCCCTTCGGCAAGCCTTCGATGAATTCGTGGATGTGCGCGGCGCGCGCCGCCGCGATCACTTCGTCGCGCGTGGCCGTCGGCCGTCCGTACGCGATGTTGTAGTAGATCGAATCGTTGAAGAGCACCGTGTCCTGCGGAACGCTGCCGATCGACGCGCGCAGCGAATCCTGCGTCAAGTCGCGGATGTCCTGGCCGTCGATCTTGATCGCGCCGCCTGTCGTGCGGTCCAGATCGTAGAAGCGGAACATCAGCCGCGCGAGCGTCGACTTGCCCGAGCCGCTATGGCCGACCACCGCCGTCGTCGTGCCCGCGGCAATCGTGAAGCTCACGTCGAAGAGGATGGGACGCGCGGCTTCATAAGCGAAGCTCACGTGCTCGAAGCGCACTTCGCCGCCCGTCACCGACAACGCGGGCGCGCCCGGCGCATCGGGCACTTCGCGTGCGGCGCCAAGCAGCGTAAACATGCGGTCCATGTCGGTCAGGCTTTGCTTGAGCTCGCGGTAGACGACGCCCAGAAAATTCAGCGGGATATAGAGCTGCAGCATGAACGTGTTGATCAGCACGAGGTCGCCGAGCGTGAGACGCCCCGCCATCACGCCTTGCGTCGCGCGCCACAGGATGAACACGAGCCCCGTGCCGATGATCGCCTGCTGCCCGAAGTTCAGGAACGAGAGCGAGTTCTGCGACTTGATCGCCGCCGCGCGATAGCGCTTGAGGTTCTCGTCGTAGCGCTGCGCTTCCCACTCCTCGTTGCCGAAATACTTGACTGTTTCGTAGTTGAGCAGCGAATCGATCGCCCGCGAGTTCGCGCGCGAATCGAGCTCGTTCATCGTGCGCCTGAAATGCGTGCGCCATTCGGTGACCTTGACCGTGAACACGATGTACGCGGCGAGCGCGATGCCCGTGACGATCGCGTAGTACGCGTCGTACTTGACGACGAAGAAACCGAGCACGAGGCCGACTTCGACAAGCGTCGGCAGGATGCTGTAGAGCGAATACGAAATGAGCTGCTGGATGCCGCGCGTGCCGCGCTCGATATCGCGCGACATGCCACCCGTCTGCCGGTCGAGATGAAACCGCAGCGACAGCGCATGCAGATGGCGGAACACCTTCAGTGCGAGCTGGCGCACCGCGCTCTCGGTCACTTTCGAAAAGAGGATTTCGCGCAGCTCGGTGAACATCGACGTCGACAGCCGCACCGCCGCGTAGGCGACGACGAGGAGCCCGATGCCGCCCGCGAGCACGATCACCGGATCCTGTTGCGCACGGCCGAGCGCGGTCAGGTGCCGGATCGACTCGAGGCCGTCGACGATCCGTTTCATCACGATCGGCACGCCCAGGTTCGCGACCTTCGCGCCGATCAGGCACGACAGCGCCAGCACGACGCGCCACTTGTACGTCGCGAGATAGGGCATCAGCGAGACGATCGTCTGCCAGTCGTTGCGAGGCCCGGTCGAGAGGGGTGCGGGTTCGGAGGGAGCGGAATAGCGGCGCATGGTCGGAAGAAAGCGGGCGGCGGAAAGGGTGGAACGCATGGTTTCCCGTACAATTCCAACGCTCTGCTATTGTCGCAGAAGCCGACTGGCGCCGCTCTCCGCGGCCTCGGGCCGAGCGAACCGCCCTGTCCGGCCGCCTTTCCCGGATTGCCCGCGACGCACGCTCACCGCGCCCCGCGCTTCTTTTCTAATGGATATCTCGATGACCACCCCTCCCGCGCTTCCGCAAAAACCGTGCGCGCTGCGCGTCGTGCCGCAGCCTTCGGACGCCAACGTCCACGGCGACGTGTTCGGCGGCTGGATCATGGCGCAAGTCGACATTGCCGGCTCGATCCCCGCAAGCCGCCGCGCGAACGGCCGCGTCGCGACCGTCGCGGTCAATTCGTTCATCTTCAAGCAGCCGGTGTTCGTCGGCGACCTGCTGAGCTTCTACGCGGATATCGTGAAGACGGGCAACACGTCGGTGACGGTATCGGTCGAGGTGTTCGCGCAACGCATGAGCCTCGCGGAAGAAACCGTGAAGGTCACGGAAGCCGAGCTCACCTACGTCGCGACCGACCGCGACCGCCGTCCGCGCAAGCTGCCCGACGTCGCTTGAGCCCACATTGAGCCCGCCGTTCGCGGCTTGCACGCAGGCTCGCCGCGCCCCTTCCGTCTCGCCGCCTTACGCCTCTTGCGCCGCCGTCGCCATCCCTTGCTGCAGCAAGCCTGGAATGGCGTCGCGCGGCATCGGCTTGGCAAAGAAAAAGCCCTGCATTTCGTGGCAAGAGCGCTCCCGCAGGAAATCGAGCTGCGACGAGGTCTCGACGCCCTCCGCGATCACCTGTAGCTCCAGCGAGTGCGCAAGCGCGATGATGGCCGACGTGATGGTCTCGTCCTCGTCCGAGGCGCCGATGTCCGACACGAACGAGCGGTCGATCTTCAAACGATCGACCGGGAAGCGCTTGAGATACCCGAGGCTCGAATAGCCGGTGCCGAAGTCGTCGATCGCGATGCTGATGCCGAGCGCGTGCAGCTCGTTGAGCATCACCACGGCCTCCTCGGCATTGCGCATGATCGTGCTTTCGGTCAGCTCGAGTTCGAGATACTGCGGCTCGAGCCCGGTCTCTTCGAGAATCGACATCACGAGCTTGGCGATGTCGCGCTGCTGGAACTGCCGCGCCGACAAGTTCACCGACACGCGCGCAGCCGGCAACCCTGCCTCCTGCCACGCCTTGTTCTGCCGGCAGGCTTCGCGCAGCACCCATTCCGACAGCGGTCCGATGAGGCCGCTTTCCTCCGCGACCGGAATGAACGCGGACGGCGGCACGAGCCCGACTTCGGGATCGAGCCAGCGCACGAGCGCCTCCATGCCGACGATCTTGCCCGTCGCGATATCGACCTGCGGCTGGTAGTGCAGCAGGAATTCGTTGTCGCGCAGCGCGCGCCGCAAGCGCCTCTCGAGGCTCAGGCGCGCCCCGACGCTCGTGTTCATCTCCGGCTGATAGAACTGGAACGTGTTGCGGCCCATGTCTTTCGCCCGGTACATCGCGAGGTCGGCCTTCTTCATCAGCGTCTCGGCGTCTTCGCCGTCCTGCGGGAAGAGGCTCGCGCCCATGCTGCAGCCGACATAAAGCTCCGTGCCGTCGAGCAGCACCGGCTCCGAGATCGCCGCGCGCACGCGCTCCATCCAGGCGATCAGCGATTGCTCGTCGGAGACGTCGGTCAGCACGGTCACGAACTCGTCGCCGCCGTGGCGCGCGACGGTATCGCTCGCCCGCGCGCTGCGTGCCAGGCGCTCGGCCACGACCGCAAGCAGGCGGTCGCCGACGCTATGGCCGAGGCTGTCGTTGACGTTCTTGAAGCCGTCGAGGTCGATGAACACCACGGCCACGCGCTTGTCGCGCCGCTGCGCCGTCGAGAGCGCCTGCTGCAGCCGCTCGCGCAGCAGGTTGCGGTTCGGCAGGCGCGTCAAGCCGTCGTAGTTCGCCTGGTATTCGAGCTGCTCCTGATAGCGGATCAGGTCGGTCACCTCGTTGATCACGCCGATGTGGTGCGTCGTCTCGCCGTCGGTGTTCGGCACCGGCGCGATGAACAGCTGATTCCAGAACAGCGCGCCGTCCTTGCGGTAATTGCGCAGCACGGCGCTCACTTCGCGGTTCGCCGCGAGCCCCTCGCGAATCGCGACGAGCCCTTCCTGGTCGCGGTCGTCGCGCTGCAGGAAGCGACAGTCCTGGCCGATCACGTCCGCCGGATCGTAGCCCGTGATCCGCTTGAACGCCGGGTTCACGTATTCGATCAGGTGGCCGCCCTCCGCCGGGCCGGTGATCAGGATCGCGTTGACGCTCGCGTCGAGCGCGCGGCTTTGCAGACGCAATGCGAGATCCGAGCGCTTGCGGTCCGTGACGTCCGTGTACGAGCTGAGCACGCCGATCACCTCGCCGTCGGCATTGGTGAGCGGAATCTTGCTCGCCACCGCCGCGCGGTGCACGCCGTCGATCAGGAGGTCGAACTCCACGTTCATCTTCGGCACGCCGGTCGCGATCACGTCCTCGTCGGCGCGGCGCAACGCGACCGCCACCTCCTTCCAAGGCAAATCGAAGTCGGTCTTGCCGACGACTTGCTCGGTGTACGCGAGCCCGGCGTCGCGCGCGAAAGTCATGTTGCAGCCGAGGTAGCGCAACTCGCGATCCTTCCACGAAATACGCTGCGGAATGTTGTCGATCACCGTTTCGAGCATCTGCGTCGAGCGCTGCGCTTCGGCTTCGGCGTTGATCTGGTCGGTCACGTCGTCGGCCAGCACGAACATTGCCGGGCGCCCCATGAACGTGAGCGCATGGATCGAGATATCGGCGGAAAGGAGCGAGCCGTCGCGGCGCCGGTGCCGCCAGACACCCGCGCTCACGCGCCCGCGACGCTGCGGTGCATCGCTGCGCGCCAAATAGGATTCGAGGCGCGGAAGTTCGTCGGCGGGACGGATCTCGCGGATCGTCATCGCCAGAAAATCGTCCTCGGCGTGGCCATACTGGTGCATCGTCGCCGCGTTCACCGCGAGAAAGCGCAGCGTTTCGCGATCGTAGATCCACATCGGCACCGGATGCGCGTCGAACAGCTCGCGGAAACGCTCGTCGCTGCGGCGCAGCGCCCGTGCGACGCGGATCTTCGCACGCGCCGCGCTTTCGCGCATGCCGAACGTGTAGATCAGCAAGCCGCTGCCGACGATCATCGTGAAGATCAGCACCCAGGTCGCGCGCCGGGTGGAGTGCGCGGAATCGGCGAGCGCGGCCTCGAGCGCCTCGTCCTCGCGCTGACGCAGCAAAGCGAGCGCCGTATCGACGCCCGAGAGCTCCGAGCCGAGCCGCGTGTACGCCGGTGCCGCCCAGACGCGCGCGGCGGTGTCCGGCAAGGTCGCCGCGTGGGCGAGCGCCGCCTGCGCGTCGCGCTCGAAGCTCTGGCCGCTCGCGAGCAGCCAGTCGAGCGGCGCGCTCGTGTCGGGAGCGCCCGCAAGCTGGGTGCGCAGCGAGGCCGCGAGGTTCGTCAGCGCCTGAGTCTTCGCGCTCTCGCGCCAGCCGTCCGGCACCAGCACCCCCGATGACTCGAAGTTGCCGAGCGCCGCGAGGCCTTCGCCGAGCGTCGAGCGATAGGCTTCGAGATCGTGCTTGACGCTCATCGAGCGCATCGTGCGCTCGTCGGCTGCGCGCTGGCTGCGGATCTGCGTGTACGCGACAAACGCGTTCGCGCCGACCGCGGCGGCGACGACTGCGATATTGATCAGCAGCCGCTTCGAAAAAGAAAAGGTCATGGATACCGAACGCCGTTCGTTCTGGGAGGCAGGCGCGGCTATCGTTCTCGGCTTGTCCGCATTCGCATTTCATCGGACGAATACGGACTCTCTGCGCGCCAACTCATGGATAACGGCACGGTCCGGCGAAGATTAAGGGGTAGCGGATATAAAAAATCGCCGCGCTCAGCCCGGTTCAGGGCGCGAGCCCGAACTCCTTCATCGCAGGGATGAAATCGTGATTGCCCTCGGGCTTCCTCGACAGCTTCGTCAGCACATAGCGCTTGAACGGATCGAGCTGCGCCCACCTTTCGGGCGTCGGCGCGCTCAAGCTCGCGATGCTGCTTTGACGGATCACGCCTTCCGGCACGACTTCGGTGTTGCGCCAGGCCGGCTCCCCTTCCGGCGAGAACCAGTCCGGCTCGACGTTGGCGTGCGTGCGCATCATCTCGAAGAGCGCATGGTCGAAGTTCGGCTCGATGGCCGAGTCGCGGTCGTCCTCCACCGGGAAGCGCGCGAGCAGCGCGCGGTCCTCGAGCGGCAGCATCTGCCATTGCGCGAGCGAGATGCGCAGGCCGAAGCGGTCGAGATTGAAGCGCACCGACATTGGCATAAAGGTGAGGTTCTCGGACGAAATCACTTCGAAATCGAAGAGAAGCGGCTTGTCATGCAATCCCATGGCGGTGTCCTCGAGAAAACGCCGGGCCGCCCCAAGTTTTCCGCCCCCTTCGGGGGGCCTCGCGCGTAGCGACAGGTATGGGGGCTCTCACAGACGTTACGCGGCACGCGTTGCCTGCTTGGGGTATTTTAGAACCTTATCCGGCGGGCAACGGACGAAGGCAGCCTTTGGCACGGCCGCTGCAACCCGCCGCCGCGCCGCGCGAGGAGTGAACTTGGACCCATTGGAAGCCGCCGAGCAGCCCGGCGTCATCGATCAACACGTGCGCCGGCACCGGTCCGGCACAATCGAATCCGTCACCGACCAGATCGGCCAGGAATGGCCGATCGCGCTCGTCTTCAACGGCATCTCCCACGCGGTGATGATGGCGACGCCGCGCGATCTCGAAGCGTTTGCGGTCGGGTTTGCGATCTCGGAGGGGATCGTCGAGCGCGGCAGCGACATTCAGGACATCGAGGTCACGCAGCGCACGGGTGAGATCCCGCATGCGGAAGTGCAATTGACGGTCGTGCAGCAGGCGTTCGCCGCGCTGAAGGACAAGCGCCGCGCGCTCGCCGGACGGACCGGCTGCGGCGTGTGCGGCATCGAAAGCATCGACTTGCTCGATCTCGCGCCGGAGCGCGTGCCCGATACCGGTTTTCTCGCGCGCCTCGCACCCGACGCGATCGCGCGCGCGGCGCGCGAGCTGCCCGCGCACCAGGCGCTCACGCGGCTCACAGGCGGCCTGCACGCCGCCGCATGGTGCGACGCACAGGGCGCAATTCGCCACGCATTCGAGGACGTCGGGCGCCATAACGCGCTCGACAAGCTCATCGGCCAGCTCGTGCTCGAACGCGCCGACACGACCGACGGCTTCGTGTTCCTGTCGAGCCGCGCGAGCTACGAGCTGGTGCGCAAGGCGGCGCGCGTCGGCATTCCGATGGTCGCGACGATTTCGGCGCCCTCGTCGCTTGCGATAGCGATCGCGCGGCAGGCGGGCGTGCGGCTCGTGAGCTTCTGCCGCGAGACCAGTTACGTCGATTACGACACGCAGTAACGGCGCGCGAGCGCCACCGCGCCCGGGGAAACCTCAGTCGAACTGCTTGAAGTCCGGCTTGCGCTTCTCGAAGAACGCCTTGAACGCTTCGCGCGCTTCCGGCGCCAACAGCATCTTGCCGAAGTGCACGGCTTCGTCGGTCATCTGCACGGCGATCTCGCGCTCGCTCGCGTGCTTCATCAGCGACTTCGTCGCGCGCAGCGACGAAGCGGGCAGCGCGGCCAGCTTCGCCGCCTGCGCGAGCGCGAACGCATCGACTTCCGCCGCGGGCAGCACGCGATTGACGATTCCCATCCGGTGCGCTTCCTTCGCGTCGAACGCTTCGCCGAGCATCAGCTTTTCCGCCGCGAGCTGATAGCCGGCGATACGCGGCAGCAAGAGGCTCGACGCAGCTTCCGGGCACAAGCCGAGCTGCGCGAACGGCAGCGAGAACACGGCCGAATCGGCCGCGTAGACGAGATCGCAGTGCAACAGCAGCGTCGTGCCGATGCCGATCGCCGCGCCCGCCACCGACGCAACCACCGGCTTAGCTGTCGTGCTGATGCGCCGCAGGAACTGGAACACGGGCGCGTCCTCGCCCTTCGGCGGCGCCTTCATGAAGTCTTCGAGATCATTGCCCGCACTGAAGATGCCCACGCTGCCGCGGATCAGGATCGCGCGCACTTTCGGATCGTCCTGCGCGCCTTCGAGCGCGTCGGCCATCGTCTGATACATCGCGGCGGTGATCGCGTTCTTCTTGTCAGGCCGGTTGAAAGCGATCGTCATCACGCCTTCGGCGTGTTCGATCAGGATATCCATCGTCGTCTCCCTGTTCGCGGGTCCCGCTGCTGAACGAAAAAACGGTCCGCGCGCTCCGGGTGTCGCCCGGACGCACGCGAACCGTAGTCAACGCAATGCCGTGCTTACAGGCGTTCGATGATGCCCGCCGCGCCCATGCCGGTGCCGACGCACATCGTCACCATCCCGTACTTCAGATTGCGGCGGCGCAGGCCGTGGACCACCGTCGCCGCGCGGATCGCGCCCGTCGCGCCGAGCGGGTGGCCGAGCGCGATCGCGCCGCCGAGCGGATTGACCTTGGCCGGATCGAGGCCGAGGTCCTGAATCACAGCGAGCGATTGCGCCGCGAACGCTTCGTTCAGCTCGATCCAGTCGATGTCGTCCTGCTTGAGGCCCGCGGCCTTGAGCGCGGCCGGAATCGCTTCCTTCGGGCCGATGCCCATGATTTCCGGCGGCACCCCGCGCACCGCGAAGCTGACAAAGCGAGCGAGCGGCGTCAGGTTGAACTGCTTGAGGATCTTTTCCGACACGACGATCAGCGCGCCCGCGCCGTCCGACGTCTGCGAGCTGTTGCCGGCCGTGACCGAACCCTTCGCCGCGAACACCGCGCGCAGCTTCGCGAGGCCCTCGAGCGACGTATCGGGACGCGGACCTTCGTCGAGCAGGACTTCGCGCGTCTTCACCTTGATCTCGCCCGTCGCAAGATCCGGGAAGCGCTCGACGAGCGTGTACGGCGCGATCTCGTCCTTGAACTCGCCGGCCTGCTGCCCGGCAATCGCCTTCTGGTGCGACGCGAGCGAAAACTGATCCTGCGCCTCGCGGCTGATCTTCCAGCGCTCGGCGACCTTCTCGCCCGTCAGCCCCATGCCGTACGCAATGCCGAAGTCTTCGCTGCGATCGAAGATGTGCGGCGACATCGACGGCTTGTTGCCCATCATCGGCACCATGCTCATCGATTCGCAGCCGCCTGCGATCATCGCCTCCGCTTCGCCGACGCGAATGCGGTCCGCGGCCATCGCCAGGGCGGTGACGCCCGACGCGCAAAAGCGGTTGACCGTCACGCCGCCGACCGACTGCGGCAGGCCCGCGAGCAGCGCGCCCATGCGCGCAACGTTGAGACCCTGCTCGGCCTCGGGAATCGCACAGCCGACGATCGCGTCTTCGATCACCGACGTATCGAGTCCCGGCACCTGCGCGAGCGCCGACTTGATCGCGTGCACCAGCAGTTCATCCGGGCGCGTGTTCTTGAACACGCCGCGCGGCGCCTTGCCGATCGGCGTGCGGCTGGCGGCGACGATATATGCGTCTTGCAATTGTTTGCTCATTTGTAGCTCCTAGGTTCGCCCGCGCGCACTCAATCAGTTGCGCACCGGCTTGCCGGTTTGCAGCATGCCCATGATCCGTTCCTGCGTCTTCTGCGTGCCGAGCAGCTCGACGAACGCACGGCGCTCGAGCGTCAGCAGCCATGCTTCGTCGACGACGCTGCCCGCTTCGACGTCGCCGCCGCAGATGGCTTCGGCGATGCGGCTTGCGATCAGGTAGTCGTGCGCGCTGATGAAGCCGCCGTCGCGCATGTTGACGAGCTGCGCCTTGATCGTCGCAATCGCCGAGCGGCCCGCGACCGGAATCTGCGTCGCGCGCAGCGGCGGACGGTAGCCCGCGGCGGCAAGCGCGCGCGCTTCCTTCTTTGCAGTGTCGAGCAGCTCGAACACGTTGAAGACGATCGGGTCGGACGGCTTGAGATAACCCATCGAACGCGCTTCGAGCGCCGAGCCCGAGACCTTCGCCATCGCCGCGTTTTCGAACGACTTCGTGGCAAATTTCAAGAGCTCGCTCGTCAATCCGACCGCGTTCGCCGCATCGGCCGCGCGCAACGCCGCTTCCTTCAGACCGCCGCCCGCCGGCACGAGACCGACGCCCGCTTCGACGAGCCCGAGGTAGCTCTCGATGTGCGCAACGCGCTTCGCGCTATGCAGCACGAGCTCGCAACCGCCGCCGAGCGCGATGCCCGACACGGCCGCGACGACCGGAACGTTCGCGTACTTCACGCGCAGCATCCCTTGCTGGAACTTCTTCACGAACGGCTCGATGCCCTTCGCGCCGCCCATCATGAACGCGGGCATCGCCTCTTCCAGGTTCGCGCCCGCGGAGAACGGACCGCCCGGCGTGCCGAGCTTGAGCGAGGTCGGCTGCCACACGACGACACCCTTGTAGTCCTTCTCCGCCAGTTCGATCGCCTGCACGAGGCCGTCGAGCACGCTCGGCCCGATCGTGTTCATCTTGCTCTTGAACGATACGATGACGACGTCGTCCTCGCCCGCGCGATCATCGACCCATGCGCGCACCGCGTCGGTTTCGAACAGCGTCTTGCCGTAGGTCTTCGGATCGACCGTCTCGCCGGTGAGCGGCGCACGGAACACTTGCTTGTCGTACACGGCGAGCCTTGAGCGCGGCACGAACGACTTCGACGCGGGCGACCACGACCCTTCGTTCGTATGCACGCCGCCGTTCTCGGCGACCGGCCCTTCGAGCACCCACGACGGCAGCGGCGCCTTCGACAGCGCCTTGCCCGCCGCGATATCTCCCTGCACCCACTCGGCGACCTGCTTCCAGCCCGCCGCCTGCCAGCCCTCGAACGGGCCTTCGTTCCAGCCGAAGCCCCAGCGGATCGCGAGGTCGACGTCGCGCGCATTGTCGGCGATCGAATCGAGATGCACGCCGACGTAGTGGAACACGTCGCGGAAGATCGCCCACAGGAATTGCGCTTGCGGGTGCTCCGATTCGCGCAGCAGCTTCAGGCGCTCCGCCGGCGGGCGCTTGAGAATGCGGCCGATCAGTTCGTCGGCCTTCGCGCCGCCTTCGACGTACGTGCCCGTCTTCGGATCGAGCACCTTGATCGCCTTGCCTTCCTTCTTGTAGAAGCCGGCGCCCGTCTTCTGGCCGAGTGCGCCTTGCTTCACGAGTTCGGCGAGCACCGCCGGCGTCTCGTAGACCGGGAAGAACGGATCGTCGGCGAGGTTGTCCTGCATCGTCTTGATGACGTGCGCCATCGTGTCGAGACCGACCACGTCCGCGGTGCGGAACGTCGCCGACTTCGCGCGGCCGAGGCGCGCGCCGGTCAGGTCGTCGACTTCGTCGAAGCGCAGGCCGAACTTCGAGGCTTCGGCGACCACCGCGAGAATCGAGAAGATACCGACGCGGTTCGCGATGAAGTTCGGCGTATCCTTCGCGCGCACGACACCCTTGCCGACGACGCTCGTCAGGAACGATTCGAGCTGGTCGAGGATTTCCGGACGCGTGTGCGAAGTCGGAATCAGCTCGACCAGATGCATGTAGCGCGGCGGATTGAAGAAGTGCACGCCGCAGAAGCGCGCTTTCAGTTCGTCGGCAAAACCATCGGACAGCGTCGTTATCGCCAGCCCCGACGTGTTGCTCGCGAAAATCGCGTTCGCGCCGAGATGCGGCGACACCTTCTTGTACAGGTCGTGCTTCCAGTCCATCCGCTCGGCGATCGCTTCAATCACGAGGTCGCACTCGGCGAGCTTCGCGAGATCGTCGTCGTAGTTGGCGGGCTCGATGTAGGCGGCGTCGTCCTTCTCGCCGAACGGCGCGGGCGACAGCTTCTTCAGGTTCTCGATCGCCTTCAGCGCGATCCCGTTCTTCGGGCCTTCCTTGGCGGGCAGGTCGAACAGCAGCACCGGCACCTTGGCGTTGATCAGGTGCGCCGCGATCTGCGCGCCCATCACGCCGGCGCCGAGCACGGCCACCTTGCGAATGATCAGATTGCTCACGTCTTTCCTCCGGAGATTGCGAGTTTGCTGCGCCGTTTGTTAGCGCCGGCAAATCGCCTATGTGTTGCATGTGTCGGGATAGAAAAACGCGCCACGTTTCTTGGCAACGCGGCGCGTGAGTCGGGTCGCCTAGAACAGCGCCTCTTCGATGTCCATCAACGTCTTCGAGCCGGCGCGCGCTGCACGGATGGTCGACGCCGTTTCGGGCAGGAGCCTCGCGAAGTAGAAGCGCGCCGTGGCGAGCTTCGACTTGTAGAACGGATCGCCCGACGCTTCCTTGTCGAGCGCGATGCGCGCCATGCGAGCCCAGAAGTATGAGAACACGAGATGGCCGACCGTGCGCAGATACGGCACGGCGGCCGCGCCGACTTCGTCCGGGTTCGCCATCGCCTTCATGCCGATTTCCATCGTCAGCTTCTGGACCTTGTCGCCGATGTCCGCGAGCGGGTTGACGAACTCCTGCATCTCCGGCTTCACGCCTTCGGCCTCGACGAAATCCGTCACGAGCTTGCCGAACTTCTTCATCTTCGCGCCCATGTCGCCGAGCACCTTGCGGCCCAGCAGGTCGAGCGACTGAACCGCGTTCGTGCCTTCGTAGATCATGTTGATCCGCGCGTCGCGCACGTACTGCTCCATGCCCCACTCGGCGATGAAGCCGTGGCCGCCGTAGATCTGCATCGCGTGGTTCGTGCACTCGAACGCGTTGTCCGACAGGAACGCTTTCAGGATCGGCGTGAGCAGCGCGATGAGATCGGCGCTTTCCTTGCGCACCGCTTCGTCCGCGTGCGACAACTCGTTGTCGATATGGAGCGCCGCCCAGTACGAGAACGCGCGTGCGCCTTCGGCGTAGGCCTTCTGCGTAAGCAGCATGCGGCGCACGTCGGGGTGAACGATGATCGGATCGGCCGCTTTTTCCGGTGCCTTCGGGCCGGTCAGCGAGCGCATCTGCAGGCGTTCCTTCGCGTACGTGAGCGAGTTCTGATACGCGACTTCGGTGAGACCCAAGCTCTGCATGCCGACGCCCAGACGCGCCGCGTTCATCATCACGAACATCGCCTGCAGGCCGCGGTCGGGTTCGCCGACGAGCCAGCCTTTCGCGTTGTCGAGATTCATCGCGCACGTGGCGTTGGCGTGGATGCCCATCTTGTGCTCGATCGAGCCGCACTTGATGCCGTTGCGCTCGCCCGGCTCGCCCGATGCGTCCGGGACGAATTTCGGCACGACGAAAAGCGAAATGCCCTTGGTTCCCGGCGGCGCGTCCGGCAGGCGCGCGAGCACGAGGTGGACGATGTTCTCGGCAAGGTCATGTTCGCCGCTCGAGATGAAGATCTTCGTGCCGGTAATCGAGTACGAGCCGTCGCCATTCGGCTCCGCCTTCGTGCGCAGGATGCCGAGGTCGGTGCCGCAGTGCGGCTCGGTCAGGCACATCGTGCCGGTCCAGACGCCCGACACGAGCTTCGGCAGATAAGTTTGCTGCAGTCCAGGAGTGCCGTGCGCGTGCAGGCATTCGTACGCGCCGTGCGAGAGACCCGGATACATCGTCCAGGCCTGGTTCGCCGAATTGAGCATTTCGTAGAGCGCGTTGTTCACGAACGCCGGCAGCCCCTGGCCGCCATATTCGGGATCGCAGCCGAGCGCCGGCCAGCCCGCTTCGATGTATTGCTTGTACGCTTCCTTGAAGCCCTTGGGCGTCGTCACGGCGCCATCGCCGCCGTACGTGCAGCCTTCCTTGTCGCCGCTCTGGTTGAGCGGAAACAGCACTTCGGAGCAGAACTTGCCGGCTTCTTCGAGTACTTGGTTGATCGTGTCGGCGTCAAGATCCGCGTGCTTCGGCATCGCCTTCACAGCGGCTTCCACGTTGAGCAGCTCGTGCAACACGAATTGCATGTCGCGCAGCGGCGCGGCGTACTGTCCCATCACTCTCTCCAAAGGTTGTGCCAACGAAGTCGGCCGCGATGCCAGTCATCGCGCGCTAGCGGCTTTCGCTCTGATACGAAACAATCAGTTTTTCCAGCGCGGCCCACGTGAGGCGCACCGCATCCGGCAAATGCAGGAACCGCGCGTCGTGATGCAAACCGAGCGTGAAGCTGTACACCTCGAAGAGCATCAGGTTCGGATCGGTGTCCCCGCGCAGATGCCCTTCTTCCATCGCCTGCGAAATGGCCCTCAGAAGCGCCGCGCGCCACGTCGTCACACTCAGCATGAGCTGCTCACGCACCGGATTGTCCCCGCGGTCGTCGTACTCGACCGCGCCGCTGATGTAGATACATCCGGTCGTCACTTCCTGGATGCGCTTTTCTATCCAGCGGGAGAGCATCGCGCGCAAACGCGGCAACCCGCGCGGCTCGCGCAAGCTCGGGAAAAACACCTCGTCTTCAAAACGGTGGTGATATTCGCGCACGACCTCGACTTGCAAGTCCTCGCGCGACCCGAAATGCGCGAACACCCCGCTCTTGCTCATCTGCATGCGCTCGGCCAGCAGGCCGATGGTCAGGCCTTCGAGGCCGTCGCGGCTTGCCAAGTCCAATGCAGCGTCGAGAATTGCGGCGCGCGTCTGTTCGCCTTTTCGCATAGCTTTGTACCGTTCTTGTATGACCGTAAATTGAAAATAGAACGGCCGTACTATTATTGAGTGCGACCGCTGCTGAAACAAGGAATTTATTAGACACCGGTATCTAACCGGCCTTCCCTATTCTTGCGGCGTTGCCGCATCGCAGGAAGCGGGCTTTTTGCTTATTGCCTTGGGCTCGCTCGGCGTGGCACGGCATTTCAGTACGCGCCGGGCCGCCCCAAGCGTACTGCCCCCCTCGCGCCCCGAAGGAAGTCCCCCGCCCCGCAGGAAGTCCCCTTGGGGGATTGGGGGCAGCGTGTCGATCCGGAGTTAGCGCTTTGGCGCTTACTCCGGTCCCATGCAAAGCAAGCAGTGAGCGTGAGGGCCGTTTCGCCTCAATCGTAGCCGCCGACAGTCAGCAGCTTCATGACGGTACGGTAGGACAGATACGCGAACCAGTTCAAGAGCCGCTCGCCGAGCGGACGCGCCGCGTAGCGGGCGGCGTCGATCGGCCGTGCTTCGCCAAATGCGGCGAGGATCGAGTCGCGCAGCAATCCGATCTCGCGGTGCTTGACGAGCACCACGTTTGCCTCGTTGTTCAAGACGAGACTCAGCGCGTCGAGATTCGAGGAACCGACTGTACCCCAATTTGAATCGACCACGGCAACTTTGCCGTGCAGCATTGTTTTTTCGTATTCGGCGATGCGCGCGCCGGCATTGAGCAGCGTGCGATAGAGGTACGGCACAGCGTAGTCGAGCGCGGCGAATTCCTTGCGGCCGATCAGGATGCGCACGTCGACGCCCCGCCGCGCCGCCCGCACGAGCGCGCGGCGCAGCTTGCGGCCCGGCATGAAGTAGGGATTGGCGAGCAGCACCTCGTGGCGCGCGCGCCCGATCGCGGCGAGGTACGCCTTTTCGATCGCGCGCCGGTTGACGACGTTATCGCGTGCGAAGAATGCGACACTCGGCTCGCGAATCGTGCGCGCCGCCGCGAGCGCCCGGCGGCGCATACGCGCCGAGCGGCCCATCAGCGCCGACGCGACCGCGCCTTCCGGCAACGACAGCCTGGCCTCCGAACCCAGGGTCTGCAGCGGATGCGGCCGGTGGCCAAGCTCGATGCGCAGCCATTGCAGATCGAAGGCGTCGCCGACTTGAGAAACCACCGGCCCGGTCAACTCGACTGCAAAATCCCAGCGCGGATGAGGCAGGCGGATGCCGTCCTGGACGAAGTCGTCGACGATGTTGATGCCGCCGCAAAACGCGAACTGGCCGTCGACGATCGCCAACTTGCGGTGCGTGCGCGAAAAGCCGAAGCGGCCGAACAGATGCGGGTTGAAGATGTGGTGCTCGACGCCTGCCGCGGGCCAGTCGTCGAACATCGGCAGACGATCGGTGCCGATGCCGTCGGTGATCACGCGCACCTCCACGCCGCGGCGGGCGGCGCGCATCAGCGCGTCGGAAACCGGGCGGCCCGCCGCATCGTCGCAGAAGATGTAGGTTTCGAGCGCGACCGTCTCGCTCGCGCCGTCGATGCGCTCGATCAGCGCCGCAAAGAATTCCGCGCCGCCGCACAAGAGGCGCACCGTATTGCCGGCCGTGAGCAAAAGCCGCGAAGTGCGTCCGGATGCGAGCGTCTGCCGAAGCCGCGCGAAAGGCCGCGTGTCGGCACCGGCGCCGGCAGCCGTCATGCCATGCGTCCGCGCACGCGGCGCGGCAGCTGGAGAATCGCCTCGCGGTTCGACCACGAGAAGCAACGCGACGCCGCCTCTTCATACGGCAGCCAGAGGTACGCGGTGTGCTCGCGCGGCGCGAGCGTCACCTCGACGCGATGCGGCACTTCGAGACTGAACCAGTGTTCGGTGTTGCGCGTGACGCCCTCGGCGTAACGATGCCGCCACACCGGATAGATCTCGTAGTCGATCTGATGGCGCCAGTCGACGAGCCCGCTTTCCGGCACCCGTTCGCTGCCGACGACGATCCCCGTCTCCTCGGCCACCTCGCGCACCGCGGTCTCGACGAGCGGTTCGTCGAGCCTGTCTTTGGAGCCGGTCACCGATTGCCAGAACCCCGGGCGATCGGCCCGCTCGATGATCAGCACGTCGAGTTCCGGCGTATGGATGACGACGAGAACGGATTCCGGAATTTTCGGCGGTTTCGGCATGGTTCGGGACGGCGCGCCGCGCGCGGACGACGCTTACGCCTTTGGCTGTTCCGGCTGGCGCAGGCGAATATGCAGCTCGCGCAGCTGGCGCTCGTCGACCGAGCTCGGCGCTTGCGTGAGCAGACACTGCGCGCGTTGCGTCTTCGGGAACGCGATCACGTCGCGGATCGAATCGGCGCCGGCCATCATCGTGACGATGCGGTCGAGACCGAACGCGATGCCGCCGTGCGGCGGCGCGCCGTACTGCAGCGCGTCGAGCAGGAAGCCGAACTTCGCACGCGCCTCTTCCGGGCCGATCTTCAGCGCGCGGAACACCTTGCTCTGCACGTCTTCGCGATAGATCCGCACCGAGCCGCCGCCGATTTCCCAGCCGTTGAGCACCATGTCGTACGCCTTCGCGAGGCAACGGCCCGGGTCGCTCTCGAGGTACTCGAGGTGCTCGTCCTTCGGGCTCGTGAACGGGTGATGAGCCGCGACGTAGCGCGCTTCTTCCTCGTCGTATTCGAACATCGGGAAGTCGACGACCCACAGCGGCTTCCAGCCCGGCTCGACCAGGCTGTTCGCCTTGCCGAACTCCGAATGGCCGATCTTCAGACGCAGCGCGCCGAGGCTGTCGTTGACGACCTTCGCGCGATCCGCCGCGAAGAAGATAATGTCGCCGTCCCGAGCGCCCGTGCGCTCGAGGATCGCCGCGATCGACGCATCGTGCAGGTTCTTCACGATCGGGCTCTGCAGGCCGTCACGGCCCTTCGCCGCTTCGTTGACCTTGATCCACGCGAGGCCCTTCGCGCCGTAGATGCGCACGAATTCCGTGTAGCCGTCGATGTCGCCGCGCGACAGCTCGCCGCCCTTCGGCACGCGCAGCGCCGCGACGCGGCCGTCCTTCGAGTTGGCCGGCGTGCTGAACACCTTGAAGTCGACGTCCTTCATCGCGTCGGTCAGTTCGGTGAATTCGAGCTTCACGCGCAGGTCCGGCTTGTCCGAACCGAAGCGGGCCATCGCTTCCGAGTACCGCATCACCGGGAATTTCTCGTCGAGCGGCACGCCGATCGTCGCGTTGAACACGTGACGGATCATCTTCTCGAACAGGTCGCGAATTTCCTGCTCCGTGAGGAACGAAGTCTCACAGTCGATCTGCGTGAATTCCGGCTGGCGGTCGGCACGCAGATCTTCGTCGCGGAAGCACTTGACGATCTGGTAGTAGCGATCGAAGTTCGCGACCATCAACAACTGCTTGAAGAGCTGCGGCGATTGCGGCAGCGCGAAGAACTGGCCGGCGTTCACGCGCGACGGCACGAGGTAGTCGCGCGCGCCTTCCGGCGTGCTCTTCGTGAGCATCGGCGTTTCGACGTCGATGAAGCCTTGCGCGTCGAGATACTTGCGCACCTCCATCGACACGCGATAGCGCAGGCGCAGGTTCTGCTGCATCTGCGGACGGCGCAGGTCGAGCACGCGATGGGTAAGGCGCGTGGTTTCGGAGAGGTTGTCGTCGTCGAGCTGGAACGGCGGCGTCACCGACGCGTTGAGCACGGTCAGCTCGTGGCACAGCACTTCGATCTTGCCGCTCTTCAAGGCGGTGTTGGTCGTGCCTTCCGGACGGTTGCGCACGACGCCCGTCACCTGGACGCAGAACTCGTTGCGCACGCCTTCGGCGGCCTTGAACATCTCCGCGCGATCCGGGTCGCAGACGACCTGAACGAGGCCCTCGCGGTCGCGAAGGTCGATGAAGATAACGCCGCCATGGTCGCGCCGACGATGCACCCAGCCGCACAGCGACACGGTTTGCCCCAGCAGGTGTTCGGTCACCAGACCGCAGTATTCAGATCTCATCGACATGGTATTTGTCTATCGTTTAGTTTGATCAAGGGGACGCGCTCGTCGTGCAAGCGCTCCCGGCATTAGAGCTCAGAGCGGCGGCTCGACCGGGCGGCGCGCCGACGACGCCACGCTGGGCACGGACGGCGCCACGACGCCCATCGAGACGATGTACTTGAGCGCGGTGTCGACCGACATGTCGAGTTCGATGACTTCGCTCTTCGGCACCATCAGAAAAAAGCCCGACGTAGGGTTCGGCGTTGTCGGCACGTAGACGCTCACGTGCTCGTCCTTCAGGTGGTTGACCACGTCGCCGCCGGGAATGCCCGTCAGAAACGCGATCGTGTAAGAACCCCGGCGCGGATATTCGATCAGGAGCGCCTTGCGAAACGCATTGCCGCTGCTCGAAAGCAGCGTGTCCGACACTTGCTTGACGCTCGTGTAGAGCGGCCCGACCACGGGGATGTGACGCAGCACGGCGTCCCACCACGTGACGAGCTTCTGGCCGACGAAGTTCTGCGTGAACAGGCCGACGATGAAGATGAAAGCAAGCGTCAACAGCGCGCCGATGCCGGGCACATGGAAACCGAAAAGCCGCTCCGGCTGCCACGATTCCGGCAGCAAGAGCAGGGTCTGATCCATCGTGCCGATGATGAGCCCGAGCACCCACAACGTGATCGCCAACGGTACGAGGACCAGGAGGCCAGTCAGAAACACGGATTTGAGCGTCGTCTTTTTCATGTGTACCGCCAGAAAACCGCACCGGGAACGGATCGGTGCGGGGTAGCCCTATTCGGTGTCGATTGGACGCGACCTCGTGGGCGCCCGATTGCAGCGCGCAATTAGGCGCTGGTGCTGCCGGCTGCCGCGGCCGGCGCCGCAGTGCTCGGGCTCGACGCATCGGATGCGGCCGGCGCCGGGCTAGCGCGATCGCTCGGCGCCGCGTCCGCCTTGCCGCTGTCGGCCGTCGCGGATTCGCTGCCAGTCGCCGTGCCGGTTTTCGCGCCATTCGAACCGCTGCGGAAATCGGTGACATACCAACCCGAGCCTTTCAACTGAAAGCCGGCGGCCGTCACCTGCTTGCGAAACGTGTCCTTCGAGCACTCCGGGCATTGCGTCAACGGCGCATCGCTCATCTTCCGGAGCACATCTTTTTCGAAGCCGCACGATTCGCAGCGGTAGGCATAGATCGGCATGATTCCCTTCCCGGCTTTTCCCGACAAAAAAACTATTAAGCGCTTGCAAAGCGCTGAATTATAGCTGCAAACCGACTGTCCACCCGGATTTCCGGGATGACGGCGGCGCGCATATCCGTGCTCTCAGATAAGGGCGAACGCGCCCGGATCAAGGCTCGATCACAGCCGGCGGCGCCATGTCAGCCACCGTTCGCGGCCCGCGAACACCGCAATCGAATCGGTCACCGGTTCGTCCTCGATCATCTCGAAGTGAGGTGACAACAATGCATCGAGTTCAGCGCGCTCGATGCCGAACGGCGGCCCCTTCGGCGTCGCCCCCAGAAAGAAGAAGCCGGCAAGCAGCCCTTGCGGCGGGAGCAAGGCCGCCATGCGTTCGGCGTAGCCGCGCCAACGCGCCTTCGGCAGCGCGCACAGGAATGCGCGCTCGTAGATCCATCCGGGCGCAAACGGCGGCTCGTAAGTGAAGAAGTCGGCCTGCTCGACGAGGTCGGCACGGTCGCCAAGCTGCGCGCGGGCGGCGGCCACCGCGTTCGCCGCGAAGTCGATCGCGCGCACCGGCCAGCCCGCTTGCGCAAGCCACCACGCTTCATAGGCACTGCCGCAGCCAGGGATCAGGACCGGCCGCATGTCGTGGCGAGCGACGAAGGCGCGGAACGCATCGGGCACGCCGGCCTGGTCCCACGGCGTATAACCCTTCTCAAAGCGCTGGTCCCAAAATGCCGCGGCATTCGGGTCCTGCGCGCTGAAAATAGGGGTGTTCGGATTGAGTTTTTCCGGAACGGCCGGCTTCTTCGAATCGCTCATCGGGATATCCTCGTTTGGTTGCTTGCCCTGCGTCCGCTAAGCACCGTAAGCAATGGCCAGCCATACGCGGGCAACCACGGCACCGACGCCGACCGCTATCCCGAACACCAGCAAGCCTTGCAACAACCGATTCGTACGCTTTTGCTCGAGCAAAATCTTCCGCATCGCTTCTTCGTTCGCCGCGCGCGGCGAGTCGTGGCGATCGGACAGCAGGTGATGAATCAGCCGCGGCAGTTGGGGCAGCGTCTTGCTCCATTGCGGCGCTTCGACTTTGAGGCGCTCGACCCAGCCGCGCAAGCCGATCTGCTCGTTCATCCAGCGCTCGAGATACGGCTTGGCCGTCTTCCAGAGATCAAGCTCCGGGTCGAGCGAGCGGCCGAGCCCTTCGACGTTCAGCATGGTCTTTTGGAGCAGCACGAGCTGCGGCTGAATCTCGACATTGAAGCGCCGGGAAGTCGAGAAAAGGCGCATGAGCACCTGGCCCAGCGAGATGTCCTTCAGCGCCCGATCGAAGTACGGCTCGCAGACCGCGCGAATCGCGCTCTCGAGTTCCTCGACGCGCGTGGTCGGCGGCACCCAGCCCGACTCCAGGTGCAGCGTCGCGACGCGGTGGTAGTCGCGCTTGAAGAAGGCGAGGAAGTTCTGGGCGAGGTAGTTCTTGTCGAAGTCGGACAGCGCGCCGATGATCCCGAAATCGAGCGCGATATAGCGCCCGAAATGCTCGGGGTCCAGACTCACTTGGATGTTGCCGGGGTGCATATCCGCGTGAAAGAAGCCGTCGCGAAACACCTGCGTAAAGAAGATCTCGACGCCTTCGCGCGCGAGCTTCGGAATGTCGACGCCGGCGCCGCGCAGCGTGTCGACCTGGCTGATCGGCACGCCCACCATGCGCTCCATCACGAGCACGTTTGCCGTGCAGAACTCCCAGTACATCTCCGGCACGAGCAACAGATCTAGCCCGACGAAGTTGCGCCGCAACTGGCTGCCGTTCGCGGCCTCGCGCATCAGGTCGAGCTCGTCGTGCAGGTATTTATCGAATTCGGCGACGACTTCGCGTGGCTTCAAGCGCTTGCCGTCGGCCCACAGGCGCTCGGCCCAGACGGCGATATCGCGCATGAGCGCGAGATCGGAGTCGATCACAGGCAGCATGTTGGGCCGGAGCACCTTCACCGCCACCGCCTTGCCCGCGTGCTGCCCGGCTTTCACCTTCGCGAAGTGAACTTGCGCGATCGACGCGCTCGCCACCGGCACCCGCTCGAACTCGTCGAACAGTTCGTCGACGGGTGCGCCGAGTGCTTTCTCGATGATGCCGATCGCCACCGCCGAATCGAACGGCGGCACTTGGTCCTGCAGTTTCGCAAGCTCCACTGCGATATCGACGGGCAGAAGATCGCGGCGCGTCGACAGCACTTGCCCGAACTTGACGAAGATCGGACCGAGACTTTCGAGTGCGAGCCGCAGCCGCACCGCGGGCGGCTCCTTGAAACGCCGGCCGATGGTCGCGAAGCGCAGCAGCAGCCGCACACGGCGGTCGTTGATGCGGCTTAGCATTATCTCGTCCAGGCCGAAACGGATGACAGTAAAAACGATCTTAATGAAGCGCAGAAAACGCATGGATGGACCCGGTGACTAGCGTGTGCCGCGCGAAGGGGCGGCACCGCGCGGCGCACTGGCGCTCTCGCGGGCTTCTACCTTTTGCTCGATGCGCTCGACCCGCTTCTCGACTCGCGCGAGCGCGTCGCGTGCGCGCGCAAGTTCCGCATTGAAATCGGTAAGCGCCGTGCGGCGCACGAGCTGCGGGTTTTCGTCGAGCAGATATTCGGCGACCGAATCACGCAGGTTGCGCCCGGTCCTGATCGCCCGTTCGCCAACGGTCTTCGCCAGCGTCGCGACGCGGTAAGCGGGGGCATCTCCGATCAGCTTCGCCAAATCTTCTTCCGGCTCCCAGCGCAAATGTTCGGCGAGCTTCGCGATTTGCGTCGCGAACTCGGCGTCGCCTTCGATCTTGACGTGCTTCATCACTGCAGCCTGTCCGCCCTGCACGAATGCCGGCAGCGCATCGGCCGGCACCGAGATGGCAACGTCGCATTGTTGCGCCTCATTCTCTTCGACAGCCTTCAAATAACCGTCGGGCTGTACCAGCAGCACGATGACGACAGGAGGACAGGCAAGCCGCGCAGTCTTGCCGGCATAGGGAGCGAGGCGCTCGCGGGCCCACGATTCGCGGGCGAGCAGATGATTGACAGCAGCGGAAAAAGGCTTGGCAGCGAGGGTCATCGGGAGTGGGATGAAAAAACCCGCGCAGGCGACGGCCTGCGCGGGTTTCTATTGTAACGTCCGTTCGCCTACGGCCTGCCTAGACAGAACGGCCTACGCGACGGCGTTTCAGTGCCTGGAAACTTGCTGGATACCCGCCAGCAGCCAGCCTTCGCCCGCACGCGCGGACTTCGACAGGTTCCACACTTCGACGAACGGCTCCGCAGCCGCACCCGCCGTTTCGCGGATCAATCCGCTGAAGCGCACGCTCGCGAGGTACTCGCTGCCGCGGTCTTCGACCCCGAGCAATTCGGCGTCCAACTGCACGACGTCGGTCTGGTTGCGCTCGGCGCCGCGCGCGTCGATGTCGATCTTCACCTCGGCGAACATTTCCGGCGTCGTGAACTCGCGGATGTCAGCGGTATTGCCTTCGTCCCAAGCAGCCTGAAGCCGCACGAAATTCACCTTCGCGTTGCGCAGGAACGCTGCGGTGTCGAAACCGGCCGGTACGGCCGGTGCAGCGTTCGCTTCCGGCGCTGCATCGAAACGCGATGAAGTACCGAAAGCCCCAGCCGTGGCCGGCGGCGTGTAACTCGGCTCTTGTGAGTAACCCGAGCCGAGGCCGCCCGCGTTCATCGAAGCCGAACCGGCTGCGCCGTAAGCCGGCTCGTTCTGGCGGCGGCGCGACATGAGCTTGCGGATCAGCCAGATTGCAACCATTGCGATCAGCGCGATCACGATGATGTTGGCCATCGCGCCGGCAAAGGCTTCACCGAGCCCGAAGTGCGACAGCAATGCGGCAATGCCCAAGCCCGCGGCGAGACCGGCGATCGGCCCCAGCCAGCGCGAGCGGTTAGGCGCGGCGGCCGGCGCGGGTTGCGCAGGCGCTGCGCGCTGAGCTTGCGACGGCTGCGTGGATTGCTGCTGCATCGGCTGCTGAGCCGGCGGAGTCGACTGGTTTTGGACAGTCTGCGATTGGCGGCCGAAGCTGCGACCCCCGCCCATGCGCTTCGCTTCGGCGTCGAGCGCAGCGAACGTGCCGACGACGATCAAACCGACCATGGCGGCCTGTCCGATTCGCCTCGCCAGCGAAGACGTAAGCTTTTTGGAAGACAAAGAAAGCGAGGTGGTCATGGAGAAAATCCTTTAAAGGACAACGATTTGGGAACACTAATACTTAGTCGCGACGTGCAAGGCTACCACGCCAGCTGACAAATTGTAATATTTGACGGCGTCGAGGCCGGCTTGTTCCATCATCGTCTTCAAAGTTTCCTGGTCCGGATGCATCCGGATCGATTCCGCAAGATAGCGGTAGCTCTCGGCGTCTTTCGCGAATTTGCCGCCGAGCCACGGCAACACTTTGAACGAGTAGACGTCGTACGCTTTTTTCAACGGGTCCCAAACCTTCGAGAATTCCAGCACCAATAGGCGCCCGGCCGGCTTCAGCACGCGCCGCATCTCTGCGAGCGCGGCATCCTTGTGCGTCATGTTGCGCAGGCCGAACGCCACCGTCACCACGTCGAAGTAGTTGTCCGGAAAGGGAATTTTTTCTGCGTCGCACAAGAGAGCGGGCGTGATCACGCCTTTGTCGAGCAGGCGGTCGCGGCCCACGCGCAGCATCGACTCGTTGATGTCCGTGTGCCAGACCTCGCCCGTCGGCCCGGCCTGCTTCGCGAACGCCATCGACAGGTCGCCCGTGCCGCCCGCGATATCGAGCACCTTGTAACCCGGCCGCACGTTCGCCTGCGCGATCGTGAATGCTTTCCACACCCGGTGCAGCCCGCCCGACATCAGGTCGTTCATCAGGTCGTAATTGCTCGCCACCGAGTGGAACACGCCGGCAACCTTTTTCGCCTTCTCTTGTTCGTCGACCGTCTGAAAGCCGAAGTGGGTCTTGCTCATCGCGCTCGTCCTCCGCGTATTCTGAAATTGTTGCGCCGCGCGAATGGCGGCAGACAGCCGCGATCGTATCAGTGACGGTGGCCGTGCGGGCTGTCGGATGCGGCCATCGGGGCGTCCCGGTCGACGCCCGCCGCTTCCAATTTGTCTAGATACTCGCGCCAGAGTTCATCCTGCCGGGTCGCGAGGTCATAGAGAAGATCCCACGAATAGATGCCGGTCGAATGGCCGTCGGAGAAGGTCGGCTGCAGGGCGTAATTGCCGACGCCTTCGAGCGAGACGATCGACACGTCGCGCTTGCCCGTTTGCAGCGTCTCCTGCCCAGGCCCGTGGCCGCGGACTTCGGCCGAAGGCGAATACACGCGCAGCAGCTCGAACGGCACCCGGTAGGTCTCGCCGCTCGCGTATTGAAGCTCGAGCACGCGCGACAGGGCGTGCACGACGACGCCGGTCGGCACCGGCGTAGCTGGGGTCAGTCCGGGCATGGCAACCTCGTCTGGCAAAAAGGGGGGGCAATCGCAGCGTCGTATTAGCGCGGCTGACAGTCTCGGCCGGCAATCATCGAGCAAGCGCGATCAGGCAAAAGCGCGTTCGATTTCGTGGCGCACCGCTTCGGCGAGCAGCGTGGCCTGCGCGCGCCGCTGGGACAAGAGCGCCTCCGAAACCGTGCGCTGCCGCGGCGCCCACACGGGCAACGGGAAATGCGCGTCGTTCGTGAAGCGCGGGATGACGTGCCAGTGCACGTGCGGCACCTGGTTGCCGAGGCTCGCGAGATTCACCTTGATCGGCTGCATCACGCGCCGGATCGCGCGTTCGACCGCATTGACCGCGCGCATCACGCGGTCGCGAGCGGAGTCGTCGAGATCGGAAAACTCGGCGACGTGCTCGTTCCAGATCACCCGGCAAAAGCCGGGGTAATCGTGTTCGTCGGCGAGGACGACGCGCATCACGTCGTCCTGCCAGAGCACGGCGCCGCCTTCTTCACGGCAGAAAACGCATTCCATCGTCGGCCCCTAGCGCAATATCAAGTGCGGGTATTAGACCAGCACTCGCTCGATCCCGCCATTGTTCGCGCGCTTCACGTAGTCGGCCATCCAGTCTTCCCCGAGCACGTGGCGCGCAATTTCGACGACGATGTAGTCGGCTTCGATGTTCGCGTCCTCGTTGTAGCGCGAGAGGCCTTGCAGGCACGACGGGCAGCTCGTCAGGATCTTGATGTCGGGCGCGCCGTTGGAGGCCGGGTCTGCGCCGTTGCCGCCGGCCGGCGCCGCTGCCGACGCACCGCCCGCCACCACCGGAATCGCACGCAGCATGGCCGCGCCCTTCCTGATCTCCTCTTCCTTGCGGAAGCGCACCTGCGTCGACACGTCCGGGCGCGTCACCGCGAGCGTGCCCGATTCGCCGCAGCAGCGGTCGTTCTTCGCGATCTTGTAGCCATCCTTCTCCGAACCCATCAGCTCGTTGACGAGCTTCACCGGGTCCATCGTCTTGATCGGCGTGTGGCACGGGTCGTGGTACATGTATCGCGTGCCCTTCACGCCGTCGAGCTTGATGTTCTTTTCCAACAGGAATTCGTGGATGTCGATGATCCGGCAGCCCGGGAAAATCTTCTCGAATTCGTAGCCGGCCAGTTGGTCGTAGCAGGTGCCGCACGATACGACCACCGTCTTGATGTCGAGATAGTTCAGCGTATTCGCGACGCGGTGAAACAGCACGCGGTTGTCGGTGACGATCTTCTCGGCCTTGTCGTACTGCCCTGCGCCCCGCTGCGGGTAGCCGCAGCAGAGGTACCCGGGCGGCAGCACCGTCTGCACGCCCGCTTCCCACAGCATCGCCTGCGTCGCGAGCCCGACCTGCGAGAACAGACGCTCCGAGCCGCAGCCCGGGAAGTAGAACACCGCCTCCGAATCGACGGTCGTCGTCTTCGGGTTGCGGATGATCGGCACGATCTTGTTGTCCTCGATGTCGAGCAGCGCGCGCGCCGTCTTCTTCGGCAGGTTGCCCGGCATCTTCTTGTTGACGAAGTGGATCACCTGCTCGACGACGGGCCGCTTGCCGACCGTCGCGGGCGGGTGCGCGGTCTGCTTCTTCGCGACCTTCTTCAGCAAGTCGTTCGCGAGGCGCTGCGCCTTGTAGCCGACGCCCATCATCGCGGTGCGCGCGAGGTTGATCGTCTGCGGATTCGTCGCGTTCAGGAAGAACATGCCCGCGGCCGAGCCCGGGTTGAATTTCTTCTTGCCCATCTTGCGCAGCAGGTTGCGCATGTTCATCGTCACGTCGCCGAAATCGATCTGCACGGGGCACGGCGTCGCGCACTTGTGGCACACCGTGCAGTGGTCGGCGACGTCGTTGAACTCGTCCCAGTGCTTGATCGAGACGCCGCGGCGCGTCTGCTCTTCGTACAGGAACGCTTCGATCAGCAGCGACGTCGCAAGAATCTTGTTGCGCGGGCTGTACAGCAGGTTCGCGCGCGGCACGTGCGTCGCGCACACCGGCTTGCACTTGCCGCAGCGCAGGCAGTCTTTCACCGAATCGGAGATCGCGCCGATGTCGGATTGCTGCATGATCAGCGACTCGTAGCCCATGAGCCCGAAGCTCGGCGTGTAGGCGTTGCGCAGGTCCGCGCCTTCCAGCAGCTTGCCCTTGTTGAAGCGCCCTTCCGGGTCGACCCGCTTCTTGTACTCGCGGAATTCGCCGATCTCGGCGTCGGTCAGGAATTCGAGCTTCGTGATGCCGATGCCGTGCTCGCCGGAAATCACGCCGTCGAGCGAACGCGCAAGCTTCATGATGCGCGCGACGGCCTTGTGGGCGTCCTGCAGCATCTCGTAGTTGTCCGAGTTGACCGGGATGTTCGTGTGGACGTTGCCGTCGCCCGCGTGCATGTGCAGCGCGACGAACACGCGGCCGCGCAGCACCTGCTTGTGGACCGCCTGTGCTTCGTCGAGGATCGGCTTGAACTCGCCGCCGTTGAAGATCTGCCGCAGCTCGGCGCGGATTTCCTGCTTCCACGACACACGCACCGTGCGGTCTTGCGTCACGTCGAACACGGTTGCGCCCGGCTGGGCGTCGACGCGGTCGGCGAACCGCTCCGCAAGCGCTTCGTAGCCGAGCTGCACCAGGTGATGCTCGGCTTCGCGCAACGGCATGTCGAGGTGGTCGCGCAGGAACTCCCAGCGCACTTTCACGCGCTGCAGCAGCACGAGCGCTTGCTGCACGCGGTCTTCGAGCAGCTCGGCGCTCGGAATTTCGTTCGCATCGTCGCTCTTGCCGAGCGGCAGCTTGCCGCCTTTGAAGAACGCCTGCAGCGCGTCGACGAGCTGCAGCTTGTTCTTGATCGACAGCTCGATGTTGATGCGCTCGATGCCGTCGGTGTACTCGCCCATGCGGTCGAGCGGGATCACGACGTCTTCGTTGATCTTGAACGCGTTCGTGTGCTTCGCAATCGCGGCCGTGCGGCTGCGGTCGAGCCAGAAGCGCTTGCGCGCCTCGGCGCTCACCGCGACGAAGCCTTCGCCGCTCTTGCCGTTCGCCATCCGCACGACTTCGGACGTTGCCGTCGCGACCGCATCGGCGTCGTCGCCGACGATATCGCCGATCAGCACCATCTTCGGAAACGCATTGCGCTTGCTCTTCGTCGCGTAGCCGACTGCGCGCAGATAGCGCTCGTCGAGGTGCTCCAGGCCGGCGAGAATCGCGCCGCCCTGTTTCGACGTTTCGAACAGGTAGTCCTTGATTTCGACGATGCTCGGAATCGCCTCGCGCGCCTGGCCGAAGAATTCGAGGCAGACGGTGCGCGTATGCGCGGGCATCTTGTGCAGCACCCAGCGCGCCGACGTAATGAGCCCGTCGCAGCCTTCCTTCTGCACGCCGGGCAGGCCGGCGAGGAATTTATCGGTGACGTCCTTGCCGAGGCCTTCCTTGCGGAAACGCTTGCCTTCGATGTCGAGCGCTTCGGTTCGCAACAGCTTTTCGCCCGGCGCGTGTTCGCCGTCGAACCACTTCAGCTCGAAGCGCGCGACCGCGATGTCGTGGATCTTGCCGAGGTTGTGATCGAGGCGCGTGACTTCGAGCCAGTTGCCTTGCGGATCGACCATGCGCCACCACGCGAGGTTGTCGAGCGCCGTGCCCCACAGCACGGCCTTCTTGCCGCCCGCGTTCATCGCGACGTTGCCGCCGATGCATGACGCGTCGAGCGAAGTCGGATCGACCGCGAACACATAGCCGGCGGCTTCGGCCGCTTCGGTCACGCGGCGCGTGACGACGCCCGCGCCCGAGAAGATCGTCGGCACCTTGCGCGCGACGCCCGGGAGTTCGGTCAGTTCGACCGCGCCCAATTGCTCGAGCTTTTCGGTGTTGATGACGGCGGAGAACGGCGTGAGCGGCACCGCGCCGCCCGTATAGCCCGTGCCGCCCCCGCGCGGAATCACCGTCAGGCCGAGTTCGAAGCACGCCTTGATGAGACCCGCGATCTCGGCCTCGGTATCGGGCGTCAGCACGACGAACGGGTATTCGACGCGCCAGTCGGTGGCGTCGGTCACGTGGGAAACGCGCGAGAGTCCGTCGAAGCGGATGTTGTCCTTCTGCGTGCAGCGGCCGAGCACCTTGGTCGCGCGGCGGCGCAGTTCGGCGGACTTGTCGAATTCGGCTGCGAACGCCTCGACGGCGCGGCGCGCCGCGATCACCAGCGTCTCGACGCGCGCGGCGCGCTCGACGCCGCCCGCATCCTCGCGATGCTCCGACAAATCGGCGCGGCGGCGCTTCTCGATCTCGTTCAACCGGTGGTTGAGCGCTTCGATCAGGAGCGCGCGGCGCTTCGGGTTGTCGAGCAGGTCGTCCTGCAGATACGGATTACGGCGCACGACCCAGATGTCGCCGAGCACTTCGTACAGCATCCGCGCCGAGCGGCCGGTGCGGCGTTCGGCGCGCAATTCGTCGAGTACGGCCCAGGCGTCGTCGCCCAGCAGGCGAATGACGATTTCGCGGTCGGAGAACGACGTGTAGTTGTAGGGGATTTCGCGCAAGCGCGGCTCGGGATCGGCGGCCAGGGCGGCAGCGGCGCCGTTCGGATCGAAATCTTGAGGTGCGTTCATGGTCGGACGACTCTATGTGCCGCCGCGGTGCTCATTCACGAGCGCTCGGCCAGCATGCGCACGGGGCGCAATTCTAGGGATTCTTCTATGAGGGCGAAGCGCAAACCGCGGCTCAAAGCGACCTGGCGCGAGCGCGCGGGCCTTCGCGATTCAGATGCAGCTACACGATCGTGCGTGGCGGACGTGCCGCTGCGCCGCGGGACACGCGTCGCGCGAAGTCGGCATCAAATGGGCGGTCCGAGGCTGCCAGTGCATCTTTCGATCCTTGTTTCAAAACGGAATTCTACCCCATGATCCCACTGCGCGTTGACGCTCGAATTCTGTTGAAACTTACGCTTTGACGATCGAAACCCGCGTCGCAGAACGTAATCACCGCACAAAATTTACCGAACGGACGGTTGGCAAAACGGCCGTGCCGGCGCGAATTCAAGTCGCCGTTCAGGATGGAATCGAAGCCGTTGGCGCTATCATGGGTCTTTTCCCCTTTGATTCTTGCGTACTGCCGAGCGCATCGCGCGTCATCCCATGGCTCCTCACGACTACCTGAAGAAAATCCTCACGGCGCGCGTCTATGACGTCGCCCGCGAAACCGAGCTCGAACCCGCCCGCAACCTGTCCGCCCGGCTGAAGAACCGCGTCTATCTGAAGCGCGAAGACAATCAGCCCGTCTTCTCGTTCAAGCTGCGCGGCGCGTACAACAAGATGGCGCACATTCCGGCCGAAGCGCTGGCGCGCGGCGTGATTACGGCGTCGGCGGGAAACCATGCGCAAGGCGTCGCGTATTCGGCCGCGAAGATGGGCGTCAAGGCGGTCATCGTAGTGCCGGTGACGACGCCGCAAGTCAAGGTCGATGCGGTGCGCGCCCACGGCGGGCCGACCGTCGAGGTCGTGCAGGCCGGCGAATCGTATAGCGACGCGTACGCGCATGCCGTCAAGCTGCAGGAAGCGCGCGGCCTCACGTTCGTGCACCCGTTCGACGATCCGTATGTCATCGCCGGCCAGGGCACGGCCGCGATGGAAATCCTGAGCCAGCACCAGGCGCCGATTCACGCGATCTTCGTGCCGATCGGCGGCGGCGGGCTCGCGGCGGGCGTCGCGGCCTACGTGAAAGCGGTGCGCCCGGAGATCAAGGTCATCGGCGTGCAATCCGACGATTCGTGCGCGATGGCGCAGTCGATCAAGGCCGGCGAGCGCGTGACGCTCGCCGAGGTCGGCCTGTTCGCCGACGGCACCGCGGTCAAGCTCGTCGGCGAGGAGACGTTCCGCCTGTGCCGCGAATATCTCGACGAAGTGCTGACCGTGAACACCGACGCACTGTGCGCGGCAATCAAAGATGTCTTCCTCGACACGCGCAGCGTTCTGGAACCGTCCGGCGCGTTGTCGGTCGCGGGCGCGAAGCAGTACGCGGAGCGCGAAGGCATCGAGAACGAGACGCTGATCGCGATCACGTCCGGCGCGAACATGAACTTCGACCGGATGCGCTTCGTCGCCGAACGCGCCGAGGTCGGCGAGGCGCGCGAAGCCGTATTCGCGGTGACGATTCCCGAAGAGCGCGGCAGCTTCAAGCGCTTTTGCGAACTGGTCGGCGAGCGCAGCGTCACCGAGTTCAACTACCGGATCGCCGATGCGCGCTCGGCCCATATCTTCGTCGGCGTGCAGATCAAGAGCCGCGGCGAGTCCGATGCGCTCGCGAAGAACTTCGAGGCGCACGGCTTCCCCGCCGTCGACCTCACCAACGACGAACTCTCGAAGCAGCACATCCGCTACATGGTCGGCGGCCACACGCCGCTCGCGCACGACGAGCGCCTGTTCCGCTTCGAATTCCCCGAACGGCCGGGCGCGCTGATGAAGTTCCTGTCGTCGATGGCGCCGGACTGGAACATCAGCCTCTTCCACTACCGGAACCAGGGCGCGGACTACAGCTCGATCCTCGTCGGCATCCAGGTGCCCGAAGCGGAAAACGCCGAATTCAAGGAGTTCCTGTCGACGCTCGGCTATCCGTATTGGGACGAGAGCCAGAACACGGTTTACCGCCTGTTCCTGGCTTGAGCCGGCTGGAGTGCGCGCATGCCTTTCTCGCTCGATGACAAACTGGTCGTAGCGATCTCGTCGCGGGCGCTGTTCGACTTCGAGGAGGAAAACCGCGTCTTCGAAGAGGGCGACCTGAAGGCCTACGAGACGCTGCAGCGCTCGCGCCTGAACCTCGCCGCGAAGCCCGGCGTCGCGTTCGCGCTGATTCGCAAGCTGCTTGCGCTCAATGCAGGCGTGCATCATCGCGTCGAAGTCGTGCTGCTGTCGCGCAGCGATCCGATCAGCGGCCTGCGCGCGTTCCGCTCGTGCGCCGAGCATGGGCTCGCGATCGAGCGCGGCGTGTTCACGCGCGGGCGCGCGCCGTTCGGGTATCTGAAGGCGCTGAACGCGTCGCTGTTTCTGTCGGCGAATCAGGACGACGTGCGCGATGCGCTCGCGGCCGGTTTTCCTGCGGCACGCGTGCTGCCTGAGTCGGCGCGCATGGCGAGCACCTATCCGGACGAAATCCGCGTTGCCTTCGACGGCGACGCCGTGCTGTTCTCCGACGAAGCCGAGCGCGTCTTTCAGGCGAGCGGCATCCAGGCGTTCGTGAGCCACGAGACGGACAACAAGGACCTGCCGCTCGCCGACGGTCCCTTGAAGCCTCTTCTCGAGGCGCTGCACACGCTGCAAAAGCTCGCGGACGGCGGCGTGCGGCCGCGCATTCGCACAGCGCTGGTCACCGCGCGTTCCGCGCCGGCGCACGAACGCGCGATCCGCACCTTGATGGACTGGAACATCGAAATCGACGAAGCGATGTTCCTCGGCGGACTCGACAAAAGCGCGTTCCTGCGCGAGTTCGAACCCGATTTCTTCTTCGACGATCAAATCCGCCACTGCGAATCGGCCCGCGTCGTCACGGCGACGGGCCACGTGGTGAGCGGCATCGTGAACGCATCATGACGCCCGAACAATCCCCTCTCGGCAAACCCGCCGCGTACACCGAACAGTACGACCCGACGCTGCTCTTTCCGATTCCGCGCAACAAGGCGCGCGAGGCGATCGGCATCGGCGCGCAACTGCCGTTCTTCGGCACCGACATTTGGAATGCATACGAGCTGTCGTGGCTGAACCCGCGCGGCAAGCCGCAGATCGCGATCGCGACGTTCTACGTGCCGGCCGAATCGCCGAACATCGTCGAGTCGAAGTCGTTCAAGCTTTATCTCGGTTCGTTTGCACAGACGCAAGTCGATTCGCTCGACGCGCTGCGCGAAATGCTCAAGCGCGATGTGTCGGCAGCGTGCGGCGCGAGCGTGCCGGTGCGCCTGGCGACGCCGTCGGCGGAGTTCGCGAAGCTCAAGCTCGACGAGTTCGAGGGCTTGTCGCTCGACCGGCTCGATCTCGACGCTGACGTCTACCACCCCGATCCGACCTTGCTGAAAGCCGCGCTCAACGAAGCGCCGGTCGAAGAGACGCTGTTTTCGAACCTGCTGAAATCGAACTGTCCGGTGACGGGGCAGCCCGACTGGGGCAGCGTGCAGATCCACTACGTCGGCCCGCAGATCGACCATGCGGGGCTGTTGCGCTACATCATTTCGTACCGCAACCACACGGGCTTTCACGAGCAGTGCGTCGAGCGGATCTTCATCGACATCATGCGCGAGTGCCAGCCGGTGAAGCTCGCGGTCTACGCGCGCTACACGCGGCGCGGCGGGCTCGATATCAATCCGTTCCGAACCAGCTATAACCTGCCGATGCCGGATAACGCGAGGCTGGCGCGGCAGTAGGCGTCAGGGTTGCATGGGGCCGGAGTCAGTGCGCAACGCCACGACAGTGCGTTACGCCTTCCCCGCCGGCGCCTTATACGCGATGCAATCCACCTCCACCTTGCAGTCGATCACCATGCTCGACTGCACGCACGCGCGTGCCGGCGGATTCTCGCCGAAGTACGACAGGAAGACCCTGTTGAACGACGCAAAATCGCGCGCGTCGTCGAGCCACACGCCGCAGCGCACGACGTGCTCCAGGCCGTAGCCCGCTTCCTTCAGGATCGCGAGCACGTTCTCGATCGCCTGCTTCGACTGCGTGACGATGCCGCCCTCCACCACTTCGCCGTTGACCATCGGCGTCTGGCCCGACACGTACAGCCAGCCGTCCGCCTCGACCGCGCGCGCAAACGGCATCACCTGACCGCCGGTGCCCTTGGCATCGCCAACTCCATATCGCTTCATCTTGTTTCACTCCTTCCGTTGGGTTAAGGCGCGCGCCGTGCCATTGCATGCAAAGCGGCGGCGCCGGCACAGTTGATCAATTTCGCCGCGACGCCGCCGGTCAGAACGCCCCGTGCGCATCGCCCTTCGATTGCGCGCCGCGCGCGACGAAGTGCCCGGCCCGCTCGCCCGTCGCCTGCCCGTCGCGGTACGACAGCGCGCCGTTCACCCAGACGGCTTCGATGCCGTCCGCCGGCTGCTGCGGGTTGTCGAACGTGGCGGCATCGCGCACGCGCGCCGGGTCGAACAGCACGAGGTCGGCGTGATGGCCGATGTGGATCTCGCCGCGCTGCGCGAGCCCAAAGCGCCGCGCCGAGAGCCCCGTCATCTTGCGCACCGCCTCTTCGAGCGGAATCAGCTTCGCGTCGCGCACATAGTGGCCGAGCACGCGCGGGAACGCGCCCCACAGACGCGGATGCGGCAGCGGATCGTTCGGCAGGCCGTCGGAGCCGACCATCGTCGCCGGATGCGACAGGATGCGCCGCACGTCCTCCTCCGACATGTTGTGATAGACGGCGCCCGCCGGCTGCAGGCGCGCTGCGGCCTCTTGCTGCGGCACGCCCCATTCCGTGGCGATGTCCTTCACGAGCTTGCCCGCCATCTCGGGATGCGGCTTCGACCAGGTAATCGTGATGTCGATCTCGCCCGTGACCTGTTTCAGATCGAGCGTCGACGAACTGCGGTTATACGGATAGCAATCGCAGCCGACCGGCTGCATGCGCCGCGCGTCTTCGAGCGACGCGAGCACCTCCGTGCTGCGCCCCCAATTCGACGGCCCCGCGCACTTCAGATGCGAGATCACGACCGGCACGCGTGCATGCCGCCCGACGCGGTACGCCTCGTCCATCGCATCGAGGATCGCGTCGAACTCGGTGCGCATGTGCGTCGTGTAGAGCGCGCCCGCCGCGGCGAGCGGCTCGGCGAGCGCCATCACTTCTTCGGCCGGTGCGGCGAACGCCGAGCCGTACGCGAGCCCCGAACTGAGCCCAAGCGCGCCGTGCGCCAACGCTTCTTCGAGCTGCGCGCACATCGCCTGGATTTCGCCCGCGCTCGCGGCGCGGTCCAGCCGGTCCATCTGGTTGCTGCGCAGCGCCGTGTGGCCGATGAGCGCCGCGACGTTGACCGCCGGCTGCGCCGCGTTCACCGCGTCGACATAAGCGGCAAAAGTCGGATAACGAAACGCGTCGCGCTCGCCGAGCAGGTTCATCGGGTCGGGCGGATCGCCCTTCAACGTGACCGGCGACGCGCTGATCCCGCAGTTGCCGACGATCACCGTCGTCACCCCTTGCGACAGCTTCGGCAGCATCTGCGGCGCGCGGATCACGTGGGTATCGTCGTGCGTGTGCACGTCGATGAAGCCCGGCGCGAGCGCGTGCCCGTTCGCCTCGACGACCTCTTCCGCGAGCCAGTTGGACAGATTGCCGATCGCCGCGATCTTGCCGTTGCGCAACGCGACGTCGCGCTCGACGGGCGGCGCGCCCGTGCCGTCGTAGAGTTGCACGTCGACGATCAGCGTGTCGGCGGCTTCGGGATGCGAGTGCATGAGTCAGTCTCCTAGCGGTTGGCGCTCGCCGCCGCCGCGATGCGCGTCGAGCGCGTGCTTCATGCGGCGCAGCAGTTCGCGGCTCTCGTCGCCTTGCGCGAGCGCGAGTTCGGTGACGAGTACGTCGAGCGCCATCATCATGGCGTAGCGCGACGACGACGGCTTGTAGATGAAATCGGTTTCGAACGCGACGATCGGGATCAGCCAGTCGGCAAGCTTCGCGAGCGGCGACGCGGGTGCGGTGATCGCGACGAGCGTCGCGCCGTAGCGCTGCGCGATCCGGCAGCTTTCGACCATCTCGGGCACGCTCCCGGTCGTCGACAACGCAATCACGACACATTCGCGTGACACCGTGCTGGCAACCATCCGCTGCAGCAGGCCATCCTGGTAGGTGGCGACCGGGCGGCCGAGCCGCACGAGGCGAAAGCGCATCTCGTCGGCGAGCGCAGTCGAGCCGCCGCCCATGCCGAACACGTAGATCATCTTCGCGGCGCGCAGCGCGGCGGACGCCTCGGCGATCGGCGCCTGGCGCAGCAGCTGGTGGTTGTGAGCGAGCGCGGTCTGCACGTCGTCGAATACGCGCGTGGCAAGCGGCTCAGGCGTATCGCCGCCGCTAGTGTTTGCCTTTAGAAAGCGCTGCCCGACTGCGGCCGCCTGCGCGAGACGCAGCTTCAGCTCGCGCACGTCGCGGCAGCCCACGGCCTTCGCGAAGCGCGTGACCGTCGCGATGCTGACTTCGGCGTCTTTCGCGAGCGAGCCGATGCTGGCGCGCGATGCGCCGGTCAGATCGTCGAGGATCAGCGCCGCGACCTTGCGCTCCGCCGAGCGCAACTCCGGCGCGCATTCGGCGATGCGTGCGACGATATCGAAAGTGAGCGGTTCGCTGGTCGTGTTCATCCGTTGGCGCGCTTTGCACCAAGCGCCCTGCAGCAAGCCTTGGTACTAAATAACATTTCCGCACCGATCGTACTTTCTGTACCATGGCAAAGTCAACCTTCGATTTTATTTAACCGAACGATGGGGCAGTAATGCTGAAAGTTACAAACTATCAGACCGCGACGATCGATCCCTACGGCAAGGGCCTCGGCAGGTTGCCGAGCGCGAGCGTGCAACTCGACGAAGCGGCACGCCTCGAGTGGAATCTGCTGAACGAGGATGTCAGTCTGCCCGCGGCCGTGCTGTACGCGGACCGGATCGAGCACAACCTGAAATGGATGCAGGCGTTCGTCGCCGAATACGGCGTGAAGCTCGCGCCGCACGGCAAGACGACGATGGCACCGCAGCTCTTTCGCCGGCAAATCGAAACCGGCGCTTGGGGCATCACGCTCGCCACCGCGCACCAGGTGCGCGCGGCGTATCTCGGCGGCGTGCAGCGCGTGCTGATGGCGAACCAGCTCGTCGGCAAGCACAACATGGCGATGATCGCCGAACTGCTCACCGATCCGGAATTCGAGTTCTTCTGTCTGGTCGATTCGGTGGAAGGCGTCGAGCAGCTCGGCGAATTCTTCGGCGCGGCGGGCAAGCCGCTGCAAGTGCTGCTCGAACTCGGCGTGCCCGCCGGACGCAGCGGCGTGCGCGACGCGGCGCAGCGCGACGCCGTGCTGGCGGCGATCGCGCGCTACCCGCGCGCAATCAAACTGGCAGGCGTCGAGCTTTACGAAGGCGTGTTGAAGGAAGAGCAGGACGTGCGCGATTTCCTGCGCGGCGCGGTCGCGACGACGCGCGAACTCGCGAGCGCCGGCCGCTTCGCGCGCACGCCGGCGATTCTGTCAGGCGCGGGTTCCGCGTGGTACGACGTGGTGGCGGAGGAATTCGCGCAAGCGTCGGCTGCGGGCAAGATCGAGGTCGTGCTGCGCCCGGGCTGCTATCTGACGCACGACGTCGGCATCTACAAGAAAGCGCAGGCCGACATCTTCGCGCGCAACCCGATCGCCAAAAAAATGGGCGAAGGTCTGCTGCCGGCGCTGCAGCTATGGGCTTACGTGCAATCGATTCCCGAGCCGGACCGCGCGATCGTCGGCATGGGCAAGCGCGACTCGGCGTTCGATGCGGGCCTGCCGGAACCGGCGCGCCACTATCGCCCCGGCACGAGCGGGCCGCGCAATATCGGTGCCGACGAGGGCTGGGAAGTGTTCGGCATAATGGATCAGCACGCCTATCTGCGGATTCCGCCGGGCGCCGATCTCAAGGTGGGCGACATGATCGCGTTCGATATCTCGCATCCGTGCCTCACGTTCGACAAGTGGCGGCAGGTGCTCGTCGTCGATCCGACGTACCGCGTGACGGAGGTGATCGAAACGTTCTTCTGAGCGCCGGCGGGATTCGTGCGCCGGCGCTGGCGTGCGCATCCCGCCACCGCACCGGCCATCCCTGCGAGACCGCGAGCGACGCTTGCGCTCCAAGCGAAGCAAGCCGCACCCTTATCGCTCGACGATCTCCTCCGGCATCGGCGCACCTACCTCGCTGATCCGCACCTCAAGCATCCTCAGCGCGCTGCCTAGCGCGGACAACACCTCGTCCGGCAACGCCGACATCGTGTCGTGCAGGAACGCATTGCGCCGCGGCAGGCTCGCCTCGATCGCGGCGCGCCCTTCGCCGGTGAGCTTCACGTTGGTGATGCGGTTGTCGCGCACGTCGGTGCTGCGCGCGATCCAGCCGAGCGCTTCGAGCGACTTCAATTGCCGCGTGAGCGCTCCTGGGTCGACACGCAAGCGCTCCACCAGCCGCTTTTGCGACGACTCGCCCTTCTGATCGTGCAGTTCGCGCAGAATGCGCCAACGCGGCAACGGGTGCCCGACGTGCGCCTCGAATGCCGACATGAAAACCCGGTAAGTCCGGCCGAACTGCTGAACGATGGCGACGCGATCCTGCTCTTCCATGTTGTTACCCGAAACTGAAACGTGACTGATAGGTGATTGGGGGCCTTAATCGGCGTGGACGACCGGCTCGACCCGCCGGATCTTCACGTGCGGCACGCGCCGCGACTGCCACACGGAAATGACCGCCACGACCGCCGCGACCGCCAGACCCAGATGAATCGCGCCAACGAGCGCCTCGCGCGCCGATTCGAGCAGCGCCGCGCCACTGTGTCCTGCCTGCGCGAGCTGGCCGACCAGCGTGCTTTGCGCATCGCGATTGATGAGAATCTGCGGGTCGCCCATCTGGCTGAACCAATGCTCTGCGCCGTCCGCGAAAAGCGCGTTGCGCACGCCGCTCGCGTACATGTGCGTGACGAGCGTGCCGGTCAGCGCGGTGCCGATCATGCCGCCGATCATGCGCAGCGATTGCAATAGCGCCGTCGCTATGCCGAGATGTTCGCGTCCGGCAGTCTGCTGCGCGAACACGGTGAGGTTCGGCATCACGAAGCCGAGTCCGACGCCGCCCAGCGCCATGAACGTCATCAGGAGCGGCCGCGGCATGGTGCGCGTCGCGACCACCGCGCCGAGGCACGACAGCGCCAGCAGCGCAAAACCGACGTACAGCATCGCGTTCGGATTGCGGATGCGCGTGACGATGCGTCCGTTCACGATACTGCCGATCGTGATGAACACGACGAGCGGTGTGATGACGAGGCCCGCGTCCTTGGGCGAGAGACCGAA
This sequence comes from Trinickia mobilis, assembly GCF_017315705.1. Taxonomy (GTDB): domain Bacteria; phylum Pseudomonadota; class Gammaproteobacteria; order Burkholderiales; family Burkholderiaceae; genus Trinickia_A; species Trinickia_A mobilis. The sequence goes on along the minus strand of NZ_JAFLRF010000005.1, from coordinate 96,148 downwards.
ACCGCCCTGGAACAGGAGCGGCGCATAGAACAGCAGCGAAAACATCGAAAAGCCGCCGAGCACCGCAAGCGTGAACAGCGCGGCCAAAGCGCGGTTGCGGAACATGTCGACGGGCAGAATGGCGTGCTCGAAGCGCTTCTCCCATTTCCACAGCGCCCAGGCCGAGACGGCGGTGACTGCCAAGAGCGCCGCCACGCCGGGCGTAACGCCGTGCTTCGGCAGCAGCTCGACGAAAAGCTGCAGGCAGCCGAGCGCCGCGGCAATCAGGAGCGCACCGGGCCAATCGAGCCGCATCTTGCCGCGATGCTCGATGTGGCGCAGATGCGGCAGGTAGCGCCACACGAAGAAGAGCGACAGCAGCCCGACCGGCAAATTGACGTAGAAGACCGAACGCCACCCGTAGTACTGGGTCAGGAAACCGCCGAGCGACGGCCCGACCGCGTTGGCGATGCCGAACGCCGAGCTCATCATCACTTGCCAGCGCAGGCGCACGACGGAATCGGGAAAGAGGTCCGGAATGCACGCGAACGCGGTGCCCACGAGCATCCCGCCGCCGATCCCCTGGAGGCCGCGCGCGAGCACGAGAAAGAGCATGTCGTTGGCGGCGCCGCACAGCACCGACGCGCCGGTGAAGAGCACGATCGACGCGATCACGAACGGCTTGCGCCCGTAGTAGTCGCCGAGCCGGCCGAAGATCGGCACGGTGATCACGGAAGTCAGCAAATACGAGGTCGCGACCCACGCGTACAGCTCGAAACCTTTGAGTTCGGAGACGATGGTCGGCAGCGCCGTGCCGACGACGGTTTGATCGAGCGCGACCAGCATCGTCACGAAGGAAATGCCGAGCATCGCAAGGAGCGACTCTCGGAAAGGAAGCACCTGCCCGCTCGAATGGTGGGCTGCGGTATGAACGGCCATTTTTTGATGTTACAACGGTTGACGAGTCAAACAATGCGAGATCATAGCACGGCGGGTAATCTCCTGTCTGACAGGCGGGCAGCGCGCACACTGCGCAGCCGTTTTGTCTGACCAAAGGACACTCATGGAGCCGATCCTGCTTGCCGCCACCCTGTCCGCCGACGACCTGAAAGCGCTGCGCCACGCGAAAGCGCAATTGGAGAGCCCGTCGCTGACGATGAAGCTCGCCGGCATCGTCGGCTCGCCCGTCGAAAAACTCATTTCGAGCTTACCGGGCGTCGCGAACGAAAAGATCGCGGATGCCACGCAGATCGCGCTGCGCAAGTGCCTGCAAATCGCGTTGCGCACGCTCGGCAAAGCGGATGCCACAGCGGGCGCCGCCCTGGACAAGCCCAGCAACCTGCTGCACAAGCTGGCCGTCGCGACCACGGGCGCCGCGGGCGGCGCGTTCGGCTTCCTGGCGCTGCCGGTCGAGCTGCCGGTTACGACGACGCTGATGTTCCGCTCGATCTGCGACATCGCCCGCAGCGAAGGCGAGGATCTGGCCGCAATCGATTCGCAATTGCAGTGCCTCGCGGTCCTTGGGATGGGCAGCCTGAGGAAGCCGGGCGGCGCCGGCGAAGACGCCGAACTCGGCTATTTCATCGTGCGCGGCGCGCTTGCCCAGCAGGTGTCGAAGACGACGTCGGAGATTGCGGCGAAGGGCTTCACGTCGCACAGCTCCACCGCGCTCCTGCGCCTCGTGAATGCGATCGCCTCGCGCTTCTCGGTGCAGGTGAGCGAACAGATCGCGGCGAAGTCGATTCCCGCGATCGGCGCGGTGCTCGGCGCGATGGTCAACACCGTCTTCATCGACCACTTTCAGCAGATGGCGCACGGACACTTCACCATGCGCCGGCTCGAGCGCCGCTATGGCCAAGAGGCCGTCAAGGCCGCGTATCAGACCATCGACGTGTCGCTCGACGCCTGAGCGGCATGCTCACGCGCAACGCGGCGCACGAACTCGGTGGCGCGATCGAGCGCCTTCCCGGCCTCCGGCACGAACGGCGCGTAGAGCTGCCAGACGTGCGGCATGTCCGGCCAGATCTCGATCTCGACGGGTACCCCTGCCGCACGCGCCTTTTCCGCGACGCGGCGCGAATCGTCGAGCAGCACTTCAGTGCTGCCCGCCTGGATGAAAAGCGGCGGCAGGCCCGCAAAGTCGGCGTAGAGAGGTGACGCATGAGGATGCGTCGCGGGCGTATCGGCGAGATAGAACTTCGCCGCCCGCGCGATCGCCGCGCCGTAGAACATCGGGTCGACACCGTCGTTGGTCGCAATCGTCGCACCGGTCGCCGCGAGATCGGTCCACGGCGAGAACAGCAGCGCGGCGGCCGGCAGCGGATCGCCCGCATCGCGCAGCGCGACCAGCGTCGCGAGCGCGAGGCCGCCGCCGGCGGAATCGCCCGCCAGCACGATCGAATCGGGCGGCATGCCGTCGGCAAGAAGCCGGCGGTATGCCGCCAGTGCATCGTCGAGCGCGGCGGGAAACGGATGCTCGGGGGCGAGCCGATAGTCGAGCGAATACGTGCGGACGCCGCAGCGCGCGGCCAGCGCGAACACGAGCGAACGATGTGTCTTGGGTGAGCAAAAGTAGTAGCCGCCCCCGTGGATATAGAAAACGGTGCGGGTTCGCGCGGTGTCCGGTGCGCCGGCCGGCGGTTCCAGCCACTCGCCGCGCAACGGCGCGTCGCCGGGCCGGTATCGTTCCACGAGACGCCAGCCGCGAGGCACTTTCGGCGACCAAAGACGCCGATCCGCATGCTCTCGCGTCCGCTCCACGCTGATGTCCGGCTTCAGCGTCTCCGGCCGGAACTGCCGGCGCAGGAACCAGCATGCTATTGCGCTCTGCCAACTCATCGCGGCGCCCTCCCTGTTGTTGGTGTGATGCTTCATGGTAAGGGCAATTCCAGGCGCGGCTGTGGGTGCACACGCCCCAACGACCCTCGCAGCCAAGCTCGGGCCCGTCATGTAACGCTCGGTCCGGCTCAGTTCGCCGGCAGGACCTGACCGCGGATCTCGCCGCTCGGATTCGCCGCGGTGTGGACATTGAAGTACCACTTCCCGGCCATCAGGTCAGCGACCTGCGAATCGGTCAACGTCGCGGAACCGTCGATCGGGCTCGCGAGCTTGTCTTTCGGGATCGGCACCTGAACGTCCGCGTTCTGGCCGACCGGCGCCGGACCGTGGAAATGCGCGGCGACGGCAGGGCCGGAGAGCCCTTCGTACCTGATGTGCCATTTCAGCGCTTTGGACGACGTATCGAACGTCGCCGTGAGCGCGCCATGGCCATGGCTCGTCTTCGGCGGCACTTCGCTCGACGGTTCGAGATCCGCCTTGAGCGCGACCGTATCGGCATAGGCCGCACCCGTCGCTACTGCCCACAACAGTACGGCCACATTCAGCTTTCGAATTGACAACATATTCTCTCCAGAACGTAGAAGCCGCCGGTGCGACCTTCGGACGAGTCGCGAAGTGAGCGGCGGACTCTCATCCTAGTGCAAATGGCCGAAGTTCTTCACCTTGTCGAAAACAGACAATTGCAAATTTCGGACTCGATTGTTTCATGCACTTTAACTAGACTTGTTTTTGCGAGAAGCGACTCCTTCATCGAAGGCAGTCTCCAATGTTTGACGCGGCTTCGGCCGCGTTTTTTTTGCCTTTCCCCGCGTATAAGCCGCGCTCGCAGCGCTTGTTCAGCAGACCTTCTGAAACATCACGTCGACGACGGTGCCCGGCGAGACCCGTGCCCACTCGGCGGGGGCCGGCGAATAAATGCCGACCGACGAGCCGTCCGCCGCCTGATAGTGCGTATCGAGCGCACGCCATTGCTTGTTGCCGCAATCGATCTGATAGCGCGTGACCGACACCGCCACCGGCGCCGTCGAGCCCGGCAGCGGCGAAGGCGTCGTCCAGGTCGTCTTCGCCAGATATTCGATGTAGCCCTGGGGGCTCTTCGCGATGCTATCGGTATCGATCGCGTAGACGAGGTCGCTCGCGCTAGACAGGTTGGTCCATTTGGTGGCCTGCGCGTAGCCGATCGCCGCGAGCGCCGGCACGATCATCAACAATCGACGGAGCCATTTCATTTCTAGTTCCTGTATTTGAAAACGCCCAGCTAAGTCGATTTGTTTTTTTATGCCTTGCACGTTGAAGTCTAGCAGAGGCCGCCGCTGTCAGAGCCCGGGGTTTCCGCGCACGGCGGGGCCCGGCGGACGGCTACGAAAGGCGCGATGCCTGCTCCTCGATGCATTCGAGCATCGCCGTACAGGTCTCGATGAGCAAGCGGCCTGCCGCACACAGTTCGTCGTGCGGTTTCGTCGTCATATCGTTGCGATAGGCCTCGAACACGTCGAGCAGAGGCTGATAGCGCAACACGCTCGCAGCGCCGGCCACGCGATGGTGCCAATGCCGCAGCTTCATCTTGTCCCCGCTCTCGAAAAGCGGCGGCAGCTTGCGCAAATCGTCGCGCAGCGAAGCGACGAACGAATCGAGCAGCGCCTTGACTGTCGATTCGCTGCCCCACAACTGCCGCATGTAGGCGAGATCGTCGGGGCCGAACGCGCCGGCTCCGCCGCGACGCCAAGCCGGCGCCGGGCGGGCTTGCGCGACCGCGCCGCTGCGTTCTCCATCCGCGCCGAACCAGCGATCGAGGTGATCGCGCAGCGTAGCGAGCCGCGTCGGCTTCACGAGACAGTCGTCCATGCCGGCGTCGCGGCACAACCGCAATTCCTCCGGCGCCGTGCTCGCTGTAATGCCCAGAATCGGCAGGCGGGCCGCATTGCCGAGCCGGCTCTCCCGCTCGCGCACCTGCTGCGCCAGCTCGTAGCCGGATACGTTCGGCATGTGGCAGTCGGTGATCAGGAAGCCATACGGGTGACGCTCGAGCGCCGAGAGCGCCGCGGCGCCGTCGTCCACCACGTCGCACGCAAAACCGAGCAGTTCCAACTGCTGGCGGATCAACTCCTGATTCACCGGATGATCTTCCGCCACGAGCACCAGGCGGCCGCTCGCAATTGCGCTGTCGCGATCGGGCGGCGCGCGGCGCTCGTCGAAAGCGCCGCCCTTCGCCGCCGGCTGGGCAGCGTCGGACAGCGCCGCCACGCAAGCGGCGCCCAGCCCGTGCCAGGAGATCGGATTGACGCTCACGCGGATGTCGTTTTCGAGCACGCGGTAGCCGGTCGCCTTGTTCTTTTCCGTCACGTGGATGACTCGGGGCTTGCTGCGTCCGAGCCTTTGCACGTCGAAATCGTCGCGCACGAAGATCAGGTCGACGTCGGCCATCTTGGCCGGGTCGTCCAGTTCCGCACTGCCGGGCGAAATACGGCGCAGATCCATGCCGAGCGCCTGGCCGAAATGCACGAGCGCCCGGGCGATGCGGAAATCGTCGATGGCGACGATCCCCCGCTTGCCGCGCAGACGCCCTGTCGCATAGTTTTGCTGAGCGACCGGCATCACGAGGCGCGCCATCATCTTGGTGCCCGCACCGGGCGTGCTGTGCAGCGCGAGCGTGCCGCCCATCAGATCGATGAGCTTGCGGCAGATCGTGAGGCCAAGGCCCGTGCCGCCGAAGCGCCGGGTCGTCGACGACTCTGCCTGCACGAACGGCTCGAACAGGCGCGCCTGGACGTCCGGGGCGATCTCGATGCCGGTATCCTCGACCGACATGTCGATGCTCTGCCCCGCCTCGGTCTGCGTGACGACGGCCACGTGCACCGACACCTCGCCCGTCAGCGTGAACTTGATCGCGTTGCTGAGCAGGTTGAAGAGAATCTGCCGCAGCCGCACACTGTCGCCGCGCAGCGTCGCCGCGACTTCAGGCTCGACGTCGACGCGCATGCGCAGGCCCTTTTCGTGCGCGCGCCCCGCCAAGAGGCCAACCGCGCCGTCGACCAGCTCGCGCATGTCGATCGGTTCGGCCTCGATCGTGAGCGCGCCGGCCTCGATCTTCGAGTAGTCGAGCAGGTCGTCGAGAATCTGCAGCAGGGCGCCCGCCGAATCGTGAATCATGCCGAGCATCTGCTGCTGGTCGACGTTGAGCGGCGTCGTCTCCAGCACCTCGACGAGACCCAGCACGCCGTTCATCGGCGTGCGGATCTCGTGGCTCATCATCGCGAGGAAATCGTCCTTGGCCTTCGATGCCGCTTCGGCCATGTCGCGCGCGCGCGCGAGTTCGTCAGTGCGCGCGCGCTCGACGCTCGCATCGGCCCAATAACCGCTCCACACGACGCTGCCGTTCGCCTCCCGGCGAGGCACGAGCTCGGCCCTCACCCAGCGCGAGGCCCCGCTGCCGCGGCGGCGGAATTCAGCGAGGATCGGCTCGCCCGTCACCGCGGACAGTTCGAGCTCGGCCTGGATGCGCGCGCGATCTTCGTCGCAGATGAGCGTGAACGCGCCGTCCTCGAACGGCGCGGTGTCTTCGCCGCCCAGCAAATGCACCGTGTCCCCTCCGATATAGGGCAGCGAGTACACGCCGTTCACGTCGCGCCGCAACTGGAACACGACGGCGGGCAGCGAGCGGGTGACGTCGAACAGGCGCCGCTCGGTTTCGCGGGCGCGGCGCTCGGCGCGGCGAATTTCCGTGATGTCGACCATCGTGCAGATGACGCCCGGTCCAGCTCCGTCGAGGCCCGCACATGCGCCGACCCAGAACAGGCCGTGCCGCAAATCGCCCGCGCGGTTCGTGAAGTCGAGCTCGATGCTGCGCAGCGCGCCCATGCGCAGCGTCTCGGCCGTGAGGCGGTCGAGCGTTTCGCTGTGCTGCATGCCCCATGCGCGCGCCTCGGCGCCGGTGCGGCCGACCACGTCCTTGCGATCCACTCCGAGCGTGAGCTCGAATGCCCGGTTGACCGCGATGTAGCGGTTCTTGTCATCCTTCGCGATCAGCGGATACGGCACCATCTCCATCATCGTCTGCTGGAAATTCAGTTGCGACTCGAGCTGACGCTCGGTGTGCTCGCGCCGCCGCACCTCGCGCTGCAGCAGTGCATACGCGCGCAGCGTCACGAACAGCGCAACGCCGATCCCGATCAAGAGCGGCAACAGCCGCAGCGACGTCACCTTCGCCCCATGATCGTGCGTGGCATCGCCCTGCCATTTCTGGCGAATGCGCAGCTTCTCGGCCTGCGGCATCGCGCGCAGCGCGCGCTCGATGAGCCCGGCCAGCGGTTCGAGGTCCGGACTGAGCGCAAACGCGATCTGGTCGGTCCCGTCGACGGTGCCCACGATCTTCAACGTTTCCGCGTACTGATCCTGAATCGCGGCGTCGATCGTCGCGACGTTGTCGACGAATGCGTCGGCTTCGCCGTCCGCCACCTTGCGCAGCGCGGCCTCTACGGTGGGCGCCACGATCACCGACACGTCCGGCGCCGCCCGCAAGTACCGCATCGGATCAGCCAGATGCCCGGTCACGACGATGCGGCGATTGGTGAAATCAGCGAGGCTTTGCGCCGGCGGCTCGTTGCGGCGAGCGGCGACCACGATCGGATAGCTTTCGTATGCGTCGGTGAATTGGGCGCCGGGCAGGCGCGGATCGCCGGCCGTCGCGGTCGCGAGCAGCGCGACGTTGCCGCGCTCGAACGATACGAGCGTCGAAGCCCAGTCGGCGTCCGGCGAGCGGCGAAACGACAGGCCGAGCGTGCGGCTCAGATAGTCGAGGTAGTCGGAAGCGATGCCGCTCGGACGGCCCGCCTCATCGATATAGCTGAACGGCGCCCAGGACGCGTCGAAGCCGATCGTGACGGCCGGCAGCGCGCGCAGATAGGCTTGCTCACGCGCGTCGAGTTCCAAGCCCTTGCCCGGCTCCCCGTTCCGCGCGTCGATTGTCGCGCCGATCCAGCGCGCGCGGATCGCGCCCTCATCGACCGGACGCAGGCGCGCCAGCTCGGCATCGATCTGGTTGCGCAGCGCCGCCCGACTGCGCGGCATCGCGAAACGCAGTTCGTCCATCCGGTTCGCTTCTTCGAACGCGATGTGCAAATTGCCGAAATTGCCGGCTGTCAGCGCGTGTCGAACGGCCGGCGCAAAGCCGAAGTAGGCGTCGGCGGTACCGTCCGCGATGGCGCGCAGCGCGGCAGCGGTGTCCGGCTGCACCTCGATCTGCGCACGCGGGTAGCGGTCGATCAATTGCCGCTCCAGCGAAAACCCCTTTTCCACCGCGATTCGTGCGTAGCCCAAGCGGGTCGACTCCGATAAGGCGTTCTCGTTCGTTCGGGTCACGACGGCCGTCGCTGCGTGGAAGTACGGCGCCGAAAACGTGAGGCAGCGCTCGCGCTCGGGCGTGCGCGCAACGCTCGGCACGATGTCGACCTGCCCCTCGCACGCAGCCGTCAGCAACGCAGCCATGTCCGGGAAGGCTTTCACGTCGAGCGAGACGTTATCGGGCAGGGTCAGGCGGAGGTAGTCGATGCTGAGCCCTGCGGGCTTGCCGTCCACCCACTCGTCAAACGGCGCCCAGCCGCCGGCGAGCATGCCGACCGTCAGCTTCGACGGCCTCCGAGACGAGACTGCGGCCGAACTGACCGGCGCAGACGCTCCCGGCCGAACCGCACCGACAGCGGCAAAGGCAAAATGTGCTCCAAGAAGAAGAGCCAGCGCGAACGCGCATGGCAGACAGCATTTCCAGCCCGCACTGAATCGCCATTTGAACAGCGCCGCGATACTCATGTGGCCACGCTTACCGGCCCGCCGTGCGCTGCCGCTGATCGAGCGCGCCGGCCGTGCGCGGCCTGCTCTTAAGGAGCGGGAACAACAAGCCGGCCAGGATGGCGGCGGCCATCGGCGCCGCCCAGAAGAGCCAGAGTTGATCGAGTGCCCAGCCGCCCACCAGCAGCGCCGGTCCGGTCGAGCGCGCCGGATTGGCCGAGCCGTTCGTGACGGGCAGCGAAACCAGGCAGGTCAATGCGATGCAAGAACCGACAGCCGGGGGCCCGATGATGCGGGACATCCGCAGGCTCGATACGAGCAGATTGACCGTAACGAGCGCGAACGACATCGCAAACTCGAGTGCGGCTGCAGCATGCAAGCGGTAGTCGAACGGCGAGTGGTCGCCGTACCCGTTCGCGCCGAACTCCGCCCCAGCGAGATCGAAGCCCGGCCGGCCGCCGGCGACGTAGGCCAGAAGCCACGCGCCAAACGTCGCGCCGACGACTTGCGCCGCAAGATACGGCACGAGTTCGCGAATCGAAAACCGCTGCGCGACCGCAAAACCGACCGTCACCGCTGGGTTCATGTGTGCGCCGGATACCGGCCAAATGGCGTAAGCCATCGTCGTGAAACTGAGCCCGAAGGCAAGCGACACGCCGAGGAGACCCAAACCTTGAGCGCAGAAATTGGCGGAAAGCACCATGCTGCCGCAACCGATGAACACCACCCACGCCGTTCCCGCGGCTTCGGCCAACAGCCGTCTTCTTAGATTCGACATTTCACCTCCATCGCCCGTCGCGCCGTGGGGGCGGCCCAACGTCGATCTCGGCTTACCCGATCTCTGCGCCGTCTTGATTGCGGAATTCCGCCTCCGGTGGGCGTGCACCGATTCGTGCGCCGTCGGCTAGTGTCGAGCGAAGGCGACAAAAATCCAATCAGACGATTCCTAAAATATGCGGGCCGGACTAGGTGAGCCCGATCTGACGGGCGTATTCGATCAGTTGTGCTTCCGTATCGAGACCGAGTTTGCGCATCGTGCTGCGCTTTTGCGTGCTGATCGTTTTTCCGCTGCGTCCGAGGTGCTTGGCAATCTGATGAATTGCCATGCCTTTTGCATAGAGTTGGAAGACCTCCCATTCCCGGCGGGTCAATACCCCGGCCCGGAAAGCCGGAAATCCGTCCGTAGTGCCGATCGTGTCGAGGACGTGTTCGGATAGGTACGGCTGCCCCGTGCCGATCGATTCGACCGCCAGGATCAGCGATTCGGCGGCGTCGCGTTTGTCGATGATTGCGGACACCCCCATTTGCAGCAAGCCAGTCAGCATCTGGCTGTGATTGATCATCGTGAGGACGATGACGTACGGTCGCAGCCTCCGACGCAGGACCGTGCGCAGCAGCGAGATGGCGTTGCTTTCGCCGTTCAGGCCCGGCATGCCGACGTCGCTGACGATGATGTCGCACGGATAGGCATCCAGACACTCGGCAAGCGATTGCGCGTCGGAGGCTTGTCCGACAACGGAGAATTTGGGTACGGCCGAGAAGAGACTGGTAATTCCAAGACAAACGCTCGGATGGTCATCTGCAACGATGATTCGGATCGTGTTCTTCATCTTGTCTTTTGCTTTTGTTTGTTGCCCCGCCCTTGCGTGTCCCCCGCGGGTGTTCCTGCGCTTTATTTATTTCGACTGCTCTCAATCAGCCATCTTCGACTGTGAAGCGCCGACTCGGGTACGGCCCGGCCTCGCCTGCGGAATTACGAGGAACGCTCCCCTGCGACGAGGCCATGCTCGAGCGCAAAACGATAGAGATCGACATCGCTCTGCAAAGCAAGTTTTTTCATGGCCGCGCACTTCTGCGCACTAATCGTCTTCACGCTGCGGCCAGTTTGCCTTGCGATTTCCGTGATACCGAGCCCTGACGCGTAGTGGGTGAGGACTTGGAGTTCTCGTTTCGACAACAGCTGGCGGACGCACTCGAGCCTTTGCGCGAGCCTCGCATCGGCAAGCAACGTTCGGATAGTAGGGCCGAGATAGAACTCTCGCGCGAGCGCGGTGACAACCGCGACATGCATCAGGTCGATACGGTCGCGCTTGCTGAGGATCGCGTCGGCGCCGAGCGCAATCGCTTCCCGTAGAACGTCGACGTCCGTCGACATGGTGAGTATGACCAACGCCAGATTGGGATAGCGCACCTTGAAAAGCCGAATGATTTCGAGGCCGTCGCCTTGTGCACCGCCGGGCATGAACAAGTCGGTCACGACGACATCGCATTCGAGCTGGCTGAGCTTGTTGAAGAGCTCCGCTGAGTCGATCGCGCGACCGACAATTTGCATATCGGGCAGTGACGCGACGAGATTTTCAATCGCCAGCAGCACCAATGGGTGATCATCCGCAATGATCGTTTTAATCGGCACTACGGTGTCGATTTCTGTCATCTATTTTGCCTCCGCAATTGTCCCCATATCGGTGAACTTACACAGGAAATGGGTAATCACGAGAGCATCGAATATTTTTTAGCATTCCGACATAGGAATGCTCTGAAAAGACAGATTAATTAGTAGGGGATTCCTTACCGCCTACAGATCGCTTGATATTGCTCAAATCAACCCGTGTGCATGAGCGAACGCAAAGAGCCCAGGATCGTTGTGGATACCAAGCTTTGTCATCGCATCGCGTTTCTGGCGGCTCACGGTGCGAACGTCCCGGTCGAGCTTGCAAGCAATTTCGGCGATCGAATGGCCGCCCGCGAACAAACGCACGACTTCCGTTTCGCGTGGCGAGAGACGGGCCGACTTGAACGCGTCCGCGCCCGGATTGGAAAGCGCACCGGCTATCGTGTCTCCGACATGCGCGTCTCCTTGGGCCGCCAGGCGCACGGCAACGGCCACGTCCTCCAGCGACTCCATTTTGTTGACGACGCTGATCGCCTGATCCCTCACGATGGCCCGCAGGATCGTGCCGTTCGTCAGGCTCGTGAGCACGACGACACCGAGCTGCGGCCACTCGCGGCGAATGCGCCGCACAAGTTGCAAACCGTCTTCGTGCGTGCCGTCGGGGTCGGGCATGGCGAGATCCGTGACGAGCACGTGGCACGGCGTGGCATGCAGCGTGACGAGCAATTCGCTCGGTGTGCTTGCCGTGCCGACCACCCTGATGTCCGCGTCTCTTTCGAGAGCCGCTTTAATGCCAAGCAGTACAAATGGATGATCGTCGGCCAGGATGACTCGAATATTCACGGTGGGTCTCTCTGGGGTGATCGGCGCGTTCGCGCTATGAGTTACGCATGTTGCAGGCACGCTATTGCGTGCGCGCCACAACTCATCGATAAGACCACAGCCGAGCGCCACCGAAAATAGGACGCTTCTGAATCAGCGCGGAAAGCTGCGCCAGCGCGTTGATAGGGGCAACGATATGTGCCCGTTACGAGGCACTCGTGCCGGCTAGGGTGAACCGGCGGGATCGCTTGCGGCGGTGTCGAATTGGAAGTCCTTTACGCGCAGGCTGACTTTTTGCGCGTAGGCCTTCGATCCGCCGTAGCTTTTCAGCGCTGCGGCGACATCGCCCTGTGCCGACTGGAGGTAGCCGTGCAAAATCGCGGATCCCGCTTCGATATTGTCTTCAGGGGCAGTCAGGTCGAGATTCTTCACAAGCCGCTTGTGGGCCGCCGGCACCACCTGCATGAGGCCGGTCGCGCCGTGCAAGCCTTTGGCTTTTTCCTTGAAGCGCGATTCGATCGAAATGATCGCGAGCACCAGCGCGGGCGGCAACGAATATTTCGACGCCGACGACATCACCGCCGCCGAGATCTGCTCCGCCTTGGCGCGCGCGAGACCAAACTTCTGCGTGAGCAGATTCGTTATCGCGTGGGTTTGCGGAGCCGCCGAGTCGCTCGCGGCGTCGGGCGAACTCGCCATGGCCGACACGTCGCTCGCCAACGCATCTGCCTGCGCCCGATCGTGCGCAACCGCGCACTGCATCAGGCCCAGCGAAACGACCAGCGCGCACAGGAGTCGGCTCATGGCGGGAACGAGGAAAATGGGTGCCGCATTATAACGGCTTCCAGCCGGAGAACCTCCCGGCAGCGGGACGGCGTGCCGCGCGACAGCGCCGACGCCTCATTGCCGTTCGCGTTCGGCCGGGCGCGCAATTTGCGGCTCGACTTCTGCGGGAGGGCAAACGGTCCCCTATCGGGAGCGGCGGCCCGACTTTAGCGGCGGCTTACCCGTGTGTAAAAAATCGCCGTTCAGGAGGAAAAATCGTGAACAGATTGATCGTTTTGGTGCTGCTGAGCTGCACCGGATGGCTGGCCGCCTGCAACACCGTGGCCGGCGCCGGCGAGGACATTTCGAAGGGCGGGCACGCCATCACCAACAGCGCGGATAAAGCCCAATCGCAATAGTTCGGGAGGCTTGGGAGCCGCAACGGCAGCGTAAAGAAGCGAGAAACCGCCGGCGAGCGCGGGGAAGACGCTCCGGGTGAAAAAAAGCCCGCAATCGCGGGCTTTTCCCTGGCGACGGATAACGTCCGTCAGGCGCACATCTGCTTTTAGAACGGAATATCGTCGTCCATCTCGTCGAACCCGCCGCCGGCCGGCGCGCTCGGACGGCTCGCACCGCCGCCGCCACCCCCGCTGCGCGCCGCACCGCCGCCAGCGACACGGCCGCCGCCGCGCTCGGAAGGTTCGCCGCGGCTATAGCCGCCTTCGTCACCACCGCCACCGCCGCCCGAGCCGCCGCGGCCGCCGAGCATTTGCATTTGGTCGGCGACGATTTCCGTTGAGAAGCGATCCTGGCCGTCCTGGCCTTGGTACTTGCGAGTCCGCAAGCGGCCTTCGATATATACCGACGAGCCCTTCTTCAAATATTCGTTCACGATCTCGGCCAGGCGGCCGAAGAACGCGACGCGGTGCCACTCGGTCATTTCCTTGAGCTCACCGGACGCTTTGTCCTTGTAGCGGTCGGTAGTCGCAAGGCGGATGTTCGCGACGGCGTCCCCGCTCGGCAAATAACGCACTTCAGGATCGGCGCCGAGATTGCCGACGAGAATGACCTTGTTGACGGATGCCATGTATTTCTCCAGTTGATTCCGTATCGTGCGGCGCAGCGATGCGCGCTTCGTTGCTTTCGCAGCTCCGTCGTCCGGCGCGTGCGCACCGGATAAAGCCTGAACGAGAGCGCGCTCTGCGCCGCCAGTCTATTGCGCCGTCACGCCTTGCGCGGCGGCGCTTTCATGTTTGCGGCGATTATAAGCCACGCAAACACGAGGCCCGAGCAGGCGTAGAACACGGCGCTTTGGCCGTCCACCTTCAACAGCCAGCCGCCGACCACGCCGCCGAGCGCGAGGCCGATCGACTGCGTCGTGTTGTAGACGCCGGCCGCCGCGCCCTTGCGCTGGCCCGGTGCGAGCTTCGACACGAGCGAAGGCTGCGACGCCTCGAGAATATTGAACCCGAGGAAGTACACGAAGAGGATCGCCGCGACACTCAAAATGGTATGCGGCGCGGCGCCGAGCAGCAATTGGCCGATCAGGATAAGCGCGATCGCACCGAGCAGCACCGGCTTCATCTTGCCGCGCTTTTCGGCCGCGATGATGGCCGGCACCATCATGACGAATGCAAGCCCCATCACGGGCAGATAAACCTTCCAATGCGAAGCGACCGGCAAGCCGCCCGCTTCGAGAATGCGCGGGACGACAAGAAAGAGCGCGGTCTGCGTGGCATGCAGCACCAGCACGCCGAAATTCAGGCGCAGCAGCTCGACGTTGTGCAGCACCTCCGCAAACGGCGCACGCACGTGAACGGGCTTCGGCGCGTCGGGAACGACCCACAGCACGACGCCGATCGCCAACAGCGAGAACACGCCGACGAGCGCAAACAAGCCGTTCATCCCCACCCACTGAAACACGATCGGCGCGCCGACGATCGCCACCGCGAACGACACGCCGATGCTGCCGCCGACCATCGCCATCGCCTTCGTGCGGTGCTCCTCGGCGGTGAGATCGGCGATGAACGCGATGACCGCGGACGACACCGCCCCCATCCCCTGAATCACGCGCCCGACGATGATCCACGTCATGTCGTGCCCGAGCGCGGCGACGAAGCTGCCGATCGCGAAGATCAAAAGCCCCGTCGCGATCACCGGCTTGCGGCCGATTTTGTCCGAAGCCCAGCCGTAGAAGATGTAGAGCATCGATTGCGTGACGCCGTAGGCGCCGAGCGCAATACCGACCAGCAAGACGTTGTCGCCGCCTGGGATCGTTTTCGCGTAGATCGAAAACACCGGCATGATCATGAAGAGGCCGAGCATGCGCAGCGCGAAGATGGCGGCCAGCGACACGGTCGCGCGCATTTCGGGCGCGCTCATGCGCGAAGGTGTGACGGAAGGATTGGACATCGGCGGCGAAGGAGGACCAGGAAATCGGCGCCTGTTCGCGCCTGCCGCGCGGTGTAAGGTCGCCGTAACGGCGGTCTGGAAAAGTCGTTATAGTAGCAGGTTTGGCCCCCTTCCCCGCCAGGCTAAATGGAACAGATTCGCATCCGTGGGGCGCGCACCCACAACCTGAAAAACGTCAATCTCGACCTGCCGCGTCACAAGCTCATTGTGATCACCGGCCTGTCGGGATCGGGCAAATCGTCGCTCGCGTTCGATACGCTCTACGCGGAGGGGCAGCGCCGTTACGTCGAGAGTTTGTCTGCCTACGCCCGGCAATTTTTGCAATTGATGGAGAAGCCCGACGTCGATTTGATCGAGGGGCTCTCGCCCGCGATTTCGATCGAGCAGAAGGCGACGTCGCACAATCCGCGCTCGACGGTCGGCACCGTCACCGAGATTCACGACTATCTTCGTCTCTTGTACGCGCGCGTCGGCACGCCCTACTGCCCCGACCACGAGATTCCGCTCGAAGCGCAAAGCGTCTCGCAGATGGTGGACGCCGCGCTCGCGCTGCCCGAAGAAACCAAGCTGATGATCCTCGCGCCGGTCGTGGCGAACCGCAAGGGCGAGCACACCGAGCTGTTCGAGGACATGCAGGCGCAAGGTTTCGTGCGCTTTCGCGTCCGCTCGGGCGGCGGCACGGCCAACGAGGGCGTCGCGAAGATCCATGAAGTCGAGACGCTGCCGAAGCTCAAGAAGAACGACAAGCACACGATCGATGTCGTCGTCGACCGCCTGAAAGTGCGCGCCGACATGAAGCAGCGCCTCGCCGAATCGTTCGAAACGGCGCTGCGCCTCGCCGACGGCCGCGCGATCGCGCTCGAGATGGATACGGAAAAGGAGCACCTGTTCAGCTCGAAGTTCGCGTGCCCGATCTGCTCGTACTCGCTGCAGGAACTCGAGCCGCGCCTCTTCTCGTTCAACAATCCGATGGGCGCGTGCCCGGATTGCGACGGGCTCGGCCAGATCACGTTCTTCGATCCAAAGCGGGTGGTCGCGCATCCGTCGCTGTCGCTCGCGGCGGGCGCCGTGAAGGGCTGGGACCGGCGCAACCAGTTCTACTTCCAGATGCTGCAAAGCCTCGCGGCGTTCTACGAATTCGATATCGACATCGCGTTCGAAGACCTTCCGGAGAAGGTCAGAAAGCTGCTGCTATACGGCTCGGGCAAAGAGACGATCCCGTTCTCGTATATCAACGAGCGCGGACGCACGTCGATCCGCGAGCACGTGTTCGAGGGGATCATTCCGAACCTCGAGCGCCGCTACCGCGAGACCGATTCGGTCGCGGTCCGCGAAGAGCTCGCGAAGTATCAGAACAACCAGGCGTGTCCGTCGTGCGAAGGCACGCGCTTGCGCCGCGAAGCGCGCTTCGTGCGCCTCGGCGCGAACGGCGACGCACGCGCGATCTTCGAAGTGAGCGGCTGGCCGCTGCGCGACGCGCTCGGCTATTTCCAGACGCTGCGCCTCGACGGCGCGAAGCGCGATATCGCGGACAAAGTCGTCAAGGAAATCGTCGCGCGGCTGATGTTCCTCAACAACGTCGGCCTCGACTATCTGTCGCTCGAACGCAGCGCGGAAACGCTCTCGGGCGGCGAAGCGCAGCGCATCCGGCTCGCGTCGCAGATCGGCTCGGGCCTGACCGGCGTGATGTACGTGCTCGACGAACCGTCGATCGGCCTGCACCAGCGCGACAACGACCGCCTCATCGCGACGCTCAAGCACCTGCGCGACCTCGGCAATTCCGTGATCGTGGTCGAGCACGACGAGGACATGATCCGGATGGCCGACTACGTCGTCGACATGGGGCCGGGCGCAGGCGAGCACGGCGGGATGATCATCGCCGAAGGCACGCCCACGGAAGTCGAGGCCGACGCGGCGTCGATGACGGGCCAGTATCTCGCCGGCACGCGCCGCATCGAGTACCCGGACGAGCGCAAGGACCCTGACGAGCGTCGCCTGCGCATCGTCGAGGCTTACGGCAACAATTTGAAGCGCGTCACGCTCGATCTGCCGGTCGGCCTCTTGACGTGCGTGACCGGCGTGTCCGGCTCGGGCAAGTCGACGCTGATCAACGACACGCTGTATCAAGCCGTCGCGCACCACCTGTACGGCTCGGCGACCGAGCCCGCGCCCTACGAGGCCATCGAAGGCCTCGAGCATTTCGACAAGGTCATCAACGTCGATCAATCGCCGATCGGCCGCACGCCGCGCTCGAATCCGGCCACCTATACGGGCGTCTTCACGCCGATCCGCGAGCTGTTCGCGGGCGTGCCGGCCGCCAAGGAGCGCGGCTACGACCCGGGCCGCTTCTCGTTCAACGTGAAGGGCGGCCGCTGCGAATCGTGCCAGGGGGACGGCGTGCTGAAAGTCGAGATGCACTTCCTGCCGGACGTCTACGTCCCGTGCGACGTCTGCCACGGCAAGCGCTACAACCGCGAGACGCTCGACGTCCAGTACAAAGGCAAGAACATCAGCGAAGTGCTCGACATGACGGTCGAGCACGCGTACGAGTTCTTCAAGGCCGTGCCCGTGGTCGCCCGCAAGCTCAGGACGCTGCTCGACGTCGGCCTCGGCTATATCCGGCTCGGCCAGTCCGCGACGACGCTGTCGGGCGGCGAGGCCCAGCGCGTGAAGCTCTCGCTGGAGCTGAGCAAGCGCGACACCGGTCGTACCCTATATATTCTCGACGAGCCCACCACGGGCCTCCACTTCCACGACATCGCGCTTTTGCTCGAAGTGATTCACCGGCTGCGCGACCAGGGCAATACGGTCGTCATCATCGAGCATAATCTCGACGTGATCAAAACCGCCGACTGGCTGATCGACCTCGGTCCGGAAGGCGGCGCGGGCGGCGGCCAGATCATTGCGCAAGGCACGCCGGAGCAGGTGTCCAAATCGAAAGCGAGCTTTACCGGCAAGTATCTGGCGGCGCTGCTCGAGCGCCGCTGATCGAACGGTCGAATACACCAATAGTTGGGATCAGGTCGGAGACGGGAATGAGTCATGGCTAAGCGCAACGAGGCATCGTCGGAAGACACGCAGGTACGGGACCTGCAACCTCGTCCCGTGCGGCTGACGAGCGACATGAGCCTGCCGAAGCTGTCCGCGGTGGAGGTCGGCAGCTACGCGCTGATGCTCATCGGCATGGTGGTCGTGCTGGAGTTGAAACTGCTGGTCGCATTGCTGGCGGGGATGCTCGTCTATCAGCTCGTTCATACGATTGCGCCGGCGATCGAGCGGCACACGTCGAGCCACGGCGCCCGCTGGCTCGCCGTCGTACTGCTGTCGATCGTGGTCGTCGGAGGGCTCGCCGGACTGACGATCGGCATCTTCGAGCACTTCGAGAATACGGTGCCCAACATCCAGAATCTGCTCGACCAGGTGATGCAGATGGTCGATCAGGCGCGCGTGCGCACGCCGCAGTGGATCGCCTCGGCGCTGCCCGTCGACGTCGCGCAGATGAAGGAAAAGGCCACCATGCTGATGCACTCGCACATGGGGCAGCTTTCGCAAAGCGGCAAGACCGTGGCGCGCGGCTTCGCGCACGTGCTGTTCGGCATGATCATCGGCGCGATGATCGCGATCACCGTGCAGCGCCACGCGCAGCGCCTGCCGCTTTCGACGGCCTTTGCCGCGCGCGTCGCGCGTTTTTCCGACGCGTTCCGGCGCATCGTGTTCGCGCAGGTCAAGATCTCGGCGATCAATGTAGTGTTCACCGCGCTCTATCTGCTCGTCGCGCTGCCGGCCTTTCACGAGCAGTTGCCGCTGTCGAAAACGCTCGTGCTCGTCACGTTCATCGCCGGCTTGCTGCCCGTGATCGGCAACCTGATCTCGAACACGCTGATCGTGGCGGTGTCGCTGTCGGTGAGCTTTCCGACGGCGATCGCGTCGCTCGTGTTTCTCGTCGTCATCCACAAGCTCGAGTACTTTCTCAACGCGCGCATCATCGGCGGCCAGATCGAGGCGCGCGCATGGGAGCTGCTGTTGGCGATGCTCGTGATGGAGGCCGCGTTCGGCTTGCAGGGGGTCATCGCGGCGCCGATTTTTTATGCTTATATCAAGCGCGAATTGATTTATTTGCGGCTGATTTAAGCGATCGATTCCGCTGGTCGAAATTGAAAAGCCCGCATCGCGGGCTTTTCATCGGCACATCGTTAAAGCGAAATCGCTCAACGAAACACCACCGTCTTCGTCCCATTCAGCACGATGCGGTGCTCCACATGCCACTTCACGGCGCGCGCCAACGTCACGCACTCGACATCGCGCCCGATCGCCGTCAACTGATCCGGCGTCATGCTGTGATCGACCCGCTCGACTTCCTGCTCGATAATCGGACCTTCGTCGAGATCGATCGTCACGTAGTGAGCGGTCGCGCCGATCAGCTTCACGCCGCGGTCGAACGCCTGGTAGTACGGCTTCGCGCCCTTGAAGCTCGGCAGGAACGAATGATGGATGTTGATCGCTCGGCCCGCGAGCTGTTCGCACAACTGCGGCGACAGGATCTGCATGTAGCGCGCAAGCACGACGAGATCGGTCTGATGCTGCTCGATCACTTCGAGCACGCGAGCTTCCTGCGCCGCCTTCGCGCTAGCCGTCGATTCGGTCAGCGGGAAATGATGAAACGGAATGTTGTAGCTCGCGGCGAGCTGGTAGAAATCCTGGTGGTTCGAAATGATCGCGCTGATCTCGATCGGCAGTTGACCGGTACGGTAGCGGAACAGCAAATCGTTCAGGCAGTGGCCGATCTTCGACACCATGATCACGACCCGCGGCTTCACCGACGCGTCATGCAACTCCCAGCGCATCGTGAACCGTTCGGCGAGCGCCGAAAACGAATCGCGCAGCGCGTCGAGACCCGGGTCGCCGCCGACTTGCTGAAAGTGCACGCGCATGAAGAACTCGCCGGTGCGGCTGTCGCCGAACTGCGCGGAATCGAGGATGTTGCTGCCGCGCTCGAACAGGAAACCCGAGACCGCGTGGACGATGCCTGGCCGGTCGGGGCACGACAGTTTCAAAATAAAGCTGTGTTCGGTCGACATGACCTTCGAACTCCCTTCCTAGACGCTATAAGCAGCAATTCGGTGATTTGCGTGGGCCGCGCGATCAAGCCGGCGGCACGAACAAGGCATCGATGCCTGCGCACGCTTCTTCGTCGATCCATTGATGACGCAACAGGCAATCGAGCGTCGCGAGACTCGCATCGACGGTCATCGCGCCGTCGTCGATCCAGCGCGCGACTTCGTCGATGCGTGCGAGCCGATGCTCGCCGACTTCGCCGTCCTGGTTGTGCGGCACGAAATCCTCGGGCAGCGGCAGATCGTAGACGAAGATCCGCTCGGCTTGCGTGCCTTCGGGAATCGACTGCAGCACGTGAGCGGTGCGGCCCGCCGCGGCGTTCGCGGCGATTTCTTCGGGGATGCCCGCCTCTTCCCAGCATTCCTTGACGATCGTCTCGGCGATGCCGAAGCCCCAGCCGATGCCCCCGGCGACGACGTTATCGAGCATGCCGGGATCGGTCGCCTTCGTGTCGCTGCGGCGCGCGATCCACAGATGCGGCGCACGGTCCGCGTATTTTACGATGCCGTTCAGGTGCACCGCGTACGTCATCGTGCCGAAGAAACGGGACGCGGCGCGCTCGATGAACGCGAGCGGCGCAGCGTCGAACGCATTGCGGATCGCGTAGGTTTCGTCGCGCCAGCCGGGAATGCGGCCGTCGGCGTCGAGCGCGCCGATCACCGCGCCGAGTGCCGCCGAACGCGCATCGACGCCGCCGTCGAAACGTGCGCTAAGCGCGATTCGCGCGTCATCGATTTCGAAGACGTCGGGCCAGCGCGTGAGAAGCGGAACGTCGGTTTCGCGAATCCAGCCGACGCGCTGTCCATCGATCCAGAACGGACGATGCGCGCGCGCATCGAAGCGGCGCGCGGCGGCAATGCAAGGCAAAGTCATGAAGGAAGGCTCCCGCTCGATGATCAGTCGCGCAACGCAATGCGCAGGCCGAGCGCGATGAACGTCGCGCCCGCGAGGCGGTCGAGCCACACGCCGACACGCGGCCGGCGCTTGAGCCAGCTGCCGATCATCCCGGCGCACACGCCGAACGCCGAGAACACGACGACGGTCTGCAGCATGAACAGCACGCCCAATTCGAGCATCTGCACCATCACGCTCTGCGCACCATGCGGATCCACGAACTGCGGCAGGAACACGACGAAAAAGAGCGTGACCTTGGGATTCATCATGTTGCCGATCACGCTCTGCCGAAACACGACGCCAAGCGCCTGCTGCGGACGCTCGTGCGCGGTGGCGAGCCCCTGGCTCCTGAGCGCCTTGATGCCGATCCAGATCAGATACGCGGCGCCCGCGAGCTTGACCACTTCAAACGCCGCCTGAGACGAGCGCAACAGCGCGGCCACGCCGAACGCGGCGAGCGTCGTATGGAACGTGATGCCTGCGGCGAAGCCCAGCGCAGCGACGAAGCCCGCGGCGCGTCCCTGCGAGATGCCGCGCGCGAGCACCTGAAGGTTGTCGGGACCGGGGGCGATCGTGATGGCGACCGACGTGGCGAGAAACAGCAGGAAGTTAGGCATCGCTCAGGCGCTCCGTGCGAAACAAAGGATCAAAGCAAGGGCATCAATGGCCGGAGAATTCCGTGATCGTATAAAGCGGCAAGCCGTTATCGCGCAGCAGCTTCGAGCCGCCGAGATCCGGCAGATCGATGATCGCCGCGCCTTCGACGACGACGGCCCCAAGCCGCTCGAGCAGCTTCTTGCCGGCCATCATCGTGCCGCCCGTCGCGATCAAGTCGTCGATGATAACGACGCGATCGCCCGCGCGGCACGCGTCTTCGTGAATCTCGACAGTTGCGCTGCCATATTCGAGTTCGTACGACTCGGACACCGTCCGGTACGGCAGCTTGCCGATCTTGCGTATCGGAATGAAGCCGAGGTTCAACTCATAAGCGACGATCGGCGCAATGATGAAGCCGCGCGCATCGAGCCCGGCGACGTAATCGAGCTTCGCCTCGACGTAGCGCTCGACCAGCAGGTCGGTCAGCATGCGCAGCGTCTTGGGCCGCTGCAAAAGCGGCGTGATGTCGCGAAACTGCACACCGGGCTGCGGCCAGTCCGAGACCGTGCGAATCTGGCTCTTGATGAACTCGGCCGCGTCGATAGGCGCACCCGTGCGTGCGTTGGACATGGATGTCTCCGCAAAAAAAGGCCTGTTGCTCGCGCTTCGGGCGCGGCGCAAGGGCCTGAAATTCGTAAAAACCGGCAAGGCCGGCAGGAAAGCGGGTCGACAGCGGCCTTGGCGCTGTATCAGGCCGCCGAGGCTCCCGCACGACGATGGCGCGAAATGCGCTCCTCGGCGATCGCCAGCGCTTCGGGCAGCCCGCGCAGCACGACGATGTCGGCGGCCCGCAGCCTCGTCTCGGGGCCCGGCTCGACGCCGCGAATGCCGTGCCGGCGAATGGCCGTCACTTCGACGCCGATGCCCGCCAAACCGAGCTCTTCGAGCGAGCGCCCGACGGCGTCCGAATTCTCGTCGACCGGCACAGATTGTAGCCGCACCTGCTCGTGGCCGTCCTCGTCGCCCAGGTCGTCGGCGCCGTGGAAATAGCCGCGCAGCAAACTGTAGCGCTCGTCGCGCATTTCCTCGACGCGCCGCACGACGCGCCGCATCGGCACGCCCATCAAGACGAGCGTGTGCGACGCAAGCATCAGGCTGCCTTCGACGATCTCGGGAATCACCTCGGTCGCACCGGCGGCGAGGAGCTTTTCGAGGTCGGCGTCGTCGACGGTGCGCACGATGACGGGCAGCGTCGGCTCGAGCTCGTGGATGTTGTGCAGCACGCGCAGCGCGGACGGCGTGTTCGCGTAGGTGATCGCGATCGCCGCGGCGCGGTGGATACCGGCCGCCAGCAGCGACTCGCGCCGCCCCGCATCGCCGAACACGACCGATTCGCCGGCGGTGGCCGCGGCGCTCACGCGGTCGGGGTCGAGGTCGAGCGCGACGTACGAGAGGCCCTCGTGCTCCAGCATGCGTGCGAGGTTCTGCCCCGCGCGGCCGTAGCCGCAGATGATCACGTGGCCGCTCTGCTTCAGGCTTTGCGTGGCGATGCGCGTCATCTGCAGCGACTGCATCATCCATTCAGTCGACGACAGCCGCAGCACGATGCGATCGGCGTTCTGGATCAAAAACGGCGCCGCGAGCATCGACAGCAGCATCGACGCGAGAATCGCCTGCAAGAGCGTCGCATCGACGAGGTGCTTGTCGAGAATCAGGTTCAAGAGCACGAAGCCGAATTCGCCGGCCTGCGCGAGCCCGATGCCGGTACGCATCGCCACACCGGGCGTCGCGCCGAACACGCGGGCGAGGCCCGTGATCATCACGGCCTTCAGCAAGGTCGGTCCGATCAGGAACGACAGCACGATGAACGGGTGCGCGATGACCACGCGCGGATTGAGCAGCATCCCGGTCGTCACGAAGAAAAGGCCGAGCAGCACGTCGCGAAACGGCTTGATGTCCTCCTCGACCTGATGCCGGTACGGCGTCTCCGCGATCAGCATCCCGGCGATGAACGCGCCGAGCGCGAGCGACAGGCCGAACTTGTCGGTGATGAACGCGGCGCCGAGCGTGACGAGCAAGAGGTTCAGCACGAACAGCTCCTGCGAGCGCCGCCGCGCGACGACGTTGAACCAGCGCGTCATGAACTTCTGGCCGACGATCAGGAGCAGCGACAGCGCGACGACGATCTTCAGCGCCGCGACGCCGAGCGTCGTCACGAGGCTCTTCGAATCGCCGCCGAGCGCGGCGATGATGATGAGGAGCGGCACGACCGCCAGATCCTGGAACAGCAGCACGCCGAAGATGTTGCGGCCGTGCTCCGTCTCGATCTCGAGCCGCTCGGCGAGCATCTTGCTGACGATCGCCGTCGACGACATCGCGAGCGCGCCGCCGAGCGCCACGCTCCCCTGCCACGTGATGTGCACCCAACGCTCGAAGACGAGCCCGAGTATCACCGCGATCGCCACCGTGCCGATCACCTGCAGCAAGCCGAGCCCGAACACGAGAATGCGCATGGAGCGCAGCTTCGAGAGCGAGAACTCGAGCCCGATCGAGAACATCAGGAACACGACGCCGAACTCGGCGAGATGCTGAGCCCGAGCCGTATCCGGCGCGATACCGAGCGCGTGCGGACCGACCACGATGCCCACGGTGAGATACCCGAGCATCGGCGGCAGATTCAGGAAACGGAATAGGACGACGCCTGCCACCGAAGCGAGCAGCAGAAACAGCGTCATCTCGAGCGGCGATATCACCACGGGCTAAGCGTCCTCGTTCGTCAGCGGAACCCGTCACGCGCGCAGGGACGGCGCATTCGGGATGATGGGGCCGGGGAAGGCAGCAGACAGGCGCAGGGGGCCTGGCGCGGCGAACAAACGCCTTTGCTATACTCCGCGAATGATAGCGAAAATCAATGGCGACCGGGCGCTGGCGCTCGCCCGGGACGTGCTCGACATCGAAGCTGACGCCGTGCGCGGGCTTCGCAATCAACTCGACGACGGCTTCGTCAGCGCAGTCGATTTCCTCTTGAGCTGCCGCGGACGCGTCGTCGTATCAGGCATCGGCAAATCCGGCCACATCGCCCGAAAACTCGCCGCCACGCTGGCAAGCACCGGCACGCCGGCGTTTTTCGTGCATCCGGCGGAAGCGAGCCACGGCGACCTCGGCATGGTGACCGCCGACGACGTCTTCATCGCGATGTCCAATTCCGGCGAATCGGAAGAGCTGATTTCGATTCTGCCTTTGCTGAAGCGCCTCGGCTCCAAGCTGATCGCGATTACCGGGCGCCCCGAGTCGAGCCTCGCGAAGCTCGCCGACGTGCACCTGAACGCCGGCGTCGCGAAGGAAGCGTGTCCGATGAACCTCGCGCCGACGGCCAGCACGACGGCCGCCCTCGCGTTCGGCGACGCCCTTGCGATGGCTGTGCTCGACGCTCGCGGCTTCGGCGCCGACGATTTCGCGCGCTCGCACCCGGGCGGTGCGCTCGGCCGGCGCCTGCTCACCTACGTGCGCGACGTGATGCGCACGGGCGACCAGCTGCCGAAGGTGCTCGATAACGCGACCGTGCGCGACGCCCTCTTCCAGCTCACCGCGAAGCGCATGGGGATGACGGCGATCGTCGACGAAAACGACCGCGTCGAAGGCATCTTCACCGATGGCGACCTGCGCCGCGTGCTCGAACGCACGGGCGACTTCCGCGAGCTGCCGATCGCCGAGGTGATGACGCGCGCGCCGCGCACGATCGCCCCCGATCACCTGGCGGTCGAGGCGGTGGAACTGATGGAACGCCATCGAATCAACCAGATGCTCGTCGTCGACGAAGCGGGCAAGCTGATCGGCGCGCTCAACATGCACGACCTGTTTTCGAAGAAGGTGATTTGAGATGAACTCGGTGCCCCTGACCGTTGCCGAACGCGCCAGCCGCGTCAAGCTGATGATTTTCGACGTGGACGGCGTGCTCACCGACGGCGGCCTGATGTTTACGGCCGAGGGCGACACGATGAAGTCATTCAACTCGCTCGACGGCCACGGCCTGAAGCTGCTGCGCGAGGCCGGCATCGCCACCGCGATCATCACGGGCCGCAAGTCGGGCATCGTGCAAGTGCGCGCGCAGGAAATCCGCGTCAACCATCTTTATCAAGGCGTGGAAGACAAGCGAACGGCGTTCGCGGATCTCTTGAAGGCAGCCGGCGTCGCAGCGGAAGAATGCGGCTACATGGGCGACGACTGGCCCGACCTCGCTGTCATGCTCCAGTGCGGCTTCGCCGCCGCGCCGGCCAACGCGCACCCCGAGGTGATCTTGCGCGCGCACTGGGTCGCCCAGGCGCGCGGCGGCCACGGCGCCGCGCGCGAACTCTGCGAGACGATCCTGCGCGCGCAAAACCGCTATGACGCGCTGCTTGCCTCCGCCTGCGGAGCCTCGCGCGGATGAACCCGTCCCGAATCACGTCGCTGATCGCCCTCTTCGCGATGGCGTTGCTGGCGGGCGTCACGTACTGGCTGCTGGAGGCCACGCAGACGCCGGTAATCCAGCCCGAAAAGCCCAAGGCCCATTCGCCCGACTATTTCGCCGACAACTTCTCGGTCTCCGAGCTCGACCAGACCGGCACCACGCAGTACCGGCTGACGGCGACGAAAATGGTTCACTACGAAGACGACGAAAACAGCGATCTCACGATGCCGGCCATCCGAGCGTTCCAGCCCGGCAAGCCGATCGTGACGGCCACGGGCCTACGCGGCACGGTCAACGGCGACGCGTCGATCGTCGATCTGTACGACAACGCCCACATCCTGCGCGCGCCGGGCAACGGCGACCCGGAAATGCAGGCCGATTCGTCACATTTCCGCGTGCTCGTCAACGACGACGTGATCGAGACCGAAAAGCCGGTTAAACTTCGGCGCGGCCTTTCCGTGGCTACGGCAAACGGCATGCACTACAACAACGTCACCCGGGTGATGCAGCTCTTCGGCAACGTCAAAGGTGAGATTGCCGCGTCGGACGTCTCCGGCGGCGGCTCGCCCAAATGACCCGGGTCATCCATTCCTAGCGTGACTGCATGAACGAATCGTTCTCTCGTTTTGACCTCGGCCGCGCACGCGTGTCGTTCGCGCGCCGCGCGGTACGCGCTGGACTGACGGCAGCGCTCGTCTCGCTGCCCGTCTTCGGCGTGGCTCCGCTCGCACACGCCGAGCACGCCGATCGCGACAAACCGCTCAACATCGAAGCGGATAACATGACTTACGACGATCTGAAGCAGATCAACATCTTCACGGGGCACGTCGTCGCCACCAAGGGCACGATCGTCATCCGCGCCGATCGCGTGGAAGTCACCCAGGACCCGCAGGGGTACCAGTACGCCGTCGGCACGTCGGCGAGCAAGAACCTCGCTTACTTCCGGCAGAAGCGCGACGGCGTCGACGAATACATCGAAGGCACCGCCGAGCGCATCAACTACGACGGCAAGCTGGACCTGACGACGCTCACCACCAACGCGACCGTGCGCCGCATGCAGGGCCTCACGACGCTGATGGACGAAGTCCATGGCAGCGTCATCACGTATGACGGCCAAAACGACTTCTATACTGCGAAGGCCGGCAAGGATGTAGCGGGCCCCGGCAATCCGACCGGCCGCGTGCGCGCAATGCTTTCGCCGAAGTCGGGCGGCGCCGCCCCGCTCACCGGCGCGTCGGCCACGCTCGCGCCGTCGCCCCAGATTCAAGGAACTCTGCCGCAGTGAACACCCTGTCAACTCCCGCCGCCACGACGCACACGCTGCCCAATCGCAAGCCGCCGGGCACAACGAGCTCGCTGGTGGTGCGCAACCTGAAAAAACGGTACGGGTCGCGCACGGTCGTCAAGGACGTGTCGCTCGATGTGAAAAGCGGCGAAGTCGTCGGCCTGCTCGGGCCGAACGGCGCCGGCAAGACGACGTCGTTCTACATGATCGTCGGCCTCGTGCCGCTCGACGCCGGTGAAATCGTCCTCGACGGCAACTCGATCAGCCTGTTGCCGATTCACAAACGCGCGTCGCTCGGCCTGTCGTACCTGCCGCAGGAAGCGTCCGTCTTCCGCAAGCTGACCGTCGAAGAAAACATCCGCGCCGTGCTCGAGCTGCAGCTCGACGACGAAGGCAAACGGCTGTCGAAAGCGCTGATCGCCGATCGCACCGAAGCGCTGCTCGACGAGCTGCAAATCGCGCACTTGCGCGAGAATCCGGCGCTGTCGCTGTCGGGCGGCGAGCGCCGGCGCGTCGAAATTTCGCGCGCGCTCGCGACGAACCCAAGCTTCATCCTGCTCGACGAGCCGTTCGCGGGCGTCGACCCGATCGCCGTTCTGGAAATTCAGAAGATCGTTAAATTCCTGAAGCAGCGCAATATCGGCGTACTCATCACGGACCACAACGTCCGCGAAACGCTCGGCATTTGCGACCACGCTTACATCATCAGCGACGGCAGCGTGCTGGCCGCCGGCGCACCGAGCGACATCATCGAAAACGAAAGCGTGCGCCGCGTCTACCTCGGCGAACACTTCCGGATGTAACCCGCGGCGCGCACACCGCGCCGCCGCGCCGGCCGGCTCCACGCCGGGCTCCGGCCCTCGACCAGCAATTTTTACGGGGCGCACGCCCCGCCCTCCCGAACAGAAACCGTCAATACGCTTTTTTCCAGGCGTCGCGAGGTTTCGCTCGCGTGGCAAACTCTCTACAATGAAATTCAACTTGCCATGAAAGCCAGCCTCCAACTCCGCCTATCGCAGCATCTAGCGCTGACGCCGCAACTGCAGCAGTCGATCCGGCTGCTGCAGCTGTCTACGCTCGAACTGCAACAAGAAATCGCGATGGCGGTCGCGCAAAATCCGCTGCTCGAAAGCGAAGACGAATGGATCGCGAGTCCGTTGCGCGTCGCCGCGGACGGGACGGTTATTGCGCAAACGCCGAACACGAGCAGTCCCGAGCCGATGCCCGGGGCGTCGAACTCGTCGTCGGGCTCGGCCGAAAGCGCCGACGGCGGCGAGCCGCAAGGCGTCGACGAATACAACGGCCTTGGCTCCGACAGCGGCTCGGACGCGAGCCAATGGAATCTCGACGACTACGGCCGCTCCGGCACCGCCTCCGATGACGACGATCTGCCGCCGCTGCAAATCCACGAATCAACGACGACACTGCGCGACCACCTGATGGCGCAACTGCGCGTCACGCAAGCGAGCCAGCGCGACCGTGCGCTGGTCACGTTCCTGATCGAATCGCTCGACGACGACGGCTATCTGACCGCCTCGCTCGAGGAAGTGCTCGCCGACTTGCCCGAAGAACTCGAGGTCGATCTCGACGAGCTCAACGCCGCGTTGGCGCTGCTGCACAGCTTCGATCCCGCCGGCGTCGGCGCGCGCTCGGCGTCCGAATGCCTGAAGCTGCAACTGCTGCGGCTCGACGCCTCGCCTACGCGCACGCTCGCGCTCGAAATCGTCGCTCATCATTTGGAACTGCTGGCAGCACGCGATTTCACCCGCCTGCGCAAACAACTGAAGGCAGGCGACGACGATCTGCGCGACGCCCACGCGCTGATCCGCTCGCTCGAGCCCTTCCCCGGCGCCGCCTATGGCAAGGCCGAGGCCGACTACGTCGTGCCGGATATCATGGTCAGGAAAACATCGCAAGGCTGGCAGGCTGAGCTGAACCCCGAAGTGATGCCGCGCCTGCGAATCAATAACCTGTACGCGAACATCCTGCGCAACAGCCGGGGCGATCCCGGCAGCGGATCGCTGCGTCAGCAGCTTCAGGAAGCGCGCTGGCTGATCAAAAATATTCAGCAGCGGTTCGAGACAATCCTCAGGGTCGCGCAGGCCATTGTGGAGCGTCAAAAGAACTTCTTTACGCACGGCGAAATTGCGATGCGCCCCTTGGTTTTGCGAGAAATTGCTGATACGCTGGGTTTACACGAGTCAACGGTCTCACGTGTAACGACCGGGAAGTACATGCTTACCCCGTTTGGTACGCTTGAATTTAAGTACTTCTTTGGATCTCACGTTTCGACCGACACGGGGGGCGCGGCCTCATCAACGGCCATTCGCGCACTCATCAAGCAACTGATAGGAGCTGAAGACACCAAATCTCCTCTTTCAGACAGCCGCATAGCCGAACTGCTGGCGGAACAAGGATTCGTGGTCGCACGCCGCACGGTCGCTAAATACCGCGAAGCCCTCAAGATTCCCGCAGTGAATTTGCGCAAGTCTCTGTAGCTCGCTGCATATTGCGGCGGGCATTTTCCGGCCGCGACGCTGTTGGCGGAGAAGGCCGGCCGATACGACCCGCCGCTCGTCAGTCACGGGGTGATGATTCGAGCGGGCCGCTTGCGACCGGTACGACCGCACCAAGGCGTGTCAGGCGGCCATTCGCTTGGAGAGCACTATGAATCTGAAGATCAGTGGACACCATCTCGAAGTAACGCCAGCGTTGCGGGAATACGTGATCACCAAATTGGACAAGGTGCTAAGACATTTCGATCAGGTGATCGATGGCAATGTGGTCCTCTCGGTCGACAATCACAAGGAAAAGGAAAAGCGTCAGAAAGTAGAAATCAATCTGCATCTAAAGGGCAAGGACATCTTCATCGAAAGCGCGGACGGCGACCTCTACGCCGCGATCGATCTGATGGTCGACAAGCTCGACAGGCAGGTCATCCGGCACAAGGATCGTCTCCAAGAGCATCAGCACCACGCGATCAAGCATCATCCGGAGGCGTCGCACATCGAACTGCCGCCGCAATAGCGAATTCTTGAAGAGGCATTCTTCCCCCCTGAAAAACCGCCCGTTTTCGGGCGGTTTTTTCGTGGGGCGGCGCGTCGAGCCGGCGCTCTTTTGCAGCGAAACGACGCCGGGCGGCGACAGATGGCGCGGTGCACCATCGACGCTTGCGCTGTTCTATAATGTCCCGGTTATTATCGGGGTCGCCAGACGTAGGGAACAATCCGGTCTCGCGCGCAATTCCCTGTGAGCACTGCGAAAATGGACAACCAGTCAGTTGCCGCGAGGAGAATCCAGGCCACGCGTCCGCCTGCCAACATGAATCGTTTAGCCAAATTCCTTCCCCTCGAAAACGTCGTCGTCGGACTATCCGTTACCAGCAAGAAGCGCGTATTCGAGCAAGCGGGCTTGATTTTCGAGAATCAAAACGGAATCGCCCGCAGCACGGTGACCGACAATCTGTTTGCGCGCGAGCGCCTCGGTTCGACGGGGCTCGGCGAAGGCGTCGCGATTCCGCACGGCCGCATCAAGGGGCTGAAGCAACCGCTCGCCGCCTTCGTGCGCCTCGAGCAGCCGATTCCGTTCGAATCGCCGGATGGCCAGCCGGTCTCGCTCCTGATCTTCCTGCTCGTGCCGGAACAGGCCACGCAGCAGCATTTGGAAATCCTGTCGGAAATCGCGCAGCTGCTGTCCGACCGCGAAGCGCGTGAACGCCTGCATTCGGAGCCTAGCGCCGCGGAGTTGCATCGGCTGCTCACCCAGTGGCACCCTTGAGGGTATAACAGGGCAACGCGCATTGCGCCGGCCGGTGCGGTGCGCGTGCGGGCGCACCCGGAACTTTTAGCCGAGCGAACAGGCCGCTGGGACGAGAGAGGCCGGGTAACTTGGAGTCACGGATTCATGGATACGTCCAGCATCAACGCCCAAAGCATCTTCGACGACAACGCCTCCATGCTCAAACTGAGCTGGCTGACGGGGCATGAAGGCTGGGAGCGCGGCTTTTCGGCCGAAACCGTCGCCACGGCGACCGCCAGTTCCGATCTCGTCGGCCACTTGAACCTGATTCACCCGAACCGGATTCAAGTGCTCGGCGACGCCGAAATCAACTACTACCAGCGTCAGACCGACGAAGACCGCTCGCGCCACATGGCCGAGCTGATCGCGCTCGAGCCGCCGTTCCTGGTCGTCGCGGGCGGTATCCCCGCGCCGCCGGAGCTGGTCCTGCGCTGCACGCGCTCGTCGACGCCGCTCTTCACGACGCCGATCTCGGCCGCGGCGGTCATCGACAATCTGCGGCTCTACATGTCGCGCATCCTCGCGCCGCGCGCAACGCTGCACGGCGTGTTCCTCGACATCCTCGGCATGGGCGTGCTGCTCACCGGCGATTCGGGTCTCGGCAAGAGCGAACTCGGCCTCGAGCTGATCAGCCGCGGGCACGGCCTCGTGGCGGACGATGCGGTCGATTTCGTGCGGCTCGGCCCGGATTTCGTCGAGGGGCGCTGCCCGCCGCTCCTGCAAAACCTGCTCGAAGTGCGGGGACTGGGTCTCCTCGACATCAAGACGATCTTCGGGGAAACCGCGGTACGCCGCAAAATGAAGCTGAAGCTGATCGTGCAACTGGTGCGCCGGCCGGACGGCGAGTTCCAGCGCCTGCCGCTCGAGAGCCAGACTGTCGACGTGCTCGGCCTGCCGATCAGCAAGGTCACGATCCAGGTGGCCGCGGGCCGCAACCTCGCGGTTCTCGTCGAGGCGGCGGTGCGCAACACGATCCTGCAACTGCGCGGCATCGATACTTTGCGCGACTTCATGGACCGCCAGCGCCTGGCGATGCAGGACCCGGAAAGCCAGTTCCCCGGCAAGCTGATTTGACGCCTGGCGCGGCGTTCATCAAAGTGCTCCGCGGGGCGCGACAGGCTGGGTCCGGTGCTATGATGAAACGAACGGATTTTTCCCCATGCGCATTGTTCTGATCACCGGCATCTCCGGCTCCGGCAAGTCTGTTGCTTTGAACGCGCTCGCAGACTCTGGCTACTACTGCGTCGACAATCTGCCGCCGCGTTTTCTGCCCGCGCTCACCGAATATCTCGCGAGCGACGGTCAGGAACGCCTCGCGGTCGCGATCGACGCCCGCTCGAGCGCATCGCTCGGCGACATGCCCGCCATCATCCGCAATCTGGCCAGCGAACATGACGTTCGCGTGCTGTTCCTGAACGCGAGCACGCAGGCGCTGATCCAGCGTTTTTCCGAGACGCGCCGCCGTCACCCGCTGTCGGGCTCGCCCGCGCACGATGCGAACGTGGGTGTCATGACGTCGCTCGAGGAGGCGATCGAGCGCGAGCGCGAACTCGTCGCGGACCTCGCCGAGTTCGGCCATCAGATCGACACCAGCAATCTGCGCGCGAACGTATTGCGCGCATGGGTCAAGCGTTTCATCGAACAGGAGCATGCCGGCCTGATGCTGATGTTCGAATCGTTCGGCTTCAAGCGCGGCGTGCCGCTCGATGCCGATCTGGTGTTCGATGTGCGCACGCTGCCGAACCCGTACTACGACCACGAGTTGCGCCCTCTCACCGGACTCGACAAACCTGTCATCGATTTTCTCGACGCGTTGCCCGTCGTGCACGAGATGATCGACGACATTCAGTCGTTCCTGACGAAGTGGCTGCCGCACTTTCGCGACGACAATCGCAGCTATCTGACCGTCGCGATCGGCTGCACCGGAGGACAGCATCGTTCCGTATTCATCGCCGAGGCGCTTGCCGCGCGCCTCGCGAATGAGGCAAACGTGATTGTGCGGCATCGCGACGCGCCGATCGATGTCGGCGAGTCATCGCGCCTGGTGGCCTAACTCGCCGCATTGCGCGGCCCTTTTTCAGCGTTGCGCCATGTCCACTACACCTGCCGTGCTTGCCGATTTGCCGCTCTTTCCGCTGCATACGGTGCTCTTTCCCGACGGGCTTTTGCCCTTGAAGATCTTCGAAGCGCGTTACCTGGACATGGCGCGAGACTGTCTTCGCGACCAGACGCTGTTCGGTGTCTGTCTGCTTAAAAGCGGCGCGGAGGTGGCGCGGCAGGACGACCCGGCGGTACCGGAGTCGATCGGCTGTCTCGCCGAAATCGAGCAGTGCGACGTCGACGCCTACGGCATGCTGCTGATCCGTGCGCGCGGCAGGAGGCGCTTTCAGCTGCTGTCGCATCGAGTCGAAGCGAGCGGGCTGCTCGTCGGGATGGCGGAGCCGTTGCCCGATGACATTCCGCTCGAAGGCACCGAGGCGCTCGCGAAATTCGGCGCGTGCGCGGAAGTGCTCGAACGCATCATCGATACGATCCGCGAGCGCGAACCGCAAAGCCTTCCGTTTGCCGAGCCGTTTCGTTTCGACGATCCGACGTGGGTGTCGAACCGCTTGTCAGAAGTGCTGCAGATTCCGCTGCGTGCGCGCCAAAAGCTGATGGAGCTTCGCGACGCTGGCGCACGCATCGACGTCGTCCATCACTACATGCAGCAGCATCAACTGCTGTAAGACATCGACGCCAAGCGCGGCCGCGCGAAGCTAGAGCAGCGATCCCTGAAGCGAATCGAGCAGCTTGCGCACGGGCGCGGGCAGGCCGTACGCGGCGATTTCCGCGAGCGGTACCCATGCGGTTTCGCTGTCACCGGCTTCCAGATGCACGCACGAACGGTCGACGTCGACATCGACCACCCGGGGCTCGATCTCCAGCTTGAAATGCGTGAACGTATGCGTGAGCGGCGCGAGATGTTCCGGCGCGCGCGCGCCGCCGAACGCGCGTGCGCGCTTCGCGAGCGCACCTTCGTCGGCCGCTTCCGGAAGACTCCACAGCCCGCCCCAGATGCCGGCAGGCGGGCGCTTCTCTAGCAGCACCGAAGCGCCGTCGAGCAGCACGAGCATCCACGTGCGCCGCGTCGGCACGATCTTCTTGGGACGCGCCGCCGGCAGCTCACGCTGCCGGCCGCTCACGTTCGCGACGCAATCGGCCGCAAACGGACAGCGCATGCATTCGGGCCGTCCGCGTCCGCATACCGTGGCGCCGAGGTCCATCAAGCCCTGCGTGTAGGAACTGATGTCGTCGTCGCTGCCGGCCTGCGGAAAGAGCGATTCGGCAAGCGTCCACATCGCGTTCTCGATGCGCTTCTCGCCGGGAAACCCTTCGACTCCGAACACGCGCGCGAGCACGCGCTTCACGTTGCCGTCGAGAATCGTCGCGCGCGCACCGAACGCAAACGACGCAATCGCCGCGGCCGTCGAGCGTCCGATCCCGGGCAGTTCGGCCAGCGCCTCGACGCTCGCAGGAAACGCCCCGTCATGCTGCTCGACGACCGCCCGCGCGCAGCGATGCAGATTGCGCGCACGCGAGTAGTAACCGAGTCCGGCCCATAGCGCCATCACGTCGTCGAGCGGTGCGGCGGCGAGCGCCGCGATGTCGGGAAAGCGCGCGAGAAATCGTGCGTAGTACGGAATCACGGTCGACACCTGCGTCTGCTGCAGCATGATCTCCGACAGCCAGATCCGATACGGATCGCGCGTGTTCTGCCACGGCAGATCGTGGCGTCCGTGCGCGCGCTGCCACGCGATCAGGCGCGCGGCGAAATCGATTTGAAGGGGGGAATCGGACGAAAAGAAAGGAGCAGACATGAAGAATGAATTCGGCACCGGCTTCAACGCTGGCAATGAGGACAAAAATAAGTGGAGCGCTGCCCTTGCACAATTTGCTTGATCGGCGTGCCGCACACGCGGCACGGCAGGCCTGCGCGATCGTAGACAAAATAGTCGAGCTGAAAATATCCGCTTTCGCCGTCGCTGCCGACGAAGTCGCGCAACGTGCTGCCCCCCTTGTCGATGGCGGCGGCGAGCGTGGCGCGCACTGCGGCGGCAAGCAGATCGTAGCGTGCGAGCGAGACGCGGCCGGCGGGCGTCGTCGGACGGATGCCTGCGCGAAAGAGGCTCTCGGACGCATAGATGTTGCCCACGCCGACCACGATGTCTCCCGCGAGCAGCGCCTGCTTGACGGAAACCTTTCGGCCGCGCGTGCGCCGGTGCATCAGCGCCCCGGAAAACTCGGGCGCGAAAGGCTCGACGCCTAGCGAGGCAAGCAGCGGATGATCGAGCACGTCGCCCGCGTCACGCGGATGCCAAAGTACTGCGCCAAAGCGGCGTGGGTCACGGAAGCGGAGAATGAATTCGTCGAAAATCCAGTCGATGTGATCGTGCTTCGCCGGCGCCGGCGGCTCGGCGATGTGCCGCAGCACCCGCAGCGTACCCGTCATGCCGAGATGGACGATGAACCAGCCGTCATCGATTTCGAACAGAAGATACTTGCCGCGCCGCTCGACTTTGCGGATCAACTGCCTCTCCAGCGTGCTCGCGAAATCCGTGGGGACCGGCCAGCGCAGCGCCCGGGTCCGCACGTCGACCCGTTCGACGCGGCGCCCGGCAACGTATGGCTCGATTCCGCGACGGGTGACTTCTACTTCTGGCAACTCGGGCATGTCTAACTGGTCTGTAACTTGCGTGGTCGATTGTGCGTGTATTGTAGCGAGCGCGTTACAATCGACCGAAACATTGAACGGATTTCCATGATCTTGTCCCTGAAGCTGTTTTCGAAGCGCCCCGCCGCTGCTTCTGTCCGGCCCGCCGCGAAGCGCGCGCTGCCAGCCCGCCGCCTGCTCGGCGCCGCGGTCCTCGCAGCGTGGGCGCTCGCCTTGAATCCCGCGTATGCGCAAGACCCGCCGCCCACTTCGGACGACAACTCGGTCTCCGCGCCAGATATGTTCGCACCGGCGTCGGCCGACGAGAAAAAAGATCTGCCGAGCGTCCCGCTGACGAGCCAGATCGTCTTCCAGGTGCTCGCCGCGGAAATCGCGCTGCAGCGCGACGAGCCGGCGCCCGCCTACCAGACGTACCTCGCGCTCGCGCGCGATACGCACGATCCGCGTATGGCGGAGCGTGCCGCCGAAATCGCGCTGACTGCGCAAA
The DNA here is from genome assembly GCF_017315705.1 of Trinickia mobilis. GTDB lineage: Bacteria > Pseudomonadota > Gammaproteobacteria > Burkholderiales > Burkholderiaceae > Trinickia_A > Trinickia_A mobilis. The sequence goes on along the minus strand of NZ_JAFLRF010000005.1, from coordinate 59,819 downwards.
GCCCGTCCGACGCGCTCGCCGCAGCGCAGCTCTGGCAGCAGTACGCGCCGAGCTCGGAGCGCGCGGCGCAGCTCGACGCCTCGCTGCTCGTGCTGTCGGGCAAGCCTGACGACGCCTCCCCGCTCCTCGCCCGCGAACTCGCGAAAGTCCCGGTGGAAAGCCGCGGTACCGCGATTCTTGCGCTGCAAGTGCTGTTGTCGCGCGGTCCTAACCGGGTCGGCGGCCTGCACGTCTTGCAAGACCTGCTCAAAAACGATCTGGACCGCCCGGAAGCGCAGCTCGCGATCGGCCGCCAGCAGCTCGTCGCAGACGATCAGCCAGGTGCGCGCGCCTCGTTCGAGCAAGCGCTCAAGCTGAAGCCCGACTATCTGCCGGCCGCGCTCACGCTCTCGCAGATGGGCCCCGAGGAGCGCAACGAAGGCCTCGCATCGTTCGAAAAGTACGTTCAGCAAAATCCCAAATCGCACGACGCACGGCTTGCGCTTGCGCAACTGTATCTCGCGAGCGATCGCCTCGAGGATGCGCAAAAGCAGTTCGAAGTCATGCGCGCCAATGATCCGAAGGACCTGACGCCGCTGATGGCCCTGGGTCTCATCAAGGTCCAGCAAAAGAAATACGACGACGCGCAGAAATATCTGTCGCAATACGCGCAGCTCGCGGAAAAGACGCCCGGCGCGGATGCGGGCCAGGCGTACATCTATCTGGCGCAGCTTTCGCTCGAACGGAAGAATGAAGCGGCCGCAGGCCAATGGCTCGACAAGATCACGCCGAAGAGCCAGCAATACATCCCGGCTCAGATCACGCGCGCCCAATTGCTCGCGAAGCAGGGCAAGAGCGACGACGCACGCAAGCTGCTCGCCGCGCTGCAATCGTCCGACCCGCACGATCAAGCGGTGATCGCACGCACGGACGCCGCGATCCTGTTCGACGCCAAGCGTTATCCGGAAGCCGAGGCACGCCTTCAGCAGGCAACTCAGGACTTCCCGGACGATCCGGACATCCTGTACGACTACGCGATGGCAGCCGAGAAGAACGGCCACTACGATTTGATGGAAACGCAGTTGCGCCAGTTGATCAGCGCACAGCCTGACAACCCGCAGGCGTATAACGCACTTGGCTATTCGCTCGCCGATCGCAATCAACGTCTTCAGGAAGCGGACAAGCTGATCGAGAAAGCGTCGGCGCTCGCGCCGAACGACGCGTTCATCATGGACAGCCTCGGCTGGGTCAAGTACCGCATGGGCGATACCGCCGATGCAGCGAAGCTGCTGCGCAAGGCGTACACCCTGCAGCCGAATGCGGAAATCGGCGCGCACCTCGGTGAAGTGCTGTGGAAGAGCGGCGAGCAAGATCAAGCGCGTGCCGCATGGCGCGACGCGCAAAAGCTCGAGCCCGATAACGACACGCTCGTCAAGACGCTCAAACGCTTCCAGGTGAACGATCTCTGATGCATGTCTCACGTTTAACCGTCGGCACCGTGAGCCGGCGCGGCACGGTGTTCGCGCTGGCGTCGGCTGCAGTCGTCGCGCTCGCGGGCTGCTCGGTCACCCCGGCGCGCGGACCGTCGACGTCTAACGCGGCCACCGCGCTTTCGACGCAAACCACTCGTGCTTACCACGGCCGCTTCGCAATTCAATACGTCGATCAATATGGCAGGCAGCGCAACGCCTACGGCAACTTCGACTGGCAAGAGCACGGCGATACGGTGACGCTGCAGTTGCTCAACCCGCTCGGACAAACGATGGCGATCGTCACGTCGTCACCGGCCTCGGCGACGCTGGAACTGCCGAACCGTCAGCCGATGACCGCCGACAACGTCGCAACGTTGATGCAGAACGCGCTCGGATTCGCGCTACCCGTGGAGGGGCTGCGCTACTGGCTGCAGCCATCGCCGGCGCCCACCTCGAGGGCGAAGACCGTTCCCGATCCGCAGCAGGCAACGCGCTTGAAGGAGATCGACCAGGACGGCTGGACGATCAACTACCTCGCGTACGCCGATGCACCGGCTACCGGCGTCAAGCGGCTGAACCTGACGCGCCAGGACCCTCCGCTCGATATCAAGCTCGTGCTCGACCAATGATCGCGCGCGTATCGTTGCATGATTCGCCGCACTTTCCGCTCTAACGCATGATCGAAACGAACCAGTCCCTGCGGGATTGCTTGGCTCCGGCGAAGCTCAATCTCTTTCTGCACATCACGGGCCGCCGGCCCGACGGCTATCACGCATTGCAAACGGTCTTCCAGCTGCTCGATTGGGGTGACCGGCTGCACTTCACGTTGCGCCTCGACGGACGCATCCGCCGCAAGACCGACGTTCCCGGCGTGCCCGAGGAAAGCGACCTCGTCGTGCGCGCGGCCGCGCTTCTCAAAGCGGAGACCGGCACCGGCGCGGGCGTCGACATCGAAATCGATAAACGCCTGCCGATGGGCGCGGGCCTTGGCGGCGGCAGCTCCGACGCCGCGACGACGCTGCTCGCGCTCAACCGGCTGTGGAAGCTCGATTTGCCGCGCGATGTGCTGCAAGGTCTCGCGCTGCGGCTTGGCGCCGATGTCCCATTCTTCGTATTTGGGAAAAATGCGTTCGCTGAGGGTGTCGGAGAAGCGCTTCAGACTGTACAATTGCCGCCGCGTTACTTCCTCGTGGTGACGCCGAGGGTGCATGTTCCGACTGCTGCGATTTTTTCCGATAAATCGTTGACAAGAGATTCAATAGTCGTCACAATTACGGACTTTCTTGCACAGCGTAGCTGCAACGAAAATTGGCCAGACGGTTTTGGCCGAAATGACATGCAGCAGGTTGTCGTGGGAAAATACGCGGAAGTTGCCCGGGTGCTTGAATGGCTTGATAACATCGCCCCCGCGCGGATGACCGGGTCCGGCTCTAGTGTTTTTGCCGCGTTCCCAAGTCTCGGCGAAGCAGAAGCGGCGCAAGCCAAACTGCCGTCGGATTGGACAAGCGCGGTAACAGCGAGTTTGGATACGCATCCACTCTTCGCTTTCGCGGCATAAGGTTTCGCATCATCGGGATGTCCTACGCACCCGGTGGAGCTCAAAGTTAGTGTAGGGGAGTCGCCAAGTTGGTCAAGGCACCGGATTTTGATTCCGGCATGCGAGGGTTCGAGTCCTTCCTCCCCTGCCAAAAATTCCCGCATTTCCCGCCTCCAGCTGAAGCAGGTGCATGATGAGCAGCCATGACGGCCTGATGGTTTTTACTGGCAACGCGAATCCCGCGCTCGCTCAGGAAGTCGTCAAAATCCTCGGTATTCCTCTCGGCAAAGCCATGGTCAGCCGTTTCTCGGACGGTGAGATCCAGGTCGAGATACAGGAAAACGTGCGCGGCAAGGACGTATTCGTTCTGCAATCCACGTGCGCGCCGACGAACGACAACCTGATGGAGTTGATGATCATGGTCGATGCGCTCAAGCGCGCATCCGCCGGCCGGATCACCGCCGCCATTCCCTACTTCGGCTATGCGCGTCAGGACCGCCGTCCGCGTTCGGCGCGCGTCGCGATCTCCGCGAAGGTCGTCGCGAACATGCTGGAGATTGCCGGCGTCGAGCGGATCATCACGATGGATCTGCACGCCGACCAGATTCAAGGTTTCTTCGACATTCCCGTCGACAACATCTACGCAACGCCTGTCCTGCTCGGCGATCTGCGCAAGCAGAACTACGAGGATCTGCTCGTCGTGTCGCCGGACGTCGGCGGCGTGGTGCGCGCCCGAGCGCTCGCGAAGCAGTTGAACTGCGATCTCGCAATCATCGACAAGCGCCGTCCGAAGGCGAATATCGCCGAGGTGATGAACATCATCGGTGAGGTCGAAGGTCGTACTTGTGTGATCATGGACGACATGGTCGACACCGCCGGCACGCTCTGCAAGGCAGCGCAAGTGCTGAAGGAACGCGGCGCGAAGCAGGTCTTCGCGTATGCCACGCACCCGGTGCTGTCGGGTGGCGCGGGCGAGCGTATCGCGGGTTCGGCGCTCGACGAACTCGTCGTCACCGATACGATCCCGCTCTCCGAAGAAGCGCGTGGCTGCTCGAAGATCCGCTCGCTGTCGTGCGCGGGTCTGCTTGCGGAAACGTTCTCGAGGATTCGCCGCGGCGATTCGGTGATGTCGCTATTCGCCGAAGCCTGAAGCGAACGTGAAGTATTGGCCGGCGGCGTTGCTTGATGCAACGCCGTCAGCACAATCGGCATGAGCTAATTCTGGTTTATGCCGCCTAGTCCAGGGCCGGCGCGGCGAGCGTGTAGGCCCTTCGTTTTTACTGCCTGGTCGCGGGCAGTGCATGGAGAAAAACATGAAAGTCGTCGCTTTCGAGCGCAATCTGCAAGGTACGGGTGCGAGCCGCCGCCTGCGTATTTCCGGCAAGACCCCGGGGATCGTTTATGGCGCCGGTACGGAACCGCAACGGATCGAACTCGATCACAACGCCCTGTGGCACGCCCTGAAGAAGGAAGTGTTCCACTCGTCGATCCTCGACCTGGAAGTGGCTGGCAAGTCGCAACAAGTTCTGCTGCGCGACGTGCAATACCACCCGTTCCGTCAGCTCGTGCTGCACGTGGACTTCCAGCGTGTCGACCCGAAGAAGAAGCTGCACACGAAGGTCCCGCTTCACTTCATGAACCAGGAAAGCAACCCGGCCGTGAAGACGGGCGGCGCGATCATTTCGCACGTCGTGAACGAAGTCGAAATCGAGTGCCTGCCGGGCGACCTGCCGGAATTCGTCGAGCTCGATCTGGCGAAGATCGAAGCAGGTCAATCGCTGCACGCCAAGGACATCACGCTGCCGAAGGGCGTGTCGCTGGTTGCTCACGTCGAAAGCGAAAATCCGGTGATCGCATCCGCGGCGGTCCCGGCTGGCGCAGTCGCAGCTGAAGGCGAAGCTGCCGGTGCGGCTGAAGGCGAAACGCCCGCTGCATAAGCGCTAATACAATCGGTATCCTCTCGATCCGTTTCTTTGGAACGGTCGACGTGACCCGCCGCGGCTTGCCCGGCGGGTTTTTTTTCGGCTTTTCGGCATCGAGCGGCTTTGCGGCTGCCATAGAAGAACCATGATCAAGCTGATCGTCGGGCTCGGCAATCCGGGCGCCGAATACACCGCGACGCGCCACAACGCCGGTTTCTGGCTCGTCGATCAACTCGCGCGCGAAGCGGGCGCGACGCTGCGCGACGAGCGGCGCTTTCACGGCTTTTATGCAAAGGCGCGGCTGCAAGGCGAAGAGGTGCATCTGCTCGAACCGCAGACGTACATGAACCGCTCGGGCCAATCGGTCGTCGCGATCGCGCATTTCTTCAAGATCCTGCCCGACGAGATCCTCGTCGCGCACGACGAACTCGATCTGCCGCCCGGCGCCGTGAAGCTGAAGCTCGGCGGCGGCAGCGGCGGACACAACGGACTCAAGGACATTACCGCGCATCTGTCGTCGCAGCAGTACTGGCGGCTGCGGATCGGCATCGGGCATCCGCGCGAATTGATTCCCGAGTCCGCACGCGCCGGCGCAAAGCCCGACGTCGCGAACTTCGTGCTGAAGCCGCCGCGCAAAGAAGAACAGGACGTGATCGATGCCTCGATCGAGCGCTCGCTCGCCGTGATGCCGCATGTCGTCAAGGGCGAACTCGAGCGCGCGATGATGCAGCTGCATCGCAATGCCTGACGGTCGGCGATCCAATCGATTGAAGCCGTCGCCGGGCAACGGCAAACATAGGAGCCACACTTGAGCCGCTATTGGAGCGATATCGTTCAGCACCTCACCCCCTATGTGCCCGGCGAGCAGCCCACGCTCGCGCGCCCGGTCAAGCTGAACACCAACGAGAACCCGTATCCGCCGTCGCCGCGAGTCGTCGAGGCGATCCGGCGCGAGCTCGGTGATCACGGCGACACGCTGCGCCGCTATCCCGATCCGACTGCGCGCAAACTGCGCGAGACGGTCGCCGCGCATCATGGCATTTCGGCCGACCAGGTGTTCGTCGGCAACGGTTCGGACGAGGTGCTCGCGCATGTTTTCCAAGCGCTACTCAAGCACGACAAACCGATTCTTTTTCCGGACATCACGTACGGTTTTTACCCGACGTATGCGCGTCTCTACGACATCGCGTACCAGACCGTACCGCTCGACGAATGGTTCGCGATTCGCATCGACGACTACTTGGTGCCCAACGGCGGCGTGTTGCTTGCGAACCCGAATGCGCCGACCGGGCGCGCGTTGCCGCTCGAGGAAATCGAACGGCTCGTTGCGCGGAGTCCGGAATCGGTGGTGGTCGTCGACGAGGCGTATGTCGATTTCGGCGGACAGTCTACGGTCTCGCTGATCGCGAAGTATCCAAATCTGCTGGTCGTGCAGACCGTATCGAAGGCACGGTCGCTCGCCGGCATGCGGGTGGGATTGGCGTTCGGCGACGCCACGTTGATCGACGCGCTGAACCGCGTAAAAGACAGCTTCAATTCCTATCCGCTCGATCGGCTCGCGCAAGCTGCGGCGCGGGCCGCTTATGAGGATGACGCATGGTTCCGTGCGAGCTGCGCGAAGGTGATCGCGAGCCGCGAGCGATTGTCGGCGGGACTAGGCGAGCTGGGTTTCGTTGTGGTGCCCTCGGCCGCGAACTTTATTTTCGCGTCCCATCCGGCACGTGATGCCGGGCAACTGGCAGCAAGACTGCGTGAGAAGGAAATCTTCGTGCGGCACTTCAAGCTGCCGCGGATCGACTCGTACTTGCGCATTACGATCGGCACAGACGCCGAATGCGACGCGCTGCTCGGTGCGCTGCGCGCTTACGTCGGTTAACTCGCCGTCAAGGTGGGCGAGCCGCTCGCCACGAGTGCACAGCGAGCGCGCCGCCCAACGCGCTTGCGTCCTAAGCGCTGGCAGCGCGCGTTAAGCGCCCTTTGCAGCCTGCAGCGCGTGATACTTTGCCATCAGCCCTTCAGGCGTTTCGATGTGCTGAGGATCGCGCGGGATGCATTCGACGGGACACACCTGCTGGCACTGCGGCTCATCGAAATGGCCGACGCATTCGGTGCATTTGTTCGGGTCGATCACATAGATTTCCGGGCCCATCGAAATCGCATCGTTCGGGCACTCGGGCTCGCAGACGTCGCAATTGATGCACTCGTCGGTAATCATCAAGGCCATGCTGCCACCAACTTCTCTAGAAAAAACAACACATTATAGCTTTTCAGCCTTTCGCACGGTCGCGCAAGATTCCCCGAACCGCTTCTTCCGCTGACGTTTTCAGCCTCCCTGCGACAAACTGTCGCAGGCGTTCCTTTCGCCTCAAGTACGGGCGAATCCTAGTCGTTGTTTACCTGATTAATACATTGCCTATCGGATTGGCGGTCAAGATTTCGGTCCGACTTCAAACGAAGCAGAGACAGGGACCGACGGCTCATCACGGTATCCGAATACGTACAGGCCTTCACGAGATTTGGCCGGGCGGCAATTTTGCCTCCTAGCGATGCTTTCAATGAAAGGAATTCTAAAGGTATGAAGCTGTCCTTTGTTCAAAAGCTATGGCTGCCACTGATCCTCAGCCTGCTATGTCTCGCCGGAATATCGATTTACGACGCCTACCAGACGAAAGAAATGCGGCTGGAAGAGCGCAAGGCGGACCTGAAACACGCGGCGGAGATCGCCCTGAGTGTCGTCAAGACCTTTGGCGACCAGGCGGCCACCGGCTCCATGCCCATAGGGGAAGCCAAGAAGCGGGCGATGGACAGCATCCGGAACATACGGTACGGCGAAGACGGCTATTTCATGATCCTCGATTCGCGGCCGACGGTCCTGATGCACCCGTTCATACCCGAGTTGAATGGCAAAGACGTCGGCAACAACAAGGATCCGAGCGGCGTTTACCACTTCAGAGAGACGGTCGCTGTCATCAAGCGCGACGGCAAGGGCTTTAATGCATATACCGCTGCGAAGCCGGGAGCAACCGAAGCTTTGCCGAAAATCGCCTACAACGTGGCCTATCAGCCGTGGGACTGGATTCTTACGACGGGGCTCTATGTCGACGACCTCGATGCCACATTCCGCTCGTCGCTGTACCGGAGCCTCGGGATTCTGGTGGTACTGGCCGGAGCCTTGTCGGCTGTTGTAGTGTTGCTCAACCGCGGCATGCTTCGCTCACTGGGGGGCGAGCCGTCCTATGCGGCCGAGATTGCCAACCAGATTGCCGATAACGATCTGACTGCGGTGATCAAGACGGCGCCGGATGACCGCGCGAGCCTGCTGTTTTCGATGAAGCGCATGCAGGAGCAGCTCACGCAAACGATCGGCACGATCAAGATTTCGGCCGACTCGATCGCCACCGCCACTCACCAGATTGCCGCGGGTAACCAGGATCTGTCGCAGCGCACCGAAGAGCAGGCCGCATCGCTCGAGGAAACGGCGTCCAGCATGGAGCAACTGACCTCCACCGTCACGCAGAACGCCGACAATGCCAGTCAGGCCAACCAGCTCGCTGCGCAGGCCGCCCAGGTGGCGGAACAGGGCGGCGCCGTGGTGTCACGCGTGGTGGAAACCATGGACGGCATCAACGCCAGTTCGGACAAGATTGCCAACATTGTTGGGATCATCGAGGGTATCGCCTTCCAGACGAATATCCTCGCGCTGAATGCGGCCGTCGAAGCGGCGCGCGCGGGCGAGCAGGGGCGGGGTTTTGCGGTGGTGGCTGCGGAAGTGCGTTCACTGGCGCAGCGCTCGTCGGCAGCGTCCAAGGAAATCAAGGAGTTGATCCACAATTCCGTGGAGCGGGTGCAGGCAGGTGCCGGCCATGTGCGGGAAGCCGGTGCGAAGATGCGTGAGATCACTCACGAAGTCAGGCGCGTGACGGACATCATGAATGAAATCACCGCCGCATCGCAGGAACAGAGCAAGGGCATCGGCCAGATTAACCAGGCCGTCACGCAGATGGACCAAGTCACGCAGCAGAACGCGGCCCTGGTCGAACAGGCGGCAGCGGCGGCCAGCTCGCTCGAGTCACAGGCGAACGATCTGAAAACCTCCGTTTCGATGTTCAGGCTGAGCGTCTCGCACGACGCTGGCGCCACGCGTCCCGTCGAGCAGACGCATACGGCGGCTCCGACTCGCACCCGAGCGCTCGCCACGCCAGCCCTGAAGTGGTCCGCACCGCAGCCCGTTCGGGTGGCGGAAACCGCCGAGGGTGGCGAATGGGACAACTTTTAGGGGCCATCCGTATCAGATTGGGATCGACGGTACCGGTGTCGGTGTTGCTGCCGACACCGTTTCACGCTCCTTTCTGCACGAAGTCAAGGCGGAGCCTCTGCGGGATGTTCGTTGGACCCCGTCTGCAGAGATAAGTCCGACAGTCGGACTTGCGTGACACGCACCCCAAGCCAAACTTCACGAAAGGATGCAAAAAATTTGAAGGCCGGTTGGAGCCATCGCTCGCGCGTTACCGTAGTTGATTGTTGTAGGCGCTGTCTAGCGCCAACCGAACCCGGAACATGCCATCCGTCATGCGAGAACGGCCCGGTTGTCGTCCATTGCTGCTTCGACTGAGCGAGCCCAAACCTGCCCTTCCGCCTTTGTCGAAAACGACTTATATTGCGCCGGAAACCCTTTTCGATTAATTTTTACTTGCCAACGGCCAGCGCGCTGACTAAAAGTTGCCGTTCTCTCCTCTGAATTGCAGTTGAGTTGCAAGAGGATAATTTCTGGCAATTCGAAAAGCTAGAAAGTCTGTTGATACGGCGCGCAAAAATTAATTAGGATAGCCAATTGATGCACTCGTCGGTAATCATCAAAGCCATACTTCACTCACAAAAAACACCGGGCTGCCCCCAAGTCTACTCGCCTGACTGGGCGACACAGCAGACGCGAGGCGCCCGTTTTAGCCGGCGCATGACCGTAGCCGGCCGTTGCAGCGCTCAGGGTTGCGCCGCCGACGGCTGCGCCATTTCAGCAACCTTCTCCTTCAGCCACTTCTCGACCGACGGGAACACGAACTTGCTGACATCGCCGCCCAATTGTGCGATTTCGCGCACGATCGTGCCCGAAATGAACTGGTATTGATCGGACGGCGTCATGAACATCGTCTCGACATCGGGCAGCAGATAGCGGTTCATCCCGGCCATCTGGAACTCGTACTCGAAGTCCGACACGGCGCGCAGCCCGCGTACGATGACGCGCGCGTTATTGGTACGCACGAAATCCTTCAAGAGCCCCTTGAAGCTCATCACTTGCACGTTCGGATAGTGCCCGAGCACTTCGCGCGCAATGTCGAGACGTTCCTGCAGCGAAAAAAACGGCTTCTTGGCTTGGCTGTCGGCGACGCCGACGACCAGCGTGTCGAATATGCTCGACGCGCGCCGCACGAGGTCCTCGTGGCCGCGAGTCAAGGGATCGAACGTACCCGGGTACACGGCGACTACCATGGAGCATCTCCTCTCTTCACGCAATTTGGGCACGCGCTTGCGATGACAAGCCGCCGCCCGCCGCGACGCACGTGACGAGAAACCGCCCGGCGCCTGTTATGAAACGCGCATTATTCATCATTTTCGCGCTGCAGCAAATGATAATGGACCGCCCCCGCCTTGCCGTGGCGCACGAGCGTCCAGCCGGCGAGCGCTTCCGCTTCGCCGGGCTCGACCGGCGAGCCCGATTCGACGTAGAGAAAGCCGTCCTCGCTGACGAGCGGCGCGGCCAGCTCAATCGCTCGGCCGAGGATGTCGTCGCCGAACGGAGGATCGAGAAAGACCACGTCGAACGAGCCCGGTGCGAGACTTGCCGCAAGACGCAACGCGTCCGCTTCGGCGATTTCGATCGTTGCCGCGCGCAGGCGCGACTGGTTGGCGCGCAATTGCTGCGCCGTGCGGGCATTGCGCTCGACCATCACGACGCGCGACGCGCCGCGCGATGCCGCCTCGAAGCCGAGCGCCCCGCTGCCCGCGAACAGATCGAGGCAGCGCTGGCCGTCGAGACGCTGGCCGAGCCAGTTGAAGAGCGTTTCGCGCACGCGATCCGGGGTCGGGCGCAGGCCGTCGAGATCGAGCACGGGGAGCAGCGTGCGCTTCCAGTCGCCGCCGATGATGCGGATCGTGTGTGGCTTGCCGCGGCTGGGCGCCGAAACCGGTGCGCGCGAAGGGGCAGAACGGGACATGCAGATTCGAATCGTTGGGAGAGGTTCCGTACGGCGGGTATCCGACGACGGGCATCCGGGGGCGGGTATCCGTGCCACCGCGATCCGCACAGCGCGAACGTCACGTGCGGCCAAGGTAGTCAACGTTACCACAGCGTCGCCGAAGCGTTACCGCGGCCGCGTCAGGCCGATCGACCCGACTTGCCCCGACACCGCAAGACGCCCCTGATAAAATAGCGGCCTTCGAGCCTCATCCGGCCGCTCGCGACCGCGCGTCGCCAGTCGCGGCCAGGCGCACGCCCGCCCGCTCAAGCGCACTCACCACCACCGATCATGTTCAGCTTTTTTAAACGATTCAAGGGTTCGAAAGGACCCGAAACCGCGCAGGACGAATCTCAAGACACGCAGGAAGCCGGCGCCGAGCAAGCCGAAGCGCCCGCGGCGCCATTGGGCCGCGCCGGATCCGAACCTCCGGCCGAGCTCAGCGACGAGCTGTACGCCGAACCCGCGACGGAAGCAGCAGCCGCATTCGAGACCGTCGAAATCGTTCCGCCCCCCAATCCCGAGCCCGCGGCCAAGAAGTCCTGGCTCGATCGGCTGAAGTCCGGTTTGTCGAAGACGAGCGCAGGACTGACCGGCATCTTCGTCGGCGCGAAGATCGACGAAGACCTCTACGAGGAGCTCGAATCCGCGCTCTTGATGTCGGACGCGGGCGTCGAGGCAACCCACTACCTCCTCGGGGCGCTGCGCGAAAAGGTCCGTACCGAGCGTCTCACCGACCCGCTGCAAGTGAAAGCCGCGTTGCGCTCGCTGCTCGTCGGCCTCCTGGAGCCGCTCGAAAAATCGCTGATGCTCGGCCGCGCGCAGCCGCTCGTGATGATGATCGCGGGCGTCAACGGCGCGGGCAAGACCACGAGCATCGGCAAGCTCGCCAAGCACTTGCAGCGCTTCGACCAATCGGTGCTGCTGGCCGCAGGCGACACGTTTCGCGCCGCCGCGCGCGAGCAGCTCGCGATCTGGGGGCAGCGCAACAACGTCACGGTCGTCGCGCAGGAAAGCGGCGATCCTGCAGCGGTGATTTTCGATGCGGTGAGCGCGGCACGCGCGCGCAAGATCGACGTGCTGATGGCCGATACGGCCGGCCGGCTGCCGACGCAGTTGCATCTGATGGAAGAGCTGCGCAAGGTGAAGCGCGTGATCGGCAAGGCGCTCGACGGCGCGCCGCACGAGGTGCTGCTCGTCATCGACGCGAACACCGGCCAGAACGCGCTCGCGCAAGTGAAAGCGTTCGACGATGCGCTCAGTCTCACCGGCCTCATCGTGACGAAGCTCGACGGCACCGCAAAGGGCGGCATTCTCGCGGCGATCGCGCGTCAGCGCCCGGTGCCCGTGTACTTCATCGGCGTGGGCGAAAAGGTCGAGGACTTGCAGCCGTTCAACGCCGAGGAGTTTGCCGACGCGCTGCTTGGCTGATCGCACAAGCCCAGACCGCTCTGCATGGGGCCGGAGTCAGTGCTGGTGCGCTGACTCGGGTCGACAGCTGAAGCGCTGACTCGGGTCGACAAACGAGAAAGGCCGGTTCACGGAACCGGCCTTTTCTTGTGTCCGCGAGAAACGTGTGACTAGCGGCGCGTCACTCGGCGTCCGGCTGCTGCCCCGGCGCGGCGCTCGCGAACGCATCGAACTGCATCGCGTGATCATAGATACGCTGGATCGTCGGATAACGCTGCGTATCGACGTTAAAGCGCTGTGCGTTGAATACCTGCGGCACGAGACACAGGTCCGCGAGTGTCGGCGTGTCGCCGAAACAGAACTTGCCGGTCCGCGCATCGTTCGCGATGCGTCCTTCGAACGTGCCGAAGCCGGACTCGATCCAATGCCGGTACCACGCGCTCTTCGGCGCCTCGTCGACCTTGAGTTCGTGCTTCAGATACTTCAGCACGCGCAGGTTGTTCAGCGGATGGATCTCGCAGGCGATCTGCAGCGCGAGCGCACGCACATAGGCGCGGTCGAGCGGCGCGCGCGGCAGGAGCGGCGGATTCGGATGCGTCTCTTCGAGATATTCGATGATCGCGACCGACTGCTGGATCACTGCATTGCCATCGACGAGCGTCGGCACGAGCGCATCCGGACTCAGCTTCCGGTACTCGGGCGTCAACTGCTCGCCGCCCGAGCGCACGAGATGAATCGGCACATAGTCGTATGGCAGATTCTTCAGATTCAGCGCAATGCGCACGCGATACGACGCCGAGCTGCGGAAATAACTGTAGAGCTTCACCGACCCTCCCTGGATGCGCGCTCAGACGACACGCACGCTGAAGTCGCCGAGCGCGTCGACCCCGCCCTTCATCAAGTCGCCCTTGACGACCGCGCCGACGCCTTCCGGCGTGCCCGTGAAAACCAGATCGCCGGGTTTCAGTTCGAACAGGGTCGACAGATACGCGACCGTCTCCGCCGTCGACCAGATGAGCTGCGAAACGTCGGAGCGCTGCTTCTCTTCGCCATTGACGGTGAGCCAGATCGCCCCGTGGTCGATGTGCCCGACTTTCGACACCGGATGAATCGGACCGAGCGGCGCCGAATGATCGAAGCCTTTCGCGGTATCCCACGGACGTCCGAGCTTCTTCGCTTCGGCTTGCAGATCGCGACGCGTCATGTCGATGCCGAGGGCGTAGCCGTAGACGTGCTCGAGCGCGCGCTCGGCCGGAATATCCTTGCCCGCCTTGCCGATCGCCGCCACGAGCTCCATCTCGTAGTGGACGCTTTTCGATTGCTGCGGATACGGAAACTCGCCGGTTGCGCCGGGCGCGACGTACAGCACGGCATCGGCCGGCTTGCTGAAGAAGAAGGGCGGTTCGCGGTCGGGGTCGTGCCCCATCTCGCGCGCGTGCGCCTCGTAGTTGCGGCCAACACAGTAGATGCGGCGCACCGCGAATTGCTCGCTGGACCCAGCGATCGGCACCGCGACAACCGGCGCGGGTGCAAACACGTAGCTCATTCCGTTCTCCGTCGTTCTTCAGTGAGCGCCACACGAAAGGCGGCGAAACAGGAAGTTTATAACTAACGTGCGCGTGCGTTGTGCGCCGATGACCGCGCTGCCGCCGCGCCAATCCACAAGCAAGCGCCATCTCGCGCAGCTCCGCACCGTGGCCGATGCCTTTGGCCCGCTGCTTGCAAGATCCGCTCAAATGCGGTACTCAATGGACTTCCTGCCTATCTCCGAATTGCGGCGGCCGGACTTGCGAACTCCGCCGGTTGCCCTGCCGATTCTTTCCCGATGACCGATACCGCCGACACCGCTCTCGCCGCCGCCCGCTTTCCATGCGCCCGCTTCATCAAGGAGATCGGCCGCGGACCGAACGGAGCGCGAGCGCTGTCCGCCGACGACACTTACGCGCTCTACAGCGCGATGCTCGATGGCCGCGTGTCGGATCTCGAACTCGGCGCGATCCTGCTCGCCTATCGCGTAAAGGGCGAAACCGCCGGCGAGCTGGCCGCGATGCTGGCCGCCGCGCACGCGTCGTTCAAGCCGGTGCACGTGCACGACCGCGTGCATCGTGCGGTCTCGATCCCGAGTTACAACGGCGCGCGCAAGCAGCCGAACCTCGTGCCGCTGCTCGCGCTCTTGCTCGCGCGCGAAGGCGTGCCGGTGCTGGTGCACGGCATCACCGAGGACCCCGGGCGCGTCACGAGCGCCGAAATCTTCGCGAAGCTCGGCATCGAGTCCGCGCGTACGCACGACGAGATCGAAGACGCGATCGCCCGCCGCCGCGTCGCGTTCGCGCCGATCGCGACGCTCGCGCCGAAGCTTGCCCGTTTGCTTTTGTTGCGCCAGATCATGGGCGTGCGCAATTCGACGCATACGCTCGTCAAAATCCTGCAACCGTTCGCCCCGGCAGGGCTGCGGCTCGTGAACTACACGCATCCGCCCTATCGCGAAAACCTGACCAAGCTGTTCAGCGAGCATCCGGACGCGGCAACCGGCGGCGCGCTGCTCGCGCGCGGCACCGAAGGCGAGGCGGTGGCCGATACCCGCCGCCAGGTGCAGATCGACTGGCTGCACGACGGCGTTTGCGAGATGCTTGTCGCGCCGGAGCGCTCGTCGCCCGACGCACCTGAAGTCGACCTGCCCGAAGCACGCGATGCCGACACGACGGCGGCGTGGATCGAGTCGGTGCTGCGCGGCGAAACGCCCGTTCCGACGGCCGTCGCCAGGCAGATCGACGTGATCGCCGGCGTCTCGGAACGAGCGGGTTGATTGCCTGTTGGCCCGTTCAAAAAATTTTATTGCGACGAATCACAGGGTTGACACACCGCAGCACGCTGACATAAAGTGTCCGCACTATGTGTTTCCTCCAGAACTCCCTCCGAATTACTTCCGGCCGCCTAGCGCGGTCGCTATCGCTACGTCTAGCGTAATTAGCCAGGCGTAGCGCCGCGCGTCTTGCGCGGTCCTCCCAGCAGTTCTTAGCTGTTTCCTGTTTCACCCCAAACGCAGTCCCTTTTACAACCTGTAGTCGTCAGCATTCGGCCGAATACCGTTCGGACGGATCGCGAGAGCCACCGCTGCGCAACGTCATTGCCCAGCCCCGGCAGAGTCGGCCAGCCGCTCGACCCGCCACCTCCCGCAGACGACCCGACGAACGAGGCTCACAATGCTCCGCAACCCTGCCGAAAAGTACCGTCCGTTCCCGTCCGTGCGTTTGACCTGCCGAAAATGGCCGAGCAGAACGATCGAGCGCGCGCCGATCTGGATGAGCACCGATTTGCGCGACGGCAATCAATCGCTGATCGAACCCATGACCATCCCGCAGAAGCTCGAATTCTTCGAGATGCTCGTCGCGATCGGCTTCAAGGAAATCGAAGTCGGTTTCCCCTCCGCTTCGCAGACCGACTTCGATTTCGTGCGCAAGCTGATCGAGGAAAAGCGCATCCCCGACGACGTCACGATCGAAGTGCTCGTGCAGTCGCGCGAAGACCTGATCGCGCGCACGTTCGAGGCGCTCGAAGGCGCGCCGTGCGCGATCGTCCACCTCTACAACGCGATCTGCCCGTCATTCCGCCGTATCGTGTTCAACGCGTCGAAGGATGAGGTGAAGGCGCTGGCCGTCGAGGGCACGCGGCTCATCAAGGAGCAGGCGGCCAACCGCCCCGGCACCCATTGGATCTACCAGTACTCGCCCGAGACGTTCAGCATGACCGAGCTGCCGTTCGCGCGCGAAGTCTGCGACGCGGTCGCGCAAGTTTGGCGCCCGACGCGCGATCACAAGATGATCGTCAACCTCCCCGCGACGGTCGAAGCCGCGATGCCGAACGTGTTCGCCGACCAGATCGAATGGATGGACCGCAACCTCGGCTATCGCGACAGCATCGTGCTGTCCGTGCATCCGCACAACGATCGCGGCACGGCCGTGGCCGCCGCCGAACTTGCGCTGCTCGCAGGCGCGGACCGCATCGAAGGGTGCCTGTTCGGCAACGGCGAGCGCACCGGCAACGTCGATCTCGTCACGCTCGCGATGAATCTCTACACGCAAGGCATCGACCCTGGTCTCGACTTCTCGGATATCGACGCCGTGCGCCGCGTCGTCGAGCGCTGCAATCAGATTCCCGTGCACCCGCGTCATCCGTACGCGGGCGATCTCGTCTTCACCGCGTTCTCGGGCTCACATCAGGATGCGATCCGCAAAGGCTTCGCGCTGCAGAAAAGCGACGCGGTCTGGGAAGTGCCCTATCTCCCGATCGATCCGGCCGATCTCGGCCGCAGCTACGACGCCGTCATCCGCGTGAACAGCCAATCGGGCAAGGGCGGCACGACATATCTGCTCGAGCGCGGCATGGGCTTCACGCCGCCGCGCCGCGTGCAGATCGAGTTCAGCCATGCCGTGCAGGGCATTGCCGATCGGTCGGGCGAGGAAGTGTCGGGCGACGCGGTCTGCGCGCTGTTCGCGCGCGAGTATTTCGAAACGCGCGGCCCGGCCGCACGCGTCGGCGCCACGGCGGTGCATTGGCAGCATCGCGAGATCGCGGGCGCAGCGCAGGACGGAACAAGCCTCGAGGGCGAGGCGCGCGCTCAGGCAATCGCGAGCGCGATTGCTTCGGCGGCGGGTCTGGACATGGAGGTGTCGTCGTACGAGAGCGCGGCAGCGGTGAATGGGCGGACGGCGGTGTTCGTCGCATGCCGCGTCGGACAGCAGGCGGTGCGCTACGGCGTCGGCGTGCATGATGACGGCGTCACCGCCATCGTCGACGCTGTCGTCAGCGCAGTGAATCGCGCCGACTGGCGCTCCGGCGGCGAACGCGCCGCGGCGTAATCACGCGCTCATCGAGCCATACAGGCGGCAAGCGGTGCAATACACCCCGGCGGCGCAACATGCCGCCGGGGTGAAAACGGATCAGGGATGCGCAAAACGCCCCAGGCAGCGATCCAGCGTTGCATGGGGCCCGACCGCTTTTCGAGCGAACTCACACTACGGGTTACTCGACTGCGCACCGCGTGGCCTGCCACGCAACGAGCCGCCACTGCCCATCCTGCTGCGTCTGAATCGACGTATAGGCGATCGGAAACAGCAGCGCCCCGCTGTTCGCCTCCATCTCGATCAGCGCGCGCCCGGTCACCACGCACGTTTCGCGGCCGACCACCACGACATCCTGCGATTGGACTTCGATCTGCCGATAGCGGCGACGGCCGGCAGTGATGGCATCGATGAACTGCTGCTTGGTCTCACGTTTGCCGTTCGTATGAACGAAGCTCGCGCTCTCCGAGAGCAACGCTTCAAGCAACTGGCCATTGCCATCGACCATCGCGCGGAACCGGTCGCGCTCCAGTCCGCGAATCGCCTCGATCACTTTTGCCGCCATCGCTCAGCTCCCATCCCTCGAGGCGCCGCATCGCGGTCACGCTCGTCAGAAGTTGTATTGCAGATATAGCTGGCTGAAATTTATACCAGGATTCGGCCGTTTGATATCGGCGTTCGAGATGTGCTGAAAGCGGAACCCCGCCAAATACTGCTGGCGGCTGCCGAACTGGGCGCCGACGCCGACCATGTCGGCGAACTGAAACGCCGTGGACAGCGTGTAGTTGCTCGAGATGGTGGGGTGCGACAGGAACCGTACGCCAACGCCCGCCTCGAAAAACGGCCGGATCGCGCCGGAATCCTTAATGAAGCGGAACACGGGCGTCGCGCCTACTTCATAGATGTTGCTGTTGATGTTGGCGCCGGCCGCGTGCCAATAGGCAACGTGCGCTTCGCCGACCACCGTGAAATGGAAGCCGCCGATGTACCACCAGGTCAGGTTCGGGTCCCACACGAATCCGAGATCGGCCTTCTTCACATCGTGGTCTGCGATCCCGCCCCCGATTTGCACGCCGAACTGGTCGGCGGATGCGGCTGAACACACGCCGCAAAGGGTCAGAAGCATGGCTCCTTTGAGCGCCAACTCGCTTCGCCAGGGCTTTCTATTTTTCATTGAACACTCCAACTAATCGGTTGAGCATGCGTGCCGAGGGTTGTTGCGACAACGGTCTCCGACGGAAATCGATCTTATGTTAACGGAAGTTCCTGATACGCGTCATTTTGAGAATAAAATTCTTTCAAAAATGACAATAATAGTAGTCTTTACCACAGCGCTCGCCGATCCTCACCCAATTTGCACGAGGCACCTTGGGACACAATAGGGTGTACCATCAGCTATCAAATCTTCATTTTTGATAGGAACTCGGGCGCCCCTACTCGCTCTAAGGATTAGCACTCAGTGACCCGGAGTGCTAACATCCACCGTGGAGTCTTTTCTGAGTAAGCCTTTGTCTGATTCCAAAGGAGTTTCGCCCGTGAGCAACGCAATGACCCTTCCGAATATTCTGAGCCCGGCGTCCGCTAAGGCCGCTTCGGCAGGTGCGCTGACGCTCGCGCAATCCTCGATGCTGCCTGGCCAGCTAGGCAACATCGACGCCTATATCCAGGCCGTCAACCGGATTCCGATGCTCAGCGCCGCGGAAGAGCGTCGGTTCGCCACCGAATTTCGCGAGCACAACAACCTCGAGTCGGCGCGCCGGCTTGTGCTGTCGCACCTGCGGCTCGTCGTGTCGATCGCTCGCAACTATCTCGGCTACGGCCTGCCGCACGCCGACTTGATTCAGGAAGGCAACATCGGGCTCATGAAGGCAGTAAAGCGCTTCGATCCCGAACAGAATGTGCGCCTCGTCTCGTACGCGATGCACTGGATCAAGGCCGAGATTCACGAATACATCCTGCGCAACTGGCGCATGGTGAAGGTCGCCACGACCAAGGCGCAGCGCAAGCTGTTCTTCAACCTGCGCAGCCACAAGCAAGGCTTGCACTCGCTCACGCCGGAAGAAATCGAGGGCCTCGCTAAAGAGCTGAACGTGAAGCGCGAGGAAGTCACGGAAATGGAGACGCGGCTTTCGGGCGGCGACATCGCGCTCGAAGGGCAAGTCGACGACGGCGAAGAGTCTTTCGCGCCGATCGCCTATCTGGCCGACTCGCACAACGAGCCGACCAGCGTGCTCGCTGCGCGCCAGCGCGACAAGCTGCAGACGGACGGCATCGCACAAGCGCTCGAATCGCTCGACGCCCGCAGCCGCCGCATCATCGAAGCGCGCTGGCTTAACGTGGAGGACGACGGCTCGGGCGGCTCGACGCTGCACGAGCTGGCAGACGAATTCGGCGTTTCGGCCGAACGCATTCGTCAGATCGAAGCGAGCGCAATGAAGAAAATGCGCGCGGCGCTGACCGCGTATTCATAGTCCGCCGGGCGCCGGATCTGGCGCGTTTTCGGGCCGGAGATAGACAGCCCGCCGTCGAAAGACGGCGGGCTTTTTCTCGCCTATTTTTTGCCCTGCACCCAAAGGGTCATTGCGCTGCGACAAAATCTCAAAAAACAGCACTGGCCTCGAAAGTTTCGCGACCGTTTGTCGCATCTAGCCCCTTAAGGGGTATCCTCCGCTTAACGTAATATCTCCTGACGGTTTAGCCGAATCTGTCAGTCACCCTATTTCATCCGGTTTAAAAGATTGCGAGCGGCATTTGGCGATTCCGATTGAAAAGGCAATGCAACATCGCCCCTAAACAATCATGACCACCACACTCGTCAATAAAAACACGCCGCGTAAAGCCCGTCCGCCCAATCCAAAGCGCGGCATTAGGACGCGCATCGTCGCCTGGGCACAGGGTCCGACGCTCGCACGCGACATCACCGTCGTGCTCGCGATCAAGATCGCGCTCCTGATGGCGCTCAAATACGCCTTCTTCAATCACCCGCAGGCGGAGCACATGTCGATGTCCCCCGCCGCAGTCGCACAGGCGCTCTTCGCCGTGCCGGCGTCCCCCCCGTCCCGAGGCGCACAACATGCTCAGCACTGAAGTCGTCGACCTGTCGCGGCTGCAGTTCGCCGTCACGGCGCTGTATCACTTTCTGTTCGTGCCGCTGACACTCGGCCTTTCGTGGCTGCTCGTCATCATGGAAGCGGTCTACGTGATGACCGGCAAGCAGGTCTACAAGGACATGACCCAGTTCTGGGGCAAGCTCTTCGGGATCAACTTCGCGATGGGCGTGGTCACCGGCCTCACGCTCGAATTCCAGTTCGGCACGAATTGGTCGTACTACTCGCACTACGTCGGCGATATCTTCGGTGTGCCGCTCGCCGTCGAAGGCCTGATGGCCTTCTTCCTCGAATCGACCTTCGTCGGCCTGTTCTTCTTCGGGTGGAACCGGCTGCCGCGGGTCCAGCACTTGATCGTCACGTTTCTCGTGGCGCTCGGCTCTAATCTGTCGGCGCTGTGGATTCTCGTCGCCAACGGCTGGATGAACAATCCGGTCGGCGCCGAGTTCAACTACGAAACGATGCGGATGGAGCTCACGAGCCTCTTCCAGGTCGTGTTCAATCCGGTCGCGCAGGTGAAGTTCGTGCACACGGTGTCGGCGGGCTATGTGACGGCGTCGATGTTCGTGCTCGGCATCTCGTCGTGGTATTTGCTCAAGAAGCGCGACACCCAGTTCGCGCTGCGCTCGTTCGCGATCGCTGCGGGCTTCGGCCTGGCGTCGACGTTGTGCGTGATCGTGCTCGGCGACGAATCCGGCTACAACACCGGTGAAGTGCAGAAGGTCAAGCTCGCCGCGATCGAATCCGAATGGGAGACGGCGCCCGCACCGGCGCCGTTCACGGTGATCGGCTTCCCGAACCAGGAAGCGCAACGCACCGACCACGCGATCCGTATTCCGTACGCGCTCGGAATTATCGCGACGCGTTCGATCGACGAGCAGGTGATCGGCCTGAAGGACCTGATCGCCGAAAACGAAGGCCGCATCAAGAACGGCATGCTCGCGTACGGCGCGCTGCAGAAGATCAAGGAAGGCGACACGACCGACGCCACGCACGCGACTTTCGAGAAGTACAAGGAGGACCTTGGCTTCGGCCTGATGCTCAGGCCATTCACAGCGAACGTGACCGACGCGACGCCGGAGCAGATCCAAGCGGCGGCGAAGAAGACGATCCCGCCTGTCGCGCCGGTGTTCTTCTCGTTCCGCATCATGGTCGCCTTGGGGATCCTGTTCCTCGCGACATTCGTCGCGGCGTTCTGGTTCTGCGCGCGGCGCACGCTCCTGCAGGAAAACAAGCGCTGGTTCCTGCGCTGGGCCGTGTGGGCGATTCCGCTGCCGTGGATTGCCGCCGAATTCGGCTGGGTCGTGGCTGAGCTCGGCCGTCAGCCGTGGACGATTGCCGGGATTCTGCCGACCCGCCTGTCCGCGTCGAGCCTTTCCGCCGGGGACTTGTATCTGAGCCTCGCCGGCTTCGTGGTGTTCTATACGGCGCTCTTCATCGTGGAGATCACACTGATGTTCAAGTACGCGCGCCTCGGCCCGTCGTCGCTGCAGACAGGGCGCTACCACCACGAACTCGGGGAGCAGGATCGCGTCGGCCTCTCGGGCCACACCGCTGCCTGACGAAACACGCAGAGACACGCGAACCCGCGACGCTAACCAAGGGAAAGAATCATCATGGATTACGCAACCCTCAAGCTGATCTGGTGGGTGCTGATCGGCGTGCTGCTGATCGGCTTCGCGCTCACCGACGGTTTCGACATGGGCGCCGCGATGCTGCTGCCCTTCATCGGCAAGACGGACGAGGAGCGCCGCATCGTCATGAATACGGTCGGCGCCACCTGGGAAGGCAATCAGGTCTGGCTCATCACCGCCGGCGGCGCGATGTTCGCCGCGTGGCCGCTCGTCTACGCGGCGTCGTTCTCGGGCTTTTACTTCGCGATGCTGCTCGTGCTGTTTTCGCTGTTCCTCCGGCCGGTCGGCTTCGACTATCGCAGCAAGCGCGCCGATCCGCGCTGGCGCAGCGCGTGGGACTGGGCCCTCTTCATCGGCGGCTTCGTCCCCGCGCTCGTGTTCGGCATCGCGTTCGGCAATCTGCTCGAAGGCGTGCCGTTCTCGTTCGACAGCGATTTGCGCGTCACGTATCACGGCGGCTTCTTCGCGCTGCTCAATCCATTCGCGGTGCTGTGCGGGCTCGTCAGCGTCGCGATGCTGGCCGCGCACGGCGCGGCGTTCGTGAAGATGAAAAGCGATGGCGTGATCGCGCGTCGTGCGTCGATCGCACTGCGCATCGCTTCGCTCGCCGCGGTCGTGTTCTTCGTGATCGCCGGCGTGCTCGTGGCAACGGTCATCGGCGGCTATCAGATCACGAATCCGGCGCCGCTCGACGCCGTCGCGAACCCGCTGCTCAAGACCGCCGAAGCCAGTGCCGGCATGTGGCTCGCGAACTACTGGCACTACCCGTGGATGATCGCGGCACCGGTCGCCGGCATCGTGGGCGGCCTGTTCGCGCTCGTCCTCGCCGGCTCGCGTCTGGAGAAGACCGCGTTCATCTCAACCGCGCTCATGATCGCCGGCGTGATCCTGACCGCGGGCTTCTCGATGTTCCCCTTCATCATGCCGTCGTCGCTCGATCCGAAGAGCAGCCTCACGGTGTGGGATTCGACGTCGAGCCGTCTGACGCTAGAGATCATGCTCGGCGCGGTCGTCGTGTTCCTGCCGATCGTGCTGCTCTACACCGGCTGGGTGTATCGCGTGATGCGCGGCAAGGTCACACATCAAGCGCTAGAGCAGAACAAGCATTCGATGTATTGAGGCGGCAGCGCGCCGGACATCAGATCAGAGAGGCGTGGATCATGTGGTACTTCAGTTGGATTCTCGGCATCGGCGTGGCGCTGGCGTTCGGCGTCAACATTTTCGTCATCGCGTAAAAAACCGCAAATGATCAATCTGAAGCAACAAGCGTCACTGGTTCAACCGATGAAATTCTCGCAATTCAATCGCCATTCGATCGATTAATTCGCGCGGGAATCAAGTTAATCCACCCCCGCTGAATATCCGCCGATATCGAGCAAAAACGACAAGGGCGTTCTGCCCGGCAATCCAATCGCCACGCAGAACGCCCTTTTCGCTGCCGCCCGAGGGCAGTTAGCGGATCACATTACGCCGGCTGAGGCGCCGCGCCACCCGGCGACGGCAGGCGCGCCGTCAGTTGCTCTTCGTAGCGCTTTGCCGCTTGGCCGCAGACGATATGGAACGTATCGGCCGACACCCAAGCCACGTCGAGCGACGCGAGGCGCGAGCGGTCGACCGCCGACGGATCGCGCACCACGACGCGCAAGCGCGTCGCCGCCACCGCATCGAGCGAGACGACGTTCGTCGCGCCGCCGAACACCGCGAGCCAGCGCGCCGGTTCCGGATCGAGCGGCCCCGTTTCCGAAACGGACCCTGGCGCCGAAGTTGCCGCAACCGCCGCCTTGGCGCCGCCCGCCGCAGCCGCCGTGCCGGCGTCGCCGCCGATGGCCGCACGAATTTCGTCGGCGATGATGTCCGCCTCCGGCCCGATGATCACCTGCACCGCACCCGCACCGCGCTTGAGCACGCCGCGCGCGCCGACCGTCTTCAATTCGGCTTCCGAGACCTTGTTCGAGTCTGCCACCGTCAGGCGCAGGCGCGTCGTGCAGGCATCGACGAGCGTCAGATTCGCTGCGCCGCCGAGCGCCGCGATATAGCGCTGGGCGCGCGGCACGGCCGCACCGGCCGTCGGGGCCACGTAGCCGCCCGTGGCATACGATTCGACTTGCGCGTCCGCGGTCGCCGGCTCGCGGCCCGGCGTCGCCATGTTGAACTTGCGGATGAAGAAGCGGAACAGGCCGTAGTACACGACCGCATAGGCGAGCCCGATCGGAATCGCGAGCCAGCCCTTCGTCGACAGCCCGTAGTTCAGCACGTAGTCGATCGCACCGGCCGAGAACGTGAAGCCGAGGTGAATGCCGAGCGCGGAGCAGATCGCGAGCGACAGCCCTGTCAGCACCGCGTGGATCGCGTACAGCACCGGCGCGAGGAACATGAAGCTGAACTCGATCGGCTCGGTCACGCCGGTCAGGAACGACGTCAGCGCCATCGAGAACAAGAGGCCGCCGACCATCGCGCGGCGCTCCTTCGGCGCTTCATGCAGCATCGCCAGGCACGCGGCCGGCAGGCCGAACATCATGATCGGGAAGAAGCCCGTCATGAAGCCGCCCGCGGTCGGGTCGCCCGCGAAGAAGCGGTGCAGGTCGCCGGTCACGGCCGCGCCGCCGCCCGGCGGCGTGAACGTGCCGAACACGAACCATGCGAGCGAATTGATGATGTGGTGCAGGCCGGTGACGAGCAGCAGCCGGTTCAGCACGCCGAACACGAACACGCCGATCGCGCCCGCCGTGGTGAGCCAGTGGCCGGCCGCGTCGATGGCCGCCTGCACGGGCTGCCAGACATAGCCGAACACGATCCCGAGCACCACGCAGACGAGCCCCGTGACAATCGGCACGAAGCGTTTCCCTCCGAAGAACGCGAGGTAGTCGGGCAGCTTGATGTCCTTGTACTTGTTGTACAGCATCCCCGCGACGATGCCGGCGATGATCCCCGACAGCACGCCCATATTGAGCTTGTCGTTGATGTCCTTCATCACCGCGATTTCGACGAGGTAGCCGATCGCCCCTGCCAACGCCGCCACGCCGTTGTTGTCCTTCGCGAAACCCACCGCCACGCCGATTGCGAACAGCAACGGCAGATTGTCGAAGATCGCGCCGCCCGCATCCGCGATCATCTTGATGTTCAAAACGTCGGCCTGGCCGAGCCGCAGCAGAATGCCTGCGACCGGCAGCACCGCAATCGGCAGCATCAGCGCGCGCCCTAGGCGCTGCACTTTCAAAAATGGATTCGCGTCCATTGATTCCTCCAATCCTAAGGTGTCTCGTCGTTGGGTCGTTGAGTCGATTGCTCTACTTGGATCTTGCGATTTCCGGCCGCACCGAAGCGCTCTTGGGCAAACACCGGCCCTGCCCCAAGGCTGGTTATGGCCTTGGGGAGCACGGCGCGATGCGCCAGGTTTCGGGAGCGCTCAGTCGAGCGGCCAGATTTCGCGGCTCACTGCTCTTACCGCCTGTGCCGAGTCGAGCGCCAGGGCATCCTGGGCGCGCTGGCGGCACAGTTGATAATCGAGACGGCGCACGCGCGCCTTGATGCCCGGCACGGAGACCGGGTCCACCGACAACTCCGTCACGCCGAGGCCGACCAGAAGCGGCACCGCGAGCGGGTCGCCCGCGAGCGCGCCGCAGACGCCGACCCACTTGCCGTGCTTCGCGGCGCCCTTCGCGGTCGCGTCGATCAGGCGCAGCACCGCGGGGTGCAGGCCGTCCGCCTGCGCCGCCAGATCGGGCTGGCAGCGATCCATGGCGAGCGTGTATTGCGTGAGGTCGTTGGTGCCGATCGACAGGAAGTCCGCGTGCTGCGACAACTGATCGGCCAAGAGCGCCGCCGACGGCACTTCGATCATCACGCCCACTTCGATCGAATCGGCGCGGCCGGCGGCACGCGCGAACTCGTCGATGCGCTTTCTCACGGCGATCAATTCGCCCGCGTCGGTCACCATCGGCAGCAGGATGCGTACGGCGCCGTGAGGCTGCACCGCGAGCAGGCCGCGCAACTGGTCGTCGAGCAGATCGGGGCGGACCTGGGCGAGACGAATGCCGCGCAGGCCGAGCGCCGGGTTCGGTTCCGGGGGCAGCGTCAGGTAGTCGACTTCCTTGTCGGCGCCCACGTCGAGCGTGCGGATGATCGCGGTGCGCCCAGCGAGTGCGTCGACGATCGACTGGTAGCTCTGGCGATGCTCGTCGACGCTCGGCGCCGCCTGGCGGTGGATGAAGAGCAGCTCGGTGCGCAGCAAGCCGACCGCGTCGGCGCCGTTGTCGACGGCCGTCTTCGCATCGTCGAGCGTCGCGATGTTGGCCGCGACTTCGATTGCGCGGCCGTCGCTCGTCACTGCGGCTTCCTGCGACGTGCGGCGGTTCGCTTCGCGCACCCCGGCGAGGCGCTGGCGCTCGAGCCGCGCGCGTTCGACGTCGAGCTCGGTCGGCGCATATTCGAGGCGCCCCGCGCTCGCATCGACGACCACTTGCGTGCCTTCCGGCACCGCATGCAGCGCGTCGCCGACCGCGACGAGCGCCGGAATGCCGATCTGCCGCGCGATGATCGCCGCATGCGAAGTGGCGCCGCCGCCCGCCATCAAGAGCGCCGTCACGCGCGTGCGGTCGAGCGAGGACAATTCGGACGGCGTGAATTCCTGCGCGGCCAGCACCGTTTCTTCGGGCAGCGTGCGCGCCGTCGCGCTCGAGTAGCCGAGCGCGCGCAGCACGCGCTTTTCGATGTCGCGCAGATCGGCCGCGCGCTCGGCGAGCAGCATGTCTTCGACTTTCATCAACAGCGCAATCTGCGCACGGATCGCTTCGCGCCACGCGAAGCCCGCGCTCTTGCCGAGGCTGATGAGATCGCGCGCGGCGTCGATCAGCGTCGGGTCTTCGAGCAGCACGCGGTGCACGGCGAAAATGCCCGCCTCGCCGACTGCGCCGCGCTGCGACGCATCGCGCACCGTCGTGTTCAGCTCCGCGTCGACCGTGGCGAGCGCCTTGTCGAGCAGACGGCTTTCCGCCGCCGGCGTGCCGCTCGCGGCCTCGGGCGGGGCCAGTTCGGCGTCGTCCCAGCGCACGAGCTTGCCGACTGCGATGCCGGGCGCTGCGCACACGCCCGCGAGCGTGTTCGGATCGAGGGGCGCGCCGGCCGGGCGCGCGGCCTGAACCGGTGCGGGCGAGGCCGCGCGCGCCGGCTTTTCTTCGAGCTCGCCATGCACTTCGCGCAGCAGTTCGCACGCGACCGCGTCGATCGCCTGCGTCGCTTCCCGGCCGACAGCGAGGATCTCGACAGTGGCGCCTTCTCCGGCACCTAGGCCAAGCAGGCCGACGACGCTCTCGATCGGCGCGCGCTTGCCTTCATAGCGGACTTCGACGCGCGCATCGATTCCGCGCGCCGCCTCGCGCGCACGCGCGGCCGGCCGCGCGTGCAGGCCGCCTGCCTGCGAGAGCGTGATCTGACGGCGCGCTTCGTCCTGCACGATCGACGAAGCGTCGACAGCAGCCGTCGGTACGCCCGCCTTCGGCCGCAGCACGAGCAGCTTCGTTTCGCCCGCTTTCGCGAGCCCGCGCCCGGCGCGCTCGACGACATCGAACCGGTCCGAATTCGCAATCGCCACCACCGACACGAGGCTGTGCGCGGACTGCGCGATGAGGTCCTGATCGAACTCGATCAACACGTCGCCCGCGCGCACCTGCGCGCCCTGCTCGACCATCGGCGCAAAGCCCTTGCCGTTCAGCTCGACCGTATCGATGCCGATGTGCAGCAGCACCTCGGCGCCCGCGGGCGTCTGGATGGTCGCCGCATGGCCGGTGCGCGCGAGATGCATGACCACACCGTCGCAAGGCGCCACGAGCTTGCCTTCGAGCGGATCGATCCCGATGCCGTCGCCGAACATGCCGCTCGAGAACACCGGGTCCGGCACGTCGGCGAGCGGCACGACCGGACCGGTCAGCGGCGCCAGCAAGACGATCTGGTCTTGGGAATGACTCATCAAACGGGACTCCTCGGCACGTTCCATTCGACTTCTCGCTTCAGTGGGTTTCGGTGACTTTGTTCAGATGGCGCGGCGCATCGGGATTGCGTCCGCGAGCGGCGGCAAGGCCGGCGGCCATCACGTAGAAAGACAGGATCGCGGCGATCGGATCGAGCGCCGCGTGGTTCGCGCTCGCGAGCGGCAAGATCGCTTCGGGTACGTCGGACGGCGCGGCGAGCAGCACGCGCGCGCCGCGCCCACGCATGTCGTGCGCGAGCTGAATGAGGCCCGCCTGTTCGGGGCCGCGCGGCGCGAACACCAGCAGCGGGTAGTCGCGGTCGATCAGTTCCATCGGACCGTGCCGCACTTCGGCGCTCGAAAACGCCTCGGCCTGGATGCCGGAAGTCTCCTTGAGCTTGAGCGCCGCTTCCTGCGCGATGGCGAGGCCGAGCCCGCGGCCGATCACGATCATCCGCTCGGCATCGCGCAGCTCGTCGATCGCGGCCGGCCACTCGAGCGCGCCCGCGCGCTGCAGCGTATCGGGCAGCGCGCGCAGCGCGCCGAGCAATTCGGGGTCGCGCTGCCAGAACGCGACGAGCTGCGCCGACAGCGACAGCATCGCGATATAGCTTTTCGTTGCGGCAACGGAAATTTCGGGGCCGGCGAGGAGCGGCAGATGCCATTCGCACGCATCGGCAAGGGGCGACTCGGGCGCATTGACCGCCGCGACGGTCAGCGCGCCGGCGCGGCGAAGCGCGTTCATGGTGCCGACCAGATCCGGGCTCTTGCCCGACTGCGAAAACGCGAGCGCCAATTGCCCTTGCACGCGCAACGGCGCTTGCTGAAGCGTGGCGACCGACATCGGCAGCGACGCGACCGGCACGCCGATACGGCTCATCACGAGGCTCGCGAAATAGCTCGCGGCATGGTCCGAGCTGCCGCGCGCGACCGTCAGCGCGACGTGGCGCGGCTCGGCGGCAAGCGTCGCAGCGAGCGCCTCGACGCGCGCCGTATCGGCAAGCTGCGCGGCGACCGCCTCGGGACAGGCCAGCGCCTCGTTAAGCATATTCGACAATCGATTCTCCTTCGACATAGGTGGCGGTCAGCGTCAGCTCGCGATCGAATACGACGAGGTCGGCCCACGCGCCGCGCGCAACGCGGCCGCGGTCCTCGATGCCGAGATAGTCGGCGGCGTGTCGCGACATGCGGTTCGATACGTCGGCGATCGGCAGACCGAGCGACACGAGATTGCGCAGCGCCTGATCCATCGTCAGCGTGCTGCCCGCGAGGGTGCCATCGGCAAGCCGCACGCCGCCGAGGCACTTCGTCACGTGCTGGCTGCCGAGGCGGTATTCGCCGTCCGGCATGCCGGTGGCCGAGGTGCTGTCGGTGACGACGTAAAGGCGCGGAATCGCGCGCAGCGCCGCGCGAATCGCGCCCGGATGGACGTGCAGCAGATCGGGAATGATTTCGGCGAACTCGGCGTGCGCCAACGCCGCGCCGACGAGGCCGGGATTGCGGTGATGCATCGGCGACATCGCGTTGAAGAGGTGCGTGAAACCGCAGGCGCCGCGCTTCATCGCGGCCACCGCATCGTCGTAGGTCGCGAGCGAATGGCCGAGCTGCACGCGCACGCCGCGCGCGGCCATCTCCGAGATGATGTCGAGGTGTCCGGCGATTTCCGGCGCGAGCGTGACGACGCGAATCGGCGCGATCGACAGGTACTTCAGCACTTCGTCGAGCACCGCGGACACCGCAGCGTCCGGCTGCGCGCCGAGCTTGCCGGGATTGATGTACGGCCCTTCGAGATGCACGCCCAAGACGCGCGCGCCGCCCGGCGTGCGCTGCCGCGTGACCTTGCCCAGCTCGGCGACGACGCTCATCAGCTCGTCGCGCGGCGCGGTCATCGTGGTCGCGAGCAGGCTCGTCGTGCCGTAGCGCGCATGGGTGCGGGTGATGGTTTCGATCGCATCGCCCGACTCCATCACGTCGGCGCCACCGCCGCCGTGCACGTGCAGGTCGATGAAGCCCGGCAGGATGTACGGAGCGTCGTTCGTCGACGGGTCGGCGTGCGTGCCGTCGATGGACTTGATGCGCCCGTTTTCGGATTCGAGCGTGCCGTGGATCCAGCCTTCGGTCGTGAGTATGTTTCCGGTCAGCATGAATTTCTCTGATTTGGCGTAGTGCGGGGTCGGGCTAGCAAGCGTTTGGCATGGCGCTCTCGCTCACCGGGAGCTATGTGCAGAGAATGCGTCGCAAATATCGCGCGTGCCATCGTTCAGATTAGGTGAGCGGGGACGAAATTTGCGTGAACCCGGGGGTTCGGCGTGCTGGCTTCGGCTACCACGTCGGAGCCCATTATATAACCAGAATAGAACCAGTCAATTTGCCAGTTTCGGTGCCGGACAAAACGCCGCAAAGCCTTTACCCGCGTGCGTTTTGACGCATTTATCGCCTTGATTTGCAGGGTTTTGCAGGATCGGGATTTACCCGGATCGAGCCGGAATTGGAGGCGGACTGGGCTCCACTGGTCTGCACCAAGCTCCGGTTTGAGCCTACTATGTGATACCGGTTTAGCACCACTTGCGCGGGCCCCCACGCTATAGCCGTTTGTATATCGGGTCCGATCTAATATAGTGCTGCTTAATTCATTAATAACTGCAAGATCTTCGGGGAGTGCTCTCGTTGACAGACCCGACCCTGCTCAAACGCGCGGAAGCCGTCCGCCATTTCAACCGCTTCTATACGAAGCACATCGGCGCGCTGCACGAAAGCCTGCAGAAAAGCTCATTTTCCTTGACCGAGGTGCGCGTGCTGCGCGAGCTGTTGCTCGGCACGGACACGACCGCGACGGAAGTCGCGCGCAACCTCGGCCTCGACAGCGGCTATCTGAGCCGGCTTTTGACGAGCTTCGAGCGCCAAGGGCTGATTACGCGCCGCCAGTCGGATACCGACGCTCGGCAATCGCTGCTCACGTTGACCGATGAAGGGCGCGCCGCCTATGAACCGCTCGATGCGGCCGCCGTCGAGGAGGTCTGCGCAGTGCTTGAACGCCTGAGCGACGAAGGCCAAGAGCAATTGATCGCGGCGATGCAGGTAATCGAACGGCTTTTGAGCGGATAGCGGCCACGGCCGACGCTTAGAACGACGGCACGACCGAACCCTTGAACTGTGTCTTGATGAACTGACGCACGTCGTCCGACTGGTACGCCGCGACGAGCTTCTTCACCCACGGCTGGTCCTTATCCTGCGCGCGCACGGCGATCAGGTTCGCGTACGGGCTGTGGATGTCTTCGAGCGCGATCGCGTCCTTGGTGGGCTGCAGGCCGGCGGCGAGCGCGTAATTCGTGTTGATCGCGGCGGCATCGACGTCGCCGAGCGCACGCGGCAGTTGCGCGGCGTCGAGCTCGACGAGCTTGATCTTCTTCGGATTCTCGGCGACATCGAGCGGCGTCGCGCTGTTGCCGTTCGTGCCCGCGCCGGCCTTCAGCTTGATGACGCCCTGCGCCTGCAAGAGCAGCAGCGCACGGTTTTCATTCGACGGATCGTTCGGCACCGCGACCTTCGCGCCCAACTGCAGGTCCTTCACCGACTTCAGCTTCTTCGAGTAGATGCCAAGCGGCGAAATATAGGTGAGGCCAGCGCTCACGATCTTGTAGCCGCGCTGCTTCACTTGGCTGTCGAGGTAGGGCTGGTGCTGGAAGCTGTTCGCATCGAGGTCGCCGGCGTCGAGCGCCGCGTTCGGCTGCACGTAGTCGTTGAACTCGATGACTTTCACATTGAGCCCTTCGCGCCTCGCCACCTTGGTCACGACCGACCAGATCTGCGCATCCGGGCCGCTGATCGTGCCGACCTTGATGACTTTATCGTCGGCATGCGCGACTGCGCTTGTCAGGAGCGCTGCGGCGGCGACGGCGGAAAAGGCTTTGCGAAGGATTTTGCGCTGCATTGATTACTCGCTTTCTTGCTGTGGCGGGGATTTCACGCGGGGGGCGAATCTTCGTGGCTGCGCCCCCGGCCAGGGAACGTAATGGTGTCATATCGCCGGGATCATAGGAAATACCCTAATGGCATATTGATATGCACCAAGCCAGAGCGGCGGCGCACCGATGCATGGTGCCCCGTAATCCGCCCCCCTACATGCTTGATCGCGCGTTAGCGTGTTGCCCTGCGCTGCGGCCGGAGTC
This sequence comes from Trinickia mobilis, assembly GCF_017315705.1. Classification (GTDB taxonomy): domain Bacteria; phylum Pseudomonadota; class Gammaproteobacteria; order Burkholderiales; family Burkholderiaceae; genus Trinickia_A; species Trinickia_A mobilis. Next base: position 27,550 of record NZ_JAFLRF010000005.1, on the reverse strand, counting down.
TCTGCACAGTCGATCAGAAGGTCGTCCAGTCGTTGTCGGAAGCGGTGACCGAATCTCGCCGAGCCACTGGGCGCGCCCCCGCGGAAGCTGCCGGCTTCACCACGGGCCGGGCGGCAACCCCAGCAGGCTTCGCCGACACCGCCTCTGCCGCCTCCGTCACACGGAACGCGCCAACCGTATCGCGCAGCCGCGCCGCCTGATCCTGCAGGGACGCCGCCGCAGCCGCAGCCTGTTCGACAAGCGCCGTATTCTGCTGCGTGACTTCGTCCATCTGGATAACCGCGCGCCCGACCTGGGTGATCCCGCTCGCCTGTTCCTCCGACGCCGCCGCGATTTCACCCATGATGTCCGTCACGCGCCGCACCGCCTGCAGGATCTCGCTCATCGTCGTGCCCGCCTGACTGACGAGCGCGGTGCCGTTGTTCACGCGCTCGACCGAATCGCCGATCAGCGCCTTGATCTCCTTGGCCGCCGCGGCCGAGCGCTGCGCAAGATTGCGCACTTCGCCTGCCACCACCGCGAAGCCGCGCCCTTCCTCGCCCGCGCGGGCCGCCTCGACCGCCGCGTTGAGCGCAAGGATGTTGGTCTGGAACGCAATCCCTTCGATCACCCCGATAATGTCGACGATCTTCTGCGAACTCTCATTGATCTCGCCCATCGTGCCGATCACGCGATGAACGACGTCGTTGCCCCTCGTCGCGATCTCCGACGCATTGTTCGCCAAACCGCTCGCCTGGCGCGCGTTATCGGCGTTCTGCTTGACGGTCGCCGTGAGCTCTTCCATGCTCGCTGCCGTCTCCTGCAGCGACGCCGCCTGCTGTTCGGTACGCTGCGACAAGTCGCTGTTGCCCGACGCAATCTGCTGCGTCGCCGACGCAATCGATTCCGACGAGTGCCGAATCTCGCCGATGGTCCGCTGCAGGCGCGCCTGCATCCGGTGCATCGCGGCCATCATGCTGGTCGAATCGTCCCCGCGCAGCGCGACTGCGTGGGTCAGGTCGCCTTCCGCGATGCTCGCCGCCAGCGTTGCCGCCTGCTCGGGCTCGCCGCCCAAGCCGCCACGCACACTGCGGATGATCTGCAGCATCGTCAGCGAAATCACGAGACCGATCGCGAAAACCACACCGAGGCGGCCGAGCAGCGTCGCGTAGTAGAGCGCGTCGACATCCCGCAGATACACGCCCGTCGCGATCGTCCAATCCCAGGGCGCGAAGTGCGAGGCATAGGTGAGCTTGCGGATTTTCACCTCGCTGTGCGGCAGGCGCCCGTCGTATTGCGTGAAGCCATGCCCGCCTTCCTTCGCAGCGTCGATGATCGAGACGAACACCAGCTTGCCGTTCGGGTCCTTGTAGTCGCCGACCGCCTTGCCGACGAGTTGCGGCTGCACCGGGTGCATCAGCACCACCGGCTTCGAATCCATCACGAACACATAGCCGGTGTCGCCGTAGCGCATCGCGGCAAGCCGGACGAACGCTTCATGCTGCGCGTCGGCCTCGCTGATCTTGCCGGCCTGCGACTGCGCGTAATAACTGTTCACGACGCCCTGGGCCGATTCGACAAGCGCCACCAGCCCCGCTTTGCGCTCTTCGAGCATCGTGTTGCGCGTTTCGATCGCGCTCCACAGGCCAACGCCCAGCAAACCCAGCCAGACGAGAAGAACGGCGAGCCACAGCTTGCGGTTCAAAGTCATCTTGTTCATCGTATGCCTTCCGTAGGGTTGTCCCAATCGTCATGCAGCCTCAAGGCGCAATCGTTTGCGCATGCATAACGGCACGGAAGACCGGCAGCTTGAGACCTCAATGGAAAACCCGAGGTCACTTCGACGCGATCCTCGCGACCGACCCGTTCGCCGTCGAAGGGCCGGCCAGATATGAAGTGACGGAGTTCAAGGCGACGCGGCTCGCGCCGGGGCTCAGCCTGCCGGCCCCGTGAACGCGCTTACCCGTAAAAGGAAATTCGCCGCTCTTAACCGAGCAGCAATTTGAGGTCGTGGACCCAGGGCGTGACGCCCTGGCCGTCGCGCACGAAAAGACGCAGCTTGCCGGACGGATCGAAGACATAGCTCGCCGCGGTGTGATCCATCGTGTAGCTGTCGGGCGTCTTGCCCGGCACCTTCGCGTAGTAGATGCGGAAGTCTTTCGTGACCTTGGCGAGCTGCGCGTCGTCGGCAGGACGCAGGCCGACGAACGACGGGTTGAACGCCGGCACATATTGCGCAAGCAGCGCTGGCGTATCGCGTGCCGGATCGAACGTCACGAACAGCACCTGCACGCGCTGCGCGTCCGGCCCGAGTTGCTGCATCGCTTGCGAGAGCTCGGCCATCGTCGTCGGACACACGTCGGGGCAATGCGTGTAGCCGAAGAACAGCACGACGGCCTTGCCCTTGTAGTCGGCAAGCGTACGCACCTTGCCGCTCGAATCGGGCAGCGAGAAGTCGCTGCCGAATTGCGTGTTGCCGGTGATGTCGAGATTCTGGAACGCGGGTTGATCTTTGCTGCATGCAGACAGCAGCACTGCACCGCCGAGCGCGCAAAGGGTCACCGCAATGCGCGCCATGCGCGCGGCTTTGTTTGTCAGCATCGAAGTGTTACGCGCCGATCAGGACGCGCGCATAGTGGTCGACGAGGAGCGCCGCAAAGAGCAGCGACAGATAAACGATCGAGTAACGGAAGGTTTTACGCGCAAGCGCATCGGAATACTCCCGATAGATCTTCCACGCGTACGCGAGGAACACGGCGCCGAGCAGCACCGCCGACGCCAGATAGACAACGCCGCTCATGCCGCAGATGAACGGCATCAGCGAGACCGCCAGCAGGATCACCGAGTAGAGGAAGATGTGCAGCCGCGTGAATTGCTCGCCATGCGTGTTCGGCAGCATCGGCAGGCCCGCGTTTTCGTAGTCTTTGCGGCGGTAGAGCGCGAGCGACCAGAAATGCGGCGGCGTCCACACGAAGATGATCAGCACGAGAATCCAGGCGTCGCCGGGAACGTGGCCCGTCACCGCAGCCCAGCCGAGCGCCGGCGGCATCGCGCCCGACGCGCCGCCGATCACGATGTTCTGCGGCGTCGCAGGCTTGAGCAGCAGCGTGTAGATCACCGCATAGCCGACGAACGTCGCCAACGTGAGCCACATCGTCAGCGTGTTCGTGAACGTGCAAAGCGTCCACATGCCGAGGCCGCCGAGAATGGCCGAGAAAATCAGGATTTGCGCGGGCGTGATTTCGCCGCGCGCGGACGGGCGCCATGCCGTGCGCCGCATCATCGCGTCGATCTTCTGCTCGACGAGGCAATTGATCGCGAACGCGGCGCCCGCGAGCAGCCAGATGCCGACCGTGCCGCCGATCAGCACCTTCCACGGCACCATGCCCGGCGTCGACAGGAACATGCCGATCACCGCGCAGAAGACCGCGAGCTGCGTCACGCGCGGCTTCGTGAGTGCGAGGTATTGGGAGATTCGGGAACCGGGGGATTGGGAGAGGGTGCTGTCCATGTGGGTCACGCTGGCGCGGCATCGCGCGCTGGAACGACGGCGCGGCCGGGACGGCTAAAAGCGACTCGAAAGTTTAGCATAACGGCAAGCAGCAGCAGGAGCGCGGCGCCGCCGTTGTGGGCGACGGCGATCGGCAGCGGCCATTGCAGCACGATGTTCGAGAGGCCCGTCACGAACTGGATCGCGACGACGAGCAACACGCCGGTCGCAGGACGCCGCAGCGACTCGAAGCGGCGCAGTTTCAGCGCGAGCCAAGCTAGGTACGCGACCACGACGATCGCGAAAGTGCGGTGAGTCCAGTGGATCGCGACGAGCGCATCCTGCGTGATGACGTCGCCGTCGCTCGTCATCCCGAGCGCGCGCCACAGATGGAAGCCGTGAGCGAAATCCATCGGCGGAATCCATTGGCCGTTGCAGGTCGGGAAATCAGTGCAGGCGAGCACCGCGTAGTTCGTGCTGACCCAGCCGCCCAGCGCGATCTGCACGACCAATAGGACGAGCCCCGCCAACGCGGCCGCGCGGAAACGGGCAGCCTCGGGCTCAAACGCCGGAACCGGCGTCTGGCGAGCGGCGAGCCAGCCAAGCGAGCCGAGGAGCGCGAGGCCGAGCAGCAAGTGCGTCGTCACGATGATCGGCTGCAGCTTCATCGTCACCGTCCACGCGCCGAACGCGCCTTGCACGCAAATCAAAAGCAGCAGAGCGGTCGGCCACCACGGCGACACATGCAGCGGACGGCGCTTGATGCGCGCGACCCACGCGATCAGCGTCTGCGCGATGATCAACACGCCGATCGCCGTCGCGAAGTAGCGGTGGATCATCTCGATCCAAGCCTTCGTCATGCTGACGGGGCCGGTCGGCAGCGCGGCATGCGCAGCCGCGATCTGCGCGTGCGCGATGAAAGGCGACGACGTTCCGTAGCAGCCGGGCCAATCCGGGCAGCCGAGGCCGGAATCCGTCAGGCGCGTGAAGCCGCCGAACATCACCAGGTCGAGCGTGAGGAAAGTCGTGACCCACACGAGCTTGCGGAATTTGTTGTCGTCCGCCTTGACCCAAACGTAGGAGAGCGGCAACAACGCGATGCACAAGCCGATCAGGCCGATTTGCAATACGAACATCTCAAAGTCTCATCTCGCGGGAAATCGCGCACGCGAACCATACCACCGGTCAGCCGATGCTCGACCACTTCAGCAGCTTAGTTAGATCACCCTTGATCTTGCTCGGGTCCGGATTCTTCGGGAACCGCATCATCAGGTTGCCGTTCGGGTCGACCAGGTAGAGGTGATCGGTGTCCTGCGTGCCGGTGTCTGCGGGCAGCCATGCGGCGACAGCGGCCGGATCGGCGATCAGCTTCTTCGTCTCCGGATACGCGTGTGCGATGACATCCGGCACCGCACCGGAATCCGTGCGCAGCCAGACCATCACGACACGCTCGCGCTCGGCGCCTTGCGTTGCGCGCACCTGGCGCATGAAGTACAGCTTCGTCGCGCAGGCTTCGTCGCAAGCGCTGCGGTCGACAGCGATCATCAGCCAGCGGCCGCGCAGCGAGTCGAACTTCATCGGCTTGCCGGTTTCGCCGGTGACGGTGAGCGACTCGGGAATCGGCCGCTGCGGCTCGATCAGCGCGCCGTAGTTCGTCTTGCCGCCAGCCGGCTTGATCACGTAGTACGCCAGATACGAAACGACGATCGGCACCGCGCAGACCAGCACGAGCAGCAGCAGCATCCAGCGGCCGCGCTGCCACGAGCCTTGCCCGGCAGGCTTTGCCGCCGAGGCATTCTGAGCGGCGGAGCGGGTGCTCGACTGAGGGCGTGGCGAACGGGGAGATTGCGTCGACAAAACGTTGGACCTCTTCAAATGACGCGCGGTAGCAAGGCGCCGCGCCGCCGTTATTGCGTCTAATGCGGCTGAGTGCGGCCGGATTGGCCTTCCTGCGACGGCGGCTCTACGCCCGCCGCCAGCTCCTTCTTCGCTGCACGGCGTGCCGCGTACAACCCAAAGCCAAGCGCCGCCGCTGCCATGCCCCACCACTGGAGCATGTACCCATAGTTGGTCTCGACGCCCAGCGACGGCGCCGGCCAGTCGCGCACCAGCTTGTCGCCGTCGTCGCTCGTCTGCTGAATCACGAACGGCTGCAGCGGCAGGCCGGTCTCGGCGGCATACGCTTTGACATCGAGGTTCTGGCGAATCTTCTGATGCGGCGCAGAACCGCCCTGCCCCAGCTCGAAGGCACGCGAGGCGTCGGCGCGCGCGATGCCTTCGATCTCGATCTCGCCCGGCGGCGTCGCATAGGGCGCGATCGCGGTGCGGTCGCTGAAATTGCGCGGCAGCCAGCCCCGGTTGACGAGCACATAGCCGCCGTCGGCCAGTTTAAAGGGCATCACGAGGTAAAAGCCGGGCTGATCGTTATACGGGCGATTGTCGAGATACACCGCCAGATCGGGCATGAACTGCCCGACGGCTTTTACACGATGATATTCGACAGCTTTCAGCGCGACCGGCACAGCAGTGACGGCCTGCGCCGGCGCATTCTCAAAGCGCGCAATGTTCGCTTCCAGCGCTTCCTTCTGGTGGGCGCGATCCCGCTGCCAAAAGCCCAGCCGGATCGTCACCGTCATCACGATCAGGATCAGCAAAGCGGGCAACAAGCGAATCTTCATACCGCGGATCCAGCGAACGCACGGCCGGGAACGCGCGATGCGATAATGTCGGTCATCCCTTCGTGTTCCCAAGTTTCAGTAGGTTCCATGTTTCACTTTCTCGTCGCCATCGCCTTCGTCCTGATCATCGCCAGTCTCGGTTCGGCGCTGTACTTCATGATGCACGATCGAGGCAAAACCAAGCGGATGGTGTGGTCGCTTGCGACCCGCGTCGGCTTATCGATCTCGCTGTTCCTTCTGCTGTGGTTCGCTCACTGGATGGGCTGGATTCAGTATTCCCAGGTGCCGCTCGGCCGCTGAGCGGCCCGCTCCTCGAAGCAGGTCAACCGGCATCGCCGCCGCGATGCGTCAACTCTCCGCCGCCACCGCGCATCTCAAGTGAAAACGCCGCCCGGACGAGGTCGAGGGCGGCGCGCGGGTCTTGCATCATCGTTTCCATCGCGCCTCGCCGCTAAGCGGGAAGCGCGGCGGCCGACCGCCCCTTGGAAGGCAGCAGGCCCCAACTCCGTTACAGCCAGTAGACGACGACGTAAAGGCCAAGCCACACCACGTCGACGAAGTGCCAATACCAGGCGGCGCCTTCGAACGCGAAGTGGTGCTCCGCGGTGAAGTGGCCGCGAATCATGCGCACCAGCACCACCGTCAGCATCGTACCGCCGAGGAACACGTGGAAGCCGTGGAAGCCGGTCAGCAGGAAGAACGTCGAGCCATACACGCCGGAGGCCAGCGTCAGGTTCAGCTCGTTGTACGCGTGGTAGTACTCGAAGCCCTGCATGAACAGGAAGCAGACGCCCAGCGCGATCGTGGCGGCGAGCCATGCGATCGCCTTGTTGCGATGATTGTCGCGCAGCGCGTGGTGCGACACCGTGAGCGTCGCGCCCGACGACAGCAGAAACGCCGTATTCAAGGTCGGCACCGGCCACGGGGTCATCGACTTGAAGTGGCCGACGAGCGCAGCCGGCCCGTTATTCGGCCACACGGCGGAGAAGTCCGGCCAAATCAGCTTGTAGTCGAGGCTGCCCAGTTGGTGCATCGCGATTTCGCGGGCATAGAACAGCGCGCCGAAGAACGCGCCGAAGAACATGACTTCGGAGAAGATGAACCAGCTCATGCTCCAGCGGTACGACACGTCGACGCGTTTGCCGTACATCCCGCCTTCGGACTCGGAGATCGCGTCGCCGAACCAGTGCCACAGCGTAAAGAGCAGCCACAGCAGACCGAGCAGAGCTGTGAAAGGCGCCCACGTTGCCTCGTTGATCCAAAACGCGACCGATCCGAGCATGACCAGAAGGCCCACGGCCGCGCTAATCGGGTGCCGCGACGGATGCGGCACGAAGTAGTACGGGCTCTCGTTTTGACCGCTCATTCTTGATTCTCCACTTCAGTCCAGTTGTTCCGGTTTCACCGGCTGTATCTTCGGCGACGCGTCGATACCGCACCGCTCTCTCTAATGCCAGGGCCGCGCTCGACGAAGCACCGCCCTTCTCAATGCTCTACTTGCCTACCACCGCATGCACGACCAGAATCAGCACACCAATGAAGATCGCAGCGCCCAAGAGCCCCGCGATGACGACGTGCACCGGATTCAACTGCGCCGCATCCGCCTCCAGGTCGCGCCGCTTGCGTACCCCGAAGAACGACCACATCACCGCTTTCATCGTCTTGATGAACGAGCCCTTGCTGCCGCCCTCGGCCATAGCTTCTCCCCTAACCTGCTCAAGCGGGATTGGCTGGCGCTTTCGCCCCGTCTCCCGCTGTCCCGCGCGCCGTCGGCGCAGGCGTGTTCAACTCGAAGAAGGTGTACGACAGCGTGATCGTCTTCACATCCTTCGGCAATTTCGGATCGACGACGAACACCACCGGCATCCGCTTCGTCTCGTTCGCAGCGAGCGTCTGCTGCGTAAAGCAAAAACATTCGATCTTCTTGAAGTACTCGGTCGCCTGTATCGGCGCGTAGCTCGGTATCGCTTGCGCGTGCACCGTGCGGCCCTGCTCGTTCGTCACCTGGTACATCACGGTCGTCACTTCACCCGGGTGAACGTCGATGTACGACTGCTCCGGCTTGAAGCCCAGCGGACCGCGCGCATTCGCATCGAACTCGATCGAAATCGTGCGCGACATATCCACCTGCGTGTTCTTCGCCTCGCGCGCCGTCGCGTCGCGCTGCACCAGGTTGTAGATGCCGGTCACCTGGCAGATCGCGCGATACATCGGGATCAGCGCAAATCCGAATCCAAACATCAGAAACGCGACGACCACGAGCTTCAACCGCATCGAACGGTTAAAAGAACGATCGGCCTTGGCCGGCGGTTGCGTCGGCATCGAACTTCCTCAACGAGCCTTCAAACCCGATCCGATCGAGAGAATCAGGCGAAATAACACTGCTTGATAAAGATACCCACAAAAAAGGCGGCTGCGATGGCCAGCAGGATCAACCCTAGCCTTACGCTGCTCGCCCGAATTTGCTCGGGAGTACGCCTTTCTTCTGGATTCCGGGTCATTCCGAATCTTCTAGATGCTGTGCTGACAAGTGTCGCGGTGCGGTGTCCGCCGCTTCGCGGAACCCCGATCCGGCTTGCGCCCGGACCGGGAATCCCGCACTCGCCGTACGTTTATTCGACCGTCGGCGGGTTTTCGAACGTGTGGAACGGAGCCGGGCTCGGCACGGTCCATTCGAGGCCCGTCGCACCATCCCACGGCTTGTCGCCGGCCTTCTCGTGCTCGCCGCCGCCACGGTAGGCCGGCAACACGACCGCAAACAGGAAGTAGACCTGCGTCAGACCAAAGCCGAACGCACCGATCGAGATCACCTGGTTCCAGTCGGTGAACTGCGCCGGATAGTCGGCGTAACGACGCGGCATGCCCGCGAGACCCACGAAGTGCATCGGCAGGAATGCGAGGTTGAAGAAAATCATCGTACCCCAGAAGTGGATCTTGCCGCGCGTCTCGTTGTACATCCAGCCCGTCCACTTCGGCGACCAGTAGTACCAGCCGGAGAACAGCGCGAAGAGCGAGCCCGCCACCAGCACGTAGTGGAAGTGCGCCACCACGAAGTAAGTGCCGTGGTACTGGATGTCGAGCGGCGCCATCGCCAGCATCAGGCCGGAGAGGCCGCCGAACGTGAACACGAGCAGGAAGCCGACCGCGAACAGCATCGGGGTTTCGAAGCTCAGCGAACCGCGCCACATCGTGGCGACCCAGTTGAACACCTTCACGCCCGTCGGCACGGCGATCAGCATCGTCGCGTACATGAAGAACAACTGGCCCGTCACCGGCATGCCGGTCGCGAACATATGGTGCGCCCAGACCATGAACGACAGAATCGCGATCGAGGCCGTGGCGTACACCATCGAGCTATAGCCGAACAGCGGCTTGCGCGAGAACGCCGGGATCACCTGCGACACGATCCCGAACGCCGGCAAGATCATGATGTACACCTCGGGGTGCCCGAAGAACCAGAAGATGTGCTGGTACATGACCGGGTCGCCGCCGCCTGCCGCGTTGAAGAACGACGTGCCGAAGTGGCGGTCGAACAGCAGCATCGTGATCGCGCCTGCCAGCACCGGCATCACGGCGATCAGCAGGTAGGCGGTGATGAGCCAGGTCCACACGAACATCGGCATCTTCATCAGCGTGAGGCCAGGCGCGCGCAGGTTCAGGATCGTCACGACGATGTTGATGCCGCCCATGATCGACGAGGCACCCATCAAGTGGATCGCGAAGATCGCGAAGTCCATGCCCGGGCCCATCTGCGTGGACAGCGGGGCATACAGCGTCCAGCCGGCGGCCGTCGCGCCGCCCGGCGCGAAGAACGAGCCGACCAGCAGCACACCTGCAACCGGCAACAGCCAGAAGCTGAAGTTGTTCATCCGCGCGAACGCCATATCGGACGCGCCGATCTGCAGCGGGATCATCCAGTTCGCGAAGCCGACGAAGGCCGGCATGATCGCGCCGAAGATCATGATGAGGCCGTGCATGGTGGTCAACTGGTTGAAGAACTCGGGACGCATGATCTGCAGGCCCGGTTCGAACAGCTCGGCACGGATCATCAGCGCCATCACGCCCCCGGACAGGAACATGACGAACGAGAAGATCAGGTACAGCGTACCGATGTCCTTGTGGTTGGTGGCGAAAAGCCAGCGGCGCCAGCCGTGCGGCGTCTCATGCGCATGGTCGCCATGCACATGTTGGTGGCCCGCGGCTACATCGTGTCCGATGCTAGACGACATGAGAATCTCCTAAAGCGAATACTGCAGCACTTGACTGTGACGAACACAGCGACACGTTAAGCCCCGGACGACGGCGCCGCGGCCGAAGCCGCTTCTGCGCCGCTCGCCGCGGTTGCGCCGGTCAGATGGTCGCCGCCCTCCGGCATCTTGCCGTTGCGAGCGTCGAGGACCTGACGCGGCTGGAGAATATCGCCCGTGTGGTTGCCCCACGAGTTGCGCTCGAACGTGATGACCGACGCGATTTCGACGTCGTTCAGCGTCGGCGCCCACGACGGCATCGCGTTCTTGCCATGCAGCACGAGGCTCACGTGACCGGCGATCGGGCCGTTGGCGATCTTGCTGCCGTCGAGCGCGGGGAACGCGCCTGCGCCCTTACCGTTCGGCTGGTGGCAGACCGCGCAGTTCGACGTGTAGACCTGCTGGCCGCGCGCCATCAGTTCGGCGAGCGTGTAGGTCTTGTTCGGGTCGTCGGAGGCGGCAGCCATTTTCTTCTTTTGGTCGTCGACCCACTTGGCGTAGTCGTCTTGCGACAGCACTTCGACGACGACCGGCATGAACGCGTGCTCCTTGCCGCACAGCTCCGTGCAGAAGCCGCGGAAGGTGCCGATCTTGTCGGCCTTGAACCAGGTGTCGCGCACGAAGCCGGGAATCGCGTCCTGCTTCACGCCGAACGCGGGCACGTACCAGGAGTGCACGACGTCGTTGGCGGTGGTGATGATGCGGATCTTCTGGTTGACCGGCACCACGAGCGGGTGGTCGACTTCCTGCAAGTAGGTATCGGTCTTCGGGGCCGTGCCGTCGACTTCGCTGCGCGGCGTGGTGAGGGTCGAGAAGAAGTTGATGCCCTCGCCCGGGCCCTTCACGTAGTCGTAGGCCCACTTCCATTGGTAGCCGGTCACCTTGATGGTGAGATCGGCGTTGGACGTATCCTTCATCGCGACGACGGTCTTCGTGGCCGGCAGCGCCATCAGAACGACGATGATGAACGGCACGATCGTCCAGATGATTTCGACGGTGGTGCTTTCGTGGAAATTGGCGGCCTTGTGGCCCTTCGATTTGCGGTGCGCGAACATCGAATAGAACATCACGCCGAACACGCCGACGAAGATCACCGTACAGAGGATCAACATGAACGTGTGGAGGTGATAAAGCTCCTCAGCGATTCTCGTCACGGGCGGCTGGAGATTGATCTCGTTGACGGCCGGGCCGCCGGGACTGTCGCCGACCGCCAAGGCGGCACCGGCGAAGAGCAGCCCGCTGCACGCCAGCCCGCCCATGAGGGCTCGCTTGATTGTTTTCATAGCTTCCTTACCCAAAATTTCCATTCAAACCCTCGCCTCCCGCGCGCTGGCACCCGCGCTCCGACCGTTACCCCGCATCTGCCGGAACGGAACGCGCCGCATGACTTCTAACCGCATTGCATCAGCGACATCCGCAGTTCGCTGGCGAACTGCTTGCGCCGGTACTGCGCGAGATGCTGCCCGATCATGACCGTCTGCCCGCGCGACACGAGCTTGATCGGGTCGCGCGGCGTCTCCCCTGGCTCGACTCGCACCCAGCGCGGGTTGAATTCGAACTGCGTCAACTGCTCGGCGCTCACTTGCTCGATGACGAGCCGGTTCGGAAAGAGCCGGATACGCTCGTAATCGACAGCATGCCGCGCATGAACGACAAACGCCGCTCCCACGACCAGCAATTCGATGCCGGTAAACGGCAGCACCAGCCAGGCGCCGCGAAAGACCAGCAAAAACGCGATCGCCAATGAAAACAGCGCGAGCGACGCATAAAAGCAGACGAACTGGCGCGGCGACACCGAGCAATTGCGCTTCATCAGCCAGTCGTTGACGACCGGTTCCGCATCCATCGGCAGATCTGTAGCGTTCATCGCTGCCTCCCTGCGAGTTGCTGTGCCGCGCGCCGCAAATCGGACTTGCCGCGCCGTTTTATGGGGACCGCCGGGCGACAAACTGACGCATTATAGGCGCGTTCAATGGCATCCACAAGCAAACGACTATCGGCCGACAACCCAGGCACGACAAGCCTCCGCGCATTTTCGACACATATTTTTGCTACGGTTTGAAGCGGTAATTTCAGACATAACAGTTGCCATCTTTACCGCCTCAAAGATTCTTTGGCCGCCCCCTTCCAATGTCCTCGAGGCGCACGATTCCGTGACCTTCGGCTGTCGTGCGCGGCACGGCTTTCCATGCGTGTCCGTAGATCACTTCGAACGTGAGAGGGATGGTGCCGTCGGCGCGCCGCCTCGCCTCCAGCGCGGCGAACAGCGCCGCGTGAAGACGGCGCGCCGATGCCGGGCCGCGCGGATCGCCGTCCGCGTTGCGCTCGAACGGATACGCGCCCCAGCGGCGCACATCGGCGAGCAGCGATTCGGGCGAGCGGTAGGTGATCGTAAGCGTTTCCTGGTCCATCACCGGTATTTCAAAACCGCTTTCGACGAGCATGTCGCCGAGATCATGCATATCGACGAAGTCGATCACATGCGGACGCGTCGCAATGCCGTGCACCGCCTCGACCTCCGCATAGGCGCCGCGCAGCTCGCGCAGCGTGTCGGGGCCGAGCGTGCTGAACATCAGGAGACCGTTCACCTTCAGCACGCGCTGCCACTCGGGAAACACGAGATCGGGACGCGAATGCCAATGCAGCGCGAGATTGGACCAGATGAAATCGAACGCGCCGGCCGCAAACGGCAGCGCGGAGAAATCGGCTTGGGCGACACGCGGGCCGCGGGCGCCGAGCGCCTTGCCGAGCGTGGCGGGCAGAAAACGGCGCCAGCTCGTGTCGGCGGCGTCTTGGCCCTTTGCGCGCATGAGCATCGCGTGCGAGAGGTCGGTGCCGAAGACCGGCGCCTCGGGAAAACGCTCGCGCAGCGCCGGCAAATCGTCGCCCGCGCCGCAACCCGCGTCGAGCACGCTCGCAGGGCTCACCTTGATGTAGTCGAGACGCTCGCGCATGCGCTGCGCGATCTCGCGCGGCAGAAAAGCGACGTCGCCGAACATGGCGGCGCGGCGGTCGAAAATCTGCCGCAAACGCCGGGAATCGTAGGCCGGACGGCCAGACTTTGCGGGAGTTGGGGACATGACGGTCGAACTGGCGAAGAGCCCGAAGTATACTCGCTCGCTCCGATCCCTTCAGCGAAGGAAGCCTTGGCGTGACGCGCGCAGTGAAATCGCAGCCGCTCTCAGCATTCGTGTCGCCGCGTGGCCGCGGTCTCGAAAAGCGCGTCCGAGCGTGGCTCGACGATGCTTCGGTACGCGCTGCACGGCTTGCGCGCGTCGCCTTGCCCAATCTGTGCGTTTTATGCGGCAATTTGTCGCAGCGAACGGTATGCATCGAATGTGACGGCGCCTATTGGAACGACGCGCGACTGAGGTGCGTGTGTTGCGCCCTGCCGCTGGCGTCTTCGGGGCGCAGGCGCACGAGCGGGTCCGCGCGCTATCAGTGCAGCGACTGCGCGAGCGAGCCTCCGCCGTTCGATGCGACGCTCGCGCTCGCCGACTATCGCGCGCCGCTCGACGGCCTCGCGCTCGGCCTCAAGTTTCGCGCGCGTCTGGCGCTCGGACGCGAGTTCGCAGCGCGTCTCGCGCAACTCGCCGACGACCGGCTCGATACCGGCGATTGGCCCGACGTAATCGCTCCGGTGCCGCTCGCGAAAAAGCGCTTGATCGAGCGCGGCTTCAACCAGGCTTGGGAAATCGCAAAGCCGCTCGCGCGTGCGCTGCGCGCTCCGGCCGATGCCGCATTGCTCAGACGCGACGCATACACGGCGCCGCAATCGCGGCTCGACCTCGAAGCGCGCCGGCACAACGTCGGCACCGCGTTCGCCGTCGCGAGACCGGTGCGCGGCTTGCACGTGGCGATCGTCGACGACGTGATGACCTCCGGCGCGACGCTCGAAGCGCTCGCGCGCACACTGAAGGCGGCCGGCGCGCGGCGCGTGACGAACTTCGTCGTGCTGCGCACCCCGAAAAACTAGTTTTGCATCGATCGAATCATGTTCAACGTCGTCCTCGTCGAACCCGAAATTCCGCCGAACACCGGCAATGTCATCCGGCTGTGCGCGAACACGGGCGCGCGGCTCCATCTGATCGAACCGCTCGGCTTCCCGCTCGACGACGCGAAAATGCGCCGCGCCGGCCTCGACTATCACGAATACGCGCAGATGCACGTGCATCGCGATTGGGATGCGTTCGTCGCCACCGAGACTCCCGATCCGGCGCGCATGTTCGCCTTCACGACGCGCGGCTCGGGGCGCTTTCACGACCACGCATTCCAGCCGGGCGATTGGTTCGTGTTCGGCGCGGAGACGCGCGGCTTGTCTGCTGGCGTCCTCGACTGCTTTCCGAACGAACAGCGCGTTCGGTTGCCGATGCGCCCGGGCAACCGCAGCCTGAATCTGTCGAATACGGTGGCGATCGTCGTGTTCGAGGCTTGGCGTCAGGCGGATTTCGAAGGCGGCGCTTGATGTCGACCAGAGTTGGCGCTTTAGCGCTTACTCGGGTCCCATGCAAAGCTGTCGACCAGAGTTGGCGCTTTAGCGCTTACTCGGGTCACATGCAAAGCTGTCGACCAGAGTTGGCGCTTCAGCTGTCGGTCGGAGTTAGTGCTTCAGCACTTACTCCGACCCCGTGCAGAGCGCTTACTCGGGTCTCATGCAACGCCGGCGAGCGAGGTGGTATCGACGGCTTGCGCCTCGAGCGAGCATTGACCGATGGTGAGCATGGCAGCCTCCGTGAACCGCGACGTCGCCTCATCGCGCGACGACACGGATGCGGCGCCGTTCATCGAATGGGAAAGACGCTGCCCGCCCCGCCATCGGGCTTACGCCCGGACACGTTCACTCCGCCCGGGCATCCCGCCGCAGCAGGGCGCTGACGGCATCGCGCGGCGCGACGCCCTCGAACAGCACAGCGCAGACAGCCTGCGTAATCGGCATCTCGATCGCGTGCGCGCGGGCGAGCGCGAGCACGGCTTGCGCGCAGCGCACGCCTTCGGCGATGTGGCCGAGCGCGGCCAGGATATCGTCGAGCGTGCGCCCGCCGGCAAGCTGCAAGCCCACGGTACGGTTGCGCGACAGGTCGCCCGTTGCAGTCAGGATCAGGTCGCCGAGGCCGGTCAGCCCGGTGAACGTTTCGGCGTGGCCGCCGAGCGTCACGCCAAGGCGCGACATTTCAGCGAGACCACGCGTAATGAGCGCGGCGCGCGCGTTCAGGCCGAGCCCGAGGCCGTCGGCAATGCCGGTGGCGATCGCGAGCACGTTCTTCACCGCACCGCCGACTTCGACGCCCACGACATCGTCGCCCGTATAAATCCGCATCGCTCCGTGGTGGAACGCCGCGAGCGTCCGCTCGCGGCACGCTTGCGACGCGCTCGCGACCGTCAACGCAACCGGCAACCCCAAGCCGACTTCGCGCGCGAAGCTCGGCCCGGAAAGCACGCCGTTGCTCGGATGCCCGGCCAGCTCGGCCGCGATCACCTGATGCGGCAGCAACTGCGTGTCGGCTTCGAAGCCCTTGCAGACCCACACGAGATGCACGGGCACTTGCTGCGCATCGCGCATCGCACGGCACAGAGTGCGCAATCCTGCTACGGGCGTTGCGACGACGCACAGCGCGTCGTCGCCTGCCGCATGCGCCAGCGCCGCGGCCAGATCGGCCTCATAGCGAAGCGCAGCTGGCAGCGCGATATCGCGCAGATAGTGCGTATTTTCGTGAGTGGAGGAGAGTTCGGCGATGAGCGCACTGCCGCGCGCCCACAGCACCGCATCGTTGTGCGCGGCCAGATGGCCGGCAAGTGCGGTGCCCCATGCACCGGCGCCGAGGACGGCGACCTTCATACCCGGCACCGCCGTCCGGCCTTAGTGCTGCGTCGCGCCGTTCTGCGCGTTGCCCGTTTGGGCTGCGTTGAGCTGCGCGAGACGCTGCTCGTAGAGCGCCTGGAAGTTGATTTCGGCGAGGTGGATCGGCGGGAAGCCGGCGCGGGTGATCGCATCGGCGATGTTCGAGCGCAGGTACGGGAACAGGATCGTCGGACATGCGATGCCGACGAGCGGATCGATCTGCTCTGCCGGGATGTTGCGGATGTCGAAGATGCCCGCTTGCTTGGCTTCGATCAGGAACGCGATCTTGTCGGAGACCTTGGCCGTGACCGTGCCGGTAACCAGGATTTCGAACACGCTTTCAGCAAGGCGCTCGGCCTTCACGTCGACTTCAACCTCGACCGCCGGCATTTCCTGCTCGAGGAAGATCGCCGGCGAATTCGGCTGCTCGAGCGACAAATCCTTCAGGTAAATGCGCTGAATATTGAAAAACGGCTGGTTATTTTGGTCCGACATGGTGACTCCCTAGGTAAATTCGAGGTAGCCGGACGCAGTCCGGCCACTCATGTGCATGTTCCCGCGACCCGCCGGCCCCGAGGTTTGGCGGCCCGTTACGATGAGCGCCGCCGCGAACGCCCTGCTCGACGCTCGAACCCCGAGCTCGCGCAGACATCGCAGACGGGCGCCATGCACCGGACAGAGGCCACCGCAGCAGCGCGCGCCTTAAGCCCGCGCCTGCGGCCAATCAATCATGCATCAGGCCGGTTCCAGCAGCGGCATCAAACCGCCCGCGCGATCGAGCGCGGACAGATCGTCATAGCCGCCGACGTGCGTGTCGCCGATGAACACTTGCGGCACAGTGCGGCGGCCGGTGCGGGTCATCATTTCGTCGCGCCGCGCAGGGTCCTTGTCGATCAGCACTTTCTCGATGCTCTGAACGCCGCGCGACTTTAAAAGACGCTCGGCCATCTGGCAATACGGACACACCTGCGTGCTGTACATGACGACGTTATTCACTTAGCAACTCCTTGTTTGACGACCGGCATGCCGGCCTGCTGCCACGCGTTGACTCCGCCTTGCAGCACGTGGACTTCGGTGTAGCCCGCCGCTTCGGCAATCCGCACCGCCTTGTGCGACTGCTGACCAGTCTGGCAGACGAGCAACACCGGCGTGCCCTTATTCCTGGCAATTTGGCCGATTTTCGCTTGAAGCTCCGCGAACTCGACATGGCGCGCCTGCGGCAAGTGTCCGCCCGCGTAATCGGTGGCGGACCGCAGATCGATGACCACGGCGTTGCGCCGGTTGATCAGCTGCGTCGCTTCGGGAGCGGACAACCCGCCCCGGCCGCGCCGGACGATCGTCGGCCACAGCAGCAGCCCTCCTGAGATGAGGACGGCCGCGATAAGTACAAGGTTCACGTAATCGGTGAAAAACTTCACGAAAGAATCCGCCAAAAAAAGGAGAAATCGAAAATGACAATCCCGCCATTATAAAATAACCGTCTGACGCGATGGCGAGCGCCCGCTAGACGGCCGCGTCGCCCTAACGCACGCAAGCGGCTTCCTCACTACCGACCTCACCTCTCATGCACAAGCTCGTCCTCATCCGCCACGGCGAATCGACGTGGAACAAGGAAAACCGATTCACCGGCTGGGTCGACGTCGACCTCACGGAACAAGGCAACCGCGAAGCGCAACAGGCGGGCCTCCTGCTCAAGGAAGCCGGCTACACGTTCGACATCGCCTACACCTCGGTGCTCAAGCGCGCGATCCGCACCCTGTGGCACGTGCAGGATCAGATGGACCTGATGTATATCCCGGTCGTCCATTCGTGGCGCCTGAACGAGCGCAGTTACGGCGCCCTCGCCGGCCTGAACAAGGCGGAAACGGCCGCGAAATACGGCGACGAGCAAGTGCTGATCTGGCGCCGCAGCTACGACACGCCGCCGCCCGCGCTTGACGCGAGCGACGACCGGGCACCGTTTGGCGATCCGCGCTACGCGAAGGTGCCGCGCGCCGAGCTGCCGCTCACCGAATGCCTGAAAGACACCGTCGCGCGCGTGCTGCCGATCTGGAACGAGTCGATCGCGCCGGCCATCAAGGCGGGCAAGAAGGTGGTGATCGCCGCCCACGGCAATTCGCTGCGCGCGCTGATCAAGTACCTCGACGGCATTTCAGACGGGGATATCGTCGGCTTGAACATCCCGAACGGCGTACCGCTCGTCTATGAACTCGACGAGACCCTGAAACCTATCCGCCGCGAATATCTGGGGGACCCCGAAGCGATCGCGAAGGCGCAGGCCGCCGTCGCAAAACAAGGCAAGGCAGGCTGACAATCCGCCTGAGGATACCTCTGCCAAAAGGCACGGCGTGTGCCGGGATTGGCGCCCCGGCACAGCGCGCCCCTCAATATTCGGCGTTCCGACCGCCCGATTTCTGCGCGCCGCGTCGATCGGCGAACCCGCCCGAAAGTTCGCTGTCGAACAGCGAATACCGTCTCGAATCTACCGCATCCAAGGCTTGCAGTTATACTTGCTCGTCCTCCGCTACCGGCGCACCCACACGCTCCCGACCGCAACAGACTCTATGCGAATGAAACTCAAGAATATCGGCCTGATCGCCGCGGGCCTGGCTACCGGCGTTTTCGCGACGGTGCAACTGTCCGCGTCCGCCCAGCAGGCCGCCTCGGCGCCGCTGCCGCTCGACCAACTGCGCCTCTTCGCCGAGGTGTTCGGGCAGATCAAGCATGACTACGTCGAACCGGTCGACGACAAGAAGCTCTTGACCGCGGCGATCAAGGGGATGGTGTCGAGCCTCGACCCGCACTCGTCGTATCTCGACAAAACCGACTACGAAGAGCTTCAGGAGCAGACCAAGGGCCGCTTCGCCGGCCTAGGCATCGAGATTTCCCAGGAAGACGGCCTGATTAAGGTCATTTCCCCGATCGAAGACACGCCGGCCTTCCGCGCCGGCATCCGCCCGGGCGACCTTATCACCCGCATCAACGACAAGCCCGTGCGCGGCATGACGCTCGACCAGGCGGTCAAGCAGATGCGCGGCGACCCGGGCACCAAGGTCACGCTGACCCTCTTTCGCAAGAGCGACGACCGCACGTTCCCGATCACGGTGACGCGCGCGATCATCAAGGTGCAGAGCGTGAAGATGAAGATCCTCGGGCCGGGCTACGCCTATATCCGCATCACGAGCTTCCAGGAGCGCACGGTGCCGGATCTCGCCGCCAGGCTCGAAGACGTCGCGCGCCAGCAGCCGAACCTGAAGGGGATCGTGATCGATCTGCGCAACAACGGCGGCGGTCTGCTGCAAAGTGCGGTCGGCGTCGCGGGCGCGTTCCTGCCGCCGGATTCGGTCGTCGTGTCGACCAACGGTCAAATCGCCGATTCGAAGGAGGTCTACCGCGATACGTACGATAACTACCGCCTGCCGTCGTTCGATACGGATCCGTTGAAGGGCCTGCCGGCAGTCTTCAAGAGCGTGCCGATGGTCGTGTTGACCAACGCGTACTCGGCGTCGGCGTCGGAAATCGTCGCGGGCGCGCTGCAGGATCAGCGTCGCGCGCTGATCATGGGCAAGACGACGTTCGGAAAGGGTTCGGTGCAAACCGTGCGGCCGCTGACCGCTGACACGGCACTGCGCCTGACGACCGCGTATTACTACACGCCGAGCGGCCGCTCGATCCAGAACAAGGGCATCCGTCCCGACATCGCCGTCGACCAATACGCCGACGGCGATCCGGATGACGCACTCGTGACGCGTGAAGTCGACTACTCGAACCACCTGGCGAATACGCAGGATCCGAACGAGAAGAAGGAAGAGGAAGAGCGCGAACAGCAGCGCATGCTGCAGTTGCAGCAGCTCGAAGAGCAGAACGACAAGAAGACGCCAGAACAGCGCCAGAAGGACCGCGACCGCAAGCCGGTCGAGTTCGGCACCTCGGACGACTTCATGCTCCAGCAAGCGTTGAACAAGCTCGAAGGCAAGCCGGTGCAGGCGTCGAAGTCGATCGTCGAGCGCACGCTGGCCGAGAACAAGCCGAATCGTTCGGCCTCGGCGCCGATCGCGGTGAAGCCGGCGCTGCCGGCCACGCCGGGCTCGGACCCGGCGCCGGCGTCGGCTCCCCAGCCGGCCGCTTCGCAGAGCAAGTAAGGCTCCTCGCCCAAGCTCACATGCCTTCGCAGCCTCAGTGCTGCGAAGGCATTGTCTTTTGCGCGATTAGAATAACGAGAACGACTTATCGCGCAGCACGCCGCACGAGCGCCTCGTACGTGCCGCGCGCCCCACGACGCGCCGCCCCATGAACGACGATCAACTCCTCCGCTATTCCCGCCATATCCTCGTTGACGAGCTCGGCATCGAGGCGCAGCAGCATTTTCTCGACGCGCATGCGATCGTCATCGGCGCCGGCGGGCTGGGCTCGCCGGCGGCGATGTACCTGGCGGCGTCAGGCGTCGGCACGCTGACCCTCGTCGATGCCGATACCGTCGATCTCACGAACCTGCAGCGGCAGATCCTGCACGTCACGGCTTCGGTCGGGCGCAAGAAGGTCGAGTCGGGGCGCGATACGATCGCGCAACTGAATCCCGACGTCGTCGTGCACGCCATCGCGGAACGCGTCGACGATGCCTGGCTCGACGAAGCCGTGCCGCGCGCGACCGTCGTGCTTGACTGCACCGACAACTTCACCACCCGCCACGCGATCAACCGCGCGTGCGTCGCGCATGGGGTGCCGCTCGTGTCGGGCGCGGCGCTGCGTTTCGACGGCCAGATCAGCACGTTCGATTTCCGCAACGATGCTTCGCCGTGCTACGCGTGCGTGTTTCCCGAAGATCAGCCTTTCGAAGAAGTCGCCTGCTCGACGATGGGCGTGTTCGCACCGACGGTCGGCATCATCGGCGCGATGCAGGCGGCCGAGGCGCTGCGCGTGATCGCGAAAGTCGGCACGACGCTGGCCGGCCGGCTCATGATGCTCGACTCGCTGCGGATGGAGTGGAACACGATGAAGATCGCACGCCAGCCGGATTGCCCGGTATGCGGGAAAGCGCACGCGGATTGAAGCGCGCTGGAGACTTCTGAAAACGCGAAGGGCGGCCGGTTCGAGAAACCGCCGCCCTTCGTCGTTGCCGGCCACGCAAAGGCCCGCACGCCAATTTCAACACTCGGCGACGAGCTTGAGCGCCGCCTGCACCTCTTCCGGTTCGAACGACGCCAGCACGTCTGCAACGGGCTTCTCCAGCGTCTTCAAATGCGAGCGCAGGATCTCCTGCTTCACGACGAGCAGTTGGCTCGGATGCATCGAGAACTCGGTGAGGCCCATGCCGAGCAACAAGCGCGTGAGTTGCGGATCGCCCGCCATTTCCCCGCAGATCGACACCGGCACGCCCGCTCGTTTCGCTTCGCGCAGCGTGAACGCGATCAGGTGCAGCACAGCCGGATGCAGCGGATCGTAAAGATGCGCGACCGAGTTGTCGGCACGGTCGATCGCCAGCGTGTACTGAATCAAATCGTTCGTGCCGATCGACAGGAAATCGAGCCGCTTGAGAAAAAGCGGCAGCGCGATCGCAGCGGCCGGGATCTCGATCATCGCGCCGATGCGCACATTCGGGTCGTACGGCAGACCGGCGTCGTCGAGCTGGCGCTTCGCCTCGCGGATCAGGTCGAGCGTCTGATCGATTTCCTGCGCGTGCGCGAGCATCGGGATCAGGATCTTCACCTGGCCGAACGCCGACGCGCGCAGAATCGCGCGCAGTTGCGTGAGGAACATATGCGGCTCGGACAGGCTCCAGCGGATCGCCCGCAGGCCCAGCGCCGGATTGGGCGCCGTTTCGTAGCCTTCGCTGCCGATCGAATCGAGCGGCTTGTCGGCGCCGACGTCGATCGTGCGGATCGTCACCGGCAGGCCGTTCATCAGCTCGACCGCCCGCTTGTACGCGGCAAACTGCTCCTCTTCCTCCGGCAGCCGATCGCGGTGATTCATGAACAGGAACTCGGTGCGGAAAAGGCCGACGCCGACCGCCCCCGCATCCACCGCCGCCTGCGCGTCCTCGGGCAACTCGATGTTCGCGCACAGCTCGATCTTCGTGCCGCACAGCGTTTGCGTCGGCGAGAACTTCAGTCGCTGCAGCTTGCGCTGCTCGAGCGCCTTCTCGCTTTGCCGGTACGAATATTCCTCGAGCACGATCGGCGCCGGGTCGACGATCACGATGCCGTGGTCGCCGTCGACGATGATCAGATCGTCCTGCCGGATCAGCGAGCTGGCCTGCTGCACGCCCACCGCGGCCGGAATGCCGAGGCTGCGAGCGACGATCGCCGTATGCGACGTCCGCCCGCCGAGATCGGTGACGAAGCCCTGAAACGTTTGCGTCTTGAACTGCATCATGTCGGCGGGCGAGATGTCGTGCGCGACCACGATCATTTCGTCGCTAGCATGCGCATGCATGCCGTGGCCGAGCAGCGCGGCCGCCGACGGCGCGCCCGCCAACGCCTTCAGCACGCGCTCGACCACCTGGTGGATATCGGCCTTGCGCTCGCGCAGGTACTCGTCTTCGATATCGTCGAAATGGCGGGACAGGCGTTCGAGCTGTTCGGTCAGCGCCCATTCGACGTTGTAGCGGCGCGTCCGCACGAGATCCATCGTTTCCTGCACGAGCATCGCGTCGTTCAGGATCATCGTGTGGACATTGATGAAGGCGCCGACTTCGCTCGGCGCGTCTGCGGCGAGATCCTCGCGCAGCAGTTCGAGCTCGCTGTGCACGACTTTCAAAGCCGCGCGAAAGCGCTCGAGCTCCCCTTCGATCTGGGCAGGCTCGATCAGGTAATGATCGACGTCAAGCGCGGCCGGCGCTATCAGATAGGCTCGCCCGATGGCGATGCCGCGTGACACGGGAATTCCATGCAGCGTGAACGACACGCGCACCTCCTCTAGTTGTGTGTGATGCCGCGATAAGCCGCCGCAATGGGTTTGTGACCCTAACTACCGATTATAAATTCCGCAAACGATGCATGACTGCGTGCGGCGCAGCATGGTTAGCGGTTTCGGTAGCTGACCCAGACAAGCCGGATGCCCAGCCGGCGTGTCTCTGTACGATTTTCTTGCTGCGTTGCAAGGGACCATGGGGTAAGCACTAAAGCGCTAACTCTAGTCGGCACAAAAAAACGCCGCGGATGACCGCGGCGTTCGTGTGGAGACAGAGGTCTCAGTCTGCACCGTCGCTCATTGGCCCTCGCCGAATTTATCGGCGATCAATTTCAGGAGTGCCAGCATTGCGTCCGCCTCGTCCGGCCCTTCCGTTTCGATCGTCACCGTGCTGCCGATCCCGGCCGCCAGCATCATGACGCCCATGATGCTCTTCGCGTTGATGCGCCGGCCATTGCGGCTCATCCAGATTTCCGACTGATAGTTGCCGGCGAGCTGAGTCAGTTTGGCCGACGCGCGTGCGTGCAGGCCCAGTTTGTTCACGATAGTTGTTTCTTGTTGCAGCATGATGTTCCGAAGCGCGAATGGTGTCTGAGGAATGGCCGTTCGGTCAGGATCCAGCCGGATTGGGGTTGGGCGCCGGCGCGCAGCCGGCAGCGCCGCCGGCCGCCGCGCTCGGGCAAGCCTCCGGCGAGCGCGCCGGCAGGCAATCGACGTCGGCCGCGCATTTCACGGGCGGCGGTGTCGACGGTCCGATCGCATGCACGCCCTTGGCCGCGCCCGCCAGCGCCTTGTCGACGAGCGTATCGAGCGGCGTCGTGCGGTAACACACGGCGCGCACGAGCATCGGCAGGTTCACGCCAGCCAAGACGCGCACCGATGGCAGCGTCGCGAGGCGGCTCGCGATGTTCGCCGGCGTCGCACCGAACATGTCGGTCAGGACGAGGGCGCCGTTGTCTTCCCGTAAGCGGTCGAGTTCAGATTGCGCGAGATCGATGACCTGAGCGGGATCGCAGTCGGGCATCACGTCGATCGCGCCGATGCGCGCGGGCAGCCCGCCGTATATGTGAGCGATGCACTCGCGTAGCGCGGTAGCGAACGGAGCGTGCGCAATGATCAAAATGCCTGCCATGTCAGCCTTACAACGAAAAGCGGCCCGAAGCGCAGAACCGGGATAGTTGCGGCCCGCGCCTGGCACATGCCCCTCATGCTGGTCCGAGTGGACGGCCGGCCGCCATCGGGGCTGTGGCGCCGGTCGTCGGGCCGCCGCGCGCCGGATCGGTTCCGGCCAAGCCGCGGCGCCCGGCTCGAAGTCCGCTCGCGGGACGCGCCGCCCTTGCCGGGTTCGGACGTCCTGCCTGAAAGAGCGGGCATTGTATCAGGCCATTTTCGCGCTTTTCCGCGCATTAACTGGCTAGTGACGTTCCGCCACGCCCAGCGGCGGGACGCGCGCCGGTCAGCCAAGGCCGCCTAGCCGGGCGCCTCAGCCTGTCGCGCGCTCCAGCGCGTCAATGAGCATCGCGGCGACGTCGAAGCCGGTCTGGTCCATGATTTCCCGGAAGCACGTCGGACTCGTGACATTGACCTCGGTCAGCCAGTCGCCGATCGCGTCGAGCCCGACGAGCAACAGGCCGCGCGCCGCGAGCACCGGGGCGAGCGTTTCGGCGATCTCACGGTCGCGCGCGGTGAGCGGCTGCGCGACGCCGACACCGCCCGCCGCGAGGTTGCCGCGCACCTCGTTGCCCTGAGGAATACGCGCGAGCGAATACGGCACCGGCTCGCCGCCGATCAGCAGAATCCGCTTGTCGCCGGCCGAGATTTCGGGGATGAACTTCTGCGCCATCACCGAGCGTGCGCCGTCGTGGCTCAGCATTTCGACGATCGAGCCGAGGTTCATGCCATCGGCCTTCACGCGGAATACGCCCATGCCGCCCATGCCGTCGAGCGGCTTCAGGATCACGTCGCCGTGCTCGGCATGAAACGCGCGCAGACGCGCGGCGTCGCGCGTGACGAGCGTCGGCGCGACGAATTGCGCGAACTCGCCGATCGCCAGCTTCTCCGAGTGATCGCGAATCGCCTGCGGCTTGTTGAAAACGCGCGCGCCCGCACGCTCCGCCAGCTCGAGCAGCCACGTCGACGTCACGTATTCCATGTCGAACGGCGGGTCTTTGCGCATCAGCACCGCGCCGAACGATTGCAGCGCGCGCGTTTCGTGCGCGGCGGCTTCGTACCAGGGATCACGATGGCGGTCCGCTTCATCGCCGACGAGCGTCACGCGCTTCACGCTCGCTTCGACGCGGCTGCCGGTCCACGCGAGATGTTGCGGCTCGCACGCGTAGATCGTGTGCCCGCGGCGCACCGCTTCGGCCATCATCGCGTAGGTCGAATCCTTGTAGATCTTGAAGCGATCAAGCGGGTCGGCGATAAAAAGAATGTCCATGGAGTCTCTGATGCCCTGTGCGGGCTTTGTCTTGTTCATCATTGGTTCGCGCGCCGGACGGCGCTGCCCGGGGCGGCGCCGTTGACCGCCCGAGTGCTTCCGGTGTCAGACCTGAATCGCTTCCGGATCGGTCTTCTCGAGCTCCACCGATGCTGCGAGGAGCCCCAAGCGCGCCACCACGCCGTACATATAGAAGCGGTTCGGCGGCGCGGCGCCCGGCTTCGCGTGCGCGTCCGGCAGCGCGGTGTGCTCGAAGCCGAGCGGCACGAAATGCATGCCCGGCGCGTTCAGGTTCTGATCGCGCTCGCGGCCGCCGTGCACGCGATAGAAGCCGCCCACCACATAGCGATCGATCATGTACACGACCGGCTCGGCCACTTCGTCGCCGACCCGCTCGAACGTATAGACGCCCTCCTGCACGATCACGTCGTGCACTTCGAGACCGTCCTTCGTCACGGTCATCCGCTCGCGCTCGCGCTTCGTGAGACTCGCGACTTCTGCCGCGTCGTGCACGGTCAACACGCCGCGCCCATCGGTGCCGGCATCGGACTTGATGACGACGTACGGCCGCTCTGTGATGCCGTATTCGCGGTACTTGCGCGCAATCTTCTTGAGCACGACGTCGATCGCATCGGAGAGCGCCTCCTCACCGGTACGCGCCTGAAAGTCGACGTCTTCGACATGCGCATGGTACGGATTCACCATCCACGGGTCGATCTCGACCATCTTCGCGAACTTCTTCGCGACGTCTTCGTAGCAGGAAAAATGCGTCGACTTGCGGCGCACGGCCCACCCCGCGTGCAGCGGCGGCAGCACGTACTGCTCGTGCAGGTTCTCGAGCACGCTCGGAACGCCCGCCGACAAGTCGTTGTTCAAAAGGATCGAGCAAGGATCGAAGTTCTTGAGCCCGAGACGCCGCGACGTCCGCTCGAGCGGTTCAAGCACGATTTTCTGGCCATCGGCGAGCGCGATCGTGACCGGGCCGTGGATGCTTTCGTCGAGCGTGCCGAAGCGCACGTTCAGCCCCGCCTGCCGCATGATGGTCGCAAGCCGCGCGACATTCTCCAGATAAAACGCGTTGCGTGTATGACGCTCGGGAATGATCAGCAGATTCTTCGCGTCAGGGCAGATTTTTTCGATCGAAGCCATCGCCGCCTGCACGGCGAGCGGCAGCACTTCGAGCGGCAGATTGTTGAATCGGCCCGGAAAGAGGTTCGTATCGACCGGCGCGAGCTTGAAGCCTGCGTTGCGCAAGTCCACCGAACAATAGAACGGCGGCGTATGCTCTTGCCATTCGAGGCGGAACCAGCGTTCGATGGCGGGCGTGGCGTCGAGGATCTTCCGCTCGAGATCGAGCAGCGGGCCGTTTAACGCCGTAACTAGGTGCGGAACCATTGATCACTCGCAGATGGAGAAGAAGATTGTAGAGCAAATACCCCGCCGATTTGGGGACGCTTTCTCCATTCGCAAGCGGGATCCGCATGCGATTTTCCTATTGACCCGATAGACAACAAGGACAAAGGCCCGCGGTTGCCGCGGGCGTTGCATGGGACCGCGTTGCATGGGACCGGAGTAAGCGCTAAAGCGCTAACTCCGGTCGACCGCGTTGCATGGGACCGGAGTAAGCGCTAAAGCGCTAACTCCGGTCGACACAAAAAAGCCCGCCGTGAAGGCGGGCCAAAGTCGCTGCGCTTAACCCCCGTATTTGTCGCAGGCGAGCAGCCAGCCGTTATTCGACGTGCTCGCCGTGCAGCACCACGTCGAGGCCTTCGCGCTCTTCTTCCTCGGCCACGCGCAGGCCCATCACCATGTCGATCACCTTCAAGAGGATGAAGCTCACCACGCCGCTGTAAACGAGCGTCGTCAGTACGCCCTTCGCCTGCAGGATCAGATTGCCGTCCGCGCCGCCGATGTCCTTCACCGCGAACACGCCGGTCAGAAGCGCGCCGACGATACCGCCGATGCCGT